>NZ_KB891691.1:0-148553 GCF_000373545.1 Alkalispirochaeta alkalica DSM 8900
GCCATCGAGGCGGCCCACGCCGGGGAATACGGCCGGGGCTTTGCCGTGGTGGCCGCCGAGATCCGCAAGCTCGCCGAGGAGGCCGGGGCGCAGTCCCGGGCGATCGGTCAGGAGCTCTCGGCGGTCTCCTCGTCGATCCAGGAAGCCGTGACCTCGGCCGAGGATGTCTCGGGAGCCTTCGCGGCGGTCCACAGCCGGATCCGGGAGGTGGNCGAGAACGAGGGGCAGATNCGNANCGCCATGGAGGAACAGAGCGCCGGGAGCGTGCAGATCCTGAAGGCCCTGGAGCAGATATCGGCGGTNACCGATTCCGTTCACGAGGGGTCGGGCGAGATCGTCCAGGCCAGCCGGGTGATGCTGGAAGAGATGGTGCGCCTGCAGGATATAACCCAGCAGCTGAGTAACGGCATGCAGGAGATGAAGTCCGGTTCCGACGAGATCCGGCAGGCCGTGACCGCCGTGGAAGAAATGAGCGGCAAGAACGGCGAGGGTATTGCCCGGGTCAAGGGTATTGTAGACCGGTTTATTGTGGAGTAGCGACAGTGGCCTCAACACAGCATCTTTTTTGTGAGTCCGGAACTGAGATAGTCCCCGAAGATGGTCCCGGCCCGTCTGGTCCCTCCNTTCTCCGGACTCCGGGGACCGTTTTTTCTCCCCGAATTATTGCCATGGAGAAAACCTGCGGGAGGGATCTTTCCGTGTCGCAGACAATGCTCCTCTCCCAAGCCCTGCGGGCCACCCTCATCCCGCTGGCCGAAGAACGGTCCCAGCGGGCCAGGGAGCTGGCCTCGGGGCACGAACGGAACGGGTCGCCCCTGAGGGAGACCCACGTAGCGTATATCCCTCTGTGTGAACCCCGGGGAAGGGCAGGAGCGTTGATGATACGCGGTGCGGCTCTGGTTCTTCCCGAAGCGCTCGAGCCGGAGGAGGAAGAAGAACTTCGGTCGGTGCTGATGTCAGCGGCCCGGGGAGAGCGGGGAATTCTCCTGACCCTGGGAAGACTCGGGCTGTTCGGGCTCAAACCGCTTCAGGAGGGTGGGCAGGAGGTGTCTCAGGGAAGTTCCGGGATGACCCCGGAAGATCCCCGTGACCTGCGATCCTGGACGGGCCCCTCCCAGGTCTGGGACAGCATTACCCCCGTGGTGATGGACAGNAGGCAGAGGGGGCGCCACATCCACCCCGACGAATGGGCCAGGCAGCAGATAAGAACACTCTGCACGAAGATAGGGTTGCCCGAACCCGAGGAAGTTCTGGTCGATACCGTCCCCTTCTATCCCGGATCGCTCGAGGTGAAGCGATTCCCTCCGATCCGCCTCAAGGATGGGAGNAGTCGCAGAATGGTTCATGTGCGGTGTGTCTTCGGGAGAATGGTTCGGGGGCCACTCCTGCTGGGATCGGGGCGATTTCGCGGTTACGGGCTGTGCAAGCCCCGGCGATGAAAAGGATGGNTGCACCCCCTGGGGTCGTTGCAAAGGATGAATATTGTGGTCACCGATTTTTGTGACCATTGATTTTCTGATTCGAGAGGAGCTCGGTGATTATGTACAGGTTCAGGTCTCTCCGGGGACGCATGATGACGTGTTTTGGAGGAGCTGCTGTCCTTCTTTTTTCTTTTATGGGGGGTGTCCTGCTCTGGCAGATGGTCAGAATCCAGGGAGAGACGATCCGGGAAATGTCCCGGGAAATCGTTTCGGCCCGTGGGGCCGAGACGGGNCGGTGGCTCGGGGGGAATATCGATCTGGTTCAGCAGTATTCCCTGCAACCGGTGTTTCGCCGGGGAACGATCGAGGAGATCCGTGCCTATCTGCTGGATCTTCACCCCGATCTGCCGGAGGATCTGGAAAACCTCAGCTTTGTCGATACCCGGGGGGATCTGATTACCAGTCAGGATGTGAGGGGGAACCTGCTGGACCGGGGATACATTCAGGACATTTTCTCCCGGGGCAACCGGTACTCCGTAAGTAACGCCTTGGTCAGCAGAAGCACGGGAAATCCCTTTGTGGCGATAGCCTGCGAGGTTCGTGATGACCGGGGGGATCTGGTGGGGGCCGTTATTGCCTCGGTTGCACTGATGGATCTGAGTGCGATAACAATGGACATGCACTTCGGGCAGGAGGGTTTCGGTGCGGTTGTGGATGGCCAGGGAATGGTTATCGGTCATCCGAATCCCGATCTGGTGATGGAGCTGAATGTGATGGACGCGCCGGGGTACGTGAATCTTGACCGGGTGGGGGAGCGGATTCTGCGGGGAGAATCGGGACGGGAGGAATTTGCCCGACCCGACGGCACCAGAATGCAGGCAATTTTTTCGCCGATTCCCGCTTCTCCTGGATGGGGGATGGTATATCTCCTGCCGTTCCGGGACCTGAACGCACCGATTTATCGCATGGTGGCGGCAATCATACCGCTGATCCTGATGGCCCTGACGGGAATTATTCTGGTGGGACGGCTTCTCGCGGGATGGGTGGGGACCCACGTGTACGAGGCGGCTGATTTCATGGATCATCTGGCCTCGGGAGACCTGACCCAGGAGGTGGAGGAGAAGGATCTGGCCTTGCAGGACGAGATCGGCACCATGGCCCACGCCTTCGACCGGATGAACAAGACGCTCCGGGAGGTTGTAGCCAGTATTCAGGGGTGCTCCGGAAGAGTCTCGTCGGGAAGCGGAACGGTCCTTGCGATCGGTCAGGATACGGCCCAGGGGTCCCGTCAGATGGCCTCTATCGCCGAGCAGTTATCCCAGAGCGCTTCGGAACAGGCCGCCTCGGTGGAAGAGGTCTCGGCCTCGATGGAGCAGATCGCGGCCAATATTCGCCAGAGTTCGGACAATGCTGCAGCAACGGAGAAAATAGCCCGGGAATCGGCCCAATCTGCCCGGGAGGGAGGGGTAGCAGTCCAGGCGACGGTGGAGGCCATGAAAAGAATTGCAGAAAAAATCTCCGTTATCGAGGATATCGCCCGGGAGACCAATATGCTCTCCCTGAATGCTGCGATCGAGGCCGCCCGGGCAGGAGAGAATGGAAAGGGCTTTGCTGTCGTTGCTTCCCAGGTGAGAAAACTTGCAGAAAACTCTGCCATAGCGGCCCGGGAGATTCGCACGGTGAGTACCGACTCTGTGGCGACCGCCGAGGAAGCCCGGAAGGTTCTGGAGATCATGGTTCCCAATATTGGACATACGGCCGATCTGGTGCAGGAAATATCCGCCTCCAGNCGGGAGATGAGCCAGGGTGCCACCTCGGTGAGTGATGCCCTGGTACAGCTGGATCAGCTGGTTCAGCAAACCGCCTCGGCCTCCGAAGAAGTCGCCGCTACCAGCGAGGAGCAGTCAGGCCAGAATGCCGCCCTGGCAGAGGCCGCCCNGGAGTTGCGTGATCAGGCCGAAGAGCTGGAGCAGGTTGTTTCCCGGTTCCGCGTCTCGTCGTGAGGCTGCGGGCCTTCCCCGGTTATTCTGTGGACCAGGGGGAAGGCGGGGCCCAGGATTTTTTCCGGAACTCCGAGGGCGCGCAGCCATAGCACTTTCTGAAAGTTGCGTTAAAACAGGACTTGGAGCGGAACCCCGACATGTGTGATATCTCCGTGAGGGGCGTGGTTCGGTGCGAGGGGGCGGTGAGCAGTTTTCGTGCGTAGTCTGCACGATAGCCGTTCAGGCAATGGGTGAACCNTTGTCCCAGGACGCTGTTGATCGCGTAGGAAAGATGGTGAGCCGGGACATCCAGTTCCTGGGCCAGGTCAGTTGGCGAGAGGAGGGGGTCCAGGAAGGCCAGGGTTCTCCGGATATGCTCGTCGGCCTGGCGGGCCAGCTCCCGGGCGGCCGCTTCCGGCAGGGGAGCCCGATCGTCCGGTTCCCCTTCCTGGGCGCAACAGGTATCCGGGGGTGTCCCCGGGGGGCCGGGACTGCCCGGATGAGGATCACCTCCGGAGGGGGGCTCCGTCTGGTTTGGAGCCCTCCGCCCCGTCTCCGCCGGTGAGGACGGCACAGGTGCTGATTCTGGCCGGACAGGTTCCGGCCCGGGGTCTCTCGGGTGGAGCAGGAGGGTCCCGTGGCGGATTCCCTGATACGCCAGGAGATGGATCAGAACAAAGAGCAACGCCTCGTTCGTTCTCCGTATAAAAAGAATGATATCCGGCGAGGCCCCGAGGATGAAGGCTCCCGTCATGAGAGTGAAGAGCCCCAACACTACCGCCACAGCCATCACGATATTGCCGAGCCACGAAAGCTCATCCCTGCGGGAGCCTCCTCCAGGGGAGACCAGGCGGGGACGGCGGCTGGACCGATGGATAACCACCAGCGTAGAGGCCAGGTAGATGAGAAGGTGGAAAATCTGGAGAATGATCCCCAGGGGATAGAGGGAACAGAGCCAGCGACCCTGCTCCCAGAAAAGAATCTGCGCTGTTCCTCCGGCCCTCATCAGGGGAACCTGGGAGGCCAGGTGAAGGCAAAAGGGCGCCATGTGGAGCGCTGCCCTGACACGCGAGAAGGCGGGGCGTCCCAGAAGCGCTCGGGCAAAACCGAAGATAACCGGGCCGTAGAGGAAACGGAACGAGAGAGAGAGGGGCAGAAGGTGGGGGACCACCCGGTAGGAGAGGCTGTCCTGATACCAGGCTGAGGTGAACCCCCCGGAGAGGCTGAGAAAAAGCGCCAGGATCCAGGGCGCTGCGTTATAATGAGGAGTCCCCCGGGGGTGTGCGCGATAGGTCCTCCAGGAGAGCAGGCCGAAGATAAGGCAGTTTGTGCTTCCCAGAAGGGAGACCGCGCTGAAAGCAATCAGACCGGTTGGTGGAGCAGGGTGTGTCATGGGATAATTCCTGAAACCCTCCCGAAGGGCCTTCCGGGCAGGCCTTCGGGAGAGACCGGCCACACCCCGGGGAGAATTAATTTGCGGTTTATCATGGCGGAAATTACAAAAACAAACGTCCTGGATTGTCGGCGCGCACGTCCCGGGGAGCAATCATCTCCTCCTTTGTCTGACAACGCAGGACATAATCTTTTCAGTCCGGTAATAATGATCCTCCCGACGGGTTCTATTGTACAGGAGGTTTCGTGATAAAGGGCTGGAATATTCGATGGATTACGAGCATNCCCTTCTTCGCTCTCATCGCCCTGGGGTTCATCTCGGGNTGGGCCCTCTATCTTGCGGGTTCACGGGCGGTTGTCCGCGATCTGGTGCGGGAGCTTTCCCGCGAGACGGCCCTCTCCGTGGCCAGGGAACTCTCGTCCTTTCTGGAATCGGCCCGGCAGATATCGGAGGTGAACGCGAGCTATCTGGAGAATCTCCCCGCAGAGTGGCCTCTGAAAGAAGAGATCCAGGAGGTTTTTCTGCAGCAGATCGAGCGCTGTCCTGCCCTGGGCCTCGCCTCGGTGGGGTATCTGGACGGCGAGTACTACGAGGTGCAAAGGCAGTTCGATGGTTCCCTGCGTTTTGGCTACGCCGGAAGAGAGTCGGCGGGGGGGCTCGTCTTCAGATCTCCCGGGGAGCCACCGCCCCGGGGATCTTCCGGCAACCCCGGAGGTGCCCCCCTTTCCCGTCCCTCCCCGGGGGAGGTCTCCGGCTTCGAGCCCTACGATCCCAGGGAGCGACCCTGGTTCAAGGGCGCCCGCGCCGCCGGAGGGCCGTTCTGGTCTGATGTGTATTCNCTCTGGTCCGATGGCGATCTGGTNATCACCTCGGCAGTGCCCTTTGAGGGCGAGCCCGGCGGGGTTACCTCGGTGGTACTCACCTTGGGACAGATTGGTGCATTCCTGGGGTCCCAGATACCTCCCGAGCGGGGGGTGATCCTGGTTTTTGACGAGGCGCGCAGAATCGTTGCCGCCTCGCGGGATTATCCCTCGCTCGAACCTCTGGCAGAGAGCGAAGACCCCCTGCTGAGGGCGATCGATTCCTGTTCCGAGGTGGAGTGGTTGCAGGGAGGAAATCGNCTTTCCCCGGCGGGATCTCCCCTGACGGTCCTCGTCCGGGGAGAACGGTTCCACGGTGCCCTGGCGTCCCTGGCTCCTCCTCCCATGAGGGAGAAGGGCCTTCCCCGCTGGAGTGTCGCCGTTTTTATCCAGGAGGGCTATTTTACCGCTCCCCTGATCGAGGCAGACCGCTTTGCGCTCTACGTAATGGGGGTGCTCTGTCTCTTCTTCTTTATCCTTGCCTTCGCCGTCGCCAGAGTAATCGCCTCTCCCATTCAGCGCCTTCAGGCCCTGACCGAGCAGATCGATATCAGGGACCCTCTGCCCTCGAAAGAACTGGAACAGCTCGGGCTCTTCCGCAACGAGGTGGGTTCGCTGGCGCGGAGTATTCTTGGCATGAACGCCCGGCTTCACCAGGACTACGCTATCATCCAGGCAACCCTGCNGGAGAAGGAGAGTCTGCTCCGCGAGGTGCACCATCGGGTCAAGAATAATNTGCAGATCGTCTCGAGCCTGCTGAGTCTCCAGAGCTCCGGAGCCGACCAGAACGAGGAGCTTCAGCAGCTTCTGGAGACCTGCCAGAATCGTCTTCACGTGATGGCCTCGGTACACGATCTGGCTTGTGGCGCNGACGATGTTGCGGCGATCAAGATGGAGGAGTACCTCGCCAGGGTGGTTGCCTGCAGCCCGGTGCGGCAGGGAGTAACAATAGACATCAGTGCCAGGGGAGTTTTCCTCCCCCTGGGNGCAGCTCTGCCCTGCGGACTGATCGCCCACGAACTCACGGAAAATGCCCTCCGCTACGCCTTCCCCGGGGGGCGCCGTGGCCGGGTTCTCCTGGAGATGTGCCGACGAAAGGGAGAGTGTGTTCTCTCCGTGAAGGATGACGGCATCGGGATTCCTCCCGAAAAAGCGCCCGGGTGTTATCGCGAGGGCCTCGGGTTTGCCCTGGTGAACGTCCTGGCCGAGCAGCTCGGTGCCCGTGTGCAGAGAGAGACCGGGCAGGGTGTGACCGTGACCATTTCCTTCTCTGCTTCTTCCTTTTCTCCCGTCTCTTCTTTTGTCGGCCGTTGACCGATAATGATTCTCCCGGTATGATGGTTCCGAAAGCGGGTTAATCGCCAGGTGCCCGGGCTCGCCGAGTCCGGGCTGCCAGAGTCCGGGCCCGCCAGCACACTCAGGGAGGGCGTAATGGAGCATCCAAAGATTATACAAGGCGGCATGGGAGTTGGAGTTTCTGACTGGCGGCTCGCTCGCGCCGTTGCGATAGAGGGGGCTCTGGGGGTCGTCTCGGGGACGGCCCTGGACATCCTTCTCACCCGGCGGCTTCAGCAGGGGGATCCCGGCGGTCACATGAGACGGGGCCTGGAGGCCTTCCCCGATCAGGAGGTGGTCCGACGTATCCTGGATCGCTATTACCGGGAGGAGGGAACTCCCGAGTTTCATCGCTTTCTGAATCCTCCCATGATTACCGTGGACCCCTCTCCTGAGGTGGAAGAGCTTCTGGTGGCAGCCAACTTTGTCGAGGTTTATCTCGCCAGGGAGGGGCACTCCGGAGCGGTGGGTGTAAACTTTCTGGAGAAGATTCAGCTTCCCAACCCCGCCGCGATCTACGGTGCCATGCTGGCTGGTGTCGATTACGTTCTCATGGGAGCGGGAATTCCCCTGGAGATTCCCGGGTTGCTCGACGCCTACGCCCGGGGCGAGGCTGGTTCGATCACCCTCGCCCTGGATGGCGCCGAAAAAGGCGAGACCCTTCANCGGCGGTTTGACCCCGCCCGGGTTCTCTCGTCGCCGCCGGCCCGGATGAAGCGGCCCGCCTTCCTTTCCATCGTCTCGTCCAACGTCCTCGCCCAGACCATGGTCTCCCGGGCCTCGGGGACGGTGGACGGAATTATCGTGGAGGATCACACGGCAGGGGGGCATAATGCTCCGCCCCGGGGACCCTTGCATCTGAACGACGAGGGAGAGCCCCTGTATGGCTCCAAGGATCAGGTCGACACCGGCCGAATGGCAAAGATGGATGTTCCCTTCTGGATGGGCGGTTCCTGCAGCAACGAGGACTCCCTGAAGCGGTGTCAGGAGGCAGGAGCGCAGGGCATCCAGGTGGGGACACTCTTTGCCTTTTGTCGCGAGTCGGGGTTCCTCCCGGAACTGAAAAAGAAGTTTCTTCAGGCTGTGGAGGCAGGCAGGATGCGCGTCCTGACCCATCCCGGTGCTTCCCCCACGGGTTATCCCATAAAGATGGCGCTTTTGGAAGGAACAATAGCCGAGGCCGAGCTCTTTTCCCTGCGGAAACGGGTATGTAATCTGGGGCTTCTGCGNCACCTCTACAAGAAGGACGATGGTAGCCCGGGGTACCGTTGCCCGGCTGAAGACCCCCAAATCTTCGCGGGCAAGGGGGGCGATCCCGAAGTGGCCCGGGAGGCCCGGTGCCTGTGCAACGCCCTCATGGCGGCGGTTGGAGCCGCCATGGAGTACGCCGGGGGATATCTGGAAAAACCCCTGCTGGTCCCGGGAGAATACCTGGATTCGTTGCGGGTGTTGATCCGGAAGATCGGTCTGGACTACACGGCGGCCGATGTGATCCGCTTTCTGGACTCGGGCCGGGGAGACAGCACGATCTCGGCTTGATCCTGCCTCCGGCCCGGCTGGCCCTGGGGGAGTCCTCCCGGGGGCAGGGGGCTGTGCGGGGCGGAGACCGGGCAGCGGTAGCAAAGAAACCGGAACTTGGCTATGCTGGTCCCGTGAAGCTGGTCGTTTTTATCCTGAATAATGAAGATCTCCTGGAGCGCGTTCTCGAGGCCTANGTCGAGGCGGGCATTCAAGGTGCCACGATTCTCGATTCCGAGGGCATGGGGCGCTTCCTTTCCTACGAGGTTCCTCTCTTCGCCGAGTTTCGCCGGTTCATGAAGGGGAACAAACCCTACAACAAGACGATTATCTCGGTTGTTCCCGATGCAGAGGNCATACCCCGGCTGGAATCGCTCCTGGACCAGGTGGTGGGGGGGCTCTCCTCGGGAGGAACGGGGATATTCTTTACCNTTCCCGTAGACTACGCTGCGGGCCTTATCGACCATTCCCGGGAGGGGGCAGAACCATGATGATTTCCTCGCTTCTTGAGGTCCAGGCGATCGAGCTCGATTTCGGAAAACGCCGCCGNCAGCAGATCGTGGAGCGCCTTGTGGAGCTCGCTGCCGGGGTCGATCCCCTGGAANACCAGGCGTCCCTTGTCCGGGAGATCCTGCAGCGGGACAGCGAGGTCAGCACGGCCATCGGCGATGGTGTGGCGATTCCCCACAAGCTGACTCCCCTGGTTTCCAGACCCCAGGCAGCGTTTCTTCAGACCCGGAAGGGCGGGCATTTTTCATCCCCCGACGGAATACCGGTGCGGCTCTTCTTCCTCCTCCTGGCACCGGAAGGGGCCGTGAACGAGCACCTGAGAACCCTGAGCACGCTCGCCCGGATCCTTCACGACGCCCGTTTCAGGGAAGCCCTGCTCGATGCAGAAGAACCCCAGGAGGTGCTCGAGATGATCCGGTCCCGCGAGGGATAAGTGCCTGCCATGAGAAGTTCCACGAAATGGGCAATTGTCCGGGTATGTATTACCACCTGCTATCTCTTTGCAGGGTGGTTGCTCTTTACGGGGAGCCTCGACAGGGAGTCTCTCTTTCTGGGTGTGGTCTGTTCTCTGCTGGTGGCACTCCTGACCTTCGATTCCTTCATCGTTGAGACCGAGGTAGCCTGGAGAAGNCTCGTCCCGAGGCTNCACTGGGGGGNCTCCTATCTTCTGCTGCTCCTCTGGAAGATCTATCAATCCAGCTTTGCCATGGCCTGGATCATGGTGAGCGGTTCCTTCCGGCCCCGGGTGGTTCATTTCAGGACGCGCCTGCGCAGCGATATCGCCCGGGCGATGCTGGCTACATCGATCACCCTGACACCGGGCACGGTGGCGCTGGAGATGGATGAAGATCATCTGGTGGTCCACTGGATGAAGGCCACCACCTCCCACAGTCGTCACGCCGGGGCGCTGATCACGGGAAATCTCGAGAAAATCCTGCGGCGTTTGTGGGGGTAGATGGATGGACCCGGTGAAGATCCTGATCTACATCTTTTCTGCAACCACGGCCCTTTCCATGGTCCGCGTTGTTCTGGGGCCCACCGTAGCAGACCGCATGGTGGGACTCACCGTGGTGGCCTCCCAGGTGCTGGGGCTGCTGGTGCTGATCGCCGTCGACCGGAAGCTCACCTTCTATCTCGATGTGGCTCTGGTCTACGATATTTTCGGGTTCATTGGTATTCTTGCCATCACCCGGTATGTAGGGAACCGGGAGGCACACCTGTGATCGCCACAATCCTGGGGTGGTTCTTTTTCATTTTGGCGGGATTCTTTGCGGTTCTGGGAACGTTCGGGGTTCTCTTCATGCCCGATGTCTACAGCCGTCTTCAGGCGGGTGCCCTGAGCGGGACAACGGCAGTGGTTTCCCTCCTGATCGGTTCTATCTTCTGGGTTGATCCCGGACCCCTCACGGGGCGGCTCGTGGTACTGCTGCTCTTCTTCCTGGTCTCGAGTCCCACGGCGACGCATATCATCGGGCGCTACGCCTGGCGGGAACGTATTGTTCCCTGGCGGGGGGCGCGATGATCGAACTTCTTCTCTCGATCCAGTTGATCATCGCTGTCCTCGCCGTGACGGCCCGGAAAGAGCTGGCCGGGGTTCTCGCCCTGGGTCTCTTCAGCCTGGTGAGCACGGTACTCTTCTATCTGATGGAGGCCCCCGATGTGGCCCTCACCGAGGCAGCCGTCGGTGCCGGTGTCACGACGCTGATCTTTGTCTGGGTCCTCCGGCATACCCGATCTGTCTCGGGGAGGGTCCGGTGAGGGGGGTCCCGCGAATTCTTCTGGTCCTGACGCTTCTGGTGCTTCTTGGCTGGGTTCTCCTGGCTGCGCTGGTTCCCTCGGGACACGAGGCTGTCGGAGCGGGGCGTGCGGGGTTTCTGGGGGAGAGCGAGCAGTCCACGGGGGCGATCAACCTGGTGAGCGCGATCTATCTTGCCTTTCGTGCCTACGATACCATGGGTGAAGCGATCGTTCTCATGCTTGCCGTGGCGGGCGTGAGCTTTTTTGCCGGTTCCGGGGCAGGGGGCAGGAAATGAATCGACGTACGGAACTGCTCGACGTGATCTCCCGCAAGCTGGCGCCCTTCGTGATGGTCTTCGGGTTGTATCTCGTTGCCTACGCCCACCGTTCTCCCGGGGGTGGGTTTCAGGGAGGGGTGGTGATCGCTTCGGCGGTGATTCTGCTGGCCCTGGGTCGGGATATCTACGATGTGGAACGGCTGTTTCCCCTGAGGGCTCTCCATTTTGTGGAAGTTTTTGCCTTTCTTCTCTTTCTGGCGGTTGCCCTGGGCGGCGCCCTTTTCTGGGCTGGTATCTTTTCCTATCCCCCGGCAGGCGGTCAGGAGCAGCTCGGCCTGCCCCCCCGACTGGTTCTCTCCACGCTGAACGCCCTTATCGGGGTCAAGGTGGGAAGCGGTGTGACGCTTCTCGCGCTTACGCTTTTTGAAGACGACCGGAGGCGACCCTGATGGTTCTGGCCGACGCGCTTCCCTGGTATCTTGTGGGGATGATCTTCCTGGTGGGGCTGGGAGGGCTGCTTCTCAATCGGCGGGCCGTTTCCAAGGTGATCGCCCTGAACATTCTCAACAACGCCCTGGTTCTGATCTTTATCCTTCAGGGAAAGAGGGCGGGCCGGGACGCGCCCATTCTCTTCGGGGGCCAGGAGGTTCCCGTCGATCCCCTGGTGCAGGCTCTGATGCTCACGGCCATCGTGGTGGGGGTCTGCGTTACCGCCTTGCTGCTGGTGCTGATTCAGTGCATTTTTGATGTCACGGGAACTACCGATCTTCCCGAGATCGAGCGGTTTTTTCGCAGGGAGGAGCGGGGCCGTGGGAGGTGATCAGGGGTTGCTCCTGCCCGTTCTTCTCCCCCTGGTTGGGGCGGCTCTGGCGCTTCTCGCCGAGACCTGGCACGCCCGGCGGGCAGGGTTCACCTTCGCCCTGACGGGGATCTTCGCGGGCTGTGCAGCCTTTCTTGTTCTGGCCCTTCGGGCCTGGTGGTCGGGATCCCTTCCCCTGGAGGGCGTGGCTGGTGGATGGGCTCCCGAGACGGGAATCCTCCTGATCCTCGATCTTCCGGCGGCGTTCTTTGGCCCGCTTCTCTACGGGATAAGTCTGGTCATTCTTCTCTTCGCCACGGCCGACCGTTCCCTGGGGTGTCTTTTTGCCGCTGTTTTTTCCGTAGCCGTGGCGGGAGCAGGCGGGGTGGTTCTGGCAGGGGATCTTTTTAATATCTTTGTTTTCTTTGAGGTGCTCTCGCTCTGCGCGGCCATTCTGATTGCCTTCCAGGGACGGGCCAGTGCAATGTACGCTGCCTTCCGCTACCTCGTGACGGGTGCTGTATGCATCGCTTTTTACCTGCTGGGGCTCTTTTTCCTGTATCGGGCTACGGGAGAGCTGGGGTTGACTCCTTTGGTGGCGCAGATATCCCGTGCTGGTGAACTGGCTGCCCCGGTTCGCCTCGGTCTGGCCTGCATGATCGGGGGGGTCGCCATGAGGGTCGCTCTGGTGCCCTTCCACGGATGGTTGCCCTCGGCCCATGGCGAGGCGCCCACGGCGGTATCGGCCTTTCTCTCGGGAGTGCTTCTGAAAACGGGGCTGGTCGTTCTCTACCGCCTCCTGTTGGTGCTTCAGGCCGGGGCAGGGCAGCCCCTGGTGCAGGCCCTCCTCTGGATGGGGGTGGTCTCGGCCTTTCTGGGGGCCTGGGCTGCCCTGTTTCAGCGCGATGTGAAGCATCTGCTCGCCTATAGCTCCATCTCCCAGCTGGGGTACGTTACGGCGGCCCTCGCGGCGGGAGCCCTGGGTGCTGCGCTCTTTCACAGTGCGGCCCACGCGCTGTTCAAGAGTCTGCTCTTTCTTCTGGTGGGGCGCCTCGCCGAAAAACTGGGGACGCACGATCTCGGGGAGCTTCGCCAGAAAGGCGGATTCCGGGGTGCTTCGTTCCTGGAGATTCTCTCCTTTCTCGTTGCCCTGGCTGCCGTTACGGGTATTCCCGGGTTCAGCGGCTTTGCAGGGAAACAGCTGGTTCTGGCCGGTGTCGCCGGGGCGGGATCTGGCTTCCACGCCTGGGGGGCCTCGTGGATTCTGAAAGTTGCTGCTCTGGGAACGGTCGCCTCCTTTGGAACTCTCTCCCTGCTTCTCCTGGCGCCCGCAGCCGGGCAGCGAATCGCCGGGCCCTCCCTGCGGGAGCGGAGCGTCATGGTGATTTTTCTCTCGGCCATTCTGTTTCAGGGGTTGTTGAGGCTGGACCTTCTGAACGCCAAGGTTTCGCTGGAGGCGCTCATAACCCTGGGTGCCGGGGGGTGCGTGGTGGCCCTGCGGTGGGTGGCAGACTCCGGCCGAACCCCGGAGGAGGCCCTTCGAAGCGGAGAAGAGCGGAAGGGGTCTGTTCTTTCGGCTGTCTCCGGTTCTGCCGGAACCCTGATCCGGGCTTTGGGGAGTCTCGATGGTCTCGTGCTGGCCATGCTGACGGGATTTCTTGTTCTGCTTCATCTCTGACCATCGGACGGATTGCCGAAGGTGTTCTGATCCGGCGCAGTTCCCCCGACTTTCTATTACACTTTCTGGTACACCTTCTGGCGGGGAAAGCTCTCCTTCGGGGCATCCCTCGCCGGCCCGCAGGCGCGGGAGACAGATCCAGGGAGGCAGGTTCGAGTCCCCGGGGCGATGAAAAGGTTTTTTTTCTTGACGTACCGTTATTCCTGATTTAACATTTGATCAAGAGGATGTTGCTGGTTTTTGAAAGTTTCCAGCGAAAGCTCCGAAAAAGTCAAATGAGCTGATTTCTATTCGTTGTTTTTTGCGGAGCGAGAGGCGGCGAAGCGACGATTTCAGTATGTTATTTAATTTCTTAGTAGGATTAAGTAATTAATCTCCTTTGTGCTCACGCTGTGTTAACAATGGGCGCTTAGGTTGGGGTAGCCAATGCCGGAAAAGGCGTCATGGGGACGTGCTGCCGGAGAATCAGACAAGGAGGATTCGATGATACGAAAGCTGTTGTTCGTTGGTGTTTGTCTTGCCGGTGTGGCCGCTATGGCCTTTGCAGGGGGAGCGCGGGAGGAAGCCCGCCCCGACTATCCCATGGAGCTCGAGATGTGGATCGGTCTGGGTGGAGATCTGGGACAGCGGATCGAGGAAATGGCAGCTGATTTTAATAGCAGCCAGGATAAATACATAATCAACGTGGTGGAGCAGGGCGACTACGAGGAAGCCATGACCAGCGCGATCGCCGCGTACCGCGCGGGTAACCAGCCCCACATTCTGCAGGTCTACGAGGTGGGAACGGGAACCTTCATGGGAAGTCGCCAGGTTATCAAGCCCGTCTACGAGCTGATGGCTGAGGCGGGAATGCCCATGAACAAGGCCGATTACCTGTCCCAGGTCACTTCCTATTATTCGGACCTGGAAGGAAACATGCTCTCCTTCCCCTTCAACAGCTCCACACCGATCTTCTACTACAACGTGGAGGCCTTCCGGGAAGCAGGGCTGGATCCCCACGATCCCCCTTCGACCTGGCCCGAGGTAGCCGAGGCAGCGAAAAAACTGATGGCCACGGGCAACTATTCTGCAGGCTTTACCTTCCAGTGGCCCTCGTGGACGCAGATGGAGAACTTCTCTGCCTGGCATAATCTTCCCCTGGGAACCAAAGCAAACGGCATGCTGGGGTGGGATTCCGAACTGGTCTTCAACGACGAAGTTCGTGTCCGGCACCTGCAGCAACTGGCAGACTGGCAAAAAGAGGGTGTCTTTCAGTACGGTGGACGCCGTGGTGATGCAACTCCGCTCTTTACCTCCGGTGACGTGCCCATGTACATCGCCTCGTCTGCTGCCTACGCAGGGATCGCTCGCACGGCAGACTTCGAGTTCAGCGCCGGTTTTCTCCCCTACTGGCCCGACGTGGCGGGGGCTCCCCAGAACTCCATCATCGGTGGCGGGTCGCTCTGGGTAATGGGCGGTCACAGCGATGCAGAATACCGAGGAATCGCCGAGTTCTTCGCCTACCTGAGTTCTGCCGAGGTCCAGGCCGAGTGGCACCAGTTCAGCGGGTATCTTCCCGTGACCTATGCCGCTTGGGAGCTTTCCCGGGAGCAGGGCTTCTACGACAAGATCCCCATTCACAATACCGCTATTGCCCAGATCACCCTGAACCCCCCCACGGATCACTCCCGTGGTCTCCGGTTCGGCATGTTCCCCCAGATTCGCAACGTGATTCTGGACGGTATGGAAGCGGCCCTGACCGGAGAGATGACCGCCCAGCGGGCTCTGGACCAGGCTGTGTCGCGGGGTAACGCCCTGCTTCGCGAGTTCGAGCGAACTATTCAGTAGCGAAGAGCCTGTTGTATCTGCGCCGGGTTCCTCCTCTGTGGGGCAACCCGGTGGCCAAAACGATTTTTACAAGGGCGTGTTGCGTCCTGCCATGTCCAAGCCGGGGTCTCCTGGACCGTGGAGGTCCCGGCTTCTTTATCTTTTCTGAGCGTACGGAGGATCAATCCCCATGATGGGCAAGAGAGTTATTTTCAAAGAGAAGGGGCTGCCCTACCTGCTCATAGCACCGGAAGTCATTCTGGTTATGGCCTTCTTCATTTTTCCGGCCGCCCAGGCGTTGCTGCAGTCGGTGTTTCGGGAGGATGCCTTCGGCATTACCCGTGTTTTTGTCGGGCTTGAAAACTTTCAACGCGTGTTATCGGAGCCGCTTTATGTGCGGGCGATCTGGACAACCCTGGGGTTCGCCCTGTGCGTGGCAGCCTCTACCATGGCGATCGCCTTGTTTCTTTCGGCCCTGTCGACGGGAATAGGGAAGCGGGCTATTGTTTACCGGACAGTTATTATCGCCCCCTACGCGGTCGCGCCGCTTGTGGCGGGGGTTATGTGGTTTTTCCTCTTCAGTCCCTCGGTTGGTTTGATATCCTACGGCCTCCGCATGGTGGGGATCCGCTGGAATCACACGATCATTCCCGGGCAGGCCTTCTTTCTGGTGGTGCTGGCGGCCTCGTGGCAGCGGATCGCCTACAACTTTCTCTTCTACCTCGGTGGAATGCAAAGCATACCGGACTCACTCATCGAGAGCGCTGCGATCGACGGAGCCTCTCCGGCGGTGCGGTTCTGGAAGATTACCTTCCCGCTCCTCTCCCCCACGACTTTTTTCCTGGTGATCATGAACTTCATCTACACCTTCTTCGAGACCTTCCCCGTTATTCATCAGCTTACGCAGGGAGGACCCAGTAACGCCACGGCCACCATGGTATACCGGATCTACCGTGACGGCTTCCGTGGTCTTGATTTCGGGGGATCGGCGGCGCAGTCGGTGATTCTCATGGCCTTCGTGGTAACGGTGGTTGCCTTGCAGTTCCGTTTTGCGGAACGGAAAGTTGTGTACTAGGAGATAGGGCGATGATTACAGATCCTTTGCGAACCCGGGTATTCCGGCATACCTTTCTCTTGATCGGGTGCCTGGTGGTTATTTTTCCAATCTATATTACTTTTGTTGCGTCGACTCTGCGTCTGGAGGAGATCTTCCAGCGTCCCATGCCCTTCCTCCCGGGCGGGGAGTTGTTCAACAACTATTTCAGTGCCTTCTTTGTGGGGGGGCGGGGTCTGGGCGGCGCCCAGGGGATCGGTGCCATGGTGATGGTCCAGAACAGTGCCATCATGGCTGTGGGAATTACCGTGTCCAAGATAATTATCTCGCTCCTCTCCTCCTTCGGGATCGTCTTTTTCCGCTTTCCCGGTCGGGGTGTGGCCTTCTGGCTGGTACTCTTTACGCTCATGCTCCCCGTAGAAGTTCGTATCGTGCCCACCTATCAGATGGTTTCCGATATGGGGTTGCTCAATAGCTATCCCGGGCTGATCATGCCTCTGGCGGTCTCGGCCACGGCGACATTCCTCTTTCGTCAGTACTTCATGACCATACCGGATGAGCTGATAGAAGCGGCAAAGATGGACGGGGCCACCCCCATGAGATTTTTCCGTTCCATCCTGGTTCCCATGTCGCGGACACCTATTGCAACGCTCGTGGTGATCCAGTTTGTCTACGGCTGGAACCAGTATCTCTGGCCCCTGATCGCCACGACGGAGCGGCGTTTCTGGACGCTCATGATCGGTCTGAGCCGGATGCTGGCCACGGCCGACCATCAGGCGGACTGGCATATCGTGATGGCTATTACCATCATCGCCATGATTCCCACGATCATTATCGTGCTGAGCATGCAGAAGCTTTTTGTGAAGGGGTTGACGGAGTCTGAAAAATAGCTCACCACTCTCATCGGGGCAGAGAGCGATGAAAAACGATGAGATCACAACCGGGGACCTTTCCCCCCGGTGGGTTTACCGCCGCTCCCTCGTGATAGGGAGCGGTTTTTTTACAGTGGCGCTGATCGAACCCATGTACAGCGCCTATATCCCGCTGATGCTGGGCGACTATCTCTCCACGTCGGCCTCGGTGGGGGCTGTCCTGAGTGTCCTGAATCTGATTGCCCCCCTGGTGATTCCCCTCTTTTCAACGCTTTCCGATCGAACCCGCACGCCCCTGGGAAAGCGGATGCCCTATATTGTCTTCTTCTTTCCCCTGGCCGCCTTCTCCCTGGCTGTGGTTCCCCTGGCTGCCCACAGAAGTCTTGTGGCCCTGGTGGCTTCCCTGGCGGCGATGAACTTTTTCCGCCACGCCGCACGGGGACCCGTTGTCTCGCTCATGCCCGATCTGATTCCTTCCCGGCACCGCTCCCGCGCAAACGGGGTAATCAACATGATGGCCGGGGTCGCGGGAATGACGTCTACGGTGCTGCTGGCTCCGCTGATCGCCGTGGTGGTGCCCCTCCCGGGGTGGGGTGATCTCCGGAGAGTGCTGCCCTTCTGGATCATCGCTCTCCTGATTCTCGTTTCCACGGTCTTTCTTTTTGTGAAGGTACGGGAAACACTGGAGGTCTCCGCCTCTGGAGGTGATGATCGGGAGAGCCCCGGGATAGGAGCGTCTCTCCGGGAGATCATCTCGGCCGGCTCCGGGGGATCCTTGCCTGTTTTTCTGGCTGTACTCTGCTGGTTTTTTGCCTGGATGCTGGTGGTTCCCTTTCTTACCACCTACGCGAGGGACCATTTGGGGGCAGGGGAGGCCGGTGCCACCCTCTCGTACGGTATGCTCGCGGTGTCGCAGACGCTGTGGGCTATTCCCGGGGGTGTTCTTGCGGCGCGGTGGGGGCGGAGAAGGATGATGCGTCTGGCTTTGGTGGTGCTCGTTCTGGTGGGGGTGGGGGCGTGGCTGAACGCCCGGAGGGGTGCAGACGGCTCGGGGGGGGCGCTTCTGGTCTTTTGGGTGCTGCTGCTTCTGTTGGGTGCGGCCTGGGTGATCCTGACGACCAACTGCCTGCCCCTGCTCTGGGATATGGGAGGAGGCCGCAGGCTGGGGTTGTACACAGGCCTGTACTATGCGGCGTCCCAGACCGCTCTCGTGGCCGGGCCCGTTGCGGGGGGGCTTCTGGTGGATACCGTGGGATTCCAGGGGCTTTTTCTGGGGTTTTCTCTCCTCATGGGGGCCGCTCTGGTGTTTCTGATACCCCCCCCGGACAGGAAGGGAGAATATAGTTAGGTTAAGCGAATAATGTTATTGACCTAAAACGGTGTATTGATTATAACCCAAGTCATNATTTCTCAAGAATAGACGAAAGGGGTTTCCCATGAAACGGTCTACCACCGTATCTGTTTCTGCACTGCTTCTGGTGCTGGTTAGTTCTGTGCTTTTTGTTTCGGCCGGGCGCAGGGAGGCCGAAATTCCCTCGGAGATTAATGTCTCCTACGTGACCTCTCCCTTTAATCTGCCCATCATCGTCATGCGCGAGAAGGGGCTCCTGGAAGAGGAATTTGCTCCTCTGGGGATCACCGTCAACTGGCACGAGATCACCTCGGGGGCGCACCAGGCAACTGCGCTCGCCGCTGGGAGCCTCGATATCGCCTCGGTGATCAACAGTACATCGGTGATTCTCTCCAATGCTGCCGGGAACGAGGTAATTATCGCCTCGGGGTTCAGCAGACCCCGCCAGACCTTCGGTATTATGGCAGGGCCCGATGGTCCCTCGTCGGTGGCAGAGCTGCGGGGAGCTCGTGTGGCAGGGCCCAAGGGGACGGTGCTGCACCAGATCCTGGTCTCTGCCCTCGATGCCCACGGTATGAGCGAAGATGATATCGAGTTTTTCTCCATGGGGCTTCCCCAGGCCCGGATGGCTCTCCTGGCGGGGGAGGTCGATGCGGCGCTCCAGGCGGCGAGTCTGATCATTCGCAACCAGGAAGCGGGTTACTCCCTGATCGCCACCGCCGAGGGGTACGTCGTGCCGAAACTCGTGGTGGGTGTCCGGCCCCGGTTTCTGGAGCGGCATCCCGATCTGGTGGATCGCTACCGCCGGGTGCAGGAGCGGGCCCTGGCCTTTATCGAGGCCTATCCCGAGGAGGCGATAGCCATCGGGGCTGCCGAGCACGAGATTTCTCTGGAGGATGCCCGCAAGCTCTTTGAATGGGGTGATTTTACCATGCACCTCTCCCCGGATGACCTGGTGAGTCTCGTCGATGATGTGGAGTTTCTGCGTGCCCAGGGAATGATCGAGACCGGTCTGGATCCGAGGACTTTTGTGAACGAGGCGGCCCTTGCTCAGTGAACAGCTTCCTCGAGGGGGTGATCGGTCTCTCCTGGTACTTCTGGATGAAGGCTACCAGGTGTCCTTTTCCTGGGAGCAGGTCTTCGCGTTCCTGGGGTACAGGAATATTATCGCTTCGGCCATCATGACCCGGCTCTTTTCCCGGGCTTTCCGTGAGTTGTCGCCCGACGCCCCTCCCGACCGTGAGGAGCTGGTGCTCCTCACGGCCTTCCCCGGGGAGGGGATCCTCGAAGCCCTCGAGCTGGTTACCCGGGTGCCCTCGCGCCATCCGGAGCGACTGGTGATTGACCCCTCGGCAGGACCCGATGAGGCCCCTCCCGTTCCGGGAGGGCGGTTTTATCTGGAGATACAGGTCGGTCAGCGACGCAGGGGCTACTGGCCCTCGCGGGATCTCATCGATGATCGCTTCCGGGAACAGGTCGAGCGCTTTCAGGAAGGGGCCGGAACGGCCCGGGAGCAGGAGCAGTACCGCAGGTACAAGGAAGAGACTGCCCGTCATATCCTGCAGATGGAAGAGGGTGAGCTCTTTACTTCCCGCCCTGTCCCCGGAGGCGGTGCGACGTGAAACGGCTGGTGGTGTTTCTGCTACGCAGGCTTTGGGTCCCCGCTCTCCTCTTCTGTCTCTGGTGGGGGCTGAGNCGGGCCGGCATGGTTCATCCCTATCTGATCCCCTCTCCCTGGAAGGTGTGGCAGGCCGCCCGGGGGCTTCTCGAGTCGGGAGTTCTGGTTCGTCATATCTCGGTGAGCCTTGGCAGAGTTTTTTCCGGATACGGGCTTACCCTGGTGGTTGCGTTGCCTCTGGCTCTGATCTTTCATCACTGGCCCCGCTGGTCCCAGCGGTTCTCCCTGATTCTGGCATTTCTTCGTGCTACTCCGCCGCTTGCGCTTATTCCCATGCTTATCCTGTGGTTTGGTATCGGCGAGGCTTCCAAGCTCGCCGTAATCGTAATGGCCAGTTTTTTCCCCATCTTTCTGAACGCCTACGATGGTCTCGAGCGCGTGGAGGGGAGGTGGCACGAACTGGCTCTCTCTCTGGAGTTGCGGTACTGGGAGCGCCTTTTCTTTGTGTTGCTTCCCGGCGCGCTTCCNTACATCNTAACGGGTTTGCGGATCGGCTTCGGCTACGCCTGGAGAGCCCTGGTGGGGGCTGAGCTCTTTGCTGCAGCAGCGGGGCTGGGCTATCTCATTCTGGACTCCCAGGAGATGGCCAGGACCGATAGAGTTGTCCTGGGAATACTTACCATCGGTGTGCTGGGTCTTTTCTTTGATTCTCTTCTGCACTGGCTTGCGCGAAGGCTCACTCCCTGGTCCGACCCGAGATCACAGGAGGCTGAGGTATGATCTCTCTTGAGGTACAGGATCTCTCCTGTGAGTATACCAGTCGGGATCGGTCGGTTCTGGCCGTGGATCGCCTGAACCTGACAGTCCATTCGGGGACGTTCACGGCGATCGTCGGCGCCAGCGGGTGCGGCAAGACGACCCTGCTGCGACTCATAGCGGGGCTTCGCAGGGCCGATCGGGGGAGTATCTCCTTTGGAGGTGCTGCCGATCCCGATCGCCGCCACCACGCTGCCCTGGTTTTTCAGGATGACCGGCTGCTGCCGTGGCTCACGGTTCGGCAGAATCTGTTGCTGGCCCTTCGCAGGGAATCTCTCGCGGCTCCNGAACGGGAGGAACGGCTTCGGGCAGCGCTGGAACTCGTAAAAATGGATCGCTGGGGCTCGGCGTACCCCTACCAGCTTTCCGGTGGGATGGCCCAGCGGGTGAATCTGGCCAGAGCCCTGTGCCAGAGGCGTTCTCTCTGGCTCCTGGATGAGCCCTTCAGCGCGCTCGATGCAATTACGCGACTCCAGCTCCAGCAGGAACTTTCCCGNCTCTGGGAGGCGACGGAACCGACGGTTCTTCTTGTGACCCACGATATCAGCGAGGCCGTGCTTCTGGCGGACAGGGTTCTTACCATGGGCGAGGGGAGGATCCTCCACGATCGGGCGCTCGATTTGGCGCGCCCCCGCCGGAGGAGCGATCCAGCCTTTATCGCGGCGGTTTCGACCATCGAAGAATCCCTGCTGGGTGATCCCCGGGAAACGTCCCCGCCACGGGAGGGGACAGAGAGAAAAAAGGGATAGAGACGGATCTCCTCAAGGGGCCTTGCTTGTGGTACTATTATGCGCTCATGACGCAGAGCCCCAGGGTCTTTCTCCGGAATCTTTTCTCGCTATTCCCGCTTCGTCTGGTGGTAGCAGCGTTCGTGCTGGCCTTCGTGGTTTCTCTGGCGGGGTGTTCATCGCCGACGTCTTTTCTGCGGGCGGGGCCCCGCAGGAGTGTTCAGGCAACCCTGGAAGGCGGGGTTTTCCTCTTCCCCCGGGACATGGAAGGCGCAACCTTCCCCCTGGCGGGGGAGTGGGTTGTTCTGGCTGGCGAGTACCGACCTCCCGCAGCGCATCCGCCCGATCCCGCCGACCAGACGCTCCTGGGGGTTCCTCCGCCCCGGGGGCGCTTCTATCTTCCTTCGGGTGAGCGCTACATGTCTGGCCCCATCACGTATCGGGCGGTGCTGCGAGGGCTACCCCGGAAGGGGCTTTCGGNCATAAAAATACCCCTTATTCAGGGAGGACTTCGGGCCTGGACAAACGGGGATCTCCTTTTTTCTGCCGGTTTCCCTGATGATACGTCCGGGGTGTCCCCGATCAGGATGGAGCGGAGCCTGGTACTTCCTCTGCTACCTGACGGGAATGGTGAGGTCGATCTGGTGCTGGCCTTCGATAACGCCGTTCACCCCTACGGTGGGGGCGCCCTGACCGCCCCCGTGGTGGGGAAGATGGAGACCCTTCAGCGCGCGCGGGGGTCGCGGCTGTTCCGCGATGGTCTGCTGAAGGGAGCCTTGCTTCTGGCTGGTGCGTTTCACCTTCTCCTCTTTCCCGCTTCGCGCAGGGACTGGCGCCATCCCTTTTTCTCTCTGATCTGCGTGACGGCCGCCCTGTTTTTGGGAACGCTCCAGGGCGAGATGGTTCTGGCCACCCTGGGGNTGCTCAAGGGATTGNCCCTGATCCATCTTCAGGGACTATTGCTTCTGGGGTTCCCCGCTCTCTATTTTATCTTNCTGCAACGACTNTTTCCCCGGGAGCTCTCCCTGCGGGAGATGGCCTGGCCCGTGGCTGGTTTGCTGGTTCTTCTGGGATTATCCCTGGTGACTCCCCTGCGCTGGAAGCTCGATCTGGCCGTGCTTGCCATACCCTGGGTCTNCTGGGGGGCTGTTGTGACGGCGCGAACTCTCTGGCGTGCACGCACGATTCCCCGGGGAGGAGCCCTCCTCGTGGCTGGAGGTGTCCTTGTCTGGGCTCTCTGCGGGCTCTCTGACGGAATTCATCTTCTGCGAGGCGCACGTCCTCTTGTATGGCTGAGCCCCTGGGGAACGCTCCTNTTTGTCCTTGCCAACTCTCTNGCCCTNTCCCGAAGGGTNGTGGATTACCGGCTTTCCCTGGCGCTGTTGCAACACGAAGCTCACCGCGACGGGCTGACAAACCTCTGGAATCGCCGGGGGTTCGATCTGAAGGTGATCCAGGAGTGGCAGCGGCACNACAGGGAAAGAACCTCGCTGGCGCTGGTGCTGGTCGACATCGATCATTTCAAGCAGTACAACGACACCCTCGGTCACCAGGCAGGGGACCGGGCACTGCAAGAGGTTTCCCGATTGCTCTGNACCGAGCCTCACCGGCGNGATGATTATCTTGCCCGCTACGGGGGCGAGGAATTCGTCCTGCTTCTCCCGGATACCACCTGCGAGGGGGCCTACCAGGTAGCGCTGCGGGCCTGTGAAAGGGTCCGTGGTGCGCGTATTCCCCATCCCCGCGGGATCGATGGCGTTCTCACGATCAGTCTGGGAGTTGCCGCAGCGATTCCCGGTGACGGGGAGGACCCCGAGTCGGGGGTGGGTCGGCTGCTCCGGCAGGCCGATCAGGCCCTCTATCGGGCAAAAAAGCGGGGGCGCAATACCGTTGAGGCTGGGGGCCCCCTTGCGGTATCCCGGGAGCAGGGCTATTCTGGGTCAGAAGCTCATGAACAGTGAAGAAGATTACCAGAAGGGTTTGCCCGAACTGATTGACCGGGCTCTGGAAGAGGATCTGGGTGGACTCCCTCCCCGAGGGCTCGATGTTACCTCGGAGGCAATTTTCAGCGACGAGAGGGAACGCTACCATCTTGTTGCCAAAGGTGCGGGAGTGCTCTGCGGGAAGGATGTNGTCTCCGCCGTGGTCGCCCGGGTTGATCCTGCGGTCACGGTGAGCTGGACGTACGATGACGGCGATTCCTTTCCCCGGGGCGAGACGGTTGCTTTCCTGGAGGGGGCTGTTCGATCGATACTTCAGGCCGAACGGACGGCTCTGAATTTTCTCTCCCATTTGTCGGGAATATCAACCCGAACGGCCGAATTCCTTCGTGCTCTGGACGGCAGAGCCGGTCTNCTCGATACCCGCAAGACCCTGCCGGGCTACCGGTTGCTCCAGAAGTACGCCGTCCGCTGCGGCGGGGGAGAGAACCATAGAACCGGTCTCTACGATATGGTCATGATCAAGGATAACCATATCGACGCGGCGGGGGGAATCACCTCTGCGGTGGAGCGCGTACGGTCCCGCTGGGGGAGCCGGTACAGGATTGAGGTGGAGGCCCGCAGACTTGAAGAGGTCNAGGAGGCCCTGGCCTGCGGAGTTGACCGGATCATGCTCGACAACATGAGCGATCACGAGATGACCCGGGCCGTGAAGCTCGTGGCTGGCCGGGCGGAAACCGAGGCCTCGGGGACGATGACCAGGGAGCGTATAGCCCGGGTTGCCCCGACGGGGGTTGATTATATATCATTCGGGATGCTGACACACACGGTGTTGCCCGTGGATTTCAGCTTGCGCGTATATCGCAGGCCGAACTGAAAGGGCCCTGTCGGTCACGGNCGTTCCGATCGGGCCGGGAGAAAACCTCCTCCCGGGAGGCGCCGGGCCTGTGCTGTGAGTCGGCATCATCTATCCCCCCAGGCGGTACCAGTGGAACGAGTAGAAGATCAGGGAACGGCGCTCTTTGACATTCTTGGTGTGAAGGAGCGCCTCGGGTCGCGGCTTTTGATTCCCGCCCACTTTTACGTGGCCAGCGATGTAGTGGATCTGGCAGATTGTGTGGGTGACTCCTATAAGCTCGCTGTTGACGTGAGCAGAAACGACGCNGAGTTTATCGTCTTTTGCGGGGTCCGGTTCATGGCCGAGGGAGCACGGGTCCTCGCCGGTGACCACCAGCGGGTTCTTATGCCCGAGACCGCTGCGGGATGCCCCATGGCTGACATGATCGATGCCGCAACGGCCCGGGATGTTCTGACACGCCTTCAGAACGCATCATCCCGGCCCGTTGTTCCCGTGGTCTACATGAACTCCGACACCGCCACAAAGGGCCTCTGCGGAGANCAGGGTGGTGCTGTGTGCACCAGCTCCAACGCCACGTCGATACTGCGCCATTATCTTGACCAGGGGCAGAGTGTTTTTTTCTTTCCCGATTACCATCTGGGCAGCAATGTGGCCGGAGCTCTCGGGATCCCCCCGGAGCAGATCNTGCGGGTCTCCCGGGAGACCCCTGAGCCCGACTGTTCCGGTCAGGAGGAGCCGAGGCTCTTTCTCTGGGACGGNCATTGTCCCGTTCACGTGGCCTTNACCCCCCGCGATGTGNAGCTNCTCAGGGAGGCGAACCCCGGGGCCAGAGTTATGGTCCACCCCGAGTGCGACGCCTCGGTGGTAGCCCTGGCCGATTCCTGGGGCTCTACCCGGGAGATCCGCGATNCNGTGGCCGAGTCTCCCCGGGGTTCTTCCTGGATCATCGGAACGGAGCTCAATTTTGTNAAAACCCTGGCCCGGGATAATCCCGACAAGCGGGTTATCCCCCTCAAGGCTTCGCTNTGCCGCAATATGGCAAAGGTTACGGCCGCCAATACGGCNCGGGCGGTTCGCTCTGTGGAGGAGTTCCTTCAGGGAACGGGGGAGCTCTTTCAGGAAGTCCGGGTGGATCCGCTCCTTGTCCGGGATGCCCGGCGGGCTCTGGAGAAGATGATAGCCATCGTGGAACGGGGATAGCCGGTTTTCCGGAGTGGCTATGCGGCGCGTCTACGATGCNCTCATTGCAGGGTGCGGGATTGCAGGTCTTTCCTGCGCGATCAGGCTGAAAGAGTCGGGTCTCTCCGTGGTGGTNATCACCAAGGAGGATGATCCCCTGGAGACCAATACCCGCTATGCCCAGGGNGGGGTGGTTTCAGCCTGCCCCGACGATTCCGAGGGGCTTCTTCGGGATGATATTATCCGGGCCGGTGGCGGGTATAATCGCAGGGATGCGGTGGAACTCTTTGCCCGGGAGGCCCCCGAGCTGGTNCAGGATTTTCTGGTGGGCCGTGTGGGCGCGCGGCTGGCAGAAACCGGTGAAGGAGTTCTCCATTATACCGGTGAGGCCGCCCACAGCGTGCGCAGGGTAGCTCACGACAATGACCGCACCGGCAAGACCTTACAAGAGGCGCTTCTTGCCCGNGCCCGGGATCTGGACATTCCGCTTCTGGCGGGTCGTACCGCCGTCGATATCATCACCAACGATCATCATTCCCGTGATGCCCAGGAGGTTTTCGCCGATCGCGAGGTGATGGGCCTCTACGTGCTGGATCACGCCTCCGGCGCGGTCGAGACCTGGTGTGCCCATGCCGTCATTCTGGCAACCGGAGGTGGCGGAAATCTCTTTCATCACACCACGAACCCCCCTCTCGCTACGGGCGACGGGATCAGCATGGCCCATCGGGCGGGTGCAGAGACGATCCATATGGAGTTTGTCCAGTTCCATCCGACCTGTTTTTTCCACAGTGACATCAAGCGGTTTCTCATATCCGAGGCCCTGCGTGGCGAAGGGGGGAAAATTGTCGACCACCGGGGGGTCCCTTTTATGCAGGAGTACTCTCCGCTGGCAGATCTGGCACCCCGGGATGTGGTTTCCCGAGCTATCTACGATCGCATGGCTGGCACGGGGAGAGAATGCATGTTTCTGGATCTTGCCAGCCATTACTCCGGCAGGGAGCCCATCCGGGAACGGTTCCCCACGATATACGAGACCTGCCTCCGGGGTGGCGTGGATATCTCCCGCGATCCCATTCCCATCGTACCGGCNGCCCATTACCTCTGTGGAGGTGTAAAGGCNGATCTTTTTGGCAGGTCCTCGATAAAGAACCTCTATGCCCTGGGAGAGGTGGCCTGCACAGGTATCCACGGGGCTAATCGTCTGGCTTCGACGTCTTTGCTCGAGGGGGTCTTCTGGGGGCTTCGGGCCGCGGGGCATATCGTTTCCCGGGGTTACGCCATAGAACCATCCCGCCTGGAAACTCTCCGCGATTGGGAGGCTCCCGCGTCTTCTGAAGAGGTGGATCCCTTGCTGGTGGACCAGGACATGAAGCTGATCCAGCTTACCATGTGGAACTACGCCGGCATTATCCGCACCGAGCGGGGGTTGCGCCGGGCCGACGCCGATCTGGCGTATCACACGCACCGGATCATGAAGTTCTACCGGCAGGCCCGGCTCAACCGCAGGATTCTGGAACTCCGCAACGCCGTGGTGAGCGCCTCGCTTATCGTGAAGGCTGCTTTGCGGAACAAGTCCTCTGCGGGGTGTCACCACCGCAGATCCTGAAGCCGGACGAACTGGTCGCGTTCCATTGACCTGCCTTCCCCGGGGTCTTACCATTAAGGTGAGGAGGGGAAGCGATGACGTTCTTTTTCNGCTATCTCCGCCAGGTTTCCCGATTTCTTCCCCGAGTTATCCGGAGCAANAGAAAGCGTAATTCCGGATCTTCGCCGGTACTGCTCGTACTGCTCCTCTTTTCTCTTTTCCTTTTCTCCGGCTGCAGAGAGACAGAGCCTGTCTCTCTTGGATTTTTGGGAAGTCTCACGGGAAGTCTCTCCGATCTGGGCAGGGCCGGGCGCAACGCCGTTACTCTGGCCGTAGAAGAGCAGAACGCCCGGGGAGGGGTTCGGGGTCGTCCCCTGAAGTTACTTGTCCGGGATACGGGACAGGAGCGCGACCGCGCTGTGGCCCGTCTTCACGAGCTGGCCGATGCGGGGGTTGTAGCGGTGATCGGTCCCATGACAACCGAGATCGCCCTGGCCCTGCGCGAACCGTCGGCTGAGCTGGGGCTGGTGCTGATCTCCCCTACCGTGAGCGGGGACGCCCTGACGGGGCTGGACGATTTCTTCTTCCGGGTGATGGAATCCAATCTCGAGGAGACCCGTCGCCTTGCGGACTATAGTTACACCACTGCGGGGTTCCGGAGAGCTGCTGTGATCTACGATGAAGCCAACAGGGGCTATGCGCATCCCTTTTACCNGGGGCTTCGGGAGCGCTTCGAGACTCTGGGTGGAGAGATCGTACGGGTCGATTCCTATCGGTCGGGGCCGGGGGTCCGTTTCTCCGCCCTTGTGGAGAACCTGGCAGAGAGCGGTGCCGACGGGGTATTTCTTGCAACGGGCGCCCACGATGCGGCGCGGATTGCCCAGCAGGTTCGCCTGCAGATTCCCGGAATGCCACTACTCTCCAGTAGCTGGGCCATGACGGAGGAGTTGATCGCCCACGGGGGCAACGCGGTGGAAGGAATGGTTTTCTTCAACCGGTATCTTCACGATAACTCCGGCCCCGAAGGAGAGGAGTTCCGTGAGGCCTACCGCAAGCGGTTTTCCGAGGAGCCCAGCTTTGCTGCGAGCTTCTCCTACGAGGCAGCCCGGGTGCTGATCGCCCTTCTTGAGGATGCCTGGAAGCGGGAGGAGATCAAACCCGCTCTCCTGGCGCGCCGGGAGTTTCCAGGGATCCTGGGGCCTATCGTCTTTGACAGGTATGGTGATGTGTTGCGTCAGTTGTACCGCATGGAAGTGAGGAATGGAGCCTTTCGCATCGTCGGGCCTGTCGATCCTCTCGGGGATGAGGGGAAGAGGTGAAGATATTCTCCAGNCTGAAGCAGATACTCCTCTTTTTGTATCTTTTCTCTACGGTGATTCCCTTGCTCTTCCTGGGAGGGGTGAGCTATTCAACCCTGCGCAGAGTTCTGGAGCAGCAGGTGCTGGAGACCCAGCACCTGCTCTCGCGGGAGATAGCCAGCCGGGTCTCGAGGGTAGCCTTCGAGGCGGAAAATATACTGACCTACGCCCGGGTGGTCTTGCTGGATGCCGGGGGAATCTCGGGCGCCCACCATGCACAGCCCCACCTGGAACGGCTCGTGAAGAACTACGATTTTTTCAGGGGGCTTACCCTTCTGGATCGGGAGGGGGTCGTTCGGGCCTCTTTTCCGGCCAACCCCGAACAGGCGGGGGTGGATATGTCTCGACAACCCTTCTTTCTGGAGCGAGCCACAGGTGAGAAGCCCCTCTGGTCCCGGGCCTTCGTATCGCTCGAAACGGGATCTCCCACGGCAACGATCTCGCTTTCCCTGAATGAATCGGTTCTGGTGGGATTTCTCGACCTTTCGGTTCTGGGGAGCATCGTATCGGGGATTCGCCTGGGGGAGACGGGGTTCGTCCTCGTCAGGGATCAGGTTCAGACCGTGATCGCTCACCCCGACCCGAGTTATGTCCAGGAGATGCGTAATATTGTCCAGCTGCCTCATCCCGGTGACCCTCGTTACGGCTTCGGTGGGATCGGGCAGTTTTACCTGGACGGGCGATCCTACCAGGGGCTCTCGGTGCATATCGAACCTTCGGGCTGGTCGCTCTCGCTCCTTCAGGAAAGTGCTGAGGCGCGTGCTCCGGTACGAATGATGATGGTCACTGCCCTGGCGGTGCTGGTNACGGTCTTCTTCTNGGGCACGCTGATCTCCTTTTACCTGTATTGGCGCATTCTGAAACCGGTGAAGCGNCTGGTGGCAGAAACCGAGCAGATCAGTTCCGGGGAATATCGCTTTGCTGGGGAGGCGGCGAGCTTCCGGGAGGTGGAAACGCTCCATCAGGCTTTTATCTCCATGGGAGGTGTTCTGGAGGCGAGGGAGCAGGCCNTGCGCGAATCCCTGCGGGAGAAGGAAGTNCTCCTCCAGGAAGTTCACCATCGNGTGAAAAACAACTTCCAGATGATCATAAGCCTTCTGAATCTCCAGAGCCTTCAGGTCCCCCAGGAAGAGGCTCAACAGGCTTTCATGGAGGCCGAGGGGCGGATCCGCTCCATGGCGCTGGTCCACGAGAAGATCTATCGCTCCGAGAGCCTTTCCCACGTTAATTTTGGTAGCTACATTGGTGATATCTTGCAGGAGCTCTATCTGGCCTACTCGGCCCGGGACCGGGGAATCGTCCTGGATTCTCTGGTAGAGGAGGTGGACCTCTCGATCACCGAGGCGATTCCCTGTGGCCTGATCCTGAACGAACTTGTCACAAACGTGCTCAAGCACGCCTATCCCCCGGGCTTTGAGGGAAGGAAAGTTCTGGGTATCGTTTTTCGCAAGGTCCCTACACACAAGGCCGAACTCCTTGTGTGGGACCGGGGAGTAGGTGCCGTGACCTCCGGGGAACGCGAGTTTTCCCTGGGCCAGACCCTGGTGGAGCAGTTGGCGCGGCAGCTGAAGGGAGAACTCTCGGTGTCCTGTTCGGAGGGGCGAAAGACGTCGCTGCTGTTTCCCCTGAAGATTATCGCCTGAGGAATGCCCTGTGTCCGGTCAATCTTCCCCCGTTCTGACGAAACAGTTTATACTCCTCGGGATTTCCCATGATCGGTAATCGGTACGGAACGGCCTGGGCCGGTCTGCCGCTTGCCCCGATCGGGGAGCACACGATCGAGAGATTTTTCCGGGAGGGACTATGGAGCCGTTGGTGGGGTTGATAATGGGTTCGCGTTCTGATTGGGATACGCTGCGGCATACAGCAGAGACCCTGGAGGCTCTGAAGATCCCCTGTGAGATCGAGGTCGTCTCGGCTCACCGAACTCCGGACAAACTCTTTCGCTACGCCGAAGAGGCCCAGGGACGGGGTCTTGAGGTGATTATCGCCGGTGCCGGTGGCGCAGCCCACCTCCCCGGGATGACTGCGGCCAAGACGATTCTCCCCGTGCTGGGTGTTCCCGTTCAGTCCAGAACGCTGCAGGGNGTGGACTCGCTCCTCTCCATCGTGCAGATGCCCGCAGGGGTCCCGGTGGGTACCATGGCGATAGGCCGGGCCGGGGCGGTGAACGCTGCGCTTCTTGCTGCCTCGATCCTGGCACTCAACCATCCCGAGATCGGGGCCGCGCTGGAAGCCTTCCGCCTGCATCAGACCGAAGCGGTTCTTGCTCACCCCGATCCCCGGGAGGAGCTATGAGGGTTGGTATTCTCGGAGGCGGCCAGCTGGCCAGAATGCTCGCCCTGGCGGGTCATCCCCTGGGGATCGAATGCGTTGTGCTCGACCCGGCTCCGGATGCCTGTGCGCACGTTGCGGCATCTCACATTGTCGGCGCCTACGAGGACAGACCCTCGCTGGAGCAGCTCGTCCGGGTAGCCGATGTGGTGACCTACGAGTTTGAAAACGTTCCTGCCCCCAGCGTTCGTCTTCTTGAGGAGCATCTCCCCGTGTATCCTCCTTCGGAGGCCCTCGCGCTTTCCCGGGACCGCCTGACCGAGAAGGAACTCTTCCGCGATCTGGGAATCCCGGTCGTTCCCTTTGTAGCGGTGGATTCCCTCGAAGCGCTCCGCGAGGCGGTGGATGCGCTGGGACTCCCGGCGCTGGTAAAAACGCGTTGCCTGGGCTACGACGGCAAAGGACAGGTGCTGCTGCGATCCCGGGGAGAGATCCCTGATGCCTGGGAGGCTTTGGGGGGAGCCCCCGCCATTCTTGAGGGGTTTGCCGAGTTCTCCCGCGAGATATCCATCGTTGCCCTTCGTTCGCGGGCCGGAGAGATTGCCTTCTATCCTGTAAGTGAGAACACCCACCAGGGGGGAATTCTCCACTATTCGTGCAGTACCGATTCCGACCTGCGTCAGCGGGAGGCCGAAGATATGGCCGGTTCGCTCCTGGAGCGCCTTGGCTACGTGGGGATTCTGGCTCTGGAGCTTTTTGATACTCCCCGGGGCCTGGTTGCCAACGAGATGGCGCCCCGCGTCCATAACACGGGACACTGGACGATCGAGGGAGCGGGGGTTAGCCAGTTTGAGAACCATCTCCGNGCGGTTGCCGGGCTGCCCCTGGGGGACACCTCACGAAAGGGGCATTCCGGCATGGTAAACTTTATCGGAGCTGCGCCGGCACAGGAGGCTGTGCTGAAGATACCTCATTCCCACTACCACAGCTACGGCAAGGCTCCCCGACCGGGGCGCAAGATCGGCCACGGGACGATCTGCGCACCTTCACGGGAGAGCCTGCTCCGGGGGCTGGAACATCTCCGCGAGCTTGCTCCACTGGTTCGGTAGCACCTGCAACGGCGGTAGCGATACAACAGTCCAGGATCATCAGGAGCGGAGAAAGAGGACCCTGCCGGACGGGTCTTGAACCGGCAGGGCTGCTTCCGAAGCGGTCGGGCTAGATGTGGAACTGGCCGAATCCTTCCTTGACCTTCCCGATGACTTCGGAGAGTTTCTTCGAAAGTTCCACGATCTCCTGAATCGCCAGAACGATCTCGTCGGTGCCGATCTTGACCTCGGCAACGCCTCCGGTAACCTCCGAAGAGATCGTCTGGACCCTGGCCGCTACGGCCAGGGAGCGTTCCGCACCCTGGCTGATCTCGCGACTTCCTTCCCGGATCCGAATGGTGATCTCGTTAATCTCCTCGCTCGCTTCCAGGACCTGCTGACCCCCGGTATTCAGCTCGCTGATGGAGTGGTCGATCTCGCTGAAGGCGTTCACCGTATCGCGGGCATCCTGGGAGATTGCATCCAGCACGGTGGTGGTGTTGCTCACGGTTTCGCTCGTCCGCTGAACGGCGCTGGTGATCTCCTGGATCAGCCTGGTTATTCGCGAGGCCGATTCGGCGCTCGATTCTGCAAGCTTGCGGATCTCCTCGGCTACCACGGAGAAGCCCCGGCCGGCGTCTCCTGCATGGGCTGCCTCGATTGCGGCGTTCATGGAGAGGAGGTTGGTCTGGCTGGAAATGTTATTTATCGTCTCGGCCATCTCCTGGATCGAGCCGATGTGGGTTACCACGCTCTGGAAGATCGATGCCGTCTCCTCGATGCTGGTCCTTCCGACCTCGGTTTGCTGGGCCAGGCTCTCGGTGCTCTTGAGTTTTGCCCGGGTAATCTGGGCCACGTTTCCCAGGGAGGCTATCATCTGGGTTATGGCGGCCGTGCTCTGCTCTACCATAGCGGCCTGATCGGTGATCCGCTCNTCCATGCTCTGGAGGTTGGTGTTNATGAGGTTCATCGATGAGGCCGATTGTTCCACCTGATTGTCCATCTCCTGAATCTGGCGGGATATATGTGCCATGGTGGCGCTGATCTCTTCGATGGCCGATGAGGTTTCCTCGGTNGAACTGCCCATGGTCGATTCNATGAGCTCCGTCTCCTCTACGGCAACCCTCACGTCGGCGACGAGACCCCGCAGTTTTTCCAGAAAAAGGTTGAACTCCCGGGCCAGGAGTCCGATCTCGTCCCGGGACTGGACGGTGAGCCCCCGGGTAAGATCGGCATCGCCCTGGGCGAGTTCCCCCATGGCCTGGGTGGCCCGTAAGATATTTCGGGCCAGAACCCGGGAGGAAATGAAATAGGCGATCCCGAAGGCAGCCAGGAGAAAGAGCAGGCTGATAACGATGATTCTGCGCACGATGGCATTGGCCGTGGTATAGAACTCTCTCTCATCGATAAAGACGACGAACCGTACCGGGAACTGCTGGTTGTCCGAGGCGCGTACCCTGATCCAGTGATTCTGCCCGTTCTCCAGGGGCGCTACAAAGGGTTCATCGCCGAGAGCACCAAAGTCCGCGAAGCGGGGTATCCCCAGTTTCGAGATGTGTTCTCCCGCCAGTTCGGGTCTGTGGGGGTGGGCCAGGACGTTTCCCTCCCTGTCGGTGATTGCCACATAGCCGGATTGGCCGATTCTGATGTTGCGTACCATATCGGAGAGGTCTCTCAGATCGATGTCGATGCTCAGGACGCCCCTGAAGCGGTTGTCCCTGTCGTGAACGGCCTTCACCACGAAGATGACGAGCTCGCCTGTGGAGGTGGTGTAGGCGTTTGAAAAGGAGACTTCCTGCCGGTTGGCCGACGCCTGTCGGTACCACGATCTGGTCCGGGCGTCGTAGCCGTCACCCCGGTTCCGGGCGGGGTATTGAACNAACCCGCCGTGCTCNTCTACCCCCAGGCTCGCTGTGAAGACCGCCGGGTGAGCGGTGACGAAGGTCTCGAAGACCCGGTACAGGTCTGCCTGGTAGGGATCGCCTTCCAGGGGAAGCATGGGGATGCTCCCTCCCGGTCCTGTTTTGTCAACGTAGGTGGTTATCCTGGTGTCAGCCTCACGAACCAGGGGAAGCGATGCCATCATCTCGGTGTTATAGCTGATGTTGTCGATATAGTTGTTCACCGCCTGGTTGGTAATGGCCAGCTGCTGTTCCACCATCTCCTGATAGTCGCTACGCGTTTGCGATATCACCCGCAGCGCTACGGACCCCCCTATCACAACCGAAGAGAGGAGGGTGAGGGAGACAAAGGCGACCACAAGCCTGGTTTTTATGCTGTGCAGGGGCGGGACGCGCNGATGTTCCCGGACTGTAGTCTGGGGAGAGCCACCGTGGGAGGCCTTCGGAGGGGCATCGGGGGAGGAGCCGGTTTTTTCTGAAGCACTCATGAAGAAAGGCTACGTCATGGCTCGGGATATTTCCAGAGTGGAGACGCAAAAACCAACTTTTTTACTGTCCTTTTTTCAGGTCTTCCGGGATTGTGTTTTCCGGGATTTGGTCCTTCGGGGAGAAACCGGGAATCAGCAGTGCTGCCCTGCGGCCCAACCGGAACTCCAGGCCCATTGCAGGTTATATCCGCCAAGCTGACCCGTTACGTCTACCACTTCGCCGATAAAAAAGAGACCNTCCATCGTCCTTGTTTCCATGGTCTTCGACGAGAGTGCTTCGGTACTGACGCCGCCGCGCGTGACCTCGGCGGTGCGGTACCCCTCGGTTCCCTGAGGCACGAAGGAGACGGCCTGGATCGCTTCGGCGATCTTTCTGATATCTCCCGGAGAAAGGGTTCTGATCGGCATCGACCCGATATCCCGTCGGTCGAGTAAAGCCTTCACCAGACGACGGGGAAGATGCACACTGAGAGTATTCAGAAGGGTCTTGTCCGGATGTTCCCTGAGACTCTCTGCCAGAAGTTCATCCACACCCCCTCGGGGAAGGAAATCTACNATAATCTCCTGGCCCTGATCCCAGTATGTGGAAAGCTGGAGCGAGACGGGGCCGCTCGTGCCGCGGTGCGTGAAGAGCAGATCGCCCGTGAAGGAGTGGTCACCGCATCGGGCCGTCACGGGGAGGGAAACGCCGCTCAGGGGCTGGAAGAGCGCCTTCTCCCGGGTTTGCCACGTGAAAGGGACCAGAGCCGGGCCGGGGGGAATCAGCGGAAGATCAAAGTTCCGGGCTATCCTGAACCCCAGGGGTGAGACTCCGGCAGCGGGAAGGGAAACCCCTCCCGTGGCAACCACCACCGAGGCGGCGGTCCAGCTCTCCGCAGCTGTTACCACGCGGTACAGCCCTCCGGTACGCAGTACTTCCTGCACGGTCTGGTTCATGCGAATCACCGCGCCTCCNGAACGGGCCTCCTGCAGGAGCATCTCCAGAATATCCGCCGAAGAGCGGTCGCAGAAAAGCTGCCCCTCCTGACGTTCGTGATAGGGAATCCCGTAGCGCTCCACCAGGTCGATAAAATCGTACTGGGAGTAACGGCTCAGGGCGGATTTGCAGAAATGGGAGTTTTGGGAGAGGAAGTTCTGTGAATCCACCTGAAGGTTTGTAAAATTGCACTTTCCCCCGCCGGCCATGAGGACTTTCCGGCCCGGCCGTTTGCCTGAATCGAGGACCAGCACCGACCGTCCCCGTCGTCCTGCCTGGGCCGCGCACATAAGGCCCGACGCTCCCGCGCCGATGATGATCACATCCCATTCCTTCATGATCCTACTGTACCGGAAAAACCGGTCTTGATCTTCAGTTCCGGGCCGGGAGAGCGTGTTTTCGGAAGGGTCTGCCTCTCATGATTGTGGTGGTGCCTGCTTTTACTACGTCTTTTCTTTCTGACGCCTGCTCTTTCTGATGTCTGTTTTCTCTGGCGTCTTCTTCCTCTGGCGTCTGTGGCCAACCCTGGATGTATTGCTCCCGTTCCGGATTGCTGCCTCGAGTTCTGGATTACTGTGCCGGTCCTGGATTACTCTATACAGTGATGTCGCGATCCATAAAGCAGGTTGTGCTTGTTGTTGATGACAGTAAATCCTCCCGGTCTCTCCTGGTGGATATGCTGAGGGATCTCTCCGTGGAGGTGATCGAGGCCGAGAACGGTCAGGAGGGAGCCAGCGCGGCCCTCGCCTGCATGCCCGATCTGATCCTCATGGATTACCGGATGCCCGTTATGGAGGGGCCCGAGGCGGTGGAGGCGATCCGTCAGCACCCCCTGGCCGCGCGGATNCCGATACTCATGATCACCGGAGAGACGGCGCCGGAAAAAATGCTCTCCTCCTTCCAGTCGGGTGTTCTGGACTTCATACACAAGCCCTTCGATCCGGTGCAACTGAAAGCCCAGATCGCCAGCTATCTTCGTCTGGCCGAGATAAACCGCCGTTTTGTCCTGGCTACTATCGACCGCGTAACGGAGCGTCCCAACGTGATGGCCCTGCAGGAGGATGTGGAAAACGAGGAGGGGGTCAATCCGCTTCTCTTTATCCGTTCCCGGCAGGTGGTGGAGGTGCGACATCTCTACGGCGCCGGAATAGGAGATGAACTGGAGCGGTCGCTGTGCGCCCGGATCGAAGAGATCGCCCGGTCGATCTTCCGGGTGGAGTGCCGTCTCTACGTGATTGACCGGGGCGAACTGGTTCTCCGGTTCCTGGATGCGGAAAATTATATCGACGGCGAGTCTGCTCCCGTTATCATGCGGGCCTTCGAACGATATCTGGTGGCAGAAGAGTTCGAGGTAGAGAACCTNCTCTTCACCTGTGAGTTCCGGCTCGTGGTAAGNCTGCCCGGAAAGAGCGTTCTGGAAGACGGCCTGATCGCCTTTGCTGACAGCCAGGTCCCGGGGACCGCTCCCTCCCTGGTTTTTGCCGGCGAGGTGGTGGCTCAGCATCGGGAGGTCATCAGGAGCAACCTTCAGACTCTCACGTCGATCAGAAACTCTCTTCGGGAGGAGCAAGTAACAGCCTACGCTCAGCCCCTGGTAGATCTCGGAACAGAGCAGGTTGTCGGCTACGAATGCCTGATGCGCATCAAGGATTCAGCAGGCCGGATTCTCCTGCCGGGGTCGTTTCTGCAGGTAGCAAAAAGCAGCCGCTACTACCCCGAGCTGACCATGGCAATGATCGATCAGGTGTACCGNGCCTTTCAGGCGAAGCCCTGCCTCTATTCCCTGAACTTTTCCAGTGTCGATATCGAGACCCCCCAGGTGGTGAAACACACCCTGGCAATGCTCTCGGCCCACCCCGATTTTGCCCGGCACCTGCTTGTCGAGCTGGTGGAGCAGGAGGAGGGGAGCGACTTCTCCCAGATACGTGATTTCCTNAAAAAAATCAGTTCCTGCGGGGCTCGCGCGGCTATCGATGACTTTGGGAGCGGCTATTCCAATCTCCGCCGGTTGAGCGAGCTGGATTTTCATTTTGTAAAGATCGACGGCACGCTGGTCCGCGACATCGTTGTCAGCGAGCGCGCCCGGAAGCTNGTCGACTGGGTCGTGAGTTTTGCCGATCAGGCCGAAGTGGAGCTGATCGCCGAGTTTGTCGAGACCCCGGAACACCGGGATCAGCTGCTAAAGATGGGGGTTGGTATCGGTCAGGGGTTCTATTACGGCCGCCCCCGTCCCCTGGAAGAGCTTCTGCGGGAGGAGTGAGTCTTCTTTGGCCTGCTGCTTTGTGGCGGNGCAGGGGCTGTTTTCGTTCGTCCCGGTTTCCCGGGCTGAGAGTTTCCTNCCGGGGGTTTGCCCGCTCTCTGATGTTTCCCTGGCGGCTCGGGTGGAATAAGACAGTGTTTCTTCCAGCCGATCAGGTCTTCCCGGCCCGCCTCCTGAAGCGCTTCCCGGACGCGATGCCAGTTTTTCGGGTCCCGGTACTGCAGGAGAGCTCGCTGCATCGCCTTCTCCCGGGGAGTTTTTGCTGAGGGCACGCTCGTTCCCGTGCGGGGATCNATGCCGGTATAATACATGCAGGTGGCGGGGGTGCCCGGGGTGGGATAAAAATCCTGAACCTGCTCGGGGGAGATGCGGGAGGCATGAAAATGTTCCGCCAGTTCCACCGCATCGGCCAGGGATGTGCCGGGATGGCTCGAGATAAAGTAGGGGATCAGCTGCTGGGGGAGGCCAAGAGAACGGTTGATCGCCTGATACCGTTCCTGAAAGCGTTGATACACGGCAGCGCCGGGTTTGCCCATGGCCTGCAGAGCGTGGGCCGATATGTGCTCCGGAGCTACCTTCAGGCGGCCACTGATGTGATGGTGGCAGAGTTCCTGCAGAAAAGACTCGTCCCGGTCCAGCAGGGCGTAATCAAACCGCACCCCCGAACGGACAAAGACCTTTTTCACCCCCGCAACTGCCCTGATTTNCCTCAGGACCTCCAGGTATTCCCGGTGATCNGCCCGAAGTTCCCGGCACGGCTTTGGCACCAGACACTGCCGGTCCTTGCAGACCCCCCGATCGAGCTGTTTCTCGCAGGCCGGGCGGAAAAAGTTCGCCGTGGGGCCTCCCACGTCGTGGATGTAGCCCTTGAAACCGGGCAGGGTTGTGAGCAGGCGAGCTTCCCGCAGGAGGCTTGCNGTGCTCCGGGACTGTATNCGCCTCCCCTGGTGGTAGGTGAGGGCACAGAAGGTGCATCCCCCGAAGCAGCCCCGATTACAGACCAGACTGAACCGGACCTCCTCGATGGCGGGAACGCCTCCCTGGTCGAGATAATCGGGGTGAAACGTCCGGGTATAGGGGAGTTCGTAGAGCCGGTCCAGGAAGGTCTCGTCCAGCGGAAGCGCGGGAGGATTCTGCACCACCTGCCAGGGACCGTAGCTCTCGCTGAGAATGTCCCCGTTGAGCGCGTCGGTATTGCGGTGCTGTTCCCGGAAGGACGCTGCGTAGTGCTCTTTCCCTCGATCCCGGTCCCGCAGTTCGTCCCATGAGGGAAGGCTCCGGAGAGATCTGCCGGGAAAGGCCTGGAGGAGCTTTTCCGGGATCGGTTCCGGGTCGCTGGTGCGGCACTTCCAGACCGTTCCTGCCACGTGGCTGATATCGCGGGCGCGTTTTCCCCGGGCCAGCTCTTCTGCAACCTCCAGGAGTGCCCGCTCTCCCATGCCGTAGAGGAGCAGGTCCGCCTTGGAGTCTATCAGAATGGATCGCCGGAGTGAATCGGACCAGTAGTCATAGTGGGCAAAGCGACGCAACGATGCCTCGATCCCGCCGATGATGATATCGATATCCTTGAAGGCTTCCCTCAGACGGGTACAGTAGACCAGCGTCGCACGATCGGGGCGTTTCCCTCCCACTCCGCCGGGGCTGTAGGCATCCTGCCGACGAGGTTTGCCCGAAACGGTATAATTTGCCACCATGGAGTCCATGTTCCCGGCGCTCACCAGAAAGGCCAGGCGCGGTCGCCCCAGGCTGCGGAAATCATCGCAGGAACGCCAGTCGGGTTGTGCAAGAATTCCCACGCGGTACCCCCGGTCTTCCAGAAGCCGTCCCAGCAGAGCTGGCCCGAAGGAGGGGTGGTCCACGTAGGCGTCACCGGTGACAAAGATAAAATCGAGGCGGGAGTTTTCTCCCGGAGGCGCGTTCCGGGATNTCTCCTCGGGAGAGGGGGCGGTTCCCCGGGAACCCAGAGGAAGAAAATTGTCACGGGGAGCGTTATAGTCGCTGAGGTTTGTCATGAAATGCTATAATCCGATCAGGGAAGGACCCCGGCCTGCGGGCTTGAGGAAATCTCCTTCAGAAAGGGAACAGGATGCAGTCACTACGGGAATTATACCGGATCGGTTACGGACCGTCCAGCAGTCACACCATGGGTCCCCGATCAGCAGCAGAGGCCTTTTCTCGTGATGCCGCTCCTGCTGAAACCTATCGGGTGACGCTCTACGGGAGCCTGGCCGCTACGGGCAGGGGACATATGACAGACAAGGCGATTCTCGATGTTCTGGGAGAGGATCGCACGGAGATCATCTGGAAGCCCCAGGTTGTTTTGNCGGAGCATCCCAACGGAATGACTCTGGAGGCGCTCTCTCCTCAAGGCGAGTCTCTGCGGACACAGACCGTCTTCAGCATCGGCGGGGGGGCTGTTTCAGAAGATCCCCGGAACGTGGGTGAGGCGAATCGGGCTGTCCCGGTCTATCCCTTTACCTCCATGGAAGAAGTCCTCACCACGGCNGACCGGGAGGGGGCCCAGCTGTGGGAATACGTTGACCGCTACGAGGGAAGGGAAATCCGGGGCCATCTGGCACAGGTCTGGCAGGTGATGCAGGAGGCGCTCCGTCGCGGGTTGGAGACAGAGGGCCCCCTCCCGGGAGGGCTNCGGCTTCCCCGCAAGGCGGCAGCCTACTACGCCAGGGCCCGGAGCGCCAGGGGCTATCTGAACGTCACGGGACAGCTCTTCGCCTTCGCCCTGGCTGTTTCCGAGGAAAACGCTGCCTGCAGCCGGATCGTCACCGCTCCTACCTGCGGATCCGCCGGTGTCCTCCCGGCGGTCCTCTATTATCTGAAAAAGCAGAACCGTCTGAGCGATGAGCGCATCCTGAACGCCCTGGCTACGGCGGGGCTCATCGGCAACATCGTAAAGCGCAACGCCTCTATCTCGGGGGCCGAGGTGGGCTGCCAGGGTGAGGTTGGTACGGCCTGCGCCATGGCAGCGGGGGCGGCGGCGCAACTGCTGGGAGGCACGCCCCACCAGATTGAATACGCCGCCGAGATGGGCATGGAACACCATCTGGGTTTGACCTGCGATCCCGTGGCGGGCCTTGTCCAGATTCCCTGTATAGAGCGGAACGCCATCGCCTCAGTTCGGGCTCTGGATTGTGCATCCTACGTGCTCCTCTCGGACGGCCGTCACCGGATCACCTTCGACGAGGTGGTGCAGACCATGGCCCAGACCGGTCGGGACATGAACGAACGATACCGCGAAACCTCCCAGGGGGGGCTCTCCTTTTTCCACGGGCGGTGCCACGGAGGNGGACTGGTGCCCCGGGAGTAGTCCGCACCCTCGCCACGGGGGGATGCTCTGCAAAGAACACCCTTTCTGCAGGGGAGCGGGGACTTCATGGCGGTCCAGCTGGGGATGAAATTAAACCGCCTTGCACTATTGGAGTAATTCGCCGAGACTATGAGGAAAGATGTATAGGGTGACACGAGAAGCGGCCTGAACCGTGGTTCCCGAGAGGGGGCGAGACTCGGGTCAATCGGGAGGGCAGGAACATGATAATCCGGAGAACCCTGGGGATTGGCAGAAAGCTTCTTCTTTCTGGTGTCGTAACAACGATTCTGGTGGCTCTCTGTATAGGGGGCGTTGCTCTCTGGCAGGCCGCCGGGACCGAAGAGATCGCTCGGGCGGAAACGTTTCGGCTGGCCCTGGAGGGACAGGAACGGGTCGTCTCGGGCATTGTAGCCATGCTCGCCAGTCAGCAGGAGGTCCTGGAAGAGAAGGTCTCCTACGATCTGAACGTGGCCCGTGACCTGTTGACCCAGACGGGACAGGTTTCTTTTTCGGAGGAAACCGTAGAATGGCAGGCGATCAACCAGGGTACCCAAAGGATGGCCAGGCAGGAACTTCCCAGGATGATGGTCGGCGATATCTGGCTCGGCCAGAATGATGATCCTGCCAGGCCGTCTCCCCTGGTCGACCGGGTTCGCGAACTCGTTGGAGGTACCTGCACCATCTTTCAGAGAATGAATGAACAGGGCGACATGCTGCGCGTCGCTACCAATGTGGAAACTCTGGAGAANCGAAGGGCCATCGGAACGTACATTCCCGCGATCGGTCCCGAGGGGGTGCCGAACCCTGTNTTGGCTGCAGTTCTGGCCGGCAAACCCTACACNGGGCGGGCCTTTGTGGTTAACCGCTGGTACGTGACGGCCTACGAACCGATTCTGGATGATCAGGGAGAGGTAGTTGGCATGCTGTACGTGGGGGTTCCCGAAGAGAGCGCCACCAGCCTGCGAAGGGAGATCATGGATATCACCGTGGGGGAGACGGGTTATGNCTTTGTTCTTGATCCCCGGGGTACCTACGTTATTTCCCATAAGGGCGAGCGTGACGGAGAGAANCTCTGGGAGGCCAGGGATGCCGAGGGGAACTTCTTCATCCAGGATATGGTGCAGAACGCCCTGTCTTTGGGGGAGGGCGAGTTCGCTCAGGCCNGCTATCCCTGGCAGAATCCGGGGGATCCCCAGCCCCGGCAGAAAACGGTGAGCCTCGGGTTCTTTGAACCCTGGCAGTGGATCATCGGGGCCGGTACCTGGGACGATGAGTTTCTGAGCAGCGTCCAGGCGATTCGGGAAGCCAACGCCAGGAGTCGGNCCCTGATGGTGATGGTTCTGGTGTGTTCGCTGGTGGGAGTGACCTTCGTCTGGCTCCTCCTCGCTCACGGTATCGTTCGGCCGATCCGTNGGACCGTGGAGATTCTCAAGGATATCTCCTCGGGTGAAGGGGATCTGACCAGGAGGCTCCCTGCGGTGAGTGGTGACGAGACCGGGGAGATGGCGCGTCATTTCAATCTCTTTGTGGAGAAACTGCAGGCGATTATCGGTACTGTCTTTACCAACGCCGAGGGGATCGCCTCGGCGAGCACGCAGATGAGCGCTGCTGCGGAGCAGACCTCCCGGGGAGCAACCGAGCAGGCTGCCTCAGTAGAGGAGGTCTCTGCGTCCATCGCGGAGATAACCTCAAATATCAGGCAGAGCGCCGAAGGTGCCAGGCAAACCGAGGAGATTGCAATCAGTTCCGCTGATCGTGCCAGAGAGGGCGCGGCAACGGTGCGGGAGACCGTGGTGGCCATGCGGAGTATCGCCGAGAAAATCATGATTATCCAGGAACTTGCCCGCCAGACCAACCTGCTTGCCCTGAACGCCGCTATCGAAGCNGCCCGGGCAGGCGAGATGGGCAAGGGCTTCGCTGTGGTTGCCTCGGAAGTCCGGAAGCTGGCAGAGCGNAGCCAGAACGCAGCGGGGGAGATTACCGATCTTGCCANGGTATCGGTGGACGTCGCCGAGAGAGCGGGGGTGATGCTCGATCAGATGCTTCCTGATATCCTGCGTACGGCCGAGCTGGTGCAGGGCATCAGCAAGGCCTCGGACGACCAGGAGGGCGCCGCGTCGCAAATCGCCAGAACGATTCGGGATTTGGACCAGGTGGTTCAGAAGAACGCCGCCACGGCCGAGGAAAGCGCCGCCACGTCGGAAGAGCTCAACGCCCAGGCCGAGCAACTTCGCGGCCTGGTGGGGCAGTTCAGGATTTCGTGATGCCCGGGCCGGTTTGCCGCCGGCGNGCACCGGGGCGTGCNNNGNCTAGCGTGGCGCGGTGACCCCCGGCACACCGTAGGGCATGAGGTACAGAGGTGACCCCTCCAGGGTAGCNAGCAGATGCAGCTCCGCCAGCGCCCTGGAAAGCTCCTGCGAGAGGGGGCGTCCCGGCCCAAGACGGNCCGAAGCGGGNCCGGCCAGACCGGATCCTGCGAGGACGTTTCGAGGCAGCCCGGCAAACCGGGCCCAGCCCCCGGCCCCCAGCGCCCGGTTAAGGTCGAACCTGGTTNCTCCCGGAACGGTATGAACCGTTCGGAGNGGGAGCGATTNGTCCAGAAGCCCGGCCATGATCTCCTCTGCCCGGGAGAGACCTCCCAGGGAATCCACAAGNCCTCTCTCGAGGGCCTGCCGCCCCGTCCAGACTTTCCCCTGGGCGACCTGGTGAACCTCCTCGCGCGAGAGGGCGCGGTTCTCCGCCACGACATCGAGAAACCGCTGGTAGCCATCGTCGATATAGGCCCGCCAGAGATCCTTCTCCTCCGGTGAGGGCGCTCGCAGGATAGAACCGAAATCGGCCCTGGGTGCGGTCCGCACCGTGTCGGTGCCAATGGCGAAGCGTTCCAGAAGGCGCTCCATATCGGCTTGTATCGCCACGACACCGATGGAACCGGTGATGGTGGCGGGGTTTGCCACAATATGCGACGCCGGTGCGGAGATATAATACCCTCCCGAGGCGGCGACGCCCCCCATGGAAACTACCACGGGTTTTCCTGCGTCCCGAGTCAGCGCTACCTCCCGGGCGATCTGNTCGGAGGCGGTGATCGCCCCTCCTCCCGTCTCGATACGGAGGATGATACCCTGGACAAAGGGATTTTCCCGGGCCTCGCGAATCGCCCTGGAGAAGGAGTCCCCCCCGATCGACTCACCCGCGATAGCTTCACCGGGAATGATGGGACCCGTTCCGTGGATAACCTGGACCAGGCCACCCCGGTCCGATCCCCAGGCAAGCCTAGCCCGACGGGTTCGATCGGGTGCCCGCCAGTGCCCTGCCTGCGGCAGGATCTGAAAGATCGTCTCCTGTAACTGATCGGGATAGAGGATCGCATCGATCAGGCCCGCATCGAGGGCTCCCTTGGCGGTGAGGTAGGGACCGGCTGCAACGATCCGATCGGCCTCATCGGGAAGGTGAGACTCCCGTGCCACGGCGAGCACTTCGTTGTACATGTCAGCCAGGTCTTCCAGAAGAACTTCCCAGCCCTCCCGCTCGGCCTCGGTCATGGAGGGTTCGCTGAGGCTGTCTCCGGCGGTTTTGTAGTCGTGGCTGCGGTAGTTGTGAACATCGACACCGTAATTGTGCAGAAACTGGCCCAGGTAAAGGCCGCTGTAGGAAAAGCCGCGCAGATCCAGCACCGCCGTGGGATGAAAAAAGATCTGGTCCGACACAGCCGCAGCCAGAAGGTAGGCCACAGGATCGGCCCAGTCGAAATAGAAAAAGACCCGCTTGCCCTGGAGCCGTACCTCGTTGAAGGCCTCCAGAAGTTCGCTCACATAGGCNAGGGGTGCCTGGAGATAGGTTCCGTTCACCAGGATTGCTCCCACCGAGGGGTCGTCCCTGAATCGTTCCAGATCGGCCACGATCGTTCCCAGGGGCAGGTGAGGTTCGGAGAAGCGGTGAACCCGGGGGTGAGAGGTAACACGGCCTGTGCGATCGTATTCAATCACCTCTGAACGGGGTTGTTCCAGGACGGTTCGCCGCCGTGTTGCACGAAGAAAGCCGTAGGAAACGNTCTCCGGGATATGGTCGCCGGGATCTTCCAGTGTGGCCGCCAGGCCGGCCTCGCTTCGGCGGAGGTTGACCCGCGCTCCCAGAGAGAAAACCTCTTCCTGGTGATCGTACCCTGCCGAAAGACGCACTCCATCGAGAACCTCCACCGTGACCGAGGCTGTGGAGAAGTCGAGGTCCTCCTCGTCGGGTATCCACCGGATATTCCCGTCCAGTGTCAGGCGCGTTCCCCAGCGATCGCTGAACCACAGGGGGCGGACTCCCAGCCCGGCCTCCAGGAGCGAGTCCTGGGGCAGGTCCCGGTACACAACCCCCAGGGAGATCGCCTCCCCCGGGCGAAGGAGGACGCCCGCCTGGTAATGGCCGTCGGTGAAAGAGGTCTCNTCCCAGGACCAGGAATACCCCAGGGAGAGGGAGGGGCCCAGAGGGAGCGCTCCCGAAATCAGGTGGGTAAAGGAAGAATCGCGGTGTTCCAGGGCGTATCCCCCGAAAGAGGCGTTCAGGAGGAGCTGGTAGCGCTCGCCAAAGTCTTTCTGTCCCGGGGCGTGATCGTCTCCCAGGGGCAGAATAAAGCCGAACCCGCTGGCGCTCCCCCTTGCCAGGGCGGCGGGATTTACCAGAGGTGCAAAGAGCTCGTCCTGGAGGGCAGGCCCACCCCAGGATGAGTTGTAAAGAGGAGCCCCCGGTGCTGCCGAAGCGATGGGGAGAACGCTCAGAGTGAGTCCGAGAAGAAGCGCCAGAATGGTGCCGGTCTGTTTCATAGGGGAAGACTATCACCCATTTCGGGGGGAAACAATCTCTCCCTGTTCTGGCCCTCCCCGGGGTTATCCGCTAGAGTATCGGGCCAGGGGGAAACCATGGAGCTGATCGAGCCGGACAACGCGCAGGCAGATACCCTGCAGAGCGACAGGGCACCACGGGGGGGAGCAGGGGCTCCTCCCGGTCAGGATGTGCTCCCCGGGGAGGCGCCGCCCCGGGAACGGGACAGATCCTTCGGCTTTATCCTGTCCCGTATCATCGCCGGAGAGGCCCTGGATTTCGGGGCCGCCCGGGAGGCTTTTCGGGATATTCTCTGTTCCCGCGTGAGCGAGATGAACCAGGGGGCCTTTCTNGGNGCCCTGGCAACCAGGGGAGAAACCGTGGAGGAGCTGGCCGCAGCCTGGGAAGCTATCTACGAGCTGGACACGGTAAAACCCCTGGAAGAGGAATCTCCCGAGTTCCGTCACGCTTTTCCCGCCGGAGAGATCGTGGAAAACTGCGGGACGGGGATGGATTCCTTCAAAACCTTCAATATCAGCACGGCGGCATCGCTGGTAGCGGCGGCCTGCGGTGTTCCCCTGGCACGCCACGGTGCCAGATCTATCACCTCCCGGTGCGGAACGGTTGATATAGCCGAGGCCCTGGGGGTCGATCCCGATGCCCCCCCGCCCATGGTCCTTCGCAGCATTACCACAGCGGGGATCGGGCTCTTCAACGGCATGAGCCCTGCCGTCCACCCGCGAGCGCTGGGAAGGATCCTCTCGCAGATATCCTTCGGGTCCTGCCTGAATATTGCGGCCTCCCTTTGTAACCCCCTGCTCCCCACGCGGGGGGTTCGTGGTGTCTACGCCCCGGAGATGGTGGTACCCGTGGCGGAACTTATGCGGCGCATCGGCTATCGGCGGGGTCTGGTCTTCTACGGGGGTATCGATAACTCATCGCGGGGTATGGATGAGGCTTCGGTGTGCGGTACAACGCAATGCGCCGCCTTCGATGAGNGAGGGAGCTTGCACACCTCATCCTTCCGTCCCGGCGATGCGGGGCTCGCCGTGCACGATCCCCGGGAACTNGCTGCCGCCGATGATATCTCCCTGGAGGCGGTGCGTTTTGTCAGAACCCTTCGCGGGCTGGATGCTCCGGCCAGGGTCGATGCGGTCCTGCTCAACGCCGCTTGTTTGCTGCGCACAGCCGGGAAGGTCGATGATCTTCCCGCAGGTGTTGCCCTCGCCCGGGATTCGGTCGAGTCGGGAGCCGCCTTTGACCGCCTCGAGGCCTGGGTCGCGGCCCAGAACAGGGACCCTCGCCAGGGCCGGGACAGACTCCTGGGAATTCGCGCCATGGCGGGTATCCCCGGGGAAGGCGCGTCATGAAACTCGTTCTGCAGGGGCTTGGTCAGGCGGGGCTGGAGGAGTCGCCCCGGGGCAGGCTGGAGGTGGAGTACTGCGGGGTCTGCCGTACCGACGGAAAGCTCTATCTTGAGGGGCAACGGGATCTTCACCTTCCCCGCGTTCCCGGTCACGAGGCGGTGGTCCGGGACAGGCAAGAGGGTCAGCGCTTCGTGCTCTGGCCGGGGATCGCCTGCGGAGTCTGCCGGGACTGCCGGGACGGGAGGGAACATCGGTGCAGCACGATCCGCATCATGGGCTTTCACTTCGACGGGGCTTTTGCCACCGCTNTGGCCNCGCCCCGGGGTTCATCCTTCGTGATGATTCCCGTCCCCCCCACGGATCATCCCGAACTTTATACCTTTGCCGAACCACTGGGATGTGTTTTTCACGCCTTCGATAATCTGGAGGCAGCTACACGAAGTCTTTTGATCTACGGAGGGGGAACGCTGGGCCTCATGGCCTGGTATCTGGCCAGGGACCGGGGCATTCCTGCGGTAATTCTGGAGCGGAGCCAGGAAAAAATTGATCTTCTTGCCCGCAGGTTTCCCGCTGTACCGGTGCGAAAAGAACTGCACAATAGCGGGTACGGGGCGGTATTCTGCGCCTGTTCCGATTATCAGGCCTTCTGCTCNGGGATCGCCAGGCTCGCCAAGGGCGGGGTTCTTCTCCATTTCAGCGGTATCACAAAGAACGAGACCGTCTCCACGAATCTTCTCAACAGCATTCACTACAAGGAACTCACCCTGGCCGGCACCTATGGTCTGCACCCTCGGGATATGGAGCGGGCTGTGGATTTCATTTCCCGGGAGGAGGTGTTTTTTTCTTNCCTGGTAGAGGGAATTATATCGCTCGATGCTTTCCCCGGACGTGCCCGGGAGGTCTATCAGGGAAAAAGACTGAAATACATCATCGACCCCCGGAAGAAGGCTTTCTCGGCGGATTCCGGTGATTCCTCCGGGACGGCTTCCTGTGTGGCTGCTTCCCGGGAACCGCTCGCTGTGGCTGATTCTGCCACGGGCTCGGGGGAAATCCTGGATATCCTTTTGCCGGGGTGTGCGATCGAGCCCATACCGGAAACCGCCGGGAGCGCGGCCCGGCACCGCATGGATCTGAAGGCAAAGCCCCTGGGCTCCCTGGGTGCGCTGGAGGATCTGGCGGTTCAGCTCTGTGCGGTGCAAAAGACCCTGGCTCCCCGGATCGAGCGAAAGGCCATGGTGATCTTCGCTGCCGATCACGGCGTGGCCGAGGAGGGTGTCTCGGCCTATCCTCCCGAGGTGACCGCCCGGATGGTGGATACCTTCGCCCGGGGTGGAGCCGCTATCAACGTACTCTCCCGCCTTCACGGGCTGGATCTGACCGTCGTCGATATGGGCGTGAGGGGTGCCGTGACCCCTCAGGGGCAGATCGTGAACAAGCGCATCGGCCCTGGCACCAGAAACAGCGCGCTTCAGGAGGCCATGACACCCCGGGAGGCCCTGGAATCGCTCAGGCGGGGGAGAGAGGCCTTTCAGGAGGTGGTGGAGCGTGGCGGGCCCGTGGACCTGGCAGGTTTCGGTGAGATGGGGATCGGCAATACCACGGCAGCCTCGGCGATCATCGCCCTGGCCACGGGAAAAACCGCTTCGGAGGTAGCCGGGCGGGGGACAGGTCTGGACGATCAGGGATTGCGGCGCAAGATCGAGGTTCTGGAAAAGATGATAGCCCTCCACGGCGCGCCTCCGGGGGAGCGCCTCGATGGACTCGCTATCCTCCGTTCTGTGGGGGGCTTCGAGATCGGGGGGATCGCTGGAGCGCTCCTCGCTGCAGCCTCGGCACGGGCCATGGTGGTTCTGGATGGTCTCATCTCGACCGCTGCCGGGGTGATCGCGGTCATGATCGAACCGGCGGTCAGGGACTATATGGTTGTCTCCCACGCCTCGGTGGAGCGGGGCCATCGGGCGGCCTGCGAGTTTCTGGGGGTGAAGCCCCTTCTCGATCTCTCCCTGCGCCTTGGCGAGGGGTCGGGCGCGGCCCTGGCAATGCCGGTGATAGAGAGTGCTGCTGCGATCATGAGAGAGATGGCCTCTCTGGAAGAGGCCGGTCTTGTTCCACCACCGGGCCTGATTCCGCCGATCTCGATCTGACGGGACGGTCCCGGCCGACTCTGGGGGTGTTCCGGCGAAGTCCCGGCCCGGCGCAGATCCTTTCCGGAGCAGCCCTCATGGGGATCCATGAAATTTCATCTTTATCCATGAAACAGGACGGTCGGGGAGAAAACCCGTTCTCTCCACCAGTCTCATCGATGGCTGGTTCCGGGGTTCCACGTTCAGGAAGGGGATCTCTCCCCGGGCCTGGCGTTTACGGACCAGATCTCCCAGGACCCGTTCGGCCAGACCCTGGCGGCGCCACGCGGGGAGGACGTGGAGAAACCCGAGAGACCGGTCGTCGTGGGTGAGCCCCCAGGCGACGAGCGTTCCCTGCAGGGTTATCCCCGAAGAAATATCGCCCAGCAGACGCTCCCGGATATATTCGGATGAGGTGTACTCGCGGTAATCGGAATTGTCCTGGATAAATCGGGCCCGGTCGGGATCGATCGGGGGAAGGGGCTCTTCTCCAGGGATGATTTGCCGCGAGAATGGGGAGGAGGGGGAGGATGAGAGAGGATAATAGAGCCGTCGGGTATCCATGGTCCACTCAACATCACCCAAAGAGGCCAGGATATGGGCCATCCAGGGTTGAACGTTGGCGAAAAAGGGTGTTATCTCCCGGCATTCCCGGAGGAGTTCTTTCATTTCATGATCTCCCGCCGGTGGCGATTCCCCCGGTCCGGGCGCCTTCGGGCTGGCAGAGACTCCTGTGGGGGAGCGTGGGGGGGGCGCTCCGGGCTCGGTCGCAGAGAAGAGGTATGCCCAGAGATGGTCGCTCTGGCCGCAGAGGATCAGGGAGTTTCCCCGGTGCATCACGTGCTGGACGGGCCTGGTGGCGAAAAAGCCCCGGACTGGCAGAGCCTGGAGGGGGTCCCTTTCCAGAAATCGATTGATATCTTCCCTTATCATATCGTCCAAGAATAGCACTTTTTCCTCTTCCCATCAGCGTGCTCCAGATCACCCCGCGTCCGGCCGGTTCTGCCTGTCGATCTCGCCGATCGCTCCTGGCCCAAAGGGAGGGGGATCTGTCTTTTTTCCGGGAGGCTTGCTATTTTTCTGATCTGGTATATGCTGAGGTACGGAATATTTCGGGAAACGCCGCGTGTAACTTCGCCGGGAGGGAGTAATGACAACCTTTACCTTGGGAACAAAAATTCTGTCGGGGCCGGAGAGCCTGGACTACCTCCGGGATCTGAAAGCAGATAAGGTCTGCGTCGTTACCGATACAACCATGGTAGCCCTGGGAATCACGGCGATGGTTACAACTCTTCTGGATAGCGAGGGCGTGGCGTACCGGGTTTTCGATTCGGTCGAGGCCGACCCGAGTCTCGAGACGGTCCAGACGGGTCTCACCCACATCATCGAGACCAAACCCGATGCGGTGATCGCCGTGGGTGGCGGTTCGGTGATCGATGCAGCCAAGGCGATCATGTACTTCTGCATCAAAACCAAGGAGCGGCTCCTTCATAAAACGGAGATCTTCAAGCCCCATTTTGTGGCGATCCCCACAACAAGCGGCACAGGTTCGGAGGTAACCTCCTTTTCCGTTGTCACCGACACGGGAAAGCAGACCAAAATTGCCCTGACAGACCCCCTGATGGTGCCCGATGTGGCGATCCTGGACGCCCGTTTTACCATGAGCGTTCCTCCCGCCGTCACGGCCGATACCGGGGTCGATGTGATAACCCACGCCTTTGAGGCCTACGTGTCCACCGCAGCCAGTACCTTCAGCGACATCCTGGCCCAGCAGGCCCTGGAGATCTCCTTCCATAATCTCCAGCAGGCTTTTCGGGACGGTCAGTGCCGTGAGGCCCGGCAGTTCATGCACGAGGCCTCCTGTCTGGCGGGCATCGCCTTTACCAACGCCGGGCTCGGGATCAACCATAGTCTGGCCCACGCTGTGGGGGGGCGCTTCAAGATCAGCCACGGTCGAACCAACGCGATCCTGCTTCCCCTGGTGATCGCCTTCAATTCGGGGGCTCTCGATGGACGGGAGGAGGAGTTCGGGCAGAAATACGACCGCCTGACGAAGATCTTCCGGCTCGATCTGCCCACCCGCCGGGAACGGCTCCGGGCGCTGGTGACGCTGGTTCAGCGATTCAACCAGGCCCTGGAGATCCCGCCCTCCTTTGGCGCCCTGGGTATCCAGGAAGATGCCTTTCGGCAGGCCCTCCCTTCGATGGCGGTCAAGGCGCTGGAGGACGTGTGTACCGGCACAAACCCCCGCCCCGTTAATGTTCAAGAGCTGGAGTGCCTTCTGGAGCAAGCCTGGCAGGGGTTGTAGTTCCTGCGGCGTGATAGCGCACCAGCAGTACCAGGGCTATCCCCAGGGTCAGGGCTTCGTAGACCACAGGGGCCAGCCAGATTCCTCTCTCACCCAGAAAAGAGGGGAGGACCAGCAGTACCAGGGCGATCAGCAGATATCCCCGGAGCAAACAGATGACTGTGGCCCGCAGGGTCTCCTTGAGCGCCGTGAAGTACCCCGCCAGGATCACGTTGAACCCGCACAGCAGGAAGCCCAGACTGAAGATTCTGAGCCCCCTCAGGGAGAGCGTAAAGACCTCGCTGTTCCGGGGATCCAGAAAGAGCGATACCAGAAAATTCGGCGCACCCTGAGCCATCGCCAGGAAAGCCAGGGCGAAAACCAGNGCTGTGCGGTTTCCCAGGGAAAGAATCCTGCGAAAGTTCCAGGGTTCCTCCCGGCCGTTGTAATAGCTTATCAGGGGCTGCATCCCCTGGTTGATCCCGATCATCGTCATGAGAACCAGATTGTTCAGGTACATGATGACGCCGAAAGCGGCGAGCCCGTAGGCCCCCAGAGTTCTCACGATGGTGAGGTTAAAGAAGAAAATACAGAAGGCCGCCGAGAGTTCTGTCAGGGCCTCGGGAAATCCGATAACGAACATCCTCTGCAATGCTCTCCAGTCCCACCGGGGACGGACAAGCTTGAGGTTCGATCTTCTTCCGAGAAAGTGCACCAGACACCCCGCGCAGGCCACGGCCTGGGACATCCCCGTTGCTATGGCTGCTCCCCGTACGCCCATCGGGATGACGATCACGAGCAGGTAGTCCAGCACGATGTTCGTCACCGCCGCCACCACCACAAAGACCGTGGAGTACACGGGGAACCCGTCGGCCTTTACCAGTACCTCCAGGGAATAGGCCACCATAAAGAAGGTGCTGAAGATGATGATGATCCTGAGATAATCCTTCACATCCTGCATCGTCTCGGGCGTTGCTCCCAGAAAGAGGGCTATCTCCTTCAGGAACAGGAGCGAGAGGCCCGTGATGACCACGCCCAGGACGGTGAGAATCACCACGTTCAGAGTGAAGTAGTGATTGCACCGGTCCCATTCCCCCCGGCCCATGGCGAAGGTGATCATCGTGGATGATCCCACGGCAGCCAGGAGTGACACGGCAAAGACCGTGTTGATATAGGGCATGGCGGTATTTACCGCCGCCAGGGCCAGCGGGCCTACACCGCGCCCCACAAAGATCCCGTCGATCATCGTGTAAATCGAAAAAAACCACATGGCGCTCACCGAAGGCACCAGGTACCGCAAAAACTGCCGGGTTACCGGCGAAAGAGAGGAAAAGAAGTTACGCATATCTGACGTGCTCCTACAAGGGAGCCCCGAAAGGGACTCCTGAAATTAGTGGTCTTTCGCCGGTCCTGCCGGCAAAAAGCAACCTTGAGAGGAACTCTAAACCTTGGTACAATACCAGGGTCAAGGAAGGCAGGACAAAAAGTGAAAAAAGAATACCGCATCGGTGAGATCTGTGCNCTCTACCGGATCGGCCCCGACTCGTTACGCTACTACGAGCGAAAGGGTCTGGTTCATCCGCAGCGGAGGGAGAACGGCTACAGGGTCTATACCCTGGATGATATCTGGCGACTCAATATCATTAAGGATCTTCGGAAACTGAACTTCTCCGTGGACCAGATAAAACGCTATCTCGAGGCGCGCTCCATCGAATCCACGATTGAACTTATGAAAGAGGAGCTCGCCCTGATCGAGCGGGAGATTATGCCTCTGGTGGCGCTGCGGGACCGTCTTTCCGAGCGAATCCGGGTTTTGCGGGATTTTTCCTCCGAGAAGATCCCCGACCAGGTTGTGCTGCAGGAGATACCCCCCAGGTCGGTGCTCTTTCTTGAAGACACCCTCTCTACCGACCAGGAGGTCGATCTGGCCTTTCGTACGCTTCAGGGGCAGGACGATGATGCGCTTTTTCTCTTTGCCAACAATGATATGGGGGTGGTTGTCCCCGAGGAAGGGCTCCGCCGGGGCGTCTATACGCAGTATCAGAAGGCGTTCTTCCTTGTCGATCCCCGGGAGTTTCCCCGGGCCGGGGTGATTCCCGGTGGTACCTATGCGACCCTGATATATCGGGGGAGCTACCGCAGGAGTCCTGAGTGCTTCGAGCGGATCCTGGCGTTTCTGGGGGAGCGCGGGCTGGAGGTCGGGGGAAGTGCTCTGGAGATATACCGTCTCGATATACACGGTACATCCCGCGAGGAGGAGTTCATCACGGAGATCCAGATCCCTGTCAGGTCGGGAGGGGGTGCCCCGAAGGAAAAGAGGCCGGAGCNGGATGCACCGGAACGGGTCATGCCAGACAAGGCCTGAGGGGGCGCTCCCTGCAGAGAGACCTGGCCTGATGGCGGGCAGAGGATGGTCCCGGGACACCCCAAGGGTGTCCCGGGGGAGGGGTTATTCACCGATTACGGTGATTCGTCCTTCGATTTCCGGCGCCACAGGGCTGTTTGCAGCGATGTACTCGGCCAGTACCTCGTCCATGCTCCCGAAGGAGGAGTAATCGAGCCCGACCAGCAAGCCCAACCCGTCGCCTCCGGCGTGGAGGAAATCGTTGGTGGCGGCGCTGTAGGTTTTGGAGAGGTCCAGCGCCTCGCCGTTCACGCGTACCCCGGCGGGGTCAACACGCTCACCTGCGGGCAGGGAGGGGTCATAGGAGAAGGTCAGACCGGACCAGTGCATGAAAGCTCCCGCCGCCTCGGGGTAGGCCGCTACACCGATCTCCAGGACCTCTAGGATTTGCTCTCCCGTGAGTTCCAGCGAGACCACCTGGTTGCCGAAGGGGAGAACCTGGATGACCTGACCACGGGTGATCTCTCCTGTGGGGATCGACGCTCTGATGCCGCCACCGTTGCTGAAGGCCAGGTCCGAACCTGCAGCATCTCTCATGGAGTCCAGCATAAGGTTTGCCAAGGCGGTTTCCCGGAGGCGTACGCTCCCCCGCTCTCCGTCGAGGTGCACCTCGGTGGATCCCACCACCTGCTCGAGAAGTCCCCCCTGTCGCTCCTTGATCGTCTCGATCAGGGCCACAACCCCGGGGTGGGGCTCAACGTTCTGGGCTTCTTCCTTGGTGATCAGCGAAGCGGTGGCGCTCACCACGACACCATCCTCTACAACGATATCGACCACGCCCAGGTTCTTGTTGTATTCCTCGGCCTGAACGATCAGGGTGTTGCCCACGCGGTATCCCTCGGGGAGGAGGTCATGGGAATGGCCGTCCACGATGATATCGATTCCCGGTACGGCCTCGGCCACGAGTCGGCTGTCGTAGTCACCCTCGAACCCCAGGTGAGCCAGGGCGACGATCACGTCGGCGCGGCCCTGGAGATGAGCCACCATCCGCTGCGATGCCTCGATGGGATGACCGAAGGTAAGCCCCCGATGTCCGGCTGGATGGCTCTTCCAGAGCGTTTCCGGTGTAGCCAGGCCGAAGATAGCCACGGTTACTCCTCCCGCTTCCTTGATCACGTACTCCGGCAGGAAGGATGACCCGTCGGCATCGACCGTGATGTTTGCTGCCAGGATGGGGAACTCGGCCAGCTCAGCCAGCTCCAGGAGGCGTTCCTGGCCGTAGTTAAACTCGTGGTTTCCCGCAACCATGGCGTCGTAGCCGATGAGGTTCATCACCTCCACCATGCTCGCTCCGCGCTCGATGCTGGTGATGGGAAGGCCGTGAACGGTATCTCCCGCATCGAGGAGCAGCACCGCTCCCTTCTCCTGCCGCTGGGCTTCGACGAGTGCAGCCAGCCGGTCCAGGCCCATGCCGTCGAACCGGCCTTCTTCGATGCGACCGTGCATGTCGTTGGTGTGCAGAATGGTAAAGGACCCGCTTGCGGGTTCCCGGGGTTCCGGTGCGGTTCCGCACATTACCAGCGAGAAGGTCGTGGCCAGCACCAGGGCCAGGGTGAGCAGCCGGGCTGCATTCTTCTTTTGCCGTATCATGTATTCACCTCCTGAGTGGAATAGAATCTCACTATATCACACCAAACACGAGCAGAAAAGCTTTTCACAGATTTTCTTGAGATATAAAGACGTTTTTTGGAGATTTTACGAGAGCCAGGGTTCAAAGGATTCTCCTTCCAGAAGCAGACGATGAAGAGTCCGGACGAGCCGGGGATTGTGCAGGATCTGGTTCAGGGAACCCTCGTGGAGGGCATCGGTGATCGCCTGATCCCCGTCGAAGGAGGGCGATCGTCTCTTTCCGCTGAGCCAGTCTCGGTAGGAGCCGATTGCCCGGCTCAGACGCTCCGTGGGGACTCCCTCCTGCTCATACCAGCAGAGCATCTGGTGCAGAACCAGATACATTTCGTCGGCCCGGTTTACATAATTCCGGTAGAGGCTGTGGGGGATAAAGGGGGCGAGGCGGTGTGTCCGCGAGGCATCCCGGAAGCGCTGAAAGAGGGCTCTGCCGTAGGAGTGGGCCAGTGCTCCTGAGGGAGCGTTTCCTCCGTAGAGGTTGTGATAGATCGATTGCAGGTCGGGAGTCCCCTCCCGGGTGGCCCGGAAGATCTCTCCGGGGCCTCCTGGCTCTGGTGGCCTTTCCGGTTCTGCCTGTCTTTCTGGTTTTTGCTTCATCTCTGGTTCTGTCAGTCCCTCTGGTTCCTGCGGCAGCTCCGGGCTTGCCGCTGTTCCTGCGTTCCCTTCGAGTTCTGCCAGTCGGGAGAGGAAAAACTCCTTTTGTCGNCCCGGTCGCAGGGTGAGNCCTCCCGGGATGAGACATCGGGCGCCGGTGTCCCCCACGGTCCNGGCGAGGCCCTCCAGGGCCTTTGATGAGTCTGTAATCTCCGGCAGGAGGGGCATGGCAAGAACTCCGGTGGCGAGGCCGGCGCGGGCGAATCTTTCCAGGGTCTTGAGCCTCCGGGTAGAGGAGGGGGCGCCGGGCTCGATGATCGCTGCTATGTCGTCGTCCAGAGTGGTGATTGTCAGGAGCAAAAGAAACCCCGCCTCCTCGTTCAGCCTCTTCCAGAGGTCCATGTCCCGTTCGATCAGGGATGATTTGGTCATCACCAGGGCGGGGAACCGGTAGTACCCCAANAGCTCCGCGCATCGCCGGGTAAGATGGAGTTTCTCTTCCAGAGGCTGGTAACAGTCGGTAATTCCGCTTCCTATGGAGATCACTCCCCGTTCGCGCAGTCGGGGCAGTTCCCGTGCAAGCAGGTCCGGGGTATTCTCCTTCACCACAATATCCCGGGAGAAATCGCCCTCCACGTGGTACCGCTCGGCACGGCCATCGCAGTAGATACATCCGTGGCCGCACCCCTGGTAGGGGGAAAGGCGGTAGCGGGCTGTGGTAAAGGTTCCTGGCAGGGCAGATCTGACCAGAGCTGTGCGTCCCCGGCGGGAAACGCACCTCTGGCCGGAGACCCCCTCCTGGTTGATGATCTGCCCCTGATCGGCGACTTGAGAAGATGCCTGGCAGGAGGAATGACGAGCTGAAGGTTCGGGGAGATCGAAAAGGCCGGGCAGGTCTCCGGGTCTCCCGGGGGTAGTAGACTCCGAAAAAGGTTTTCCCATCGCTCTTTGAAGTGTATCATGGAGGAACTATTCTGCCAGGGGGCTTCATGGATATCAGATTTCTTGGAACGGCGGCTTCACCGGCCATGCCCTTGCCATTCTGCGTGTGTGCTGGCTGCAAGACAGCCAGAAAAGAGGGGGGCAAGAACGTCCGTTCCCGTTCAGCCTGTCTGGTTAATACCGATCTCCTGCTGGATCTGGGCCCCGATGTTCCCTCGGCGGCTGCCTCCCGGGGCTGGTCCCTTACCAGGGTAGAGCTCTGCCTTCAGACCCACCCCCACGCAGATCATTTTGACCCGGAGCTGCTCATATCGCGCCACCCCGAGTGGGGGGGCGCGGTGAGNGGTNGGCTNGTCTTTGGGGGATCCCGCAAGACGCTGGAGGCGCTGGATAGGGTTTTCCAGCGTCAGTGCGACTACGGCTCGCTTCTGGAGAGGTNCGTTCAGGAGGCGCTCTCCCTGGAGATCCTCGAGCTCGAGCCCTTCCNGGAGATCTCCCGGGGACGATACGCGATTGTTCCCTATCCGGCGAACCACGCACCCGAGTTCGATTCTCTGGTCTATGCTGTTTCCGACGGAGAGAAGCATCTCTTCTACGGAACCGACACGGCCGGGATCGACGAGNCGGTGTGGGAAGATCTNAGGGCCAGGGGTGCGACCTTCGATGTGGTGGTTCTGGACCAGACCTACGGNATAGGCTTCCCCTCGTCGGACCATCTCTCTGCCGAGGGCACCGCTGCCACGGTGAGGCGCTTCAGGGAGGAGGGGCTTCTTGCCCCGGNAGGGCAGATTTTTGCAACTCATCTCTCCCACGAGGGAATTCTGGAGCATCACCAGATGGAACACTGGTCTCTGGAGAGGGGGTATCTCATCGCCTACGACGGACTGACGCTTACCATCTGAGGCGCAGCCCTTCGCCTCGGCCGAAAGTCTCTGCCTGGAGGCGCTCCGGACCGATCTNTTGAATTCTTGTTTACNAAAAACGATAATTCACAGTGGAGGGGGCCATGATTGTTCGGAAGGGTCTGGCTNTGTTTCTCCTGCTGGTCGGTGGAGGGGGGCTGTTCGGTGCGCCNTCGGGGTATCGGGCGCTGCGTCTGACCCTTGGTCCCGAGAGCCANGAGTATTCCCTGAACTCCCGGGTCTCCACGGGTGTGGGCGATTTTCATCTGGGTTCCTCCGATGAATCCTGGGATTCTGCNTGGGCCCTTCACGGACAGTATCTCCGTTCCCGCCGGTCCTTCCTCATCTACGGCGCGTCCCTCGGCCTGGCCCACGCCGAGGCCCGGGAGGGCACCAGAAAACTTGTCATGGAGTCGACCCTTGTGAGGGGGTACCTGGGAGGGGTGTTGCTGAACCGTCCCTCCGTGACTGTGGAGGTTCTCCCCTTTCTCGGNGCGGGTCACAGTCGCCTTTCCTTCGAGTCGGGACCGCTCTCTACCACAATGGAGGGCTACGTTCTTGAAGCAGGGGGAGATCTGAACNTTCTCTATCGGGGAATGGCCCGGCTGGATATCGGCTTTGGGGTGGGNCTTCTCTCCCGCCAGAATCGCTTCAGCGAAGGGCTGGCGGGAGGAAGCACGCTGGATGTCGACATCGACGCAGGCCTGGTCCGGGTCTTTTGCATCGCCGGGTTCCGCCTGTAGCACCTGAACCGGCGGGGATCTCCGGGCTGTTCCCCCCGGGGCGCCGGTGGGTTTCACCGGCGTGCCCGCAGGGCTCCCGTCGGGATGGTGCGGTACCTACAACAGAACCTGGGGCAGGAGGAGCGTTACCGCCGTAAAGTAGATCATCAGGCCCGTTACGTCCTTGATCGTAGTAATGATGGGGTCTGCTCCTGCCGCCTGGTCAAAGCCAAGCTTTACCAGAATCCAGGGAACGAAAAAACCCAGACCCACGGCGATGGCGATTGTCANAGCCAGAGAGATNCCTACNGCAACTCCCAAAGCGGGCATTCCCATCCAGAGGCCGGCGATAANTCCACCGACAGATCCCAGGNNGATCCCCATGCCCACGCCGTTTCTCAGTTCTTTCAGCCANTGGCGGAAGAAGTTCCCCATGCTGATCTGGCCCANGACCAGGCCCCGAGTGAAGATCGTGGATGATTGCGTTCCCACGTTTCCTCCCATGTCCATAATGACGGGAATAAAGATCGCCGTGGCGGCTACCGCATCGAGGAGTTCTTCGAAGACCCCGATCACCGCTCCGGCGAGCATTCCCCCTGCCAGGGTGATAAGCAGAAAGGGCATGCGCACCCGCAGAACGTGGGCGAAGCTCCCGTTGATCATGTTATGGCTNCGGTCAGATTCCCGTTTGGTGATATCGATCAATCCGACCTTGTCGTACATATCATCGGTTGTCTCTTCCCTGATAACATCCATGGCGTCGTCGGCGGTGAGTACTCCCACCAGGCGGTTTTCCCGATCCACCACTGGTAGTTCGAAGGCATCGGCGCGCTGCAGGAAGCGGGCTGCATCCTCCTGGTCATCGCTGGTGCTGAGTACGTCCAGATCGTAGCTCCCCAGGAGCTGGGCGACCTGCGTTGCCGGCTCAGCCACGACGAGTCTGCTCAGGGGGATCATGCCCTCGATATGACGCGTCTCGTCGGTCACGTAGAGCATGGTTACGGGAAAGTCGATCTCCTTTTTCTTCATCCTCAGCCGGTTGAGGGCTTCCTCTACCGTCATGGTCTTGGTCACCTGAAAAAAGACGGGTGACATGATGCGGCCCACCGTGCCATCGGCGTAGCCCATGAGCTGGGCTGCGGCCTGGCGCTGCTCCCTGGGAAGTCCCTCCAGAAGNCGCTTGGCAACTTTTGCCGGAAGCTCATCGAGGAACCGGACCTGATCGTCCGGGTCGAGCTCGGTGAGAAGCTGGAGCGTCTCTTCCTTTGTNAAGGATACCACCAGGTCCTTCTGCATGACCGGGTCCATCATCTCGAAGACATCGATGGCAACATCCTTGTCGAGGAGCCGGAACACCACGGCGCGGTCGTGCTCCTCGCAGTCCTGAAGTCCGTAGAGCAACTCTGCGGGGGTCATATCCTTCATTTCTGCTTTCAGGGGTTCGAGGTTCTGCCTCTTCACGTGGTCGTGTGCGAAATCTGCAAAAGTATCGGTTATGTTCATTCTTTTCTCCCGTTTCTGTCTGGCCTGTGTGTGTCCGTGGCCGTTATGTGCAGCCACGGCCTCTCCTGGTCTGGTGCGCGACCTGGATCGCGCTGCCGGTTACGCGGCGTCCCAGTGGATCGCCTGAACCGATTCTTCCAGACCAATCCTGGAAATAATCTGTTCCAGCTTTGCTGCTTCGTTCCTCTTCATCATCACACGAGCTGTGATAGCGATGCGGCCGTCCTGATCGGACTCCTCGCGGGATACTCCCCGGAGCGGGATCGCTTCGGCGCTCATCATGGCGTGCAGAACGCTCCGGATGTGGGGCTCTTCGGCGACTCCGCAGAGAATCGAGAGCTGGTACTCGAGAAATGGCTCTTCCCGGCCCGCTCCGTGGATTCCCGTGGAGAAGCGCAATACAGTGTTAGCCACCACAATCACCACCGTTCCCAGCGCAGCAGGAGCCATAAACCCGAAGCCCGCCAGAGCGCCGATCGCGGCTGCAGACCAGATTGTGGCGGCGGTGTTCAGCCCGGAGACGGAGTAGCCTTCCTTGAAGATTACTCCCGCACCGAGAAATCCGATTCCCGATACGATCTGGGCGGGTATCCGCGTGGGGCTGGTATCGCCTTCCACCATCACCGAAAGAAGGACAAAGAGAGCTGCACCTGTTGCCACCAGACCGTTAGTCCGGATTCCTGCGGTGCGGTTTCTCCACTGTCGTTCGGCGCCGATCAGCATCCCCAGCAAAAGCGCTGAGACAACTCGTAATGTGAAAATGTGCAGTGCCATGGGCACCTCCCTTGTTCATCACCCTCGCGGGTACGTCTCCGGGAAATGCCTGCAGGGAGGTTTCAGAAGACAGGTACGCTGGAGGATGGTTTGTCGGGTTTTCGTGAAAAATTACACAAATCCGGTAAAGGATCGCTGTCCATTCATCCTCCTTCCTGTTGTGCTATCGGTTGGGTTTGATGCCGGCCGGGGAGATCTCTCGGGAGAACTCGAGCACCACCGATAAAAAAAGGCCTTCTCCGGAAGATCCGGGAAGGCCTCTGGTTGCCACGTCTGGTCTCCCGAAGCGGAGATCTGACGGAGCGCCCTGTTGAGTTTTCTCGTCAGGGCAGGCCTTCCTCGTTGCGGTTTTAGCACTGCGGGGCGTTTGGAAACCCGTAACGGGGTTTGCCCGAGCCGCGTTATGCAGATCCTTAATCCGAATCTGCCTGTTCAACCCCTTGGTGTCTCTCGACATTTCGGGGCAGCGGCGTGTATCCACGCAGGAGCCTCACCTCACAAAGGCAGGGGTAACATACTCAGAAGATGTGCGTGTGTCAAGCCCTCTTCCTCCGGACTTTGTTTTTTGACCGGCTACCCCCGATGAGGCGATGGTCCCCCTGTGGGAGGGATTCAACGGGGGGCAGTACCCAGCGCTTCCTGAACCTCCCGACAGGGCAGGGAGAAGGCCCGGGCCACGCCGGGGCAGGTCAGGTGATGGTCGCAGGTGTTTACTCCCAGAGCGATTCCCCGGTTCTTTCGGGCCGCCTCTTCCAGGCCCAGGGCGGCTATTTCCAGGCCGTAGGGCAAGGTCGCAGCTGTGAGGGCCTGGGTTGAAGTTCGCGAGACCGCTCCAGGCATATTCGCCACGCAGTAGTGAAGAACCCCCTCGACCTCGTAGACGGGATCATCGTGGGTTGTGGCCCGGGCCGTTTCCACGCATCCGCCCTGGTCAATCGCCACATCGACGATCACCGACCCCCGTTTCATCTGCTTCAGATCGTTGCGGGTGACGATCCGGGGCGCCCTGGCGCCTGTAACCAGAACTGCCCCGATTACGAGGTCGCTNTCCCCGAGCACCATCTCCAGGTGGCCACGGTTGCTCGAGAGAGTGGTCAGGCGNCCCTGGAAGATATCGTCCAGATAGCCCAGGCGATCCATGCGGATATCGAGGATGGTGACCTGGGCTCCCAGTCCGAGCGCAATCTTGGCAGCGTTGGTTCCCACGATGCCGCCCCCCAGGATGGCGATCTTTCCTTTTTCCACACCGGGGATGCCGCCCAGCAGTACACCTCGCCCCCCCTGGGGGCGTTCCAGAAAGCGGGCTCCTTCCTGAACGCTGAGCCTGCCGGCGATCTCGCTCATGGGTTTCAGGAGCGGCAGTTGACCCGGCCTGGGCTCGACCGTCTCGTAGGCCACTCCCGAGACACCCTGTTCGATCAGGGCTTTGGTAAGGGCCTCGTCTGCGGCCAGGTGGAGGTAGGTAAAGAGAATCTGCCCCTCCCGCAGGAGGGGGATCTCCGAAGGCAGGGGTTCCTTTACTTTCACGATCATGTCGCAGGATGCGTAGATCTCTTCAGGGCTTTCGCACATCACGGCGCCGGCCCGGGCGTATTCCTGGTCGGTGAAGCCCGCTCCCAGGCCTGCTCCGGCCTGGATCAGCACCTGATGCCCCTCCCTGATGTAAGCACGTGCGCAACCCGGGGTTATTCCNACCCGGTATTCCTGTCGTTTCACTTCGGTAACAGAACCGATCTTCATGTTCAGCCTCCACTGGTGTAGGTCCGGGATCGAGAATGGTCTCGGGTAACACCACGATTTTACGGCGACCTGAAGGAGAAAGGAAGCGNCAAGGGCAAAAGTCTGTGAGATTTGTTCTGCCGGAGACGGGACTTGAACCCGTACAGCTGNAATAGCCGGGGGATTTTAAGTCCCCTGTGTCTACCAGTTCCACCACTCCGGCAACAGCGGAAGTCTATTCCGGTCCGCTCGTGCTGGTCAAGGAAATGATCGGNGAAAGCAGNCAAGAAACCCCGAGGGAAAGAATGGAAGAAGGGCGGCGAAATGGTTGTCCGGGAAGGGTGAAGCTGGTACGTTACAGCCATGAGCATACAACAATGGGACTCCGCTCCCGCGATGACGATCGAGACCGATCGTGTGTACACGGTAACGATGGAAACCTCCAAAGGTTCCATCACCCTGGAACTGTACCCCGAGCATGCCCCGGTAACGGTGAACAACTTCCTCTTTCTGGCTGGGGAGGGCTTCTACAACGAGGTCACCTTCCACCGGGTGATCAGCAACTTCATGATCCAGGGGGGGGACCCCACCGGTACGGGTCGGGGAGGCCCGGGATACCGCTTCGCCGATGAGACCAGGGGAAATCCCCTTCGCCACGACGCCAAGGTAATATCCATGGCAAATGCGGGCCCGAACACAAACGGAAGCCAGTTCTTTATCACCCACGCGCCCCAGCCGCACCTGGACGGCAAGCATACCGTCTTCGGCAAGGTGACCTCCGGGGCCGACGTGGTGGACGCTATCGAACAGGGAGATCGGATCACCGCCCTTGTTGTGAGCTGATGCCCCTGTGCCCCCTGCGGGGCACCCTGTAAACCGCTCCGGAAACCGGGGGAGGGCGACCCCTTCCTCCGGTCCGGGGTCGCGTCAGGATCCGAAGTGCGCCTTCAGGGCGGCAAAGGGATCCTCGGGCATCTCCACCCCTGCCGTCGGATCGGCCAGGGTTTTGAGCATGAGTTCCGCCGGTATCTCTTCAATGAAGGGTGAGGGCACGGCCTCGATCATCTCACCCTGAACCTGGCGTCGTCGGCAGCTGGTCATGTAGAGCTGTTGCCTGGCCCGGGTGATGGCCACGTAGAAGAGGCGGCGCTCCTCTTCCAGGTTCCCCTCGCTCTCTTCCACGGCCCGCTGGTGGGGAATAATTCCCTCCTCCACCCCTGCCAGGAAAACCACATCAAACTCGAGCCCCTTCGCGGCGTGGATCGTCATGAGGTTGACCTTGCCCGCGGCCTCCTCGGGGGAGAGCTCGTCCCGGGTCTGGAGGCTGATCCGGTTCAGGTAACCCTGGAGGGTAGGTTCCAGTACGTCGGGATTCTGTTCGTATCGATCAATGGAACGGATGAAAAAGCCGATGTTTTTCCACTTTGCCTTGGCAGCCCGCTCGCTCTTCTGGAACTCCTGGACCAGATACCCCCAGTAATCTATCTCGGTGGCGAGGCGTTCCGTGGTGGCCGCCAGATGCTTGCTCTCGGAGAATCGTTCCTGATAGCGCGCCGTCAGTTCCAGATATTCCTCCAGCGCACCCAGGGGGCCTTTGCCAATGGAATGGTCTACCTCCCGGTGAACGGCCAGGGTAATCGCTGAATAAAGCGATATCTTGCGCTCGTCGGCGATCTCATGGAGCGCCTCCACGGTGCGACGGCCGATTCCCCGGCGGGGGGTGTTGATTGTGCGCAGGAGACTTACGTCGTCGTCGGGGTTCAGAATAATTCTCAGGTAGCCGGCGATATCCTTGATCTCCTTGCGCTGAAAGAAACTCTGGCCGCCGGACATGCGGTAGGGGATGTCCGCCTCCAGAAGGGCCTCTTCGATCACCCGGGCCTGGCTGTTGGTACGGATCAGGATGCCGAAGGAATCGTAGGCCAGGCTCTCCTGATAGGCCCTGAGCTTGATTTTTTCAGCGATGAACGACGCCTCAGCACCGTCATCATCGGGGAAAGAGAGTTCCAGAAGGTTCCCCCCATCGATCTGGGTCCAGAGGGCTTTTTCCTTGCGGTTGGTATTGTTGGAGATTACGGCGTTGGCAGCCGAGAGGATTCCTCCCGTGGAGCGGTAGTTCCGCTCGAGTTTTATCTCCTTGACCCGGAGAAAATCCTTCTCGAACCGTTCGATGTTCGAGTAATCGGCTCCGCGCCAGCTATAGATCGACTGGTCGTCGTCGCCCACAACGCAGACGTTTTTCCATTCCCGGGCAATCTGGTAGAGCAGGTTATACTGGGGTGTGCTGGTGTCCTGAAACTCGTCTACCAGAACGTAGCGGTACAGGTCGGCATAGTGGCCCTGTACCTTGGGGTGTTCCCGGAAGAGCGTCAGGGGCTGCATGATCAGGTCGTCGAAGTCCACGGCGTTAAAGGTGATCAGGTGCTCCTGGTAGCTGCGATAGAGCTCCTGGAAGGTGGATATGCTTCCGGCCCCCCGGGAGGGTTCTTCGCCCGATTTGTCCTGGGAGGACTTCCCCGAGGGGTTGAGCATGGCGTACCAGCGCTCGTCCTGCCAGGTGATTCGTTCCGTTTTTATCCCCGAGAAGAGTTGGAGCAGGTTGTACACTTCCAGCTCTTCCGGATCGATCCGGAGTTCCCGGGCGGCCTCCTTCAGGAGGGCCACCTGATCGCCCGTGTCGTAGACGGTGAAGTTGGGGCGGTACCCCAGAAGTCTGCCGTAGCGCCGGAGAACCGAGAGTCCGAAGGCGTGAAAGGTGCTGATCGTGAGAGCCGATGCGGTTTTCCCCGCGCCTTCTCCCAGGATCTCCTTGACCCGTTCCTTCATTTCGCCGGCGGCCTTGTTGGTGAAGGTCATGGCCAGGATCGATTCCGGGGGGATTCCCCGGGAGAGCATATAGGCGATGCGTGTAGTAATAACGCCCGTCTTTCCACTGCCCGCTCCGGCAATAATAAGCAGGGGGCCATCAATAGTGAGCACAGCGTCACGCTGTTGCGGGTTAAGTCGTTCGAGTAGGTGATCCATCGGGAGCGCCAGTGTAGCGAAGCGTCCTCTCTGTGGGTAGGGGGGCGGGGATGGGGAACGGAAAAATTTACGGGGTTGCGGTACGCCCCGGGTCTAGTTTCGCCGTCGCAGAAGCGCGCAGTAGAGCGGCCCTGCCCCGTCGCAGCGATCGGGGAGGATCTGAAGGCCCCAGGTTGTCGCCTCGGGGCTGCTGAGACCCTCTCCCGATAACGATGCGGGATCCAGGGAAAGCGCCTCCACACGCTGGCCCCGCCGGGCCAGCGCCCGTTCCAGAAGGAGATCGTTCTCCTGGTCCGTGAGTGCGCAGGTGACGTAGAGAATGTAGCCGCCCGGCCTGGCGCTGTCGATTGCGGCAGCGAGAATGGCAAACTGGGTCGTTGCGATCCGCCGTATCCTCTTGGGGTTCCATCGTGCCAGTTCCAGAGGATCGGCCAGGACGTGCCTCTCCGAAGAACAGGGGACGTCGGCCAGAATCGCGTCGTACTGGTTCGGCTCGTGGAGCCCCCAGCGCTGCGCATCGTGGCCGGTCACGTGCAGGCGAGGGTGCAGATCCCCAGGCAGGTGTTCTTTCAGAACCCGCCGGAGCCGTTCTCTCCGGGCGCGGGAACGCTCGTTTGCCGTGAGGGTCGCTCCCTCTCCGAGGCGGCTCGCCAGAATCAGGGTTTTTCCCCCGGGGGCAGCACAGAGGTCGAGATTTTTTTTACCCAGGGGGAGCAGCCGCGCCACCGCAGCCGAGGCAGGGTCCAGATAATAGGGGGGATCACCCAGGGCAATTCGGGGAGAGTCCCCCGCCAGGGCGTTCCGAAGGGAATCCCAGCGATCGCCAAAGAGCTCCCGATAATACTCGTGAAAGAGGGCCTCTCCCGTGGGTTTCCTTGAGGACACCGCATTGACCTTTCCGCTCCCGGCCGGTACCGTTCCTGCCTATGACCTCGAGAGCTGTTATTTTTGATCTTGATGGAACCCTTCTGGATTCCCTGGCTGATATCGCCAGTGCCCTGAACGCGGTTCTGGTGCACCGGGGGTACAGCCCCCTCTCGATCGAGCAGTGCCGCCGCCACGTGGGGTGGGGCATGAGGGAATTGGTGCGTCGCAGTCTGGACGCGCAGATCGGCCCGGGAGTTCCCGATGATCTGGTTGACCAGGTAACCACTGCTACAGAAGAGCAGTATCGGCAGAGACCTGTTGTTCAGACCAGGCCGTACCAGGGCATTCCCGCGTTGCTCAGGGACATGAGAGACGCTACAATAAAAATGGCCCTGTTGTCCAACAAGCCCGACCCCCTGGTTCAGACGATCGTGGAGCAGACGATCGGAAGGAACTGGTTCGGTCGGGTCCTGGGGAATGTGCCGGGCGTCCCGCACAAGCCGGACCCCCGGGCTGTTCGGGAGATTCTGCTCTCGCTGGAGGTTTCTCCCGGGGAGTGCCTCTTTGTCGGTGACTCCGAGGTGGACATGGAAACAGCCCGCAACGCCGGGTGTGTTCCTGTGGGCGTCTCCTGGGGGTTCCGGGACGAGGAGGTCCTGGGGCGGGCGGGGGCCAGTCATATATGCCACGATGTGGAGGGCCTCCGGGCGCTCCTGGGAATCTGACAACCGGGAATCTGACAACCGGGAGTCTGTCCCGCAGAATCGACCCCGCAGGGTCTGGCCGGGGGCAGAAAAGACACGACGAAGACGAGGGAAACAGAGGGAGGACCACGGGATGACCCAGGAAGAAATCAGAAAAGCTGCCGAAACCTACATCGAGGCCGAGCAGGATCAGGTCTTTGCCGATGAGGTAAAGGATCTCCTCGGGAAAGAAGACTGGCCGGAGCTCTCGGACCGGTTTTATACGGACCTCGAGTTTGGAACGGGAGGGCTGCGCGGTGTAATCGGCGGGGGCTTTAACCGGATGAACCCCTTTGTGGTTGCCCGGGCTACCACGGGTCTTGCCCGATATACCGCCAGGGCCGGGGCTCTCCGCAGCGATGGCTCCCGGGCTGCCGTCATATCGCACGATAACCGCCGCTATTCCCGGGAGTTCGCGCTCTCGGCTGCGCTGGTCTTTGCTGCCCACGGCATCAAGACCTATCTGGTGGATGCGCTCCGACCCACGCCGCTTCTTTCCTTTGCCGTTCGTTATTACAAGGCCTCGGTGGGAATCATGGTTACGGCCAGTCACAACCCCCCGCAGTACAACGGCTACAAGGTCTACTGGGACGATGGCGCCCAGGTGGTCTCGCCGGACGACACGAATATTATCCAGGAGGTAATGGCTGTAAAGCCCGGGGAAATCCGCCAGATGGAGAAAGACGCCGCCCTGAAAGAGGGGCTGCTTGAGTATATCGGGGCCGAGATAGACGACGCCTTTGTCGCCATGGTCAAGCGCCAGTCGGTTCAGCCCGATTTGCTCCGGCAGAAAGGCAGCGAGGTGAGGGCCGTTTATACCCCGCTCCATGGTACGGGGGCTCCCCTGGTGGAGCGGGTCCTGGGGGAACTGGGGGTGCAGGTCATGACCGTTCCCGAACAGCGGGACCCCGATACGGAGTTTCCCACCGTGGCGTTTCCCAACCCTGAGGAGGCGAGTGCCCTGGAAATGGCCCTCGACCTGGGGCGTCGGGAGAAGGCCGATATCGTGATCGGCACCGACCCCGACGCCGATCGGCTGGGTATTGCCGTCCCCGACGGCGACGATCTGGCTCTCGTGACGGGGAACCAGCTGGGAGTTCTGCTGGCCGATTACGTCCTGGGGCAGCGCAAGGTTCTGGGCACGCTTCCCCCGAAGCCGGTTTTCATCACCACCATTGTTACCACGGCCCTGCAGCGCGCCGTGGCCGAGCACTACGGAGCGCAGGTTCACGAAACCCTGACGGGGTTCAAACACATCGCCTCGGTCATGAGGGATCTTGAAAAAGACCCCGAGGGTCCCCGGTTTGTCCTGGGTGATGAAGAGAGTTACGGCTACCTCATCGGTACGGAAGTTCGTGACAAGGATGCCATCACGGCCACCATGCTCACCGTGGAAATGGCGCTGCACTGGCGGAATCAGGGGATCTCCGTGATGGACCGGTTGCGTCAGATCTGGCAGAAATTCGGGTATTACCAGGAGCAGACCATCTCCAGGAACTTCGAGGGCCAGGCAGGGAAGGCCACCATGGATGCCCTGATGCAGCAGCTCCGCACCACCCCGCCCGCCACGCTGGGGGGAACAGCGGTAGAACGGATGTACGACGTCAAGACCGACAGGGTCTTTTTCCCGGCTTCCGGAGCGAGCGAAGCCGGTCCCGGGCTGGGTTCGTCGAACGTGCTGCAGTTCTTCCTGGCTGACGGAACCAGGGTGAGCGCCCGACCCTCGGGAACGGAACCCAAGATAAAGTTTTACATCAGCGCCTGTAGCGAGCCCGCACAGGATCTGACCGCTCTTCAGTGTGCTGTGCGCGACCGGATCGCCGCCATCGAGGAGGATATCCTCACCATCATTGAGGAGGCCTCCCGATGATCGTCGATACCACCGTCTCCGTCTCGTCCTGCACCTTTGTGGCCTTCGACTTCGAGACCACGGGGCTCTATCCTGCCGTGGACCGGGTTGTAGAGTTCGGTGCGGTGCGGTTTACCCCGGGCAAGGAATTCGCTGATTTCAGCGAACTCTGCAATCCCGGGATGGCGATCCACCCCGAAGCATCCCGGGTGAGCGGTATTACCGATGCCATGGTCGCCGACAAGCCCGCTGTGGCAGATATTTTGCCCGGCTTTATGACCTTCATCGGCGAGGCAATCCTCGTGGCCCATAATGCCGAGTTTGATACGGCCTTCCTCCGGGCCGAGCTGCAACGGGCGGGAATGCCCACGGTGCCCAACCTCATCATCGATACCCAGGTCCTGGCCAAACGGGCCTTTCCCGGAAAGAAGAGTTATTCCCTCCAGAATCTTGTGGATATGCTGGGGATTCCCGCAAATACGGCGCACCGTGCCCGGGATGACGCCCGGCAATGCGCACGGCTCTTCGAGCACTGCGTCGGTGCCATGAGCTTTATGGGGGATCTGGAACTCTCGGAGGTCCTCACGTGACCAGGAGGGGCGGTGCAGGAATCGCGTGAGACGACCGGGGGACCAAAAACGCCCCTGGTCCTGGTGCCTATAGAGAATCTGGGACGGCGGGTGGTCCGGAATCTGGAAGAGCTGGGCCGATTTTATGTCTTTCTGGGCCATACTCTGCGGGGCCTCTTCCGGTCACCCGTCCGGTGGCGCCTCTACGCAGAGCAGATGGAGCGGATTGGCGTCCACTCTGTGGCGATTATCGCGCTCTCCAGTGCTGCCATTGGGATGATCTTCGCGCTCCAGATGACCATGGTCATGTCCATGTTCCAGGCCGAGGCCATGGTGGGTGCCGCCGTGGGGCTTACCCTGGCGCGGGAGCTTGCCCCGGTGGTGACCACCTTGATGCTGATCGCAAAGAACGGCTCATCCATGACCGCCGAGCTGGGCACCATGCGCGTAACCGAGCAGATCGACGCCATGGAGACCATGTCGGTCGATCCGATTCATTACCTGGTTGTTCCCCGCCTCGTGGCCAGCGTTATTGTCTTCCCCATCCTTACCGGCCTGGCGAATCTGGTGGGGATTCTCGGGGCCTACCTGGTGGCCGTGGAGATGCTGGGTGTCGATCCGGGGGGGTTCGTGGAACAGTTATATACGCTGGTTAACCCCGTTGATGTCATCTCGGGTCTCATCAAGGCGGCAGTTATGGGCTTCATGATGAGCGTGATCTGCGCCTACTACGGATTCTACTCTGCGGGAGGGTCCAAGGGGGTGGGGGAGTCGGCCACCCGGGCGGTGGTCACCTCCTCGGTAGGCATCCTGATCGCCGATTACATTATGGCCGACCTGATGCTGCAGTTTCTCTATTAGCCAGCTGCTGTAGTTAGCGAGCTGTCGCAGCAGGTGTATGCCTCACCGCGCCGGAGGATCCTCTCTGCTGGAACTGGCTCCACAGAGGCGACGCGTCTCCCGGTTTGGGTATGCGGACCGTTTCCCGGATAACAAAGGGTTGATTTTTTTATCCCGCCGTGTATCTTTTTTTAATATCGGATAGGATGGGGCTGGTGGACACAACGATCGTCTCGGTGCAGGACATTCACAAGCGCTTCGGGGAGAACAACGTCCTCCAGGGTGCGACCATCTCTTTCCCCAAGGGGAAGATCACGGCGATCATCGGCCAGAGCGGGACCGGCAAGAGCGTCCTCATCAAGACGATCATCGGGGTGCTCACACCCGACCGGGGCCAGATCTTCTACGAGGGTGAGGAGATCACCGCAGCGTCGCCGGAACGCAGGAGAATGATCAGGCGGAACTTCGGCTATCTCTTTCAGGATTCGGCCCTCTTCGACTCCATGAACGTCTACGACAACATCGCGTTCCCCCTGGTGGAAACACTCCGCATGAAGGACAAACGCAAGATACGGAGGATCGTAGAGGAGAAACTCGAGTGGATCGGCCTGCCCGGCATCGAGCGAAAACTCCCGGCGGAGCTCTCGGGAGGGATGCGCAAGCGCGTGGGGCTTGCCCGGACGCTGGCGCTCCAACCCTCGGTACTGCTCTTTGACGAGCCCACCACGGGACTCGACCCGGTTCTCTCGGAGAGCATCAACGATCTCATCGTGCGGGTTAACCAGGAGTTTGGAATCACCTGCATTCTTATCACCCACGACATCCAGGCGACCTTTCGCATCTCCGATTACATCGGCTTTCTCTACGACGGTGTTATCCAGGAGGAGGGAATCCCCGGAGACCTTGTCGGTGCAGAGCATCCCGTGCTAAAGAAGTTCATTGACAATTCCTTTTCGGCACCCCTGGAAGTTGAGGTACAGCCATGTCCCGATATCTGAGCATCGGTCTCTTTGTCACCGCTATCGCCACCGCCACCGTGGTCTACGTGCTCCGTACGTCCAGCTCCATCGGCCTGGGCGAAACCTACACCGTGTACGCCTACGTGGACGACGCCAGCGGGCTTCTGGTGGATTCCGTGGTGCGCCTTGCCGGGGTCGATGTGGGACGTCTGGCGGCGATCGAACTCGAGGGAAGCCAGGCACGTCTTACCCTGCGGATACGCCGGGGGGTCGAACTCTACGAGGATGCCATGGTCTCGAAGGCAACCGAGAGTATCCTCGGCACCGCTACAGTCTCGATCAACGCCGGGAGTGGCCGGGGCGCCCTGTTGCAGGACGGCCACCAGGTGCAGCACGTGCGGCAGATGGCGAACGTGGCCGATGCCGTGGAGAGCGCCAACCAGCTTGCTACCAGCGCCACCCGCCTGGTGGACGAGTTCCACGCCTTTCTCCAGGACGGCGAGACCGTGGACGCCCTGAACGATATCGTGGCCGTGGCCAGGGAGACGGCCTTTTCCGTGAGCATGCTGCTCCAGGAAAACCTCGTCATTGCCCGCGACACCCTGCTGACCATCCAGTCCATGACCGGCAGGGTCGATGCCGGAGCCGATGACAAGCTCGCTCTGGTTCAGGAAATTCTCGAGTCCACGGCGCAGCTTACGGCGCGTCTGGACCGGATTGTAGGGGAGAACGAGAGTGGCATTGTTCGGAGTATCGAGGAGGTAGAGGGTAATCTGGTGGCTCTCCGCGATGTTCTGGCCTCCGTTCAGGGGAGCGCCGATAACGTCTCGGACATCACCCGGGTAGTTCGCGACGGAGAAGGCAACCTGGGACAGCTCATCCACGACGACGAGCTCTATACCCGGGCGGTGCGGATCACCGAGAAGGCCGAGGAGTTCCTCGATGCCACCGTGGGCATGGGCGTCCAGGTCGATTTCCGTTCGGAACTGCTTATGGATCAGCTCGAGACCAAGGATCGCTTCGACCTTCGTCTGGTGCCCCGCGCGGGTGACCGCTACTATACCTTCGGTCTGATCAATACCCCCGTTCCAACCACCACCGAAACGATCGTAGAACGCGATGTAACAGGCGGTGGATCCCCCGGACAGACGGTCACGCGCACGGTAAAGCAGGAAGAGGAGATGAAATTCAACCTGCAGATGGCGCGTGTCTGGGGCCCCCTGACGGTTCGCGCCGGCGTGATGGAGAGCTCTCCCGGCATCGGGATCGATATCTCGCCCGTCAGGAGGGTGATGCTCAGCGGCGAGGCCTTCGATTTTGGTGCCGACGACGGGATCTATCTGCGGGCCTTCGGGCAGTTCTATCCCTTCTACGACCCCGAGAGCAGCAATCCCCTGCAGTGGCTCTATCTCACGGGTGGGGTCGACGACGCCATGGACGTGTACCATCGGGATTTCTTCCTCGGTGCGGGGGTCCGTTTCACCGATCATGATCTGCGGGGGCTCGTGGGATTCATCCCGGTACAATAGGGGCCTCGTTCCGGTTTTCCTGGTCCGGGGTGTTGTATATTAGTACACCATGGATCGTCCTCAGGAAACAGAGTCGGCTACGCTTCCGCTCTCGGTCTCAACCCTCTCCAGAATGGGCCTCTTCGTAAAGGACCAGGCCGGGGCTCCCGTGCTGGTAAGCCGCGTCTGGACGGACCTCGGCTATACCGGGGAGGAACTCCGGGGGGAAGAGTGGTTTGAAAAAGTGCACCCCCACGATCAGAACGAGGTCCGTCGCCTCCGGAAGGATCTCCTCGCAGGAAAACGGGAGCACGGCCGTCTCATCTGCCGTATCCGGTCAGCCCGGGGTGCGTGGCGGTGGTGTGTCGCCTCGGTGATGGTAGAGGGCGATCTGCGAAGAGGGGACGCGCTCTTTGTCGGGCACGTCCAGGATGTAACCTACCTGAAAGAGCTCCAGCAGGCAGCAGAAGAGGCCCGGGCCTGTGCAGAGGAGCGGGCGGCCGAGGCGGAGTCGCTGCGCTACGCCGGAGCGATCATCGCGGCGAGCCTGGATAAACGCGAGATGGTGCTCCGCGTGGCGCATCAGCTGGGGAGGATGATTCCCCTGGAGCAGTCGGTTGTCTTCGAGCGGTCGGGGCGCGAATTAAACGCCCTTGTCGATGACCAGCCAGATCAGAATCCGCCGGATCACGCCGAGTCGTGCTGTAGCCAGCCCGGCTATAACCAGTCGAACCATAACCAGTCCGGCCATAACCAGCCCAGCCAGACAGGGGCAGGATTTTCCCTGAAGATCTTCGAGCAGGGGATCGGCCACGAAGCGCTGCTACGATGTTTGCGATCAGCCCTTCCGGAGTCCTTCCAGGACCCGCAGCTGGCATCGCGGTCCTGGCTCCTGGTTCCCCTGGTGATCCGGGGCGGCCTCGAAGGAGTGTGTGCGCTGAGCCGATGCGACGGGGCGACCTTCTCCGAAGGGGAGATTCGAAAGGCGCTGGGAATCGCCGATTTTCTGGCCCTGGCCCTGAACAACGGTCGTCTCTATGAGGGGATGAGCCTTCTGGCCACCACCGATCAGCTCAGTGGCCTGGCGAACCGCCACGCCTTCTTTCTCGAGGCCGAGGTAATCCTGGCAGAGTCCTGGCGACGGGGCCAGCCCCTGGGGTGTCTGCTGATCGACCTGGATTACTTCAAGAAGATCAACGACACCTGGGGGCATCTGGCAGGCGATCAGGTCTTGCGGGAGGTGGCGGGCGCTATCCGCTCCTCCTTCCGCGATGGTGATCTGGCGGGGCGTTACGGGGGAGAGGAGTTTGTTGCGCTTCTTCCCGGTGCAGGAGAAGAGGCTTGCCGTGCCGTGGCAGAGCGAGTGTGCCGGAAGGTGCGGGGGCTCCAGGTATCCGCGATCGACCGATCCATAACCTGCAGTGTGGGGGTCGCCGTCGTCCCGGGTGACGGCGAGGGGGATATCCCCGGTCTCGAGACAGTTCTGGCGACCGCCGATGAAGCGCTCTACAAGGCGAAGGAGGCCGGCAGGGACCGGGTGGTTCTGGCCGTGTTGCAGCAGGCCGGGGCCACCAGGGAGTGCTAATGCTTTTTTTCCGGCGGGCCGGCGAAGCGTTCCAGCGGAGCGGCCTCGTGCGACAGGATCAGGGCCACGGCCACAAGAGCGGCCGGTTCCTGTCCCGGTGAGGGCCACTCCAGGGGGAGGTCAAGAAGCTCCTGGACCATGTCGGACACGAGAAATCCCAGCGATTCCAGGGAGTATTTCATCTTCCGGGGGAACCTGCAGGGTTTCCCCTCATCGCGGCTGCACCGGGAGCAGTGGTAGCAGTTTCCCGCGATGAGAACCTCCAGGGAGCGTTCCTCCCCGGGGGGCTGCACCGAGAGAAACCGCAGCAGTTCCTGGCCCAGCTCGCGTCGGGACTCCTGAAAGATCTCCTCCAGGGGTCGCCGGGGATGAACCCGGGGATCACGGGTGATTCTCTCGGCCACCACCAGAGCCCAGGAGAAGGGCCTCAGGAAGGCTTCACCCGAGAAGGGGTGAGGCGGGCAGGACCAGAAGGAGCCGTAGAAGGGACAGGCCCGGCAGTAGCCTTCAACCCGAAGGGGCTCGTACCAGGCCAGAAGGGTTTCCGCTGGCACGAGCCTGGTGGAGCGACTGGTCAGGTAATCGCGGGGAATCATGGTGAGGATTCTCTCCTCCTGAGGGCATCGGCCACTGCTATCAGATAGCCCTTGCTGGTCATGGTTGCTCCCGAGACGGCCTCCAGGAGAGGCTTTTCGCGGGAACTGTCAAAAATGGAGGCCCTGTCTTTCGCATCGCCTTTCCTTTTCCTGAAACCTTTCTGGCCGAGGATAATGGCTTTTCCCGGCGGGGTGAAGACCCTTTCGGGAGGAGGCGTTGCTGCGCCGGGGCGTTCGGGTTTTTTCGGAAGAGCTCCGGTGCACGTCGGGAGGAGTGGCCGAGATCGGGGTAGTTCCGGCGTGTGCCGGGGAACCGCCCCGGGGAGCCGGGGTACGCCCGGTCAGGGCCGGGAAGGTCGGGTATGGGCCCATTCGGACTTGAACCGAAGACCCGCGGATTATGAGTCCGCTGCTCTAACCAACTGAGCTATGGGCCCGAAAGAGGCTTGAACACACGGAGACCGACTGTGATGAAAAACGGTGCGTGTTCAAGCCTGCAAAATGATACGCCCGATAATGCCACGCCGGACGCTCTGCGTCAACCCCGCGTTCCCCGGCAGGGCAGGGCGACAAGGCTGGGCTTCAGGATTGGGGCCTGTGGCGGCGTATCAGGACGTTCTGATGGCCGACCGAGGCCAGACGCCGACGGATTTCCGGAAGATCTTCCTCGGGAACAGCAGGAATAATCACCCGGTAGATGTTCTGATCTGGTACATCCTCGATAGCGGGAGCGAGACCAGCCCGGGAGAGTCTCTCCAGGAGGTTCCGGGCACCCGCAGGGGAGGAGAAGGATGCGATCTGCACCGTCCTGAGGGTGCACTCCGGCTCGTAGTGGAGAATTTCCAGGTTCACCGGGGCGATTCCTGCCGAGGTCATGTCGATGGCGTCGGCTGCGGCTCGGGAAAGATCGATCACCCGATTATCCACAAAGGGGCCGCGATCGTTGATTCGCACATCGACACTTTTCCCATTTGTCTGATTTGTTACCCGCACAATTGTTCCGAAGGGTAACTCCCGGTGGGCCGCGCTGATCTGGTGGGTATCAAAGACTTCACCGTTCGCCGTGAGACGTCCCTGAAACTTTCCTCCGTACCAGGATGCGACCCCCTGGAGCTGATAGTCCCGTGAAGGCCGGGGAGATTCCCCGGAAGAACGATCCTGCGGAACAGTTCCTGCATTTCCGGCATCCCGGGCGTCTCCCGTGGCCGTCGTCACGGGAGACTGTACATTTTTTTCAGCCCTCCGGGTGCGATCGGTGCTTCCCTCCGGGGGTGCAGTATCTCGGGGTGCAACAAAAGAAGGCAAGGGCGGTATTCCGTAGACCCCATCGGGGGAGGCGGGATCGGCCCGGAGTGGTTCCGGGAGCCCCGGAACCCCCAGAAGGCAGAGAACCGCCACGACCGCTCCCGGTAAAGTAGATCGTTTCATGAGGACTGTATCGGCCCCTTGGCGTTGTCAATTTACCCCGCTCCCGGGTATAGTGCGAGATCTATGGCACATTCTACGGGACCCACAAAACCAGCTAGTACCCACTGGGCAGATATCAACGCTGCCAAAATCATACGCGAAAAGGGCGAGAAAGCCCGCTATACCTGCGCCTCGGGGATAACCCCCTCGGGGACCGTCCACGTGGGCAATTTCAGGGAAATCATCTCGGTTGATCTGGTTGTTCGGGCCCTGCGGGACCTGGGCAGGGAGACTCGATTTCTCTATTCCTGGGACGATTACGACGTCTTCCGAAAAGTTCCGGGGAACGTCCCCGATCCCCAGGCATGGCAAAAGTATCTTCGTCAGCCCATCACGAGTGTCCCCGATCCGGCGGGGGGTTCCACAAGCTATGCCCGGGCTAACGAGGAGGAGCTGGAGAGCCAGCTCGCACGGGTGGGTATCGCCCCGGAATATATCTACCAGGCCGAGCAATATCAGGCATCCCGCTACGCTCCGGGGATACGCACTGCCCTGGAGCGCCGGGAGGATATCCGTGAGGCCCTGAATCGCTTTCGTACCGCCCCCCTTCCGCAGGACTGGTGGCCTGTGAGCGTCTTCAGCCGGTTTACCAACCGCGATACCACCACCGTTCTTGGCTGGGACGGGGAGTGGGCGCTTCGCTACCGCTGCGACGAGACAAACCAGGAAGATACGGTGGATCTTCGTGAAACGGGTTGCGTGAAGCTCCCCTGGCGGATCGACTGGCCCATGCGCTGGAGCGTAGAGGGGGTTGATTTCGAGCCGGCAGGGAAGGACCACCACAGCGAGGGGGGGAGCTTCGACACAGCTCGTCTGGTCTCACAGGAGATCTACCGCTTCGATCCGCCCGTGACCTTCCAGTACGATTTTATCAGCATCAAGGGGCGCGGGGGGAAGATGTCCAGTTCCTCGGGTGAGGTCATCAGCTTGCGCGATGTCTTGCAGGTCTATCAGCCCGAGATCGTGCGCTACCTCTTTGCCGGGACCAGACCCAACTCGGAGTTTGCCATATCCTTCGACCTCGACGTGATCAAGATCTACGAGGACTACGACCGGTGCGAGCGTATCTACTTCGGCCAGGATCAGGTGAACGAGAAGCGGGCCGAGAAGGAGNGCAGAATTTACGAGCTCTCCCAGGTGGAATCGGTACCGCAGGAACTCCCCGGTCAGGTGCCGTTTCGCCATCTTTGCAACCTTCTGCTGATTCACGACGGGGTTCTGGAGGCCGCGCTGGCAGCGATGCCCGGGTATGGGGAGTTCGACCAGGAGTTGCGTCGTCGGGCAGAGCAGCGTGCCCGGTGCGCCTGGGAATGGATCACCACCTTTGCTCCCGAGGAGTTCCGTTTCTCCGTGGTGGATCCCCGCGAGACCGAGCCTCTCCCGCTCTCCGGACCGGAACGTGCCGCTGTGGCTGGTCTGCGGCGTCTTGTGGCGGAGCAGCTCCAGGAACTCGACGAAAAGGAGCTGCAGGATGCCCTCTACGCAATCGCCCGGGAGGAGGGGCTGGAGCCGAAGGATTTCTTTGCCCTGCTGTATCGCATCCTTGTCCGCAAGGAGAAGGGGCCCCGCCTGGCGGGTTTCCTGAAGACTCTGGGGGATCAACGGGTCTGTGCCATTCTGGCACCCTATTGAGCAGCAGGATCTCCGGCAGAATCCCGCTCTCCCGGGAGCGTTCTGCCGGGGGAGCAGGATCCTGCCGGGGGCGTGCGTTCCCGCCTCTCTTCCATTACACTTGAACGTGCTATGACAGCCTCTTTCGGTATGGCAGCTTCTTTCGTCATGACGGATTCTTTCGCTATTAGAGACCTCTTCGGTATTCCCGGGAGGTGCCCATGATCACTTTTTTCTCGTTGCGCGCCAGGATGGTTCTTGCCTTTGGGGGCATCTCGGTATTGCTCCTGACCGCCGCCGGAGGAATATCCCTGATCCAGACAGGGCGTCTCCAGCGGCAGACCCTGGATGTCATGACTCGCCAGATCGTGGAGGCCCGGGCTGCCGAGGTGGGTCGTTGGCTCGAGGGCCACCGAAACGAGGTCAGAATTCTCAGCCGTTTTGAGATTTTTCGGGCCGGCTCCCTGAGCGAGATAGCCCGCTATCTGGAGATGGTCCACGGCGAGAGGAACCCGGAACAGGAAAATATCTTCTTTGTGAATCCCAAGGGTGATTTTATTACCAGCGACGGTCGCGGCGGGAGTCTCCTAAAGCGCCAGTACGTTCGGGATATTCTCACGGGTCGGAAAACCGCTGCTGTCAGCGACGGCCTGCTGAGTCTGGGGACGGGAAACCCGATCGTGGCTGTGGCACAGGAGGTGCTGAGTCCCGGCGGTGAGCCCAGGGGGATCATCGGAGCATCGGTTACCCTCCGTGCTTTTAGCAGGCTTACCCGGAGCATGAAATTTGGTGCCGAAGGGTATGGTGCGATCGTTGACGGCCAGGGGCTGATCATCGGGCACCCCGATCCCTCGCTGGTGATGCGCATGGACACCCTGAACGCCCCCGACTGGGAGGGTGTGCGCGAGGTGGGGCTCCGGATGGTGGCCGGTGAGGCCGGGTCCAGCGATTACCGAACGCCCCAGGGGGTCCGTCGCCACGCCGTCTTTTCACCCGTTCCGGGGGCGCCCGGTTGGAGCGTGGCCTATTTGATGCCCCACTCTGACATTGCTGGCCCGGTCTGGCGGATTGTGCGAACCGCCATGGTTTTTATTCTGGCAGCCATTCTGGGGGTGGTAGCCACGGCGGTGGTCTCGGCGAACCACATCGCCTCACCGATTCTGGAACTCCAGCGGGCAGTGACAGCCATCGACCTGACCAACCCCGTGGTCTCCGGGGCCTTTGCGTCACTGGTGAGGCAGCGGAACGAGATCGGCCTGCTGGCCCGGGCCGTACTGGGAATGAACGAACGGATTCATCAGGACTACCAGCGCATCCAGGATGCGCTGCACGAAAAAGAACTGCTTCTGAAGGAGATTCACCACCGGGTAAAGAACAACCTGCAGATTGTTTCGAGTATCATCAGCCTTCAGGGAGAGGCCCTGGCCGATCAGGCAGGGCGCGACGCCCTGCGGGAGTGTGAGAACCGCATCCACGCGATCGCGGCGGTGCACGAATGGTCCTATCAGTCATCGGACTTTTCCCGCGTTCCCATGGATCACTATCTGCAGGAACTCTGCGGATCTCTCCAGGGCGGTCTTCTCGATTCTTCCGACGCGGTGGAGATCTTGGTGCAGACCGACGAGCTCTTTCTTCCCATGGAGCAGGCGATCTCCTGCGGTTTTATCGTGACCGAAGTGGTGACCAACTCGCTGAAATACGCCTTCCCCCGGGGTCGGGCAGATAACGAGGCGNCGACGGTCACCGTAGAGGTGCGTCTTTCCGGTGAGCGCTGCGTCCTGCGCATACGAGACAACGGGGTAGGGCTGGGGCCGGTTTCTTCCCGTCGTGAAGGGCTCGGTTCGGAGCTGGTGGCAGCCTTTGCCGGGCAGTTGGGAGGGGATTTGGAGGTAACGACCGGGAAGGGCGTCACCGTGGAGGTTTTCTTCTCTCCTGACCAGAGAGGTCCCGGCTCCGGCGGTATTCACCCCATCTGATCCCCTGGCGACGCATGCGTGCGCGCAGCGTGTGGGGATTGATCCCCAGAAGGCGGGCCGCTCCCTCCGGACCCTCGATCGTTCCCCGTGTTTTTTCCAGGGCCCTGCGGATGTGGCGTTCCATCGCTTCGTCCAGTGTGGGGAAGGCAGGGGGGCCGGCCCCGAGGGGGGCGGGAGAAATATCGCTTTCCCGGGGAGTATCTGGAGCCAGAGGTACGATCCGCTCCAGGGCCTTGTGAAAGTCCAGGGCACCGCCCTCACTCAGGAGGACGGCCCGGTCCATTACCGATGCAAGTTCGCGGATGTTCCCCGGCCATTGGTATGAGCGCAGTATCTCTACATCGGCCCCGGTGATGGATTGGGTTCTTATTCCGAATTTTCGGGACGAACGCTGACAGAAGTGATGAGCCAGAGCGGGAATATCCTCCTGTCGCTCCCGCAGGGGAGGAATAACGATGGGATACCCGCTGAGTCGATACCAGAGATCCTCCCTGAACGCTCCCTGCTGGATCATTCCGGGAAGATCCCGGTGGGTTGCCGCAACAATTCGCACATCGACCGATATCTCCTCTTCGCCTCCAACCCGTTCGAAGGTGCCTTCCTGAAGAACGCGCAGGAGTCGTACCTGGGCCGGCAAGGGCAGGTCGCCGATCTCGTCAAGGAGCAGCGTGCCACCGTGGGCTCTCTCGAACCAGCCGAGTTTTCGCTTGACCGCGCCCGTAAAGGCGCCCCGCTCGTGGCCGAAGAGTTCCGAGTCGATGAGCTCCGGTGCGATCGCACCGCAGTTTACCCTGATGAAGGGCTGATCGCGCCGGGGGGAGCGGCGGTGGATCCTGCGGGCGATCACCTCCTTCCCCGTACCGCTTTCTCCCAGGAGAAGAACAGGCAGGGAAGACGACACCACCGATTCTATTCGCTTCAGGACGCTTCGCAGGCCGCCTTCTTCCCCAATGAGGTGCTCTGTCAGGGCCGCTCTACCCTCCCTGTATGCTCCAGGAACGCTGGGGGGGGCTTCGGAAAGATCGAGGCTCCCCTCTGGAAGATCGTGGGGCGCAGGAGTCCGGGGGGCGCTGCGCCCGATCCTGGCATTCTGAAGAAGTCCTGCAATCGGTGGGGCCAGGACCGTCTCGAGATGCTTTCTGAGCGCTTCTTTGCTCCTGGTGAGCTCTTCTCCGGCTTCGATCCCCCCGGCGGGAACGGCCAGGAGCGCCCCCGGGAAGATTCGTCCAGGCAGGGATGTATCGGGCCTGATCAGGGGAACCGCCACAGCCCTCGACCATGAGGAATACCCCGGAAGAGAAGTCAGGACCCTCTCCATTCGCTCTTCTCCGCGAGCATCCTCCATCATTGCCAGGATGGCGGGGTCAGAGGACCGGGTATACTCTGTTTCGGGGGGGTNCCCCCGGAAGGTGCGGTAAAAATGGACATTCCCGGTGTCGTTGCTGCAGAACGATCCCCGGGGGAAGACGATCAGAGCCAGTTCCGAGCAGGATACACGATGCGCCTCGTCCGGAAAGGTGTCCGAAGGATCCTCCGGAAACGCTTTGGAGAAGGAGAAAGAAAGAAACTGCGCCAGGGTTTTTTCGCAACCTTCGGGAAAGAGACTCTTTCGGCAGGCCTCCTGCCACAGACAGGTCAGGGTTGAGGAAAAATTCTGCTCCATAAGCTGTATTATATAACGGCTCCCGTTAAATAACATAGCTAAAAAGGTCTTTTCCCGGGATATATCGCGGCTTTTGTCTGGTCTTTCCGATTATCCAGGGTGATGAGGATCTTAAGGTATGATCAGGCCGCGATTTACCGCTGTCTTTGTTTTTTGGCACGGAAATTGCTNATACTCGATGGAGGTACATGAATCATGAAGCATCCCCGAAAAAAGACTATTTCCACGGTGATTCTCGTGGCCCTGATAACGGTGTCCACCGGTCTTATCCTGATACTCGGCGCCTGTGGCGGCCAGGAAGACTCGCGAAGAACGCTCCTGAATGTTTCTTACGATCCAACCCGGGAACTCTACCGGGAATATAATGCGGCCTTTGTCGAACACTGGAAAAATACCACCGGTGAAGATGTCGTCATCACCATGTCCCACGGGGGATCGGGGAGTCAGGCCAGAGCGGTCATCGACGGGCTCGAGGCCGACGTAGTTACCCTGGCCCTGGCCTACGATATCGATGCTATTGCCCTGCACGGGCAACTCCTTCCNGAAGGTTGGATCGGAACACTCCCGAACAACAATGCTCCCTATGTATCGGCCCTGACCTTTCTGGTGCGGAAGGGAAACCCCANGAACATCACCGACTGGGATGACCTGGTCCGCGAGGGAGTCTCGGTTATCACGCCAAATCCCAAAACGTCGGGGGTGGCTCGCTGGAACTATCTCTCTGCCTGGGGTCATTCGCTCCGTCAGGATCTGGGACCGGACTTTGCGGATATTCTTCAGGATCCGGGGCGTCAGGAGGAGGTTTACGAGGCTCAGGAGAGAGCCCGAGATTTCGTCTATCGTCTNTACAGGAACGTTCCTGTTCTGGATAGGGCTGCCCGGGCGGCAACGAACACCTTCATCCAGCGCAAAATTGGTGATGTTCTGATCAACTGGGAGAACGAGATACTTCTGGGCTCCCGGGAACTGGACGAAGCGGGTCTCGAGATGGTAATCCCCTCGACGAGCATCCTCGCCGAGCCAACGGTAGCGGTGGTTACGGGGAATGCCGATCGTCGGGGTGTGTCGGACCTGGCCGAGGCCTATCTGCGGTATCTCTACGAAGAGGAAAGCCAGGAAATAATCGCCCGCAATTACTACCGCCCCTGGGATGCGGGGGTTCTGGAGCGCCATCGCCAGACCTTCCCCGACCTGGAGTTCTTCACTATCGCCGATGTGTTTGGAGGGTGGGGGGAGGCAAATCGCACCCATTTTGTTGACGGCGGCATCTTTGATCAGCTCTATCTGGAGCAATAGGGATGTCACGGAAGAACAGTTCCTCGCCTTTGCCCGGCTTCGGACTCTCCTTGGGGATTTCTCTTTCCTATGTAGGATTGATCGTGATGATTCCCCTGGGCGGGCTTGTAATCTCGGCCTTCCGGATGAGTTTCGGGGACTTCCTGGCTGCTGCAGTTCGTGATCCCCGGGTCCTTGCCTCCTATCGGGTGAGTTTTGGCTCTGCCCTGGCAGCCGCCGTGATCAATGCCTTCTTCGGGTTCATCGTAGCCTGGGTTCTGGTCCGCTACCGGTTCCCGGGAAGACGATTTCTCGATGCCCTGGTGGATATACCCTTCGCCTTGCCCACGGCGGTATCGGGTATCGCCTTGACTACCCTCTATGCCTCCACAGGATGGATAGGCCGGTTTCTGGCCCCGGCGGGTATCCAGGTTGCCTACGCACGCCCGGGAATTGTGCTGGCCCTGATAGTGGTAGGGCTACCCTTCACGGTGAGAACCCTCCAGCCTGCTCTCCAGGAGCTCGACAGGGAAGTGGAGGAAGCCGCCATGAGCCTGGGGGCGTCTTCCCCCAAGACCTTTCTCAGGGTAACCCTCCCCACGCTCATGCCCGCCGTGCTCACGGGGTTTTCCCTCGCCCTGGCTCGGGGGATTGGCGAGTTCGGGTCGGTTTACTTCATTGCGGGAAACCTGCCAATGAGAACGGAGATCGCACCTCTTTTGATTGTGATGAAGCTCGAGCAGTACGATTATCAGGGCGCCACAGCGATCGGTGTGGTGATGCTTTTGGTGTCGTTTCTGCTTTTGCTGGCAGTGAACATACTACAGTGGTTGAGCCGCAGGAGCACCCTATGAGCGAAAAAACGATGATAAATCCCTCGGGAAGTCTTCGGATCTTTTTCCGGGGGATCGACGGGGGAGTCTTGATACGGCGGGGACTTATCGGGATCACCTGGGCCTTTCTCTCGATCTTTCTGATTCTTCCGGTTATTCTNGTCTTCAGATACGCCTTTTCCCTTGGAGTTGTGGCCTATCTCCAGTCTTTTTTGACCCGGGATGCCCGATCCGCNCTGGGATTGAGTGTTTTTACGGCCCTGATCGTTGTGCCGGTCAACGCCGTTTTTGGAGTCGTCATGGCCTGGGCTATCGCGAAGTTCGAGTTTCGGGGGAAGAATATCCTCCTCACCGTTCTGGATGTCCCCTTCGCCGTATCGCCCGTTATCGCAGGGATGATGTTTCTTCTGCTCTTCGGCTCCAGGGGATTGCTGGGCCCCTGGCTGCAGGAGGCAGGAATTCGTATTGTCTTTGCCCGACCCGGCATCGTCCTGGTCACGCTCTTTGTGACGCTCCCTTTTGTGGCGCGGGAGTTGATTCCCCTGATGCACACCCAGGGGACAGAGGCAGAGATATCGGCTCTGACACTGGGGGCAACGGGACTCCAGACCTTTTTCCGGGTAACCTTGCCCAGTATCAAATGGGGGTTGCTCTACGGCATCCTTCTGAGCAATGCCCGATCCTTTGGGGAGTTTGGCGCTGTCTCGGTGGTGTCCGGCCACATTCGCGGCAAGACCAACACCATCCCGCTTCATGTGGAGATCCTCTTCAACGACTATCAATTCGCTGCATCCTTTGCCATGGCCTCCCTCCTGGTGTTTTTGGGAGTTCTCACGCTGATTGCAAAGGGAATTGCCGAATCAAGGGAGAATTACCGTGAGCATTGAAATGCGAAATCTGAATAAGACCTTTGGAACCTTTCCCGCTGTGCGTGACGTTTCGCTCAAGATCGAAACGGGGCAACTGGTGGCGCTGCTGGGCCCTTCCGGGTCCGGGAAGAGCACCCTTCTGAGAATGATTGCGGGGCTGGAGATACCCGATGAATCCAGGCAGGCCGGGCCTGAGGTCCTTTTTGATGGCAATCCCGTGGGGCACAAGCCTGTTCGGAAACGGGGTGTGGGGTTCGTGTTTCAGCATTACTCCCTGTTCCGGCATATGACGGTCTTCGAAAACGTGGCCTTTGGATTGAGGGTTCGTCCCCGGAGGACTCGTCCCGACCGGGCAGAGATCGACCGAAAAGTAAAGACTCTGCTCGAGCTCATTCAGCTTCAGAGTCTGGCCGGGCGTTACCCCCACCAGCTTTCGGGGGGGCAGCGGCAGAGGGTGGCCCTGGCGAGGGCTCTGGCAGTGGAGCCCCAGGTGTTGCTGCTGGACGAGCCCTTCGGAGCTCTCGATGCCCAGGTTCGGGTAGACCTGCGAAGCTGGTTGAGAAAGCTCCACGACGAGATCAACGTGACCAGCGTGTTTGTCACCCACGATCAGGAGGAGGCGCTGGAAATCGCTGATCGGGTTATCATCATGAACAAGGGCAGAATAGAACAGGATGGGACTCCCTACGAGGTTTTTCATGCGCCGGAAACTCCCTTTGTGATGGGTTTTATCGGGGCGGTGAATACCTTTCGGGGACGTTTGAACAGCTCCCGGGGGATCTTTGGTCCGCTTACGATTGAGCGTCGTGATTTTCCCGACGGGTATCCGGTCGCGGAGGCTGCAGAGGGTGGAGATATTCCCGCCGAGATGTTTGTCCGTCCGCACGAGATAGAACTGAAGGATAAACGGGAGGGAGCGCTCTCGATCCCGGTTCGGATAATCAGGGTTCAGCCCGCAGGAGCCCTGGTCAGGGTAGAGCTCCGCACCGAAGGGGGAGAGGTCCTGACCGCCGAGATATCNCACGAGAGATTCAGAAAGGAAGTCCTGAGCCCCGGCTCCCTGGTGTTTGCAGAGCTGAAAAAGGCCAGGGTTTTTACCCGGACCTCCCCGGTATAGCGCTCGTGCCTGGCGNCCCCTTCCGGTGACCGGCGTTTTTCGGGAATTATTACGAATTTGTAATGCTCCCGCAAGGCGGGGGTAAGTATGACGATCTATCCTTCTGATCCAGGAAGGAGTTCGTCATGTCAGAGAAAAGCAAGAAAATACGCTTGATCGAAACAAAAGAGGAGATCCTTGTTACCATCACCGACGCTGCCGAGGAGNTGCATTTTTCCGGGGTCCTCCCCCGGGGGGATGGAGAGTTTCCCGGTTCCTCGGGACGGNNCCTCCTGGAACCTGCCCGGGAAGGAGACGAGATGATTCTTCGCTTCTCTTTTCAGGGTGGTTTGGGCGACTCCGACGGTCCCCGTGACCGGGAACAGGGNCCCCTGAAACGCTTCGAGGCCTATATCAAGGACCCCCTGGTCACGCTTCGTGACGAAGGATTCCTTCTGGAGGGCACGCTCACGGGCTGGGTTGCCTCCGTGAGCGCCCGGCGGGTCGTTAAATAGTGTTCCGGGCGGACGGTCAGTCGCCCGGGAGATGGCGGATCATCCTGATGTGCCGCAGATCAGCTTCGGTGAATTCCGGTCCCTCGGGTTCGAAGCCGTAGCTCCTGTAGAAGGGTATCGCCTGAATCTGGGCGTGAAGATAGACCATGTCCAGCCCCTGACGGCGAGCCGAGTCGAGGAGCGCCGTCAAAATGTGTCCTCCCGCGCCCTGGCCTCGCCAGGCCGGGAGGACAGCCATCCGGCCGATCTTGCCGGTCTTCTGTAGTCGTCCCGTTCCNAGGGGTGTTCCGTCCTTCTCCAGAGCCAGGGCGTGGGTGCAAAAGCTGTCNTCGCCATCCCAGTCAATTTCCCGGGGTACGCCCTGTTCCGATCCAAAGACCTCGTCGCGAATGGCGCGGATCTCCCCCTCTGCTTCGGCGAAGGAGACGATTCGGATCTCCATGGGTGCTATTTCCCCCCTCTCTGTTGTGCCGCTGCCTCGTAGTCCAGCCCGATAGCCTTGAGGATCGCCGTAAGAATGAAATTGAAGGGCTTGTTGAAGTGGGGAAGGAAGTAGACATCGGTGAAGGCGATCTCGGGAAGGGTCATCTTTTTCTGGATCGCCAGGGCGAGGAAATAGATGACCTCGGTGTGGTTTATCTCACCGTGACTTCCGATCTGGGCCCCCAGGAGACGAAAGGTTTCCCGGTGATACACCAGCTTTATCCGGGTTATGCCGTAGTCGTTCATGAANTCCGGGCGGTCGGCATCCTCNATATAGCTCGATGCCACGGGGAGACCCAGCTCCCGGGCAGCGGCCTCGCTGAGCCCGGTTGAGGCCAGGTTGTTTTCGAAGACGCAGATCGCGTTTGTTCCAGCCACGCTCTCCACGGACACGCCGGGTATNCCGTTGATGGAACTCGCCGCAGCGATTCCCGATTTTACCGCGTTTGTGGCCAGTGCTACCTGCTGGTGCCGATCCAGCGCAGCGTGGTACATGGCGACCGAGTCTCCCACGGCCCACACATCGGGAAGGGAAGTTCGCATGGACCCATCCACCACGAGGGCTCCGTTTTCTGTCTTCTCCGCTTCCTTCAGAAGATCCGTGTTGGGACGAAACCCCACGGCGGTGATCACCAGATCGGCCGGGTAGCGGCCCCTGTCGGTGATAACCTGCCCCACGTGACCGGGGTTATCGGGAGCGGGAGAAAAGCCTGTCACTTTTTCTCCCAGGGCCAGGGTTATCCCGGCCTTCTGCATATCCTCTTCCAGAAGCCGGGTAAATTCGGTGTCAAAGTAGCGGGGAATAACGCGCGTTTCGTAATCGATGAGCGTTACCTCCTTTCCCTTCTGTCGATACGCCTCGGCAAGTTCGATACCAATATAGCCGGCCCCGATCACGGCAACGGAGGATATTTCCGGCTCGTCGGCCTTTTTTATCAGTTCCTGGGCGTGCTGATAGAGTTTGCAGAGCATGATGTTTTTCAGCGCCGCCGATTCCGGGGGAACCCCCGGAATATCCAGGGGCCAGGATCCCGCAGCGTAGACCAATTTGTCGTAATTATCCTGAAACTCCTCTCCGCTTTTGAGGTTCCGCACCAGAAGGGTTTTTTCTCCCGTATTGATGGCGTACACTTCGTGTTCCATGAAGACCCGGGCCCCCAGAGCATCGAGCTGGACCTGATCACAGTAAAAGAGGTCTTCCGGGTTCTTCACCGTCCCTCCCACGGCCAGAGCGATACCACAGCCGAGGAAGCTGATATTGCTGTTTCTGTCGTAGGCGTTGATCTCCAGCTCCGGGTTCTGGGCAAGAAGAGTTCGGATCGCCGATGTCCCCGCGTGATTTATGCCGACCACGACGACCTTTTGCCTCGTTTGTGTCTCTCCGCTCTCCCGGTTCCGCTCTTCTCCTGCCATGGGTGCCGCTCCTTCGCATCAGTGGTTTTGATTTATCGATAATGTAGGTTCGCAAAAGGATGAAGTCAAGAAAATCAGGAGTCCTTTTGTCAGTTTTTTCCGTTCCGGCAGACCAGAGGGCTTCCAGGGACGTCCGGGGTATCTTGACTTCTCCCGGGAGGTATGTTCCATAGTACCCCGAGGAGCTTCCCGTGTTTTTATTTCTGAAGTGCATCACCCTTCGNTTCTGGGTCTTTCTGGCAGTTGTTCTGGCTCTGGCATTTCTTGGTTTTCTCCTGGGAGTTCTGGTNTCNCGTCACGCCGGAGGAGTATCTCTTCTCGGGGTGCCGGAAGGNTCCGCCTCACCAACTTCGGGGCACAGTCCGGCCAGGGATGCTCCAGGAATCGTTTCAATCAACGCAGTCCGTCCCGANGCTCCCGAACTTGCCCGGCTTCAGCGGGCAGGGGTGGGGGTGCGCACCATGGAATTTATCAATCCCGATCAGCTGGACGTGGAAGCCCTGATCCGGGGAGTCGGCGAAGCACGGTCCGATCGCCCTCTTCCTGTAGAGATCTGGTATCCCGCCACCGGCGAGGGCCAGGGGTCTCTCTATGAGGTGACGGGACGCGACGGAAAGCCCTTGACCCTTCGGGGATCGGCCCGCCGGGACGCCCCCGCCGATTATTCCCGGGGCCCGTTCCCCCTGGTGATTCTCTCCCACGGCTATCCGGGGANCCGCTTTCTTCTGAGCCATTTCGGTGAATTTCTCGCNGGTATCGGCTACGTGGTGGTTTCCATTGACCATACGGGTAGTACCTACACCGATCAAGGCTCCTTTGCGGGGACGCTCCGCAACCGCCCGCTGGATCAGAACTTTGTACTCCATGAGGTGGACAGGCTCTCCCGGGAGGGAGCCGGCACCTTTCTGGAGGGGCTCGTCGATCCCGAGAGGACAGGTATCATCGGCTATTCCATGGGAGGGTACGGCGTGCTGAACGCCCTCGGTGCGGGGTTGAGCGATGCTGTCCTTGAGGCCGATTTCGCCCCTCCGGGAGCACTCCAGGATCGCCTGGCCTCTTTCCCCGGTTACAGCGAGACCGTAGACCCCAGAGTTCGGGCTGCCGTGGTGATCGCTCCCTGGGGTGTCCAGGTGGGACTCTGGGATGCTCCTGCCCTGGAAAAGATCAGGGTTCCGCTCTTCTTCATGGCAGGGACGGCCGATTCCGTCTCAGGCTACGACGAAGGTCCCCGGGCAGCCTTTCTCGGGACCCGGGGAACCTCCCGCTATCTGCTCTCCTACGAGCAGGCCGGTCACGCCGTGGCCGCTCCATTTTCCGTGCCCGCTGANGTATGGGCAGGAAGAAGCGGCTTCGGTCATTACGCAGATCCCCTCTGGGACACACTGCAGATGAACAATATCGCTCATCACTTCGTGGCCGCCTTCTTCGGAGAGATCCTCAAGGGGGATCCCTCCATGGCCCGCTTTCTTCGGCATCGATCAGGCCAGGAGGAGACGAGGGAGCTTCAGCTTCCCCGGGGAACCCGCCTGGAGTTTCTCCGGGAAGGAGAAGAAGGATGAAGGCCCTGCGTTATAGGGGCAGGATGCCGCAGATACTACGGAAAGGCCCCTTCAGGGAGGTTCTCTCTCCCCGTGAGGGGCTTGGTACCCACGTACGGAAACTCTTCCTGCTCGGCGGACCGCTCCTTCTGGGGCAGGTGACGCATTATTTTCATCAGATCGCTGACTCGGCGATGCTGGGCCATTTTGGNGACGACAGCCTGGAGCTGGCAGCGGTGGGGATCGCCGGACTCGTTACATGGATTCTGATGACCCTGCTGTGGCCCCTCTCCTCGGGTGTTCAGGCTCTTGCCAGCAGGCGCTACGGGAGGGAACGCCGGCAGAACAGGGCAGACCGTTTTCACACCGGCCAGGTTCTCGACAACGGGATCGTAGTCACCGCAGGAGCAGGTATTATCGCGGCGGGAGCAAGCCTTATCTTCGGGCCGATTCTGGGACTGCTGGTGGATTCTCCCAAGGTTCTGGAGCTCTCGCTGGAGTACATCTCGATTATCCGCTTCGGTCTGCTCCCCATGGGGGTCTTTCTTGTCTGTCAGGGGTTTCTCGGCGCGATTAACAAGACCCGGGCGGTGATGTACGCCGGAGTCCTGAGCAATCTTTTGAACATCCTTCTGAACTGGGTGCTGATTTTCGGTCATTTGGGCTTCCCCGCTCTGGGTGTGCGGGGTGCTGCCCTGGGAACGGTTGTCTCCACGGTCATCGCTGCCTTCTATCTGCTGATTGTGCTTCTCCTTGGCGAGGGACGGCGCGACTACGGGGTTTTTCGCTTCTCTGCCCTGGAGAGAACGCTCCAGGCAGATATTCTTCGGATCGCATCGCCCCAGGCAGTTCAGAACGCCGTGGCGCTTCTTATCTTTCTTGTCTTCCAGACCCTGGTGGAGAGTTACGGTGCGATCTACCTCGCCGCCACGCACAGCATTTTTGCCTTCATGCGCCTGAACAAGACTCTGATCGGTGGGTTCGCCCGAGCTGCATCGATCGCCGTCGGAAATGCCCTGGGCCGGGGTGACAGAGCCGAAGCCCTGGCGGTGATGAGGGACGCTGTCCTTCTCGGAGGCTGTCTTGCCCTGGCTGTTGCCCTCCTTGTGCTGGGAGGGTGCGGAACAATCGCTGCATTTTTTACCAACGATCCCGCTACGCGGGAAGTACTTCGTTTGGGNCTGCTCTTTTTTACGGGGTTCTTCTTTCTCGAGGCTCTGGGATTTACCTTTGAGATTGTCTTTACAGGGAACGGCTTTGGTTCCTACGTGCTGGCAAGCGAGGTTGCAACGAACCTGGTTTTCATTCTGGGGGCAACGCTGGTGGCACGGTTTTTCTATCCCCACCAGATCATGTGGGCCTGGTTTTCCTTCGGTCTGTACCAGGTATTTCACGCCCTCTTTCTTGCCGCAGGCTTTGTGCGCGGCCGCTGGCTCGATGTACGGGTCGAGTCCCCCGGTGCTGTCTGCCTGGACCACCACGATGCCGTCTGATGCGGGAGAAGGCAGCCTGGGGCTGACCCTCTCCCTGGATTCCTGTTACCCGAAGAAGGGTGGGCGGAACCGGATCAGCTTCGGGATTGAGCCGCTCCTGCCTCGATCATGGCCGATATCTGTTCCCGGGAATACCCCAGCTCTTCCAGGACGGCCCTGGTCTGCTCACCCAGATAGGGTCCCCGGTTGTATTCCGGCAAGGGTGTCTCGGCAAACATCACGGGACTTCGAACCAGGGTCCGCGAGTTGCCCGTGGGGTAGGTCATCTCGTGGAAGCAGTTGCTCTCCCAGGCCTGCCGGTCCTGGAGCAGTTCGTCCCAGGTCTGGGCTACCGCATAGGGAATATCGGCCTCTTTCAACGCCTGCACCCATTCGTTCAGATCACGGGTAGCAAAACGCCCCTCGAGTATTTCATAGAACTCTTCCAGGTTGTCCTGCAGCCGGGCCTGGGGAAAGAACCGGTCATCGCCTTTCAGCTCGGGAACTCCCAGGATCTCCATGAAACGATCATAAAAGTAGTCGTATCGGGGCATGGCGATTTGTATCCACCGGCCGTCGCGCGTCTTGTGGGCCACGTTCAACGGATTTGCCAGATGTTTTCTGGAAAGGGGAAACTGCGTTGAGGGATGGCCGTATTGCGAGCTCTGCAACATGATGGCGATGTCCCAGATCGCTGTATGGAAGAGACTGACCGTCACCTTCTCGCCTCGACCCGTTTCCCTGGCCCGGTAGAGCGCGGCCAATACACCCGCTGCCAGATACATCCCTACCTGCTGGTCTCCGAAACCGGGGATGGTGTTCATGGGCACATGATCCTTGTCGAACATGGTCCCCAGTATTCCTCCCCGGGCGTAGAAGGCCGTGAAGTCAAAACCGGGGAGATCCTTGTCGGGGCCTGTCTCGCCATAGCCGCTCACGTACCCCATGATCAGGGAGGGGTATTTTTTCTTCAGCCCCTCGTAGTCCAGTCCTGCCCGTTCCAGAGCGCTCTGTCTCCAGTTTGTTATGAAGATGTCGCTCCCGGCGATGAGTTTTTCCAGGGCATCCCGGCCCTCGGGGCTCTTTGTATTCAGGGCAACGGAGATCTTGTTGCAGTTCTCCAGGTCAAAGCTGGTGTTCTCCTCTTCGCCTGCCGGGCGCCCTTCGTTGACGGCAGTGTATCGCAGGGGATCTCCCTCGAAGGATTCCACTTTGGTGACCTCGGCTCCCATATCGGCGAGGAAGCGAGCGCAGCAAGGAGCTGCGATGAAGGTCGCCAGTTCGACGACCTTTACATTCTCCAGGGGCCTCTGATGGTTCTTCATGCCTGTTCCTCTGCCATGACTGCCACGGAGGCGGGTCTGACGGTATCACCCTTTGTTACAATCATATGCACCACGTAGGGGATCATGACGATGGGTATGGTGAGGTATCCCAGGTAGCCGTATCCCTTTGCCACCAGCGCCAGCAGACCAAACTGGGATATCCCCAGGGCAAGCAAGGTAAAGGCCAGTGTTGTCAGGATCGCCATCTTTGTGGGGCGTCCCGAGGCTTCGCTTGCAGAGAACTCTCCGGGCTGGAACTTGTTACATACCCGGGCTGTAACCCCGGCAATCATGTTCACTGCCGTGGAAACGGCCCCCAGAATGATCAGAGTGCTAATGATTGGTGTCAGAATGGGTGCCCCAACCCCTGTCTGGACAAGGAGGAGTACGGGTACAGCCGAGGTGGCGTATTCTGGGAGGTGCAGAACAGCCATAAGTCCCAGGGTGGACAACATGACGATCACGCTGTTTACACAGAATCCCCAGATCATGCTTTTGTGGGCATCGCTCTGATCCCGGAAGGGCTTTGCGTGCTGCGGCATGAGGCCGATCGAGGCCAGCTGAAAACAGGCGTAGACAAAACAGCTCCACAGGGCAGGGCCGATCGGCGCTGCTGCTGCGGCGGTCACGGAGAGGTTTCCCCTGATGTTCGACCACTGGGCAAAGATGTTGGGAATAAAGATCAGCAAGAGTCCTGTGATAATCAGAACAGAGAGAGTTGAGGCAACTTTCCGCACGATGTTTGTACCGAACACAGCCACGATGAAGATGAACCCGCCGATAATGACGGTACATATCCAGTAGGGGATTCCCAGAAGGGCTGTCATCGTGGCGCCACCCGTAGCAAAGGCAACGGAAGGAGCTACGCAGAGCAGCACAAAATACAGAAGCTCGTAGAGATTGGAGAACACCGGCGCGAACTTCCCGTAAAAACTGTCGTTAAAGCTTCGGTAGTCGTACACTTGGTGGTTGTGGGCGTAGCGGAGTGCGTACCACTGATAGATAGCCCCGATACCTTGGGCAATCACGGGCATGATAAGGCACCAGATTCCATAGTTCAGGAAAAAGGCCTTGAGCTGCGCCCCCGAAGCAAAACCGCCACCAAACTGCGTGGTGAACCAGACGAAAGCAACCCCGATGACAACGGGAAACTTGTCCTTGGTGATCATAACTACATTCTCCTCTGTTCTATCATTTCTTTAAAGGTTTCCAGAGCCGTTCTGGCCTGGCTAAAGTTCGACATCTGTCTATCAACCTCTATGGAGAGGAAGGGAATTCCCGCTGCATCGCAGTTCCGTTTGACCGGCACAAGATCAAACTCCTCGGGGTCACAGAATTTGGTCATGAAATAGATCACGCCCCGGGCGTTCTCCCGGGTAGCGAGGTCGGCCAGGTAGGAGGCCCTTCCCTTTCCGGGGTCAAAAAGGACAGAGCAATGCTGCTGCTTGCAAAATCGCTCTACCAGCGCGTCCAGGGGGGCTCCGCCGGTGGGCGCGTCGGTCCGGTATTGTCTTGACTCGTGGGCCAGGTCATCGGCCACCAGATGGAAACCCGTCTCGTCGAGGATGTTCAGTAACCGGGGGTGATCAGCCAGTATCCCGGTGGTAATCACTCTGGTTCTGGAAGCGGGGCCATCCTCCTTCCGGTGGGGTAAACCCCCGGACTCCTGGTCGGACAACCCCTCGATAAGTCCCTCAACCAGCTCCAGATGATCCTCTTTCCTCATAAAGTGGGCGCTCTTGAAAATATCGCTTCTTTGCCGGGCGCTGATCCGGGGGTGCTTTCCCAGAGTACTGGAAAGTTCCCGCATGGCCTTCCGATGGCGGTTGTAAAGATCAATCGATTTCGCGAGGGCCTCTTCCGAAAAGGGGGTGCCTCCCAGTTCTTCCAGCTTTTCCGAAATCTGCACGAAACCCGATTTCAGATAGTCCTGTGCCGCGGGAATGCCCCTGTTCTGGGGGTAACTGGTGACGATAAGAGGAATGGAGGGAACCGCGTGCTTCCAGTTTTGGGTCAGTACTTTCAGGGAATCGCAGAGCGTTGGAATGACCATGGCGTGTATTCCCTCGTAAGCACCCCGAATACCCAGCTCCACAATGGACTGGGTTATGGAACAGATAAAGGCCGGAAAGAAGGCCTTCGCCTCCTGCAGTTCCAGATCTGCTCCCCAGGCACCCATGGGGACGAATCCCTGGGAATGGATGAGCTCCTCCGGAGCGTAGACCGGTGCAAGGGCGACCACCTTGCGTCCCTGACTGAGGTGATGGTGGAGTTGTTTTTTGGGATTCCCCGCTGCCTCTGCAAGGACCGAGAGTATTTCCTGGTTCGTCATGGTGTCATTCCCCCTTCTTCCGTGCTTCCATGAGTTCTGCGAGCCCCTGAACGCGGGTCTCGTACTGAGCTGCCGAGAAGTTTCTGGGATCTGCCTGGTCTCCGTCGAAGGAGACCACCGGAATGTCGCAGCTTTCGCCTATCTGCTTGCTCATTTCCTGCATGAAACCACTCCAGAGTTTGCAGGAGCGGTTGGTATGGACCAGAAGCCCCTCGGCTCCGGTCTTTCTGACAATCCCGATGCGGGTGTCCCTGGCTTTTTCAAGGTTTACCGCGTTTGGTACCGAGCAATACCCCCGGATCAGTCCATCCAGATCCTGATACACCTGGCCAAAGGCGTCTGCGTAGATCGTGGCCACCATGTTCATTCCCCTGTTTTTCAGCGCAGAAAAAGTGGTTCGCAGGTGGGGCCAGCAGGCGATTCCCTCAAACATGAAACGGTGTTTTTCTTCAGCCCGAAAGGTGCTGGTTCCCTTTTCAACGGCTTCTTTATATTCCTTTACCAGCGTTTCAAAGGCCTCGGCGGCCTCCACGGTTCCCCGTGCGCAGACAGCAACGGCCATGTGGTTCAGGAGGTCGAAGCCGCTCAGGGGGCTTGGCTTGTAGCGGGTATAGCCAGTTGCTTCCAGCCAAGCCCTGGAGCTCCGGTTGGATATATCCATGACTTCCCTGAAACGGTCCTCGCTCCAGGTAGTTCCGGTGATCCTCTCGAGCTGGCTGATGGCATCCATGAACTGGGCTTTGACGTAGGCGATCTGGTCCGGACCTGGCTCATAACCGGTATTGAAGGGGATATCGATGAGGATGAGTGGGATATCCAGGTCTTCTGCAAGATTTTCGTACCATTTTATCATGCAGTTACAGATGTTGTTGCAGCAGAGCAGAAAGTCGGGCAGAGGCATGTTCTGTTCGGGCACATCCTTCACCCTGGTGTAGGCCAGACTGATTCGGGCGTAGGCACAGATATCGTTTGAATATCCCTCGCTCTCGGCGATCTCGCAGAGCTTCTGTCCTGCGCCACGGGCAGCGATTGCCGCCGCCTGGTTCTCCGGATAGCAGACCTTGACTCCCAGGGTCTGGAAGATCTCCTGGGGAAAGTTGCTGGCGCACCATCCGATTTTCTCTCCCCGGGCCTTTGCTTCGTGAACTTCCCGATAGTGTTTCTCGATAATTGCCCCGAGTTTGAATCGTGCCGAATCGGGATCGGGTGGTGCGGGTTTTTTCCTGACTTCTTCTGCCATGTTCAATTCTCCTTGTTATATGTTTGGTAACCGTACAGGGCTGCGCCGAGGCCGCCAAAAAACTGGGCCAGGGGAGAGAAGAGAATTTCGACTCCCAGATATCGGGACAGAGCGCCGCGGACTCCCTCATTCAGGGCAACTCCGCCGCTCATTGCCAGGGGAGGGGTCACTCCCACACGTTTGGCGAGAGAGCCTGTCCGGGTGGCAACGGACTCGCATATTCCCGCAACCAGATCCTTCCGGTTCACTCCCTGCGCCAGGTGCGATATAACCTCCGATTCTGCAAACACAGTGCAGGTGCTGGAGATGGGGCAGATCGACTCGGCCAAAGCTGCTTCTCCTGCCAGATCACCGGCGCGAAGCTGGAGTATTCCGGCCATAACGTCCAGAAAACGGCCCGTTCCTGCGGCACATTTGTCGTTCATTTGAAAGTTGCTCATTCGACCCGCTCCATCCAGGGAGATCACTTTTGCGTCCTGCCCTCCGATATCGATGAGCGTTCGAATTCCCGGGAAGATGAAATGAGCTCCCAGCGCGTGGCAGGTCAGCTCGCTCACCCGGTAATGGGCTTCGGGGTACAGGGTTCGTCCGTACCCCGTTGAGACGGTGACACCGATCTGCCCCTCGTCCAGATCACTCGCTCTCAGGAGTTCCTTCACCACTTCCTCGGGGCCATCTGTTCCAATCCCGGCATTCCTGAGGGCCGTGGCGACGATCCGGTTTCCATCGGCAAGAAGGGCCCCCTTCGACGTGGTCGATCCAATATCTATTCCCAGGCTGTACATTCCTTCGTCCTTCACCAAATTGGGGGTGTCCAGGCTCTCTCGGGAAAGATCCCGTTGAACGAGCTGGTCAATTTTGATAACCTAGTTAACTGGTAAGACCGAGTATAGTCGTGGTATAGTGGGGTGTCAATAATTAATTATCAATACACCGGGATTCATGAGAGGAGATCCGGAAGGAGGAGGGTCACGGGCAGAGAGAAGGGGAGAAATGTCTGTTAAAAAGGTAAAAAAATATATATAAACGAATATCACATGAAGGGAGAATAGCAATGGAACGAGTTCTGGAAGGACTGAGGGTTGTCAGTTTCGGGTTGGTTATATCGGCGCCGAGTGCTGCCCGGATGCTCTGCGATCTGGGGGCTGAGGTTATAAAGATAGAGCCCCATCAGGGTGACACCATGCGGATGATCAGGCCGGTGAAGAAAGATAGCCGGGGAAAGCTCCAAAGCGGAATTTTCACTGCCCTGAACTGCGGAGAGAAGTCTCTGGCCCTGGATCTCAGGACGGAAGAGGGACAGGAGATCGCCCGGAAACTCATTCTGGAGTGGGCCGATGTGGTGATTGCGAATTTCAAGCCCGGCACACTGGCGAAGTTCGGGATCGACTACGAAACCATCAAAAATCTGAAGCCCGGGATTATCTACGGAGAAGTTTCCGGCTATGGTCAGAAAGGCCCCTGGGCACAGAGGGGGGCTTACGATATCTGCGTCCAGTCAGAGTGTGGCATTGCCGCGCAAAACGGGCCCTGGGGAGAGAAACCTCACCGCGTGGGGTTTTCGGTTCTGGACTACCTTTCAGGACGGGATCTGGTCATAGGGGTCCTGGGAGCGCTTCATTATCGGGAAAAAACCGGTCGGGGGCAGCACGTGGACATCAGTCTCTATAACAGCGGAGTTACGGTGCTGGAGGATGCTATCCCGGGGTACGATATGGAGGGAGTGATCGCAGGAACGGTAGGGAGTCGACACCCTTCAGCGAGTCCTCATAACCTGTACAAGACCAGGGATGGCTACATTAACATCATCGCCATAAACAATTTCCTCTGGAAAAAGCTGGTCACGATTATGGGGCGGCCTGATCTGGAGAAGGCCGAGGGTCTCTCCACGGGTCTCGAACGGCTTGAAAACATGGACAGGATCGATGAAATAATCGAGGAGTGGACATCCCGCCATACCACCGATGAGATCGCAGGGATGATGGATGCTGCAGGATTGCCCCGGGGAAAACTCTGCACCGTGAAGGATGTCATTGAGTCAGAGCAGACCCGGTTCTGGAACATGGCTCCCCGAATAGAGCAGCCCTTTCTGGGAGAGGTCCGAATCAACAATTGTCCCATCAAATATTCGGAAGCTGAAACCGATATCAAGGGGCCTGCGCCTATGTTGGGAGAGCATAACCGGGATGTTGTCTGTGACGTCCTGGGGTACGCTCCCGAGGCCTTCGATCAGATGAAGTCCAGAGGTGTCTTTGCAGACGATCTCTAATGTGATGTATTATTATTCCGTAATATCAAGGGCCGCCCGGCGCGGCCCCTTTATCAGAAAGCGGGATATCATAACCGATGAGAGAGAGTAAAAAAAAGTCTGGCTGTGCGGGGGTCCGTGGATTAGTGGTTGCGGGTTTTCTTTTGCCGCCACCGATATGGTTGCTCCTGCGCTTTGCCTCGGGGCTTCTTGATCCAGCCACGGCTTTCGCCATGGTTCGACATCCCGTGACGCCCCTGATAAGTCTTGGCTGTTTCATCATGGCTTTTCTGGCGGTGGACCGTGTTCGGCAACGGATCGATCGTTCCCGAGGCAGCGATGATCCGGCATCTTGCATGGCCGTGATACGGGATCTCCGGGGAGTGCTTCTCCGCTTCGTTGCCCCAAGCGCGGTGAACATTGTTGCAGGGCCCGTTTTTCTCACCCGGATTTTTTTCCCCCATGATCCTCAGCTTCTTGCGAGTGGGGTTTTGGTGGGGACCGGTTTGATCGCTTTGGTCATTTTGCCCCTGGGTATTGCCATAAGCAACCGGCTCGAGCGCTCGGCAGACTGGTTTCCTGTTACCGCCCGGGGACGAACAATCAGCATTGGGTGGAAAACGGCGATCGTCTCGCTGGCTCCTGCTTTGGTTGGTGCCTTGCTCGTGGTCGGGTTCAATCTGGACCTGGGAGTTGCCCAGGCACGCGGATTGGTAGATGCGGGGTTCCGTCCCATGCTCTTCAGAAATACCGTGCCTGTTCTATTTCTTGCTTTCGGAACGATCATTACGTCTTTCCAGTTTTATACAACAATCCTCCGACCCCTGAGCTCTCTCCTGGGCGCTATCAATGCAGCGGCCACAGGGGATCTCACGGTGCGGTTGCAGCCCGGTCTTCGCGACGAAATTGGTGTTNCCCTGGAAGCATTCAATCACATGGCCACTTCTCTGAATTCCAGTCTTGGAGAAATCCGNTCAATTGTGGCACGGGTGGAGGAGTCCAGTGGCATACTACNCTCCAGCGTTCGAGCCATGGTAGAGGCCGTTGAGCAGGTTGTTGCCCACACCGCATCGACCAGGCAGCAGATGGAGACTCAGGTGGAGAGCGTAGACCAGACATCGTCGTCGATCGAGGAAATTGTCTCCAGTGTGAAGAGCCTGGATCAAGCCATTGAATCCCAGGCATCGGGTGTAACAGAATCCAGCGCGGCCATCGAAGAGATGATCTCCAGCGTTGAATCCCTGCGCAGATCGAATAACAGGGCCGAAACTGCCGTTCATGAACTGGTCCAGGTTGCTCAAGGTGGGAAAAGATCGCTCGATTCTGCTTTGGAAGAGATTCACCTTCTGAGTGATAACTCGGCAAATCTGCAGCAGGCAAACAAGCTGATCGCAGAGATATCGGCCAGAACAAACTTGTTGGCCATGAACGCAGCAATTGAGGCTGCCCACGCCGGAGAGGCGGGTTTGGGCTTTACGGTTGTGGCTCAGGAGATCAGAAAACTGGCCGAGGCTGCAGCAGATCAGTCCAAGGCGATTGCCCGCAATTTGAAGCGGGAGATAGATATCGTAGGATCCGTGGTAGAAACGACCCGAGCAACGGCGGGGAGTTTTTCGGCTATTCTTGAGAACGTGGGGTCCGTAAGCGAGATTGTGGGTGAGATAAAACGAGGGATGGATGAACAGAGTTCAGCGGGAACCCAGATTCGCTCCGCCCTGGTTGATATTAACACCATCACGCAGCGTGTCCACCAGGGCTCCCGCGAGATGACCGATGGATCATCGCACATCCTCTCTGCTGCCACGTCCTTGTCTGGGATCAGCGAAGAAGTTCGGGAGGCCATGATCCGGATTGATGAGGGGGTCGCGGTGATGCGCAGGGCCATCACCGAGATCGACTCCCGGACACAGGCTACGCAGGAACATCTGCAGGATGTGGTTCGGGATATCGAAGCCTACACGCTCCAGAAACTGTAGTTCTCTCAGGAGGATTCAACGTGCGGCCCCTCGGAATAATGAACGGGAAGGTTCCTGTCATGAAACGCCGAGGCTACGTCCCGCATCTCCTTCTGTGAGGGGGGGCGAAGATTCCCCAAGGGGTACGTCTCGCCCAGGGCCTCCCACTTGTGTTTCCCCAGCTCGTGGTACGGGAGAAGCTCTACCCGCTGGACCCCCTTGAGCCGGGACACGAAGGCTGCGAGGCTCTGCACATCAGCCGGCCGGGTGGTGTGCCCGGGGACTACAACGTGCCGTATCCACAGGGGTTTTCCCAGACGGGAAAGGGTCTCGGCAAAGGCCCTGATCTTCTTGAAAGAGACACCTGTAAGTTCCTCGTGAGCCCTGTCATCGCCGTGCTTCAAGTCGAGGATAACCAGATCGGTGAGGTCCAGAACCTCCCTGATCAGGGGGGTGACCGTTACNTATCCGGAGGTATCCAGGGCAGTGGAAAGATTCATGGTGCGCACCAGGGCGAAGAGTTCTTTTACCGGGCCGGCCTGAAGCAGGGGCTCTCCACCCGTGGCAGTGACGCCGCCACCGGAGGGGCGCAGGAATCCTGCATAGCGCTCGATATCGAGGGCCAGGTCGGTGACCCTTGTAACCGTTCCACCCCTTTGATCCCAGGTATCGCGATTGTGGCAGTAGGCGCACCGCAGGGGGCATCCCTGCAGGAAGACAACGTAGCGGATCCCGGGTCCGTCGAGGGTGCCGAAGGTTTCCACGGAATGGATTCGAATCGTCTGGCCTGTTTCGGGGGTTGCCCCGGAGAGGCCTCCCCCGATTATTGTTCCCCTCATCAGATCCGCGCGTGGAAGGTCCGGTTGATCACATCGAGCTGCTGCTCCCTGGTCAGTTTGACAAAGTTCACGGCGTACCCCGATACCCTGATCGTCAGCTGTGGATAGCGCTCGGGGTGTTCCATGGCATCACGAAGCATCTCCCGGTCCAGGACGTTCACGTTGATGTGATGTCCCCCCTCGGTGGCGTAACCGTCCAGGAGCGCACAGAGATTGCTCACCCTGGTGGTATGATCTGCGCCCAGGGACTGGGGTTCGATGGAGAAGGTATAGGAGATCCCGTCCTGGGAAAACTCGTAGGGGAGCTTTGCCACAGAACTGAGTGAGGCCAGCGCACCCTGGGTATCCCTGCCGTGCATGGGATTTGCTCCTGGTGCAAAGGGCTCCCCCGCCTTTCTTCCGTCGGGGGTGTTGCCGGTTTTCTTTCCGTACACCACATTCGACGTGATGGTGAGAACTGAAAGGGTAGGATCGGCACTGCGGTAGGTGCGGTTTTTCTTCAGTTTTTTCATGAACCGCTCGACCAGATCCACGGCAATGTCGTCCACTTCCGGGTTATTGTTTCCGAACTTCGGCCAGGTTCCCGCATTTGGCCCCTCAATGGCGAAGTCTACCACCATGCCTGTTTCGTCGCGGATGGTGCGCACCTTGCTGTACTTGATCGCAGAGAGTGAATCGGCACAGACTGAGAGACCAGCGATACCGCAAGCCATAGTGCGGTATACATCCCTGTCGTGGAGGGCCATCTGGATTCGCTCGTAACTGTACTTGTCGTGCATGCAATGAATAACATTCAGGGTGTTGATATAGAGGTTTGCAATCCAGTCGAGGAAAAAATCAAACTTTTCCATTACCTCGTCATACTCGAGGTATTCTCCGAGGATCGGCTCAAAACGGGGGCCTACCTGGATGCCCGTGGTCTCATCGCGCCCTCCGTTAATCGCGTAGAGCAAAGCCTTGGCCAGATTACAGCGAGCTCCAAAAAACTGCATCTGCTTTCCCAGACGCATGGCCGAAACGCAGCAGGCTATCCCGTAATCATCGCCCCAGTAGGGTCGCATGAGATCATCGTTCTCGTACTGAATCGAGCTGGTGTCAACCGAGACCTTCGCGCTATACCGCTTGAAATGCTCCGGCAGGCTTCGGGACCAGAGTACCGTGAGGTTCGGTTCCGGGGCGGCTCCCAGGTTATAGAGGGTATGAAGAAAACGATAGGATGTTCGTGTTACAAGGGTTCTGCCGTCGGTTCCCATTCCCCCCAGGACCTCTGTGACCCAGGTGGGGTCTCCGGAAAAGAGCTCGTTGTACTCGGGGGTGCGCAGAAACCGCACCAGCCGCAGTTTCATGACAAAATGGTCGATCAGCTCCTGGGCTTCCGGTTCGGACAGTTCTCCCCGGGAAATATCCCGGTCGATGTAGATATCCAGAAAGGTAGCAACCCTGCCCAGGCTCATGGCTGCTCCGTTCTGCTCCTTCACCGCAGCCAGATAGGCGAAGTAGAGCCACTGAATCGCCTCCCGGGCGGTTGAGGCGGGACGGGAAATGTCAAAGCCGTAGCTTTCTGCCATGACAAGGAGTTCTCCCAAGGCAGCAATCTGTTCCGAGAGTTCTTCCCGAAGCCGGATTGCTTCCTCTTCCAGAGAACCGATCTCGACGGAGCTCTTTTGCTCCTCCTTGTCCCGGATGAGTTGATCGACCCCGTAGAGGGCAACTCTTCGGTAATCTCCGATGATTCGCCCGCGACCGTAGGCATCGGGAAGGCCCGTAATGATTCCGGCGCTCCGGGCAGCCCGCATCTCCGGCGTATAGGCATCGAAGACCCCGTCGTTATGAGTTTTTCGATACCGTGTAAAGATGTCCCATACCCGGGGTTCCAGATCATGACCGTAGGCCTTGCAGGCATTCTTCACAACCTTGATCCCGCCGTTGGGAATGATAGCTCTGCGGAGGGGTGCGTCTGTCTGAAGTCCCAGGATTTTTTCGAGTTTCCGATTGATATATCCGGGACCGTGGGAATCGATGGTGGAGATTGTTGAGGAATCTACATCAAGNGTTCCTCCGGCAGCCTGCTCTTTTTTGAGAAGCTCCAGAACCTCTTCCCAGAGTTTGTTTGTCGCCTCCGTAGGGCCCGCAAGAAAGGTCTCGTCGCCCTCGTAGGGCGTATAGTTCTGTTGTATGAAGTCCCTCACATCGATGTGATCGATCCAGCGGCCCGATCTGAAACCTGTCCATTCTGCCGGAGCAGTCTTTGTTCTTGTGACGTCTGTGTGCATCATGGAGTCCTCTCATTCTGATGTGTCGTGNGGTCTTACCACCTGACTGAATAGTACAGATCTTCCTGTATAAAGTAAACCGGATATATCAGGAATTGGTCCTCGAGGCCCGGATAGCCTCCGGGGAGAGGTGAAAGAGGGCAATGTTTAAAATATCGATACAGAGGGCACGAATATGGGTAAAAAACGGTTTACTTAGTATACTAGGTGTGGTAGGTTTGTCTGGTAAAATCTTCTGGATTGAGGAGCCGATGCAATGATCTTTGCAGAAAAGTATGAGTTGATACGCAAGCTGGCCCGGGAGTTCGCCCAGAAAGAATTCTCTTCCGAGATTCTTGATGAGGTTGAAGAGACCTCGGTCTTTCCTCCGGAGTTGCTGAAAAAAATGGGTGATGCCGGTTTTTACGGGATCAAGGTCCCGGTCGAGCTGGGCGGGCAGGGAGGCGATACTCTGGCTTACGCGATCGTCATGGAGGAGATTGCCCGGGTGAGTCCTGTGGCGAGTCTCTATGTCTCCAGCCCGAACAGCCTTTCCGGTGGGCCCCTGTTACTCTCGGGGAACGACGAGCAGAAGGAGGCGTATCTCAAACCTGTTGTTCGGGGGGAGAAGATGCTCTGTTTTGGCCTCACCGAGCCGGGGGCTGGATCAGATGCGGGAAGCATGACCACCTCGGCCCAGCGAGAGGGAGATTACTACATTCTCAACGGCCGAAAAACCTTTATTACCATGGCCCCCCTGTCTGATTACGCGATCATCTACGCCAAAACCGATCCCTCCAGGGGCAGTAAGGGAATCTCTGCTTTTATTGTCGATATGAACCTCCCCGGCCTCTCCTGCGGCAAGCCCGAAAACAAGATGGGGCTCAAGGGATGCGCGACGAGCGATATCATTCTGGAAAATGTCAGGGTTCACAAGAGGGACCTTCTGGGTGAGGAAGGCAAAGGCTTTATTAACGCCATGAAAACCCTGGACGTGGGCCGGATCGGGGTGGCCGCTCAATCTGTCGGAGTAGGCCAGGCTTGTCTGGACGAGGCGATAAAATACGCAAAAGAGCGAAAGCAGTTCAGGAAGCGCATAGCCGATTTTCAGGGAATCTCTTTCATGCTGGCCGATATGGCCACAAAACTGGCTGCAGCGAGGGAGCTGGTCTATAACGCGGCAGTCCTGAAAGATCAAAACAGGGACGCCAGTATGGCCGCCAGCATGGCCAAATACTACGCCTCGGAGGTATGCAACGAGATCGCCGGGAAGGCCCTGCAGATCCACGGGGGGTACGGGTTTATCAAGGATTATCGTGTGGAACGGCTCTATCGTGACTGCAGGGTTTTTACAATCTACGAGGGGACGAGTCAGATACAGCAGTTGGTGATTTCGAATCAGTTGCTGAAATGAGTAAAGAGGATAAAGCGATGCATATCATTGTCTGCGTTAAACAGGTACCGGATACCAACGAAGTTCGTATTGATCCCGTAAAGGGTACGCTCATCCGGGACGGGGTGCCCAGCATACTGAATCCCGACGATGCCAATGCCCTGGAAGGAGCCCTGGCTATAAAGGATTCGGTGGAAGGCACGCGAGTGAGCGTTGTCTCCATGGGGCCTCCCCAGGCAACGGCGATGCTGCGGGAGTGCCTGGCCATGGGGGCCGATGCGGCCTATCTGCTTTCGAGCAGGGTTTTTGGGGGAGCTGATACATACGCCACATCGACAACGCTCGCAGCGGGGATCAGGAAGATAGAAGAGGTTTCGGGAAGAGCTGATCTTGTCTTTGCCGGCCGTCAGGCTATCGATGGCGATACTGCCCAGGTAGGTCCCCAGGTTGCGATGCGGCTGGACCTTCCTGTAGTGAGCTATGTCCAGAATATTCGGGAACTGAAACCTTCGTCGGTTATCGTAGAACGACAGCTCGAAGATGGGTTTGAGGTTGTGGAAGTCCAGTCGCCCTGTGTTCTGACTATGGTCAAGGAGTTGAACCAGCCTCGATACATGACAGTACGCGGAATTGTGGACGCCTGTAGCCAGGAAATAGTGATCTGGGATGATCTGGCTGTCGAGGTGAGTCCCGATCAATGCGGGCTCAAGGCCAGCCCGACCCAGGTATTTCGCTCGTTTACTCCGCCACCAAAAGATCCCGGCGAGATTCTCCAGGGCAATCCCGGCGAGGTGGCCTCTTTATTGATTAACCGGCTCAGGAAGACCCACGCGCTTTAGGAGGGAGAGATACACTATGGCTATTACGATAATTAATGAGAAGTGTCGCGGCTGTCGGCTCTGTGTAAAGGGGTGTCCCTTCGACGCAATTGTCATGGAAGGAAAACTCGCTGTGATCGAGTCGGGGTGTACCAATTGCGGCGCCTGTCTTGATCTGTGTCCGTTCGAAGCGATCATCCGGGAGGAAGAAAAAAACGGATGCATCGATATAGCCGATTACAGCGGGGTTTGGGTCTTTGCTGAACAGCGGGGAGGTGTCCTGCAGCCGGTAGTGTTCGAACTGCTCGGAGAGGGCAGGAAGCTCGCCGACCAGATCGGCTGCAGCCTCTCGGCCATCCTCTGCGGAGAGGACGTAGCAGCTCTGACCAGCGATCTCTTCGAGCACGGGGCCGATTGTGTCTACGTCGCTGATGCTCCGGAACTGGCAAACTACACCAGTGATGGGTACAGCAAGGTGATTGTTCAGGCTATTGAGCAATACAAGCCNGAGATTGTTCTCCTTGGGGCGAGCCACATCGGTCGTGATCTTGGACCCTGTCTGGCGGTGAAATGCAACACCGGGCTCACGGCAGATTGTACAAAGCTCGAGATCGATCCCGAGGACAAGAAGATTAAACAGACCCGGCCCGCCTTCGGCGGAAATCTCATGGCTACGATCGTGTGTCCCAACCATCGGCCCCAGATGTCGACGGTACGCCCCGGGGTCATGGACAAGCCCGAGGTCCAGAAGGGGCGTCGCGGAGAAATTATCCATCTCCAGGTGGAATTTTCGCCTGCCGACATCAGGATGCAGGTGCTCGAGGTAATCAAGAGTCTGGAAGAAAAGGTTTCACTCACCGATGCCGAGATCATTGTGGCTGGCGGTATGGGACTCGGGAAGGCCGAGGGATTTGATCTCCTCAAGGATCTGGCAGAAAAGATGGGCGGGATCGTTGCATCCAGTAGAGCCCCCGTTGATGCCGGGTGGATCGACCACAGCCGGCAGGTCGGCCAGACCGGCACAACGGTGAAGCCGAGAATCTATTTTGCCTGTGGCATTTCAGGAGCAATCCANCACATTGCCGGAATGCAGGGATCGGAGTATATCGTGGCCATCAACAAGAACGAAACATCTCCCATCTTTGAGGTTGCCGACTACGGGATCGTGGGCGATCTCTATCAGGTGATCCCCGAGCTGATCAATGCCCTGAATTGACAGCCCGAGCCGAAGGAAGGGCCTGAACAGANACAGGTAAAGATTCAGGCCTGGAGAGACAGGAACCGTGGTGCATCGCTGAAGGGCCATCGGGAGAGNTCCGCCGGGAGAGATCCCGGGGAGGTCTTCCCGATGGTCTGGCCCGGTCCTGAAAAGGGAGCCGTGTCGAAAAACACCGGAGACACCGGACCTGTCGCAGAAACTGTCAGACCGGTTATTCACGCGAGACATTCAAACGAGCTGTCAAGGGAGAAGGACCTATGATTCCCCTGGAAGATATCAACCTCGGCGAGTTTATCTCCCGAGCAACCCGAAGGTACTCCTCGCTCTGCGCTGTTCACTGCGATGGGCGCTACTGGAGCTACGCCGATCTGGGAGAACGCAGCGACCGGATAGCATCGGGTCTGCTNGCCCGGGGGGTTCGGCCGGGAGATCATGTGGGCATCCTGGCGGAGGACCAGCCCGATACACTTTTTTTCTTTTGCGCTGTCATGAAGGTCGGGGCCGTGGCGGTCATGCTCTGCACCAGCCTTCAGGCGAAAGAGCTGGAAGACCTGCTGCGCCTTTCTGACGTGAACTATCTTGCTCTTGGCGAGGGATACAAAGACGTAGATTTCCTCTCCCTCTTTGAGGATCTCGGACCACTTCCCTCTCTGTCCCATGTGTTCTATCTGGGGAAAAAANCCTGCAGGATTCCCTCTCTGGTCAGTCTGGNCAGCCTTATCCAGGCTGGCCAGGAGNANCTGTTGNAAGATGGAGCGGTGGGGGACCGGGGCCGGGTCGATCCCCGGAGTACAGCCTCGATTCTCTTTACCTCGGGAACATCTTCCAGGCCCAAGGCTGTGATGTCGAGCCATTTTTCCCGGGTAAACAACGCGATCCAGCAGGCCTCGGATATGGGGTTGACCTGGGGCGACAGGATTTGTGTTGCCCTGCCCATGTTTCACTGCTTCAGCCTCTCGGTGAANATTCTGGCGGCTTTTTCCGTGGGGGCCTCCCTCCATTTCCCCTCGGGAAGACGGACCCTCGCCATTCTTGAAANGCTTCAGAAAAACCGGTGTACCGTTCTCAATGCAGTGCCGACTCTCTTTCACGCCCTGATCTCGCGCCAGGACTTTCATGAGTTTGATCTTTCAGCGTTGCGTCTCGGTCTGATAGGGGGGGCGCTCTACAGCCCCGAGCTTTTCATGGAGATTGAAGAACAGATGGGCATGACTCTCCTGTCCAGCCTTGGTCAGACCGAGTGCACCGCCGGCCTNACGATCTGCAGACCCGATGAGCCTCGGGACGTGCGTGCTACCACGGTGGGGAAGTTTATGGACCACCTGGAGGGAAGGGTAATAGATCCTGCCACGGGCCTGGATAGGGATCGGGGAGAGTCCGGAGAGATTCTGGTCCGGGGGTATCTGGCTATGCAAGGGTACTACAAACAGCCCGAGGAAACGCAGGCGGTTCTCGACCCGGAGGGGTGGGTTCATACCGGTGACTGCGGCTATCTGGACGACCAGGGCTATCTTCATCTCACGGGGCGCCTGAAGGATCTGATAATACGGGGAGGGGAGAACATCAGTCCCGCAGAACTGGAATGGGTGATCGGGCAGGACCATCGCGTGGCCGACGTCAGGATTATTGGAGTACCCGATGACCACTACGGCGAGGAACTCGCTGCGTGTCTTGTCCTTCGGGAGGGCCAGAGTCTGGATGCTGATGAGTTGCGAGGGCTTGTTCGCTCGCAGCTGGCTTCCTTCAAGGTGCCCCGCTTCGTCTTCTACTTTGATGAATTTCCCAAGACTCCCGTAGGGAAAATCCGCACCGGTGAGCTGAGGCGTCGTGTTCTGGCTCAACTTCTCTCAACAGCAGGTACAACATGAATAAATGGTATCGATTTGGCCTCAGGGTTGCGATCTACGCGCTGGGGCTGCTTTCTCTGGCTTTTTCCGTGGTTTTCAGTATCAACTCCCGCTTGGGTGTCTCACCGGTGAACTCCTTCCCCTACGTTGTTCACCGCATCATTCTCTCGCGGTTTCCCGAGTCGACCTTGACGCTCGGGGCGGGGGTAACTGCGTTCTTCTGTTTCTACATTCTCCTGCAGATTTTGATACTTCGCAGGGAGTTCAATCCCCTGAATCTCTTCCAGATACTCTTCAGTACGCTCTTCGGGTATTTCGTCAATTTTGCCCGTCTCGTGGTGGGGGATTTCTCCCTTCCCGGTTATGCAGGTCAGCTCTGTATGCTGGGTATCAGTATCTTTCTGATCGGACTGGGGCTGGCGCTCTATCTGAATGTGCGTCTGGTGCCCATGCCCGCCGAGGGATTTCTGGGGGCGATCGTTTCCAGATCCCGGGGAAGGCTCGAGTTGCATCGCCTGAAGGTTCTCGTCGATTGCCTTGTTGTCGGAACGGGTGCTATACTGTCCTTCGTATATATTGGTGATGTTCACGGTATACGCGAAGGAACCGTCATAACCGCAATTATGGCCGGCAAGGCCCTCGGATGGATTCAGAAGCCCCTTCTGCCCTGGTTCCAGAGACTATGTTCATCGCCAGTATCACAGAAACCCTCAGAGGATCCGGGAGTGTATGTTGGAACCGAAGAACAATTTGCTGGGCAGCCTGCTCGACCTTAAACCCGTTGAAACCAAGCGGGCCAGCGAGGTGATCTACGATCAGATAAAAGAGATGATCACCTCGGGGCGCCTCAAACCGGGAGACCGGCTGCCTTCGGAACGGGCCATGATGGAGATGCTGCAACGCAGCCGCCCCACCATCAGGGAGGCCCTGCGGATGCTCGAGAGAACCGGTCTGATTCGTACCGTGGCGGGCTCAAACGGGGCGATCGTTCAAAAGCCGAACACGCGTTCTGTGGAGCAGGCGCTGGAGACAGCGCTTCAGACTCAGGCGCTTTCCATTTCCGAGATTTGGGAATATCGTCATCTCAACGAGACGGCGATCGTGGAGTGGGCAGCAGACCGCCGGACCGCCAGGGATCTGGAAGCGCTGGATTCGATCCTGGGGCAGGCCCGGGAATCGCTGGAGGATCCCGAGGCGTTTATAAAGTACGACCCGCTCTTTCACGCGGCTCTGGCCAGGGCATCGAAGAACACCGTGGCGTATCTGTTGTCGCAGATTCTGGCCAGTTCCATGGTAACGCTACTGGACCAGCGCATGGCGGAACTCGACATGAAAACCCAGCAGGCCATGTGCCGAAAGGTGCTGGCCATGCACGAAGATATTGTGGCTGCCCTGAGGGCCCGGGACAAAGAGTCCGCACGGAGGGCCATGGAAGCGCATATTGAAGCGTTCCATGAAGACCTGAAGCCGGGAAGCGCCTTCGTCTACGACTAGAATTTAACCGCTCCGGGTCTTCCGGAGCGGTGCTGCCGGGAGCTCATCCCGGACTCCTCTCCTGACAACGGAACCGGTAAACTCCCTGTCTCTGGTATCTGCTTCATGGGTCTGTCCCGCCCCAGGTGACTCCTCGTAAGGAAAGAGAAAAAAAACTTGACAGCTCCGAAAAACCGTCATAGCCTTCAAGAAAAGCTTTGCGAAAAGGTTTTCTTGCACGAGAGGCCTCTTCGTGATCCCAAAGGAGTAGAAAATGAAGAGATTCGGAATGGGTTCTTTTCGGGTGATGGCAGCGGTTGCTCTCCTGGCAGCCGCCGTTGCACTCGTTGGCTGCGGAGGGTCCGGCTCGGACGAAGGCGAAGGCGCTCTCCGCGTTGGAATGGTGACCGATGCGGGCACGATCGATGACCGATCCTTTAACCAGGGAACCTGGGAGGGGATTGTACGAGCCACGGACGAGTTTAATCTTACCCGGCGTTATCTTATGCCATCGGGAACCACCGAGGCCGACTACATTCGGGAGATAACGAATCTTCGGGACGCCGGATTTCCCCTGATCATCACACCGGGGTTCAAGTTCGAGACGGCGGTCTACCAGATGCAGGCTCGCTATCCCGAGGTAAACTTTGTTCTCATCGATGGCGTTCCGAATAATGGTGTCTTTGGTGATGGCCGTTCGGAAAAGGTGGCTCCCAACACGGTGTCGATCTTTTTTGCAGAGCACGAGGCCGGATTTCTGGCAGCCGTGGCTTCGGCGGTAGAGATCGGCGAGGGCGCCTTCGGCTTCATCGGAGGTATGGAGATCCCCCCCGTTCAGCGGTTTAACTGGGGATTCCAGCAGGGAATCGCCTACGCCAACGAACACCTGGGCACTTCGATTTCCCTGAATCCCCGGGATGTCCTGTATCAGGGGTCCTTCGATAACGTCGCCGCCGGACAACAGATCGCCGCCCAGATGTTCGATCGGGGAATCGATGCGATTTTCTGCGCAGCCGGTGGTGTCGGGGTCGGGGCTATCAACGAGGCTAAGGCCCGCGCTGCCGACGGTGCCTGGATCATCGGAGTTGATTCTGACCAGTACGAGCAAGGCGTATACGCTGATGGAAAATCGGTGATTCTCACCTCGGCCATGAAGGGTGTCGATGTGGCTGCCTACGATATGATCGCAGCCCAGCTGGAGGGAACCTTCCCCGGAGGAGAGACTCTCATGTTCGATGCGGCTTCCAACGGTGTGGGAATCCCCGAGGTGAATCCCAACCTCAGCGAGAGGACGGAAGAGAAAGTGGCCCAGGTGTTGGCCAGGATTCAGAGCGGTGAGATTGTGGTATCTGCTCAGCAGGGAGATCTGATTCGATAAGATCTTTCCCGGTTCTGTCCCGGGCTGGTATCAGCCGGGGCAGAACGGACCGCGCCGCCGGGGGCCTGTGAAGAACCCTCAGGGGGACGGACAGCGGGCGAGGTAAAGATTGGCCCGGGGACACAGGACCGGATGGGGCAGAGGCCCCGGAGGGGCAACAGTCCTGGGGAACAAAGAACCCCGCCGGACCGCATAACACGAATATGGGAAAAAATAGTTTTCTGCGGGAACTCTCTTCCCGGGTATAATCACAGGTATGCTTCAGGGATACAGGGACCCGATCACCGGGCCATTAGAAGAGTGAGGGCGTCATGAACATCAAGGAGCTGGCCAGACGCGCCGGTGTATCGATCTCCACAATCTCCCGGGTCATCAATAATTCTGCCTACGTAAGCCCCGAGATACGGGAGCGGGTGGAGGCGATTATTGCCGAGACGGGGTATCGGCCCAACTCGCTGGCCAAGGATCTCCTGCGGAACAAGACTGATACCATCGGCGTGCTTCTCCCCCGAATTGATCTGCCCACCTTTGCAGCCATGTTCGAGGGAGTCACGGACGTACTGAACCAGAACGGATACAATATCCTTCTGGCGAATACCCGGGACCAGCACGACGATGAGCTCAAGTATTTTCAGCTGTTCTACGAGAAACGGGTCGACGGGGTGATCTATTTTGCCACGGGCATCACCGAGGAGCACGTCCGGTTGGTGAAGCAGATTCGCATGCCCCTGGTTGTCCTGGGTCATTCCGGCGAGGCCTTCTCCTGTTCAGCCGTGAGGCTCGAGAACTTTGGTGCCGCCAAGGCGATGGTCCAGCATCTTCTTGAGCTGGGCCACCGGCGTATCGGGTGTATCGCTGTTCCCGACCACGACGTGGATATTAGTACCCACCGCAAGCAGGGCTATCGGTCTGCTCTGGAAGAGGCGGGTATCGACTTCGACGAACGGCTCGTTTCGATCGGTGACTTCGAGTATCCCTGGGGGGAACGGGGAGCCGCTGCCCTGATGTCGCTTCCCGACACGGCCGATCGTCCCACGGCGATCTTCTGCATCACCGACCGACTTGCTGTTGCCGCCTCGGGGTGGCTTCAACGGAGCGGGTACCGGGTACCCCAAGACGTCTCCGTGGCCTGCATCGACGACCCCGTGCTGCTCTCCTATACCCAACCCCGGGTGACCACCATGAGTTTTGATTATCACCGGGCCGGGGCTACGGCGGGGCAGATGCTCATAAATAGAATAAATGGAACACAGGCGGAGCCGAGGGAAACCTTTATGCCCTTTTCTTTCCGCCTGCGAGATAGTACGGGGCCCTGTCCGTCGGGATAGAGAATATCTCGGAGAATACGGGGAAACCGGGAAAGGAAGAATATAGTGTATCTTGGACTGCCTGCAATTGAATGGTTCGGTTATCTTGCGTCGATTCTGGTAGCGCTCTCGCTTACCATGAGCTCTATCGTGCGTCTCCGGTGGGTGAACCTCACGGGTTCTGCGCTCTTTGCAACCTACGGGTTTATCATCGGGTCTTTTCCTGTGGCGCTGTTGAACCTGTTTATCGCGCTCACGAATATTTTTTATCTGGCAAAAATGCATCGGGAGCGGGACGATTTCAAGATTATTCAGCTTTCCGGATCTGATCAGTACGTGGCGTGTTTCCTCGAGACGCATCGGGACGAGATTACAGAGCTCTTTCCCCTGTTTCAGGATCAGGAGCTACCCCGCCTCGACGTGTTCTACCTGGTAAAGAACGCCGTCCCGATCGGGATACTGGCAGGTCACAGGGTCGATGAGGAGACCTTCTGCATCGACCTGGATTTTGTCCGTCCCGCCTACCGCGATTTCAAGATGGGGCGCTTTGTGTACGATCCGGAAGGATTTTTCCGAACCAAGGGGATTGGCCGCCTTCACGCGCCGGTGTGCGGGAGCAGGCACGATCGATATCTCGAGCGGATGGGCTTCTCGCGAAGGGGCGATATCTACGAAAAACAGTTGGGAGGGCGTTAGCATGCAGGGTATGTACGAGCAGCTGGGGGAAACCCGCGAATGGATCCAGGCACAGACGGACCTGGTTCCTTCGGTGGGGGTGGTTCTGGGTTCCGGTCTGGGAGGGCTCGTCGGGCATCTTCAGGTGGAGCGGGAGATATCCTACCAGGATATTCCGCACTTTCCCGTATCTACCGTGGCAGGTCACGCTGGCAAGCTGGTTTTCGGATCCCTGGGGTCAACCAGGATCGTGGCTATGCAGGGGCGTCTTCACTACTACGAGGGGCACCCCATGCGCTCTCTGGCCTATCCCATCGCTCTTATGAAGATGCTGGGGGTGAAAACGCTCGTGGTAAGTAACGCAGCGGGGGGGATGAACCCCGCTTTTGAGCCGGGGGATCTCATGGTGATCACCGATCATATCAACCTGTTCGGTGATAATCCTCTGATCGGGCTGAACGATGAGCGTCTGGGGCCCCGGTTCCCCGATATGACCGAGGTTTATTCCCGGGGGTTGATCGATCTGGCAGAGGATCGCGCCCGCGCTCTGGGGGTCTCCCTCAAACGGGGTGTGTACGTGGGGCTCTCGGGCCCGGCCTACGAGACGGCTGCAGAAATAAGGTATATGCAGTCTATCGGGGGAGACGCCGTGGGTATGTCCACCGTTCCCGAGGCGATGACCGCACGGTATCTGGGACTCGATGTGCTGGGAATTTCCTGCATTACCAATATGTCTACCGGCCTTGCCACGGAAAAACATTCTCACCAGGAGGTGCTGAAAACCGCCCAGGCAGCGGCGGAGCGGTTCTGCAAACTCGTGGCGAACGTTGTACGAGCCTTGGGAGATGAACAAGATGGCACATCCTTCTGAAGCTGCCGCGAGGAATCACGTGGCGGGAACCGATCAGGTGGCAGAGATGAACCACGTGGTGGAGATGAGAAACATCACCAAGGAGTTTCCGGGGATTCGTGCCAACGATGACCTGACCCTGGAACTTCGCCAGGGAGAGGTGCTGGCCCTGCTCGGCGAAAACGGTGCCGGCAAATCCACGCTCATGAGTATTCTCTTCGGTCTGTATCAGCCCGATTCCGGTGTGATCCGGGTGCGTGGCACGGAGGTGAACATCGATAACCCCACCGTAGCGAACGGTCTGGGGATCGGGATGGTGCACCAGCATTTCAAGCTGGTGCACAATTTCACCGTTACGGAAAATATCATCCTGGGGATGGAACCGCTCCGGGGAGCTCTGGTGGACCGGAAGGGTGCGGCCCTGCGGGTTCAGGAGCTCTCGGAGCAGTACGGATTGCGGGTCGATCCCTACGCACGGATAGACGATATCTCCGTAGGTATGCAACAGCGGGTGGAGATTCTCAAGATGCTCTACCGCGAGGCTGAGGTCCTGATCTTCGACGAGCCAACGGCTGTCCTGACCCCCCAGGAGATCAAGGATCTCCTGGCTATCATGGAGAATCTGATCAGGGAGGGAAAATCGATTATCCTGATCACCCACAAGCTGAAAGAGATCAAGGCGATCGCCCATCGGTGCACGGTGATTCGCCGGGGCAAGCTCGTGGGAACGGTTGATGTTAGGGAGACCAGCGAGGCCCGTATGGCCGAGATGATGGTGGGGCGGGAGGTCAGTTTTTCCGTGGAGAAGGGGGCCGCCGAGCCGGGAGCGGTGGCTCTCGATATCCGGAATCTCCAGGTTCTGAACGCACGAAAAACACCGGCTGTGAAAGATTTCTCTCTGGAGCTTCGTCACGGCGAGATACTGGGTCTTGCCGGTGTAGACGGCAACGGCCAGACCGAGCTTGTTGAGGCTCTGGTCGGGTTGAGAAAGGCCGAGGCGGGAACGATTGCGCTGGCGGGAAAGGATATTACCGGCTTTTCCGTCAGGGAGCGCATCGAGGCGGGGTTGGCTCATATTCCTGAAGACCGGCAGAAACGGGGGCTGGTACTGGATTACTCGATCCAGGAGAACCTGGTCCTGGCGACGCACCGGAAGGCGCCCTATTCGCGACGGGGATTCTTGCAGCCCGAAGCGATCCGGGCTCACGCCGAAAAGGTGATCAAAGCCTTCGATGTGCGGTCGGGCGAGGGTGCGGATACCATGGCCCGATCCATGTCGGGAGGTAATCAGCAGAAGGCGATCGTGGGTCGCGAGATAGACCTGGATCCGGAGGTCCTGGTGGCTGTTCAGCCAACCCGGGGCCTCGATGTGGGGAGCATCTCCTATATTCACAAGCGACTGGTGGCGCAGCGGGACGCGGGNAAGGCTATTCTCCTGGTGTCGCTGGAGCTGGATGAGATTCTCGACCTTTCCGACCGGATCGCTGTTATAAACCACGGCGAACTTATCGGAATTGTCGATGCTGCCTCAACAAACGAACGGGAAGTGGGGCTCATGATGACCGGTGTTCATAAGGAGGCCCTGTGATGCGCATTCGGCTCAACCGGGATTTTGTTATTGGCCTTGTTACGGTTTTTCTGGGATTGCTGGCAGGAGCCCTGCTCATGGCTCTGACAGGAAATAACCCCCTCCAGGGGTTCCGGTTCCTCTTCAGGGGAAGTCTTATGAACGTGGAGCGCTTCGGGAACACCCTGGCTATTTCCACGCCCCTGATTCTTACGGGCCTCTCCGTGGCCTTTGCCTTCCGGACGGGGCTTTTCAATATCGGTTCTCCCGGCCAGGTTCTGGTGGGGGGGCTGCTGGCGACTGTTCTTGGGCTTACCCTGGAGTTGCCCGGGGTTCTTCTGCTGCCCGTGATGACCCTGGCTGCGATCGCCGGCGGGGCCTTCTGGGGATTCATCCCGGGGTATCTGAAGGCACGGTTTAATGTCCACGAAGTTGTGGCCTGCATCATGATGAACTGGATAGCCTACTGGATCACGTATTACACGATCAGGATCCATTTCAGCAGCGCCGGCCTGGCTACAGAATCGCGACGTCTGGGTTTCGATGCGTCTCTCCGGGTGAAGTGGCTTACCGATCTGTTTCAGGGTTCCTATGTGAATCTGGGGATTTTTCTTGCCCTGGCGGCGGTGGTGGTGATCGCGGTGATTCTGAATAACACCGTCTGGGGATACCAGTTCAAGGCGGTGGGCTTCAATCGCTACGCGGCAGAAAACGCAGGAATCGCCGTGCAGCGTAATATTGTGACCTCCATGATGATCTCCGGGGCCCTCTCGGGTCTCGCCGGGCTCTGTTTCTACGCAGGATACGCCGTGAATATGGAGATCGGGATCATGCCCGCTATCGGCTGGGACGGTATCGCCGTGGCCCTGCTCGGGGCGGCATCCCCCGTGGGGGTTGTGGGGGCCGCGCTCTTTTTCGGGATTCTTCAGTCCGGAAAGGGGTTTATGGGCGCTATGACAGATATTCCTCCCGAGGTGGGGGATACGATCATCGCAGCGATCATCTATTTTGCCGCTACCAGTGTACTGATCCGGCGCGTCCTGGCGCATCGCCGGTTCCGGTTTCTCTTTACCCGGGGGGAGGATAACTCCGATGTTTGATATTCTGGTAAATCTGTTTCCCTACGCCATGGCCTTCACCATGCCGATTCTTGTCACCGCCCTGGGAGGGCTCTGCAGCGAGCGGAGCGGGATCGTCAATATCGGCCTCGAGGGGCTGATGGTGGTGGGGTCCTTCTCGGCGGCGGTTTTTATCTCCCGGTTCTATCCGATCCTGGGGGGGAACGCCCTCTGGTTTGGCCTCCTGGTTGCCATGGCTGCGGGGGCGGTCTTCTCGCTCCTCCACGCCTTTGCCTGCATTAATCTTCGGGCAAACCATGTGATCAGCGGGATCGCCATCAATATGATCGCTGCTGCCATGACTGTCTTCTTTGCCCGCACCATGACGGGGTCCGGGAACATTTTGCTCCGCAACGGCCTTGCCCGTTTCAGCGTGCCCGTTCTGGCGGAGATACCTCTGGCAGGGCCTCTGCTGTTCCGGCAGAGCTACGGCACCACCTGGCTGATTCTGGTTGTCCTGGTCCTGGTCTGGTTCGTCCTGTATTACACCCGCTTTGGCATGCGTCTCTGGGCTGCGGGGGAGCATCCGCATGCTCTTGATGCTGCTGGTGTGAGTGTGTACCGAATACAGTACTCGGGGGTTCTGCTTTCGGGGATGTTCGCCGGTCTGGGCGGTGCCACCATTCTGGTGACCTACTCGGGGGAGTTCAACGGCTCTGTTTCGGGCATGGGGTTTCTCGCCCTGGCAGCCCTGATCTTCGGCAAGTGGAAGCCCCTGGGAGTTCTGGGATCAACGCTCTTTTTTGGTTTTGCCATGACTATCGCCAATGCCTCCCAGGCCGAGCCAGCGCTCCAGGCGATTCCCGAAATTATTTTGAAGGTTTTCCCCTACGTGGTGACGCTCCTGGCGCTGATTCTCTTCTCCAGGACCACCCAGGCGCCCCGCGCTCTGGGCGAGCCCTTCGACAAGGGAAAACGCTAATGTCCGGGGCAGGGCCGGATCGGGTGGTGACCCGGTCCGGCGAAGACGCTGGGGCGGTGCAGGACGACGGTACAGGAAGAGAAAGGGCCCCGCGCCCGAACAATGAATTTGTGAGACAAAGAGCATGAGACCAATGAAGGAAGATCATGCAGCGACAAGACATACCCAGGAGGATCTGCCATGACCGCACACGGAACTGATGAAGCGCAGCACGAGCTGGCGCACTACATCGATCATACTTTGCTGAAGGCTACCGCCGGAAGCGATGATATTCGCAAACTTTGCCGGGAAGCCCGGGAACACCGGTTCTTTTCGGTTTGTGTCAATTCCTGCTGGGTCCCCCTGGCGAAGGAAGAGCTTCAGGGAAGCGGTGTCCGGGTTTGTACCGTAGTGGGGTTCCCCCTGGGTGCCATGTCCCGGGAAGCAAAGGTTTTTGAGGCCTCCACAGCTCTCTCCCAGGGAGCATCCGAGATAGACATGGTTCTGAACGTGGGATTTCTGAGGGAGGGCCGGTATGAAGAGGTCCAGGAAGAGATCCGTCAGATCAAGGAAGCCATCGGTGATGCGCTTTTGAAGGTTATCATCGAAACCTGCTATCTCACGGATCAGGAGAAGGTCCAGGCTTGTCGCCTGGCCGTGGCGGCCGGAGCGGACTATGTAAAAACCTCTACGGGCTTTGGCACGGGAGGAGCCGTGGCAGAGGACCTGCAGCTCATGCTCGAGGCGGTGGAAGGGAAGGCTCTGGTGAAGGCCTCGGGGGGAGTTCGCGATGCCGCCACGGCTCGGGCCTATATCGCCCTGGGGGTCCGTCGTCTGGGTACAAGTAACGGAATCGAGATCGTCTCCGGGAGCGCGCCTGATTCTGGCCCCCGATCGGGCTCCTACTAGGAGGCAGAACCATGATGAAGATGGATCGACTGTTCGTGATCGTTCTCGACAGCCTCGGTGTGGGAGCGCTCCCCGATGCCGAAGAATACGGTGATCTGGGAGCGAATACCCTGGGGCATATCGCCGAGGCGCTTCCCCTGGATCTTCCGGTGATGGAGTCGCTGGGTCTGGGAAACGTTTCGGCAATTCGGGGAGTACGCCCCGCCTCCGCCCCCCGGGGCGCCTGGGGGAAAGCTGCTTCTCGTACCAGGGGGAAGGATTCTACCGTGGGGCACTGGGAGCTTGCCGGTCTCCCCGTAGAGGAACCGCTCCCCACGTGGCCCCGGGGAATCGATCCCGCCGTGATTCGTGATTTCGAGAACGCCATAGGTCGACGCTGTATCGGGGGCGGTGTTGCTTCGGGAACGCAGATTATAGCCGATCTCGGAGCAGACCACGTCGAGACGGGGTGCCCCATCGTCTATACCTCGGCAGATTCGGTCTTTCAGATCGCTGCCCACGAAGAGGTGGTGGGGCTCGAGACCCTGTACGCGTGGTGCGAGACCGCCCGGGCCATGCTCAAGGTTGGGCGGGTGATCGCGCGTCCCTTCACGGGTAATGCCGGGGCGTGGCAGCGCACGGCCAATCGCCACGATTACGCGCTGGAGGCTCCCGGCACGACCATGCTGGATCATCTTCAGGAAAAAGGGTGTGCCGTTACGGGGGTAGGGAAAATCTCCGATCTCTTCGCGGGTCGGGGGGTAGACGAATCCTGGCCCACCACATCGAACGATCACGGCATGGAAAAAACTCTGGAAATTCTGCAGGGTGGTGGAAGCGGTCTGGTTTTCGTAAACCTCGTCGACTTTGATTCGGTCTACGGCCACCGCCGGGATGTGCGGGGGTACCGCGATGCCCTGGAGGGTTTTGACCGCTGGCTCGGGGAGTTCCTGCCCCTCCTGGGCCAGAATGAGGGGGTGATCATTACCGCTGACCACGGGTGTGATCCGATCTTCAAGGGAACCGACCATACCCGGGAATACGTACCGCTTCTGGCAGCAGGACCCCGGGTGCGACCCGGCGATCTGGGCTGCCGTAGCAGTTTTGCCGATCTTGCGGCTTCGGCGGTGCATCTCCTGACAGGATCGTCTTCCTGGCGGGGAGCGGGTGAAAGTTTTGCCGAAATGCTCGTGGCCGATACAGTGGTCCAGACAAATCCAGTCAAGGAGAGGTGAGAGATGTTTTTACCCCAGGAAATTATCCGAAAAAAACGGGACAATCAGGAGCTCACAGCCCGGGAAATCGCCTGGTTTGTGGAGGGGATAACCAGTGATTCCATCAGCGAGGCCCAGATAGCTGCCCTGACCATGGCGGTTTTTCTGAACGGCATGACCCGCGACGAGTGTGTGGCTCTGACCCTCTCCATGAGAGATTCGGGGAGGACCATGGACTGGAGTCAACTGGATCTGCCCGGTCCGATCATCGATAAGCATTCCACGGGAGGAGTGGGTGACACGGTTTCGCTTATGCTGGGCCCCATGTTTGCTGCCTGTGGCGGGTTTAACCCCATGATCTCCGGCAGGGGTCTTGGCCACACCGGGGGGACCCTGGACAAGCTTGGAAGCATCCCCGGGTATAATCCTTTTCCCACGCCGGAACAGCTCTCGCAGGCTGTCCGTGAGGCAGGGACCGCGATCATCGGTCAGACGGGTGATCTGGCCCCGGCCGACAAGCGGATCTACGCTACTCGGGATGTGACCGCTTCGGTTGAGTCAATTCCGTTGATCACGGCATCGATCCTTTCCAAGAAGCTGGCCGCAGGCCTGGACGCGCTCGTCATGGACGTGAAGGTAGGGTCCGGGGCCTTCATGGCCACGCCGGAACGCTCCAGGGAGCTCGCCGAGTCTATTGTAGCCGTGGGTACCGGTGCCGGTCTGAATATCAGCGCCCTCCTGACCGATATGAGTCAGTCTCTGGCGCCCTGCGCAGGAAACGCTCTGGAGGTGCGGTGTGCCCTGGACTACCTGACAGGAGTTGCCAGGCCCGAGCGACTCCACGCCGTTGTGATGGCCCTCTGCGTCGAGGGGCTCCTGGCAGGAAACCTGGCGGCAACCCGTCAGGAGGCGGAGACGATGCTTCTGCGAAGTCTCGATTCCGGCGCGGCGGCGGAACGGTTTGCGCGCATGGTTTCTATCCTGGGGGGGCCGGGAGATCTCCTGGAAAACCCCGATGCCCATCTTGCCTCGGCCCCCGTTGTGAAGGATGTCCTGATCCCCCGGGAGGGATACCTGGCAGCCTTCGATACGAGGGCACTGGGTTTTGCCGTGGTCGCTCTCGGCGGGGGACGCCTGCGCAGCGATCAGATGATCGACCCTGCTGTGGGTCTGACCGATATCTGCGAGCTGGGAGCTCCCGTGAAGGAGGGGGATCTGCTTCTGCGTGTTCACGCCAGGAGCGACGAGGATTACCGCAAGGTTCTCCCCATGATCCACGAGGCTGTGACAATCACTCAGGACCCTCCTGCGCCACAGGAGCTTGTTCAGGGCCGGATTGTCGGGACGTAAGATAGAGCCTCATCTCGCAACGGGTGCAGTCGAAACGGGCTTCCAGCGTTCCTGGAGGTCCCTCAAGAAGCAGGGGGGAGGCCGGGGGAGCGGGGGCCTCCCCGGTGGGTTTCCGTTCCCGGGGACAGATTCCCAGTTCATGCCGGAGGCAGTAGCGGCAGATCATGACGGGCCGGTCGCTCCCATCGGCTGGTTCGTCCTCCCGTGAGGCCTCCCGGGGCAATATATCGGGTGCGGGCGGGATTTCCCCCGCGACACCGTGGCGCCGGTAGAAGTTCCTGGCCATGGTGTTGGTGATGTTCAGCGAGGGCTCCTCGGAGTCTGTCGGAAAGGGTGCCGTTCCCCGGCCAGGTCGAACCGCATCGGGCGGACGCCGGGAGCTCCGTTTTTTCTGGTGTGCCTCGGCCAGGTCCCTCCGCAGGGAGTTTATCCAGGAGAGGGGAACGAGAGGGGGATCGCTCAGGTCCAGGGAGAGTTCCCGGATACGGAAGGGCGAGTTCCCCCATCGGGAAAACTGCCGCTCCAGATTCGCCCGGCCACGGTCGGGGGAGGGGGCCTCACCGGATCGCTGCGAAGGGGGGATGCTCCGCTCCATTCGCGAGGAGAGTCCTTCCTCGTCGGTAGCCGTTACGACCAGGAGGGGCTCGCCCGCACTGCTGGTGGCCCCGGATATGCTGACCCGGAGATCGATCGTGCGGGTGCCGCGGCTCTTTTCCACCTGGCGAACAAAGAACTGGTGGTGGTTGCGGTAGAGTTGTGTTCCCGCCCTCAGGTGAGATCCAAAACGGGCGTAGACCCGATACCATTCGGGGTTCCCCGTTTTTCCGGTTTTCTCGGGTTCTACCCGGTCTGCCCGGAAACCCTCCAGTTCTCCCCGGGCGGTAAAGAAGCAAAAGCCATCGCCGTTTCCCGGATCCGTCCAGGCCGGGAGGGTGAAGTACCCCTTCCCGACCCGCAGGACCTTGGCCAGAGGAACCCCCACGGCCTTGGGGGTCCCCAGGGTGGTGGCCTTTTTCTGGCGCCGGTGAAGAAAATGATCGGTGAAACCCCGTGAAAAGCTCTTCTCCGGGGCCGGGTCAAAGGAAAAGACCTCGCTTCCGCAGGAGCTGCGACGCCAGGACGGTTCCTTCTCCAGTATCCTGTCCAGGGCTTGGCGGTACCAGGCCGTGACGTTTTTCACGTAGTTTATGTCTTTCAGCCGACCCTCTATCTTGAAGCTGGTCGCGCCAGCCCGGAGCAGGTCCTCCAGATTGGGGCCGTTGCAAAGGTCCTTGAGCGAGAGGAGGTGCGTTTCTCCCGCGATCTCTTTTCCTCCCGGGGTGGTAACACGGTAGGGAAGGCGGCAGGGTTGGGCACAGGCCCCACGATTGGCGCTCCGACCTCCCCAGCGGTGGCTGGCGAAGCACCGGCCGCTGTAGGAAACGCACAGCGAGCCGTGAACAAAGACCTCCAGAGCTATGCGTTCTGTCCTGCGCCGGATTTCGGCGATCTCCTGGAGCGAGAGTTCCCGGGCAAGCACCACCTGCTCCACCCCGGCCTCTTCCAGGAAGCGGATTTTTTCGGGCCTTCTGTTATCCGCCTGGGTGCTGGCATGAAGGGCGATCGGGGGCAGATCCATCTCCAGGAGCGCCATGTCCTGAAAGATGATCGCGTCTGCGCCCCGGTGGTAGAGCTGGTGAACAAGGTCTTCTACCTGGGGGAGTTCCCGATCAAAGAGGAGCGTGTTAAGGGTCACGTAGACCCGGGCGCTGTAGAAATGGGCGGCCTCGATGAGACGGGAGATATCGTCCAGACTGTTTCCTGCAGCCTGGCGTGCCCCGAACCTGGACGCCCCCACGTAGAGGGCATCGGCACCGTGGGATAGCGCCGCCAGACCACAGGCTAGATCCCGGGCCGGAGCGAGAAGCTCGATTGCTGATTTTTTTGGAGTCATCCTGTCCTGTCCTGATTCGTAGTCAAGTATAGTCGATCAGGGGCCCGGAGAAAACCCTCGGGCCTCGGCGTGGGTGGAGGTCGCCGGAAAAGTGAGGCTCCTCTGAAGGTAGCAAAAATAGGCCTCCTCTTTCCGGGCCGTTTTCTGCAACGGGAGTTGTTCCCCAAGTCGGGTTTGCACGGTTCGGGAGGATCTCTCCCGAGTGGTACCTTCCGGTTCTTCGCACCATCGCCGGAGCAGATCCTCGGCAGAGACCTTACCCTCTCGGGAGTGCCCGGTCTGGCCCAGATACTCCCGGGTAAGAAGAAGCGCCTCCTCCCGAAACAGGTCGCTCTCAGGAGAAAGACCCCCCCGGGGGGGAGACTCTGCTCCAGGCAGTGGCCTGCTTCTTGCGGGCCGGGGGCGGTCGCCGGCCAGAAGCAGCTGGTAGGCTCGCAAGCGATGGGGAGTCCAGGGTGTTGGCAGAAACTGAAGGTCTTGTGGGTCGAGGCTTCGAGGAGAGGCTCCGCAACAGCGCCGCACGGCCCGGCTGAAGGCATCGCTCTGGAGTGACGCCGTCCAGGCCGCTTCGGTAACGCTCTGGCCCCGGGAAAACATCCCCTCGAGGGCCAGGGAAAGGCGTCGGCGTATCAGGTACTCGTAGGGTGTGTAGAGGGTATAGCGAGGAAAGAGACGGATAAAGTGAAAGAGAGAGTAACAAGCCTCCCGGGCCATCGTCTCCACCGTGCAGAGTTCCTCTTCTCCGGAACCAGCCGTGGCTTCTACCAGACGGAACACCCGGTCCAGACGTTCTTCAATGTCGGAGAAGGGGCGCATGGATCTGTACCTGCGACTCTTCCAGTTGGTCCATGCCCCGAAAACGGTGGTCGTAGCGGAGAACCGAGAAGGAGGTGTTGAGGCGGTATCCCTCGGGCAATTCAAGCTCCGCTGCCCAGTCTTCTGCGGCATCGGGGCCGTTCAGCCAGAAGAGTCCATACTCGCCGGGGGGGATAACTTTCAGGGAAAAGGGCAGGGGCCAACGGGCTATCTCCGAAAACTGAACAGGATGGCCTGCAAAGACCTCGTACTCTCCCCGAAGATTGCTCCCGGGATGAAGTATGTGGAGCTCAAAAAACTCTTCCTTGAAGGCTTCTCCGGGCGGATCGTTCTCCCGGGATGGGGGTGACTGCTCCCGAAGAAGCGACAGATACCGCTGCCAGAGGAGGCCGATCTCGTTTTCCTCGGTCCAGGCAGCGTGGGATGTGAAGGGGTTGCCAAAGAAGCTTGCCCCGGCCAGACAGACCGGGGGAAAGGTGTGAATGGTCACCTGCATGAGATGAGTACCTGCATGTCAGGAGATTACCATGTTTCTTCGGGGAGAGGGTAATACCATTCGCCCCATTCAGCCGGGACCCATTGTGGCTGACGATAATCCTGAACCCGGTCGAGGCATCCGTAGTAGGGTTTGATATCGATCACGGCCGTTCCAGCGAAGGCATCCAGCTCATCAAGCTTGATGCGTCCCCTGGCGGGATCGGTCTCACGCAGGCCGGCCACGGTGATGTTTACCGAGTTTGGTCTGAGGGGGCTTCGGGTGGCAAAGAGCCCCGCCTGAACACCGGGAGCGTAGGGAAGATCCACCGTGAGAGAGATCTTCCCGGGACCCGGGGAGGACCCTTCCAGGGGCTCTTCCTCTCCCCACCAGAGGATGATAACGTGGCTGAACTCCTGGAGCCCGTGCAACCCTGGCCAGAACTCTTCCCGGAGCTGCACGAAGGCTCCTTCTCCGGTTTTTTCCACCCTTCCCAGGGGTCGGATCGTCATGGTGTCCGTCATGTTTTTTCTCCTGCGTCATAGCGTTGTGTCATCTTCTGCGACGCAGGTGAAATTACCCGAAATGGGGATAAAGAACCCGGCAGAAATTGCGTTTCTGCGCTTGGGCATGTGGACCTTTTCTTTCCATCCCGGGGCGCTTCGACGGTCTCTGAAGGTAGTATCGGGGAAGGGGATATATGGGGAGGAGCTGTGCGTTAAATGGGGGGTATTGGAGTTATGAATATTTCGGGAGAAAAGAGGTCTTTCAGGGTTTCCTGGTGACGCTGTGAAAACTCTTTCCCTTCCCGGCAAGAATTCGGGCAACCAGAGAAGGACAGCATCGCTTTGCCCAGGAGAGGGCCCGTCCCGAAGGGATGGTGATAACCCGGCGCCGCGATCCTGTCAGGGCAGAAACGATGGCCCGGGCTGCCTGTTGCTGGGTTTGCTGAGCTCTCCGGTTATGTCTGAAGGGGGTGCCGTCGGCGGCGAGAGTTTCCTTGTGGGGGTCGTTTTCCACAAAGCCGAGAAGAACGAGACGACTCCTGAGACCGGCCGAGCGGTATTCTGCGTCCAGAGATTGGGCAAAGCGTTCCACCGCAGCTTTTGTGGCAGAGTAGATGGAGATGCCCGGGAACCCCCAGAGAGCGCCCACGGTGGAGACAAAGAGGACAGTACCCCCCGTTTTTTTCAGCTCCGGTACGGCCGCTACCGTAGGAAGGACAGCACTCAGCAGGTTCCCCCGGTAGAGGCGATCCAGGGCCGGTTCGCGCAGATCCTCAATGGCGCCGCGCATGGAGACACCAGCGTTATTTATGAGGTAATCAAGGCGGCCGAAGGTGGCGATAGTTTCATCTACAAGAGCCCGGGCGCCTTCTTCGGTGCTCACATCGGCTGTGACCGCCAGGAGTCGCCGCTCCCGTTGCGCCGGGAGGGCTGCGCCACTCCGGGAGATTTCGGCTTGCAGGAGCGCCTCGGTCTCGGCCAGCCCCGGGGAGGTGCGGCCATTAAGAACGACCCTGGCTCCCTGACTCAGGAGACATCGGGCCGTCTCCCTGCCGATACCCCGGCTGCTTCCTGTTACGATGCAGACCCGGTCCTGGAGGACGCTGATTGAGCGGTTTCTCTTCTGCACAGCCTTATCCTTCCGGATCGGGGTCGATGTCGTAGGCCTCGGGAGGCAGGGTCGAGGTGTTCATCATGGCTGCGATGCGCTGGATCGAGGAGAGAATCAGGGTCTGTTCCCAATCCTCGAGGGCGTTGAAACGCTTCACAAAACCTTCCTGGAGAAAATTGGGGTGGGTCTCGAGAATCTCCTGGGCTTTCTCGGTGATGCTCACGTAGACGCGACGTTTGTCCTCGCTCCCGCGCATCCGTGTAGCCAGGCCCTTAATCTCGAGCCGATCCAGGATGGTCGTTACCGTGGCCTGACTCAGGCTGATGCGCCGGGCCAGCTCGCCGATCGTCATGGAGCCGTACTGGCCAATCTCGCTGATCACCACAAGCTGGGGACCGGTGAGGCCGTACTGTTTTGACAACTGACGGGAATGGATGTCGATCGCGCGGATTATCTTCCTGAGCGTGGAGAGAACAAACGTGCTGGTATCGAGGTTATTTGTCATCGTCTTCCTGTGTGCCTTCGTCGGGCTTCTTGCTCCCGGAATTCCCGATCTGTTCGGGTTTGCCGAACTGGATGACTTTCCCCGGTTGAACGTCGCGCGTCTCCTGAAGGACCTCGATAAGCTGGACGCTCTGAAAGGGAAGCATGATGCTGCGGGCATCCCCGAAGGTTCTTCTGAGCTCGTCGTCGTCGGGGCCGATGATGACGGAACTGGGAGAGGGGAAGAGGATGTCTTCTATGGAAACAAAATAGGGGTGTGTCATGTCCAGGTCTTTCGCCTTCAGGGTCCGAAGCTTTTCCTGCCACATGAAATGTATTCTGTACTCGGGCACCGTTGAACGTCCTTCACGATAAATATGCAAATATTGCTTACAGCTCGTTGAAACCTACTATACCCGACATAATTTTTTAGATAAAGGGATACCGCTTGTTCTTTGTGCGATTCGGATTTTTTCCGGGAAATTCTCGGGTTTCCCTTTTTGCTGGTGAATCTTATAGATACAAAATGATCCATTTGGTATGATACGATCCAATAGTACAATAGCCCGAGATACGGGCGAGGAGTGCCATGAACCGCGAAAAAAACGCTCGCCGATGGCCTGTTGTCGTGGGGGCTCTGGTTATTCAGGCAAGTCTGGGGGCGGTCTACATCTGGAGCGTCTTTCAGACGCCCTTGCTGGCGGCCTTCCCCGAATGGTCGGAGAAGACCGTGACACTTCCGGCGCAACTGGTACTGGCTTTCTTCGCTCTGGCCGTTATCCTGGGTGGTCGCTTGCAGGATCGGCTTGGCCCCCGGCGGGTAGCTTCGGCAGGGGGAATCCTGCTCGGTCTGGGGTTGGGACTTTCCTGGTTCAGTCAGTTTTTCCCCTCCCCGGGAGCCCTGATCTGGCTCCTGGCTACCTTTTCCCTCCTGGGCGGTTTCGGGATCGGTATGGCCTACGTTTGTCCCATCGCAACCTGCGTCAAGTGGTTTCCCGACAAGCGGGGGGTAGTAACCGGTTTGGCCGTGGCCGGTTTTGGGGGCGGAGCTTTTTTCTTTGCCCCCCTGGCACGGGGGTTTATCTCGGGGGGGGCCTACCAGATCTTCGGGCTCCGCCTCTTCCCGCTTCCGCATCTGGGACTCTTCGGCACATTTCTCGTTCTGGGGGTGATCTTTTTCTGTGCCACCCTGGCAGGGGCACAACTTCTGAGAAATCCTCCTCCCGACTTTTCACCTCCCGGTCGGGATCCCGGTGGTGCCGGACAGGATGCGGTGATGGCTCCCGAGTTCTGCTCATCGGAGATGCTCAGAACACCCCTGTTCTGGCTTCTCTGGACCACGTATTTTGTGGGATGCGCCGCAGGTTTGCAGGTGATCATGAAGATCTCTCCCATATGGGAATCGTTCAGCATGACCGGGCTCTCTTCCCCTGTGGCGGAAGCTACGTTTCTGCGGGTCAGTGCCCTGGGGACGACGGCCGTTTCCGTCCTGGCGATCTTCAACTCCTCGGGACGGATTATCTGGGGAAAGGTATCCGATTCTCTGGGCAGGAAGGTGACGCTGGTGATCATTTTTTCGCTCTCTGGTCTCGTCCTGCTCTTCCTGGACAGCATGAGGACCTTTCCGCTCTATCTGGCAGGAACAGGCCTGGTTGGTCTTTGTTTTGGGGGGCTTCTGGCGCTCTATCCAGCGATCACGGCTGACTTTTTCGGGACAAAACACATCGGCTCAAACTATGGCTGGATGTACACCGCCTACGGAGCAGGAGGTCTCGCTGGCCCCTTTCTTGCGGCACGGTTGATGAGGGTCGAGGCGGGGGTGATCTATCTGGCCCGGTCCCCTGCCGGAACGGTGAGCGAACATCTTCTGATCCCGGGGGACTACCAGCCGGCTTTTCTGGTGGCAGGGGGTGCGTGTCTGGTAGCGGCAGTTCTGCTTATGCTCTTCCTCTCTCATCGCCCTCACGGGAATCCCTCGGGGTGCAAGAAAATGCCAGCTCGAAGCGCCGCAGATGCACCACCAGGAACGCTGCCAGGAGTCGCGGAATGATCAGTACCAGCAGGTTCGCACCGAGCGCAACAAACAGGAACGTGTCCTCCAGAAGGCTGTGGGACACTGCCAGATGGTGATTCACCAGATCTGCCTCTTCCGGCTTGAGGTCTCCCTGTTGGCGCTCTTCGAGCAGCACGGCAGCACCGTAGGTGAGGCCCAGGGTATTTCCGGCAAGCCAGAGAAAGGCTGTGCTGCGCGGCAATCCAAAGGCGGCTACCAGGGGTTCGCATAATCGGGCCACCCCCGGAAGAATCCCTCGGAGCCGCAGAAAACGCTGGATAACCATGAGCCCCACCACGAGACAGAGGATTCGTGCCAGGGCCCTGGCGGTATCGATAATCCATCCCTGCAGGGCGGCCCCTGACGCGGCCCAGCCGGGGAACCCCGGAGAGAGAGCTTCCCCGGCCATTCTGACCGTTTCACCCTGAAGCCCCAGGATCCTTCCCGCCACAACGCCGGCCACAAGGGCTGTCACGAGCCGGACCATTACTATGCGTAGCGGATGAGAGCCGACCCGGGCCTGAACGGCGGTCTCCACGAAGAGATTGTGGCAGATCAGAATCATCAGAGCCATGACGGTGATCTCGGCAGGGGAAAAGTGCAGGGAGGTCATGATGCCGATCGCCGGATAGATCGTCACCAGCGCACCCGTTGCGACCACGAGCGCAGCCTCTCCGGGGAGACCCGCCATCGCCATGATCGGATCCAGCAAAACAGCTATTCCTTCCAGGAGGCCCGAGAGCTGCAACAGAAATACGGCGAATCCCGCAGGCACCAGCACTGTCGCAAGATGCCCAAAGGTGACAATTCCCTGGCTAACCCCCTCGTGGAGGGTTTTCCACCAGAGAGGGGGGGCGCTGGAGATCCGTACAGGCATCAGGGGCTCTCGGCGAACCTGAGTTCGTTCAGGGGCGTGAGAGCTCCCGTGGTTCCGTCTATGGTGAAGACATCCCAGACCGTTCCCTCTCGTTGTGGCACGGGGAACTCTGCCACCTGCTGACTCCCGTGGTATACCGTCACCCGCGCTCCGCTTCCCGCCAGTCCCCAGGAATTGCGGTTTCGGCGGTTTGTGAAGTCGTGAACCGTGAACCGGTATGTCCCCGGATCCAGACCGTTGATGGTGATCGTCTCCGGCCCGAAACCCTCTCGGGCATCGACATCCAGATAGTGGCGCTCGTCGTAGATGCGCATATTGTGATAGCTGATATGAAACTCTTCGTCCTCACCGGCGGGGCCTCTCAGGTGTGCATCGAGATCGGGAGGTGTTGCCCCCCAGGAGAGAGCTATCCGGACGGAGCTGGGCGGGAGGTTATCCTGCGAGAGCAGGGCATTCCGGAGCGCCGGTAGATCGTAGCGCATGAAATCAACCGAAGATCGGGCCTCGATGTAATCTTCCTGTTCGAAGGTCACGGCGTACCGCCCCATGGGGAAACTGTGGAGAACGTAGAAACCGGTATCGCTGGTTACGGCCGTCTGGCCCTCCAGGGGTGATCCCGAGAGCGCGTCGACCAGACGTACCGTTACACCTGCCAGGGGTTCGCCGGTCTGGGCGTTGCGCACGTTTCCGTAGATCATGCGCCGCACCGGGAAAAACCGCTGGGGCTGATGGATTTCTCCCGTTGCGCCGTTGAGCGTCAGGGCGTGCCAGGCGTTGCCGTTGCTGCTGGAAGGCGGGTCCAGACGCCGCACCTCTCCCTCTATTTCTACTTCCACCACCACCTGGCTGTCCCAGGCTCTCATGTTAAACCCCGATTCGGCCTGGGGAAAGAGGTATAGCTGGTAGAGCCCCTGTTGGGGAGGTTCTATCCGCCAGGCGAGAGAGTTCATGGACATGCCACGCAGATCACCGCCCCCGGAGGAAACGTGGCCGTCTTCGGAGCTGTCGTTCCTTCCCTGAACGGACTCGCGAGAGCCGTCGGGTTGCTCCGGAAGCAACAGGGCTCCCGCGAGCTGGGTCGGGCTGAAGGTGCCCCACCGGACAGTGATGGTGATCTCCGAAGCCAGCAGGTGAGCTGAAGAAAGGCAAAGAAGCAGTGTCCCCATAATCACGTTCCGTGATGTTCCTGTTCTGAGGTGTTGCGCGCCGTGAAACATCGATGTTCCCCCTTAGCCGCCCATGATACTCCGTCCCGGGCATGCATTTCCACCCGGGATTTCGGGAGAAGAAGAGCCGATCGAAGGAATTTGACAGGTCTTGCCTGCTCCACTATACACTGATCTGTACGGTACACTATTTTTAGAGGCCGATCCTTTCAAAGGAGTTTCCCCATGGTAGTCCCTGCAAGGTATTCCGGGCGTGGCGTTGTGGCTTCGCTGCTTCTCGTGTTTCTGTTGGTGGCCGGTCTCGCCGGGGTATCTGCCCAGAGGAGTCGCAGACCACAGAGACTCGACTCGCTTGATCGGCACTTCTCCCAATCATCCCAATCGGCGAACAACAACATGACCGGCCTGGATCTGCCGGAATTTTCTGTGGGTACCACGCTTTCGATTGAGCCCTTCGTCCCCGGGGATTACACCGGGCGGGTTGTGGATGAGCGCTTTATCGAGGCCCATATTGCAACCAATACGGTCATGACTCCTCCCGTGGGGGACCCCATATTCACTGTGCATCACGTGTATTGGGGCTATATTCAGGACGAGAGCTTTGGAAAGAACGTCCTGGTCGCCGAGATAGCCGGGGTAGACGTCATGGAATACTCCCTTTACCTGTTGCAATTCACCGACCAGGGCGAATTGGTCAGCACCTTGTGCGTTGCCCGCCATGCAGCATTTTCGGATTCAGCGATCCAGCTTGGTTCCAGGGTTAAGGAAGGCCGTATAGACACCACGTACCAATCCCGGTTTTTTCATCACGATGTCCCGCCCCATCTCAACCCCGTTGTTGAGCGATCCTACAAGGTCGGCAGGAGTCAGGGGGGATCGTACGAGGAAATTGTCACCGGGAATTACTATATGCCGAATCCCCACGGCATAGGACTTTCCCGGGCTATGGAGAGCGAGTTCTTTTCCGCCTGGGAGACGCAGCGGGAACGGCCCCGGATGTTTCTGATCGGCTGGTCCCGTGGCGGTTATATGGCCTACATACTCGAATCCTTTCAGGATGGAATGGGGGCAGTGTTCTACACCTGGCACATCTTTGATATTGCCTCGAACAGGATGGTCTGGAACCGCCGGGATAATGAAGAAGATGCCTTGAAGAGGATCTCCTCTTCGCCTCACAGAATACAAAGTCCCGAGGCCTTTATGGAATATTACCAGAAAAGCATAAGCACCCTGGCTCCGGTGTTACAGGAGTTCGGCATTATCACCCATACCGAGGCGGAGTTTACCCCGTTGCTTCCCGGAAGGTGGTACATAGAAGGAGAGGAAGTCGCGGTGCGGGTGATAAACGAAACCCGGTCTTTCCACCCTTATTTTGGTATCGAGCGCATAACCAGTTACGACATGGTAATCCAGCGAGAGAACCGGGAGCGCAGGGTCTTCGCCCAGAAGGATATGGAGGGGCTGGTGCTCGGGATTCGCCCCATCGGACGAATCCTCTATCCTCATGATCCTGACAAGGCGGTGATCGTTTCTGCGCAGGTCTTGCGGGGATGGGAAGGCCCTCCCCACGGGATCGGCCTTCAGGTCAATGGAGTTCGAACCGATTTCTGAGGGTTCCAGGGTTCGGTGTCTCCTTCGGAAGCGGGACCGATTGGTAGCGGAATCGTTCGGTGGCGAAAATGCGAAATGGCCGAAATGAAGGGAAGGAATCGGTGAAGCGNTTTCAAATTATTCCGGGTGATATCACCGCTCAAAAGGTGGGCGCCCTGGTGAATGCAGCAAACGAAACTCTCCTGGGAGGGGGCGGGGTCGATGGTGCCATTCACCGGGCTGCAGGACCGGAACTGCTCGAGGCCTGCCGGGCGCTTGGGGGCTGCGCCACGGGGGATGCGAAAGCTACCCGGGGGTACGGCCTGTCCGCAGCCTGGGTGATCCATACGGTAGGTCCCGTGTGGCGCGGTGGTCATCTGAAGGAGGCCGATCTCCTGGCTTCGTGCTACAGGAGGTCTCTGGAGCTGGCCTGCTCGCTGAAGGTCCGGACCCTGGCCTTTCCATCGATCAGCACCGGCGCCTACGGATATCCCCTGGATCAGGCGGCGGCCGTGGCAGTGGCTGCGATCGGGGACTTTCTTGTCACAGATCGGCACCTTTCGCAGGTCTGTATGGTTTGCTTCAGCAGATCCGTGCAGGAGGCCTACGAAGCGGCCTGGAGGGCCTGGAGATACCGTGCAGAGGAGGGGGTATGAGCCCCCCGGGTGCCGGTGGTTCAGGGTTCGTCCCGGGTGCGGTCCTGGTCCCGGGAATGGGGTTCCTTCCCCGGTGAAGCCAGGAAAGAGCGGATAGTATCAAGGAACATATCTCCGTAGGCCTCGAGTTTGCGCTCCCCCACGCCGTGGCAGCGGAGGAGGGCCGGGGCGTCGGTGGGGCCGTTCCTCGCCATAACCCTGAGGGTCTTGTCACTGAAGACGATGTAGGGAGGTATTCTCCGTTCGGCGGCGAGTTTTGTGCGGAGCGCCTTGAGGCGGGCAAAGAGCTCCTCCTGGTGAGGACGCAGGGGTTGGGAGTTTTCGGTTCGCCGGGATGTGCTCCGGGATCTCTTTCCGGAGGGAGTCGCTCCTGATCCCTCCGGCGTGGCCTCCCGGATCGAGGAGAAGCGTTCCCGGCTCTGGAGCAACTCCCGGCCCCGGGCTGTGACAAAGAAACCTCCGGGACGTCCTCCCTCACCCTCATGACGGGCCAGAAAGGAGGCTGTTTCCAGATCCCGGGCAAGACCGAGCCACCACTGCCGGTTCTGTTCCCGGCCCACTCCAAAGGTAGGCAGGTTCTGGTGGCCCCGTTCCAGCACCCGATCTGTGAGAGTGCCCGTGACAATGTCTGCCAGGTGATGTGCACCAAAGACCTCACCGGTTCTGACCGCTGCCGAGAGGAGCTTCTGGGCAGCCACGGTATGGTCGGTACGGTCAACTTCGCCGAGGCAGATATCGCAGGATCCGCAGTCGCCGGGAAAGTCTTCGTCAAAATGGGCCAGGAGGCTGATGCGTCGACAATCGGGAGACTCGACGTAGCGAAGAACCTCGCGTAACCGGGTATCCGCTGCGCGACGCTCCGTCTCATCCTGGATGGCCGCAATATGCCGTCCGATGATCGCCATATCGCGGGAGCTCCAGAGCAGCAGCGTATCTGCGGGATCGCCGTCCCGGCCCGCCCGGCCCGTCTCCTGGTAGTATCCCTCCAGACTCCGGGGGAGATCCCCGTGGAGAACCCAGCGAACGTTCGACTTGTCAATTCCCATACCAAAGGCGATGGTAGCTACCACGACCTGCAGTGTGTCCCGGACAAAGGCCTCCTGGATCCGGGCGCGCTCCTCATCGGGGAGCCCCGCGTGATAGGGCCGCGCATCGATACCGGCAGCACGAAGTTCCTCGGCGGTACTCTCCGTAGCTTTTCGTGTCGATCGATAAATTATCCCCGGTTCACCGGGGCGGGAACGAAGGAACTCCAGGATTTGCTGATCCACCGAGGTCTTGGGCATAACGCGATAGGTCAGCTCCGGGCGGTTGAACCCTGCACGAACCACCAGAGGGTCCCTCAACCCCAGTTGTGCCACGATATCTTCCTGTACCGCCTGGGTGGCGGTGGCAGTGAAGGCCGAGACTGGCACGGAGGCAAACTCCTCCCGAAGGCACCGGAGGGACCGGTAATCAGGACGAAACTCATGACCCCACTCGGAGACACAGTGGGCCTCGTCAACGGCAAAGGCGCTTACCCCGAAATCTTTCAGGGCCTTGCGGAATTCCGCCCCGGCCAGCCGTTCCGGCGAGACGTAGAGAAGCTTGATACGCCCCGCAGCAAGGTCTCTCCAGACGGCCCGGGCTGCTTCAGCGCTTTGACTGCTGTTAAGACAGGCCGCCGCCAGGCCGTTCTCGAGGGCCCCGTCCACCTGGTCCTTCATGAGCGCGATAAGCGGGCTTACCACCACCGTTATGCCTTCCCGCAACAGCGCGGGCAGCTGGTAACAGAGAGATTTTCCCCCGCCTGTTGGCAGAGCCGCAAAGAGGTCGCGTCCCGCCAGGGCCGCCAGAACTATCTCTTCCTGATTTGCCTTGAAGGAAGAAAAGCCAAAGGCCTGCTTGAGTGTACGTCGAAGTTCTTTCTGAAGATGGCCGCTCACTCCCCCAGTATGGCCGGGCATCCCTGGCCCGTGCAAGACCAGGGAGCCCGTCTGGTATGTCGGAATGCCTTTCCCCGGGGAGGGAATGTGCGGGATCGATCAGAGGGGGCGACGCGCCACGAAGAACTCGTAACAATAGAAATCCTGGTAATGACGGTGCATATCAGGTTCCCGGGCCAAGAGGTCCAGCACGGCCAGCGCTTCGGGCTCGCCTGCCCGGACTCTGCGTAATTCCTGGATGCGGGTCTCCATGGGGGTGTAGAAATCATCCCACCAGGCTTCGTCGGGAAGGGTGAAGTGGCCCACGAGGTCCAGTCCGGAGACGTTGATCAGAGTCAGGTCGTCCTGAAGCCAGCCCATCTCGGGATAGTCCAGGTCGAAACTGGCTTTTACTTCGGGGGGAGGATTTTCCCTGCGCCATATGGCGTCGCTGAAGGCGAGATAACCGCCGGGGTGCAGCAGCTCGTAGCATCGAAGGAGGGCCCGGTGCAGCCCCAGGTTATAGAGTGCACCTTCGGACCACAGGAGGTCGAACCTGCCCGGAAGGATCGCCGGGTCGGCCATGTCTCCCTCGATCGCCACGATGCGGTCCTGGAGTCCCCGTTCCCGGACTGTCTTCTGCAGTCGCGCAATACCGGGAGCGTGGGTGTCTATCGCTGTGATAGAGGCGGCAGGAAGAAGTTCGGCCAGCTGGATCGTCTGCCCTCCCACGCCGCAGCCCATATCGAGAATTGTCGGCGAGGAAGGAAGGTCCCGGCACAGTTCAAGAGCCCGTGCTGCGGAGGATGCGTTTCCCGGACCCTGCCGGGGAAGGTCTTCGTAGACCGAAAAAAAGATCTTCTCAAAAAGCGCGTCATCATTTTTGCTGTGGAAATTTTCCATAGTCACCTTCTCCATAGTGTACGTTCGCCGTAGTGAATGGGCTCACTCTTTCTGTGCGGGCTTCGACAAGAGGTCTATCACCCTGAACATGAAGCGAACACTTCTTTTTTGCCAGGATGTGCTGTTAAAGCTTCCGATCAGGTATGTGTCCAGTTCCGGGTGGTAGAACATGTAGGCACCCGTGGCCCCCAGCACGCCCCAGGAACGGTATCGGGCGGGCATAAGGAGCGGAATGGGTCGAACCTTCCAGATGCCATAACCATAATCAAATCCGGGGTACAGCCTGGCGTCGTCATTTTTCATTATCTCCAGTGTATCCCGTGAGACCAGGTGGTATCCCGTCAGGGCTTTCATGAATGCCAGCAGGTCCTCCATGGGGGCCACCACGCCTCCGCCGGCAAAATCGATGCCGGCCAGCGCCTTCAGTTCATTCAATCGGGTGGATCCGATATAGAACCCGGCCTCGGGAGAGGGCGCNGGGGTGGTTGGCTGTGAATAATGAAGCATGTAGGCTGCCTTCATATTCGCGGGATCAAAGACAAGCCGCTTCAGAACGGCGTGAAAGGGTTCTTCACACAGATGCTCGACGATCAATCCCAGCAGGTGATAGTTCGTATCGGTGTAGCGGGCCCTTTTCCCCGGTACTGCCCGGGGTTTCAGATTATCCGTAGTCCATTCAATGGCCTCCCGGGGGCTCATGGCGAAGGTGGGGTCAGCCTGTGCCATCCGAAGGAGGGATGAAAAGTTATCGGGCAAGCCCGATGTCTGGTTCAAAAGATGGCGGATCTGAATACTGGCAGAATAATCCCGTCCCCTCCAGACATGAAGGTTTTTCATCAGGTCCGGGGGCAAGTAGCGGCTCACCGGATCGTGGAAGGAGAGGTGTCCCTGCTCGTGCAGGGTAGCCAGGATTACCGACGTAAAGAGTTTTCCCACGCTGGCCATAAAGACCGGTTGGGTTGGCGAGACTCCCGTACCCTCTCCCGGGCCTTCGGCGAGGTTGAGATGAATTCCCCGGGTGTCTGAATGAACGAGAAGATAGGCGTTTTTGAGCGTTGGATCTCCCTGTACCTGGTTGCGGAAGAACGATTCAATTTCTTCTGTCACGGTTTGAACCATAGCGGGTTTCTCCTGATCCCCGGTTTTCCGGGATGGCGGTCGTCCACCTCTGGTGATGGTAGCGGGGACGGGAACACAGTATCACGTCCAGCAGAGCGGGGAAAGAAAAAAGAAGATTCTCTCCCCGGCAGCCAGAATTCGGAGGGCCGGCCAGCCAAGCCCGTCGGAGCAGGTCCCCGGTGTTATCCGTCACCTGAACTGATCCCTCTGGGTGTGCGGGGGGGGGCGGCCCAACAGGGACGGGGCTCAGGAGTCGGTCTGCCTTCTCTGCCTTCTCTGGATCCTCTGGCCTGTTTGCAAAAGGGATCTGTCTTTCCTACACTTTACGGTATGGGTTCATAATAATCTTTGAGGAGTAACCCGTGGAAGTAAAGCGCAAGAGTTTGAAGAGAACTCTGGTGTTCGGTATTCTCGGTGTCGGGTTTGTTACTATCCTGGCGGTCACCCTCGCTTCTATCGTCATCATCTCCGACAGCAATCGGGCAGCTCTGGATGATCTGGACCAGGAACTGCGTGTATCCTTCGACAGGCTCATCCGGTTCCAGGTGGAGACCGCCTACACGTTGCTGGAAGAACTCGATCGGCTTGCCAGGGAAGGAGTTCTCTCCAGAGAGGTCGCCTATGAGACGGGTGTTTCCCTCTTGCGGGAAATCCGTTACGCCCTGCATCCGGAAGATACGGCCGACGGTTATTTCTGGGCCGATACCAGAGAAGGGGTTAATGTCGTTCTCTACGGACGGGACGATGTGGAGGGGAAGAGCAGGATCAATCTTCAGGATGCTCGGGGCAATTATCTGATCCAGGATATTCTTGCGGCGGCTATGGCCGGCGGGGATTTTGTAAACTACTATTTCCCGAAACTGGGTGAGACCGAACCCGAACCGAAACGATCCTACAGTATGTACTTCGAACCCTTCGATCTGGCGATCGGTACCGGGGCCTACACCGATGATATTGATGCCCTGGTGGAGGAGCGGGCCGAGGAAATGCGGAGCCGTTTTGTTACGCTCCTTCTGATTCAGGCGATCATCGCCATCGCCGGGTTAGCCCTCATGGGAGGGCTGCTGGCCTTCATCTCCTCCAGGGTTGTCAAGCCCATTTGTCGGACCGTTGCGTCCCTGGAAGAGGCAGCCCGCGGAAAGGGCGATCTCACCAGGAGACTTCCCGTGGACAGTGCCGACGAGATCGGCCTTCTGGCAGAAAGCTTCAATCTCTTTACCTCCTCCCTGGAGAAAATGATCCTCCAGATACGCAAATCGGCCTACCGGTTGAACGAGCAGGGAACGAGCCTCTCTTCGAACATGGAAGAAACGGCTGCCGCAGTCAACGAGATATCTGCGAACATTGAGAGTATCGGCGGGCTGATCGACCGGCAGAGCACAAGCGTATCCGAGTCAAGCTCGGCCGTGGAGGAGATCGACCGGAATATCAATGAGCTTGAAAGGATCATTACCCAGCAGGCCGGAGCTGTCACAGAATCATCGGCCTCGATCGAGGAGATGATATCCAACATCGTCTCCATCGGGAATACCGTCAGCCAGTCCGACGAAAGGATAAAAGAACTGGTCAAGGCAGCGGAGGGCGGGAAAGAACAGGTTGGGGCGGTGAACCGGCATCTTCAGAAGGTGGCTCTGGAATCGGAAAGCCTGCTGGAAGCGAACAAGGTGATCTCCTCGGTTGCAGCGCAGACCAACCTCCTGGCGATGAACGCGGCCATCGAGGCGGCGCATGCAGGACAGTACGGACAGGGTTTCGCCGTCGTGGCAAACGAGATTCGCTCTCTGGCAGAGAAGACAACCCAGCAATCGAAAGCAACGGGAGCCTCCCTGAAGAGCATCAAGGGGCTGATCGACGGTGTGGCCGGAACCTCGGGAGAAGCCGAGATAACCTTTGCCAAAGTGCTGGAAATGATCATGACCGTGAGCTATCTGGGGGAGGAGATTCGGCACGCTCTGGAGGAGCAAAATACCGGAGGTCGCGAAATTCTTACGGCTCTTGAAAAGATGAAGGGTCTCATGACCGAGGTAAGCGCTGGTGCTGGTGAGATAGGAACAGGCCGTGCCACGGTTCTCGAGGAGATCACCCGTTTGCGGGAGATTAGTGGTCAGGTTACGGAGAGCATGACAGAGATGAGAGCCGGACTGGGAGAGATCAATACTGCCATCACCGATATAACCTCCGACATGGCAGAGAATAAGGATCTCATCGATGGGCTGGCATCCCTGGTAACCCAGTTCGTGGTAGACGAGTCCGGTGATACCGGGTCCCGGTAGCGGGAATTCTGGCAGCCCCGATCCCGGCAACGGACTGATATGGATGGATGCTTGTCTAAGGGTATTACCTTATGATACCAATGTGCCATGAATGATAGACTTCCTGTAACTGTCCTGTCGGGGTATCTCGGTGCAGGAAAGACAACGCTTCTGAACCACCTTCTGGCGAACCGGCAGGGCCTGCGGGTGGCCGTCATTGTCAACGATATGTCCGAGGTAAACGTCGATGCCGCACTGGTACGAGGCGGGCTGGCCGCGCTGAGTCGGAGCGAGGAAGTCCTGGTGGAGATGTCGAACGGCTGCATCTGCTGTACCCTGCGGGAGGATCTCCTGAAGGAAGTCTCGCGTCTGGCCCGGGAGGGGCGCTTTGACTATCTCCTGATCGAATCATCGGGGATCTCCGAACCATTGCCGATAGCCCAGACCTTCTCATTCGAGGACGAGAGGGGAGAGCCTCTGCGCGATCTGACCCGACTGGACACCATGGTAACCGTTGTAGACGCATCGCGAATTCTTGAGGATCTTTCCGGGAAGGATCTGGCCAGGGGGAGTGAGGGGGAACCGTTCCCTGGAGACCACCAGCGTACGTTGGTGCAGCTGCTCACCGACCAGATAGAGTTCGCCGACGTGCTGATAATCAACAAGATCGATCTGGTGGACGGGGAAACTGCAGGAAAAGTGTCTGCTCTCCTTGCGGCACTCAATCCCGGAGCCCGTCAGGTCAGGGTTAGTCATGGCAGGGTCGATCCAGGCGAGATTCTTGACACCGGGCTTTTTGATCTGGCTGGGGCCGAGGAGAGCGTGGCCTGGCAAGAGGAGCTTCTCACGGGGCACACCCCGGAAACTGAGGAACACGGCATCTCGAGTTTCGTGTTTCGTGCAAGAAAACCGTTTCATCCGGGGCGCCTTATGAAGTACTGGGAAACCGACCAGGACTTTCTGGTGCGGGCAAAGGGTTTCTTCTGGATCGTCACCAGACCGGATCTGGTTTTTTTCTTTTCCCAGGCGGGACAAGACAAGCAGATCGATCAGGCGGGGTATTGGGATGAGGCGATCCCGGGAGCATCGTGTTCCGGCACAGCCGATACAGGGAAAGAGGGCTGTTGTGCCTCCCCGAACGAGTGGGGGGAACGAAAGCAGGAAATTGTCCATATCGGCTTCCAGATGAACCGCGCCAGGATCGAGGCCCAACTCGAAGCGTGTCTGGTGACCGATGAAGAGCTGGGCCAGGGCACGGCTTTCCTGGAATCATGCGAAGACCCCATTGGTGCGTGTCTCGAAGAAGAGACCGGGGCTACCAGGGAGCGCAGATATTAGTGATCAGCGAGCAGGTTCTTCCGTGACAGGCGGCCCCGGGCCTGTCAGATGGATATGTGCGTCTTGAAAACAATGCGGGCTCTTCCACTGACTTGTACAACCTGGGGCCCCTCGTCGTTACTATAGACGTGAACCCTCATGTACCCCTTGCGATCAATTGCTTCTCCCTGTTTTATCTCGAAGGTGTATCCCTGGCGCTTCTCCGGAATTCTTCCGTGCCGTGTTAAATACGCACCCAGTGGACCGTTTGCGTTTCCCGTAACAGGGTCTTCGTGAATTCCTATAGCCGGAGCGAACATCCTCCCGCTTGCAAGAATCCCCTCCTCCTGTGCATCAAAAGTGAAGGCGTAGTATCCGTTACATCCCGTTTTTTGGCTGAGATCGGTTAGTATCCCGGGGTTGATGCGTATTGAATCCAGCGTTTCCTTCTTTCGTATGGGAATCATCACTTTTGAGTGTCCGGTGGACACTATCTGAACGGGAAGAGATGCATCGAGTTCGGAGTGGTTTAAATGTAGTCCCCTCAGGAGAATTTCTCGCTCCTTTTCCGAAAATATCTTTCCGTACTCGATTTTTGCCTGGGTCATGATTATTCTTCTATCGCCATCCTCGCTCTTTATGTATACGGGAAGTATTCCAGCTTTTGTTTTTTGCAATATTTCTCTGTCAGTTATATCGTTATCCCTTGAATACACGTAATGGGCCGCAACTGTTGCATGGCCGCATATTGGGACTTCTTGCGTTGGAGTAAAGAAGCGAACCTCAAGATGGTATTGCTCTCCCACCTTTGGTATAATGAATGCTGTTTCGGAGTTATTCATCTCACGAGCGATCTTTTGCATTTGGGTGTCGTCCAGTTTTTCTGCATTCATGACGACACTGGCCGGGTTTCCCTCAAAGATGGTTTGGGTGAAGGAATCCACCTGGTAGACAACAAGTTTCACGGGGTCTCCTTTGAAATAGTCAAGAATAGAAGGCTGAGGTATGGTTAGCTTTACTATATGTCGATACTCCGGGAATATCCATTTCCCGTGCAGGAACTACCAGCAGATCAATGCAGATCAGCAAGGAACGTCAAGATTTTACCCCTCCCATCGTACATCATGGCCCAGGGAGGAGCGGAGAAGAATGACCGGGGACAGAGAAGAACAGGCAGTCAGGGCAGTGCAGCGGATGCAGGATTATATCGCGCGGCATTTGCAGGAACCCATGACGATGCGACAGCTTGCAACTGTCGCCTGCTACAGTCCGTACCACTGTGCACGGGTATTCAGGGAACTGACCGGGGTTCCTCCGTTTGAGTACATCAGGAGAATGCGTCTGACGCAGTCGGCGATTGTTCTGCGAGATGTCGAAAAACGGGTGCTCGATGTCGCTCTCGATTTCGTCTTCGACTCGCACGAGGGGTTTACGCGGGCTTTTTGCAGGGAGTTTGGCGTTACGCCAAAACAATACGCAAAGAAGCCCCGACCTGTGCAATTCTTTCTGCCCTACGGTGTGACGTTCCGCTACCTCTACACCAAATACAAGGAGTCTTTCATGGAAAAGACACACGAAAAGACCTGTGTGATTTTTGCACAGGTTGTCGAGCGGCCCGCGCGCAAACTGATTTTGAAGCGCGGAGAGAAGGCTGACAACTACTTTCAGTACTGCGAAGAGGTCGGATGCGATGTCTGGGGGATGCTGGTCAGCATCAAGGAGGCCCTTCATGAACCGGCTGGCATCTGGTTGCCCGCCGCGATGCGAGCCGGTGGCAGCGAGTATGTTCAGGGTGTCGAGGTTCCTCACTCATACGACGGGGATATCCCGGAGGGGTTCGATATTATCGATCTTCCGCCCTGCCGCATGATGGTTTTTCAGGGGGAACCCTACGATGATATTACGTTCGGCAACGCAATCGACTCCATGCAAAAACACCTGAAGACGTTCAGGCCGGAACTGTACGGCTACACCTGGGATGGGAATCATCCACGGTTTCAGCTGGAACCGCAGGGGTGGAGAGGGTACATCGAGTTGTGGCCCGTCAGGGAGGTTCAGAAAGACTGATCCCTGCGGGGAGAGGAAACCAGGGGAGTCATGGGTAATCCATGACTCCCCCCCNGACAGGCTCACATCTCTCTGTTTCGATCAGGCTCGATAAGGCGGGCAGGGTTGGTAGAGGAGAACACGGTAGCAACCCGGCGGATCAGAGAACCATCAGAGACCGCGAAGCACAATATGGACAGCACCAGGGGAATGCTCTACATTGAAACCTGACGGTACCCCGACGTCGCCAACGCTCCTTCAGGGGGAGCTACCCCCGGAAGGGAAAGAAGACAGGTACCATCAATTTTTCACGCCTGGGGGAAACTGGTGAATCTCGCGAGCAGNCACGATCATTATTATGTTGTACGAACTGGATAATATCATCCTCATGCCCCACGAGAGTGAGTCGGGGCTCCCCGCTATCGTCGAAGGCCGTCATCCATCGCTGCAGTTTGTCAGGATTCTGAAAAAATCCCTCGATGCCCGGAAAAAGANCAGGGTCCACTGGAAGTACCGCCTCCTGGTGAAAGGGAGTGAGGGACTCTCGCTGAATGGTCTCCAGCCCTGGATCGAACCCTCCACCGAGGTTCTGCCGGAATCGAAGCATACCTCCGTACTGATCGTGGGGGCAGGCCCGGCGGGTCTCTTTGCCGCTCTGCGCCTCGTCGAGCGAGGTGCCCGCGTCACCGTAATCGAGCGNGGCAAGAAGGTGGATGAGCGCATGAAGGACATCGCGCTCCTGAGAAACCAGGGGATCCTTAATACCGAGAGCAATGCCCTGTTTGGGGAAGGTGGGGCCGGGACCTGGTCTGACGGAAAGCTTACCACACGNGTGAACAAGCCGGGAATCTCGTGGATTTTCGATCGTCTTGTTCTGTGCGGTGCTCCGGCGAACATTCTGTATGATTCAAAACCTCATGTAGGAACCGACCTGCTCGTGGGGGTTCTCAGGAACCTCAGAGAGCGGATTGAATCGCTGGGCGGGGTTTTTCTCTTTGAGGAGAAGGTTCTCGATCTCTCTGTNAAAGATGGCAAGGTCTTCGGGGTGCGGACGTCGAAGGACAGGGAGATTTCTTCGGAGCGGATAATCCTCGCCATGGGTCATTCTGCCAGAGACAGTTACGAGATGCTCAAAAGAAACGGTGTCGGTCTCGAGAAGAAAGGTTTNGCTATCGGCGCCCGAATAGAGCATCCGGCGGAGTTCATCAATGTCTCACAGCATGGCACGTTTCATGGCGATCTTCCCTCGGCCGAGTACAGGCTTGTTTACAATAATCAGGCAAAGAAAAGATCGGTGTATTCTTTCTGCATGTGTCCGGGAGGGGAGGTGATCAACTCATCCTCGGAGATTGGCCATCTTTGCGTGAATGGAATGAGCAACAACGCCAGGGATGGGAAGTTTTCCAACTCTGCCCTTGTNGTCTCTCTNCACCCGGAAGATCTTTCTGCTGACCCGCTTTCCGGGATCGAGTTGCAGAGAGAAATCGAGAGAAAAGCCTGGGAGATAGCGGGAGATGGCCTGGCACCCCGGCAGAGGGCTCTCTCCCTCATGAAGGANCACCTTGATGCCGGGCCTGCTGTTTCTTCCTTTCGTCCCGGCACCCGTTCCGCAAGGATGGGAGATTTTCTGCCGGAGTTCGTTGTGCAGATGATCAGGGAGGCCCTTCCGGACTTNGATCGAAAGATCAGGGGNTTCATTTCTGAGGGCCTTTTTATCGGGCCAGAGACACGAACCTCCTCTCCGGTACGGATAGTCCGGGATGCAGGGGGGCAGGCTTCCGTGACGGGGCTTTATCCTGTGGGCGAGGGGGCTGGGTACTCCGGTGGTATTATCAGTTCTGCTCTCGATGGAATGAACGCCGCCGACCGGGTTGCAGACGGGGACGCCCGCTAACCCCGGGGTTTTGATGGGGCGGCGTGCCCTGGGGGAACGCCCGAGACGGGCGCTCCCCGGGTGGTTGTCTGCCGGGGGGTTATCCGTCGGAGGAGAGGATCTCCACCATGTGCCGGACCTCTTCCTCGTCGGCGACATACACGTTGCCGTAATCAAGGACCTCGGTATTGATGAAACTGAGCGGATTTGGGGCGATCGTGCGTGCCGANGCGTGATACTCCCGAGCACCGGTCTTTCTGCGTACTTCCGCAAGGTTGGTGCTCTTGAGGCCCGCGCCGGGCATTACGCAGATCCGGTCGCCAGCGAGTTCCACCAATCGGGCCAGTATTTCCGTTGCCTCGGGGGCGCTTCCTTTNCCCCCTGAGGTGAGGANCCGCTCACAGCCNCAGAGAATCAGGTCTTCCAGAGCCTTGAAAAGATCCGGTGTGCCGTCAAAGACCCGATTNCAGGTGACGCCCATAGGGGCTGCCCATTCGACGATTTGTTTCATTCGTTCTNTATCTATCTCTGCGTTTACCCGTGCCACTCCGACAGATATGCCGTCACAACCAAGATCCTTGCATACCGCTATGTCTTGCCTGATCGCTTCAAAATCGTCGTCGTTATAGTAATAATTCCCCGAGCGTGGTCTGATGATAGGGTAGAGGCGGATATCAACCTGNTCCCGTGCCCGCCGTAGGGTGCCGTAGCTTGGTGTGGTTCCTCCTTCCACGGGGTTGTCGCAGAGTTCTATTCGAGNTGCTCCGGCCCGTTGGGCGATGCGGCAGGATTCGACGTTGAACGCACAAAGTTCAAGCAGATTTGAAACGGACATGGTAACTCCTTCAGGTTCTTCGTTCAGGTAAACTGACAGATTTTCGCAATGATAGGGCGGGCCCGTTGGAAGGTCAACCTGGGCGGAGCAGGGCGCTCCTCCAGGGGTGACTCAGGGGTCAGCTCCAGGGGAAGGATACGGCTCTCGAGATCATGTGAAGAGATAAGAGGGTGAGCAGAATTTTTATTATCCCCAGGACAGTGTCNTTGCTGGCGTGAAGCCGTGCCCGCGTGCCGACAAAGGAGCCCAGAATCGACCCTGTTACCATGGCGGCTGTTATTCCCAGACTTNCACTCAGTCCCGTTGCAATCGCAGAATAGACTGGTATTTTTGCAAAGTGGCTGATTGTCATGAACATCGAGCTGGTGGCGATAATTTCGTCTTTTGATTCCAGTTTCTTTGTTAAGAGGGAGAGGGATAAGGGGCCCGTTGATCCAACNACGAGGCCCAGACCCGTTTGGATAAAGCCGATCACATAATAGTTCTCGTATTTGCTCGCGAGAGAAGAAAACCCTCTGCTCCAGAGGGTGAGAAGAATGTAGCTGCCAATCGCCACGGGCAGGTACCTGATTGGAATATTCGAGAGAAAATACCCAAAAACCAGAGTTCCTGCTACAGATCCCGCCAGAAACCGGGGNAGCAGTGTCCATTTCACGTGGGCGAGGGAGAAGAGCACCCGGGAAGAGTTGCTCGCNAGCTGTGTAATGCCATGGACGGGGATAACGAGGCCAGGGCTTAAGAAGACGGGGAGTATGGCGATAAGCATCATTCCCCCGCCAAAGCCGATGACCCCGGCGACGAGGGAAGTCAGAAAGGATATGAGTCCTAGTGTATAGGCAATCTGCACGGGTGTCTCTTCGTCGTATGGTGTCTGCGCGCAGTGTCCCCGGGCTCTGCGGGGCTGGCTGCGTCGTGCNGCGTCATACTTCCTGCGTTCAGGTCAATTGTCAAGATCNTGTTCCATCCAGACGACGTTCTGGGACGATTTGTGTTCCTGACCCAGTATTTTTCGATACAGCTCGGGCTTGCGGGCTGTGATGTATCGCGTTCCCCCAGCTTGTTCCAGTTTTTCGGGGACCAAGGTGGCGACCGCGATCCCTTCATCGAGGCGGGGGCATTCTGCAATGATATCGCCGAAAGGGTCGATGATCATTGAGCATCCNTTTTTCAGCTGATCATCGTCCATCCCGATGGGATTGGAAAAGACAACGTATACTCCATTATCGTAGGCTCTGGCAGGGAGCCACTTCATCAGCCANGCTCGACCTTTCAGGCCTTCGAACTCTGTGCGAAGCGAGGTCGGATCGGTGTGCCTGTTCTCCCATAATATTGGATCGACAAAGCCCGCACCGGGGCGCGTCGAGGGAGTACACATCGTAACATGAGGCATAAATATGATTTGCGCGCCCAAGAGAGTTGTGGCTCGAACGTTTTCGATGACATTGTTATCGTAGCAAATGAGGATTCCGCATTTCCAGCCCATGATTTCAAAGACTGCGTAGTTGTCGCCGGGTGCTATATGGGGGTTAATGAAGGGGTGTATTTTTCTGTATTTTCCAACGAGGCCCTCCGGTCCGACACATATATATGCTTTGTACAGTTTCCCGTCCGAACCTTGCTCGAAGAGCCCTGCAAGAACGTACAGGTCGAGCTCCCTGGCTATTTGGATCAGCTTTAGTGTGCTCGGTCCTGAGGGAATCGGTTCGGCGAGTTCGGTCATTTCCTGTCGGGACAGCTTTCGTGCAAAAGTATAACCCGTAATTGAGCATTCATGAAAGGCAACTGCCTTTGCCCCGGAGGATGCTGCTTTTCCGCAGAAGTGGTGTATTCTCTCCAGATTAAAGTTCTTGTCACCGCTTGCGTTTTCAAACTGGACTGTTGCGATTTTCAATGGCTTCAGCATTTTTCATTTCCTCTATACAGTTTCGTATCGGGTTCAGCAGGAGCACGGGTGCTAATAATATCTCCGTCGGTCCAGGGCGTGCTTAGCTGGCAATGTCTGGCCCGCGACAGCCCGCGAAGCGGGGTGCGCAAACCGTGACAGAAGGCGTTGTCCGGTTGAAGCTGCTAGAGGCTTGCGGCAGACAAGAAAAAGACCGCAGAGCGTATCGCCAGGCCATCGGAAAGGCAGCGTAAAATCAGTCCAAGAAAAGGTCCGCACGCCCAAGCTATTATCCGCCGAATATATCGATTTTTCCAGCAGAAAAGATTCTTTCGCCTACCAGATTGCCTTCGCCAATCGCACNTGAACAGGACAATCCCTGGATAAGACAGCTTTCCAATTAANGAGTGCCGTCTCTCGGGAGGCCAGGATGCCCCCGTCGGCCTAACAACCGGTTAACCCGCNCGAGGACTTGTCCCGAACGTCGGGTTCAACCGCTTGTTAGCCAATTCTCNTATACCTGGTCATTCGGCCTTCACCAGATGTTTCGAGTCTCCCTCCTTCTACCAACTGCTTGAGATCTCGACTTGCGGTTGCTCCAGATATTCCTTTATTGATTTTCATGTAATCTTTTCTATCAAACCATTCATTCAGTAATGAAAGGGCAAAGTCCGATCTTTTCTTAAAATCAATATTCCCCGGATTTGATTCATCAATGGTTTNTCGTAACGTNAGGTTTATTGCATCAAGCATAAATTCAATAAAACCGGTTGATTTTCCTGTGTTGTCTGCTTCCGCTAATGTTTTATAATATTGTTCTTGGTTGTTTTTTATTGTTTCCTCAATGGGTACATATTCAAATATGGGATTTACGTTCATCAAAAGTCGTGTTTGCCAATATCTTCCCATCCGNCCGTTTCCATCTTCAAAGGGATGAATGAACTCCATCTCATAATGGAATACACAACTTTTAATAATATCTATATCCGAATCTCGCTTGATGTAGTCAAATAAATCCTTCATTAAGCCTGGAACCATTGAATAACCTGGAGCAACAT
>NZ_KB891691.1:149483-180057 GCF_000373545.1 Alkalispirochaeta alkalica DSM 8900
GGACCAACTACCCTTTCATTTTCGATCAATGCCGTCACATGCTCTATGCCCAGAGTATTACCTTCAATCGCTAACGACGAATGAATTGTCTTTATCCTATTTTGCCTCCTCAATCGTGCTTCTGGTTTGACTAAGAGGAGGCTTTTGCAGAGACCGAGAGATTCAGTAATTTGGCCGTATAGAAGTAATATTCTGTTGGTGATCTCATACGGAGGTTTCATAGGCACCATGATAGCATCATTTGATACTATCATCAATTCTTTTCTTCGCGCGCCGAAGGCGTCTGGCTAACACGTGCTTAACCGGCAATGCCTGGCCCGCAGAGCGGGGTGGCGCGGTTTGTGCATAAGCGAGCGAAGCGAGGTGCACAAACCGTGACAGAAGGCGTTGTCCGGTTGAAGCTGTTGTTAGAAGCATTTTCTTTTCCTGATTTCTTCCATGATATCTTTATTTGGAAACGAACCTGTATACGACATCGGTGTCTCATTGATTTTCGATAGATCCGCATCTTCAAAATGATAATAGTAAATTCCTTTTGCCATTCTGATTAAATCAGTTTGAGAGCCCAATATTGATCGGTTATTTGTCTTGCAAATTAGCATATCTTCTTCTGAGAGCTTATCTTTACCAAGATCATGATCATTTTCAATTTCTTGAAACGCATTCTTTATCATCACTTCAAACGCCTTTCTGTTTGAAGATCCTGCCGACGGCACAATCTTTGAATAAAGATTTTTCGATTCATTAATTATGAAAAGCCTTTTTCTGCTGAGGGTGAAGTATTTACGTATCATTCGTCAAGCTGCTTTTCTTTTTCCTGATTTTCCTCATGATCTATCTCAGTTGTTCTTATCTTTTTTAATGACTTTGCAGTTAATCTAAGAATCATAAACAACCCCATGCATATCATAACATGCACTCTGATGATTGCTTTCGCTGTATCGAATGATTTTTTGATGACTCATTTCGTTGACACCATTGAGTTCCTTATTTCCGCGCCCGTAGGGTCCTTCTAACATCCGTATCAGCTGCAAAATCGTCCCGAAGGGTTGGCGCATATTTTGCGCAAGCAAAATGTGTGACAAAGATTTTGTCAGTTGCATGCGATTGTTATGTTGTTTTCATTGTTTTGATATTATTTCATACCATGGATCTTCTTCATTTAATGAGATATTCTTATAAAATGCACTAAATTCATTACTATTAAAGTTATTTTTTAATAAATTAAGAATTTGTCTTTTCTCGAATGGATCTGCACGATGAAAGCCATTCTTAATTTCTAATAAATCATCTCTTTCAATGATATCATTAAGGCATTCTAGAACTGCACGGCCTAAATAGACTCCTTCACTACGCTTAAGTTGATGATAATTGTTAACAACTGTATCTTTCGAAATGAAGCCTTCTGAAGAAAGGAATCGAACTATATATATTCTTAAATATTCTAATGTGTTTTCATCATTACTGATTTCAATACAATTGGGAATGATATCATCTTTAAAATCAATTAATTTTTCTTTATTCTTAATTATACAGTCCAAGTAATAGGGTATAAATTGCGGAAATCTTTTTAGTATTGTGCTTGCTTCTGCTAATTCTTTCCATTTTTCGTTCGCAACTATAATTCTCAAAAATCGCAACAAATCTTTTGGATCTATTAAATCAATATCAATTTTTTCCTTAATTGATTCAATATTCTCTTTCCTTAAATTTTCAATTTCTCTATTGCTTAATTTGCGAAACTTTGTTGGAATCAGACCTGAGTAACCTCGAATAATTTGTGGTAGATCATTTTTCTTCATTTCTTGATCTTCATCTTTTTCTTGTTCTCTAATATGAGTTGTTCTTATTACTTTATTTGATTCAATAATTGAAGTTTTACTCGTATTTAAAAATAAACCTTCACGATTAAGTCTTTCAACCAATATCGATAGCCAAATATGTGCTTGTTTTGCATCTTTAGCAAAAAGTCTATAATCATCAACATATCTTGCAAAATCAATTTTTTTCTTCAATAGATATTTATCAACATCAATCAAGCTTGCTTCTGCCAAAATTCGACTTCCATTCGATCCAACAGGAAGTCCATAAGAATCTCGATTTGACCAATACAACAATAATTCATTTAATAATTTAACTACAGAAATATCAATATCTTTAACTGCAAGTAAGGTGTTTTCTAATCTATGTAGATTTAATCTATCATAAAAGTTTCCAATATCACAATTAATTATAACTCTAATATTTTTATTTTTTGCTTTTTTCAGAGTATCATTTCTAAATTTTGTATAATTCGAATTTAAGTCAAAAAGATAGAATGGTTTATTCATATTTATTAAATTTGGCTTTAGCCTATATGAATAAACAATATTTGATTTTTTATGTATCCTCGATGTCTCAATTTTATTTGAGATCATAATGCATAAAGCTAAATATATAACTTCATCTACTGGATCGATATATCCACATTTTCTAAAGTCAAACAATGATTTCTTGGGTACCAATATACTTTTACAGTTATGAAGTTTAAGTTCTTTCAATGCTTTAAATGGAGATTTTCCATTTTTAATTATATATATAGCTTTTGTGATTCGCTCTACGGCAAGCTGTCGGATAAAATCAAATGTGCTTTTATCTTTTAAATAATCGAGTTCAAAAGGACGTGTAAATACTTCAACATCCGTAATACCTTCTTTCATTATATTTAATAATGCTAATTTTACAGAATCACTAATATTCATTCTATCCTCTTTTTATCCACATAACACGTGCTTAACCGGCAATGCCTGGCCCGCAGGGCGAGGTGGCGCGGTTTGTGCATAAGCGAGCGGAGCGAGGTGCACAAACCGTGACAGAAGGCNTTGTCCGGTTGAAGCTGTTGTTAGACCGTCCGTGATCTCCGATAGCATCAACGAACACCAGTGGACATCAGGCACCGCCTCGATCCTTTATGGTTCTGCATTTCTGAAAAGAAATCCTCTTTTCCAGATCCAATGAAATTGATCCGGGTCTATTATCCGCCGAATANATCGATTTTTCCAGCAGAAAAGATTCTTTCGCCTACCAGATTGCCTTCGCCAATCGCACTTGAACAGGACAATCCCTGGATGGTGCCGCTTTCCAATTAACGAGTGCCGTCTCTCGGGAGGCCAAGATGCCCCCGTCGGCCTAACATTTGCTTAACCGGCAATGCCTGGCCCGCAGAGCGGGGTGGCGCGGTTTGTGCATAAGCGAGCGAAGCGAGGTGCACAAACCGTGACAGAAGGCGTTGTCCGGTTGAAGCTGTTGTTAGCTTAAAATTTCATCACCATCTACTTGGTCAATCCCAATATCAAAAGTATGCATAAGTGACGTGCATTTATAAATAGTGATACCATTTTCCTTTACAAACTGATAGAGCTTTTTAGCCGATTCCTTTTCTTCGAAATTTGTCATTTTTTTGTATTGATAATTTTTTCCTAAAATTATTCTTTTTATTTTAGGGGCATTTATTATATCGATATAATCAGGTGCATTTGACTTAGCGATAGGTATTATGATACGCCATTCGCTTTCGTATTTCCATATTCTATTTTTGACAATTGCACATGCGAGAAGTGCTTGCAATATTTTGCCTTCATCACACAATTTGCTTACATTTATTGGTTTATTCTTGTATATTACAGGAAATAGTAATCCATCAAAAATATTATTTGATTCTAAGTCATATTCAATACAGATTCCTTTGTTGCTACCTCCATAGTGACCCCACATTTTTATATCATTTTCTCTTGTGCTAAAGCATGTAATTCTTAATCCCTTCATCATCTTTTCCGCTCGGTGATTATCTATTTTGCTTATTCTTTTCATAAGGCTTTTATTTAAACTGTTGTCTGCTGATAATAACATGTCTCTGACAGATAAAATTTCAAATCTAAGTTTTGATATCGTTTCTGCTTGTAAGAATGAGTCGTACACATCATTAAACTTGCTTGGGTTTGATAAAGATATTTTTCCATTTATTATGTTTTCTACCAATCTTTTGCTGATCTTGCTATATTTATACAAAGATTTAGGTGGGGAAAAACAATCTCTATTCACACCAATGATTTCTGATAAAATTTTTCTGCATTCACCGCTTTTTGTGTAAGATATATCATTCATCTTTTTTTCTGCCCGAAGGGTCAAGCTAACAACAACTGGACTGGTCCGGGATAATGGGTTGGGCACTGCAAAATCATCCGAATATGTCGGNGGAAGTCCCCGAAAGGGGGGAGGTTAAACCTCCCCAAAGACAGATGATAGGGAGAATCCCGACATTGGAGGCGGGATATTATGCGGATACCTATAAACATCCTGGCCCCCGTTGACCCAGGCCATCCAGGGGACTTCGAACCCCCGAAGGCCCTTTGTTCAACACGTGGGTGTAAATCATGGTGGTTTTTACGTCGCTGTGTCCCAGAAGTTCCTGGACCGTTCGGATATCGTATCCGTTTTCCAGGAGGTGAGTTGCAAAGGAGTGGCGGAAGGTGTGGCAGGAGATCCGTTTTCTGAGCCCCGATGCCATGACAGCCTGTTTGACCGCTCTCTGCACGAGCGAAGGATCCAGATGATGCCTTCCTTCCTCTCCCGTGGAGGCATTGCGCCAGCGTCTGCGCTGGGGAAAGACCCATTGCCAGCAGATATCCTTGTTCGCGGCAGGATACTTTCGTTCCAGAGCGTTGGGAAGGGGAACTCGTCCCCAGCCCGCTTCCAGATCCCGTTTGTGAAGAGTTTCAACCACAGTGATCTGTTTTTTCAGCGGTGGCACCAGGGATTCGGGGAGCATTGTTACACGGTCNTTTGCTCCCTTGCCGTTGCGAACCAGGATCTCCAGGCGTGACGGGTCGATGTCCTGAACCCGCAGCCCGATCGCTTCTGAGAGACGGAGCCCCGTTCCGTACATGAGCGATGCCAGGAGCCACATATCTCCCGAGAGGAGGGAGAGCACCGTCATCACCTCGTTCCTGCTCATCACAACGGGAAGGCGTTGCGGTTTCTGGGCGCGAACCACGCTCCCCAGATCGGGTATTTCCTGATTAAGGACGTTTCGGAAGAGGAAGAGCAGGGCCGACAAGGCCTGGTTCTGGGTGGAGGCGCTTACCTTNNTATGGACGGCCAGGTGGGTCAGAAAGGCATTCATCCGGGGAGGGCCTGCTGCATCCAGGGGCGTGTCTTTCTGGAAGGCAAGAAATCGCTCGATCCATTGCAGATAGGTCTCTTCGGTGCGGGGGCTGTAATGGCGGGCTTTCATGATCTCCCGGCAACGCGTCATCAGTGCATGTTTTTTTNCCTGTTCAGGGTGCGCTGGTGCCGGGATTTGCTGTGGGGGGACCCTCTGCGAGTTATGGGGTTCCTTCGGGAGGGTGAAGAGCTTTGTCGTCAGGAGTTCTTCCAGGAGTTGAGCGCTGTGTCGCTCTGTGCCTGGAATCAGCCAGACCTGCTCATCGGGAACCCACCGCCTCCCGGGGACTCGGCGAAGGGCGGTTATCACGCGCTGGTCGTAGGGAGCGGTCACTGCCAGATCTCCCCGGGGAAGAATGCGGATCTCCACGGTCATGCCGAAATAATAGTATCGCCCCGCCGATCCCGCAACGTCTTTATCGCCATAATTTTAAATATTGAAGAAATTCAGGGACGGCTCAGAAAAAAAGATTATTGGAACTTTACAGAGATCTCTGGTACAATCGGAACCCGCCATGACAGAAGCTGAATTTGAATCGTCCTTTGAGTCGCTGGTTCTTCCCTTTGCCAACGAGCTTGCCCGGGAAGCGCAGCAAACCATAGTTATCACCCACAGGGAGGACTTGCCACTTCCNGCNGTCCTGCATACCGCAGCGGGGCGTCCTCCCGTGATCTATCACGCTGCCCGCGACGGGGTGGCTTTGCACGGTATCGCAACCCAGTTGGGTACCTTCGAGCGGGTTCTGCGGGCTCGCAGGGCAGGTNCGCAGAAGATGCTTCGGCGGGATCAGCGGTTTTACAACCGCTTTCAGGATTCCTGTTCTGCCAAGATCTCCGCCATGCGCCAGGCCGGTGTACCCGATGCCCGGATCGCTCCCATTGTGGAGGGCTGGTTTAACGGTCTCATCAATAACCTTTTGGGGACCCCCCTGCATCTTCTGGTGGAGTTTTCCCTGGCCCGGCGTTTTCCCGGTTTCGAGGAGCTGCAGCTCCAGGGGATGGANGGGCTGGTACGCCAGAGTGTTCCCTTTGTTCGCGCCCTCCAGGAGGACAGCAATGTTCCCCCCTTCGTGGCCCAGGCGACGATGGTGCTGGCTCTGGTTATGGCGCTGGCTCTGGTGGAGCGCGCCCGGGAGCTCGGGGCAGATCAGGCTGCCTTCGATCATGTGGCCGATTTCGGGGCGTCCCGTCCCCGAAAGGCGCAGGCCCGGGAATTNTTGCGTGATCTTCGGGATCAGGTTCAGGGGNCGGCCGGTGTGGAATGGGATCTGGTGCACTCCTGGGCAAAGGGGCTTCATCTGGATCCNTTCTTCGAGACAGCTCCCGATCCGGCTTCGCCCGAGGGNGGGGGATTTCTCCCGGGCCATCCTCCTGTGATAGTGGGGGAGCTTCCTTCCCGGGATGAATCCTCCCAGGAGGATCAGGAGGAGGATGCTCTCCTGGTAGAGTCCCTGACGGCAGCCCTGCGGTATTTCGGGGCGCTCTCGCAGGACCAGATCAAGCGTATTACCCTGGAGATGGCCGAGATCGGATCAGCCGGGTTTAATCCCCGGGATNCCTCCCGCCGGTATACGCTTCCNGCGATTCCCGGTACGGAGTTTACGGGTCAGGAANTGCTGGCCTGGACGTATGCGGGATTCCAGCTGGTGAATCCCGAGGTCGAGACCGGCCTCGATTTCTCCCGGGCCTACCGGCGCGCTCTGGATCTGGTGTAGCCCCGGAGGGCTCCTGCGGTCAGGGTCAGACCCGGTGCAGAAGGTCTGCGAGCCCGCCCTGACGCAGNACCCGNCGCTCCACGGCCCGGGAAAGAATNCCGGGGGCAGGTTCTACCAGGGTGAGGGCCTTTTTTGCCCTGGTGATGCCGGTGTATACCAGTTCCCTGGTAAGGATCTCCCCCGGGGTATCGGGCAGGACCAGCACGGTGTGGTCGAACTCCGAGCCCTGCGATTTATGTACCGTCATGGCGAAGGCTTTTTCCGTCTCCTGCAGNCGTGAGGGCAGAACCCAGCGGAGCGTTCCCGGTTCATCGCCGGGAAAGACCGCCCGAAGCGCTCCGGGTAGATCCAGGACCAGGCCGATGTCTCCGTTCATGAGTTGCAGCCGGTAGTCGTTGCGCGTGACCATCAGGGGCATGCCGGGGTACCAGGTCTGTTNTGCCGNGACGAGCCCTGCCCCGATCAGTTCTTCCTCCACGCACTGGTTGATCAGCTCGACCCCCCAGGGGCCCCGCCGGAGGGCACAGAGTATCTGGTATCGTCCCCGCGCCTCCAGGATCGACAGTGCCCATTCTTCCCAGGCTTCGCGCGGTGCTTCTTCGTCGGGCCTGGTCTCACTCATCTCTGTGAGGTATCTCCCCGATTCGCGGCAGATGCGGCGAAACTCCTCGTCGCGGGTGCTCCCGGGGGTGATTCGTTGAACCGCCCCGTCGTTCCCGGGGGGGCTATCCCCGGAGGCTCCATCCCCGGCTGGACGTTCCCGATCTTCCCTGGGGAGTCGGCCTTCCCTGACCGAGGTCGCGTAGAGGCCGATTCCCCCGGTGGATGAGAACCGAAAGCTCCTGCGCAACATGGTGATTTGTTGGTCCAGGGGAGCCCCGCCGCTGTTCTGGAAGTCCCGGGGCAGGGGGACGCCGGTGCTCTCCTGAATCCACGCTGTTGTTTCCGGGGTGTAGCAGCCTTCGTCGGCCCGGGAACAGAGGTCAGCCAGGACCGATCCGGCCTCTACCGAGGCAAGCTGGTCCTTGTCGCCCAGCAGGATCAGCCGTGTGGCGGGGTTCAGGGCCTCGAAGAGGGCTGCCATGAGGCCTACGTCGACCATGGAGGCTTCGTCTATCACCACCAGATCGGCGGGCAGGGGGGACCGTGAATTGTAGGGGGACCGTCCCTTTCGACCCATTTCGAGGAGCCTGTGGAGGGTGGTTACCTCCCGGGGGATGGTTTCCCGCACATNNCTGGCCATATCTTCAAGGCGGGAGTGAATCGATTCCTGAAGCCGTACGGCGGCTTTCCCCGTGGGGGCGGCCAGGCGTATTCGCAGGGGACCTTCCAGGGCGTGGAGCAGGGCCAGTACCGAGAGGACCGTGGTGGTTTTGCCNGTTCCCGGGCCGCCGGTTATTACGGAGAAGCGGTTTCGTGCTGCCAGGGCCGCTGCGATTCGCGGCCAGGGGGTGGTGTTCTCCGGGAAAAGTGCGTCCAGGTGGGGCCGTACCCGGGCGGGGTCCAGTTCCAGGGGATGGGCCCGTTGCCCGATTCCNCGGAGAATTGTCTGTTCCTGCCGGTAGAAGCGGCGGAGTGCCAGTCTGGGTACAGGGTCTTCCAGAAAGACCAGGGGAGCGGTACTGTCCCGTTCCGTGAGGGGACTCTGCCGGAGCGCTTCGATCCACTCGTCCAGGTCTATCTTTTTTGGGAGCACCGGGGGGACCGGTTCTTCCCCGTTGTTTCCGGGGAGCAGGGCCTCTTCCGGGGANGCTGCTGCCCGGGCCAGNTCGAGNCAGCTGTGACCAGCGGCGCTCGCGCAGCTCACCAGGAGCGCGCCCAGCAGGACCAGAGGGTCTGAACCGGGAGCCTCGTCGTGAAGAAAGCGTACAAANCTGCGGTCAATCTCACGGATGTGCCCCGACGCTGCGAGCCGNTCCAGAGTCCGGAGGAGATCTTTCTCACCCATGGTGTNCACCTCCTGTGTTGGGGCTGTGCTCGCGGCCCCGGAAGAGCCGGTCCAGCTCCTCCAAAAGATCCGGCGCGGGGCGGTAGANGAATGCGCCCCGGGGTTCCGCCTCGATCCCCCGCAGGAATAGATAGACGGCGCCGCCCAGGTGGTCCTCGCATCGGTAGTGGGGCAGTCGCTGCTGCAGATGCCGGTGGAGCGCCAGGGTGTAGAGGGCCATCTGCAGGTCGTAGCGTTTTTCGCAGAGCTCTGCTTCCAGGGCGTCCCGGGTATAGCTCTGGCTCCCGTCGCCCAGACGGTTCGACTTCCAGTCTGCCAGGTAGTATCGGCCCNCATGGTGAAAGACCAGATCGATAAAGCCCTTCATCATCCCCGAGACCAGGCGGGGCGCCAGGGGGGGGCGGTCCCGGCCCGGGAGGATGTGGCGTCTTGTAATGCCGTCGAGCTTCTCCGTGGCCACCTGTTGTGCGGGAAAGAGGAACTCCAGTTCGGCNTGGCAGGTCTGGAGATCGGCCAGGGAAGGGTTTTCGGGCAGGGGAAGGGGAAGCGTCACGATCTGTCTGGTCCATTCCACCAGGGCGGGGGCCCACTCCTCCCATCCCAGGGAGCGNCATTTGTCTTCCAGGGTCTCCTGCAGTTCCGGCGGGAGTGTTTCCCGGCACCGGGAAAAGCCCGCCTTTCCTGCCTCCTCCAGGGCCTCGTGGAGGAGGGTTCCGGCCCGGGCCCCGGCGGGGAAGGTGTGGAGGGCTGCGCTTCCCGGGGGCGCGACGGGAGTCGTCCGGGAAGCCACCAGAAGGGGTTCTTCTCGGGCCAGCTCCTGGGCTGGTATCTCCGGTTCCCGGGGGAGATCCTCGGCCGGGGCAATGCGCAGGGCCGAATAACTGGCGATCCACCAGGGTGTTCCCGGTCTGCGGCGGGGTCGCGGGATATCCCTGAGGCGGGGGGGCGTCTCCGATGGTATGGCCTGCGCCCCGGGGGGCTCGTCCTGGTGGGGTTCCTCGGGGTCCAGAAAGACCAGTTCGATCTCCCGGGATGATTCGGCCAGGGCGGTGACCTCCTTCCTCATGGCGCGGGCACTTTCGGGCTCGCCCTCTCCCGAGAGCAGATATCCCACGGCTGTGGCGTGATTTCCCGGGGTCTTGCTGTTGCCCGATGCCACGGGGGCCAGGGCGGTAAAGGCGGCGATTCGCGAGCGTGTAAGCGCCACATAGAGGAGGCGCATCTCCTCGCTCAGGGATTCCCGGGTGTGAGCGTCCCGGGCTTCCTGGTGGTTCTGCGATAGTTCGACCAGGGCGGTATGATTCTGGTTGTGCCAGACCAGGGGAGAAATGCTGTCCTTCGGGGGGGCCTTCACCCAGGGACGGGGGAGGCTCAGGAAGGGTGCTATTACCAGGTTGTATTCCAGCCCCTTGGCCTTGAAGATGGTGATGACCCGGATGCATTCCTGATCACTCTCGAGACGGAGAATCTGTTCGTCCCCGGGATCACCGATCTTTCGCGCCAGCAGACGAATCAGTTCCTGCCTGGTGTGGACGGTGGCGCTCATCTGGTGAAGCCACTCTGCACCGTGGAGAAGGTTGGTCAGGACCCGTTCACCCTGGGGGGCGGTGCTCTGGCGGGCTGCTACGCCGTAGTCCTGGATCAGTTTCCGGATCGCCGGGAGCACTCCTTCCCGCTGCCAGAGTTCGTTGCAGGCTGCGAACCTGTCGGTGTCGCCCTGCCGAAGCAGATCGTCCCTGGCCGATCGTTCCAGCTCTTCCAGGGGAATGGCCATGGACGATGTTGCCAGGGCCTCCCGGACCAGGCNTTCCTCCTCCGGTGAGGCCAGGGCGCGGAGCCAGGTGAGGAGATCCACCGCCTCGGGGGTCTGGAAGAGCGATCCCCGTTCCGAGAGGTACACCGAGGGGATGCCCCGGTTTCGCAGCTCCTCCTGAATGGCCTGGGCCTCGGTACAGGACCGCACCAGCACAGCCAGGTCCGAGGGGGAGAGGGGGCGNTCCTGGCCTCCTTCCCGGATAATTCCCCGGGGAGCTCCCTCGGGGTCCCGCGAGAGCCACCGTGAGATGCGTTCTGCTCCGAGACGGGCCAGGGTGGCACGGAAAGCTGTGGTTCCCGGGGGCACCTCCTCATCGTCGGTCTCGAAGGTCCAGAGGGTGAGTGCCGGGACCTCCACCCCCTCAGCCAGAAAAAGAGGTTCGTCCCGGGGTGGGCGGTCGGGCCGTGGCCGGGCAGGCAGAAAGGGTATCTCTCCTTCCTCGCCGGAGCCGAAGAGGAAGGCTCCCCGGGGGTGTCGGTCTGCCGCGAGAAAGATCCTGTTCACGGCTTCGACCATGGGGGTTCGGGACCGGTAGTTTGTGGTGAGGGCGTAATGGCGGCCCGCCGTGGCGCGCCGGGCCACCAGATAGGTAAAGATGTCGGCCCCCCGGAATCGGTAGATCGCCTGCTTGGGATCGCCGATCAAAAAAATCCCCCGGTCCTGGCGGTTTTCGGCGACCCGGTATATCCGGTCAAAGATGTGGTATTGAGCCTGGTCGGTGTCCTGGAACTCGTCCACCAGAGCTACGGGAAAGGCCTCGGCGATTCGCGAGGCCAGCAGGTCTGCGCCCTCCCGCTGTGGTTCCAGGGCCCGGGCAAGGTGGAGCACCATGTCGTCAAAATCCAGGAGGGATNGTTGGTCCTTCATTCGGGCGTAGCGGCACCGGGTCTCTTCCAGGGCGTGAAGGATCAGGTGGGCCTTCTCCAGGCGGTGGTCCCGCTGATTCTGCTGCTCCAGGTATTCCAGCCCCTCGCCCAGGGCCGTGAGGGGGGAATCCTCGGGAAGGCTCCATCCTTTGTTCAGTTTCAGCTTCCCCGGCTTCAGTTTTTCCATGAACGCCGGCGGGGCTGCGGGATCGCCCTCCCGNGCCCAGCGGCTGCATTCCTCCAGAGCCTCGGCGAAGGAGGCCGGGGCTCTGGCTTCCCTGAAAGAGTTCTTGTTGAGCCCCTCCCTGATCTTCAGAAGTTGNTCCGTGATCTCTTCCTCCTGATCCCGCCAGGAGTGCTGAATTTCTGTGGCTGCCCGGNGGCGTTCCCTGCGCGTCTCCACGATCGTCTGCAGGGTTTCTGCGGGGGGGCGGGGTGCACCCAGGGGGAGGCCCTCGAAGCAGATCGTGCCAGAGATGATTCCCTTGAAGGGGGCCATGGCCGATTCCAGATGATCGGGGGTCGCGAAGAGTTCTTCCAGAGCTCCTGCCTCCTCGGGGGTGATGCCGTAGAAGGTGGCCCGCCAGTAGTCCCGCACCGCCTGGGACCAGAGGTCCTTCGGGTCGGGGGTCAGCTCCAGATGAAAGGCGATGCCGCTCTCGAAGGCGTTCTGTTTCAGCGTGCGCTGACACCAGCCGTGGATCGTGAAGATCGCGGCCTGGTCCATCTCTTCGGCAGCGTCTTCCAGAAGTTGGGCTGCCAGGTGGTGCTCCTCCGGGGGGATCGAGTCGCGCAGTTCCCTCAGCAGGGGGTCCTGGACGGGGGCCTCCTCACCCGGGGATTCCCGGAAGAGCTGGCCAGCCTCGACGAGGCGCGATCTGATTCTGTGGCGCAGTTCCATGGTNGCTGCCTCGGTAAAGGTCACCACCAGGATCTCCGGCGGNGTCAGGGGGCGCCCGAAGGAGGTCTCTGATGTGCCGTGGCCCAGAACAAGCCGGGTATAGAGCTGGGCGATGGTGTAGGTCTTTCCCGTGCCCGCACCGGCCTCGATCAGGCGGCTCCCTTTCAGGGGAAAAGTCAGGGGGTTGAGTTGTTCCGGTTTCATCGGGGCTTCTTCCTCGTGGGGGCGCTCTTCCCCGCACCCCCCGCGCCTGACTCTGCGGGAGGCCGGGAGGAGGTATGGCGGTAGAGGGGNAAATAGAGNCGACGGGCCGCATCGGGGAAGCCCGGGTCGTTCCATATATCCTGCCAGGAGGGCCAGATCCGNCCCAGGCGGGGATGGCGGTCGAGTTCTTCTGCCAGGCTCTTTGCCCGACGCTGGGTCATCGTCCTGCACAGTGTTTCATCCCACAGGGGAAGGCCCTGGCTGTCGCAGGTTCCCTCGAGGAACCAGGCGAAGGCCAGGGAGGGGGTCGCCGGGAGCGGGTGCGTGCTTGCCTCGTGCCAGAGCCGGAAGAGATCGTCGAGATAGCTGCGGGCCTCCCCGGGAGGCAGAGGGGNCAGCGTTATTGTGGTATGAAGCCCCACCACGGTGGTGGTCATGGCCTGGCCCGAGGCGTTGGCTGCCAGGTGCGCGGGCCAGTAAGAGAGCAGTTTCTCTCTTCGGAGTCTGTCCGATTCTTTCCCCTTGGGGTTCGTCAGGCGCGTGGGGGTCAGGATCAGGCGCTTTCCGGGACCCTCGGCCGGACGAAAGACGGGAAAGATCTCCTCTTCCAGGAGCAGCTCGCCCCCGGGGGAGCTGATTTGGGCGCGAAGGCTTCCCGGGAGGGGGCCTCCGTGCTCTGCCGATTTGTCCAGGGACCCCTCTGAGGTCCTTCCCGGGGGCAGCTCCTGGTAGTACCGGGAGATCATGTCACCGCTCTCGGCGAGACAGCGTTCCTCCAGGGAGCGGTGGAAGGGCGGAACCGGTGTCTTTCCGGCGCAGACCAGCCGGTGAATCTGCTCCTCCAGGGGCTTCTCCGGCGCCAGAAGAATCTCCTCAAGCAGTTCCTCCTGCAGGAACCAATACTCCAGNTCCTCGGCAGCGAAGGGTTCTTCCAGGGGGGGATCCGCCGCCTCTTTCCCCGATGAATACACCTCCAGGGCTTCGCTGAAGTAGACCTGACAGGGCAGACGGAGGAGCTGCTCGAGCTGTTTCAGCGAGGGGGGGCGAGTCTCCCCGGAAGCGAGTTGCAGCGACCCGTCGGGGGAGGTCTCCCGGGGGGGGATCCACCATTCCCGGGCGTAGGTAAAATGATCCGAAGCCGGGTTCCGGTAGGTCTCGCTGAAGGGCTGCAGGGGATACTCCCTGGTGAGGGTCTCGGAGANGCTCCTGCCGGAGGGACTNCGCCATCCNCGATCCAGATGATCCGCCAGGCGGCTCACCAGAATCGAGGGAGATCGCAGACTGTTGTCCTGGATGCTGCGCCCCTCCCAGCTGATGTAAAGCGCTTTTCGGGCCGAGAGCAGGGCCTCCAAAAANAGATAGCGGTCGTCCTCCCGGCGTGAGCGGTCCCCGGTGCGGCTGTTGCTCCGGATCTGCATCAGATCGAACCCCAGGGTTTGCTGCTGGCGGGGATAATCCCTGTCGTTCATCCCCAGAAGGCAGATCATCTTGAAGGGGATCGCCCGCATGGGCATGAGGGTGGCGAAGTTTACAGCCCCCGCAAAAAAGCGTTGTGTCAGTCCCGGCGGGTCCAGACGTTCCATCCACCCCTGACGGACCACGGCGAGGGGGATCTCCTCCTGGAAGTCTCCCTGTCGGCAGGCCTCCTCCCAGAGGTGCAGCGCCCGCCGCAGGGCTTCCAGGGTTTCCTCTTCCCCGGTCTGGCACGGGAGGAAAAAGATATCCAGCGACTCCCGCAGAAGCGCTTCCCATTCTCCGGGAGGGCGGAGGGTCGCGATATCCCGTCTGAGCCGGTCCAGCCGCTCCACCAGNCGCGCCAGTTTTCCCAGGGCCTCGGCCTGAAGCCCCNCTGCTCCCTCGAACCCGGCGATCTCCTTCCAGAGCGAACGGTCCCCCGTGGCGTAGCCCAGAAGCATCCGTCGCAACCCGAAACGCCAGGTATTTTGTTCCACCCGGTGGGGAATGTCGAACTCCTCCCGGTGNGCACCGTCGATTCCCCAGCGGATTCCCGCCTCGCAGGACCACCGGGCCAGAATGGGGAGATCCTCCTCGGCCANGCCGAAGGCTTCCCTCAGGGAGGGCGTTTCCAGGAGCCCCAGGATCTCTTCCAGGGTTGCCCTGGAGGAAGCCGTGTCCAGCAGNGTNTCCAGNGCGCTCACCACGGGATCGGTATCGCGCAGGGTCTGGTCCGAGATAGTGTAGGGGATCCTCCGCAGGTCCTCCCGGGGGTGTTGTCCGAAAACAGCCGACACCAGGGGGGCGTACCGGCTGATATCGGGAACCATGACCATCACGTCGCGGGGCTCCAGATCCGGGTCCTCCTGAAAGGCCTGCAGCAGATTGTCGTGGAGAATCTCCACCTCCCTGAGGGCGCTGTGGGCGCTGTGGAAGGTGAGAGACCTGTCTTCCCCGGCCGGTGGGGCCTGCCACCGTTCCCGGGTCTCTTCCAGGGAGCGGAGTTCGAAGATGTCCTCCTGAAGCTGGTGAAGCAGGCAGGACTCGCCGGGTGAACGGAAGACCTCGGACTGTCCCGCTTCGTCCAGGGAGTCGAGGAGCGCGATGTAATCGCGACCCTGCATTCCCCAGGAGATCAAAAGGGGGTGGCCGTGAAAGTGGAGATCGTCTGCCCGAAGGAGTTCCCCGCCGGGCCTGGCCCTGCGACGTTGCCGGGTAGCCACCCCCGGAGATCTTCCGATCTCTGTCCAGTGGTACCGCGAGGGGTTGTGGACAAAGAGCAGGACCTGGCTGAAACGGCTCGCCGCCTGCAGTATCTCGATGACCGGGGCCGTGAGGGTGCTCATTCCGAAGGCGATGATCCGGGGAGGGAGTCCCCGGGGTCGTTCCGTGCACTCCCCCAGGTATGTGGTGCAACGCTGGTGAATGGTTGCCCGGTCTGTGCCCTGGAGCTCCCGGGGCATGTCCTGACAGAGACGCTGCCAGAGCCGTGCCTGCCAGTGGTGCTCTTCGGGAAAGACCGGGGGCCCCTCAAGGCGCCCTTCCTGCCAGGCCGAGAGCCAGTCGGCGCGGTAGACCTGATACTGGTCNAGGAGATCGGCGATCCGCAGGGCCAGCTCGTAGCGCCGNACCAGATCACTGCTGTCGGCCAGGAACCGCCGGAGTTCCACAAAGGCCGGGTCCGGGAGCAGTTCCGGGAGAATTCGCAGAATTCGCCAGACCAGGAGCTCCTTGTCGTAGGGCGAGACCAGGGGGACCGCCTCGTTCCCCGGCGTGGAGCGGTAGAGTCGCCATTGAAGGCGGGCGGGCAGGGTTATTTCCAGCCCCATGGCAACCCCCGACCCGGCCAGGGCAAACTTCAGCCACTGACTGATGCCGTTGCTCTGGACCAGGATCGTCTCCGCTTCCAGGGGCGGAAGGGGATTTTCGCTGATCCACTGCACCATAAGATCCCGCAGGTCCTCCAGCAGATTTCCGTGGATCACCTGGAGGCCGGGAGAGATCGTTCCCGAGGGTTCCCCGGGGAAAGGGGAGGGCGACGTTGCCGGGGATTGCTTGCTCACGGACTATACTCTACATCCTTCCCGGGCTCTCCTCAAGGGAAGATGTATCCCCGGGGAATGTCAGCCGGGGTGCGGTGGGCCCTGCGGGGGTTGGAGCTGCCTCACCGGTCTGGTATCCTGAATCCCGGGAGGGGTCTGAATCCTCTGAATCCTCTGAACCCCAGGAGGGAAACGAGATATGTTTATCCGGTTGTTGCTGCTCTTTACGGTCCTGCCCGTGGTGGAGCTCTATCTGTTGATTCGCCTCGGGACCGCTATCGGAGGCCTTCCCACGATAGCCCTGGTAATCATCACGGGTATCGTGGGGGCCCGCCTTGCCCGATCCCAGGGCTTTTCGGTGCTCCAGAAAATTCGCCAGAAGGCTGCCCGGGGGGAGTCTCCCGCATCGGAGATGGTGGACGGCCTCTGTATTCTTGTGGCCGGGATCGTCCTGCTCACGCCGGGAATCCTCACCGACCTTGGGGGGGTGCTTCTGCTCGTCCCCGCTTCGCGGGAGGTGCTCAAACGGGTTATCTCGCGCTCCCTGGCTGCTGCTGCGGCGAGGGGGACCGTCTCCTTTACGGAGTTCNGGGCGTACCGGCTGATATCGGGAACCATGACCATCACGTCGCGGGGCTCCAGATCCGGGTCCTCCTGAAAGGCCTGCAGCAGATTGTCGTGGAGAATCTCCACCTCCCTGAGGGCGCTGTGGGCGCTGTGGAAGGTGAGAGACCTGTCTTCCCCGGCCGGTGGGGCCTGCCACCGTTCCCGGGTCTCTTCCAGGGAGCGGAGTTCGAAGATGTCCTCCTGAAGCTGGTGAAGCAGGCAGGACTCGCCGGGTGAACGGAAGACCTCGGACTGTCCCGCTTCGTCCAGGGAGTCGAGGAGCGCGATGTAATCGCGACCCTGCATTCCCCAGGAGATCAAAAGGGGGTGGCCGTGAAAGTGGAGATCGTCTGCCCGAAGGAGTTCCCCGCCGGGCCTGGCCCTGCGACGTTGCCGGGTAGCCACCCCCGGAGATCTTCCGATCTCTGTCCAGTGGTACCGCGAGGGGTTGTGGACAAAGAGCAGGACCTGGCTGAAACGGCTCGCCGCCTGCAGTATCTCGATGACCGGGGCCGTGAGGGTGCTCATTCCGAAGGCGATGATCCGGGGAGGGAGTCCCCGGGGTCGTTCCGTGCACTCCCCCAGGTATGTGGTGCAACGCTGGTGAATGGTTGCCCGGTCTGTGCCCTGGAGCTCCCGGGGCATGTCCTGACAGAGACGCTGCCAGAGCCGTGCCTGCCAGTGGTGCTCTTCGGGAAAGACCGGGGGCCCCTCAAGGCGCCCTTCCTGCCAGGCCGAGAGCCAGTCGGCGCGGTAGACCTGATACTGGTCNAGGAGATCGGCGATCCGCAGGGCCAGCTCGTAGCGCCGNACCAGATCACTGCTGTCGGCCAGGAACCGCCGGAGTTCCACAAAGGCCGGGTCCGGGAGCAGTTCCGGGAGAATTCGCAGAATTCGCCAGACCAGGAGCTCCTTGTCGTAGGGCGAGACCAGGGGGACCGCCTCGTTCCCCGGCGTGGAGCGGTAGAGTCGCCATTGAAGGCGGGCGGGCAGGGTTATTTCCAGCCCCATGGCAACCCCCGACCCGGCCAGGGCAAACTTCAGCCACTGACTGATGCCGTTGCTCTGGACCAGGATCGTCTCCGCTTCCAGGGGCGGAAGGGGATTTTCGCTGATCCACTGCACCATAAGATCCCGCAGGTCCTCCAGCAGATTTCCGTGGATCACCTGGAGGCCGGGAGAGATCGTTCCCGAGGGTTCCCCGGGGAAAGGGGAGGGCGACGTTGCCGGGGATTGCTTGCTCACGGACTATACTCTACATCCTTCCCGGGCTCTCCTCAAGGGAAGATGTATCCCCGGGGAATGTCAGCCGGGGTGCGGTGGGCCCTGCGGGGGTTGGAGCTGCCTCACCGGTCTGGTATCCTGAATCCCGGGAGGGGTCTGAATCCTCTGAATCCTCTGAACCCCAGGAGGGAAACGAGATATGTTTATCCGGTTGTTGCTGCTCTTTACGGTCCTGCCCGTGGTGGAGCTCTATCTGTTGATTCGCCTCGGGACCGCTATCGGAGGCCTTCCCACGATAGCCCTGGTAATCATCACGGGTATCGTGGGGGCCCGCCTTGCCCGATCCCAGGGCTTTTCGGTGCTCCAGAAAATTCGCCAGAAGGCTGCCCGGGGGGAGTCTCNCGCATCGGAGATGGTGGACGGCCTCTGTATTCTTGTGGCCGGGATCGTCCTGCTCACGCCGGGAATCCTCACCGACCTTGGGGGGGTGCTTCTGCTCGTCCCCGCTTCGCGGGAGGTGCTCAAACGGGTTATCTCGCGCTCCCTGGCTGCTGCTGCGGCGAGGGGGACCGTCTCCTTTACGGAGTTCACCACCTTCACCGGCGGGGTTTCTCACGATCCCGGGGGGAGCCCGCCCGAGCGTCCCGTGGAGGAGCCCGAGACGACCTTTTTTCATGACCATCCTCGGGGGAGGGACTTCGAGGATACCGAAGGAGAGAAGAACCAGTGAGAGAAGAGAGCGATGCCTTCAGCCGGGAACTCTGCCGGTTTATCGATCAGGGGGTAACCAGCCTGCACAGCGTCTGTGCCCTGGTCGACCGTCTGGAGCAGGCGGGGTTTACCCCTCTGGATGGTGATGCTGCCCTGAAACCGGGTGATACCCGCTACGTCAGGCGCGAGGGTGCGCTTGTGGCGTGCCGGATCGGGACAGAGCCGCTCCGCCGGGGCGGGGTCGTGATCGCCGCTGCCCATACCGATAGCCCGGGGCTGCACGTGAAACATCGTTCGGTGCGCCGGACAGACCGGTTTCTGCAGGTTCCCGTGGAGGTCTACGGGGGGCCCATCCTCGCAACGTGGCTCGACCGGGATCTGGCGCTGGCCGGNCGTATCGGTCACGATCCCGGAGCGGGAGAGGGCCGGGGAGGGATGACCCTGATATCGCTCCCGGCGGTAAGGGGGGTGATTCCCAATCTGGCGATTCACTTGAACCGGGAGATCAACGACGGCGCGGTCTACAACCGGCAGGATCACCTGCGAGCCCTCTTTCTGGACCCTTCTTCGCGGAGTTCGAGCGGTGAGGATTCGAGCAGTCAGGATCGGGAAGATCAGGATCCGGCAGCGGCGTTTCTTGCCCTGGCTCTGAGCGGTACCGGTATCGATCCCGGGGCGGTGCGCGACGCCGAGCTGACGCTGGTCCCCGCCGATGGGGCCCGGGTTACTCCCCAGGGGCTCCTGCTTGCGCCCCGGATCGATAACCTGGCTGGCTGTTTCTCCGTGCTCCAGGCCCTGTTGGGGGTCCAGGCCGCCCCGCAGACCCAGGTTGCGATCTTCTACGACCACGAAGAAGTGGGGAGCGTGACCGCCACCGGTGCNGCCGGGGCCATGACCGGGCAGTTCCTGCGTCGTCTGTGCCGCCTGGCTCCGGGGGGTNATGTTCCGCTGGAGGATGTTCTCTCCAGANCGGTGCTGATCTCCAACGATGCGGCCCACGCCCGGCACCCCAACTACCGGGAGAAGCACGACGAGGGGTACGCCCCGGTGCTGACGGGTGGACCCGTGGTCAAGAAGAGTGCTGTGCGCCGTTACGCCAGCGAGCTCCCCGTGACGAGCTGGATCGCCGGCGTCGCCCGGCGGGCGGGTCTCCCCCTGCAGTATTTGCAGAACCGTTCCGATATCGCCGCCGGTTCCACCATCGGTCCTGCCGTGGCATCGCGTTTGGCGATTCCCGGGGTCGATCTGGGAGTGCCCATTCTCGGTATGCATTCGATCCGGGAGACGGGGGCGGTGGTCGATGTAGAGCAGATGACGGCCCTTGTGGCCGGAACGTACAAGGAAGATCTGGATGAAATATTTGACTCTCCTGCGTCACGCTGAGGCTCACGGGGGAGGGCTGACCCGGGCCGACAGGGACCGACCTCTCTCGGAGGCGGGCATCGGTGATGCCCGGCACNTGGGAGCGGTGCTCCGCGCTCTGGCTCCTCCTCCCCAGGCGGTCTATACCAGCAACGCCCTCCGGACCCGGGAGACGGTGACTCATCTTCTGGGTGGCTGGCCCGGACTCGTTCTGGAGCCCGAGATCGATCCCGACCTCTACCTGGCCGAGGCTGCTACCATTTGGGATGTGGCCTATTCGGCCCTGCTCCAGTGGGATCACGTCTGGATTTGTGCCCATAATCCGGGTGTGACCGAGAGCGTGGAACATTTGTGCGGAAACCGGATCGAGCAGTTCCCTCCTGCCGGGGTTGTGCGCATCCTCTTTGAGGATCTGCTCCCCTCGGGGACCAACGGTTCGCTTCTCTTCTATCACGCACCGGAACGGGCTCTTTTCCGGGGCCCGGCTTCCGCCGGAGGCGTGGCATGATCGATATCGCGATCGTCCTGGTCGAACCCGCCCGGGGTGGAAACGTGGGAGCCTCGGCTCGGGCCATGAAAACCATGGGCTTTACCGATCTGCGCGTGGTGGTGCCCCCCGACCATTGCCGGGAGCCCCTGCGCTCGTCGGTGCGGACCAGCGAGGCCAAGTCCTTTGCTCACGGCTCAACCGATGTCCTCGATTCGGCCCGGCTCTTTCCCTCCCTGAAGGAAGCTGTGGCCGATCGTGATCTGGTGGTGGGCACCACGGCGCGACGCCGGGGGAACCGGGAGGATTACTATCCGCCCAGGGAGCTTGGGGAGATGCTCTCCGAGGGTAAGCGGGGGGAGCGGATCGCNCTCGTTTTTGGTCGTGAGGAGAGCGGCCTCTCCAACCGGGAGCTCGCCTGCTGCCACGTCACAACGGCGATCCCCATGCGCGCCTCCTATCCCTCGCTGAACCTCTCCCAGGCGGTTATGGTCTACTGTTACGAACTCTCGCCGTTGCGCTTCCAGGTTCATCAGCCCCGGCAGGAACCGGACTCCCCGACCCTGGACGCGCTCTCGCGAAAGGCCTCGGCCACCCTGTTGCGCCTGGGCTTTGACCCGGGCAGGGCCGTGTTCCNACGAATTATGGAGCGCCTGGGATCCCTCCAGCGGATAGACACGCACCTGGCGCTCTCGGTTATTAACGCGATTGATCAGCGCCTTCCCGGGAAGCCCGTTGCTCTCGGGCAGGGCGATCCTCCCGGGAAGGAGGGCTCTCTTGAGCAGGCCGCCCCTCCCGGGCAGGAAGACCTTCTTGGGGAAGACTCTTCCGGGGTAGACTGAGCGCCTCGCTCACCCCCTGCCAGATACCTCGGGCCGGAAGATCGGCGGAACAGATCAGCTCCTGCCCCGGAAAGAGGGGGTGGGGCATCGCCAGGTACCAGGAGTGCAGGGCGATGCTTCGGTCCTTGAGTGGCCGTCGCGCCCCGTAGCGGGCATCGCCCAGGATGAACCAGCCCCGGTGGGCGAGTTGCGCCCGGATNTGGTGCTGGCGTCCCGTCCCGAGCTCNATCAGGAGAATCGTATGGTGGCGAGTGCTCCCGATCGTCTCGTAGCGGAGCGTCGAGAATCGTCCCCCCGGGGTGCCCGCAGGGACAACCCGGGTATTTCCCCCGCCTCCCCCCTTCATGCCCCCCGGGACCAGATAGTCCTCCAGAACACCCTGTGCCGGGGTCGGTGGTGCGGTAACCACGGCCAGATACCGCCGCTGGACCGCGCCCTCCGCNAGGGAACTGTGAATTCNCCTGAAGGATTCGGGGGTTCTCGCGAGAACCACCGCTCCGCTCACGGGTTGGTCGATCCGGTGGACCGGCTGAAGACCGGGGTCTCCCAGGGCGTCCCGGAAGGCCCTCACCACCGTCTTTTGCCGGGTGTCTCTGGTCTGAACGGGCTCGCCCGCCTCCTTGGCTACCACGGCGAGCCATGAATCGAGATAAAGTAGGGTGCTCATGCGGGTCAGGAGTGTAGCGGGAAATCCCGCTATGATCCATAATAGGGACGTGCGATGTGTTCATATTTCTGATCTTCACCTTGATCTTGTGAATCGGACGCCCCAGGGCGTTCCCGTGTGGGACCATTTCTTCTGGGCCCGAAAAACGGCCCGGAACCTTAACCCCGATCTGGTGGTTATCACGGGTGATCTTGCCCTGGACCAGGGATCGGAAGAGCTCTATCGGGAGATCGCCTCGGAGCTGGTCTTTCCCGGTGCCCAGGTGTTGCTGGTGCCGGGTAATCACGACAAGCGGGAGTATTTCGCCACGGCCTTTGGCAGGCGCTACACCCTGGACCCTCACTGGCCCCGGCTGGACCGGGTTGTGGAGACGGGCGGTCGTACCATGATCCTGCTGGACAGCGCCGACGGGGAGATCTCCCGGGAGACCCTGGCCTGGCTCGATTCCTTTCTTACCTCCACCGCTTCTGCGGTCAGGCGGGGAGAGCAGGACGGCACGGTCCTGCTCTGGATGCACCATCCTCCCCTGGGAGGGTTCAACCGTTTCATGGATACCAATTACCCCCTGCGCAACGGGCGGGAGCTGGTCTCGCTTCTCGAGGGTTTTGCCGGGCTGCTCCGGTTTCATCTCTTCTGTGGCCACTATCATACCGATGATCAGCGTCACCAGGAGAACATCACCCAGTATTCTGTCCCCTCCACCTGGATCCAGNCCCTTTGGTTGGGTTCTTTCTGTCCGGGGATTCCCCATCGGGGGCTCTGCCGTCTGGAACGGTCCCGGAGGCACCGGGTTCTTCTTCCGGGCGGTGTCGCCGCACCGTGACGGTGGCGTCGTGGAACTGGAGATCCAGCGTCTCCTCGGTGATCTCCGCTGCCCNGGTAGTGATCGCTCCCGAGGAATGACCCCGGACGATCGCGTACCCCCGTTCCAGGGGCAGGAAGGGAGACGAGCTTTCCACCCGTTCGAGGCAGATCGCAAGACGTCGACGTGCCTCGTCAAGGCGTTTCTCTATCGACCCCTGGAGGCTTTCCCGCGCTGAATCGAGCCGCTGGTACCAGGGCTGGACGTAGTTGCGGTACCGGTAGCGGAGCTCCTCCGTGGAGACCCGCTCGAGACGGCTTCCGAGCCTGTCCAGCCGACCCAGATACTCCCGGACCAGACTTCTTCCCGCCCCGCGCAGGCGATTCAGGATCTCCTCCTCACCGGCACAGACCACTTCGGCGGCCGCCGAGGGTGTGGGAGCCCGGTAGTCGGCGGCAAAATCGGAGAGCGCCCAATCGATCTCGTGACCCACGGCGGAGATCACGGGGATCTCGCTCGCGGCGATCGCCAGAACCACCGCTTCCTCGCTGAAGGGAAGCAGATCCTCCAGGGAGCCACCCCCCCGGGTGACCAGAATCACCTCTCCCAGGCGATGGCGGTTCGCGTACCCCACCATGCGCGCGATCTCCTCGCCCGCNGCGGCACCCTGAACAGCGGCAGGAAGAATCCTGACATCCACCCCCGCACCCCGGCGCTGCAGAATCTGCAGAATATCCCGTATTGCCGCCCCGCCCGGGGANGTTATCACGGCCAGGGTCCGCGGAGCGTAGGGAAGAGGTCGGGAGCGGTCAAAGAGGCCCCGGGCGGCGAGGCTCCGCTTTCGCTCTTCCAGGAGAGCCAGAATTCGCCCCTGGCCCGCCCGGCTCATGCGCCGGACGATCAACTGATACGANCCCCGGGGAGGGTAGACGCTCACCGAGGCGGTCACGCGTACCAGATCGCCATCGCNGGGATCAAAATCGACCCGGTTAGCCGCTCCGCGGAAGAGCGCGCATTGAATCACNGCCGAGTTGTCCTTCAGGGAGAAATACCAGTGCCCCGACGAGGCGGGGCGGAAGTTCGATATTTCCCCCTCCACCGTCACCTCGGGAAAACGGTCCTCCAGAATGCGTTTGATCGCCGCTGTCAGTTGGGAGACCTGCAGCACGGAGCTCCAGCCCCGGTCGTCCCCGGTCTGGCCGGGTATGGGGTCGATCATAGGGTCGATCATATCACCGGAGCTTATCTGACCCTCATGACACGCTCAACCCCTGTCGATACAGTAGGGAGGTATGGATCATCTCATTCTGGCCTTTTCACAGCTCTCTCCCTACCTTGATCTCGCCTTCCCGGGGGGGCAGACTCCCCGTCAGGAAGTTATAGAGCGTCTTCTCGGCATATCCCGTGGTACAGTTCCGGTAACGGTTGTTCTCCCCGCCGGTAATGATTTCGCCGGTAATGACTCCCGTCAGAACGATCCCCACTGGACCGACCCTCAGCGGGCCGGTTCAGTCTTTCCTGACTCGTGGCAGGTGCTCTTCCTGGAGGATCTTTCTGCGGCGGCCTCCCTGGAGGCGATCTCCCGGGCGCTACCCCGCGATGCGGGACACCTCACCTGGGTCGATGGTGATGCGCCCTTCTTCTCTCCNGCCCTCACCAGGTATCTTCAGGAGCTCCACAGCCGATCCTGGTGCGATTACACCTTTGCCGACGGGTTTCCCCAGGGCTACGCTCCCCAGATTCTCCGGCGGGAAACCCTGCCCGTTCTGGCCGCCCTGGCCGGGGGAAAGGACCTCTCCTGGAGCCGCACCGTCCTCTTCGACACGATCAGNCTCGATATCAACGCCTTTGATATCGAAACCGAGGCCGCCTGCGACGACTACGCGCTCCTGCGCCTCTCCCTCACCGTCGATTCNCGGGCCAATTATCTCCTCTGCCGCGCCCTGGCCGAAGAGGGGCTGGGAAAACCCTGGGAGCCCCCGCAGGTCCTGGATCCCTTCAGGGAGCGATTCCCCGACGGTGACGATCCCCTCCTGCAGCGTATTACGGAAGATCGGCTTCTGGGACGAACCCTTCCCCGGTACATTCAGATCCAGCTTACCACGCGCAGGGCCCAGACCCCCCTCTTTCTTCCTCCCGTGCCCGGCGCTCNTTCAACCGAAGATNGTCGCGAGGGGTCTCCGGAAGAGGCGCACCGGGACATGAGCCCCGAGACATTCGGGGCCATCCTGGACGAGATCGCCACCGTTGCCCCCGAGGCGGTGATATCCCTGGGGTATTACGGGGAGCCGGGACTCTGTCCCCGCTTTTCCGAGCTGCTTGACGCGCTGGAACGGGTGCCCCGGGCNAGGGTGTATCTGGAAACCTCCGGTACGGGCTGGTCCAGGGAAAACCGCGAGGCCCTGCTGGCCCGGCATAATCTGCTGGAGGCAGTGATCGTCGAGGTTGACGCGGCCCGGGAAGAGACCTACCAGGCCCTGCGCGGCNGCGTCGAGAATCGTCCCCCCGGGGTGCCCGCAGGGACAACCCGGGTATTTCCCCCGCCTCCCCCCTTCATGCCCCCCGGGACCAGATAGTCCTCCAGAACACCCTGTGCCGGGGTCGGTGGTGCGGTAACCACGGCCAGATACCGCCGCTGGACCGCGCCCTCCGCNAGGGAACTGTGAATTCNCCTGAAGGATTCGGGGGTTCTCGCGAGAACCACCGCTCCGCTCACGGGTTGGTCGATCCGGTGGACCGGCTGAAGACCGGGGTCTCCCAGGGCGTCCCGGAAGGCCCTCACCACCGTCTTTTGCCGGGTGTCTCTGGTCTGAACGGGCTCGCCCGCCTCCTTGGCTACCACGGCGAGCCATGAATCGAGATAAAGTAGGGTGCTCATGCGGGTCAGGAGTGTAGCGGGAAATCCCGCTATGATCCATAATAGGGACGTGCGATGTGTTCATATTTCTGATCTTCACCTTGATCTTGTGAATCGGACGCCCCAGGGCGTTCCCGTGTGGGACCATTTCTTCTGGGCCCGNAAAACGGCCCGGAACCTTAACCCCGATCTGGTGGTTATCACGGGTGATCTTGCCCTGGACCAGGGATCGGAAGAGCTCTATCGGGAGATCGCCTCGGAGCTGGTCTTTCCCGGTGCCCAGGTGTTGCTGGTGCCGGGTAATCACGACAAGCGGGAGTATTTCGCCACGGCCTTTGGCAGGCGCTACACCCTGGACCCTCACTGGCCCCGGCTGGACCGGGTTGTGGAGACGGGCGGTCGTACCATGATCCTGCTGGACAGCGCCGACGGGGAGATCTCCCGGGAGACCCTGGCCTGGCTCGATTCCTTTCTTACCTCCACCGCTTCTGCGGTCAGGCGGGGAGAGCAGGACGGCACGGTCCTGCTCTGGATGCACCATCCTCCCCTGGGAGGGTTCAACCGTTTCATGGATACCAATTACCCCCTGCGCAACGGGCGGGAGCTGGTCTCGCTTCTCGAGGGTTTTGCCGGGCTGCTCCGGTTTCATCTCTTCTGTGGCCACTATCATACCGATGATCAGCGTCACCAGGAGAACATCACCCAGTATTCTGTCCCCTCCACCTGGATCCAGNTGGACCCGGAGACGCCCGGTTTTGCCGTCGCCTCCAGGGTAGCGGGGCTGCGCCTCGTCGATATCGATTCCTCNGGTACGGTGGAGACCCTGGTGATCGAGCAGGCCCCCGAAACCTTGTCCAGCCCGGCCGATTCGTGAATACTGTCCCCGTGCGATCATCAATAACGGCGATCCCGGCCGAGACACGGGTGTTGCCGGGGGCCCGTACGCTCCGGCTCGAGCGGGAAGGGGCTACCCGGGCGGTTCTGGTGCTTCACGGGTTTACCGGCTACGTGGGGGAAATGCGGTTTCTCGCGGAGTATCTCCACCAGGAGGGGTTCTCTGTCCTGGCCCCCCGTCTTCCCGGGCACGGGACGAACAATCGCGATTTCCGCGCCTCCGGCAGCGGTGACTGGTGGCGCGCCTCGGTGGAGGCCTACCTGGAGCTGGCTTCCCGGTACGATCAGGTCATGGTGACGGGCCTTTCCATGGGAGGGGTCCTTTCGGCCCTTCTGGCGTCCCGCTTCCCCCTGGCCCGGGCGGCGCTTCTCGCTCCGGCTCTGGATATTTCCAACCCCCTCGTGCCCCTGACNCCCTTCCTGCGGTACCTCGTTCCGCCCCTGCGAAAACCCGAAAAAGAGCCCGATCAGGACCCCGAGCGGGAATACCTGGCCCGGGAGTACTGGAACTGGCAGTGGCCCCGGGAGACCGCCGAGCTCTACCGTCTGGTGAGGCTGGGGCGCAGGGCGCTCGGCAAGATTACCTGTCCTACCCTCACGGTGGTCTCGGCCCAGGACGATACGGTTCCTCTCGCCGTGGCCAGACGGATCGAAAGATCGATCGCCGCATCGGAACGGCAGACCCTGACACTGGAAGAGTCGGGTCATGTCATCACCGATGGTCCCGACCGGGAACGGGTGGCCCGGGCGGTGGCGGAGTGGTTCTTGCGCTGAACCTCGGGNGCAAAGGGGCCGATAGATAAGCTATGAAACGGATTATCCAGCCCATCCTTCGAACCCTCTCGTGGTGTTCCTCAATTTTCTGTGTGGTTCTCCTTCTCCTTTTTCTCTCCGCCGGAACAGCTTTTGCAGGGATTTCCCCGGCAGGTTNTTCAGGAGCGCCGGGATCAGGCCGGACCTTGATAAACGGTGAACGGCTNCTCTTCGGCTTCATTTTTCTGCCGCACCAGGCTGTGGAGGGAAAAGACCTCTCCCTGGAGGAGGATATCCTGATTCTCCTGCGGGATCACCGCGATTCCCTGCGGATGGTTGCCCCCGAGGGGATGGTTCCCGTTTCCGNTCAGCCCGGGGTCCTTCTGGGATATTTTGCCGGCGACTCCTCGGCGGTCTCCTTCCGGGTTGCCCGAATCGACCTCGAGGCGGGGTCACTGCCGGTGCGGGTGGACCGCTCCCAGCTGGTTCAGACCACGGGGGGGCGGCGTCTCCACCTCTCCCCCTGGGATATTCCAGCCTGGCCCGAGGCGATCTTCCCCGACGGCCTCGACGATGACTGGGAAGATATCTCCCCGATCAGATCCTTTTCGTCGATTTTTCTTCCTCCTCAGGTGGAGTTGCGCTCCGGCCGGGCTCTCTCGTTTCAGGAGGGGGCCGACCGCGAGGATGCCGGTCAGGAGAGAGATGATCAGGAAGGGATCGATCAGGCCAGAATTCTGGCGGGGAGCGACGATATCGCCTCGGCCCGATTCTGGCGCCTGGGAGGAACCATGGTTCGCCACGTCTATAGCCACGTTGGCCGGGACTCCTGGTTTCTCGCCTTGCGGACGGAGGAGCAAATCCTGGACAATACGGGGTACCACTTCCGGCTCTCGCCGGAAGCGGAGCTGGTGGTGCTCGTGGATGGCCGAAGCGGTCCTGTGGTGTATCGCCGCCGGGGCGAATCGCCGCGTTGGGCGGGCCAGTACGCCCTGAACAACCGGTTTCTGGAGATCCAGCTGGACCGGGACCTGCTGGGACAGGCCCTGGAGCAGGCTACCCGGGGGGAGACCGAGCCGCTGCGGGAGATATCCCTGATTACCTCCCATCGGACGCCGTCCCGGGTGGAGCGGTTCTATCTGGCTGAACTTCCGCTTCCCCGGGGACTGCGCCAGCCATGAGTCCCGGGGCGAAACGGCTCCCCGCCTCGTCGTCGCGGAAGTTTTTTTGTGGCAACTGCGGTCGGGAGGTGGCCGAGGACGATACGTTCTGTCGTCACTGCGCGGCGCTTTTTCGTGCCATCAAGTGTCCNCAGTGCGGGTATCGGGGCAAACAGCATCACTTTGCCCAGGGGTGCCCTCTCTGCGGGTTTCTCGGCCCCTCCGGGGAGGAGCGCGACAGGGGAGGTTCGGAAAAGAAGGAACAGAGGCCCAAGGGCTCGCTCCTCGCCAGGGCGACCCTGGTCCGGTCTCGCCGGGCTTCGTCCTGGCAGCATCGGGGGGGTGGGGCCAAGTCGCCTCCTGCCTGGGTGTTCTGGTTTTTTCTCNCCGCCCTGGTGGGNGGCTTCCTGATCCTGAGTCTGGTCTATCTTTATATGTAGNCTCTATATTATAGACGGCATATAGATGATGNACAGAGGATCAACAGAAAAAGATAAACCGTCGATGATAAAGAGCCGATGACAGAAAGGACCATGAGAGGGATAACAAAAAGGACGAGCCTGGGAGGACGATGCCGGCCCTTTCTCCTTGTGCTATTTCTCCCGATCTTCCTCGCCGTCGGGGCACGGGCCTTCTCCCAGGAGTCTCTCCAGAGAGGGTTTCGGGAACTGCTCCTGGGGTTGCCCTTCGAGACGATTCAGGACCGGCTGAAAGAGGACCTCTCCTTTTCCTATCGGGGCGAACCCGATGTATCGATGAGCTTGACCAGCGGAGAGTACGTGATCGATGTCCGGGGGCGGCGCTATCTCGAACGGGGGCTTTTCCAGTTTCATCAGGAAGAACTCTATATTATCACGCTTTACCCGAACCCCCAGCTCCTTGATTATTTCCAGATCTTCGAACGCCTTCGTTCCCGCTACGGCGAGCCCCGGGACNTGGACAATCGTCGAGCCTTCTGGGAGGACGGGATCACCCGGATCGAGCTCGAACGGCCTCTGGTTGTACGATATCTGGATCTGCAGCGCTTCCTGGAGCGGCGCCAGGAAAGGCGGNCCAGGGAGACTCTGGAAGATCTGTCACGGGAGCAGTTTCTTGAATCCTTCTAGAAAAAATGGGAAAAGACGNCNCGGGAAGGGGGCCCTGCTCCTTCTCCAGGCCGGGTTTCTCCTCTGGGGAAGCCTGCTCTCGTGCAGTTCCGGTGANCCNCACCGGGTGGCCCTGGAGGTGGGAGGCCACANCTTTCAAGTCGAACTCGCCCGAACCGAGGAGGAGCGCGCCCGGGGCCTCATGTTCCGGGAGGAGCTCGGCCCNGACGAGGGAATGCTNTTCATCTTCCCCGATTCGGCGATCCGGGCCTTTTGGATGAAGAACACCCCGCTTCCTCTCTCGATCGCCTATATTTCCGCCCGGGGAGTGATCCTCGAGATTCGTCACATGGAGCCCTTCTCGCTGGAACCTGTTCAGGCCCGTCACCCCCTGAAATTTGCCCTGGAAGTGAACCAGGGGCGCTTTCAGGAGCTGGGGATCCTCCCGGGAGCCCGGGTNGATCTGAGCCCCCTGGGGTATTAGGACTCTCCCGGTTCTTCCCGATCCCTGGCGGCCCGCGCCTCCAGTTCGGGGAAGAGCTCCAGCACAGGCGGCTGGGGATCGTCGGAGCTCTCGGGCTTGTTCACCAGTACCTGGATTCGTCGTTCCAGTTTCTGGAGTTCCCCCTCCAGCGAGCGGGCCAAGGTGAGGCCCTCCTCAAAGAGGGTCGAGGCCTGGTCGATAGGAGTGGTACCGTCCCGCAGTTTTTCCGCGATCTCCTCAAGCCGTTCAAGGCGTTTTTCAAAGGTCTTCATCGTTTTGNCTTCTCTCGTTTGGAACTCTCTCGTTGGGAGTTTTCTTTTTTGAGTNCCCTTTGGTTGGGTTCTTTCTGTCCGGGGATTCCCCATCGGGGGCTCTGCCGTCTGGAACGGTCCCGGAGGCACCGGGTTCTTCTTCCGGGCGGTGTCGCCGCACCGTGACGGTGGCGTCGTGGAACTGGAGATCCAGCGTCTCCTCGGTGATCTCCGCTGCCC
>NZ_KB891691.1:181972-367735 GCF_000373545.1 Alkalispirochaeta alkalica DSM 8900
CCTGCGACGACTACGCGCTCCTGCGCCTCTCCCTCACCGTCGATTCTCGGGCCAATTATCTCCTCTGCCGCGCCCTGGCCGAAGAGGGGCTGGGAAAACCCTGGGAGCCCCCGCAGGTCCTGGATCCCTTCAGGGAGCGATTCCCCGACGGTGACGATCCCCTCCTGCAGCGTATTACGGAAGATCGGCTTCTGGGACGAACCCTTCCCCGGTACATTCAGATCCAGCTTACCACGCGCAGGGCCCAGACCCCCCTCTTTCTTCCTCCCGTGCCCGGCGCTCCTTCAACCGAAGATGGTCGCGAGGGGTCTCCGGAAGAGGCGCACCGGGACATGAGCCCCGAGACATTCGGGGCCATCCTGGACGAGATCGCCACCGTTGCCCCCGAGGCGGTGATATCCCTGGGGTATTACGGGGAGCCGGGACTCTGTCCCCGCTTTTCCGAGCTGCTTGACGCGCTGGAACGGGTGCCCCGGGCNAGGGTGTATCTGGAAACCTCCGGTACGGGCTGGTCCAGGGAAAACCGCGAGGCCCTGCTGGCCCGGCATAATCTGCTGGAGGCAGTGATCGTCGAGGTTGACGCGGCCCGGGAAGAGACCTACCAGGCCCTGCGCGGCNCGGGGTGGGAAGAGGTTCAGTCTTTTATCGGGGAGATAGGGCAGACTCTGGCGGGCCGAATCTACGTCCAGGCCACGCGCATGACCGATAACGAGTGGGAACTGCAGGATTTCTTCCGCCACTGGCAGGACCAGCCCGGCCTGACTCCCCTGATCCAGAAATACAATTCCTGCGCGGGGGTGCTCCCGGATCGNCGCGTGGCCGATCTCTCGCCCCTCGAGAGAGTTCCCTGTCGCCATCTGGAGCGGGATCTGGTCATTCTTGCCGACGGCAGGGTGATCGGCTGCCTCCAGGATCTGCAGGCCCAAACCATCCGGGGAGTCTGCCCCCGGGACTCTCTCGTGGCGATCTGGGACCAGGGCAAGGACGACTATGGACGCCATCTTCGCCAGGACTATCCCGAAATATGCAGGAAATGCGATGAGTACTACACCATCAACGCGTGATCGGAACGTCCCCTACACCGTGGTAGGCCATCGGCAGCAGAAGGCCGATCCCTCCCTCCCGGCCCTGGTCCTCCTGAACCGNAGCTCCCGGCTGGTTCGGCGCGACTACATCGCTGCCATCGTAGAGCAGGGCTTCTCGGAGATCATCTCCGTGGAACTGCGGGAAAACGCCTATACCGTGGAATCCCTGAATATCGAGTTTCCCGCCGTTCGCTTCCTTCTGCTGGACACGCCCGTGAACCCGGGAGCGCAGATCAACCTGGCCCTGGGGCTGATCGCCGCCGAGACCGTGCTTGTCATGTGGTCCACCATGGAGCTGCCGGGAAACCTCCTGCGGGCGAGGGATACCCTCATGGCAGGAGGCNCCCTNTGCCTGGCCCCCTCCCTGCGGGGAGAGCGGGGGGAGCAGCTTCCGGTGGTGCAGGTTCCCGCGCTCCATCGGCGGGCGCTGCGGGTCATGACCCTTCCTCTGCGAACAACGGCCCTGGACACGCTCTTCCCCTTCGACTACGTGGGCCTCTACCACCGTCTCAGGTTCGAACAGGCCGGAGGATTCGACGAAAAGATAGAGCGCTCCTTCTGGCAATGCCTGGACCTGGGGTTTCGCGTCGCCCTCTGGGGCGGCCATATTCGTATCGACCCCACCTTCCGGATGAGCTATCGGAGCATGCCCGAACCGGAAGANCAGACCGCCGGGGGAGGGTACGACCGCTTCTACGCCCGCAACCTGGCAGTACGCCTCCGCGAGAAAGGCCCCGCCGTCTCGCCGCTCCAGGCGCTTCCCTTTGCCCTGCGGAGCGGAGGAAGCCTCCTCGAGACATTCAGAATCTTCTCTGAGGCCTCCCGATGGGTCGAGAAAAACCGCGACCGCTTTCGGCGGGATGCCAGGACGGTGATCCGCGAATGGAGTGTCGATCATGGATAACCTGGCGACCTGCGTCCCGGACAANGCGCGTCCCGGAGAAGAGACAGCCGTTTTCCTGCAGGTNCGCCTGGCCTCGACGCGGCTGCCNCGAAAGGCCCTTCTCCTTCTCTCGGGGAAACCCGTGGTTCTCCACGCCATGGAAGCCTTGCGGACCCTCCCGGTGGACCAGTTCTGGCTCGTCACCGACGAGGAGAGTGCTCCGCTCCTTGAACCCTGGGCCCGCGAGGGCGGTTTCCGGGTCTTCGCCGGCGATGCCCGNGACGTNCTTCTCCGGTTCTGTCAGGCTGCAGGTCATAGNGGCGCAGAGGTCATTCTCCGCGCCACGGGAGATAACCCCCTGGTTTCCCGCGATGTCGCACTGGGAGCCCTGAGCCTCTTTTCCCGGATGAGNCCGGACTACGCAGCCCTGCGGGGCAGCCCCCTGGGAACGGGGGTCGAGGTAATTCGTGCAACAGCCCTGGAAGACCTGCGCCGCTTTTCTTCCTCGCCCGGTCACCACGAGCACGTGACCCCGGGCCTCTATGAAAACCCCCATCGCTATCGTCTCGCCATCGAGGAGGTTCCCCAACCGTGGCAAGCCCCCTNCTGGCGGGTCACCCTGGATACGCCCGAGGATTATCAGGTCCTGCAGGCGCTGTACAGCGAGTTGTACCGGGGCAGCCCTGTCACCCTGGAAGAACTTCTTGCCTTCGGCCGCAACCGGGTATGGCGTAGTGCCTAGGCGAATTCTGCTGATCGTCGAGCACCGGCGCGGCCACGGAACGGGCCACCTCCGGCGGTGTGCCACCCTCCTGGCGGAACTCCAAGGGGAAATCTCCTGGTTTCTTCCCCGGGACAGGGGCGCGGCCTGGTACACCCGTCGGGAGGTCTCGGAGATTCTGGGCCCCCTGGTCACTCCCCGGTGGGTAGAGACCCCCCGGGGGGACTACGATCTGGTCCTGGTGGACTGTCGATCCTTCTCGGAAGGGGAGATCGAGACCCTCCCTCCCGGGGCAGTGGTGGCAGGACTCGATGCGCCCGTGCCTCTGCGGCGGTACGCCTCCTTCCTGGTAGACGCCCTGCCTGCCCCGCCGGGATCGCCCCCCGCCAACGTGGCCGACCCGGGGTTCCTCCCGCTTCCCCGGAACGTCCGGTCGGAGTGGCCCCGGAGGATCTCGCGGGTTCTGGTTGCCTTCGGCGGAGAACCNCGGGATGAGCACGTCCAGGACGTGGCGGCCTGCGTGGTGGCGGCCTCTCGNCGGCAGGGACTCTCCGGGGTGATCGTAGAGGCCCTGTGTGGCGATCCCGCTCTCCGAGAAAATCGCCCGGTGCAGGGGGGAACCCCTTCTGTCCAGGATATCCGGTGGATATCCCCCCGACCGGACCTCGCCGAAACCCTGGCCGACTACGATCTGGTCGTCACCCATTTCGGACTTCTCGCCTGGGAGGCCCTCTGGGCCAGAGTTCCCGTGATTACCCTGAATCCCGGCCGCTATCACCGGCTTCTCTCGCGCGCAGCGGGGATCGCTACAGCCCGTTCACGGCGTGAGCTCTCCCGGCTGATCGGGAAGGGCTACGAGCTGGTCCTGGAGCGTTCCCGGGCGGCCCGCCCCGAAGACAAACGGTCCCTGCCGGACCTCCTGAACAGCCTGGTTCTTCCCCGGCGTGTGACCAGCCCCTCGGGGGCTTCAGGACGAAGGGTCCACCAGCGGGCGATCGCGCGCTTTCCTGACCGGACCTTCTTCCGTAATTCCCCGGACGGTCTGGTCTTTCTCCAGAACTTTGTGCCCCAGCAGATCGACTACAGCGAGGACTATTTTTTTTCCGAGTACCAGGCCCAGTACGGGCGCACCTACCTGGAAGACTTCGACTCCATAGCCCGGGTGGGAGCGCGGCGGATCGCCGATATTCTGAAGCATCTCCGCCCCTCTCAGAGCGCTCCCTCGCTTCTCGACATCGGGTGCGCTTTCGGGCCCTTCCTCGCAGCGGCTTCCCGGGCGGGCTGTCGCGTTCTGGGGTTCGAGATCAACGGGGAAGCCGTTCGTCATGTCAGGGAGAACCTGGGNCTCGAGGCCTGCCAGGGTGATCTCATGGATCTGGAGGAGGTCCGGGCCCGGGGTCCCTTCGATATCGTCACGCTCTGGTACGTGATCGAACATATTCAGGATCTCGATGCGTTTCTCCAGAGTCTTCACAGTCTTCTGAAGCCCGGCGGTATTCTGGCCTTTTCCACGCCCCACGGCAGGGGGATCTCGGCGCGCCGATCCCTGCGGACCTTCTTGAGCAACAGTCCCCGGGACCATTATTCTGTCTGGGATATCCCCTCGGCCCGGCGGGTGCTGAAACGGCACGGCTTCTCCCTGCGGGCTGTCCGGGTAACGGGTCATCATCCCGAACGGTTTTCTTCGCGTCTCCCGGCGGGATGGCATCCTGTTTTTCTGGCACTGTCGCGAATCGCAGGGCTGGGAGATACTTTNGAGGTTATTGCNGAACNTTCGCACANGCCGGATTTCGAGGGCAAACCGCAATTCGAAGGCAAATCGGAATTCGAAGGCAGACCAGGATATGCGGGCAGACCGGAATGCGCCGACGGAGAAGCAGAAACGAAGCGAGTAGTGGATTAACCAGTATGAAGCATGAACAACAGGAAACCGCCAGTAGCTCCGGCACCGATTCCCCGAAGGGTGCCCTCTTTATTCTTGGAGGGGGAACGATGCAGCTCCCTGCCATCGCCGCTGCCCGGCGCCTGGGGTGTGCCGTCCACGTGGCAGACGGGAACGCCTCCTGTCCCGGTGCGTCCCGGGCAGACCGGTTCCACCACATCGATCTGCGCGATCAGGAGGGGCTCGTGGCCCGTGCCAGAACGATCCCCGATCTCAGGGCGGTCTTCACGGCCGGTACCGATTTTTCCACCTCCGTAGCAGCCGTGGCCGAGGCGTTGGGGCTGCCGGGTATCTCCCGCGAGGTCAGCGAGCAGGCCACGGACAAGGCCCGGATGCGCCGCGTCCTGGCCGATGCGGGCGTCCCCGTCCCCCGGTTTATCGCCCTCCGGGGGGCGGATGAGCTCCCTTCCCGGGACATCGGTCTGGAGTTCCCCCTGGTGGTCAAGCCCGTGGACAACATGGGCGCCCGGGGTGTCATTCAGGTGGGTGATCCCTCGGAACTTGATCGGGCGGTATCGAGGGCCCTGTCTCTCTCCAGGCGGGGCAGGGTGATCCTCGAGGAGTTTATTCAGGGCCAGGAATACAGCCTCGACGCGATTGTGGTAGATGGGGTGGTTCATATCACGGGAATCGCCGAGCGCCATATTTTCTTTCCCCCCTTCTTTGTTGAACTGGGTCACACCATACCCGCCGGAATCACCCCTCGGGAGGAACAAGCCCTGGGCGAAACCTTCCGCAGGGCTATCGCCGCCCTGGGCATTACCCGCGGGGCAGCCAAGGGCGACATCTTTCTCGATACCCGGGGCGATGAACCCCGGGCGGTGGTAGGCGAGGTGGCGGCTCGCCTCTCGGGGGGCTACATGTCAGGCTGGACCTACCCCCTGGCCACGGGAGTCCCCCTCTCGGAAATCGGCCTNAGGGTAGCTCTGGGAGAATCTCCCCGGGGTGAGGACTTTGCTCCCTCGCGATCGCAGGTCGTGGCCGAACGGGCGCTCATCTCCTGCCCCGGAAAGCTGGTCTCCCTGGTCGTGCCCGCAGAGGAAGAGCGTCCCCCGGGGGTGGAGGAGCTCTTCCTCTGCGCCACTCCGGGCGACCGGGTCTCTCCCCCCTCGAACAACGTCGAAAAAATAGCCAACGCGATCGCCTGGGGTCGCGATGCCCGGGAGGCAGAAGAACGGGCCCTGAAGGCCCTGGATCAGATCGATCTCCACCTCGCGCCGGGCGACGGCGAGACCGAAGCCTTCCTCTTCGCTCCCGCCGGAGCCGGGGCCTTCCGTCGCTACCGTCTGGAAAACTGCCGGGGAGAAGAAATCTCTCTTCAGGATCTTTCCCTCTCCTGGTGCTACGGTGACGGAGATGCGCTCTGCCGGACCGTNCAACGGGGCGATCCCCTCCCGGTGGTNCCTCTCCCGGAGGATCTGCGCTGGGAGCGGTGCTACCCGGTCCGGGAAGCCCGGGAGGTCCTGGCGGACTGCNTCGATCGGGGCCGTGTGAGGTTCACCACCCCCCGTGACGCTGCCACCGGGGAGGGCGGGGCGGCTGGCCGGCTCTTCTGGAGTGCCTTTTCCGCAGCGGGCCGTCAGGGGGTTATCTATCTCCTGGACGCGCTTCTGGCCGGGAGGGTCCCCCAGGAGGTTTCTTCGTGAGGTTGTGGCAGGGAAAAGGGGCGATCGTCTTCCTGGGAATTCTCTTTCTGGGTGGAGGTGACCTCCTGTTCTCCCGATTCCCCGGAAACACTCTCCTGGCTGGCGCCGAAGCTGCCTCCCGAAACGGAGGAAGCCGTGCCGAAGAGGTCTCGCTGGAGTCCCTGCTGGAGCGGGTCTCGGCGCATCTCGAGTGGGATCCCTACCGGGGTCGGGGAGCGATCGTTCGTGGTGGAAGGAGCCTCTCCTTCGGCACCGGCCTGGGCTACGCCGTGGAAAACTACAGGCGTCTTCATCGCGTGGAGCCCCCCTTCCGGCGGGAGGGCGCCCTCGTCTTTCCCCGGGCCTTTCTCGACCTCGCCCTCCGGATCTTCCCGCCCCCCGATACGCTCCGCAGTGTGGGCGCCATCTTCATCGACCCCGGACACGGCGGACGGGACCCCGGGGCGATCGGGCGGCACGCCTTCGGTGAAGAGCTGCGGGAGCTGCGGGAGAAGGATCTGGTCCTCGATGTGTCGTTGCAGCTGCGGGATCTCCTGGAGGGGCGGTTCCCCGAAAAAAAGATCGTCCTCTCCCGGGAGGACGATACCTACATCACCCTGGAAGAGCGAACAGATCAGGCCAACCGGATTCCCNTGGCTCCCCACGAATCGGTTCTCTTCGTCTCGATCCACGCCAACGCCTCCCTCAACAGCCGAGCCAAGGGGTTCGAGGTCTGGGTTCTCCCCCCCGAGTTCCGACGGCGCGATCTGGTGAATCCCGAACGGGTGGGCGTGGAGGACCCCGAGGTTCTCTCGATCCTGAACACCATGAGGGAGGAGGAGATCACCCTGGAGAGCGAACTCCTGGCGAGAAATATCCTCTCCGGCCTCGATGCGGCTGTGGGAGCGGAGTCGCCGAACCGGGGGATCCGCGAGGAGAGCTGGTACGTGGTGCGTAACGCCAGAATGCCCTCGGTCCTGGTGGAGATCGGATTTGTCACCAACCGTGATGATTTTGTGCGACTGGAAGATCCGGCCTACTTGCGGCGAATCACGCGGGGAATCTATACTGGCGTTTTAAATTTTATCGAGAATTTTGAAGAGGTGGGCCGTGATTAGGGTGCGAATAATGAACCGGATCAGCGAGTGGTGGCAGAACAGAACCGTTGCGGGATGTACCNTGGNAGCGGTGCTTCTTGCCGTTCTGGCTGGAACACTGCTCGTTCTGGCCCTTGCGCCCGGTCCCCGGCGCCGTGTGGTGTTCTGGTTCCCCGACACCGCAGGGGCACACGCAAACGCCGAGTGGCGGTATCTTCCCCGCCGGGAGACGCCCCGGGAGTTTCTGGAGCTCTATCTCTCGGAGATGCTTCTCGGTCCCGTTCACATGGGATCTTCCGCCCTGGTGCCGCGGGGTGTGGTNTTCCGGATCGTCGCCCTGGGCGAGGGAGGGCGACTTTTTGTGGACCTTTCCCCGGAACTTCTGGTCGGTCGGGAAGAAGAAGTTGATATGGACCGATTATTTGCTCTTCTGGAGAAAAATGTCGTGCATAATTTCGGGTTTGTGAAAAATGTCATAATTACCGTTGGTGGAGATTTGCCGAATGTTCCCCGGTTTTCTTTCTCGCCGTTGACAAAGCAGAATGGCGCGTTATAATTTGATTGCAGTAACGTAATAACCCGGACTATGAAGTAAAGGAGACATGGATGAGACGTTCCGTCCTATTCGTTTTAGTTTTTCTGCTGTTGTTAGGTGCCGTCGCCGCTGACGAGGCGGTTCTCATTGATTTTGCTACGCTCACAGCGGACTATCCGGCTGACAATCCGCGCCACAACGAGCGGACTCTGGTGGATTACAGTATCGCTGCGGGAACCAGCTTCACCGAAGAAGAAAAAGCAGAGATGCGGATCTCTCTTGCCATCGACTCCTGGGAGGTCGATCTGGCTTCATCGTCCCGAAACGTGACAACCATCGCCGACAGCATGGTGCGCTCCGCCCCCGTGCGGGCCGGTGCGAGTCGCTACGAGGGTGAGACTGTCATGGGCGTCCGGGTCCGTTTCCCCACGGAGCCCTTTAACTCCTGGGCGCTGATTCGTCCTCCCTTCGAGATCCCCGCCTTCGCCGACCTCGAAGTTGTCGATGATACAGGCCAGCTTGTTGTGCCCCAGGAAGAGCAGGGCCGCGGCCGTAAGTTCGACAACTTTGGCGTGGTAAAGAACGTGGGGGTTCTGCGGTCGGTCTCCATGAACGTTCACGGGCTTAATTTTCCTCATTCCATCGCAATCGTCCTCCAGGATGAAAACAACCGGGAGCACGAGATTCTCATGGGCAACCTCCAGTTTGACGGATGGCGAACGCTCGAGTGGAGAAACCCCAGTTATATCTCCGAGGTCCGCAACCGCGAGGTGCGCACCATGCCTCTTTACCCGAACCTTTCCCCCATGAGGAAACTCATCGGTATTCGGGTGTACCGCGATGCGTCGCAGGTTGGCGGTGATTTCATCACCTACATCAAGGACATCAGCCTTACCTACGACCGGGCGGTCCTGCAGCTCGAGCGGGACATCGACGACGAGGCAGTCTGGGGGATCCTCCAGACCCGTGAGGAAACCCGGCGGGATGCCGAGTTGCGGCGCCTGGGGAACATTCAGGTCCTTCGTTACCTGGAAGATCGCAAGATGCACGATCCCGACGCTATCGATGGGTAACCGTTGGGCAGTGGGGTGAAACAGAGCGGCCCTTCGATGGAAACATCGAAGGGCCTTTTTTCGCTTGACTGACGTTTCCAAAAGCACGAGAATTAAGGCAATTATGAGCGACTATCTTGATCCGACAAACGAGGAACTGCTGAAGGATTTCTTCGTAGAGGCTGAGGCACAGATCGAGGTACTGGAAGGAAACATTCTGGTACTGGAAAACGATCCCTCAAACGGGGATGCGATTGACGAGCTCTTCCGGGCGGCCCATACCCTCAAGGGTGGTGCCGGCACCGTACAAATGAACGAGCTCGCGGAGTTCACGCATCTGGTGGAGGACTGTCTGGATATCATCCGGGAGGGAAAGATCCGGATCCAGGAGTCCACCGTTGATACGCTCCTGATCGCCACCGATGTAATCAAGGCCATGTTGGAAGAGCGTCGCCACGGCAAGATATACGCCGAGGATGTCTCGAAGATCGAGAAAGACCTTAAAGATATCCTCAGCGGTTCCTCCGGAGTTGCCGTCACCTCTCCGACCCCCGCCGGGAGTAATGTTGCTCCCGATCCCGGCCAGGGCTCTCCGTCGGCCGGCTCCGCCTCCTCTTCCGGGGAGCTCTCGGAGTACGAGCTCCTGGAACTGCGGGAAGCTGCCCAGGGTGGGGAAACGCTCTACGCAGTGCGAATCCTCTTCCGCGAAGATAACCCCATGAACACCGTGGGCGGGATCCACCTCTTCTCGGTGCTCAAGAGTTTCTCCACCGTNCTGAAGACAACTCCCGATTTCGATGCGCTCTACCAGGATATGTTTCATCCCGTCGTTACCTACTATATTGCCACCTCGGTGGATCCGGAGTTGCATCGGCGCAAGCTTGAAATTTCCGATGTCACCGAGAAGGTAGAGTTCTCTGAGGTCCTGGCCGTTCCCGGTGATAGCAGCAGTCAGGCACGTGGCCAGGTCGAAAGAGCTGCCGTGCCAGGATCCTCTTTTTCGGGGGGTGGCCCAGCTGCGACAGGGTCTGCACCGGCTGGTTCCCCCAGCCAACAGGATGAACTCTCTCCCCAGGAACTGGTCGATCAGCAGGCGGCAGAGATCTCGGCATCACTTGCCCAGGCCAGCTCCGGTGCCGATTCGGACAACGGTTCTGCACTTTCGTCCAACGGCTTGGACAGCGGTTCTGATGATTCCGCTACTTCAGCCGATTCCCGGAAGAAGCAGGCCTCGGGGTCGGTCCTTCGCGTTGACAGTCGCCGAATCGATAATCTCTTGAACCTTGTGAGCGAGACGGTAATNAACAAGGCCGCGTTCAACCAGATCAGCAACGATTTTTCGGACAATTTTTCAACCTTCCAGGAGGCTGAGGGCCAGTACCGGGAGCGTCTTAAAGAGCTCTTCGATTCCCTCCCGGACTACCTCGAGCAAATCCAGCACGGTCGGGTGGTCAAGGAAGTCAAAGCCGAGATTAACGAGCGCTTTTCTGATCTGCCAACTCTCTTTAACGAGTTCCAGGGCGATCTGAAAGGATCTGTTGCAAAGTTTCGCAACGCCTCGCAAAACCTGGGTCGCATTGCGGGCGAGCTCCAGGAAGGTGTCATGCGCATCCGCATGGTTCCCATATCCCAGATTTTCTCCCGCTTTCCCCGGCTGGTGCGCGATCTTTCCCGATCCCTGAAAAAAAAGATCGACCTTCAGATAGAGGGAGAGGACACGGAGCTCGATAAATCGGTTATCGAGGATCTGCTGGATCCGCTGATTCACTGTGTGCGAAACAGTATCGATCACGGCGTGGAAGACCCCTCAACCCGGCGTGAGCGGGGCAAGAATGAAACCGGCACGGTCACGCTGCGAGCCAGTAACGAAGGCAACATGATCCTCATCGAGATCGTCGATGACGGTCGCGGGATCGACGTCGATGCGGTACGGAAAAAAGCAATCGATCGGGGTATCATTCACCCCAGCAAGCAGCTCTCCGACGTAGAGGCCTTTAACTTGATCTTCGACCCGGGGTTCTCAACGGCCAAGTCGGTTACCAACGTCTCGGGCCGGGGGGTTGGCTTGGACGTGGTCAAGCGACAGATTGAGAAACTCAACGGTACGGTCACGGTCTGGTCCGAGCACGGACGGGGAACACGGTTTACAATCAAGATTCCTCTTACTCTGGCAATCATTCAGGGACTCCTGGTCAGAGTCGGCAAGGAGATGTACGCTATTCCCATTACTTCTGTCATCGACAGCCACCGGATAAAGCCCTCGGAGATCAAGATGATCGATAACTACGAGGTCTTCAACGTTCGGGAAGACGTGGTCTCGCTCATAAGGTTGAGCCGACTTTTCAGAATCCCCACCAACGAGAATCCTGATTATCACTACGTGGTAATCGTCGGGACAAACGAGCGGAAGATGGGGCTCATCGTGGATTCATTGATCGGCGAGGAGGACGTGGTGATCAAGCCCTTGCGGGATCATTTTACAAACTCCCCGGGCATCGCCGGTGCGAATATCACGGGCGACGGAAAGGTTTCCCTCATCATCGATGTCAGTCAGTTGCTGGAACTGGGCCTTCGCAGAGAGAAGGAAGAGCGGGCCCAGCGGGAACTCAAAATTGGATCCTGACCGGAGAGGACAATGGCGATAACGAATACGATTGAAAAGTCTTCAGCCGAAAACGACCAGAAGAACCTCACCCAGGAGGTGATCGATTTTAAAATGGTCACCTTCACCCTGGGAGGGAAGGACTACGGTATCGATATCATGAGGGTGAAGGAGATTGCCAAGTTTGCGCAATTCACCTATGTGCCGAACACCGCTCCCTACGTTCGCGGGGTATACAATCTCCGTGGTGACATCATCTCAATCATCGACCTTCGGTTAATGTTCAACCTCCCGGCGGAGCAAAAGGCCGAGGATCAACCCGAAAACGGTCTGATCCTCAGGTTGGAGACAAACATGTTGGGGGTCATTGTTGACTCCATAGATAAGGTCGTAGGGATTTCCTCTGCCCAGGTTCAGCCCCCACACCCGATCTTCGGAGACATCAACATCAAGTTCATCAGTGGAGTTGCCGAGTACGATGGTCGGCTCTATATTATTCTCGACGTGGACCGAATCTTCAGTCGCGACGAGGAGGAGAGCCCTTCCACCTCGGAGGAGCGTGCCTTCGCGGCTCCTGTCTCTACTGCCTCCCAGGCCTTCCATCACCAGAAGAGCACCGGGGAATCCGACGGAGGGGATAAAAGGCGTTCTGCCGACCAGATAACACGTGATTTTATTCACGAGGGTCTTCAGGCCTTTTCGAAGTTCCATGTCTCTCCCGTCAACGAGCACTGGTTCTCGGGGCGTCTCGGCGAATGGCAGGATCTCAGAAAGGAGCAGGGACGGGACGCTCAGTTTACTGATCTCGAGGATTCCCTGGAATTTCTGAAGCCCTTTTATTCTCACCAGACTGGAGCCTTCTGGGAAGACCGGTATATGGAGAAGATGGCTTCGGCGCTCCCCGAGGTCGAATCCTCGATCGTCCACGTCTGGAATCCGGGCTGTGGCGACGGCCACGAGGCGTACAGTATCGCCGTGATGCTTCGGCGACGGTATCCGGAGAAACAGATCAAGATATGGGCCGGGGACACGGATCTGCTCAAGATATCAACTGCACCGAACCTGGTCTTCCCTCGCGAGAAAGCCCCCCAGAGCTGGGACGAGTACCTCACAAAAGGGAAGAATGGTTTCACTCTAGCTCCGGTGATCAAGGATTCGATCCTCTTCGAGTTCAGCGACATGAAGAACGCCTCGGCCTTGCCGAAAATGGACTTCATTTTCTGTCGTGACGTCCTTTCTTTCCTGAGACCCGATGAACAAAAGAGGCAAATTGCCATCTTTGAAGAAACAATGAAACCAGCGGGGTTGTTAATCCTGGGTGATAACGAAAACTTGTTGGAAGACGGGGCCTGGGAACCGTCGGACGATTTTATCTCAATGTTCCGTTATAGGTAGGAGTAAATCATGCGAGTGGAATACATCAACCCTTTTGTTGAGTCGGCGTACAATATTCTTACGGAAGTACTCAACGAGGAAGTCAAGCGGGGCGATCTGTACTTGAAAAATACCGCTATGCCCATGCTGGGTATCGCTGCGATTGTCGGCCTTGCCGGGGATGTGGAAGGGCGAGTTCTCTTTGACATGTCCAACGACACGGGGATAAAAATAGCTTCCGCCATGCTCACCAGTATGGACATGGAGGCTGTAACCGAGATAAACGATATGGCCCGGGCCACGCTCACGGAGCTTGCAAACATGATTACCGGTCAGGCGGTGACGAAGCTGCATAACCTGGGGTTCAAGTTTGATCTCACACCCCCCGCGATCTTCACGGGGGATAACATGACAGTTTCAGATCCCAGCTTTGAGGCGCTGATCGTTCCCATGGAACTTCCCATGGGGAGGATCGAGATCAATGTGGCTGTCAGGGAGAGGACCTAATAATGAAAACAAAACAAGATTTTCCCAGCATCAACGAGCGCGAGGCGGCAGGGGTCGGCCCCGACGGAAAGCCCTATCGGGTGCTTGTTGTTGACGATTCCATGTTTGTTACCAAGCAGATTGGTCAAATTCTTACCTCCGAAGGTTTTGAGGTTGTTGCTTCTGCCGCTGACGGCGTTGAGGGGGTAGAAAAATACAAGGAGCTGTACCCAAATATCGACCTCGTAACGATGGACATTACCATGCCCAAGATGGACGGGGTCACGGCACTTGAAAAAATCATCGAGTTTGATGCAAACGCGAGGGTCGTCATGATAAGTGCTCTGGGCAAGCAGGATCTTGTGAAAAAATCGCTTCTCGTGGGAGCAAAAAACTATATTGTTAAGCCCCTCGACAGGAAGAAGGTTCTGGAACGAATCATCGCTTCCATTAAGTAACCCTGTCTTTCCGGAATTGCTTTTTCCGGGAAGGTTTCTTCTGGCCGGTCCCCGTGTTTAGTATAATAGCCTCTTTTTGTGCCCGTCAGGTTGATGGGCATAAAGAGCTTGACTGGGGGAGGGGATATGTCGTATCCTCAGGGTAGCTTTGATTTNGGGGGTGTTCCGGATTCGATTGGGGTGGTCCCGTGTAACTCGTTGCAGGTGGAGCGTCATCTCCTGATTGACACCTTTTTATCTGCCGAAGAAGCAGACTTTCTCCCTGTTGCTGCGTAAGTAGCCAGGGCGGGCGTGGGTTGCGCCGTTCTGAGCAACTCGTTGCTTGACAGAAACCAGGACTTGCCACCGGTTGTTTCCGGCTGATCGGTGGGACTCTTTGCCGGAATAGAGCGGCGTACGGTCTGTTCGCGCACCAAATACGCTGCCGACACTTTAAAGCACGAACTAAACCTGTAGATGCGTTTTGCCGGCACCTTAAGACGCGGGTTCAACTCCCGCCACCTCCAGGGCTTCCCGGCCAGCCGGGAGTACCGCCGGTCCAGACCGACCACGTCTGGACTGGCAGTGCTCCCGGTTTTTTTAGCTTTTTAGGCCTCTCTCTTGCGGAGTCTTCTACCCACCATAGGGGGGCGGTCCTGCGTCTGTTTCCGTTGCAACCATGATCGTCGCTGTCTGGATGTGCAGGCCTCTCGTCCTGAAGACATGTTGTATGGCCGTGGTGACGCTGTTTCGAACCAACACGGTGTGGGGGCGCTCAAACCAGACCCCCAGGAGAAGGGACCAGCCGTGAATGGTTTGTTCTCGCACCATGGTGATAGGTTCGGGTTCTTCCAGCGCCAGTGAGCACTGTCGCGCCGATGCGCGAAGAGCATCAAGTGAGTTCTCGATGGACTGTGCGATTGGGATCGTAATAATGAAGTCCAGTCGCCGGACGGGAAACCGGGTGACGTTCGTGATGGTCTGTTCCAGAAGGTGCTGATTGGGTATTCTTAAAAGCACGTTATCGAAGGTTCTGATCTTTATTGAGAGCAGGTCAACGGAATAGACCGTTCCCATCTGCTCCCCTACCTTGAGAACATCGCCTATCTCGAAATAGCGCTCCGAGACGAGAAAGAAGCCGCTTATTATATTGCTCAGGCTGGTCTGGCTTGCGATACCTACGGCGATACCCAGCACACCGGCAGCACCCAAAAGTCCCGATACGCTCACACCCGTCGCGTTCAGAACGCTAACAAAGAGGATCGCTGTTCCTGTATAGAGAAAGACCTTCCGCAGAACTTCCCTGGTCTGCTCGCGGAGCCCCTTGGCAAAACTTCTCAGAAGAATCTGTGAGACGATCCGGAGGACGATAATGCCCGCCAGAAAAAAGAGGAAGCCAAGAACAATTTTTTCCCAGTCGGCCGTGGTTCCAACGGAGAGATTCCTGAAGAAGCTGGAAAGAACTCTCATACCGCCAGATCCCTCAACCAGAGAAAACTTTTCCGGATGAGATCGCCCGAGGAGGCCTGGCGCTGTACGGCGCATTGCCTGGCGCCTCCCCGTCGGAGGGCCTTGCCGTCACCGTATGAAATCTGACTGAATTGGTCGGTGCCCCGAAAAGCCACCTTTACGTGGTTGCTCACGATACCGTCATCGGTCTGGTAGAGGTCGAGATGAACCGCCCGCAGGAGAAACCTCTCGAACCACAGGATCGACGACGAATCATTTGAAATAGTAAGGGGGACCATATACTGGTCAGCGGACTGATCAGGAATATCCAGGGGGACGAAGGGGATTTGATAGGCCGATTCTCCCGACTCGAATGTTCCAAACCAGGTTCGTTTGAGGGGCGCTGTGGGCAAGTCGAGGAAGGTCTCTCCTCCGATGATCTGCTGGCTCACCGGGGCAGTGACTACCTGTATCCAGAGAGGGAGAAAAACCTGGTAATGCACGGACGTTCCTGGAGAGAGCGCGATGGGCTGATCCGGGCGTAACAGAATCGGTTTGTCGTGGGTGGCAGGAAGAATGTGGGGGAAACTGTTGCGTGCCGGAAGAATGGTTCGGGACTCGGCCAGTCTGTCGGTGAGGAGGATGCCCCGGTTTGTATATTCGATCTCCCAGCCTGTAAGGGTCCGCGTAAAGGACATCTGCAGGGAACCCCAGGAAAAAACCCGGGATTCGTGCTGATCAAGGTGTATGGGGCCCCAAATACGCATTGATCCCCCCAAGCGGGGCAGTGCCGCACTGCCAGAAGAATAAAAAAACCGGCCTGAGGCCGGTTTTGGGCGGTACTGGAGTTGAACCAGTGACCCCATGCATGTCAAGCATGTACTCTAACCAACTGAGCTAACCGCCCTTTCGAAGATGCCCCATAGTACGGTAAATGGGGCATCCCTGTCAAGATCCCGGAGAGCTTTTTGTTCCCCCGGTTTCTGCGTTATGCCTCTGGTTTCCCCAGGGCGAGGACAGCCCTTTGGAGCTCTGCCGTGGCGCAGGCCAGGGCACTTGTTCCGATGGCGGGGCTCTCGCCCTGGAGGTTGCAGAAGACGCCGCCTGCCTCTCGCACAATTATCCCCAGTGGTGCGATATCCCAAGGGGACATCACCGGATCTGTCATGATATCTATCGCGCCCCGCGCCAGCAGCATGTAGCCGTAAGCGTCGGCCCAGGTTCGGGCGGCGAGGCAGTGCTCCAAAAGGCCAGTGCTGAGCCGGGGGTCCCGCTTGTAGAGATCGGCAGGATCGGTGGTTGCGAACCAGGCATCCTTCAGGGCCGTCGTCGACGAAACCTTCACGGCGCGGCCCCGCTCGTCCCGTGCTCCGTGTCCCAGGGCAGCGCTCACCATCTCTCCTGTAGCAGGAGCGTAGATTACCCCCACCACGGGCTCTCCCTCCCGCAGGAGGGCGATCAGGGTAGTGTAGAGGGGGACCCCTCGAATGAAGGTCTTTGTTCCATCGATGGGATCGATCACCCACTGGTAGGTATGGTCGCCCAGGGTTCCGCCCTGTTCCTCACCAAGAATTGCGTGGTCGGGAAAGCGCCGGGAGATCTCCCTCCGAATTGCCGCCTCTGTAGCCTTGTCAGCGATCGTGACGGGGCTGTCATCGCTTTTCTGCTCCACCGCCAGGTCGTGGCGGGCGAACCAGTCGAGGGAGACGCTCCCACCGATCCGGGCAAGGTTTTGCGCAAAATCGAGGAACATCAGGAGTTCGGGTTCACTCTGCTGTGATGCCGTCCCATGCCGTGCGGCCACGTCGGTGTTCAGTCCATTATCAATCATGGTTACAATCCCTTTTTGAGTTCGCGGTCCATCTCCCGCTTTTGATCTTTTGCCTTCAGTGATTCCCGCTTGTCGTAGAGCTTCTTGCCCTTGCAGACCCCCAGGGCCAGCTTTATCAGACCTTGTTTGAGATAGAATTCCAGTGGAACCAGAGTGAATCCCTTTTCGTCCACCCGGCGCCGGAGGCGGTCCAGTTCATCGGCGTGGCACAGAAGCTTTCGCCGTCGCGTTGGTTCGTGGTTAAAGAGATTGCCGTGGGTGTACTCCGTGATGTGGAGTCCCACCAGCCAGAGCTCGTTCTGGATGATCCGTGCGTAGGCGTCGGCGAAGGAAAACTTTCCTCGGCGCATTGATTTAACCTCGGTTCCCTGGAGGATAATGCCAACCTCGAGGGTATCTTCCACCAGGTATTCGTGAAAAGCCCGACGATTTCGGGCAAGTGTTTTTCGTTCAGCCATTGTCGCTCCCGATGATCAAAGTTACATTCACCTCTTTTGTGAGGACCCTACGAGGGCTCTGTGAGGACAAGGCGAAACCCCAGAAAGGGCGTTGCCCATTCCGGAGGCTGGCTTCCCCGGACCCCCGGAGCGGGAAGGCGAGCGTTCGCAAAGCTCCCCCCCCGTACCGTGGCGTGGTACCCCAGAGAGGGAGGAATGATATGGCCGTTCTCTCCGTACCAGTCCCTGGTCCACTGCCAGAGGACCCCCTGCATGGAGGAGAGCCCCAGAGCCCCCGGCGCGTCCTGATCAGAGGTCTGATCAGAAGAATCAGTACCCGGTGGCCGGTTTCTCCCGGGCAGGGCGTTCTCACCCCGGTGGCCGTCGAGAAAGGCCGCGTACTCCCATTCCTCCGAGGAAGGCAGTCCGATATGCGTCCCGGGGGGAATTTCCCCCGCCCCGAGAGCCCTCTCCTGAACCCATCGGGCGAAGGCCTCAGCTGCCGGGCGGGAGACAAAACGCACCGGTTTGTGTGCTTCGGGGAAGGATTGGCGGAGGGAGGGGCTCCCGATCCAGCTGCGCCAGTTTTCCGGCCAGTCCTGAAGGTAGTGGGGGTCATCGCTCTCTTCGGGAGCCCACTGGTCGTTCTCCGAGGCAAAGAGAGCGAACTCCCTGCGTGTGACCAGGTCGGCCTGGATCCAGAAGGGATCAGAAAAATCGACNATTCTTCCCGATGGCCCCTCCTGGTGAAGAGGGTAGCCGGTTATGTACGGACCGGCAGGGACCTCTGCGAAGGTCAGTCCCCCGGCCTTCCTGGTTCTGACGTCCGGAGGGAGTCCTTTTTCCAGAAAACCCGAGGTGACAAGAATGCTCGTAGATCGACCATCCTCGCGCTTCCGGGACCACTCCGAAGCAGCCGAGAGGAATTCCTCCCCGGGCTCGGCTCTCAGAAGATCTTCGGGAAAAAGGTTCTCGGCAAGGCGGAAAAAATCCTGATAATCAGTATCAAGTTGTATAAAAAAATGTACAACTCGAGCCANGGACCCCGCGTGGAGGACTCCGCCGGGATTTTGTACGCGCAGGGCAGCCCCTGTCAGATCGGCGATCTGGTGGGGACGCGCGTGAGCGAGGAGGTTTCGGAGATAGGCTCCTTCGACGGGGGCGCTTCGGTCAGGCCACGCCTCGGCATCAGGCCGCGCCTCGGNAGGGGGCACCGGGGATTTTTCATCGGCGCGGGCGACGGCTGGAGTGGAGAGGGCTGCCCAGAGCGCGCGTGCTCCATCGCGTGCCACGGGGGGGTGCTGAAACTGTCCTCCGGGATCGGTTCCCAGAGACCAGGCGGCGAAGTCCGCTACGGCCCGAGCCCGGATCGCCTCCCGATCGGCCTCGGTGAAAGGAAGGATCACCGTAGCCCGCAGGGGAGCCACCAGCGTGCCCGTCNAGCGTCCCCTGAAAGAGATTGCTTTGGTAGCGTTTTCAAACCCGGNGAGTTCAGCCCGTATTTCCCGCTCTCCGGCGGAAACAAAAGTCTCGAGAGGAGTTTTCCCCCGNAGAACACCGTCGATATAGACCGATGCTCCGGCAGGGACAGTCTCTATGGTGNCCACCGTTCCGTAGCGCCTGATTCCAGGGAAGAAGAGAAGAAAAAAGAGAGCTGTTGCCAGAATGAGGCCCCAGAGGAGGGGNACGTACACCCCGGGAGCAACACCCCAAAGGGGTGATAACTTCACAGAGATCGTCTCAAGCTCTTCTTCGGAGGTCACATCTTTCCAGGTTTTTTTCATAGTGTTCCCATGTCAGGTTTTTCCCATACCCGGTGTGGCTCGATTCCCGGTAGCTCCAGTCGGGAGTATAGGTACCCCATCGGGCTCTGTCAACGCGCGGTTACCAGACCGGGAGCTTGTCAACGCCTCTGTCGCGTGGTAGCCTCCCTGCCATGCGCGGGTTTTCTCTTCGCCTGGTACAGTGCACGGAACGTCTGCTCACCCTGAGGGCTCGCCGAAAGGCCCGGGCACGCCTGAAACAGGCGCGCAAGCACCCTGTTCGGGACTGGGTCGAGGCCTTTTTTCAGGCAGCGCTTCTGGTCCTGGTGATTAACCAGTTCTTCCTCCAGGCCTATCGTATCCCGTCTGGCTCAATGATCAGGACCTTTATCGAGGGCGACCGGATCTTTGTCAACAAAATGATCTACGGTCCCGAGCTCCTGCCGGGGTTGAAAAAGCTCCCTGGTCTTGTGCGGCCCGAGCGCAACGATGTCCTGATCTTCCTGAATCCCTCCTACATCGGCAGGGGAACCCTCTTTACCATCGCCCAGCGAACCATCTATATGCTGACCCTCTCCCTGGTCGATATCGACCGGGATGCGATNAGCGACGAGGCCCGGGCGCAACTGCTTATCAAGCGGGCCGTGGGGGTCGGCGGGGACCGGTTTCGCAACGATCTGTACGGGAACCTGGAGGTTCTGCCCCCGGGGGGGGACCAGTGGATCTCCGAAGAGGCTTTCCAGAACCTCACGGGAGAACACTACACCCTGCAACGTCTGCTGGACCGCTCGGATTACGAGCTCCTTCACGAGGGAGCTCGGGCACTGGCGTACCGGGATCTCAACCTTTCCCTCTCGGATCAGGAGTCCCGAGCTCTGGAGGCGCTCCGCCGGGGCGGAATTCGGGATCCCTTTGCCTTTGAGCTGGTTCGNCAGGGGACGCTCTTCGCTGCGGCCCCTCACAACGCCCGGTACCGCCAGCGCTACCAGTTTATTNCTAACGGCTGGTATGTCCCTCGGGACCGCATTTTCGGTCTGGGAGACAACCGGGACAACTCCCGGGACGGGCGGTACTTCGGGCCCGTCCACGAGGACAACGTTCTGGGCAAATCCATGATTATCTACTGGCCTCTGGACAGAATGGGCCGTATCCACTAGGAGCTGTCCTGATGCAAAACACGATTCAAAACACGGGAATTCTGCAACGTAGGGACGTGCGCTGTGAGCGATAGGTCAAAACGCAAGGGGCGGCGAGCCATCGTGGTNGTGTACCTTCTCTTTGCGCTGGCGGTGTACCTGGGATTCCGGAGCTACGGTCCTGCCCTGATCTCGGTTCAGGGAACCTCGCTCGCACCCTTTTTGCTCGAAGGAGACCTGGTNCTGGCTCACCGGGGTACCGCCGTCCTCGAGAGGGGGGCCCTCGTCTTTGCCCGCGCACCCTTTCGGACAACCCCGACCCTGGGGGAACGGATTACCCGGTTCCGCAGGGGGGGGCAGGAATCCTGGCCGGTTCCCGTGGGAAGTCCGGTTCTGCGGTTTGTGGCAGCCGTGCCTGGTGATCGTGTTATCTGGGATCATCAGGCCGTCACTGTGGGGGGGCAAAGATACCCAATCCCCTATCTTCACCCCGATCTTCCTCACCGGCAGGAAGAGGTCCTTCTGGGAGAGGGGGAGTTCTTTCTTTTGGCGCTGGAACCGGGCAGGGCCGATTCGCGGGTCACCGGGGCTGTTTCGGAGCAGGACCTGCTCTTTCGTATCCAGTCGGTGGTCTGGCCCCGGGAACGGAGAAAGGTCCTGGATCCCGGAAAAAAGAAACAGGCCGTATCGGACTCCTCATCGGAGATGTAACCCGGCCATGAACGTCCACACCCCTGATCCCTGCTACGCCTNGGGGNTTCTGTGGCCCTGAGCGACCCCCTGGCAGCCCCCTCCGGGGCTCCCGCGGGGGGACACCTCTATATCCATATTCCCTTTTGCAGGTCACGCTGCGATTACTGTGATTTCTACACCCGCTGCGGTGTATCGGAACGGCGCCAGTACGAAGTGGTGGAGGCGATCGCCCGTCAGACCGATGAGCTGCTGCCCCTGCTTCTGGAAGAGGCTGGCCCCGGACTTTCCACAATCTATCTTGGTGGCGGTACGCCCTCTGCCCTGACGCCCCGGGCAAGGGCACGGCTCTTTACCCTTGTGAGAGAACTGGGCCCCGCCGGGGAGACGACCCTCGAGGTAAATCCCGAAGATCTGACACCGGAGCTTCTGGAGGAGGCCGTCCGGGCAGGCGTCAACCGCCTTTCCCTGGGTGTCCAATCCCTCGACGCCCGGGCGCTTCAGCGAATCGGCCGGAAGATCGATCCCCGGGCCGTGAGATCCGGAATCGACCTGATTCACCAGCTCTGGAAAGATTCAGCGGGCCGCCGGAAGCGCTGGAGTGCCGACATAATCGCAGCGATTCCCCAGCGGGACAGAAANACTCTGGAAGAAGATCTCCAGGTGGTCCTCGCCGCCGGTGCGGAGCACCTCTCGATCTACGAACTCACCCTGGAGCCCGAGACCCTTTTGGGCCGGGATCTNCGCAGGGGAGTTTTCTGCCCCTCCCCGGAGGAAGAGATCCTGGCCGAAGGAGCTTTTCTGGANCACTTCCTGCTGTCCCGGGGATTCTCCCGGTACGAGATTTCGAATTATGCCCTGCCTGGNGGCGAAAGTCGCCATAATTCCGCCTATTGGGAGATGAGACCCTATCTGGGGGTTGGNCCCGGTGCGGTGGGAACCCTTCTCTTGCCCTCACCGCGCCGTCTCACCAATAGTCGGGACCTGGCTCTCTACTGCGGCGCCTCTCCACAGGGTCTCCAGATTGAGGAGATCGCTCCGGCCGACCATCTGAAGGATATCATCATGATGGGCTTCCGCACGGCCAGGGGAGTATCGGACGACCTCGTACAGGCCCGGTTCGGACGATCCCTGGAATCGTGTATCCCCGAGACGATCGCCCGATGGGGTGTGAGCCTGTACCGCGAGGGTCGCCCCGGGGCGCAGGATCAGCCCCTGGAGGGGGCATTTTACCGACTGGATTTCCGGTACTGGACGATCCTGAATACCTTCCTCAGGGAAGCCTTCCAGGAGATCGACAGGACGGGGCCCTTTCCTCCGTGGCTGTGACGAACACAACGGGATGGTGTCGCGATCGATGCCAGGGCGAGCGATGCCAGGGGGGCGAGTGATGGCGAACCCAAAACCTTGACAGCTCCGGGGTCAAGTGGTAGGTTCCTTTCACTTACTCCAGAAAACCACGAGGAGATTTCATGTCCGGCCATAGCAAGTGGGCCACGATACGGCACAAAAAGGGCGCGCAGGATGCAAAGCGCGGTAAAATCTTTTCCAAGATCATCAAGGAAATAACGATCGCTGCGCGTCTTGGGGGNGGCGAGATCGAGAGCAACCCCCGGCTCCGCACAGCTATAACCAAAGCCAAGGGCGCCAACATGCCCAAGGACAATATNGACAGGGCCATAAAAAAAGGTACCGGCGAGCTTGGCGGTGCCGATTACGTGGAACTTTCCTACGAGGGCTACGGCCCCGGCGGTGTGGCGATCCTGATCGACGCTCTGACGGACAACAAGAACCGTACCGCTGCTGACGTCCGGAGTATTCTGGCCAAGAACGGGGGGAATCTGGGGGAGAACGGCTGCGTCTCCTATCTTTTCAACCGTAANGGTGTTATCGCCTACAGCGCCGAACGCTACAGCGAGGACGAGATCATGGAGGTCGCCATCGAGGCGGGAGCCGACGATGTCGCAGTGAGTGGCGGGACGATCGAGGTAACCACCGCACCCGATGATTTCGAGTCTGTTCTGGAGGCACTCACTGCTGCCGGGTTTGAGCAGGATATGGCCGAGATCTCGCGGGTGCCCGATGCGACGGTCTCTCTGGATCCCGAAAAAACCCGCAAAGCCATCCGGCTGATAGAACTTCTGGACGACCACGACGATGTTCAGGAGGTAGCTACCAACCTGGATATTCCCGACGACTTCGACCCCGAGGGCTGATGGCTGTCATCCTGGGTGTCGACCCGGGTCTTGCCTCGACAGGATACGGGATTATTCGGGAGACCCGGGGGCGGCTGGAGTGCCTTGAGTACGGTGTGATCAGAACCCCGGCGCAGGATTCCCCGGGACATCGTCTGGAGANAATATATTCCGGGNTCGCCGATCTTCTTGAGCGCCACAGGCCGGACCGCGCCGGGATCGAAGGCCTCTACTTCACCAGAAATGTCACCAGCGCGATTCCCGTTGCCCAGGCCCGGGGGGTCGTTCTCCTGGCTCTTGTCCGGTTTGGCCTCGAGCCCCGGGAATACACTCCGCAACAGATCAAGCAGGCCGTTGTGGGGACCGGTCAGGCCGAAAAAGAACAGGTCATTCAGATGGTTCGGGTTATTCTGGGTCTCAAGGACCCGCCCCGGCCGGACCATGCCGCCGATGCCCTGGCAGCCGCCGTGGCGTGTATGCATAGTAGCTCCGGGAGGTGAAGCATGTTTCATAGCCTGACAGGACGGATCTCGGGTCACCAGTTTCCCCTGGTTTTTCTGGAGACGGGGGGGATCGAATGGGAACTCGAGGTGAGCGCCACCACCTTTCAGTCCGTTCTCGCGGTGGAGCGGGGCGAGGAGGCTCGTCTTCTGGTATATCTTCATACTCGCGAGGACCTTTTGAAGCTCTACGGCTTCTGGAGCGGTTCGGAACGCCAGGCTTTTCTGCAACTCATCACCGTTCCCGGCATAGGACCCCGTCAGGCCCTGAAGATACTCTCGGGAACAACCGTGACGCAGCTTACCCGGTTCCTGGAGGAGGAGGATCTTTCGGCGTTGACCAGGATTCCCGGGCTGGGAACCAAAACGGCCCAGAAGATGATTCTCCAGCTCAAGGGGCACCTGGTTCGGGAGACCCCTCCGGGCAGGACTGCTGCAGCTGCTCCTGTGGGGCCCCTGGAAGAACTGGCCACGGCGCTGGTGGATATGGGCTACGACAAGGGGTCGGTCCGCCCGGTTCTGGAGAGGCTCTACGACGAACTCCGTGAGCGGGCCTCCGATGCGGGCCAGGGGCCTGCGCCGGGAGATGAGAACAATCGCGGTCTGACGGAGCATCAGGAGCAGGAGCTCTTCCGGCGCGCCATCAGGGAGTTGAGCTCATGATCAATCACGACGATCACCCCCTGCGTCCCGACTTTGAGGAACAGGATCACCGGGAGAACGAGCTGCGGCCGCGCCTGCTGGAAGATTTTCTGGGTCAGGAACAGATCAAGGCCAATCTCCGTGTCTTTATCCAGGCCGCCCGGGAGCGCCAGGAATCGCTGGACCATGTCTTCCTCTCGGGTCCTCCGGGCCTCGGCAAGACCACCCTGGCCAGTATCATGGCCCACGAGATGGGCGCAGACCTCCGGGTTACAGCTGCGCCGGCTCTGGAAAAACCCAAGGACCTGGCGGGTATCCTGACCTCGCTCCAGGAAGGAACGGTCTTTTTTATCGACGAGATCCACCGGTTGAAGAGCTCTCTGGAAGAGATGCTCTACGTGGCCATGGAGGACTACGAGATCGACTGGATAATCGGGCAGGGCCCCAGCGCACGAACCCTGAGGGTTCCGTTGCCGCGTTTTACCCTGGTGGGAGCGACTACCAGACCGGGTATGGTGGCGAGCCCTCTCTATACCCGCTTCGGGATCCCCCTTCGTCTCGATTATTATACCCGCGACGAGCTGGCGGCGATCATTCGCCGAACCTCGTCTATCCTGGAGATAGCGATCCAGGAGGAAGCCGTTCTGCTCCTGGCCGAGACCTGCCGGGGTACACCCCGGGTGGCGAACCGGCTGGTTCGAAGGATGCGTGACTTTGCCCAGATCCTGGGTGAAGGGGTGATTACCGGTGCCGTTGTCCGCGAGGGGATGGAGCGGCTTAACATCGATCAGTACGGCCTGGAAGAACAGGACCGGCAAATTCTCCGGGCTATCGTTGAGATGTATCAGGGGGGGCCCGTGGGGGCCGAGACGCTGGCCATCTCGGTGGGAGAAGAGCTCGACTCTCTGGAGGTTTTTTACGAACCCTTTCTGATTCAGCAGGGGCTCCTCCAGCGAACCGCTCGTGGACGAGTTGCAACAGCCCGAGCTTACGCCGTTCTCGGCCTTCCCCAGGAGGACCCAGGTGAAGACCAGCGATCTCTTTTTTGATCTGCCCCAGGAGCTGATTGCCCAGGAGCCGCCCCTCGAGCGCGGGACAAGCCGTCTCTTTCTGGCCGATCGGGCCGGGGGCACTGCCGAGCATCGGGTCATGGCGGATATCGTCGAGGCGGTAGCCCCCGGGACGGTGATGATTTTCAACGATTCCCGGGTTCGTCGCGCCCGGGTTTACGCCAAAACGGTCGATACCGGGTCCAGTCAGGAATTTCTCCTGATAGAGCCCCGCGATCCGAACCGGTGGCTCGTGATCGGTCCCAATACAAAGAAACAGCGCCTGGGCAGGGTTTTTCGCTTTGACCCTTCGGGGATTACGGCCCGGGTCTCCTCGGTGGAGCCGCCCTACCGGGAGCTGACCTTCTCGGAGCCCGTGACAGATCAGTGGCTCGACGAGCACGGTCACATTCCCTTGCCCCCCTACATCGCCCGCACCGATTCCCCCGATGACGCGCAGCGGTACCAGACCGTCTATGCCCGTGCCGTGGGAAGCGTGGCTGCGCCCACGGCGGGGCTGCATTTCACCAAAGAGATCCTCCAGGCTCTGCAGGATCGGGGGGTGGAGATCCATTTTGTCACTCTTCATGTCGGGATTGGCACCTTCCTTCCCGTGCGAACCGAGGTGCTCGAGGATCACCAGATGCATACCGAACGCTACAGCGTTTCTCCCGAGACGGCCCGGGCAATCGGCAGGGCGAAAGAGGAGGGTCGGACCGTTCTGGCTGTGGGAACCACGGCGGTGCGAACGCTGGAGTCGGCCTGGGACGAGTCCCTTCAGCGTCTGGTGCCGGGGGAAAACGATACAGGGATCTTCATCTATCCCGGGTACCGCTTTCGCGTGGTGGACCAGCTCTTTACCAACTTTCATACACCGGGGAGCACGCTCCTGGCTCTGGTGAGCGCCTTTGCAACGCCGGATGATATCAGGCGCTGGTATCGCCTGGCTGTGGAAGAACGGTACCGGTTTTTTTCCTACGGCGATGCCATGCTGATCCGCTAGAAGCCGGGGCCGGAGGCCTGATCAGCACCCGGCTGGCAGGTAGAGGCCAGATCAACAGTCAGCACCCGGCTTGGCTTAGTAGGTAGAGGCATCCATTGCTTCGAAGGCCGAACGTACTTCTGCAACCCGATCCAGGTGGTTCTCGATGATCCGGCGGTAATTCAGGGAACCGCTCCGTATCCGGTGGTGCTGGTCTTCCCAGTGCTGGATTCGGTCCAGGCTGATAAACCGGATCGGTGCCGCCTCCTGGCTCCACCGCCGGGCCTCGTCCCAGTAGACCAGAGCATACGTAAAGAGTTCTTCTGCCCGGTCCAGGCTTTCCAGGTTCTGCTGTTGCCAGGGGGCGTTGTAAAAAAAAGCTTCAAACTTCATGTACTGGGCTCCCCACTGAAGGTAGAGTTCAGTAAGTTTCAGGTTGATGTGCATCGAGAAGAGATAGCGGTACCACTCCCACTCCCGCTCGTTGGCGATGCGCGCCAGGGCGTAGAGGGGATTTGCAAAATCGCTCCGCAGGGCCTGTTCCAGCCAATAGATGTTCTCGGCGATTCGCTGGGGATGGGTGTAGAAATGCTGATGATAGAGGCGATACAATTGCTCCCGGTAGATCAGGCGCGACGACGAAGACCCCGGCAGAGCCGGTGCCAGGAGAAAGACCCCCGTCAGGGTCCAGAGGAGAAAAAGACGAGACCTCATGGTGTTTCTATCGGCATTCGCCGGAAGAGTCACAAGGGGTTTCCCCTGGTTCTCCCGGAGAAAGTTTACCGAAGAGTGCAGGGGCGTTCCGGTCTCGCTTTACAGATCCAGGGCCGCACGAACCTCGCCGAAGATATCCTCTTCTCCCGGGTCGCCCGAGAGAATGTGGATCTTCATCTCTCCCCTCCGGACGGCCGGGAGAAGTGAAAAATCGTCCACTACCTGCCGGTACCGGAGGGCCACCTGCTCCTGGATCTCCCGCGTTTCCAGGGAGTCCCGCTCCTGGCGAAGGCCCGTTCGCCGGTGCGCCTCGTCCAGGGAAGTGTCGATAAAGAAAAGGTGCTGAGGCAGGGGGAAATTTCTGTTCAGTTCTTCGGCAAAGCCCGGTTGTGCCAGGGACCCCTGATAGGCCAGAGAGGAAAAAAGATAGCGATCGCAGACAACCATCGCCCCCGCAGCCAGACGATCCCTGATCCCGCAATCGGGACGGTAAAGATGCTCGTGCCGGTCGGCGGCAAACAGAAGCGCCAGTGTCTCGGGTCGAACGTATTCAGGACCTTTCAGCAGGCTCCTGATAAGGGTCCCTGTTGCAAAATCGGTGGGCTCGCAGGTAAATTCAGCGGAGCCCTGCCGGGCAAGATATTGAGTCAGGCGTCGCGCCTGGGTTGTCGTACCGGCTCCGTCGAGGCCCTCGAAAACGATGAACCCCGGCCAGACATCTTCGGACCAGGAAAGGTGCGGCATCGTGCATGCTCCCTCGGTAATGTGATACCATGACTATACGGGATTGAGGAATGAACAGGAAGCGACTGACTCGAAAGATCCTTCTCTTTCTCGTGGTCTCGGCGGTGACATCGCTTCTCGCGACGGGCGTGTTCTGGCTCGTTCCCCGCACGGAAGAGCAACTCCTTGAGATCCGGTCCCTTCTGGTCCAGGACTTCGAATCGGCGATCGCCCAGGATATTTCCTGGGAATCGGCGAGCCCCTCGGTGTTGAGGGGAGTGACCCTCCACGGGGTCCGGCTCTCCGGTGGCGCGGCCTCGGCCAGGACCGTCTCGGTAGGGATCAGCCTTTCCCACATTCTGGCCGGAGACAGACACCGCATGATTCCCCAGGTAACCCTGGGCTCGCCACACATCCGGATCGCTTCCCCGGAAGAGCAGGCCCAGTGGCTTCAGACGATCGCCTTTTTTCGTGGCGACGGTACGGGTCGCCGGGAAATCACCATCCTGGTGGAGCAGGGGGAACTGCACCACTTCTCCGATTCTCCCGGAGCTCCTCCCCGGGAGATATTTCTGGAAGGTATTTCTGCCCAGGTGATTTTGGGCAGGGCCTCCCTGACAGGAACCCTTCGGGCAGAGTCATCCCTGCGTGCCCGGGTGCAGGATCATCCTTTCGAAGTCCAGACCCGTGTAGCGGCGCGTTTCAGCGGAAGCCGCTCAGGCGAGGTTGGGGGGGCCACCCTGGAGCTTCAGGGGATCGGGGGAAGCCATTTTACCACCCGGGATCTGACGCTTCGGCTGGAACGTCGAGGCGATGCTCTCTCGGTGGAGCGTATCCGGAGCCACGATGCCCTGGACCTCATGGCAGAGATCGATCTTTCCGACGAGACCCTCGGCGTGGTCCTGCGAAGCGAAGATTTTCTTCCCTCGTCGCTTCTCCGTTTTCATGGTCCCTGGGCCGCCTGGAACGAGTGGCTGCGAAGCCCCGTGACAACCCGGTCGCGGGCGCTTTTCCATCGCCAGGAAGGGTTTCTCGAAGCCCGGGGTGATATCGCCGGAACCCTGCGGCACAGGGTCCTCCCCGAGCCGCTCCCCCTGGAAGCATCCTTCGAGCTTTCCCCGGAACTTCTGCGACTCCCCTCGCTGATGGTTCGGGGAACCCGGGGGCGCGCCCATTTTTCAGGATCCTGGAGGCGCCACGCCCAGGCTCCTGATGGAAGGGTCAGTTTTTCCCGGTTTTCCTACGCATCGTCCCCCCTTCTGGAGGGGGTCCTTCTGGTGAGTGCCTCCTCCGATACCGTGGGTATCAGTTCGGGAGAGCTCCGGATTAACGATTTTCCCCTGTATAACCTGGCGGGCAAGCACCTTCGGGGGGGGCGCTACAACTCCCTGGACTTCTCCCTCTCCCTGGAGGAAGACGTGCCGGGCCAGCTTCGCGGATCGGCGCGATACGCTGCGGGCGGTGATATTCTGGAAGATATCACGGGGGAACTGGAGGTCGAACAGGCGAATCTCCTCGAGCTGGTCTCGGCTCTGAAAGCTCTGGATCCCGATCTTCCCGTCCAGATACCCTCGTTCCCCCCGGACGCACCCGACTATCGAGTCAGCGGGACGGCCCGCTTCGATCGTCGGGAAGGCGATCTCCTGGTACGGCTTCCCTATCTCTCGGTCTGGGACAGGGACCTCCCCCAGCGTCAGGGGGTGATCTCGGCAACCTATCGGGAGGGGATTCTCGAGATCAGGCAGTTCTACCTCCGGGAGGGGGACATTACCGTGGCCGGGTCGGCCGAGGTGGACCTCCTCAGAAGAGGGGACGAGATATCGTTCTCTACAGATTTCACGGTCAACGGGGTTTCCTATTTCCTGGACGGGTCCTTCTTTCCCGAGGGCATTCTGGAGCTTCGCGGTCCCCAGGGTTTTTCTGCAACCCTGCGACGCACCTCGGGGGGGGCGCTCTCTCTGGTGGCACGAACCCGCAACACGCCCCTGCCTATGGGAAATCTCCGCATAACCGCCGATTTTGAGGCGCTTTACTTCGACATCACTGACTGGTACCTGACGATCCAGGACGGAGAGCTCCGGAATATGCCTCTGCCGAACCACAGGATCGGCAGGGCGACCTTCGCAGCGGCCTTCCATCCCGAAACATTTCATCTGGCGATCACCGAACTGAATGATCAGGTAAGTACCCTGGCCGGCTCGGTCCAGGCCCGGTACCGCCTGGATCGGGGTGATCCCGAGATATCGCTTACGGGGGGATTTTCCGGGATCGAATCGGATGAACAGTATCGTCTTGCGGCCCGCTACGCCGGGGGCAATATCGCCCTGGATCTCCGGTTTGCCCAGGCTCCCGCCACACGGCTCTCGCCCCGGGTCGAGGAAGGAACCCTGACCGGAACCGTGCAGATGGTGGGGGAACCCCGGGCCCCCGATTTCCGGGTCTTTCTGGAATCCGAATCGCTTCTCTTTCAGGGGGTCCCCCTGGCGCTCCGTTTTTTTGTTCAGGGTGACCAGGAACTTCTGCGGATGAACCAGGGATCCTTTACGTACGGGACTACCAGCCTGGAGGTTCCCCGGGTAATGCTGAACCGCACGAGTGGGGCTATGGAGGGTGAGCTCTCGGCTCAGCGGGAAGGGCGGGAGATTGATCTGGTTTTCTCGGGGGAGACCGCTCCGCTGGATGTGCTCGACCTCGAGGTCTTCAGGACGATGCCCCTCGATCTGGCCCTCACCCTGACGCCTTCCGACGAAGCGCCGCCGGAAGACCCCCGGGCCCTGCGGTATCGTCTCCTGCGGACAACGGAAGAGACCCTCCTGGAGCGTCAGGACCGGGCTATTCGCCTCCATCTGACCGACCAGGGGGAGATCGATCTTCTTGTTGCGGGAGATGCACCCTTCCGGGGGCGTGCGCGGGGCTTCGTTTCGTCCGAACGGATCGAACTTACCATCTCGGATATTCACATCGAGATGGATCACCTCACCCTGCCTCCGATTCTCCAGAGTTTCAGTCTGGAGGGGGGGACGATGCGGGGATCCCTGCGTGCTATCGGTCCTCCCGGTGATCCCAACCTCTTTGGAACCCTCGCGGTCCAGGAGGGGCGAATCAGGACGCCCTTCTCACCCGATTCTGTGGGACCTCTGAACACCGTTCTGATCTTCGAGGAGAATCAGGTGCGAATGCAGCGCACCCGGACCCCTGCGGGGCTGGCCTCGCTCGATGTCTCGGCGCGGATCCTTCTGAGCAATCTGGATTTTGAGGAATACCGCATCGACCTGGAGATACCGGGAGAAACCGGTGGACGTGTGGTTGCCACCTTCGGTCCCATGCACGTAGACGGCTTCGCCCGGGGGGCCTTGCAGGTGGCAGGAACGCTTCAGGATCTTGATCTCACCGGAGCGGTAACGCTCTACGGAACGGAGCTGGCACTCGACCCCTCCTTTGATCCCGAATTAATGATTGGCCCCCACATGACCACCGATCTGCGGATCAGCACGGGCAGGGGGGTCCGGTTCATCTGGCCCGATGCGGAAATACCCATTCTCCGCAGTAACTTCGCCCTGGGTCAGGGGGTCCAGCTGGTTCTCGATACCCGGGAGGGAGCCTTCTCTCTGGTGGGCGTCATAGATATTCAGAGCGGTGATGTCCTCTACTTTGACCGGAGTTTTCTCCTGCGCGAAGGGTCGGTCGAGTTCAGGGAGACCCAGGTAGAGTTCGATCCCCGGATAACTCTGCGGGCAGAGCTGCGCGAGGCAACGCCCGATGGGCCGGTCCGGATCTATCTCGTCTCGGACAGGCAACGACTGAGCGAGTTCAGTCCCCGTTTTGAATCGAATCCTCCCCTGGACGGAGCCGAGATCGTGGCGATTCTCGGGGGAAATATTTTTCAGACCACCGGCGAGAGTGCTTCCAACGTCCCCTCGGCCCTTCTCTCCACCACCGATCTGGTTACCCAGTTCGGGTTTTTCCGTCAGTTCGAGAACGCTGTCCGGGAGAGGCTCGATCTGGATCTTTTTGCCGTTCGGACCAGCGTAATCCAGAATATTCTGCTCACGGCGCTCACTCCCGTTGAGGAGGAAGCACTCCAGACGGCACCCACCCTGGGAACCTATCTTAATAATACATCAATTTTCTTTGGTCGCTATATCGGCGATAGCGTCTTTGGTCAGACCGTTATCCAGATGCGGGCCCGGGATCACGATATATTTGGCGATGACCAGGGGTTTCAGCGCGTTGGAGGGGTATTGATAGATTCAGAAATTAGTTTAGAATGGCAAACGCCATTTTTTATGTTGGAGTGGAATCTTGCTCCGCAGAATCCTGAAGAGCTCTTTGTAAGAGACAACACCTTCTCGTTTCTGTGGTCATTTTCGTACTGATTATTTTAGGGAGCATGAATGCGACTATTGCGCTGCGTCCTGCTGCTTTGTGTAGTTGGCGGGGTATTACAGGCCCAGGATAACCCCGACTGGTACCTGAACGAACCGATTCGGGAGATCCGTTTCGAGGGGTTGCGAACGGTCACGGAGAACGAACTCTTCCCCGTGATCGAGAGTTTTATCGACGAACCCTTTACGGAGCAGACCTTCCTGGAGTTGCAGAGGCGACTCTACGCCATGGATCTCTTCGAACAGATCATCCCGAATGCCGTCCGGCCCGGGGACCTGCCCGATGGACCCGACGACGGGATGGTCCTCTCCTTCGAGGTCCAGGAGCGGCCCGTTATAACAGCCATCCAGTTTTCGGGGAACAACCGTCTGGGGCGAAACCGGCTTCGCGATGTCATCCTCCTGAAGCAGGGGGACATGGTAACCCGGTCCAAGCTGCGCATGGACGAGGAAGCGATTCGCAACCTCTACCTCGAACAGGGATTTCCCAACATCTCTGTCTCTTCCGAGTTCATCCAGGAGGAAGAGGAGAACATTGTCCGGTTCACCATCAACGAGGGGGCTCAGCTCTCGATCGAGTCGATCCGGTTTGCGGGAAACCAGTTCGCCTCCGAGGCGAATCTGCGGGGCGTCATGCAACTGCGCGAGCGGAGCATCTTTAATCGCGGTCTTTTTCAGGCGACGCTCCTGGAGCAGGACAAGAACAGGATACGCCGCTTCTATTACGAGCGGGGGTATATCGACGCCGATGTTGTCGATGTGCGAAAGGATGTTCGGGAAGAGCCCGACGAGAACCGCAGTTATCTCACCCTTACCCTGAGCGTGGACGAGGGTGCCCAGTATACCTTCGGGGGGATCACCTTCCAGGGGAACACTATCTTTTCCGATGATGAGCTGGGGGGGCTGGTCCGGCTCGAAGCGGGTGACGTCCTGGATCTGGTCCGCTTCGAGGCAGATTATCAGCGCGTGGCTGACCGCTATTACGAGAGCGGCTATATCTTCAACCAGATCACCCGTCGCGAAATCCGTGACGAGGAGACCAGGACGATCTCTTTTCAGGTAGATATCGTGGAACGGAACCGGGCGCATATCGAGAACATCATCTTCCGGGGGAACGAGAAGACCAAGGACTTTGTGCTCGCCCGGGAGATCCCCCTGGAAGTGGGGGACGTCTTCAGCGCCACCAGAATTCGTGAGGGCCTTCGTAACCTGGCAAACCTTCAGTATTTTTCTGCCATCGCCCCCGAGACTCCGCCGGGAAGCACCGAAGGTCTCATGGACCTGATCATCAATCTGGAGGAGGGGAGTACCGCCGATATCACCTTCGGTCTCGCCTTCGGCGGGAACCAGGATTTTCCCGTCTCGGCCCAAATCCAGTGGCAGGACCGGAACTTTCGTGGCCGGGGTCAGATTTTCGGGATCCAGGCCACGGCCTCGCCGGTGAATCAGCGGGTGACCTTCAACTTCCGCGAGCGGTGGCTCTTTGGACGGCGCTGGTCGGGAGGGCTTAATCTGAGCTTTGACCGGTCCGTGATCAACAACGTCCCCCAGAATGCCCGGGCGCCCCTTTATGCCGATGGCGACGACAACGCGGTACCGGACCCGTATAATCACGAAGATTATGTCTTCACCAAGGACGGTACCGAGTTCAACGGCCGAACCTATAACGCCGGTGATCGCTTTCCGGGAACTCCCTCGTCAACGGCTGTAGGNAAATACAATCTGGAGAACGAGTACGAGTATCTCGGTGGAAGTACGCGTAATATTCCCTCGGAAAACCTCATGAGCTACGACGCCTACAACATCCGTCTGGGCGCGAACACGGGCTATACCTTCCGGACTCCCCTGGGGCGATTCACCCCGCGCACCTCGATCAGTACGGGAATCCGGTACCTCACCTACGACGATTCGATCTACCGTCCCGCCAGCGATACCACCCGCGACAACCACGAGCGGTGGCGCTTTATCAACACCTGGGGGCTCGGTGCCGCCCTGGACCGGCGCGACTTTATTTACAGCCCCTCCAGCGGCTTCCGCCTGGACCAGCAGTTCAACCTTACCGGAGGGTTCCTGGGAGGAGAGCGCCACTTCACCCGCTCCGAGACCACGGCCGAGGTCTTCTTCACCCTCTGGGACGTTCCCTTGGGNGAATGGAACTGGAAGATGGTCCTGGGCATGCAATCAAAACTCAGCTTTATCCTGCCCAACTTCCTCTACTCCGAGGATAGCGACAAGTATTTCAAGATCGAACAGAGCGACACCCTCCGTCTCGACGGCATGTTCACCTCCCGGGGATGGTCCTTCCGTAGCGACGGGGCCACCACCTGGAACAACTGGATCGAGCTGCGCATGCCCCTCTCGGAGCAGGTAATCTGGTGGGATACCTTCTTCGAAGCCGCCGTGATGAGGGAATTCTCCTCAAACCTGGCCAACTGGGACGACCGGCAGCGCATGAGCGACATCGAGAAACAGGACTGGCAGTTTACCATCGGTACGGGAATCCGTTTCGTTATTCCCCAGTTTCCCATCCGTCTCTATCTGGCAAAGCGCTTCGAGTACGACGAGAACGGAAACATCGAGTGGAAGACGGGCAACCTCTTCAACGGGGGTGATTCCGACAGCGGACGGGGCGTCGACCTGGTCTTTACGATCGGTGCGGAGTTCTTCTAGGAACTCCGCCCTGAAGCAGGCCATGGACGCGAGACAACAAACACAATATTCCTTTCGGAGGAGCGCGAACGATGAGATATGACACACCCTTTGGACGGACCGGCAAAACCCTGAAATGTATCCTGGCGGGAGGACTCCTTCTCCTGGGAGGAGCCCTGGTCTCGGCCCAGGGGATCTCCACCGTGGGGATCGTCAACATCAACCAGGTTTACAATTCCTTCTACCGCGACTCCCAGGCCGTGCGGGATCTGGAGCGGCTTCGCCAGCAGTACCAGGAGGAGATCGACGAGCACTTTCTCGAACTGGAGAGCCTGAAAGACCGTCACGTGAGTGCCCGGGAAGTGGGCAACCGCCGCCGGGCCGATCAGCTCGAAGAGCAAATCACGGAACTCCAGCGCTTTCTCGAAGACCTCACGCGGCGGCGGCGCCAGCAACTGGAGCATCGCCAGACTCAACTGCTCTCGGACGACTTCCTGCAGCGCCTGCAGAACGCGATCCAGTACGTGGCCGAGACCGAAGGGTTCACCCTGATCCTCCGATCCGACACCGAAGGTATCCAGTGGTGGTCCTCGGAGATCGATGTGAGCGACAAGGTCCTTCAGCGGCTGATCCGAACCAGCCGATAGGCCCGGACAAGCTCCGTGTCTACCCCGATGCTGCGGCAGTACGAGGCGCTCAAGTCTCGTCACCGCGACGCCTTTCTTCTCTTCCGCCTGGGCGATTTTTACGAGCTCTTCGGCTCCGACGCCCGGGAAGCCTCGCGTCTTCTGGGACTCACCCTGACCCAGCGTCAGGGTGTCCCCATGTGCGGAGTCCCTCACCACGCCTCGCGCGGATACATCGGGCGCCTGCTCGCACAGGGGCGAAAAGTGGCGATCTGCGAGCAGATCAGCCCCCCCGACGGCAAGGGGTTGGCCGAGCGGGATGTGGTGGAAGTACTCTCGCCGGGGGCTGTCTTCGATCAGGATTATCTTGATCCCGAGTCAAACAACTATCTCGTGGCCCTGGGGAAGGAAGGGGACCATCTCGCCGTGGGCTGGTGCGACGTCTCCACGGGGGAGCTCACCCTGGCCGCCTATCCTGCGCGGGATCAGGAGTCGCTTCTCCAGAGGGAGATTGCGCGGCTTCACCCCCGGGAGATCCTCGTCCAGGAATCGCTTCTGGAGCGATCCCGGTATCTTTCTTCCCTCGCGGGGCGTTCCGGCGGTGGCAGCTCCGGCGGCGCCGGGTCCCAGGGCTGCCGTGACGTGGTGGTAAACCGCATACCCGACTGGGGCTTCTCCCGGGAATCTGCCCGGGAACGGCTCTGTGATGTCCTGGGGGTGGAAAATCTTCGGGGCTTCGGCTTCGAATCCTCCGACCCGGCCCTGCTCACGGGAGGGGCTCTCCTGGATTATCTGCAGGAAAACGCCCGCCACGTCCTGGGGCATCTTCACAGCCTCCGCCGCCATCACGACGAGGACGTACTCATTCTGGACGATGCCACTCTGAGAAATCTGGAAATCGTGGCGAACATGCACGACGGGAGCCGGTCCTTTACGCTCCTGAGCGTCCTGGATCAGACGGCGACGCCCATGGGGAGCCGCCTCCTGCGGCGTCGTCTCACCCTGCCTGCCCGCGATCAGGAGGAGATCGAGCGACGGCTGGATCAGGTGGAGGAGCTCTATCACCGGCAACAGGATCTTCTGCGGCTGCGGGAGCTCCTGAATCAGGCCTACGATCTGGAGCGCCTCACCTCTCGCCTGGGAGTGGAGAAAGCCCACCCTCGGGATGTAGCGGCCATCGCAGGAACAATCGAAGTCGCNGGGAAGATAGCAGCCATCCTTCCCGACTGGTTTGGCCAGGATGCCGAATCGGGCCTCCTGGAGAGGCCCGACCACTGGCAGCGGGCCCTGGCCCTGGGTGACCAGATCTCTTCTGTTCTCCAGGATGATCCTCCTGTGGCACTCAACGAGGGAGGCATTATCCGGGAGGGCTACGATACGCGCCTGGACCGGTTGCGCCAGCTCCAACGGGGAAGTCAGGAAGTTCTCGCTGCCTATCTGGAGGAGTTGCGTCGCGAGACGGGGCTGCAGAGCCTGAAGATCAAGTATAACCGCCTCCTGGGGCACTTTTTTGAGATTCCCCGGTCCCAGGCAGAACGAGTCCCCTCGTTCTTTATCCGGCGGCAGAGTCTGGCCAATGCCGAACGGTACACTACAACCCGCTTGAGCGAGCTCGAGGGGGAGATCAATAACGCCACCGAGGAATCGGTGGCCCGGGAACAGGAACTTTTTCTGGCGTTGCGGGCCCGGGCTGCAGAGGAGATCCCGCTCCTGGCGACTCTGGCGGACCATCTTGCCCGGGTCGACGCAGCAGCGGCCCTGGCAAGAGCTGCTACTCTTCAGGGATACCGGCGGCCCCGACTGATCGGGGAACCTGTAATCCGCATCACCGGAGGACGGCACCCCGTGGTAGAGGCGCACCTCCCGGCTGGTGATTTCGTTCCCAACGATCTCGCCCTGGATCAGGATAAAACCCGTTTTGCTCTCATAACAGGGCCAAATATGGCTGGAAAATCCACGGTTCTGCGGCAGACGGCCCTCATCGCGCTTATGGCGCACGCCGGGAGCTTTGTCCCGGCCGAGAGCGCCGAGATCGGCCTGACCGATCGCATCTATTGCAGGGTGGGGGCCTCGGACAACATCGCCCGGGGCGAATCGACCTTTCTGGTGGAGATGAACGAGACCAGCAACATTCTGCGGAACGCCACCGGTGCAAGTCTGGTGATCATGGACGAGGTGGGCCGGGGAACCAGTACCCACGACGGACTGGCCATCGCCTGGGCCGTCTGCGAATATCTGCTGGGCCAGGTGCGCTGCAGAACCCTCTTTGCTACCCACTATCACGAGCTCTCGGGGCTCGAGGGGGCGGGCTTTTGCCGTCTCACCATGGCTGTGGACCATTCCGACCAGCAAATTGTCTTCCTGAAGAAGCTCCGCCCCGGCTCGGCCGACCGTTCCTACGGGGTGGACGTGGCCCGCATGGCGGGTATTCCCGAGGCGGTCATCGAACGGGCCCGGCAGCTTCTGCTCCATTTTGAGGGCCGTTCCCGGGACGCCGGAGCGCAGGGAGAGGGGCAACCTGCGGCCCCCCCTGCGCCGCCCCCTCGCGAGAATGGAGATGGAGAGTCCCGAAGTGGATCGCAGGAAGAGCTCTTCGCCCCACCTGACCTGGTAACTGCGGAGCTCGCCGGGATCGATCTCGACCAATGCACGCCCAGGGATGCCCTGGATCTCCTCTACCGCTGGCAGAAGCTCCTCCAGGAGGATGCGTTCCCGCGCCGGTGAGAGGCCTGGCGAACCTCACGCTCCACCTGCCGGAACAAATCGTGCCGGTCCCGGAAGCGCGGAGTTCCCCGGGGCCCTCTCGAGGGTATGACCTTCTCTGCCGATCCCTCAGCTTCTCCTGATGTACCAATCCTCTCTCGCCTTCTGGGGGTGCTGTCCCTTCTCCGGACCGACTCCTGCGAGCTCTGTGGAGAGACCTCCCTTCTCCAGGAAGAGCTTGGCGGTTTCTGCGGTCCTTGCGTGGAAGACATCCTCTCTGCGCCCGGCCCGTTTCTGCTCGAATCGTCCCCGAGGGTCTGGGCTGCCCGGGAGTATTCCGGGGAGATGGTGCAGGCCATCAGGGTCCTGAAAAATCCCGGCCACAGGAAAGCTGCTCCTGTCCTGGCAGATCTGCTGCTCAGGCCCCTCTACCGGAAATTGCAGGAGTCCTGGATGACCGAAGATGATCTGGTGGTCGTGCCCGTGCCGGCCTCTCCCGCCGGGAGGCGGTCGCGCGGGTTCGATCAGGCCCGCCTCCTGGGACGGGCACTCTCGTCCAGGGAGGCCCTGCTGGTGAAGAGATCCCGGGGCAGAGCCCAGAAGGTCCTCTCCAGGGAAGAGCGGCGGGAAAACGCGGGGAGCCACTTCTCGCCCTCCCGGCGAATCCCCCCGGAGGCTGTTCCCCGCCGGGTTGTACTGGTGGACGATGTGGTAACCACGGGAGCAACAATCGGGCGGTGCGGGGAAATTCTCCAGNAACTGGGCGTGGAAGAGTGGGGTGCCCTTCTTCTCGCGGTCCGTCTCTGAAGAGAGGCGACCGCCTCTCCTCCTGACTCCTCTACTTGACCATCGTGTCATTTCGGAATAGAGTGACCACGACAGCTCACGGCTTGGACAGCAAAGAGTCGCTTCTGCCGGCTCTTTTTTTGTATACTGCCAGACCCGCGGAGCTCGTCTGCCGGGGGGTGCTCCGGCAATACCTGAAGAGAGGAACTCATCATGTACAACCGGAAACCGGAAGGTCCCCTGGCCGAGGCAGTCCGGGAGATCGTGGAACCCCAGGGATATCGACTGGTCTCTTTCTCATCGGAAGTGATCAGGCAGCGTCCCCACGTTCATTGTGTGCTTCATCACCCCGAGGGGATCGTCCTGGATGCGCTGGCGGAGCTGCATCGCGCTCTGGAACCGCGCCTGGAAGCCCTGCTCGAGACCAGGGATCTGCGTGTCGAGTTCAGTTCACCGGGGATATCCAGAGTACTGACGAGTTTCCACGAGTTCGACGTGTTTTGCGGCTGTCGGGTGCAGGTGCTTTGCCCGGGAGCGTCGGAATGGATCTCGGGGACCATCTTGTCGGCCGACGAGGGATCCTGCGTGATCCGCACAGACGACGGTCGGGAAGAAACCTTTTCTCCCGAGATGATCACGAAAGCACGGCTGACCGAATAGAGGCGGGAGGAACAGATGGCGACAGGACTTGCGGATGCTATCCGCGCCGTAGTAAACGACAAAGGCATTTCCGAAGAGCTGCTCATCAGCGTAATCGAAGACTTTCTTCTGGCTGCGTACAAGCGCACCTTTGGTCACGACGAAAACGCCGTGGTCCAGTTCAGCGACGATGGAACNGAGGTAACGCTCTACGCCCAGAAAAAAATTGTCGATGACCTGGAGGACGAGGTCACCGAGATATCCCTGGAGGATGCACTCCTCCTGAACGACGAATGCGAGGTGGGGGACGAGCTTCTCATCGAGATCAACCCCCAGGATTTTGATCGGGTGGCGATCCAGACGGCAAAACAGCGGGCCCGCCAGCGAATACGGGAGATCCAGAAAGATACCCTCTATTCCGAGTTCATCGACAAGGTGGGGGAGCTCGTTATCGGCTACGTCCAGCGGGAGCGGAACGGCAACGTCTTTATCGATCTGGGCAAGGCCGAGGGCATTTTGCCCAAGCGCTACCAGTCCCCGCGCGAGATCTATCGTCCCAACGATCGAATCAAGGCTCTGATCGTGGATGTCGCCAAGAGCGGCACGGGGCTTCAGATCGCTCTCTCACGGACGCACACCGATCTGGTCAAGCGGATCTTCGAGATCGAGGTTCCCGAGATTTACGGGAAAACCGTGGAGATCGTCCGGATCGTCCGCGAGGCAGGGTACCGCACAAAGATCGCCGTAGCCTCCAACCGCGAGGACGTGGACCCTGTAGGGGCCTGCGTCGGGCTTCGGGGGGTCAGAATTCAGGCGATCGTCCGGGAGCTCGAGGGTGAAAAGATCGACATTCTCAAGTACGACTCGGACCCCCGTATGCTCATAAAAAACGCCCTTTCCCCCGCCGAGGTTTCCAACGTCATTATTCTGGACGAAGCCCGCCGCCAGGCCCTGGCTGTTGTTCCCGAGGAGCAACTCTCCCTGGCAATCGGAAAGCAGGGGCTCAACGTCCGGCTGGCGAACCGCCTGGCTGACTGGAACATCGATGTCAAGACTCCGGATCAGCTGGACGATCTCGATCTGGCAGCGGAGTCGAAGCGCGCCATGTCCATGCTCTTTGGCGACAGTGACAGCACCGAGGAAGAGATTACCGATATTGCCGAACTCCCCGGTATCAGCCAGGAAATGGTAACGATTCTCAAGGACAATGACCTCACCCTCATCGAGGAAGTGGTGGGCCTTTCTGCCGAGGATCTGGGAGAGCTTCAGGGCATGACTCCCGCCATTGCCGAGGACCTGGGCAAGATTATCGCCGACAACGTGGAAATCGTCGAGCAAGACGCCTCCTACGAGGATGACTACGACGAGGAAGACGACTACGATGACTACGATGATGAATCAGAGGATTCGGAAGAGGATGAACAGGAAGACGATGACGAAGAAGGGGAGATCATCTCCTCCATCGCCGAGCTTCCCGGCATCACCGGAGAGATCATTGAAAAACTCCGGATCGCAGGAATCGTGGAACTGGAAGAACTCATAACGCTTGATCCTGCAACGGCAGGATCGATAGAGGGCCTGGATTCGGAAGAGGCGGAGACAATCCGTATGATCCTTACCGAATTTGTGGAGATCGTAGAGCCCGAAGACGAGGCCGCTCAGGACGAGTAGGCCTGTTTACAGAGGGCCCGGGCATTCTGTACAATCAGGGAAAGGACGCATATGGCAGAGGAACAGGACAAGCAGAAACCGAAAGCAACGCTGATAAAAAAGAAACCCGAGAAACCTGGAGCGCAGGCCGAAGCCTCCCCCGAGAAAAAGAAGGTCCGGGTAGTGGTAAAGCGGAAACAGAAACCGAAAGAGGATTCCTCTGCTCCCCGAGAGACCCCCGNGGCGGCATCGCCCGGGGCGCCTCCCAAGCCGGCGCAACCCGTGGCACCGGCAGAATCGGGGCAGCCTTCCCGTCCTGACTCATCTGCTGCTACCGGTGCTTCTGCCGGAACGGGTCCTGTCGCCAAAGATACTCCGTCGGCGGAATCTCCCCGGGNCGCAGAGAGCTCAGCTCCTGCCCGGGCTGAAGCTCGCCCGGCCGGGCCCACTCCAGCTGCACAGGATGGGCCCTCATCGGGAAAACCTCCGGTTACANGCGAATCTCCGGGGCAGGGTCCCCAGAAACCNGCCGCTTCCCCGGCNCAATCATCGGTGGAAAAACCTGCTTCTCCCGGCGCGCCCTCTGCCGGAAGCGGTCCGGGCCAGCGGCCTGGTCCCCGGGATCAAGCCCAGTCCGCCGATGGCCCCCCTCGCCGGCGTCCTCCCCAGTCCGGTCAGGGGCAGGGAGGCGATGACCGGTTTCGCCGAGGACCTCGTACGGGAGGCCCCGGGGCAGGGCCCGATGAACGACGACGACCCGGTGGTCCGGGTGGCCCCGGTGGTCCGGGTGGCCCCGGTGGTCCGGGCGGTCCCCGCTATGGTGGCGGTCGCCCCGGTGGCCCAAGTGGTCCCGGTGGTCCCTCACGCGGTCCCGGTGGTCAGGGCGGCCCCGGCGGTCCCCGCTATGGTGGCGGTCGCCCCGGCGGCCCGGGTGGTCCCGGCGGTCCCTCACGCGGTCCCGGTGGTCAGGGCGGCCCCGGAGGTCCCCGCTATGGTGGCGGTCGCCCCGGTGGCCCCGGCGGTCCCTCACGCGGCCCCGGAGCGGCGCGCTACGGTGGTGGTGGCCCGGGTGGTCCTGGTGGTCCCCCGCGTGGGCCCGGTGGCCCCGGCGGGTCTGCTGAAACAGGCCGGCAGCCCGGAAAGAAGTTCTTCAAGAGCAAGAAAACTCGTGGCGGAGGATTTGACAGGGACGATCGGGTGCCCGAGAAGGAGCTTCGGTACAACCGAAAGAAGCAACCCCAGGTCAAGACAAACCCGGTTCCCAAAGAGATCGATATCATGGAGGTCATCACCGTCAGCGAACTCGCTCGCAAGATGAACCTCAAGGCCAACGCGCTGATCGGAAAACTCATGAGCATGGGTATGATGGTAACGATCAATCAGCAGATCGACGCCGAGACTGCCGAGATCCTGGCCAGCGAGTACGGTTGCTCTGTCAGAATCGTTTCCCTCTACGACGAGACGATCATCGAGACCGGCGAGGACCGTCAGGAAGATCTGCGACCGCGATCCCCCATCGTTACCGTTATGGGACACGTCGATCACGGAAAGACCAAGCTCCTCGATGCGATCCGCTCCACCGATGTGGCCAGTGGAGAGCAGGGGGGAATTACTCAGCATATCGGTGCCTATCAGGTCACCATCGAGGAAGGAACCGTTACCTTCCTGGATACTCCGGGTCACGAGGCCTTCACCCTGATGAGGGCGCGGGGCGCCCAGGTGACGGATATCGTCGTTCTGGTGGTTGCCGCAAACGACGGTGTCATGCCCCAGACGGTAGAAGCTATCGACCACGCCAAAGAGGCAAAAGTGCCTATTATCGTGGCGATCAACAAGATAGATCTCCCCGAGGCGAACATCGACCGGGTCAAGCAACAGCTTTCCGAGCACGGAATCATCGTGGAGGACTGGGGAGGCGATATCCCCGCCGTGGAGGTCTCGGCGCTCAAGCGGGAAGGAATCGGCGATCTTCTGGGCACCGTCCTGGTCCAGGCCGAAATCATGGAGCTCAAGGCGAACTTCAACCGTTCAGCCGAAGGGAAAATAGTCGAGAGCAGAATTGATCCGGGTCGCGGTACGGTGGCGACGGTGCTGATCGAAAANGGAACCCTCAAGGTGGGAGATTCCTTCGTAGCGGGNATTTATCGNGGCAAGATACGGGCCATGTTCAACGATCGGGGTCAGAAAGTAGATACCGCCGGCCCCGCCATGCCGGTGGAGATCATCGGTCTTGACGGTGTACCCGATTCGGGAGACCCCTTCCAGGTAACCGATGGCGAAAAACTCGCCCGTCAGGTCAGCTCCAAGCGTCAGGAACTCAAACGCGTCGAGGCTGCCCGGAACGTCAAGAAAGTGACCCTGGACAACCTCTACGACAGCATTCAGGAGGGCGAGGTCCAGGAGCTGAAGGTGGTGATCAAGGGTGACGTCCACGGCTCTGTCGAGGCCTTGCAGAACGCTCTGGAGCGGCTTAGCACCCCCGAGGTGCGGCTTGTGGCGATTCATGCTGCCGCAGGAGCGATCAACGAAGGTGATGTCATGCTCGCCAGCGCCTCAAACGCCCTGGTAGTGGGATTTCACGTTCGGCCCACCCCCCGGGCCATGGTAACGGCCGAGAAAGAAAAGGTGGAGATCAGGAAGTACAGCATCATCTACGATGCCGTGGAGGATATCCGCTCGGCCATGGAGGGAATGCTCGCGCCGGATCTCATGGAAGAGGTCCTGGGAACAGCCGAGGTTCGGGAAACCTTCAAGGTGCCCAAAATNGGAATCGTGGCGGGTTGTTACATCACCAGCGGCAAGTTTACCCGAAACGCACAGGTCCGGGTCTTCCGGGAAGAGATCCAGCTCTACGAGAGCAAGGTCAACTCCCTGAAGCGCTTCAAGGACGACGTTCGGGAGGTCGAGACCGGCTACGAGTGTGGTATCGGGGTGGAGAAGATACAGGATATCAAGGTAGGCGATATCCTTGAAGCCTTTATCGTGAAAGAGGTTGCCAAAAAACTCTGATGGATGAAACTCGACACGCCCGGCTGGAATCCCGGATTCTCCAGGAGCTGAGCACCATGCTCATGAAAGGCGAGATCAAGGACCACCGGGTCGATACCCTCGTCTCCTTCAGTTATATCAAGCTCGCCAAGGACGCGGCCACGGCACGGATCGGTGTATCGACGGTTCTCGATAACAAGAACCACGCCGCCCGCGCCGTGGAGGGGCTGAACTCGGCCGCAGGCTACCTCCAGGGACGTCTGGGAAAACTCCTGAAGACCAGAACTGCTCCGCTCCTTCGCTTTGTAGAAGATCATAGCCTGAAGGAAGCCCAAACGGTGATCAGCAGNATCGATGAGGCGGTTCGGACCGATCAGGAAATTGCCGCCGCCTCTCGCGACCAGGACGATCAGAACCAGGACGACCATGACCAGCGGAATCCTTCTGCTGAACAAANCCCCGGGGATTAGTTCGGCCCGGGTCCTGGGGCCCCTGAAGCGATCGTTCTATCCGGCAAAAATAGGCCACACCGGGACACTCGACCCCTTTGCCTCGGGGCTCCTGGTGGTTCTGGCCGGTTCTGGAACGCGCCTCTCCAAATGGTTNACCGCCCTCGACAAGCGCTACACGGCGGTTGTTCGTTTCGGNGAAGAGACGGACACNCTCGANCCCGAAGGGTCTGTGGTTGCCACGGCACCCCTTCCCGAGGCGTCGAGGATCCAGGCNGTNCTTGACCAATTCGTGGGCACCATCGAACAGGTGCCGCCGGCCTACTCGGCGATCCATATCAGGGGNAAAAGNGCCTACGAGCGTGCCCGGCAGGGTGAGACGATGGATATCCCCTCCCGATGTGTCACGGTCACAGACCTCTCGATCGAGCCCCTCGACACCGCTGCCGGACGCTACCGCATGCAGGTCTCCTGTACGAGCGGAACCTATATTCGCTCTCTCGCCCGGGACCTGGGACGGGCAGCGGGGTCTGTGGCATCCCTGGAATCGCTCGAACGGAGCGCCGTGGGGGACTTCTCGCTGGATAACGCCCANAGCCCGGAAGAGATTCAGGATGCTCCGAATCCCGGAGATCTGTTGCTCTCCCTTCCCGAGACGTTTCGTCGTCTCCCCGGGACACAGACCCTGACGGTCCCCGAGGATCTGGAAGGTCGCCTGCGCACGGGCACGCCCCTGGCCAGATCNGTAATGGCGCCTCTGACAGNGGCCCTGAAGGGGCTCCCCCNGCAGGAAGATGCCGTTCTCCTGGTCTCCCCGGAGGGGAACGAACTCGCTCTCTGCGAGAAGGAGCAGGGGCGGTGGACCTACAGGGTGGTTTTCCCGGCATGACCACGAGTCTGCGCTACTGGACCAGTTTTAGGGATATTCCCTGGCCTCCCTCCGAAACAGGTCCCACAAGCCTTGCTCTGGGGGTCTTTGACGGGGTCCATCGGGGGCATCAGGAGCTNCTCCGTCGCGTTATAGCCGAGGCGNAGCAGACGCCCCGGGGAAGGGCGGGGGTCCTCACCTTCGAACCCAACCCCGCAGGGTTCCTCTTCCCCGACTCCTTTCCGGGGGCGCTCTCGCTTTTATCGGAACGGGTCGAGGAGTTTCAGCGCTTCGGCTTCTCCGACGTGGTGGTGGTAGAGTTCTCCCGGGAATTCGCCGACCTCCCGGGAACAGTTTTTCTCGAGCGGTTTCTGGAGATCTTTCCTCATCTGGAAAGCGTCGTGGTGGGCTTTAATTTTCATCTGGGCCATAACCGTGACGTGGACTCCCNGGCGCTCAGAACCTGGTTGCAGGGGCGGGGAATCAGGGTTGACATCGTTCCTGCCCTAAAAGATAATGATGATTCGATTAGCAGTTCCCGTATTCGTCGTGCCGTCGCGGCTGGGGACCTTGCCGTGGCAAGCCGCCTGCTCGGACGGCCCTACCGCATCGCGGTTTCCGGTGTGGGAGGGGTGCGAACAGGGGCGTCGGCGCAGTTATTTCCTCCTCCAGGCAGGTATCGGTGCACCNTGGTNGGAGAGGACTCGAGCCGCGAGGGCATGATGGAGATATCCGAGAACGGGAATCTCTGGTGGGAACCGCAAATCGATCAAATACATTACGTGATCCCTACGGTGTGATCTCAAGGAGTAAAGGAAGATGCCAATCACAGCAGAGCAGAAGCGCGCACTTGTCGAGGAATACGGCAAGGACCAGAAAGACACGGGAAACCCCCAGGTCCAGATCGCAATTCTCACCACCAGGATTCAGGAGCTCACGGAGCATCTGAAAATTCACAAGAAAGACCACCACACCCGACGCGGGCTGCTCAAGCTTGTTGGTCAGCGTCGGCGCCTGCTCCGCTACCTGAAAGGGAAAGACCTGGAAGCGTATCGGGCATTGCTGGTAAAGCTTGGAATACGTAAGTAGTATCGCCTCTGCGCGCCTCCCCAGGGCGCGCAGGGCAACGTAAGGAAACAGTATAGATGCAAACAGTAACTATCCGAATTGGAGAGCAGGATCTTGTTCTCGAGACCGGGCGGATGGCGAAGCAGGCAAACGGGGCTATCTTTGCCACCTACGCCGGAACTGCCGTGCTCGCTACAGCGACCTGCTCCGATGAGCCTCGGGAAGGGCTCGATTTTGTTCCCCTCTCAGTAGAATACAACGAGAAGTACTACGCTGCGGGTAAAATTCCCGGTGGCTTTCTCAAGCGGGAAGGGCGTCCCAAGGACAAGGAAGTGCTGGTCTGTCGTCTGATCGACCGCCCCATGCGCCCCCTCTTCTCCAAGAAATTCATGCGGGAGCTTCAGATCGTACCCACCACCATCTCGGCGGACCGGGTCAACCCTCCCGATGTGATCGCCATGGTCGCCGCCAGTGCAGCGGTCCATATCAGCGATATCCCCTTCGACGGGCCTGTAGGGGCGGTTCGCGTCTGCTCGATCCAGGGCGAACTCGTCGTAAACCCCACCTTCGATCAGATAGCCGAATCCGAGCTGGAGATCATCGTGGCCGGAACAAAAGACGGGATCACCATGGTGGAAGGTGGCGCCCGCGAGGTCGGTGAAGAACTCATGCTGGCAGCGATCGACAAGGCCCGGGATGTGATCCTGGATATTTGCCGCGCCCAGGACGAGTTGCGGGAACTGGCAGGGAAAGAGAAACTGCCTCTCGTGGCCGATCCTCCGCCCCTGGCGATCGCCGATGATATTCGTGCCTTTGCAACGCCCCTCTACGAGGAAGCCTGCTTTGTAACGGAGAAAATGGCCCGCCAGAAGGCCGTAAAAGCGGCAAAAGAGAAGAGTCTCGAACACTTTGCCGAGGCCCTGGAGGACGAAACTCACCTGCAGCAGGCAAAATCTCTCCTGGGGGACATCCAGCAGGAAGTGGTGCGTCGTTCAATTCTGGAGAAGAAGTACCGCAACGATGGCCGTTCCCTGGAAGATATCCGGAAGATCACCTGCGAGACCAACCTCCTTCCCCGGACTCACGGGAGCGCCCTCTTTACCAGNGGTGAGACACAGGCCCTGGCGGTGGTTACCCTGGGGACGATGTACGACGAGCAGATCATGGACGATATCGACGGTGATCGCCGTGAGAACTTCATGCTCCACTATAACTTCCCCCCCTTCTCGGTGGGNGAGACGGGACGTCTGGGAACGGGCCGTCGCGAAATAGGTCACGGCCACCTGGCGCACCGGGCGCTTGAGGGCGTTCTGCCCGGGAAAGAGGCCTTCCCCTATACCCTGCGACTGGTGAGCGAGATCCTTGAGTCCAACGGTTCTTCCTCCATGGCAACGGTCTGCGCCGGTTCGCTGGCCCTGATGTCAGCTGGTGTGCCCATCAAGAAACCCGTAGCCGGTATCGCCATGGGTCTGATCACCGAGGGTGACTCCTACGCTGTCCTGAGCGATATTCTCGGGGACGAAGATCATCTGGGTGACATGGACTTCAAGGTCACCGGAACCGACGAGGGCATCACNGCCTTCCAGATGGACATCAAGATCAAGAATGTCTCCCCCGAGATCATGAAAGCAGCCCTGGACCAGGCAAAGCGTGGCCGGATGCACATCCTGGAGAAGATGGGCGAGGAAATCAACCGTCCCCAGGAAGAGCTGTCGGAGCACGCTCCCCGGATTATCACCTTCAAGGTAGATCCCGACGAGATCGGGCTCCTCATCGGAAGCGGCGGGAAGACGGTGAAGGCCATCTCCGAAAAGTTCGGGGTTCAGGTGAACTTCGAGGACAGCGGCAATGTAACGATCTATTCCAAGGACAAAGCCGCTGCCGATCAGGCAAAATCGGCCTTCGAGCAGTTGCTGGTTGAGCCCGAAATTGGCGTGGTCTATCCGGGAATCGTGAAGCGCATCACCGATTTCGGCGCCTTCATCGAGTTCCTCCCGAGTCGCGAAGGACTCTGCCACATCAGCAAGATGTCTGCCCAGAGAATAAACTCCGTCGAGGACGTTCTCTCCATGGGTCAGGAGGTGGATGTCAAGATCGTCGAGATCGACAAAATGGGGCGGGTCAACCTGAGTCTCATCTACGAAGGCATGAGTGAGGGCGGCCCTTCCCGCGGCCCCGACCGAGGACCCGACCGGGGGCCTCGCCCTTCGGGGAACCGGGGTGGTCGTGATGGCGGTGGCCGGGGAGGAAGCCGGGACCGTGGCGGGCGACGCGACTAGACCAGTCCCGGTGCGCTGTAGCGCGCACCGGGGATACGCGCCGGAATACGCCTCTTCGGGAGCGGCCGGCGCGGATCTTCGAGCCTTCCTGGAGGAACCGCTCTCTCTGCAACCGGGGGAGCGGCACGTGGTTCCTACGGGGGTCCATCTCGAGATCCCNCCGGGTTTTGAGGGTCAGGTTCGGCCCCGGTCGGGCCTGGCAGCCCGGCAGGGAATCACCGTGATCAACGCTCCTGGAACGATCGACAGTGATTACCGGGGAGAGATCATGGTTCCCCTGGTCAACCTGGGTGATCGGGAGGTCTCCATTGAACCGGGCGACCGGATCGCCCAGCTCGTGCTTGCTCCGGTGGTTCAGGCAACCTTTGTGGATACCCGGGATCTTTCCGAAACCGGGCGAGGCGCTGGCGGATTTGGATCCACCGGGACGCGATGATTCTGAAGAGGCCCGGGTCCGGAACTTCGGGCCTTGCCTTCCGGTACATCGGGGGGGAGTTCTGTATCTCCTTCCTGGTGTGCTTTGCCTTTTTTTTCTTTATCTTCTTTGTTAACCAGCTCCTTCTCCTGGCAGAGGATATTCTCCAGAAGGACGTTCCCCTTTCCGATGTGGCGCTCCTTATCCTCTACTCGCTTCCCTCGATCATCGCCATCTCCGTGCCCTTCGCGACGCTGGTGGGGGTTCTCATGGCCGTGGGGCGCCTCTCTACGGACAACGAGATCGTGGCGTTCCAGGCGAGCGGGTTTTCCCTGCTGNGCCTCTTTGCGCCGATTCTGGTGGCCGCCCTGATTCTCTCGGGCCTCTCCTTCGGGGTGAACGATGTGCTTCTTCCCCGGGGCACGCGCAACTTTGCCAGGCTCTACCGGGATCTGCTCTACGCGAACCCCGCCCTGGAGCTGGAGCCCTTTTCGGTCAAGCGCTATCAGAACGATACGCTCATAACGGGAGCTGTCTCTCCCGGNAGGATCCAGAACTTCGTNATCCTCGATACAGACGGCCAGGGGTTCCGNCGCGTTATAACGGCCGCAGAAGCGCGGCTGGTGCGCGAAGGGGATCCCAACTCGATCGGACTGGAACTCAGTGATGTTGTNACCCATTCCACCGAGGGAGGAACCCGGCAGAACTACAGTTTTGCCGAAACCCTGCGGTACAACATTCTTCTGGAAGATATCACCGTTGCACTCCGGGCGCCGGGGCCCCGGGAAATGAGCGTCCGCGCCGTAGCCGGGGAGATCCGGAAAAAAGAGGAGGCCCTGGCCCCGCGAATCCGGACGTGGGAACGAGAAATCGCCCTGGAAACTCACCAGCTCGGCCTGATGGCCCTGGACGAAAATCTCCCCGACCGGNGAGNTCTGCAACAAGGATCCCTGGATCGGCAGGTCCGGTCGATCACCAGAAGACTCGAGAGGAAGCCCCACGATCGATCCCTCCAGATATACCGGCTGGAATACTACAAGAAGTTCAGCATTCCCTTTGCCTCGGTCTCTTTTGTCTTCCTCGCCTTTCCCCTGGGACTCTTCAGCAAGCGGAGCGGACGGAGCGTNGGTTTTGGAATCGGTCTGCTGATCGCCACCGGTTACTGGGCGCTTCTCATAGGCGGTCAGACCTTTGGAAGCCAGCGTCCGGAGGTGTCGCCGCTTCTGGCAATGTGGCTTCCCAACGCGCTCTTCTTCATTCTGGGGCTCTTCCTCTTTTTCCGGAGGATGACNCGATGAAACTTCTCTGCCGATACCTCCTGGGAACTTTTCTCTGGACGCTCTTTATCTCGCTCTCTTTTTTCGTGCTGATCGTTCAGCTGGTAGAGCTCTTTGCACATCTGGTGCAATATCTGGATCTGGAGGTCCCTCTCTCGCGTATCCTGCAGGTTCAGCTCCTCTTCCTTCCACAGGCCGTGACCTACGCACTTCCCATGGCCCTGCTCTTTGCGGTGGCCTTCACGCTGGGCTCCTTCTACGCACACAACGAGCTTGTAGCCGTCTTCGGGGGCGGTCTGCCACTCTGGAGGTTTGTCCTTCCCCTGATNACCCTGGGGGTCTTGCTGAGCGCAGGACTTTTCNTCTTTACAGAGTTCGTGAGTATTGAGAGCCTTCGGCANAAGAACGCCCTCTCCCGGGAACTGCTCCATATCACACGAACCCATAGCAACACCGACATAACCGTGCGNGACCCCCGGGGNAGATTCATCTATTCCGCCGAGTATTATAACGATCGGGCGGAATCGCTCTCCCGGGTCACNGTGATAGAACGGGATGATCAGGGACGTTTCAGGCGAAGGATCAGTGCGGCCACGGGCAGATGGAAGGGGGAGCACTGGATCTGGGAGGAGGGGGTTCTCTTTACTCTCGGGAACTCCAGCGTCTCTGATGATCCCGGGGCCTCCGGCGATTCCCAGGCAGTAGATGGTATAGAAGCCCGGCCCTTCGAGACCCTCTCGGAGCCCGTCTTCACCCAGCCCCCCGGAAGTTTTCGCCGGATAACCCAGGATATCGACGAGATGCGACTTCGCGAGGCCCGGGAGTGGGCCGGAACATTGCGAAACGCCGGGCAACCCTTCAGAAAAGCCCTTACGGACTATTACAGCCGCTACTCCTACGCCCTGACCCCCCTCGTGGTGGTTCTCCTCTCGAGTTCGCTGGGGGGGAAGTTCCGGAAGAACATTCTCCTCATGAGCCTCCTTGTCTCTCTGGTGGTAACTGTGGTCTACTACGTGTCGAGCATGATCCTGGGCCTCATGGCGGGGAACGGGCTTATCTCCCCCCTGGCCGGAGCNTGGGCAGGAGTAGGAATTTTCGGCCTCCTGGGAGTGTTGCTCTTTCGCGTCGCGAAGACCTGAGCCAGCTCCCTGAAACGCACAATACCCGAGAGATACACACTATGGCATTTTTTTCAATCGACAAAACAGACAAAGATTGCGCAGCCCGCACGGGAACACTGGTTCTCCCCCATGGCCCCGTCTCTACCCCGGCCTTCATGCCCGTGGGAACGGCCGGAACGGTAAAAGCCGTCGATCACGACCAGCTGCACCAGATGGGATACCGTCTCATTCTGGCCAACACCTACCATCTCTTCCTCAGGCCCGGCATGGAGACGATCGGTTCTTTTGGCGGGCTCCACAACTTCTCAAGCTGGAACCACAATATCCTCACCGACTCCGGGGGATATCAGATCTTCAGCCTGGCTCCCTTCCGGAAGATTACCGACGAGGGGGCATCATTCCGGTCGCACCTGGACGGGAGCAAGCACCTGCTCACGCCGGAACGGACCGTTGATATCCAGGTAACAATCGGCAGCGACATCCAGATGGTTCTGGATGTCTGCACGGGCCCGGACATCGATCACCGGGCTGCTCTGGAAGCTCTGGACACCACCACCCGATGGGCTGCCAGGGCACGGCGACGCTGGACCGAACAGCAGCAAGAGCAGGGCTACGCCGGAGCGCTCTTCGGGATCGTCCAGGGGAACTTCTTCCCCGATCTCCGCACCGAAGCCGTGCAGCGCACGGAAGAGCTGGACTTCCCCGGGATTGCCCTGGGAGGTCTCTCTGTAGGGGAACCCTTCTCGACCTACTGTGATATTCTGGCTCATACGGCGCCGCTCCTTCCCCGGGAGAAGCCCCGTTACGTCATGGGCATCGGCACCCCCGAGTACATCCTGGCAGCGATCGAGCAGGGGATCGATATGTTCGATTGCGTTTTTCCCACCCGGGCGGCCCGAACAGGTACGCTCTTTACCACCGAGGGGCGGATCAACTTCAAAAGCGCGCGCTACGCCCGCAGCATGGATCCCCCGGACCGGTTGATCGACTCCTTCGGGGGGCGCCAGTACAGCCTGGGGTACCTGCGCCACCTGACAAAATCGAACGAGATTCTGGGGTGCATGCTCGCGGCCCAGCATAATCTCCGCTTCATGAAATGGCTGGTGGACCAGAGCGCCCGGGCAATTCGGGAAGGAACTTTCAGAAGCTTCAAGAAGGACTTCCTCGAGCGCTATGCCGAGGGGACCAGGGCAGCCCGGGAGGGATCATCCCTGTGAAGAATCAGGAGAGCGCTCCGCCAGGGCATCGGCATCACGTTGTATCGACGGCGATCGTTATGGTCTCCACACTGGTTTCCCGGCTGCTGGGGTTCCTGCGGATCGCCGTGATCGGGGCGGTCTTCGGTGCCTCGGGCCAGGCCGATGTTCTTAACCTGGTGTTTAATATTCCAAACAACTTGAGAAAACTTCTCGCCGAAGGCGCGCTCTCTTCGGCCTTTCTTCCAGTCCTCACCAGGACCCACCTGGAAGATCCCTCCGGCGAGGGGTCCCGGCGAATCGTGCGGCAGCTTCTGGGGTTACAGCTGGTCCTGCTGATTCCGCTTCTCCTTCTTGCAACGATCTTTGCCCAACCCGTGGTAGACACCATTCTGGCTTTCCCCGAACCGGAACGGCAGCTTCTGGCGGCAGATCTTTTTCGCTTTCTTATACACTACATCCTTCTCGTTTCCCTGGCAGCGGTCCTCATGGGAACCCTCAATTCCCACCAGAGTTTTCTCGTTCCCGCCCTGGCACCGTTGCTCTTTTCCTTCGCCGTCATTGGTTCGGTCGCCACCTTTCATTCCCGCTGGGGAGTATTTTCCATGGTCTGGGGGGTTCTTCTGGGAGGAGCAGGACAGCTTCTGCTTCAGGTCTATCCGGTAAAGAAGCGGGGCTATTCCCTGTGCCCGCTCTTTTCCCTGAGAGACCCCCGGTTTCTGCAGATCCTGAAACACTGGATACCCGTTGTTTCCACGGCCAGCGTCTTTGCCGTGGATCAGCAGGTCTCTCTCTTTTTTGCCAGCGGCCTCGCCGACGGAAGCGGTTCAGCCATGACCAATGCCCTGGTCTTCTGGCAGTTGCCCTTNGGTATCTTTGGCGCCTCGATCACCACGGTGCTGTTTCCTCTCATGAGTCGACAGGTTGCTCAGGGTGATATTTCCGGGGCGGGGAGGACGGTCTTTGGAGGCCTCAGGGCGCTCGCGCTCCTGCTCATTCCCGCCGGGGCGGGCCTCGCGCTTCTGGGAGGGCCTCTTATCGCCGTGGCCCTTCAGCGGGGGGCCTTTTCCGCCTCAGCCACCCGCCTCTCGGCCCGCGTGCTGGCGGGGTACAGTCTGGGCCTCTTCAGCGTGGGGGCCTTTACCTTTTTGCAGCGCTTTTTTTATGCTCTGGGTGAGTACCGAACGCCACTCCTCGTGGCGGGTATTACCATGGCCACTGATATTGTGCTGTGTCTGATCCTGAAGGAGACCGTTCTGGCTGTAACAGGGCTTGCAATCGCCAATAGTATCGCCTTCACGCTGGGAATGGTGCTGCTCCTCATGGCCCTGAGGTCCCGAATTGATTTTTCTCCCCTGGCAACCCTTGCCGTGGCCATCGTGAAGGCCCTCCTGGCATCGTCAGTAGCGGCAGGAGCCGTTCTGGCGGTGCGCTGGGTCCTTGCCTTCCATGGTCTGCACGAGTGGTGGAGAGCAGGAAGCAGCCTCGTTTCTCTCGGTCTGCTCTGCGCCGAGGCGCTGCCTGCGCTGGTTGTTCTGGTNGGCACCTACCGGATTCTTGGTATTTCAGTTCCCTCGCTCCTGCGTCGCGATTCCAGTGCGGTCATGGGAGCATAAAAAGCGGAGGTTTCATGGTTTTTGTGCGCACATTACAGAGTTCCCTCCGGTTCGTCCGTCCTGTCACAGGGGGTATCGCCTGTGTTCTGGTGGTTGCTTCTGTTTTTCTCCCCCCCCCGGTGTTTGGACAGGAAGCCCGGGAGGAGACGGAAGAAGCCCGGCAGGAGGAGGCAGCCCCGCCCACAATTTCCCAGGCTGAGGAATGGCGCGAAACCCTTCGCTTCGGTATCAATTCGGCCGTAGCTGAACTGATACCAACCCTCGCCAGGAACAGGGAGGAGGAACTCGCCCCGGAAATTCTGGAGGTCTTTGCAACCAACAACGACCCGGCCGTTCTGAAAAGCGCCGTGGAATACCTGCGGCAGCTCCAGGTGCCAGGCGGAGAAGACCGGGCCTTCCTGCTGATTCAGGAATACTTCGATCGTTCTTCGGACCTGACCACCCAGGTTCTGGGATACCTTCGGGAGATCCAGGCCGAGCCCGATGAAATGACTCGCGACATTCTGGTGGAGATGAGTCGCATGAGACCCCCCTCGCGGGCTGTGGCGGCAATCAGGTACTATGCCGCAGCTGAGAAGACAACGATCGAGGATCTGATCGATCTCTACCAGGAACCGGGCCTTTCCGAAGACGCCCAGGGACAGGTCCTGGTGGAGATGGGGATTCGCGGCGACGGGCGGGCCTTTGAATTTGTAGCCGACATACTGGGTGACGATGAGGAAGCTACTACGGTGCTGCAACGTTTTGCCATCGACACCCTGGGAAAACTGGGTGACGAGCGGGCAATCCCGATCATCCTCCGACAGTTTTCCTCCCCCGACTCCCTCACCCGTGCCTATGCCGTAAACGCCCTGACCAATTTCGATACTCCCGAGACGAACCAGGCCCTCCTGGCGGCCCTGCGTGACGAGTTCTGGCGGGTTCGGGTTGCAGCGCTCAAGACGGTGGCCGAACGGTCCATGACGGAGGCTCTCCCGGCGGTTCTCTTCATGATCAGACGGGATCCCGAGCGGCCTGTCCGTCTCGAAGCGCTTCAGACAGCTGCGCTCCTGAATGAACCCCGAGGGTGGGATCTGCTCCTGACACGGTTGAAGGACCCCCGGGGTAACGAGGAGGAACGAAGCATCATCGCCGATCTGGCGGTGCGGAAGAATCTCCAGGGCTCCCTGGAAACGCTGAAAGAGGTGATACAGGAGGAGTGGGAGCGGGAAAACAGCAGAATCCTCGACAGCATCGGCCGGTCCGTCTCGGAAGGGTCAGATTGGGACCTGGCCCCTCTGGTGGAGCTGCTCCTGAACCATCCCAACCCCATTATTCAGGTTTATGGAATGAGGGGGGTGGGCGAGAGTGGCCTTCGCCAGTTTGCTGATCTGCTGAGAGAGCGCCAAACCGAGGGGAACCACCCCCTGGTTCGGCGTACCGCCGAACGTGCGCTCAGGAATTTGGGGATGGACTAAAAAACCCCGGCGTCTTCTCCTGGTATAGGAGAACACACCGGGGCCAAATCCGGGCGTCCCGGTTCTAGAGCAGGTCCGAGACCTTGATCGATTCGACCCGCAGATGGTATCGCCGTTCGTTAATCTCGAAGTCCAGCTCATCACCGACCTTCGACCGCAGGAGACGGTTCCCCAGAGGGGAAAGATAACTGATCACGTTTTTGTTCGGATCCGATTCCCAGGGGCCCAGGATGGTGTATTCCAGTTCGGTATCTTCCAGAAGATCCCGGAGTACAACGCGGGTTCCCACGGAGATCTCGTCGTCTCTGACCTCGGAGGGATCGATTTCCCGAGCCTGCTCAAGCTCGCTCTTGAGGCGGGCTGCCCGGTTGTTCAGGCTGTCCTGACGCTCCATGGCTGCCTTGTACTCGGCGTTCTCCTTGAGGTCTCCGTAGGATCGGGCAACCTCGATCTCCTTCGAGTTCTGGGGAACTTCCACCTGTTGAAGGTGGTTATACTCGGCCTTCTTGGCCTCGTGCATCGCCGTGGTGCAGTAGAGGACTTTCCGAACCGTTGCCTGATCGATCTCGCCCTCACCGTAGAAGTGAAAGTCGGGAAAGCGGTTCAGGACTTTCTGCTTCAGATCAACATTAATCTTGGGATCCAGGTCTTTCACATCGGAAATGAGGGTGAAGATCCGCGATACCGATTCCTCCTCGGCCTCATCGATAAAGCGGGGTAGCCGCTTGTCCCTGAAGAGGAAGGAGTGTATCTGCTTGTTGATCTTCCGGTTCAGACTGACCTCCTTGCGGTTGTCTATATCCCGGAAGGTCAGATCGTAGAGGTGAATCATGGAGAGAAGGATTTTCTCCTGGCTCAGCCCCATCTCCTCAAACCAGGGAGCATCGTCGCAGTGCCGGACAAGCCACACAAAGGTCTCCCGCATGGTCCGGTAATTTTCAAAGATCCGGGCAATAAAATCCAGCACGATGGGTCGTTTTCCGTGACGGTCGAGTTCGTTGAGGACATCCCTGCTCAGATAGTAGGGGAGGAGCTTGGCGTAGACCTCGGCCCAGTTATTGTCCACGGCCCGCAGGTGTCCCAGAAAACGCTTCTTCAGGCTCGTTGACTCGATCCGGGAGAAAACCTCCTCGACGTTTTCAATCTGCTCGTAGGCCGCCTGAAAATCGAGTTCCAGATCCTGCTGGAGGAAAGGGTACTTCGCCACCAGATCGGTGAGAACGATCAGCGAGGAGATACTGTACTCGTTGGAGCTGCCACTGGACCGGACGGTCGCGGCAAAGTAGTCGAACATCTCGCGAAAAAATTCGCTGTCGAGCCCCTCGGCGCTCTCGTTGTCCACGTAGGTGAGAAACTCCTCCAGCGTTCGAACCCGGTCGAAGAAGGTCTTGTCACCCTTGAACTTGTTGTAGGTTTTTTCCTCGAAGGATACCGGGTGATCCCGAACGGTGAAGTGGTCGGCCTTGTCGGGCAGCATTCCAAAGTCCGAGTTGGTTCTCAACTCTTCCCGCGCCTTGGTGCTCCACGATGTCCACTCTCCGGGGCTCAGGATAGAGGGAACAAGTTCAGCCTTGATTCGTTTGATATCAGCGGCGTTGCCCAGGCTCCGGATCACCGTCTTGAGGGCCCAGACGGGATTTTTCTTGACCAGGCTCTTCAGCTTGTCCCGTTTCCATACCGCTCGCAGGACCCAGATGTGCTCCTTGGGCAGAACATCCAGGGCGTTCACCGCCATCTTGAGGGACATGCGATGCCCCCGTTTTTTGGCAAAATCGATGGTGATGTCGTCACCCTTGATCTCCCGGATGCGACCGATCCCCCAGCTCCGGTGGAAGACAAAGTTGCCCGTATCGAAGGCGATGTGCTTTTCAAAATCGGCTATCGCCTCGTGGACGGGCCTCCAGCTTTGGTGGAGGTTGCTAACCCTGATGTACTCAGCCAGGTTGCTGTGGGCGCTGTAATGCTCCTCAAAGCAGCTGATAATCTCTTTACGCGCCCAGTGGTTCTTGGGGTCGTACCCCAGGACGCGTTTGAGAAGCTCGATCGCCCGGGGCCAGTCTCCGCTCTCCTTCATGGGAGGGTAGAGATCTTCCAGGAGCTGAATGGCCCGGTCCGGACTGATCTGACGCGCTATCTTGGTCTCGGCGTGGTAAAAAAACTCTGTCTCGTTGGGGCAGAGCGCGACGAGCCTGTGCCAGATGTCTTTTACACTGGAGAAATTTTTCTTTGTTATGTACCGGTGGAGAGCCTTCTTGTAATAGCTCGTTGCCTGAAGGGAATCTCCTGCCTCTTCCTTCAGCTCGGCCAGGCGCCGCACGATATCGGCTTCCTCGTAGTCCACCAGAATAAGCCGTTCCCAGGTCTGGTGGAGTTTTTCGGTCTGGTTATCGTCGTGATAGACCTCAGCCAGTATCCGCAGGGCTGTGCGGTTCTCGCCAAACTCCAGAATCCGGTTGCAGAGAAACTCTACGATACTCCACTTGTGGTTATCCAGGAATATCTGGGTCAGCATGACCAGGTTGGTGTCGTTCACGGACTGCCGCGAGGTATCGAGGACACCTGCGATGTAGAGGGCGATGATGCTGTTTTTTGTATGCTGCAAGTGCTCTTCGCAGAGCGCACGGGCCTCGTCCTCGAGGTCGTTCTGCTGCATTTGCTCAATGATACCGTCCAGCTCGGTGAAGTTGCTGACCGTATAGTTGTTGAGCGTCGCCCGGGTCCACTTCTCTTGGTTGAGAAGTTCGTTTAGTTGCTGAATAAGATCAGGCATTGTACTGGTGGTAGACATTGGCATCGACACTCCGTATTTTCAGTAATACTTCTTCTATTTTCCCCTGCGACTCTTTTACCGCCACGTAGTGATCGATTAACCAGAAGTAACGGTTGATCAATCGAGGTCGGATCAGCTCCGCCTCACCGGTATGTTCTCGCAGCTCCCTTTCCAGCTCGTAGATCGACTGCTTCAGGCGGCCGAACTCTATAGACCGAAGTTCCCGCTTGACGTTCAGGACACCGAAGAGAAACCCGTAGACGGGAATCCATTCGAGCAGGGCAGGACCTTCTATTCCCCGTTTTTCTACTGCACGAACGAGACGCCCGATGAGCTCCGACTCAAGTCGTGCGATCTCGATCTTCTGGGCGTTAACAAAAAAAGCCTCCCGAAAAAAAGCCTTTGCCGGAGCCGTCTCGTTGACGAGAGCCAGAACGTCGGCCAGTTCCGCAAGGATTTCTGCGTCCTCCGGGCGCTCGGCTGTGGCTGCCTGCAGAAACCGTCGGGCGCGGTCATAATCGCCGGCCCCCTTGTAGCAACGGGCGATCCGCACCAGCAGATCGGCGTCACGGTTGGCTGCATCGCGGTAGACCTCCCGGTAAAACTCCAGGGCCTGTCCGAAGACGTGCTGCCGGAACGCATTAATCACGAACTCCACGGGCCGGCCTATTCGTTGTACGAACCCCAGGAAGACACCCCATTGCGCGAGGAGATACTCCCCCCGCTCGAAGGGATCCGTCAGGGCCAGAACCCGTTCATGGCGATCGTTCCAGAAGTTCGTATATTTCAGCGACGCAACTACCTCGGTGTTCTCGAAATCAATCGAGAGCGCCCGGTCAAGTTGTTCAAGCGCTTCCGTCAGCTGATGCGTTGCAATGCAGGCCGCAGCGCTCTGCAAACATTCTGTTACCTCTTCGGCATGACTCTCCAAACTGCTTGCGTCCTTACTACACTGCGTTTGCCACATTATATCACTATTTCGGGAAAGGTCAACGAACCCCCCTGAGGCACTGATCCCCTGGCTCCGGCGGTATTTGCCTGGAACCGTAATATAAGATAGTATAACGGGAATGAATAATTCTGTCATTACGGCGCCCTCTATCCTCGCCGCAGATTTTGCCAACATCGCCGGAGGCCTCAGTCTTATCGAGGAGGCCCGGGGCGGGTGGGTTCACATGGACGTGATGGACGGTCACTTTGTCCCGAACATCAGTTTTGGCCCCAAAATGGTCAGGGATGTGCGAGCTCGCACGGACCTGCCCCTGGATGTCCATCTTATGGTGAGTCAGCCCGAGCGCTACACCAGTGAGTTTATCGAAGCCGGAGCTGACTATCTGACGGTTCACCTGGAATCGACGGTCCACGTTCACCGGGTTATTCAGTCGATTCGTCGTGACGGGGCCCGGCCCGGGCTGGCGATCGTTCCTTCAACTCCCGTTGCCGCTGCGGAGGAGCTGCTGGACGAGATCGACCTGCTCCTGATCATGACGGTGAATCCGGGTTTCGGGGGGCAGGCCCTGATTCCCCGGGGAATAGAGAAGGTCGCCCGGGCGGTGCAAATCCGCCGCGAGCGGGGACTTTCTTTCAGGATCTCCGTCGACGGCGGGGTAAACCACGAAACGGCACCCCTCCTTCGGGAAGCCGGGGTAGACGTTCTCGTATCGGGGTCCGCCTTTTTCAGCGCTCCCGATCCCTCGCAGTATCTGCGGGATCTCTGCGGTCATGGGGGGGGATAACTTCCCGGGCTTTCCTAAACCTCCGCACCCAAGGGGCCGAAGATAAAAGCGGGAGAAACGATCACGATGAAACAGTCAGTACGCCCTCTTATATCCGCTGTTGTTCTGCTTTTCCTGGCAGCGACCCCTCTCTCTGCCCGTTCCCCGGCGGAGATTTCCTTTGGGGAAGGTCTCGAAGCCTTCCGGGAGAGCCGGTTCGCTCTTGCCGAGAGCCGTTTTCAGGAAGCCCTGGAAGGGTCGGACGATGAGGATCTCACGGCGGGAGCCTATTTCTGGATCGCAAAGACGGGCATGGCCCAACATCAGCTGGATGCGGCCGAGCGGAACCTGGAGTATTTTCTGCAGACCTATCCGCGCCACCCCCTGGCTGTGGAAGCGCGGTACCAGCAGGGACGACTCCTCTTCCTTCAGGAGGATTTCGACGGGGCTCTGCAGTCGCTGGGGCGCTTCGTCGAGCGACACCCCGATTCTCCCTTTGTGGCAAATGCGGTATATTGGGCGGGAGAAGCCCTGTTCAATCTGGGTCGTCTTGATGAGGCCCGCCGCATGTTCCAGACTGTCCTTCGTGATCATCCCAGGAGTTTCCGGGTGGAGGCGGCGCGCTACCGGATCGCCGTGATCGAGCTCACCTTCCGGGAACAGGAGTTACTGGAACTGCTTCGGTGGAGTCATGAGGAGTACCTTCGTGCAGTGGACGAGTTTCAGCGGCAGGAGGCCGCCTATCGCGATGCCCTGGCATCGTACAGGCAGCGCCTGCAAAATACAGCCGACGCCGATCTTCGGGAGGAGCTGGTTCGCCTTAATACCGATATCCAGGTTCTCCAGGAGACTCTCCGCAGTCGTGATGCCAGGATCCGCCGTCTGGAAGAGCAGATCACCACGCTCCGCTCCGAGACAGCCCGGTCCCGATAGGGGGGTGGCCGTCCCGCTCCCCGGGAGGGGTTTGTGAAACGCCCTGCCAAAAATCTCGATGCGGCGCAACGTCTCTACCGACGCAGGCGGTACGCCCAGGTGATCACCCTCCTGGAGTCGCAGGTCTTTCTGTACCGAAACAACTACCGCTATTACTATCTGTTGGGAATGAGTTGCCTCTACACCGGTGATTACGCCGGAGCCTTCTCGTATCTACAGCGAGCTCTCGACATAGAAGAGGATCCCCAGGGGCTCCTGGGGCTGGGTGCAACCCTCCTGCGCCGTCGCCAGACCGATCAGGCCCTGAGAACCTATCTGGATCTCATCGATCACGACCCCCGAAATCGCAGGGGACAGCGGGCGCTCCAGTGGCTGCGAACCATGGAAGATCCCGATGAGGTACTCCAGTGGTTCGAGGATCGCAGGATACACAAGATTCTGCCCCGTCGGCCCCTGACGCTGCCCGCCGCTCTCTTTCCGATTCTGGTGGCAACGCTCCTGATTGCCCTGTCTGCCTTCGCCTTCTCCCGAGGAATTCCTCGGGCGCTCTTTGCAGCGCCGGAACCTCGGCCCGGGGTAGAGCTGGTACACATCGCGGGACACACCCCGGATCAGCTCCTGGACTCGTCGGATGATCCGGCCCGCTTCGACCTCACTCCCCGAGAGATCGAGGCCCTTTTCCGGCGGGTGGGGGACCTCTTTCAGAAAGGCCGCGACAACCTGGTCCGAAAAGAGTTGAACCGCATCGCTGCATCCAACGCAGCGCCCGGAATAAAAGCTCGGGCAGCAACGATTCGTGACTATCTTCATACGCCCGATTTTGCCACTTTTCAGGACGGCTTCACCTACACCGAAGCGGTCCGGGATCCCGAGCTCCATCACCAGGTCTACGTTCGCTGGCAGGGACGGGTGGCAAATCTTCGTATCGGGGAATCCCTGATCACCTTCGATCTCCTTGTGGGATATCACACCGGCCAGGTTCTGGAGGGGATCGTTCCCGTCTCCCTCGACTTTGCCGTGGTGCTGGAAAACAATGCCGCCGTGGAGATAATCGCGCTTCTTGACACGAAACCCGACGGCTCCTTTCGCGCCCGGGTCTCGTCGATCCGGATTCTCTCGCCCCGGGAGATGACTTCCTGATGAGGGCTTTGGTTCAACGGGTTTCGCGAGCCTCGGTTACCTCTGGTGGCGCCGTTACGGGGGCGATCGATCGGGGGCTGCTCGTCCTCCTGGGGGTCGCCAGGACCGACACCGATCAGGAGCTCCGCTATATTGCAGACAAGATTCTTCATCTGCGCATTTTCGATGATCACCAGGGAAAGATGAATTGTTCGCTTCTCGATACGGGAGGGGCTATTCTGCTGGTATCCCAGTTCACCCTGTACGGATCGGTGAAGAAGGGACGCAGGCCGGGATTCCACGAGGCCGCCGAGCCGGCCCTGGCGGAAGAGCTCTACCGGGAGATGAGAGCTCTTCTCTCCCGCGCCGTCCCGGTAGAGACAGGTTCCTTCGGCCAGGCGATGAAGGTGGAGCTTATCAACGACGGGCCCGTGACAATCATGATCGACAGCGCTGAGAAGTTTCTCTCCTGAGCCTGGCTCGGTGGCGACCTGCAGATCTGATATCTGCAGACCTGGGACCTGCAGGACTGAGACCTACAGAAAGAGTTTCAGATTCGAAAGGTAGTGTCTGGGATCGAAGGTGTCGAAAAAAGGCGAAAGCGATTGCTCCTCGTGGAGATGCATGATGATCTCTGCGCTCAGCCTGGCCGAAGAAACCACCTCCAGGAAGGGCATCGCCCCCTGCATCCCGGCAGGGACATCAACGGAATCGGTCACAACTACCCGATCGAGCATGCCCCGATCGTAGAGGTCCTGCAACCGCTCCGTGGCGGGGTCAGAAAAAACAGGATGCACCACAGCGATATTCACGGTCTTCACGCCCCGGTGTTTTAACTCCTGAACCAGATTAAAGATGCTCCCGCCTGTATCAATCATGTCGTCCACGATCCAGACTTCTTTTCCCTCGATTGGGGTATCCGTAAGAATGTTGATCGATTCCACGGTGTTGGTCTTGTCGTAGTTCCGCTGTTTGTGCGCGATCATGAGGCGCGTCCCGAAGGCCCGGGCAAACTTGCGCGCCACGCTCTCGCCGCCGGCATCGACCGAACAGAAGAGCCAGTCATCCTTGACCGTTCCATTCAGAACATCCATTTTTCTGATGTAATTATCGGTGATGTACTCCTTCAGAAGAGGGCTTCCGGGGACATCGTCGATAGCGCAGATACAGGGGTCCACCACGGTCTTGGACTTGTCCGAGTGGAGCTGGTAGGTGATGATGTGATCCACCCCCAGGCTGGCCAGAGTTTTGTAGTGTATCCAGAAGCCAACGCTGTTCCTCCGGGTTGTCCTGTCAGAGCGGGAGCTCGTGCAGAAGGGCTCAAAGAGGGTGATCCTGCTGGGTTGGGCCCGCCGGATTGCATCGATGGCGTGGTACATCTCCATCTTGTTTTGTTCAACCGAATAGCCGCCGGAGTTCCGGCCGGCCGAAGCAAAGAGAACCACGTCCTTTCCGCGGATCGATGTGTGGACCTCCACCTCCATCTCTCCGTCGGCGAAGGTGATCGTTCGCAACTCACCCCGGACTCTCTTGCTGTATCCTTTTCCGTAGAAGTCCGGAAACGTTTGCATCTCATAGGCAACCCGGTCGGCGTAGTCTTCCATACTACGCGTCGCGAAAATGACAAGTTCTCCCCGCATGGGTTAGGTATACTACGTTTAACCGGAGAAGGTCAAAACGTTCTTGCTTTCATCGCTCAGGAAAAAGCGATATACTCCTCTGGACGGTACATCGTATATAGACAAACAGCTCCTCAAGAGAGCGAAACGAGGAAGATATGGCTGCACAGAAACCCACCGATTCCGAGAAGAACACCGCCATTGAGGCCGCCCGCCTGCAAATCGAGAAGCAGTTCGGAAAAGGTTCGATCATGAAGCTGGGAGAGAACAGAGCTCCTGCAGGAATAGCGACCATTCCCAGTGGATCGATCATTCTTGATGAAGCGCTGGGCCTTGGAGGCTATCCCCGGGGGAGAATCCTGGAAATCTACGGCCCCGAATCGTCGGGAAAAACAACCCTGGCGCTCCACGCAATCGCAGAAGCCCAGAAAGCGGGCGGAGTTGCGGCCTTCATCGACGCGGAGCACGCCCTGGACCCGGTCTACGCGAAGAACCTCGGGGTTGATACGGAGGCTCTCTGGGTATCGCAGCCCGACAACGGCGAACAAGCCCTGGAAATAGCCGAGGCCCTGGTGCGGAGCAAGGCCGTGGACATCATCGTGGTCGATTCTGTAGCGGCTCTTACTCCCAAAGCCGAGATCGAGGGTGATATGGGTGACAGCCACGTGGGGCTTCAGGCTCGACTCATGAGTCAGGCCCTGCGAAAACTCACGGGCATCATCTCAAAATCATCAACGGTTCTTATTTTTATTAACCAGATCCGCATGAAGATCGGCGTGATGTTCGGAAACCCCGAAACGACCACCGGGGGGAACGCCCTGAAGTTCTACAGCTCCCTTCGTCTTGAGGTTCGCAGGATAGAGACGATCAGCAAGGGGTCCGATGACGCTATCGGGAACAGGGTGCGCGTGAAGGTGGTGAAGAACAAGGTGGCGCCTCCTTTCCGCAAGGTGGAGATGGAGATCATCTTCGGAAAAGGAATATCTGCAACGGCCAGCCTGCTCGATGCAGCCCTGAAGTACGATCTTGTGCAGAAGAGCGGTTCCTGGTACTCCTGCGGGGACGATCGAATCGGTCAGGGCCGGGAAAACGCCAAGCAGTTTCTCGACGAGAACCCCGACGTGGCGGGAGATCTGGAAAAGAAGCTGCGGGCCATCATGTTCCCCGATACTTCTGCCGAGTCCGCTGATTCCGCAACTTCCGTCGATACCGTGCAGGAGGGGGCCGGTTCTGTTGTTGCCGAGACCCCGGAGCAGGGAAAAGCTGCGCCCAAAGCAAAAAAGAGTACTGCCAAAGCTGCTGAACCCTCGGATGAACTGTTCTGATACTGCGGGGATCGGTTGGCCCCTCTTTATCGGCTTGGGCGCGAACACCCCGGGACCCCTCGGAGGGCCCCGGGAGACCCTGGCCTGGGCGGTTTCCGAATTGAACCATCTCCTGGAAGGGGTCTCGTTCTCGTCGGTCTTCTTCACGGCACCCCTTCATTACAGCGAGCAGCCCCATTATTTCAATCAGGTTCTCCGGGGATTCAGCAGGATGGGGCCCCGCAATCTGCTTCGGGAGTTGCACCGGCTGGAGAAAGAGGCGGGGCGATGCCGGGCAGGGGTGCCCCGTTTCGGGCCACGGCCTCTCGATCTGGATATTCTCCTGTTTGGTGATTACACAATCGCATCGGTTGATCTGCAGGTGCCCCATCCCCGCATGCACCAGCGGCGGTTTGTCCTCGAACCCTTGCAGGAGCTTGCTCCCGCCGTCCGGGATCCCAGGAACGGAGCCCTCTGGAGGTCATATCTGGCGGGAGCTCTCTGACCCTTTCTGCGGGGCTCCTGCTGTGAACCTCCTGTGCAGGAGGTGTGGCAAGAGTTTGCCCCGGGAATCAAAAAATAGGCTGGTCTGAACGGAAAAAGGTCTGGACCCTCCCGAAGCAGGACAAGTATACTGGACCATCCATGGATCAAGACGAGTCGCAAACTACCACGGCCCCCACTGTTCAGCTGGATCAGTTTGAAGGGCCGCTGGACCTCCTCATATTTTTGATACGAAAAAACGAGGTAAACATTTACGATATCCCGATCTCCCGGATCACCGAGCAGTATCTGGAGTACCTGAAATACGCCGCTCGGGTCGACCTGGAGAACGCCACTGACTTTTATGTAATGGCAGCCACGTTGCTCTACATAAAATCCCGCATGCTCCTTCCTGTCCCGGAAAACTCCGACGACGAAGAGATGGACGACCCCCGCCAGGAGCTGGTGGCAAAACTGATCGAGTACCAGCGTTTCCGGAAGCTGAGCGATCTCATGGGCGACAGGGAAGAAGGGCTCGAATACACCCTGGAGAGAAGAAGCTCTCAAACGACGCTCCCCTTTGACGAGGATGAGCCCCTCTGGGAACAACTCGACGTTTGGGATCTGCTCAAAACCTTCTCGAAACTCATGAACAACCTGAGCGCCGACCACCTGGTGAGTCTTCACGAGGTGGTAACGGTCAACGAAAAGCTGACCTTGATCGACGAACTTCTGGAGCGGAAGGGGGAGTTTTCCTTCACCGATCTTGTTGGCAAGACACACTCCGTAATGGACATGGTCTGCGCCTTCATTGCAATTCTGGAATCGGCCCGCCAGCGAACGATCAGGATCCTGCAAAACAAGATGTTCGGTGACATAAAGATCGTTGCCGGAACTCCGGTCGCGGATTCCTCCCCCGATGCAGCGGGTGATCGGGATGAGGAGCTCTTTGATATCTAGTTCTGATCATCAGTTCTGAGGTGTAATGTGGATATGGAATCAGAAAAAGCTCTTATTGAAGCAATACTATTCCTCGAGGGGGATCCGATCGACGCCAAGACGATCGCCAGAATCTCCGGGCTTTCGCGCGAGCAGGTCGATCAGGTGGTAGAGATGATCCGGGAGGATTACACCGCCGACGATCGGGGCATGGAGCTGGTTTCTCTCGGCGGGGCTCTTCAGCTCGTGCCAAAACGGGAATTGTGGCCCCGCCTGCGCGAGCGGTTCGGAAAAAAGAGGGAGAACCGTCTCTCCCGGGCAGCCATGGAGACTCTCTCCATAATCGCGTATTCCCAGCCCATTACGCGGGGGGAGATCGAGACGCTGCGGGGCGTAGCCGCCGACACGATGATTCGTCAGCTTCTGGATCGGGGGCTGATCAAGGAAACGGGGCGCAAGGATGCCCCGGGACGTCCTGCCCAGTACGGCACGACTCGACATTTTTTACAACACTTTAATCTGGAGAGCATCGCGGATCTTCCGCGGCTCGATGAGGTCGAACAGGAGCGATTCAGTCTCAATGGATAAGACAGGACATAACACACGGCGTCTCGCCATCGAGGCGATGCGAATCAACAGATACCTTGCTCTGGCAAACCAGGGGTCGCGGCGTTCCTGCGAAGACCTGATTCGGGCAGGGAGGGTCCAGGTAGACGGTGAAACCGTGACCGATCTCTCCTGCCGGGTAGGATCGGAATCGGTAGTACGGGTCGACGGCAAGATCGTTTATCCCGACAAGCAGACCATCGTCTACGCCTTGAACAAACCCGTACGGGTCCTCTCGAGCGAGGCCGATCCCGAGGGCCGACCCCTGGCGATCGATTACGTGCGCCCCCTCTATTCGGGGCATCTCTTCTCGATCGGCAGGCTGGACTTTCTCTCAAGTGGTCTGCTTTTGTTTACAAACGACGGGGACCTGGCCCAGCGCCTCATGCGTCCCGAGACCGCCATAGACCGGGTGTATACTGTAGAGACCGCTACACCCGTACCCGACGAGATGCTGGAGCAATTCTCCCGGGGTGTCATCGTGGAGGGTATCCGCTATCGATGTCGGGAATACCGGCGGCATGCCGCACGGCGGGTTTCGGTCATTCTTCAGGAAGGGAAGAACCGCGAAATCCGTCGGGTTTTTAGCCACTTCCGCATCAAGGTGCACAGAATTTACCGGGTGCGCTACGGTTCGGTGACTCTGGGGACCCTTCCCGAGGGAGAGGCCCGGCCTCTGACAGACGAAGAGGTGCGGCGGCTTCAGGTCATTGCCGGCAGAAAAAACCGTCGGCCAAAGCCCAAAAGTCAGGATAAACCGGCGTCCCCCGAGAATCCTTCGCGGATGAAAGCCGCCAGACAGGTGATCGTTCGCCGAAAAAAGATCGTTCATAAAAAGCCTCCCGGAGCGGCAACGCCTTCGTCCAGTCGCAACTCGTCGCGCCCGGCGCGTCAAAGCGGCGGAAGTCGGGGAGGGAGGCCGGGCGCCACACCCCAGGGCGGAAAAACCAGATACCGCAGAAAGGACCCCTCCCATGGTAGTCGCGATTGATGGTCCTGCCGGGACAGGAAAGAGCAGTGTCAGCCGGATGGTGGCCCAGGCAACGGGTTTTTTTCATCTGAACTCGGGGAAATTCTATCGGGCGATCACCTGGAAGGCCCAGCAGCTCGCCTGCGACCTGACTGACCAGGAGGAGGTTCTGGCTGTGGCCAGGGGCATCTCCATAGACCTGGACGGGGAGACTTTTCTCCTCGACGGGGCTCCTCGCGACGAGGAACTTCACACGCCCCTGGTTGACCAGGCCGTAGCCCCCGTATCGGCCTTTCCCGCCGTTCGCCAGGAGGTGGATCGCCGGCTCACGGAGATAGCCGGCACGCGGGATCTGGTAGTGGAGGGTCGCGACATGAGTACCGTGGTCTTCCCCGATGCCGAGGTCAAGGTCTTTCTTGACGCTGATCCGGCAGAACGTGCACGGCGTCGCTACGAGCAGAACGGCGGGACGGGTGACCTGAAACAACTCGAAGCGGCAATACGCGAGCGCGACGCAATTGACCGGGGAAAAGAGACGGGGCGACTCGCCCAGGCCCCCGATGCGGTCTACCTCGATACCACGCACTTGACCCTACGTCAAGTTTGTGACAAAGTTGTTGCCATTATTTACGACAAAACTAATCACGGCAGGAGTAACTAGGCAATCATGGCAGATAAGGAAGCACAATTCGCTGACTCCTCTTCAGCGGAGGCCCAGTCCCAAGAGATGCAGATGCAGTTTCTGGATGCACTGGACGAGCTGGAAGAGGGGCAACTCGTCGAGGGCACGATCATCCAGATCAGTGGCGACGAGGTGTTCGTTGACATCGGGTACAAGGCCGAAGGCCGCATCCCCATGGAGGAATTCGAGACCGTACCCGACGTTGGCGGCACGGTGGAAGTTGTGCTTCTGCGGAAGGACATCCGGAACGGTGGCGTTGCGGTTTCGAAGAGAAAAGCCGATGAAAAACGGTTCTGGAAAGATCTGAAACAGGCCTTCGAAGAGAGGGTTCCTGTTCCAGGGAAAGTTGTTCGATCGATCAAGGGGGGCTTTGAGGTCCGCCTGCAGGGGAACGTCCGAGGATTTAACCCCATCTCGAAGATCGACATCCGGCGCGTCGACGATCCTGAGGAATACGTCGGCGTTGAAGACAATTTCTTCGTAGAGCGGATCTACAGCGACAACCGCGTCAACATCGTCCTCTCCCGCAGAGCATGGCTTGAACAGGAGACCGAGAAAAATCGGAATCATTTTTTTGAAACCGTAACAATCGGTGACGAGGTGGAAGGTGTTGTGAAGAGCTTTACCTCTTTCGGTGCCTTCATCGACCTGGGCGGTTTTGACGGCTTGTTGCATATCAACGATATGAGCTGGGGTCACGTAACCCGGCCCAAGGACTACGTCAAGAAGGGTGATTCGATCCGCCTCAAGGTCATCAAGATGGACCCCGAGGAGCGCAAGATCAACCTGAGCCTGCGCCACATGACTCCCGACCCCTGGGAGACCTTCGAGGATCGCTACTGGGTCGATCAGGTGGTGAGCGGCACCGTGACCAAACTCACGGATTTTGGCGCCTTCATCGAACTGGAAGAGGGTATCGAGGGGCTCGTACACATCTCGGAAATGTCCTGGGTTCAGCGGGTCAACCACCCCAAGGAGATTCTCCAGCCCGGCCAGGAGGTGGAGACCAAGATTCTCGATTACGACATTCAGTCGGGACGGGTCTCGCTGGGTCTCAAGCAGGTTCTGGCAAATCCCTGGGACGATATCGACGCCCGATACCCCGTGGGTATGCGTATCTCCTCGGTGGTAAAGAAGATCACCGCCACGGGTGCGTTTCTGGAACTCGAACCGGGAATCGATGCCTTCCTGCACGTGGACGATCTGAGCTGGACCAAACGGTACAAGAACCCCGGTGCAGCGGTTCAGGAAGGCCAGGAGATCGAGGTGGTGGTGATCCTCTCGGATCCCGAAAACCAGAACATCCGGGTAGGCCTGAAGCAACTCGAGGATGATCCCTGGAACCAGCTTCGCGACGCCTTTCCTCCCCGCAGCATCATCGATGGAGAGATTACCAACATCACCGAGTTCGGAATCTTTGTCCGTGTTCAGGGTGGCGTAGAGGGTCTGATCAACAAGATGAACGTGGCCGATCCTCGGCAGCTGAGCTACGAGGAAGCCGCCGAGAACTACAAGGTCGGTGATACCGTTCGGTGTGTTGTGACGGAGATCAATCCCTCCCGACAGCGTCTCTCTCTCTCGATCCGCGAACTGCACCGCCAGGAGCAGCGTCAGGAGCTGGAGAAATACATCCACGACGATGACGAGAACGCAACGGTGACTCTTGGCGATATGCTGAAAGAGAAAAAGGATAACTGACCAGACCTGGCCTGGTCGACGAAGTGACATGAAACTGGCACAGGTCGATCTCGAACGGTTTCAAACGCTCATAGAGATCAACGCCCTGATAAACTCGGATTTTTCCGATCTCAGGGCGGTCCTGAAGAGGATTGTCGAGTCTGCCACCAGGTTAACCGAAGGAGAGGCTTCATCGCTTCTCCTGGTCAATCCCCAGAACAACCGGCTGTACTTTGAAGTAGCCCTGGGCTCCAAGGGAGCCCAGGTACAGAAGTTTTCGCTGGAGATAGGCGAGGGGATTGCCGGCTGGGTTGCCCAGCACAACCGCTCGCTTATCGTGAACGACACGGGCGACGATCCCCGCCACCGGCGGGATATCGGCCAGCAGATCGGCTACGCTACCAACAGCATTCTGGCTGTCCCCATGCGCATCAAGGATGAGTGCGTCGGGGTGATCGAGATACTCAATAAAAAGGGCAACAAACTCTTCAACCAGGATGATCTGGAGTGGCTGGAAATCTTTGCAAACCAGGCTGCCATGGCGGTCCAGAACGCCCGGACCTTCCAGAAAGTCAGAAATCAGGTTGATCTTCTGCGGGATCAGGTAAACACCGATCAGGGATATCATACCCTGGTCTGGAAGAGCCCGGAAATGGAAGAGCAGCTGAGTCTGGTCGACCGGATCGCGCCAACCGATAGCACCGTCCTGATCCTGGGCGAGAGCGGCGTGGGCAAGGAGCTCATCGCCGAGCAGATTCACCTGAGATCGCAACGGGCGCAGCAGCCCTTCATCAGGGTGAACTGTGCTGCCCTTCCTCCGACGCTCCTGGAGAGTGAGCTCTTTGGTCACGTAAAGGGGGCCTTCACCGATGCCGTTTCTGATCGGCGGGGGCGGTTCGAAGTGGCCGACAAGGGCACGATCTTCCTCGACGAGATAGGGGACGTACCCCTGCCGCTTCAGGCAAAAATGCTGCGGGTAATCCAGGAACGCACCTTCGAACCCCTGGGTTCGAGCGAATCGATCACGGTAAACGTCCGGATCATCGCCGCCACGAACAAGAAAATCGAAGAGCTTGTCGAAACAGGAGAATTTCGCAGCGATCTCTACTACCGGCTCAACGTGCTCCCTCTCAATATCCCTCCCTTGAGACAGCGCAGGGAAGATATCATCGAACTGGCGAACTTCTTTCTCCGGCGTTTTGTCCTGGAGACCAACAAGAGGATCAGCGGCTTCACCGACGAGGCGCTGGAAGCGATGATCTCCTACGACTGGCCAGGAAACGTCCGGGAGCTGGAAAACGCCGTGGAGCGGGCCGTAGTGATTTGTCAGCAGGGGATCATCTATCCCGAGGACCTCCTGTTGCGGGGGTACGACACGGCCGAATCGTCGAGGTACCAGACAAAAGGGCTCAAGGAGGGAGTTACCCTGTTTAAAAAGCAGTTCATACGGTCCGCCCTGGACCGGAATAGCTGGAATCACACGGCTACCGCTGAGGAGCTGGGGATCCAGCGTTCCTACCTTTCAAAGCTCGTGAAAGATCTCGATCTGAAACGAAAAAACTGAATCAACTCATGAGGAGATACCCCCACTATGACTGGTGAAAAGAAGACTGGTGAAAAGAAGTCCGCTGAACAAAAAAATCGTGAACAGGTTTCCCTGGCTGATACGCTGAAAGTCTTTCTTGGCTCTCACCGCAAACCGCTCTTCGGAATCAGCATCGCCCTGATCGCGCTTGTCTTTGCCTCCGTTGTGGCCTACCAGGTTCATCATAACCGACAGGAGCAGGCTGCGCGGCAGGCCGAGGAGATCAGCGAATCCTGGCTATCCTGGCAGAACGAGCAGGATGACCAGAGCGAAACCGATATCCGCGAGGCGATCGAGACACTCCTCGCTGCCCATCCCCGAAGCTACGGAGCCTTGCGCGCCCTCCATATCCTGATGCTCTTGGAGTGGGAGATGGAGCAGTTCGAAGAAGCCGAAGCGGCCGGGCTTCGTCTGGCTGAGGCCTTTCCCCGGAGCCATCTGACGGGCGCGGCGCTGGCTACGGCGGCAGCGGCGGCGGAAGAGCAGGGCGACCCCGCCCGGGCCCGGGAGATCCTCTCCCGCATCGCCCGGGGAGAAGGTTCTCCCACGGCAGAGGAGCCCCGGGCGCTCTTTAACCTGGGACGCCTCGCGGAAGAACTCCAGGACTACGACGAGGCTCTGGAATACTACAACCGTCTCGCCGGGGACCACCCCGAGAGCAATTGGACAAAACTCGCCAGGAACCGTATAATCTGGCTCACGAGTCAGGGAGGCTCTGCGAATACCTGACGGACAGGTTGGGTGGAGCGGCCCGAGAGGAGTTTCTATGGCGATAAAGCGGGCCGCTTCAAGACAGTTTCCCTTCTTCTGGCTTCCCGTCGCGGCGGGGGTGGTGGCGATCTTTCTTCTGCTCCAGACGACAACCACCGTTCTGGACCGTCTTGAACTGAGAGTTCAGGACGGCCATTTTGCCCTGCGCCAAGCCTTTCGGAGCGAACGCGTCCAGGAAGGTGTCAGCCTGACAGAGCAGAATCCCCATATCTCTCCCGACATTCTTCTGGTGGGAATCGACCCCTCCACGCTCGCCCGTTTTGGTCGCTGGCCCTTTCCCCGAAGCCGCCACGCCGACCTGATCGATTCTTTCTCCCGTATTTCCAATCCCGACAACAGGGAGCGGGCGCTCTTCCTCGACCTCTTTTTTATCGAACCCAGTGAGAGCGCTGTGGACGACGCCCTCCTGCTCCGCTCCATACAGAACAGTGGCCGTGTCTTCCTGGAGACGATCGTAGAGCGTTCTCCGCCGCTCCATGAACACTATCGGGAATATTTTGCCCGCCACGAGGCTCTCTTCCAGGCAGCCGGGGTGATCAGGAACGTTCAAGGCGACTGGAGCAGAATGCCCTCCTTCTTCGGTATTCAGGCACCGCTTCAACCCTACGCCCGTGCTGCAGGGGGCTACGGCCACGCTAATATCTGGGACGATCACGACGGTGTCCTCCGCCGGCAGCCCATGATCGTCCGTGTCTCGGAGCGTCTCGAGAGCTACCGTCTGGATCAGCTCATGGAAGATTACGGGGGCCTCTCGGTAGATCCCGATAACTTCGAGCGCCTCATCTGGTTTGACCGCGCAGGGAACGATCACGACCTGGCGCTCCCCCTCTCGGAGGAGCGGCTGCGGGCACTCCTGAACCGTCTGGATGCTGACGCTCCCAGGCTGCCCGTTGATACAACAGGAGACGGAGATTTTGACAGCTACACCTTTCTGATCCATCACCACCGGGATCAGTTCATTCCGGCTATCACCCTCTCTCTGGCTTTGGAGTACTTCAACAAAACCCTGGAAGATGTCCAGATCCACCTCGGGGAATCGATTGTCATATCCGAACCCCAATCCTTTAACCCCACCAGCGGTACCTGGGAACCCTACCGCATCCAGGTGCGGCCTCCCGTGATCGACGAGGAGGGGCAGGAGGTGCGGGAAGGCCGGTATCGCCTGGTAGAGGAGATCAGGATTCCCATCGACCACCAGGGGGCCATGAGTATCAACTACATGGGACCGCGCTCCAGCCCCGCCCGGGACGGGGAACAGACCTTTCCCGTGCGGCCCTATCACGGGTACGCAGGACGCATCCCCGATGCGGACCCCGGGCGGTGGCCTGCCACACGGGCGGTGGAAAACAAGATCGTCATGGTAGGGGCCTTTGCCCAGGGCATGGCCGACGACGAAAAAATGACCCCCTACGGGCTCATGTACGGCGTCGAGGTTCACGCCAACGCTCTGAACACAATCCTGATGGATCGTTTTATCCACCATCTGCCGGGGTGGGGCAACACAGCGATTCTGGCGGGCGGAACCTTCCTTGTAGCGCTTCTTGCAGCCTGGTTTTCTACGATCTGGGCCATGGCAGGAACCCTGGCTATTTTGGGAATCTTCTTCTTCACCACCACCATCATCTTTGATCTTCACTCTCTGGTCATCGCCTTTGCCTCGCCGGCTCTGGCAATGGCACTGGTCTTTGTATCGGTGGTGGTCTATCGGGTAACCCGGGAAGAGCGGGATAAGCGTCGGATCCGCGATGTCTTTGGCAAGTACGTGAGCCCTGCCGTGGTCAACGAGATTCTCCAAAGCCCTCCCGAGCTGGGTGGTGTAGACAAGGAGCTGACTGTTTTTTTCAGCGACATTCGGGGGTTCACCACGCTCTCGGAATCTCTCTCTCCCCAGGAACTGGTGAACCATCTGAACCTGTACCTGACCGCCATGACCGATACGATCCTGGAGTACCAGGGAACGCTGGACAAATATGTGGGTGATGAGATCATGTGCTTCTGGGGGGCTCCGCTTCCCCAGGAAGATCACGCGTTGCTGGCCTGCAAGTCGGCACTCAAGCAGCTTCAGGTGCTCGATCGTATGAACAGCGAGTGGCCTCCGGAAAAGAGAATTCAGATCGGAATCGGGATAAACTCGGGTATTATGACGGTAGGTAATATGGGGAGCCTGGGGCGCATGAACTATACCCTGATGGGTGACAACGTGAACCTCGGCGCCCGGCTGGAAGGAACAAACAAGGAATACGCCACGCGGGTGATAATCAGCGAGCACACCTACGGGCTGGTGCGGGAGAGGATCGTGGCCCGGGAGCTCGATAATATTCGCGTCAAGGGGAAAAACAAGCCCGTGGTAATCTACGAGCTGATCGATATCCCCGAAGGGCTCGAGCCCGGGAGTACTGTCTCTGGGCGATCCTGAACCTCGAGGAGCCCGATCGACCGCGGGTTCCGGCCTTTCCGGCGCCACCGTGGCAGCGGTTCTTCTGGTGTTTATGGGGGCAGGCTGGCACAGCTCCTGCGGCTTGCCCACCACGGACTATCTCGCGCCGCCCCGGGCTCCGGGGGCGGAGTCACCCGGAACCGACGGCACCATACTTTTCTTTAGTCATGATACCGAAAACAACACAGATACCTTTTTAGGCTACGATATCTGGTACAAACTCTATAACGATTCAACGGGTACTATTGCTGACGAGGACTTTATAGAGCGCACACCCAGACCTCCGGGAACGGCCAGGCTCTCCCAGCGGGGGTTCCGCCGGGCTGTGGCCTTGCGGCCCGGCGAAACCTACGACGACGACAGGGCCCATATAACAAGAAGTGATGTGGGAGGGAATTCCCGCTTTTATCTGGACCTGAGAGACCCCCGTTTTCGGGATGATCCGGAGGGATCTCTGGAGCGGGAAACAGAAATCGAACTGCGCCGTGGCGATAGCGCGGGCCCGCTCGTGGCGAGGCTGCGGCGTCGCCACGTGGCTCGCCCAGAAGATCTGGGGGGCGATATCGACGATCACGAGGGAGGATCGGCGGGTTTCTGGAACGCTCCGCGTTACGTCGCCAGCGACCACGACATGGGGCAGGCCGTTGCTCAGACAGGACAGGCCGGTGGAACGCTTTATCTGGTGATCTATGTGATCGCCCGGGGCAGGGATGCAAACTTCCAGCCCTTTTTCAGCGAGCCCCTGCGCATGGTCGACTACGGCGAGATTAACCCAAAGGATTGATCCGGGATTGGACACGTCCTCGGGTCCCTGAAGAACCCCGCCGGAAACTTCCCATTTTTCCCTGTTTATGCTACTACTGTGGTGTGACAACTGTAATTCTTGCCGTGGGACTCAGCCACGTTGTTATCGCGCTCGCCGTTACTCTGGTCTACGTCTACGGATTCAGACGCCGCTTCGCAGGAAACTTCTGGGGGGCTTTGGCGGTTGCCGTCATCGGAACCTTTACGGGCGGGCTTGTGGACTATCTCTTCTCTGATCTCATTCGTCAGTTGAGCTCAGTCAACGGGATTCTGAACATTTTCCCTCCCATCATCGCTGCGGCGATGATTCTGTCGCTCTTTGCGTTCCTGAGCGAGCGGAAAGATCACTACGACTGAGGAGAACGTGCCCAGATAGAGACATGTGATGTGACAAGGCGGGGGAAAACCCTGCAATACGTGACAGGAATTACTTCTTATAATGAATATTCTGTCTACTTAATCAGACGGGTTTGCCGTATATCGAGGAGATTACAATGGAAAACACGCAAAAAACCGGCCCTATCGGCGAAGAAGAACTTTTTCTTGATTCATCTACCGAAAAATGGATCGATCACGATGAAGGGGTTCTTTTTTCCCGCTACGCCGCNATCATACGTCGTTTACGTGCTCCCGATGGATGCCCCTGGGACAGAGAGCAGACCCTGCAAAGCTTGCGGCGATTTATCGTAGAGGAATCCTTCGAGGTCCTGGCGGCGATCAACGACGCTGTGGCCCAGGAGGAGCCCCCGGAGTCTCTGAATCCGGTAGCGGAGGAACTGGGAGATGTTCTTCTGGTGGTCATGCTTTTGGCCGATGCCCTCCATCGCCAGGGCGGCCCCTCCTTTCGGGATATCCTTCGCGAGAACGGAGAGAAACTTCTGCGACGCCATCCTCACGTCTTCGCCTCCGGCGATGCTCGCGATGCCACCCAGGTTATTCGGGCCTGGAACAAGATAAAAGTCGAAGAGGAAAAGAAATCCCCCTGNGCTCTCGAGGTGANTCCCGGCCTGCCCCCTCTGGAACGCGCTCAGGAGATCCAGAAAAAGGCCGCCTCGGCGGGATTCGACTGGGATGATCCNCTTCCGGTTATGGAGAAACTCCGCGAAGAGATTCAGGAGCTGGAGGAAGCCCTGGTACGAGCCNACCGGGAGAAGATGCCCCTGCGGGATAATCCAGCTATCGAATCGGAGGTGGGAGATCTGCTTTTTTCCGTTGTGAATCTGGCTCGAAAAACCAGTACCGACCCCTCGGTGGCGCTGGCCGGAACAAACGAGCGGTTTCTTGCCCGCTTTTCCTGGATCAAGGAGCGCCTCGCCCGGGACAATCGCGCCATGGAAGATTGCGATCTCGCTTCGCTTGACCTTCTCTGGGAAGAGGCAAAAAAGGCTCTTCACTCCAGGGACTTGTAGAGGAGCAGAAAAACGGTCAGGGAGCCTGGGCGTACTCCTCGCGGTGATTTTGGTACCACTCAAAGAGCGGCTCTCCTTGAGGAGCCAGAGAAGCGAGCCGTCGCCCCCTGATGACTCCCCGCCCCTGGTGCTCCTTGAGAAGGCGCCCCAGTCCGGGGGCTTCCCGGGGCAGCAAAAGCTCGGCNACACAGGGCNTCCGGTTCCGGAGAACGCCTCCTGCTTCGGCTGCTCCCAGAAGAAAACTCTCCAGAACAGCCTGATCGGTCCGTTTCTCGACCCAGACCAGAAAAACCGATGCCCCGTAGAGTTGCATCGGGGCGGGAATACGNGGTTCGTTCTGAACGTGTCTGAGCGTGAGAGCTTTTTGTATTCGCAGGCCCTCGGGAAGAAGGCTCGAATCGAAGAGACGGGCAGAGAATTTATCAAGTTGTACATTTTTTTGTAAATTTACCACGCCGATCTCGTCGAGGCTCTCGATNCCGATGGGGAGGGGCTGGCCAAAACTCATCCTGGGCTTGGGATGGTGACCTTGGGAAAGTTCTACCGGGAGCCCCAGGCGGTACCAGAGGCGCTCGAAGGTCCNNACCACGGCAAGATGGGGAAGGAAGGCCGCGCTTCCCTGCTTTGTGTAGGCCAGTAGCAACTGATGTCCACGGCCTTGTTCGTCGCAACCTTCTTTGGCTTCGCCCGATATCCCGACGGCGGATTTCTCCCTGTCCTTCCCGTCGCTCCCGATCCTGCGCGGGCTTTCGGCAAGGGGAAGATCAGGGGCATCACTGGNTGAGCGGTGTACTACCCTGGTTTCGGGGGTGCAGATACCGCAGCGATCCTGACAGTCGGGAAGACACCGTCCGGTGAGCTCGCCCTGGCGGGCGCGGAGTTCTTCTCTTTTGAGCACTCCCGAAGCAAGTCCCAGGCTGATCTTGTCCCAGGGGAGCGGTCTGTCACCAGGAAATCCCCGAAGTCCCTCATCGCTTCCGGGATGGCGGGCGATCGTTTCTTTCCAGGTCTCCATGCGAAGGTAATCGGTCCAGGCGTCCAGGCGAGCCCCTCTGCTATGGGCCTCTTCAATCACCTCCCCTGCCCGCTCGTCGCCCCTGGAGAGAACACCCTCAAGCCAGGACATCCAGGGATCATGAGCCTTGAGTGTGGCACCTTTGGGAAGCCCCGAGCGGATCTCCTGGAACATTCTGGAGGCCTGATCGGGCAAGAGCTGGGGTACCCGCTGAAAAGGTGTGTGCGGTTTTGGAACGAAGGTTCCCACGTTCACGATATATTCCATGGGAACAGCACTGCGAAGGCGCCGGACGTATTCTGCGATCCCCNGGGCTTCCCCGTCGGGATCTGGGCCAGGAAGCCCTATCATGAAATAGAGTTTTGCCCTGCGCCATCCCCTGGCTCGTGCCTCCCGGGCGATCGAGATTATCTTCTCCAGAGGAACGAGCTTGTTCGTCCAGGCCTGGTGTTCCTCGCTAGCGCTCTCTACGGCAAAGGTGAGACCAGCCCGGCGAACGGTGTTGAGCTGTTCCAGGAGGGGCAAGGTGAAGGAATCTACCCTGAGCGAGGGGAGTTGCAGACTGACCCCCAGCCCCTTGTAGCGGCTGTTCAGGGCAAGCATCATCTCCTGGAGAGGCCCGTAATCGCCGCTGCTCAGCGATGAGAGGGAGAGTTCACGATATCCCAGGGTATGAACGAGCCAGTCTGCCTCACAGAGAATCTGNTCTATCCCTTTCATGCGATAGGGGCGGTAATATACCCCGGCATGACAGAAGCGGCACCCCTGCGGGCACCCCCGCATGATTTCTATCACCCCGTGGTCCTGCACAACGGGTATGGAGGGAACGGGGAAACCTCTCCCAAAAGAAGGCGGCACCTCCTCCCGGTCTGCACAGGCAGACTCATCTATCTGGCAGGCGAAACCCTGCCAGATAGCGCGTCGCGTCGGGGTGGTTTTCCCCGAAAACCAGACCGCAGGCTCCTCTCTGAGGACTTCCAGAAGATCAGCTCGCGAGGCACCACCCCTCTTCAGGGACTCCATTTTCTGGACCAGCTGGACGAAGCCTTCTTCGGCTTCTCCGATAAAGGCTCCATCGATAAACCGCCCGTAGGGAGCAGGATTGGTCGCGCCGGGGCCNCCTATTATCACCAGAGGATCTCCCTGCTNCCTGTCCGCGTTGTGAAGAGGAATATGTCCCGATTTCAGCAGGGTCAGGACGTTTGTAGCCAGGAGCTCATAGGAAAAAGAGACGGCCAGAAGATCACAGGATCGCAGGGGAACTCCCGTTTCCAGGGTATAGAGGGGAATCTGGCGTNCCTCCAGAGCCGCCTCAAAGTCGGGTGCGGGAACAAAGACGCGCTCACAGGAGACCCGGGGAATCGCGTTCAGAAGTCCATAGAGAATCTTTATCGCCGTATTGGACATGCCGATCTCGTAGAGATCGGGGAACGCCAGGGCAACCCTGAAAGAGGGATCGCTTTTCCTGATCGAACCGAACTCGCCTCCGATGTATCGCCCGGGTTGTTCGGCTTCATTAAGTTCTCGAAACAGATCCCGCTGGGGTTGTATTCTTCCGGTAATCAACCTGACCTCCTGCAGTTCCCCGAGAGAATTCGGGAACAGCTTCCGTATGATGTTTTATGTGTCTGCCACCTGCATCGAGCGTTTCTAGTACTGGTAGCGGTGCTGGTAGACGCTCATGACCATGCCCAGGCCGATGAGAGCGGTCCAGAGCGAGGATCCTCCGAAGGAGAGAAGAAGCAAAGGCAGCCCCGTGATCGGCATAAGGCCGATCGTCATGCCAATATTTACGAGAAAATGAAACACCATCATGGCAACAATGCCTGCCACAACAAGAGACGAGAAACGGTCCCGCGCCGAGACCATAACGTAGAGGGAACGCATCACGATCACTGCAAAAAGCAGGAAGACCAGGGCCGCTCCAATGAAACCCCACTCTTCTGCCAGAATGGAGAAGATAAAGTCTGTGCTCTGGGCAGGCAGATACTGGTAGTGACTCTGGGTACCTCTGAGAAAGCCCTTGCCGAAGAGCCCCCCCGATCCCACGGCCGTTATGGACTGGATGATATTCCATCCCGCTCCCTGGGGGTCAACGTAGGGGTTTACGAAGACCACGAGACGCATGATCTGATATTCCCGCAGGACCATCCGGGCCACATAGGAGAGAGGGATCGATGTCATTACCAGAGAGAGCGCGTAATTTATCCAGAAAAAGACCCTCTGGCGCGTCATGTACAAACCGATACTACTGACAAGGAGCGCTACCCCTGCCCCTCCCAAAAGATATCGCATGATCCGGATCTCGGTAAGGACAAGGATCGCCGCCGTGGGCCGATCCATGACGTGCTGAACCCAGAAGGGAACCACCGTGAACAATCCCGCAAGACTTACAAAGGCTGCCACGTAGGCCAGGTGCATCAGTTTCGCTCCGCCAAAAAAAGCTATTACCAGAAAAATCGGGAGATAGACCAGGGATGTCCCAAGATCAGGCTGGAGCAATACCAGGGCACTGGGCAGGGATGCCCAAAAAAGGCCGACGAGAAAGGTTCGAACTTTTTTTATCTCCTTTTTCCGATCACCAAAATAGCGTGCCAGGAAGAGGATTAAGGCCAGTTTTGCGAACTCCGAAGGCTGGATGCCGGCATGCCATANTCCAATCCAGCGTCGGGCTCCACTTACGACGCGACCGAAAAAGAGAGTCGCCACGAGAAGCACGAGGATCATGAAAAAATAGGATGAGGCAAAGCGGTAATGGAAGCGGTAATCAATAAACGTTACCAGGAACATCAGGATCAGACCGGACACAGCCCAGAGAATCTGACGAAGGTACTCGCGGCTTGCAATCTCCCCCGTCGCCGTGACGCCGCTGGAAAAGACAAAGAGAATACCTACCACCAGAAGCAGCACCGTGGCTACCACAATGTAGATATCCATTTCAAATATCGAGCGTGAGCGCATCACGATGGATCTCCCCTGTATTCCGCGGCCTGACCGCAGATTAATACCATAAGTAGCGAGGGCCCCGACGAAGATCAGCCACGGTCTCTGCGTAATCGAGACCCCTGAAATGCCCGTGGAAGATGATATTCGAGGCCTTGGGCGCCCACCACTCCCATTCGTTGGCAGCGTCGACCATAACGACCACCACGATCTGTTCTTCGGGAGGAACATCCTCACCGTAGGGCCCGTAGGCTGCAAACCAGCTGTGGTGGCGTCCGGCGATTCCTATCTGACTGGTTCCCGTTTTTCCCGCTATCTCTACCGCATTATTGATGATTACTACCTCGGCTGTTCCCTCGGTAATAACGGCGCGCATCTGGGCACGAGCATCCCGGAAGGTCTCGGCACTGATATCTGATCGCCGGATCACTTCAGGTTGCTGACGTTCGATGAGTGTTCCCGTGAGGGGATCGCGAATTTCCCGAAGCAAGTGCGGACGATAGGTGACGCCATCGTTGACAATCGTGGCGACCATGGACGCTACCTGAAGTGGCGTGACCTGCAGGTAGCCCTGGCCGATGGAAAAGTTGACCGTGTCCCCCCCTACCCAGCGAGCGTTCCGGGTCTGCTCTTTCCAGGCTGGCGAGGGCACAAGCCCAGGGTGTTCTCCCCGGACATCGATACCCGTAACGGAACCGAAACCGAGACGATAGGAATAGTCGATGATCTGATCAACCGAAAGGTGATGGGCCCCGATGGTGTAATAGAAGATGTTGCATGACTGGGCCAGAGCGGCAGTGATATCCACCGGGCCGTGTCCGGACTCGAGCCAGTCGTGAAAAACCCGGTTCCCGTAGGGAAATTCTCCGGTACANTGTATGGTCTCATTCCTGGGAAAGGCATCTTCCTCCATGATGGCTATGTTCATCAGGACCTTGAAGACCGAGGCGGGAGCGGCTGCACTCTGAACGGGACGATTCAGGAAAGGAGCCCGTCTATCCCGGGAAAGCCTGCGGAATTCGACATCTCCACCGGGACCGATAAAGAGATTTGGATCGTAGCGAGGATAGGTAACCAGGGAGAGGATCTCTCCCGTGGCTGGCCGCATCACCACGGCCGAGCCGATACGCGGCCCCAAGGCCTCCTGAACCAGCCTTTGAAGCCGGGCATCGATAGTAAGCACCAGATTCGAACCCTGGTCGGGAAGAACCAACTCATCCCCGTCCCGAACATGCCGTCCTCTGGCATCAACCAGACGGACCCGCCGCCCGTCGGTGCCGCGGAGGTGCTGGTCGTAGCGTTGCTCGATCCCGCTTTTCCCGATGATACTCGACGAGGTATAGCCCTCGTTGAAGAGCACCTGGAGCTCCTGGGGGGTGATATCTCCCACGTAGCCCACCACGTTCGACGCAAGAGCCCCCGCAGGGTAGACCCGCTCAGGTTTGCTGTACCAGCTCACTCCGGGGAAGGAATCGATNCGCTCTGCCACCAGGGTGAGCTCCTCCAGCGTCAGATTGCTGATAACNTCCACAGGAACAAAGAGCCCCCTGGCGGTGGTGCGATACCGCTCCAGGACCTGAAGCGGGTCACGGTTCAGAAGACGGGCGAGCTCCTCGATGATCTCTCTTTGTTCTCCCCGTGGCAGGTCGGCGGGAACAATGGTGATAGCAAAGGAATTGCGGTTTGTTGCCAGGGGTTGATCGTAGTGACGATCAAAAATCTGGCCCCGCTGTGCGAAGATCGGTTCGCTCCGTTGTGCCGTTGTCTGGGCCCGATGAAGGTAAATATAGCCATCCAGAACCTGCATCTGGAAGAGTTTCAGCAGATAGAGGGCGGCAATGCACGACAATCCCAGCGCAAAGAANAAGAGACGCTGGCGATCGATGACCTGCTTGTTTCCCATGGTCTCACCCCGAGCGCGGAGATAATCGCGCGAGAACCCTTCTCAGGATCATAAAGACTGTGGGAGCAAATACAACAGTTAGAAGTGCCTCGGTGAGGGTCGCCCAGGAGAAGACCCTCGGGGCGACGTGGTCAAGACGCAATATAAGCCCCAGGAGCAACGTCGTTCCCGTCTTTACGCCAAAGGCAAGCGTCGCCAGGAGCATGGGCATGATAAAGGCATCACCGCTGATCGCTCCCTGGGTTAGTCCCGCTACAGCGCTGTGGGAAAGGCGGATGATCGCCGAAAAACCGGGAGGTGACGCTCCCAGGGCGTCCTCGGCGAATCCCGTAAGGAAACCCGTAATCTGCCCCCGCTGTACACCCTGGTGGTGGGCAGAGAACAGGAGTACCAGGAGGACCAGGTCTGGGCTGAACCCCGCCAGATGGAACCCCGAAAGCCAGGTGGTCTGCAGCACAGCCAGTCCTGTCGCGATAAGGCCAAACCAGAGGGAGATCACGGGCTGCCTCCTTCGGAGGGATTCTGGCCTTCTTCAGAGGGATCCTCTGTCCCTGCCGGTTCTCCGGCAACGGGGCGGGAGGTCGCCACAAAGACATACTCCAGTTTGGAGAAGTCAACCAGGGGAGAGACGCTAATCTCCAGGCTCGGCTCGAAGGAGAGGGCGTCAACGCGCTCGACTCTCCCTATGGGCAGGCCTTCAGGGAAGATGGAATTCAAGCCGCTGGTTACCACCAGATCCTGGTATTGTATCTCGTTGCGGGCACTCCGGGGGACATAATGCATAACCAGGGGTTTATCCCGGGAACCGCTTCCTTGAAGGAGGCCTTCATGACGGGACGTGTCGAGGCGCCCCGAGACGTAGGCGTCAGCCGAGAAAACGGGAAGGACCACTGCGGTATTGAGGGAAACCGAGGCGACCTTGCCGGCCAGCCCTTCCCGGCCCGAGACAACGGCCAGAACGGTCTGTCCTGATCGTATGCCGTGCCTTCGCCCCCGGTTGATCGTGAAGGAGGCGAAATACTGCGACGCTTCGTGGGCGATCACTCGAGCCGAGACAACGGGAATCTGGGCGCGGGCAGCAAAACCGAGCTGTTCCCGCAACCGGGCGTTCTCACCCTCCAGCTGTTCAAGCTGGCCCCGCAAATTCCTGTACTCTTCGAGCTCGCCCAACAGGAGCTCGTGTTCTCTCCGCAAATCGCGAAGGGTTCCTACGGCCTGGACCGTCCCGGACACTCCCCGCCCGATAGCGGCAGCCCCCTGTTGCAGCCCCACCATGNCCCCCCCCACGAGGCGGTCGGGGCGAACCGGTACATCCCCCAGGTTCAGGGCCGCCAGAACGAGTCCTCCCGCGACCAGTCCGGCCGTAGTAAGCGAGGTTCTTACGACAGCTTTCATCTTCCGGCTCTAGAGGTTCGTGTAATCGTTCGCCCCACTTCTGAGGTTTTTGTCGTAATCAAAATACATACCAGCCCCGATTGCTACGCAGTTCATGGGGTCTTCGGCCCGAAAGACAGGAACTCCTGTCTCGGCGGCGATCAGAACGTCGAAACCTTTCAGGAGAGACCCCCCTCCGGTAAGGACGATTCCCCGTTCCACGATATCGGCTGCCAGCTCGGGGGGCGTGAGGCCCAGAGTGCGCTTCACCTCTTCCACAATAGCGGTGATCGGTTCCTGCAGGGCGTCCCGAACTTCGACGCTGTCGATTTCCAGCCGTCGGGGGAGGCCCGTGATCGCGTCGGTTCCCTTGATCTCCATCTTCTCGATCTTTTTATCGGCCGTGGCGTTGCCGATCTGTTTCTTCAGACCCTCGGCTGTGCCTTCACCGATGATAAGGTTGTGAACCGTGCGCACGTGCTTGATGATGGACTCGTCGAACTCGTCGCCACCCAGGCGAATCGCGTTGGTTACCACCATGCCGCCCAGAGAAATAACCGAGATCTCGCTGGTACCGCCCCCGATATCGCATACCATGTGTCCTGCCGGTTCGAAAATGGGGATATTGGCGCCGATCGCTGCTGCCAGGGATTCATCGATAACCCGAACCTCCCGCGCGCCGGCTTTCTCGGCGCTCTCCACAACGGCCCGTTTTTCCACATCGGTGATACACGAGGGAACACCGATGACCATGCGGGGTTTTACAAACCAGCGACGCTGGAGAACTTTCGAGATAAAATAGCGAATCATTTTCTCCGTGGTTTCCAGATCAGCGATTACGCCGTCCCGAAGAGGGCGTATGGCGATGATGTCGCCTGGTGTCTTCCAGAGCATCCGCTTTGCTTCCTCGCCCACGGCGACAACTTTCTTGGTTCCCCGTTCAACCGCTACAACCGAGGGTTCACTGGCAACGATGCCCTTCCCGCGGATATATACAAGTGTGTTGCACGTGCCAAGATCAATTCCAATATCGGTGGAAAAGGCGTTCAAAAAATTATTCTTGCCCATGAGTTTTTGTCCCCTCCAAGGTAGTGTGGCTAATATTCCTGTAAACGTTGAAAAGATTCAATATGATTCGGGTTCAGCCGCAGAGCTTCACGCCATTCGTAACGGGCGCGGTCCCGATGGCCTTCGNCCAGGTGAAGCTCTCCCAGCTGATAGCGNGCCTCGGCTGAGGTCGGGTTCAGTTCGAGCAATTCCTGGTAGGTCTTCCGGGCCTCGTCGTAGAGCCCCTGATCTCTTCTGGANCTTCCCAGGGTCAGATAGGCGTGTTGCCNCAGCACCGTGTCGGACCCCTCCGAAAGAAGATCCTGAAGCAGGGGCTCCGCCTCGTGATGATAGCCTTCCTGGACCAGGAGATCTGCCAGCATTACCTGGTGGACCGGTTCCCCTGAATCCTGCAGAAGCTCCCGAAAATATGCGATCGCTTTCGGGTAATGGTGGAGTTCGCTGTGGGCCAGGGCAAGATATTCCAGAAGATCGCTCTTTCTCATGCCCCGGTCGCGAGCCTTCTCGAGTTCGGCAATTGCTGCGTCGTAGAAATAGGCTCCCCGGTGNTAATAGGCCTTACCCAGAACGTATCTGATGTGGGGTTCGAAGGTGTCGGGCTGAACAAGCAGAGCCCGACGCAGGTCTTTCACTGCCGCCACGAGGAGCTCCTGCTTCCTCTCGTTGTCTACCGTCTCCAGGGCGAGGTAAAACCGGGAAAACCCCCGGAGCGTAAGCGAGAGCTCATCGAGAGGGCGCGCCTGAAGCTGTGCCGTCGCCAGGGCTATCACTCGCTCGTAGTCCCCCGCCTGCCAGTATTCCACCGCCGAGAGCGCACGATCGGTCTCGGTGAGGGGCAACACCGGTGAGCGGGCAACCAGAAGGAAAGTTAAACCAGTTCCCATGATCACAGCGCCCAGAGCGACGATACTCACGGTGAGAATCCTCCTCCCGTGGCGGGATCTGTGGGCCGGTACTCGGGACTGGGGTATTCTCATGCTCTCGCCTTCCTGTGGGGGTCTCTTCCCGGGAAGAACTGTGGCCTTCCAGAGAGATGGTTCCGGGACGATCCAGACTGTTCCGGTAATAATCGGGTATTCCGGAAAACCCCGTCCGTTCCGAAAACAACATGAAGAGGTCTCCGTGTGCAGAGAGGCCGGTAAGCCGGATTCTGTCGTTGGGTCACCATCTGTCTCGGCAAACTGTCTCCAGTTTGCTCCAGCAACCTACCCGCGGGCTCTGGGCGAGCAACCCACCCGCTGCTTGGTTTTGCTCCCGGCAAGGTTTACCATGACGCCCCCCGTTACCGGAAGGCCGGTGGGCTCTTACCCCACCGTTTCACCCTTACCCCGGTAGACACTGCGGCCAAACCGGGGCGGTCTNGTTTCTGTGGCACTCTCTCTTGTCACCCGGGAAATCCCGGGCGACCGCCGGCAATTAACCGGTACCGTGCTCTCCGGAGTCCGGACTTTCCTCCCGGCGAACACAGCCGCCGGGCGATGACCTGGCCTCTCCACACCCGGAAAGAACTGTCCCTAATCGTCCAGTTCTTCCTCATCCTCTTCTTCGTCGAAGTCGTCTTCGTCTTCCAGGGCTTCATCCTCGTCGTCGAGGAGAGAATCTTCCTCGTCATCGTCGAGGAGGTCGTCCTCTTCTTCGTCCTCATCTTCATCGTCGTCATCGGTCATGTGGCTCATGACACGCCGCTCCGTCGCCTCGTAGCCAACGAGATCGTCCTCACCGAAGAGGTCGTCGTCGAAGTCATCATCTACCAGGTCAGAGAGACCTTCTTCATCGGAATCGGAGAAGCCCGGTTCCTCGAAGTCATCGAGATCGTCGCTGAAGAACACGATCTTGGAGCAGTAGGGACAGAACTGGATGTCGTTCCCCATGCGGACGTCGTTCACAAACTGGTTCGGCAGGATCATCTGGCACCCGTTGCAGACGCCATTTCTGATCGGAACGATACCCTCGCCTCCCTTGCTGCGAACGATACGTTCGAACTTGAACAACAGGTCATCGCCCAGACCAGGNACTGTCTTCTGTTCCTGGTCTGCCAACTCCTGCAGAAGCCGGGTCCGTTCTTCCGTGTCAGAGTCGATTTTTGCCCGTTCCGCTGCCAGGTCCTCTTCTTCGGCCTTGATCATCGCTTCTTCCCGTTCGAGGCGCGTCTTCTGCTCCTGAAGGTCCTTCTCTTCGCGCTGCAGATCCTTGCGGTACTGCTGTTCCCGGTCCGAGGCGTCCCTGATTTCCTTCTCCAGAGCGTCGTATTCCCGGGCTGTAGTGATCTGGTCCATCTGGGACTCGTATTTTTCCCGGTCGGCCTCTGCCTCCTGGAGACGAACCCTGAGATCTGCCACGCTCTTGCGGCTGGTCTCATAGCGTTCGTTTTTTTCAACGAAGGATTTTTTAAGCCGGCTTACGAGTTCCTTTTTTGTGGCCANGGTCCGTGGCAGCTCTTCTATCTCCCGCTGAACAGCAAACTTCTGGGAGAGAATATCCTGAAGGACTTTCAGTTTTTCGATCGTATCTTCTATGGTCGTCATGGTCATCCTCTTAATTGGTCATTCTCTAATTATCGAGATAATCTTTCAGCCGTCGACTTCGTCGCGGATGGCGCAACCGCCGGAGCGCCTTGGCTTCAATCTGCCGAATNCGCTCCCGGGTCACGTTAAAGTAGAGCCCCACCTCTTCCAGGGTCAGGGAGTAGCCGTCNTCAAGGCCGAACCGCATTTTTAGNACCTCCTGTTCCCGCGGAGGAAGGGTGTCCAGAACCCCGCTGAGCTGCTCCTGGAGCAGGGTAAAGGCGGTCTGGTGAGCAGGATTCTCAACCTCCTTATCCTCAATGAAATCTCCCAGGAGCGAGTCTTCTTCCTCGCCGATGGGGGTCTCAAGAGATATCGGCTCCCGGGCCACATTCTTGACCGATTTCACCCGGGGCACGGTCCAGCCGAGTCGCTCTGCCACTTCTTCGTCCGAGGGTTCTCTTCCCAGAACCTGCATGAGCTGACGCGATTCTCGCACAACTTTATTGATTTGCTCAATCATGTGAACAGGAACGCGAATTGTTCTGGCCTGGTCCGAGATGGATCGGGTGATCGCCTGGCGTATCCACCAGGTGGCGTAGGTGGAGAACTTGTATCCCTTGCGGTACTCGAACTTCTCCACGGCCTTTATAAGGCCGATGTTTCCTTCCTGGACCAGGTCAAANAAGTGGAGTCCCCGGTTGGTGTATTTCTTGGCGATGCTCACAACGAGCCGCAGGTTGGCCTGGATGAGCTTGTCCTTGGCGGTCTGCATCATGACGCGACCGCGCTCTATCTCNAGAGCCATCTCCAGAATGTTGTCGATGGAGTTCTCGAAGGTGAACTCCAGCTCCCGGAGTTTCTTTTCTGTCACCTGAATCTGGCGAATCTTCTCTTTTATCTGATCTGCCGAGAGACCGAGCTCGTCCTCTATGGTTGCCCTTTTGGAGGTTACCGCCAGCCCTCTNCCCAGGGTCCGAAGCTCCCGCATGTTTGAAACACGCAGGCGTTTTTCCACACGGGCCTGCTCTTCGCGATACCGGTGGATGTGGCGNGCTGCCCTGGCAAAACGATCGCTGAAACGGATGATCTCGTCCTGGTGTATTTCGACCCTGGACAGGATTTCCAGAAGGGCATCCCGACGATTNGAGAGGGTCTCATCGCGGAGAATATCGATGCCTTTTTCGTAGGTTTTTTGTTTAAGCTCCATGTAGGCCCGGAGATCTCCCAGGACTTCTTTCATGGATTCCCGATAGAACTGATTGAGCCGCCGGCGTTCCGCGAGATACTCGGAGATTTCTTTCTTGGAGAATCCCAGTTCACGGGGATCTTCCTTCTTGAAAGTTCGCTCGGCCAGATCGTGAAATTCGGGGATAATCATGCCGCTGCAACGGATGACGGTCTTGATGATTCCCTCGCCCTCCTCCATGCTTTTGGAGAGCTCGACTTCCTGTTCTGCCGTAAGGAGGTTTTCCCGACCTATCTCCCGCAGGTACAAACGTATGGGGTCGTCGATTGCGGCGTCCTTGTCCCCCACAATAACCCGCTTGGTTCGGTCGACTGTCGCCACGGGTCCGCCTGGGGAATCGGCACTATCTTCTTCGGAAGTATCCTCGTCGTCTTCGTCGGACTCGTCCAGGTCCTGTTCGTCCTCATCGGTGTCTGTTGTGGACGACTCTTCCTCCACGGCCTCCTCGAGAACGACGTTGTGCTGCGCCAGAAGGGCCAGCACACCTTCTATCTTGTCGGAGTTCACTATGGAGTCAGGGAGAAAATCGTGGACTTCGTCGTAACTTATGGATGTCTTCGATTTTGCATAATCAATCAGCCGTTCAACAGCAGGTTCATTTTGCAGATCAGTCATCAGACCTCGCCTTTACCTGTAACAGTTCCTGATCAACAACCATCTTCTGTTCCAATAGGTGCCTCATCTTTTGCGGCTCGTTTGCTGTGACCGCCCGTATTGCAGATTCCAGTTCCCGCTGCTGTGCTTCGAGCTTCCGGACGCGAATGTTCCGAACCGCCCCGTCGATATCTTTCTTGCTCCACCCCTCGTACTCTCCCGATGTGAGCCGAAGGAGTATCTCCTCGCGGAGAGGGTCCTCCTGGAGTCGATCGAGAACGCCCTGAGGAAGGGGTTCCTCCTGACGAAGTGACTCATCGGCGAGGAGGAAGAGGCGTCGCGCGTCGGAATCGCTCAAATCGTCCGGGGCTATTGACTCGCGCAGATATACAAAAAGCTCGCTCCGTTGCGTACAGGCGAGCACCAGTGTGTAATCTCGACGCTGTCTTCGTTCTGTCGGCCCGGTGCCACGCTCCTCCACTTGCCCCTGGCCCCGCCGGTACGGAGAGGCTTCACTCCCGGAGATCCACCGTCTCAGATCGGAGCGGATCGCCCCGGCAGAAACTCGCACGACATCACTTGCCTGCTCAAGCATAGCCTCGCGACGAACCTCGGATTTTACCATGGTAATATACGGGAAGACTTTACGCAACAGCAAATCCCTGCTCCGCTCGTTTCGGGGATCAAAGTCCCGGGAAGCCATTGCGAGGAGGTACTCGAAAGCAGGAACCCGCTCCAGGGCTTTCTGGCGAAGTGCGTCAGGCCCCTGGTCACGGTAGATCTCTGCGGGATCTTTTCCGGACTCCATGGAAAGAACATAACACCCAAGCTCGAATTTTTCCACAATGAGAGCAGCCCGAAAACTCGCCTCGATTCCTGCGGAATCGGCGTCGAAGACCAGAACGATCTCGTGAACCCAGCGCCTGAGCAGCCGGACCTGCTCCTCCGTGAGAGCCGTCCCCAGGGGGGCCACTACGTTTTTGACTCCGCTCTGGTGCAGGGCGATCACGTCGGTGTAGCCCTCGGCGATGTAGGCGCAACGCGTGGTGCGCAGGCTCTCCCGGGCCTGGGGGAGGCCGTAGAGCACCTCTTTCTTGTTGTAGATCAGCGTGTCGGGGCTGTTCATGTATTTTGCCCTGTCGTCGGGATTCATGGACCTTCCCCCAAAGGCCACTACCCGACCCTGGCTGTCAGCGATAGGAAAGATGATGCGATCGCGAAAAAGAGGATACCGGGGATGCTTCTTCGAGAAGAGGCCGCTTTTCTCGAGAAATGTGGGGCTGTAGGATTTTGATCTGAGGAACCGGTGGAGCCAGACCCCCGAGTCCGGAGCGTACCCCAGCTCAAAGGTCGTGCACGACTCCTCCTCAATCCCCCGTTCTCTCAGGTAACGCAGAGCTGCAGCTCCCGCAGGTTCCCCGAGAAACCACGAAAAAGTCCGGGTCACACGCTTGTAGAGTTCGTAGAGCGCGACGCGATCCTTCTCCTGGGGGTCCGGCGCGGCTTCTTCCAAGAGGGGAATCCCAGCTTTTTCGGCCAGAAAGACCACCGTTTCGGGAAAGGAAAGCCCTTCCATCTCGGCGACAAAGCTGAAGAGATCGCCTCCCTTTTGTGTGGAAAAACAGTAGTAAAACCCCTCCTGGGGCTTTACCGTGAAGGAGGGAGTTTTCTCCGTCTTGAAGGGGCTCAGACCCCACCACCGGTCTCCTTTCTGCTTCAGCGTTGTGTAGGCTCCTACCACCTCAACCATGTCGAGCCGGTCCCGTATCCGCTGGAGTACTTCCCTGGAATACTTCATCGTCACCGTTTCAGAATGAAATCAACACGCCGGTTCCTCCACCGCTGTACCTCGTCGTCGTGGGGAACGAGTGGATCAGCCCCCCCACGCCCCTCGGCAGAGAGACGTCGCGCCGGGATACCTTCGTCAATCAGGGCCGTTCGAACCTGGAGAGCTCGCTGTCTGGAAAGGGGCAACAACTCTTCGCGATGCTCCCGCTCGGTGCCGGTCAGGTTCACGGCGTGACCTTCCACGAGGATCGCGTAATCGGGAAAGCGTCGCAGGATTTCGGCCAGACGCTGTACCACGGCCCGGTTCTTTGCTCCCGTCTCTGAAGCGGGGTCAAGATCGAGCACTGCCGAGTCGGGAGGGAAGATGATGCTCGGTATCTGGATGCGGTAGCCCGATCCAAACCGCTCGAGCAGGATATCCACGAGGAGCCTCCCCTCTTCCACCCGGGTGTTCCCCAGCACATCGGCGACTTCCAGGCGCCAGGGGTATTCTTCGGCGGACATCACAAGCTCTCCGTTACGCGCCCTGCCGTCCCAGCGAATCCTCTCGGGAGGAGCTCCCCGGCCGCCAAGATCGTAGAAGAACTCTCCAGCGGGGTCAAATATTTCGAGAACCCAATACTGGAGAGGGCTCTCGTCAACAGCAGCGATCTCGAAAGTGACCGTATCGTCGATGCCGTCACCGTCGGGAGAAAAGGGCTGGGGAGAGACCGTTACCGAAAGTTCGGGAGCGGTGCTGTCCAGCAGAACCGGTGGTGACAGAGCCTCCACCCGGGGGCCATGGCGATATACGGCCTGGAGTCGTGCCGTATAGGATTCGTCGGGAACGATATCCCCGGTGCGCTGGTCTGTCCCATCCCAGGCAACAGGCTGAGGGGCTTCCCCCTGCATACCCTCCCGGAAAAGAACCACTTCGCCCCGGGGCGAGAGAATCTCCAGGGACCAGCCAAGAAGCCCCTCTTCAACGGGAAGGACGGGTGTGAAGACCACCTCCTGAACCGCCGACGAGCCGGGCGAGAACGCCCCGGCACTGATACGGACAAAGCCACTTACAGGACGGGTATCGACCTGAAAGGAAAGAGTCTCGGAACGCCCCAGATTCCCCGCCTCGTCTTCAGCCTCCAGAACGATCGTGTAATCGCCGTCGGGNAGAATTGTTCCATCGGCCGCGCGGGGGAGCCAGGAATACTCGCCCGGGGCAGGATCGGGCAATCGGGCGTCGATTTCCCGATCATCACGAAAGAGACGGTATCGGGCGGTGGCGGCTCCCTCGATCGTGGGCGAGAGGATCAGTTCGTCCTGTTGCCCGTCTCCATCGGGAGAGACGATCTCCGGATGCGTCCGAAGCGAGACACGGGGGGGCTCGGTGAGCAACCGGAAGGGCGTTGATTCCGCCCTGACAGTTCCCCTCTGCGGAACCGATGCCTCCAGAAGCGCGTGGTAGGAACCATCCACAGCAGGGACACCCCCGTCGGTTCTCCCATCCCAGAGCACCCGGGACGGCAAGGGGAGAGATCCGGAGAAACGTCGCACCTCCTCCCCCGTCTCGAGGGAAACAATGCGTACCGCGAACTCTCCCTCCTGACCCAGGCCGGGAGGACCTGCNAGGATGAGGGGCATCACATCGAACCGACCGTTTCCGGTGGGCCCAAAAACAGACCGTGCGGGAGCAAGGGCAACACCGCCCAACCGTTCCANAACGGTCAGGGGCNGATCGGGAGAAACGCCGGTGTTTCCTGCCCGATCACGGGCGTAGAGGCGGACCGTATAGTCCTGGGGAGGGAGAAATTCCCCCTCCTCGGTGAGGAGATCCCAATAATACCGCTCCGGCGGAACCTGCCAGGAACGAATGAGCAGGGGTGCCCCCTCGCCTTCGGCGAGACGGGGGATCGCGTAGAGTTCTGTCACGACCGCCGTCTCGTCCTTCTCGATGTAGAAGGTGATCATTCCCTGTTCCTCGGGCTGAACCAGGGGGCGATCAACGGCCAATCCAACCACGGGCGGAACCGTNTCCACCGTAATCGCATCGGAGAGATATTCGGCTCGAACTCCGCTACGGTAGTGACTGGTCCCCCGAACCGTATAGATTCCATCAGCGGGAAACGCTTCCTGCCCCAGCAGAATCTCCTCGGGCGGAAGATCGATCCCGCTCCACCAGGCTGTAACGGTCCCCTCCTCATCCAGGACCTGGATGGACCACTCCCGAAGGCCAATCACCGGCTCCAGATGCGGAGTCAGGAGGATCTCNCTTCGGTCNCCCCCTCCCGAGGGTGAGACGATCGTGTCCGAGAGAGCCACCGTAAAACGGGGCCGCACGGACTGCAGAAAGATCGGCGGGGTCCTGGCAGCCCCCCTGTTTCCCAGGGCGTCGGAAGCCTCGACCTGGATGCGATACGCTCCTTCGGGAAGTCTGGAACCCTCCCTGTCTGTTCCGGCCCAACGGATCGCAAGGGCGTGGTCGCCGTTGGCTCTTCCGGGTTCTCCCGTCAGGGGCAGGACCTCCCGCCCCGCCTCGTCGACCACGTAAACCGAGAGTCTNTCCACATCCTCATAGCGCAGGACAACCTCGATCTCCTCCTGGGGAGCTACCAGAATCTCCCGTTCCTCCCCGGATTGATCCCCCGAGGGAGGTCCATCGGTATCGAGAGACCGGAAAAACTGCTCCTCGCCTCGGGACGTGCCGTCCATGGCAACGGGAACGATCGTNCCNTCCAGACGCGGCGGGGTACTGTCTACCCGGACAACCCAGGGGGAGAGCTCTGTTATGTTGCCCGAACGGTCTTCAGCCTGGACTTCCAGGTAATAGACGCCGTCGGGGACATCGTCGTACACGTTCCAGTGGATCTCTCCCGATATTCTCCGGGGCCAGAGGTCAGAGGTCAGGCGTTCGGTTATCGTTCCCGTGGGAACCGTCGAGACCAGGGGGGTGAGTGTCCACTCGCGGAGAATCTCACCATCCAGATCAACCAGCCGCGAACGGACTTCCCGTATCGCCCGACTGTCCCTGGCGCGAATCGAGAGAGAGAGTTCGGAGTCCTTGCCCCGGGCCGAGAGGGCCACATGGCGCGGCTCCCGTTCTTCAGGAGATTCCATCAGAGCCGTTACCCGGGGGGGGGCAAGATCGGTGGTATCGAAGGCAGCATCGAGCTCCAGACCGAGAAGAACATTGCCGTCGCGATCGGGCTGGACCGTGCCGTAGGCGCGCGGCCTGGGCNCGCGCGCCGGGGAACCCCGGTCCAGGGGGAAGGTCATACCCAGGGAGAAGCCGGGCCAGAGGGCCCCCTCGTCCTCCCCGAAGGTTGTTCTCCAGCCGATATGGGCGGCAGCTCCCCCGGAGAACACCAGGGAAGCCCCCAAGTCGAGTCCGACTCCTCCAAACCCGGGAGCCCGCAGAGCTGCGGAGAGATCGAGGGTGAGTTCTTCGGTCTCTACAGCGCGGGCCCGTAATCCCGCCAGAGGGGTAAAGGCAGGAATCAGGGGATCGTAGGAATCACGGGCGGCAGCCACGCCGATGTTCAGGAGTGCTGCGTGGAGATCAACCCTGGAGACATCCCGGAAAACCCCCAGATCGTAACGAAACCCCAGGTCGATCCCGGCACCGATCCTGGTCCCATCGTCGGAATCTGCTACCACGAGCCCCGCACCGGCCCCGCCCGAGAGGCGACTGCCCAGGGGGCGGGCCATGGAAAGAACCGTACGCACATGGTATCCCGTGTCATCGGCAAGAAAGGATCCCCCGCCGTTCCAGACAGCACGACGGCCCGGTACGACCGTTGCGATCGCTCCGCCGGCCCGTTCTGTTCCGGCTGTGACACCTCCTGCAGCAGCCAGGCGGGCCTCCTGGGCCAGGGCGTGCAGATGAGGCAAGGCGAGCCCGCTCAGGGGGTTGGACTGGCGATACTGCCCCGAAAGGGGGGCTCCCGCCGAGGAAGGGTGCCAGAGCGTCCAGGCCTGGTCGGTTGCGGGGTCCTGGCCATCGGCGAAGAGGGGGGCACCCCCGCCCGGGAAGATACCCGCCAGCAGGATCATCAGAAGAACGAACAAACCGGAGTATTTCATGTGACACCACCTGTGCGGCTCGAAAGGGTTTGCCGGCCCTTCTTGTGTCGCCCCTGGTTCTGGTTGCCCCCCTGGCTGTGCCGGGAGGAAGGACTGGCGCTTTCCAGCAGGGACTCCATCTCCTGAATCGAATGGACGGCAAAGAGGCGTCGTTCCAGGCGGAGAAGAAATTCTGCCAGCACCGGTTCGATGATTTCTTCCTGGTTTCTCAGGTGTTTCATCAGGGCCATCGCTTCATCGTGAGAAAGAGAGAAAAAATCGGTATCAGACATCTACGGTCGCTCCCTCCCGTGCAAGAAAGACAGCCAGATCCCGTCCCTGAAGGCCCGCGGCATACTGCCGGGCGGCCTGGAGATTCTGTTCCAGCTTGCGATCGCTGTACCGGGGTTCGTGGTGAAAAAGGTACAACGCCTTTGTCTGCCAGGCCTTGGCGAAATCTACGGCCAGGCTGAACGAGGAATGGCCCCAGTTTATTTTTTCGATCGCCTCGTCCAGAGTATACTGGGCATCAAGAATCATAGCGTCAATACCCGAGAAAAAATCTTCGTTTGCCTGGTTCTGGACAAAGGAATCGTCGGTCAATTCTACGTCGGTGATGTAGGCGAAGGACCGACCCCGGTAATCTACGCGATAGCCAAAGGACCGGCCCGGATGATTCAGCTCCTTCCACCGGAGCTTTGCACCGTGAAGAGTTATTGCCCGGGAATCCAGCCTGTGAAAGACCAGGTGTGGTGTCATGGCACCCGCCATGGTTACGGGGAAATAGGGATCCCTCATCTGGTTGCGCAGGATTGCCTCCAGATCTTCCCGGGGGCTGTAAAAATGAATAGTCACCGAGGGGTCGTAGGCAGCGAGAAAAAAAGGAAGCCCCTGAATGTGGTCGAAGTGAAAATGGGTAAAAAAAAGATGAACCTCCCGCAGGGGCTGTTCCTGATGGTGGTATCCCAGGTTGATGATACCCGTCCCGGCATCAAAGACGATGGGACACCCCGGTTCGATCTCGAGTTCGACGCAGGCGGTGTTCCCGCTGGTGGTACCGAAGAGCCACGCCGGAAGCGAGNCGAGAAAGCGCTCCCTCGACTCGGCCGAGACAAGATCGACGGGACGAACCCGCTGGATTACCGTCGCAATTTTGCTCTGCACCGCCCCTGGCGTGAGCGCCGTGGGATGGGAGCCGCGACTGCCCCAAACGGTAAAACGCATTACTTCCTCCCCGGGCCCGAACGAGGGCGTGTGATCGGCCCCTGGCGCTGACGCTCCCGCAAGGCCCGTTTTTCCGCGAGAAAAGACACCTTTTCCCCGATGCCTATCCCCGGACAGGAGAGGGCCTCCTGCTCCCAGCCCCGGGGTTCCTCCANGATATGCCTCCAGAGAGGATAGGTTCGACACTGGAGCGGGCGGGCTTCGTAGACGATACACCCCCCGTCTCTCCAGAAAACGCAATCGTGGTTTGGCTGCTCCCGCAGAGAGAGCTGATCTTCCCCGCCCAGAGGGACCCAGCGGCAGTACTCCTCCACGATCCGGGCTTCTTTCTGCCCGAGAAATGCCGTGAGTTGTTCAAGGTCCTGGGGAGAGAGAAAGACATACCCCTCCTCGTAGCGGCAGCAGATGCCACACTGGGTGCAAAAAAAACGCTTCTCCATCGCCTGCAATGATACCACAAAGGGGAAAAAAAAATCCCTCTTGCCGTGAAGAACTCCACGATAAGAAGGATTTTTGTCTGGGGAGTGAAGGATTCGAACCTTCGAAGGCTTAGCCAACAGATTTACAGTCTGCCCCCTTTGACCGCTCGGGAAACTCCCCGTTCCTGATGTCGGGCTGACCATATCATACCCCCCGAAAACGTGTCAACCAGCCAATCCCCCGGGCGTGTAAAATCACTCCCCGGGGATATTCCCTTCTGCCAGGATCTCGACACGGCGATTTCGATCCTGTTCTGCCGGATCGCGTGTTACGGGACGATCAGAGCCGTACCAGGATAGCGAAATTTGTTCCGGCTCAATCCAGGAGGCCTCCTGGAGGATCGCATCGCGTGCAGCCTGGGCGCGCCTGCGGGAAAGTTCTTCTCTTCCCGTCTCGGTTCCTGCAAGCGCGCAGTGCCCCTCCAGGGTGAGGACGAGATCTTTAAAGGATCTCAGGGCTGCCAGAAAGCTGGCGAGATCGCTCCGGGCCGCGCGGGTGATCAGGGGGCTATCGGGGAGGAAGTAGAGAGTCTTCTCTCGGGAAAGCGGAACAAGCGCCGGTGAGCCTGCTTCGGGGTGCAGCTCCTTCTCCGGTGCCGCGTCCGGCACCGGGCCCGGGGTGACAGAAAGATCCCGGAGCGTATCGTCTCCGGGAGAAGAAGCATCCCCGGGGGAAGGATCATCTTCGGAAACACTGGCTGCGACGTCCGTCGATGGAGGGGGCGGTGAGGCGGTTCGGGATGGGGCTTCCTGAGGGAGTCTTTCCGTGACAGATCCCGGAGGCGGAGCGCTCCCTCGGGAGATCATGAGAAGAAGCCCTGCTGCTCCAACCAGAAGAAGCAAAAGCAAGACCAACACCATCCAGGGACGGAACCATGAGCCTGTCGGCCGGGCAGAGGGAAGGAACCGTCCAAGGTCGAGGGTTGTTTTCCGGGTCTTGCCCTGCGCCTGGACGCTCAAGGCAGCCCGGCGAACTCCGTCAAAGTCACAGCAGACGGTGAAGCGGGGCTCTCCCCTGGGCTGATGAGGAAGATCAGCCAGAACAAACTCGCGCAGGAGCTCGGACCCCGCCGGGGAGACCGCAAAAATCCGCACCCTCGCCTCTCGCTGGTTATCCACCAGGGTGGTCAGCNGGAGCGAGCGGGAACGCTCTCCCNGGTCCAGAGAGATCAGGGGAACGAGCCTCCTCCGCTCGATCTCAACAGCGAGATATGGTCCTGTTCCGCCGGAAGACACTCCCATGGCTTCTCCTTCCACTCCGGGGGTCTTCTCCGGGCGAGTCNCAGGGGAATCCCTGAAAGACCACCCGAAGCCCCGGGAATCGCTAGAAGGTGTGACCGATCCCGAGGGCCANATAGAAACGGGGACCCCAGGTAAGATCCCACTGCCGGTTCCCTCCGAAGGGCTGGCTCATAAACCCCAGGTCCANGTAGGGTATGGCCCCCGAGGGGAAATGGTATTGGGCCTCGAGGGTTCCGTTCAGAGCCACCCCCCGGGGATCGTCGCTCACTTCGTCGATGGTGATTCGCCGATACCCGAACTGAAGGCCCGGCCTCAGGGAGAAGGTCTCGGTAAGAAAATATCTGGCCTTGAGGGCTCCCCCGAACTCGGTGGTATCGAAGCTGTTTCCCTTGTAGTCGGCCTCCCCGGCCTCCCGCAACTCTCCCCGGGTGGCAGCTACGTACATGCCTACCGAGAGTTGCGAGAAGACGTACATGTCCAGGTACCCCCGGAGGAGCACGGTACTCCGGGCTTCCAGATTTTCATCGTCCAGTTTGATATCGCCCGGAAACCAGCGACCCACGGAAAAGCCCACCTCTCCCGTAGCGTCCTGCGGAGAAGCCACGATGAGGGATGGCAGAAAAAGGAGAGCGAGCAACAAAAAAGCGGGAAGCCCCGGAAAAGACCCACGCCCCTTCCTGCTGGCCCCGGTAGTACGACCTGTCATAATAACACCTCCCGTTTTATCATACGGGAAGAGGGAGACGATCACAAGAGCAATCGNCTCCCCGGTCTTCTGCCCTGTCAGGGCACTGGCCTGTGTGACGGACCTGTTACACAGGCCAGTCACACAGGTCTGTCAGACGGGCGCGGGAAGCCGGTCGTCAGAAAATCAGATGAGCCAGGCCTGCAATCACGGGAAGGGTGATAACTGTGCGAAGCAGGAAAATCACAAAGAGATCCACAACATTGACGGGTATCTTGCTCCCGAGCAACAGCGCTCCTACCTCGGAGAGGTAGATCAGCTGGGTTACCGAGAGAGCGGCGATGATGAAGCGCGTCATATCGCTCTCGATAGAGCCGGCAAGAATGGCGGGGATAAACATATCGGCAAATCCCACCACCAGAGTTTCCGAGGCGGCAACAGCTTCGGGAACGGCCAGGAGGTTCAGCAGAGGGATAAAGGGCATTCCCAGGATGGTAAAGAGGCTGGTGGTTTCGGCAATTATGAGAGCAACCGTTCCCAGTGCCATCACCACGGGAAGAACGCCAAAGACCATGTCCACAGCATTCTTTGCTCCCTCGGCAGCTTCCTTGCGCAGGGAAACCACCTGCCCGGCCCTTTTCACCGCCAGGGAGAGTCCCCAGGAGAAGACCGTCGCCCCCTCGGGAATCACCTCGGCATCCTCGCCCGGTTTCGCTCCGTCGATGAAAATATCCTTCTTCCACCGCAGGGGCGGTATGCGGGGCATGATAATGGCTGCCACGAAACCGGCGGCACAGATCGTCCCGTAGAAGGGAAGAAAGAGGTGTTCCAGATTGACCTGGGCCAGAACCACCAAGCTGAAAGTGATCGAGACCGCCGAAAAGGTGGTTCCCACCACGGCAGCCTCGCGCTGGGTGTAGAAGGACCCTTCGTACTGCTTGCTGGTCAGAAGGATTCCCACGCTTCCGTCACCGAGCCAGGAGGCGGTACAGTCGATCGCAGAACGCCCAGGCAAATTGAAGAGAGGACGCATGACCGTGCTCAGGAGTGTGCCAAAGAGTTCCAGAAGACCGAAGTTCAGGAGCAGAGGCAACAGAAGGCCGGCAAAGAAGAAAACAGCAAAGAGGGTCGGCAGGAGTTCGTAGAGAACCAGCCCTCCCGTGTCACCGCTCCAGATCACCTCGGGNCCCAGCTCGAAGAAGGTTGCTACNATCGCGAGCCCCCCGATGAGACGTATAGCTACCCAGAGGGGGGACGGAGTCAGAAGGCCTTTCAGAAAGGGGCTTTTCTCCAGAAACGAGGGCTTTAGCGCCGTTGCTGCCACGGTGGCAACGGCCATAACAGCGATGATCGCCGTGACCAGAGGAACCAGAAGCCCCCCCATGACGGCTTTCAGGGTGTTNGCCAGGATTGCCACGGGAATGGTGATATCGCCGGCAAAGCTGATGGGCGCCATGAANAGAAAGACCCCCGCTACCGAGGGCAACAAAAAAANCCAGAAGTGTTTCTGTTTCCAGAGAGAGGTATGTATCGTTTCGGGTGTATTCATCATCCCGGGAAATTACACGAAAAGGCGNATGGATGCATAGCACCTGCATAGAAAATGTATATTCATCGGCGGCGCCGGTACCTGATAAAATCGATAAAGACCAGGACCTCCCGGATCTCCCGGGGCGAGAGCCCGGCCAGAAGGGGGTTATCCCGCACATATTCCCCGGCCAGGCGATCCGGCAGGGGTTCCGGCAGCCCTTCTGAGGGAGTTTCTGGTGGATGTACTGGTGATCGATCGCCGGGGTTTCCTTCCGGGTNTTCTTGGGAGTGCTCTTCGNGGTTNCGGCCTGACCGGTGGAGAATCACCGAAGCAACCGTGCCGGTGAAGGCGGCCAGGGCACCAACNCCGGTAATCATCAGAATGATGGCGACAATCCGTCCNGGCGTGCTCTCGGGGGAAAGATCGCCGTACCCCACGGTGGTAACGGTGACCACCGTCCACCAGAGAGCATCGGCGAAGGAGTTGATACTGTTCCCCCGCTCTACCAGATAGATCGAGATGGACCCCAGAGCGATAACCACACAGAGGATAACCACCACGTAGGTCAGGACGTGGGAAGTGAAGTATTGCGCGATACTGCGTCGTGCGCGCGCCACCAGCGATACCAGCCGGAGAATCCGGACGACCCGCACCGCCCGNAACGCCCGGAANTGATAGACGGGAACNATCGAGAGCAACTCCACCAGATGTGTTCGGAGGTATCCTTTTTTGTCGGGCGCACCGATCAGGCCCGTCAGATAGTCCAGGGCAAAAAACCCGATGATCGCTGTATCCAGGACCAGGAGCCCCAGGTTCCGGGATATNTCGACCCGCCCCANAAGATCCAGAGCNACCAGGGCAGTTGCCAGGGNANCNACGCCCGGTTCAANAAAAGTCAGGACCGGCCTCACACGGCACATCTGCGAGAGGACCGACCCTGAATGCCCACCATCCTGCTCCGGCATGCTCCTAATGATAGCTCATCCCGTCAAAAGACGAAAGGATCGGCCCCGGGAACCCCGCCTACTCCCACTCGATTGTAGCGGGAGGTTTCCCGGAACAGTCGTAGACGACCCTGCCCACCTGGGGTATCCCGTTGGTGATCGCCGCCGAGACGGTTCTGAGGAAGGCGGGTTCGAAACCGTAGACGTCGGCGGTCATTCCGTCGGTGGACGTCACGGCCCGCAGGGCCACCACGTTCCCGTAGGCACGACTGTCTCCGGCGACCCCCACGGACTGAATCGGGAGAAGTACAGCGAAGGCCTGCCAGATCGCGTCGTAGAGCCCGGCCTTCCGCAACTCCCTGATGAAAATCGCATCGGCCTCGCGGAGAATATCACAGCGTTCCCGGGTGACCTCTCCCAGCACGCGGACTCCCAGCCCCGGCCCCGGAAAGGGGTGCCGTCCAACGATCTCCTCGGGTAGCCCCAGGAGACGGCCCAGGTCCCGGACCTCGTCCTTGTAGAGCGCGGCCAGGGGCTCCAGAATGAGTCCGGCCTCGCGCTTCTTCTTGACCAGGGGGCTCGCCACGTTATGGTGGCTCTTGATGGACTTTGCCGTGCCACCGCTTCCGTGCCCGCTCTCGATGAGGTCGGTATAGAGCGTTCCCTGGGCCAGCAAATAGTCCCCCGAAAGTCTGGAGGCGATCTCGTCTTCCTGAACAGAGATGAAGAGGTCTCCGATAATGTGGCGTTTTTTCTCGGGATCGACTGCACCGGCCAGGGCGGAAAGAAACCGCTCCTCTGCATCGATCAGGTAGAGGTTTCGTGCCCCCAGTTTTCGCAGGGCGGCCCCGATCTCCACCGATTCATCTTTCCGCATGAGCCCCGTGTCGATGTACATAAGGTGAATCTGCTCCGGAGGAAAGGTCTGAAGCAGCAGCGCTGCCACCACCGACGAATCGACCCCCCCCGAGATGAGCAGGAGGATCGGTTTGTCGCCGGCCTGACTGCGGAGCTCCCCCTGGAGCTGTTCCAGATAGTTCTCCACAGACCACTGGCGACGGGCCTGGCAGACTCCCGCAGCGAAGTTGTCGAGAATCTGAAGGCCCTGCTCCGAATGAGTCACCTCGGGATGAAACTGCAGCCCCACGAAGGATGCCTCGGGGATGGTGACGATGGCCGTTACCCCGTGGGAGGTGGTGGCGATCTCCCGGGCACCGGGAGGCAATCGCCTGATCGCATCGCCGTGGCTCATCCAGGAGGTAAAGCGCCTGCTCACGCCGGAGGTTATCTCGTGGTTTGTCACAACTTCTACGGGGGCAGGACCGTACTCTCTCGTTTCGGCCCGACTGATCTCGCCGCCCAGGAGATGGGCTGTTACGTGGAGGCCGTAGCATATTCCCAGGAGGGGAATCCCCCGGGAATAGATGCGTCTGTCGGGCAGGGGCGCGTCCTCGTCGTGGATCGACGAGGGGGAGCCCGAGAGGATAACTCCCCTCACCCCTTCGTCGATCCAGTCTTCCATCGGCGCGGTGCCNGCCACAATTTCTGCAAAGATGCCCTGTTCGCGAATGCGNCGTCCGATAAGGTGTGTGGTCTGGCTTCCAAAGTCCAGGATAACGATCCTGTCGGTGCCCGAGGGCGGCGTGAGAGCCGATCCTGTGGTCATTATTTTTCTCCCCATAGAGATCGTCGGATAATCGTCTGATTCCGCTGGTAACCGACAGAGACGAGGCTGATCGGTACCTCCAGGTAATCCTCGATGAAGGTGATATAGTCCCGGGCCTCCCGGGGAAGGTCCTCGAAGGAGGATATGTCCCCCAGGGGGCGCTGCCAGCCGGGAAACGCCTTTGTCACAGGCCGCGCCCGCTCAAGAAGCGCAATCGAGGCGGGAAAATAATCCAGAGTCTGGTGGTCTGTCTCGTAGCCGATACAGGCGGTGACCGTTTCCAGGGCGTCGTAGACGTCCAGATGGGTCAGGGCCAGACTGGTGATCCCGTTGGTGCGACAGGCATACCGGAGCGCCACGAGGTCGAGATACCCGATCCTGCGGGGCCTTCCCGTGGTCACTCCGTATTCGCGGCCCAACTCACGGATGTGTTCCTCGAGCCCGTCCTGGTTGCGGCCGTCAAACTCGCTGGGAAAGGGGCCGTTCCCGACACGGGTGCTGTAGGCCTTGAAAACCCCCAGTACGTGATCTATGTCGCCCGGGCCGAGGGCGGCCCCGCTGAGGGCCCCTCCCGAGCAGGAAGCCCCACTCGATACGTAGGGGTACGTTCCCAGATCGATATCCAGGAGCGCCCCCTGGGCACCCTCGAGGAGAACCCGCTCGTCCTCCCGGGGGANCCCGGTGTGCATATAGGAAGCCAGGTCCACCGTCAGCGGGAGCAACCGGTCCTTCCAGNTTTCGAGGAACTCCTGATCCTCCGTGGCGAGGGAAGCCAGGTGCCTCGGCCAGGCCAGATCGGCCAGCCGGACTCCGTCGCGGTACGCCTTGTGTGCGTAGGCCACCCCGATGCCCCGGCCGGTGGTGCCGATGGGGTTCTCCCGTTCCTCTTCCCGCTGGATNTCTTCCCGGCGGTGACTCGGAAGAACCAGGTGCGCCCTGTCGGAGATCAGCACGCGACCTTCCCAGGAGATACCCTGCCGTTCGAGCTCTTCCAGTTCCGCGAANAGTGCCTCGGGATCTATGACCATCCCTGTTCCCAGGATCACCACCGTGTCGGGGTAGATGATACCCGAAGGAACAAGGTGGAGTTTGTAGGTTTTGTCNCCATCGACAATGGTGTGTCCGGCGTTGGCTCCACCGGAAAACCGTACAACTTTCTGCACCTCCGAAGAAAGATAATCAACGATCTTTCCCTTGCCCTCATCTCCCCATTGCGCACCGATTACTACAACGTTCAAATTGTCAACTCCGGGAATAATTTTCCGGTTGGCGAGTCATGGCAACATCGTGAACGTGACTCTCCGCCAAACCAGCAGCGGTAATCTTAACGAAGTTCCGATATTCCCGCAATTGCGCCAGGTCGGCGCATCCGCAATAGCCCATGCCTTTCTTGAGGCCCGTAACGAGCTGATGCAGATATGGCCGCAGTTCCCCCTTGTAGGGAACCCGCCCCTCTACACCCTCCGGGACAGGCTCTTCTCCCTCGGCCACGTTATACCGGTCGGCGCCTCCCTTTTTCATGGCTGCCACGGACCCCATGCCCCGATAGGCCTTGAAGATCCTGCCCTCGTAGAGGAACTCCTTGCCCGGAGCTTCCTTGAGACCAGCGAAGAGGCCTCCCACCATCACAACGTGGGCCCCTCCGGCGATCGCCTTGGTGATATCGCCGGAATACTTTACCCCGCCGTCGGCAATGACGGGAATGTTGTACTCCCGGGCTACATCAACGGCNTCCATCACCGCCGAGAGCTGGGGAACGCCGATTCCAGCGACGATTCGGGTGGTACAGATAGAGCCCGGCCCCACGCCGACCTTGATGATGTCTGCCCCGGCCTCGATGAGGCGGCGCGTTCCGGCACCGGTGGCCACGTTGCCGCCCACCACGGGGAGNTCGGGATGGCGGGCCTTGATAAGTTTGATCGTCTCCACCACGTTCCGGGAATCACCGTGGGCGGTATCGACCACCACGAAATCCACCCGAGCCTCGAAGAGNGGTCCCAGACGGGTTTCCACATCGGAGGGAGCCACGGCGGCGCCCACCAGCAGCCTGCCCGAGGCGTCTGTTGCTGCCTGGGGAAAGAGGCTGTGCTTTTCCATGTCTTTTACCGTGATCAGCCCCGTGAGGTGTCCCTGCTCGTCCACCACGGGAAGTTTTTCGATTTTGTACTGGTTGAACTTGGCCTTGGCGCTGGCCAGTGAGGGGCGCCCCACCTCCACCACGGGATCCCTGGTCATGACCTCTTCTACCAGCTGGGTGTTGTCAGGGGCAAAGCGCAGGTCCCGGCTGGTGATGATTCCCACGAGGCGGTCACCGTCGATCACGGGAAGGCCCGAGATACAATAGAAATCAACGATCTCCCGAATCTCCCCGATAGTTTGTCTGGGGCCCACCGTAACGGGGTTCTCGATGATCCAGTTCAGGTGACGTTTTACCGCGCCCACCTGACGAACCTGCTCCTCGGGGGGCATGTTCCGGTGAATAACCCCCACACCGCCCTCGAGAGCCAGGGCTATGGCGAGCTCCTGTTCCGTAACGGTATCCATGGCGGCGGCCATGACGGGAATATTCAGCTGGATTCCGGGGGTAAGGGAAACACTGGTGTCGGTCTCTCCGGGTACCACCGAGGAAAAACCAGGTTGCAGAAGAACATCATCGTAACTGTACTTTTCGGCGANCTGGGGTGCCCGCCCGGTATTATTTAAAGCGTCCATGCACTACTATGCAAAAAAACGGGACCGTTGTCCACCGGGTTCCCCGTTGTCGCCATCCCGGAGGATGTGGCACAATGGGACCTGTGAAAGAATCAACTCCCTTCTCCCTGGCCCTCTGCATCCTGGGGGGGATGATGCTCTTCTCCTGCGCCGAGGAGCGACAGAGCACGGCGATCCCTCTCCGCGGCGAGGTAACCCTTCCGGGAGCAGCCCCGGGCATCGTCCTGGCCCGCGAAGAGACCCGGGCAGTTTCCATTCAGACCGAAGATGAGGAACCGGGGCTCAGAGTTCATCTCCCCGACGACTATCTGCTGATTTCCACGCATAACGTGAGTCTCACCATGAGCGAACCCGACGAGCAGATCGTGGTGGTGAAACGACGCGACGATCCCTCGGACCGGATCCGTCTGCTCGTGGCGATCTTTGACCCCCTGCGCAACGTCTACCGAATCTCCTGGGAGGGGGTGACCGACGCCACGGGAATGCGATCTTTCTCGGTCTCCACGATGGACCTCACCGGCGACCACCTGGAGGAGATCGTCGGAATCGGGATCGATCCCGAAGGCAAACAGACCATCAACGTCTTCCGCCAGGAACCCCGCGAACGGGGGCAACGGGATCTGCTCTTCCGGCAAATCTTCAGCGGCACCACCGACGGGAGTATCGAGATCGCCGACCGTCGCCGCTCCGACGCCTATCGGACGCTTCAGACCACGGGCGAGAGCTTCCCCATCTTCCTCTTCCAGCGCAACGACCAGACCGGGGATCCCCACGATCTGATCCGGTCCGAGTACCGGTGGAACACCGAGTCGGGCCACTATCTTCTTGCCCACCAGGAAGATCTCCCGGGGGTGCAGGCCGAGCAGGCTCAGCTCCGGGAGCTCTACGACGCCGATGCGGCAGGGATGGAGCAATTTCTGAGCGGCCCCTGGTTCCGCAGTACCGGCACGGGCCTGGGGTCCTCGGCGGAACTGGCTTTTTTTGATACCGCCAACCAGCGGGTGAGCCTCTTTCATGCCGACGCCCAGGAGCAATACGAGTGGGTAAACTCCTACAAGGCGATTTACCAGAGAGGGCCAGGATTGCTGATCCATCTCAGGAATGCCGTACTCCGCACCGTGCGCCGACAGATCGCCGTGACCGTCCTGGGGACGGACACCATCAGCATTACCGTGGACGGGGCAGAATACTGGAATGGTCAGTATCAGCGAATGACCCCTGGAATCCAGGAGAGCACCGTCCGCCACCACCGGGTTGCGCGGCCCGATTTTCTCCTCCAGGGAGTCTATCGCAACGAAAATCACCAGGAATTTCTCTTTGACGCCCCCTACTTCCGGTTCAGATCGGATCACTTCGACTGGCGGGGGGGCTTTAACCTGATCAAGACGGGCGACCCCCTGCTGGAACTCAAGGTCGTTGAGGCCAGTGGGGGGGAGAGCCCTGCGGGAAGGGCCTCATCCAACGGGTCCTTTAACAAGCGGTACCGTCTGGAGTACAGCGAGGAGCGGTCCGAGGACAGGATTGTGCGGCGAATCCGCATGACGCCGGTGATCTTTACCGTGGCCGGTCTCATCGAGACCGGTGAGGCCCCGGTGGTACTGGAGCAGGTGGAGGAGTTCCTCGAGGAGGCCAGCTGAGACGTCAGGGACCAAAAACCAGGAAGCCCTCTATCCCCTCTTCCTTCAGGGCGATCACCGTCTCCTGGGCATCGGCTGGCTGGTATCCCTCGGGCAGGGTGACGATAACCCGGTAGAACCGGCCCGACCCGGTCTCGGCGGTCTTGATCGTTGCTGAGAAACCCAAGGCGGTGATGTCCCGCAACATATACGAGGCGTTCTCGCGATCCCGGAAGCTCCCCGTCTGGATACCTGTCAGGGACGAGCTTTCGGCGTCTCTGGTGGCGGGCGCAGGCTCTTTTTCCTCGGGATCGACTTCCCCGGAAGGAGCCTCTCCGGAAGGCGAATCATCCCGAAGGGGGGGGACTCCCCCATCGCGCGGATCGGGAGCACGGACAATGCTGCCGGAAATACCGGAGCGATCGCCTCCCTCCTGGAGAAGGCGACTCGGCAGGGGGGCTGCCGCGACAGACCGCACGCCACCCCGGGGGCTGGCAAGCCGATCCTCGGGCGAGAGACCGAAATACTCAGACAGATCCCGACGGCTTTGCTCCAGAAGGTCCGTATCCTGCAGCGCTCTGGCGATGTCGAAGAGAAGAAAGAGCGCCTCGGCCTCGTGCTTCTGGTCGGCCAGAGCGATCGCGTGGGCCAGGGCAGTGTCGGTTTCACCGGCCAGAAAATGGGCCCGGCCCCGAAGAATCGCCCCGGCGCGCTGGATTCGGCGATCCCCGGAGGAGGAGATCATGCGGGAGAGAACACGCACCGCCTCCCGGGCCTCGCCCAGCTCCAGCAGGACCCCTCCGTAGCGCAACGCTGCCTCGTCGAAATCGGGGACCTCCTCCAGGGCTTCCCGGTACCACCGGGCTGCCGGGGAAAAGCGGTGCGCGAGCTCGTAGATACGAGCCGCCTCGAAGAGGGCCTGAGCTCTCTCGTGCGGGTAGGCAATTCCTGCCAGGTATTCTTCCAGGGGGTCCAGAGCCTCCTCCAGAGACGGGACGCTCTCCAGAATGGTCTGAAGCGCAGCGGACCAGGAGNTCTCCTCCCTGGCATGGACCCGGCCCGGAAGAGCCAGATACAGAAAGAGCGGCACAAGTGCCGCGAGAATGCCCCTCCTGGTCATGGCCCCCCCGGCAGGGTTCGCTTCTTCTCTGCCCGGGAAGCTTTGGCAGCCCTGGCAGCTCCCCGGGCCTGACGGCGCTCTTCCTTGTGCGCGATCCGCCGGGCTTTCTCCTCTTTCCGTGCCTCCTGCTTTTCCTGCCGTTCCCGACGCCGCTCGCTCCTGTCCCTGGTCTTGCGGGACGCGGTGAACATCACGGCGGGGATTGTCAGGACCACGCCGAGAAAAAAGGCGAAGAAGAGACTCAGGAAGACCGGAACATCCCGGTAGAGGATAAATCCCAAAGAAATATCGGCGGTGTGGTCCAGATTGAGACCGACAAAGGCCAGAACACATCCCAGGAGGACGAGATAGAGTAGCAGTTTCCAGGGCATAACGCTTCCTTCCGTAGTTCAGTATATCACAGAATCCCCCGGGGTCCTTCCTGACCCCGGGGGAATTCGTCCGGTGGACGGCCCGATCAATGACGAAAACTCCGCTGTCCCGTAAAGACCATGGTAGCACCAAAGTGGTTGCAGGCCTCTATCACCTCGTGATCTCGCAGGGCTCCTCCCGGTTGAAGAATTGCCGAAACTCCTTCGCGCAATCCCACCTCGGCACCGTCGCGAAAGGGGAAGAAGGCATCGGAGATCATAGTAGACCCCGGCAGCCCCCCCCGCTCCTTGCGGGCGGCCTGGTGAAAGGGCTCCTGCTCCTCGGGTGAGCCCAGTTCCTCGATCCCCTTGCCCGTGGCTTCCAGGCAGAGCCGGTCTGCCAGCTTCCAGAAGGCCTTCTCCCGGGCGATCCGTGCCACGCCGACCCGATCCTGCTCGCCCGTGCCGATTGCCACGGTGGCCTCGTCCTTGACATAGATCACGGAATTACTGGTGACACCGCTTTCTACAAGCCACCCGAAGCGCATGTCCCTGCGCTCTGCCTGGGTGGGCTCGCGCTCGATCCCGTAGGACCTGCCCTGGTGCTCGGCCCGGGCGGGGAGAAGCTCTTCGTCGGGCAGGAGCTTGGGGACGAAGGACCACTGCGCGACCAGTCCCCCGTCGATGAGACTCTTGAAATCCACGAAGCGGGTGCCCACGTATTCCTGGAGACGCGCCATGTTTCCTACCCGGAGAACCCGAAGGTTCTTTTTGGTCGCGAAGACCTCCAGCGCTCCCGCGCTGAACTCGGGGGCTACCACTACCTCGGCGTAGTAGCTGGCGATCGCCTGGGCCGTCTCCCGGTCAACCTCGCCGTTCAGAGCCACGGCGCCCCCGAAGGCGGCGATCCTGTCGGCCATGAGAGCCCGCTGGTACGCCTCGGCCAGGGAGCTGCCCAGGGCCACTCCGCTGGGGTTGTTGTGCTTCACGATCACGCAGGCGGGGCGATCCGTGAAGTACCGCAGAATGTTCAGGGCCGCATCGACATCGGTGATGTTGATCTTGCCGGGATGTTTTCCGCTTTGCAGCAGATCCACCTCCGAGGCAAGACCTCGACCCGGGGCGATCTGGTGCACCTGGCCCAGGAGGAGGTTCCCGTTCACCGGACGGTAGAGCGCGGCCTGCTGGTCGGGATTCTCGCCGTAGCGGAGTCCCTGGCGCTCGCCTGCCACGTCCCAGGTCACCTTGCGATAGCAGAGGGTCTGTCGTTCGGAACCGGACCCGAAGGATATCTCCAAATCCTCGGGGAACCCGTCGGTATTAATGGTACGATAGATGCTGCGACTCATGATCATGCCTCCTGGGGGGGATTGCCGGTAGCAGAACTATCGGCGAGGGGAATATCGGTATAGAGCGATTCCAGCTCCTGTTCCGCTGCTGCGCGGGCCAGTTCCCGGGCAATGGTCTCCTCGTAGTGAGCGGTGCAGGAGAAGACTTTCAGGGCCTGGGCAAGCCGGAACTTCAGCGACGTGGTTCCCTGGCCCTGGCGGATTTCCTGAAGCACCCCGGAATAGTCCTGGCTGCTGCAAACCGCCAGAACCCGGAGGAAGTTTTTTGCCGACCCACGCAGCATGGTGGGCCCTCCGATGTCGATGTGGGTTCGCAGATCCTCCAGGGTCCTCCCCTCCCGGGCTGCGGTCTCCTCGAAGGGATAGAGAGAGCAGACCGTGAGATCGAAGGGGACCGCACCGGTCCGGATCAGATCAGCCTGGTGATCCTCGTTATGGGATTCGCTCAGGAGGCTCAGGTAGACCCGGTAGTCCAGGGTTTTCACCAGGCCGCCCTGCATTTCGGGCTGACCCGTATACTCCGTGATGGATCTCACCAGGCCGGGATCCCGCTCCCGGGCCAGCTCCTGAAGGAGCGTGAAGGTCCCCCCCGTGGAGTAGATCACCAGATCGGGGATTTCCTGCCAGAGGCCTTCCACAAAGGGCTGGAGCCCCTCCTTATCGGCCACGCTGATCAGAGCGGTTTTCAGGGGGACACGATCGGTAACAGTTGTAACACGGTTAAGATTCATGGGGTTTCTCCAGAGGGGGGCGCCCGCGCTCCACGTAGGCGTAGGCGTCGTGGTTGTGAATGCTTTCCCGGTTGAGCGCCTCCACGCTGAACCAGGGAAACCGGAACCGCTCTTCCAGGGCGGTTGTGACCTCCCGGACCAGATCTTCCACGAACACGGGGTGATCGTAGGCCTGCTCCGTGACGAACTTCTCGTCTACCCGCTTGAGCAGCGTATAGAGCCCCGCCGATGCGCAGGACTCGATCAGCTCGATCACATCCTCCATCCAGAAGAACTCCTGAACCTCGGCGGTGACGGTGCAGGTTCCCCGCTGGTTGTGCGCACCCCGGGAGCTGATCTCGCGGCTGCACGGGCAGAGGGTGGTTACCGGCACGGCCATGGAGACAAAGAAGTGTCNCTCCCGGGCGGANACACTGCCGCTGAAACCGCACCGATAGTTCATCAGGCTGGACTGCTTGCTCACGGGGGCNTCTTTNTCCATGAAGTAGGGAAAATGAAGCTCCCCGAAGGCGCGTTCTGCGTCCAGATGGTGGCGCACCTCCTGGAGCATATCCAGGAACCGGGGCATGCGNATTTCCCCGGCGTAGCGCTGAAAGACCTCGATGAAGCGNCTCATGTGGGTGCCCTTGTAGTCATGGGGCAGGCTCGCGTAGAGGGCCAGGTCGGCCACGGTATGCTGTTGCCGGTGGTCCCTGTCCAGGACCGTAACGGGGTGGGAAATATTCCGCACCCCCACTTTCTGCAGGGGAATCCGGCGTGTGTCGTTCTGGTTCTGAACATCTACCACTCAGGCCGTCCCCCGGGCCCGACGCGCCTCGGCGGCACAAACCGTGTTATGGAGCAGCATGGTCCGCGTCATGGGGCCCACTCCTCCAGGAACGGGAGTAATGGCCGAGGCCTTCTCCTGGAGCTCCTCCCAGGCGGCATCCCCCACCAGACGGTAGCCCCGCTTTGCCCCGGGGTCATCCACCCGGTTCACGCCCACATCGATCACCACCGCCCCGGGTTTGATCATGTGAGCCTTGAGAAACTCGGGGGAACCCATGGCGGCAATGACGATGTCTGCCCCCGCTGTGATGCGGGCGATCTCACGGGTTCGGGAGTGACAGACCGTGACGGTGGCATTGCCCCCCGGGCGCTTGAGCGCCAGAAGAACCGAGAGGGGTTTGCCCACAATGTTGCTGCGGCCGATGATCACCACCTCTTTTCCTGCCGGGTCGTGGCCCGAGCGAAGGAGCATCTCCACCACGCCCTGGGGCGTACAGGGCAGAAGCGCCGGGAGCCCCAGGAGCATTCTGCCCAGCGAGAGGGGGTGAAAGCCGTCCACGTCTTTGGCAGGGTCGATGCGCTGGAGTACGCAATCGGCGTCGATGTGGTCGGGCAGCGGTAGCTGCACCAGAATACCGTCCACCTGGTCGTCCCCGTTCAGGCGGTCCACCAGCCCGAGCAGCTCCTCCTGGGTGGTCTCCCGGGGAAGGCGGAAATCGAAACTGCCGATACCGATCGCCTCGCAATCCCGCTCTTTGGCCGTCACGTAGGAGAGGCTCGCCGGATCGTCCCCCACCAGAACCACAGCGAGCCCCGGCTTGCTTCCCCGGGCTGTCAGGGCCGCCACGCGGGGTTCCAGTTCCCTGCGAATATCGGCGGCGATGGTTTTGCCGTCTATGATCTGTGCTTTCATGATCGCCCCATTGTAGCGGAAAGGCCCCGTGTTGTCAGGGTCTTTCCTGCGTGATAGTATCGGTCTGTGATTTTTATCAGTCGATACAGACAGTCGCGGCACGTCCTCGTTCTGGTGCTGTCACTGGCCCTGGCTCTGGCAGGCGCTCCCGGCACGGCACGNGCCCAGGAGGATGACGAGGACTTTCAGCCTACCTACGGGCGTGGGGATCAGATGATCTCCATGAATCTGGGGCTCTTTATCCCCCTCTTTTTTGCCGGTGGTCCCGACGGGATCAAGGACGCGAACCTGACCCTGGGCGGCACGGGCCACCTCATGTGGAGCGGTTTTCTCACCAACGAGATCGCCNTGGGAGGGGAGCTGGGGGGGATGTTCGCCTATACACCCAACCGGAACGCTCTCTACATGATTCCCCTGGCCATGCGGCTTACCTATTTTTTCAGGGCCTACCCCTTCGAGTTCCCCCTGTCNATTGCGGCGGGGATGAACTTCAGNCGNTTCGACGGGGCCTTCAAGATCGATCCGATCGTGATGCCCGGCGTGGGTGCCTACTGGAACATGAACTCTGAATGGGCCTTCGGGGTGGATCTTCGGTACTGGTGGGTTCCCCAGTTTTACAACCACGTCTCCGATGTCTCCAACGAGGACAACCGTTTCGGGAACTTCATGTCCACCACCATGTCCATTCTCTACCGGTTTTAGGAGAAACTGTATGAACGTCCTACACAAGAGCAGGGCCTTCCCGGGTGTCCCCGGCGGGGGCTGGCACGTCCTCGGGGCGCTTCTGGCTGCCCTGGTCCTGACCCTCGGNGGNTGTACCCGGGGGGACACAGGGATCTTTGCCGATATCGAGCAGGAGGTAAAGATCAGGTCCAACAACCTGGTGGATAACACCTTCATCGCCAGCATGGCCGCTTCGGGAGACTACTTCTACGCGGTGGCGGGCACGGGGCTCTTCCGGCGCCCCATAAGCGGTAATACCTGGCGTCGGGTTAGCCCCAGCAATAGAGAGGCATCGTCGGTGGCCGTGATAGAAAATGGTGCAACCTACGAGGTCTACGTGATTCTCTCTTCGGGCGGAAAGAACACGACACTCCAGAGGGCTGTTGAGGATGAGGAGGATGGAGAACTTTCCTCCTGGGAGGTCGTTCTCGGGAGCGGTTCTTATCTGGACGATCCCGACGATGGCGAGAAGAAACTCTCCAGACTCACGGGGGTGGCTGCTATCGACCGCAGTGGCGACAGCACGCCCGACACGCTGCTCGTCACCATGCGGCAGGAGGGCGACAACAAGCAACGTTACCTGGCGGTGAACCCGCAGAAAGGCGACCCTCAGGACAGGCGCCACCGCTTTGTCGGGTACGAAAACCCGGGGGACGACCTGATCCCGAGTTCTCGCCCCCCGGGGAAGGCCTTTGTGGCAGGTGGCTACCTCTGGATCGCCAGAAATGGCCTTTGGTGGCTGCCTTTAACAGAGTTGGAGACTAGTACTAATGATGATATCAAGGAAATAAAAGCCCCGCCACCAAACCTGGGGGCTGTGGAGCCCGTAACCCTCGGTAGTAACACCTTCCTCGTGGCGGCCACGCTCACGGGCAGGCTCTATAAATCATCGAATCTGCCAGATCCCCCGATAGATCTTGACACCTGGGATGCTGGCTGGGAAAGTTTTGCATCCCGCAGCAGGGCCTTCGCGAGTCTCCTCTGGCTTCCAGATAGGGAGATATTCCTGGCAGGAACAATCACCAGCGAGAATCCTACCAGTTGGGACCGAGACGGCTACTACCACGCCCGCCCGAACGAGGATTTCACCAGCGTCAGCTGGACCTCGGGCCGCGATATCAGCAGGAGTTACGGGTCGGCGGATCTCTCCTCGGCTGCCGTGACGGGGCTTATGGAGCTGGGAGGGCTCGTCTTTGCCCTGACCGATAACCACGGCCTCTGGAGCACCTCCAGCTATAACACCGGGACATCGCCCACCTGGGTCTGGGAGTAAAACCACAGACCCGGACCTGGCCGTCAAAAGAGGGCCGGCAGATCTTGCGACCGCTAAAAAAGACCGCCCGGGAGGCGGTCTTTTTTTTGGTCGCTGCGGACAGGCTTCAGGGCAACCCGTGGAGCACGGCCCGGACCCGCTCGTCGGGATACTGCTGGTCGATCTCCTCGGGCAACAACCCCACCAGCTCGTGGCTCAGGTAATGAATCCAGTGATCCTCCTCGGGCGTCTGGATCTCGTGCTTCCGGCAGTAGTAATCGGGCTGGATCGGCTGCTTTTCCTCCACGTAGTGGCGGATCTTGTAGTCGTGGACGGCGATCTTGACNTCGGAACGGGGCAACCCCTTCTGGAGAATCACCTCTACCAGATGATTCACGGTCCGGCCCGTATCAAAAATATCGTCGATCACCAGAACCCGGTCGCCCGAACGCAGGTGCTCGGGGCTGTAGGTCCAGCCGTCCACGCTCACCCGCTCCTGCTCCCTGATATCGGTGTAGGANCGGGCCACCACGGCCGCATAGAAGACCGGCCGCTGGCCGCGCCGGACAAACTTGAAGTACTCGCTGATCACGTTCCCCATGTAGGCACCGCCCCGGAGGCTCACGTAGATCACATCGGGAATAAACCCCTCCTGGCAGATCTGCTGGGCCAGAACGANGGCGTTNTTCCGGACCGTGTCGTAGGANATAAAGTGCTTGTTACTCATTGCTGGATTCCAATCTCGACAGTGCTGTCGTCGCGCAGAAGTGAGAGAGTGGCCTCCTGGCCGCCCTCGTTGATCTCTCTGTAGAAGTCAACCATGGAGGTTGTCTCCCGGCCGTTTATCGCAAGCAGGATATCACCTGTCCGGACCCCTCCTGCTGCAGCGGGAGTGCGCCGTTCCACGGTGGTTACCAGAAGCCCCCCCCTCTCTTTGGAGAGATTCAGATCGGAACGGATCTCATCGGTCAGGGGGTGGACCGAGAAACCCGGCCAGAGNCGGCGGTTCAGCTCGGCTATCTCCCGGTCCGACTCGCGCTCGGCGATCCGAACCTCCAGCTCCAGGGNTTCACCGTAGCGNACCACCGAAAAGCGGGCAATCTCGTCCACGGGCAATTCGCCCACCTCCAGGACCAGCTGATCGGAGTCGCCGATGGTNACGCCATTCAGGGTCACCACGAAGTCGCCCGGCAGAAGACCGCCCCGGTGAGCGGGAGAATCCCGGAAAACGTGGTGAATCAGGGCGCCCCGCCGGCTCGGAAGAGCCAGAGATTCAGCAATCACGGGGGTAACNGAACGGATACTTACCCCGAGCCAGCCGTAGCGGACCGCCCCGGTCTCGATAAAATCGTCGATGGCGCGCACCACGTTATTGACAGGGATAGAGAACCCCANCCCCATGCTTCCTCCGGTCTGGGAGGTGATCCAGGTATTGATCCCCACCACCTCGCCCCGAAGGTTCACCAGAGCTCCCCCNCTGTTGCCCCGGTTGATGGCGGCATCGGTCTGGATGAAATCNCTGATGTTTCCTGCGGGCCCGCCCCGGCGGTTCAGGGCACTCACGATTCCGGCGGTCACGGTGGACTGGAACCCGAAGGGGCTACCGATCGCCAGCACCCANTCACCNACCTGCAGGGTGTCGGAATCACCCAGAACCGCCAGAGGGATATCCCGGGAGGAAGNAAAGGAGAGGAGCGCCAGATCCTTGCGGGTATCGGTTCCCACAACNCGGGCGGTATACTCCTCATCGTCGGTGGTGGTTATGGTGATCTNATCGGCCTGGCCCACGACGTGCTCGTTGGTGAGGACGTAGTAGAGATCACCCTGGCGGCGCACCACCACTCCCGAACCGATCCCCTGGGTACGGAACCGGCCCTCGCCCTCCCGATCGGGNGCNCCCTCCTCNCCGGGCGGATCCAGGTAGGGATCGCCAAAGAAAAAATCGAACCAGGGAGCGTCTTCACCCCCGGGGATCATGCGGGTTCGCACCTCCTCGACGTCGATTCTCACCACCGAAGGGCTGGCCACACGAGCCACCAGACGAAAGCTCTCCTGCAGCTCCCGGGGATCGGCCTGGGCAAGGCGGTCCCGGTCCCGGGCGGCGATACGGCCCGCCCGGTTTCCGTTGGTCGAACAGGAGAAGAGGAGCGTGGCAAGAATCAGACCCGAGAGGAGCCCCGCAAGAAGAATGTTAAGAACAAAGAGCCGCCGCGGAGAGAGGGCTCCCTTCATCGATCTGCTCCCCGGGCCGCCTCCAGCGAGGGAACGACCTCGGAGGGTCGTCTGGTCAGGACCTCCACACCCTCCGAAAGGATGGCCAGGGTGTGCTCAAAATGGGCCGAGACCTTTCGGTCTCCCGTGACCACCGTCCAGTCGTCGTCCAGCAGATCGACATCGTCAACACCCAGATTGACCATGGGTTCNATGGCGATGACCATACCGGGCCGGAGGCGCGGGTTCGGGCCCCGGCCAACGTAGTTCGGAATTTGGGGGTCTTCGTGGATTTCCAGACCGACCCCGTGGCCGCAGTAGGGGCGCACAACGCCGTAGTCCCGGGCTTTCACCGTTTTATAGATGGCTCGGGAGATGTCGTTTACCCGTTTCCCTCTGCCTGCGGCCTCTATGCCGCGTTCCAGAGCCTCCCGGGTCACACGAAGAAGTTTTTCCACGGCCGGATCCACCGTGCCGACCGGTACGGTTATGGCGGAATCGCTGAAAAACCCCTCGTAATCTATACCGCAATCGATGCTCACCACATCGCCCTCTTCCAGGCGTCGCGATCCGGGTATGCCGTGGATCACCTCCTCGTTCACCGAGGTGCAGAGCGCGCCGGGGAACCCCTGATACCCCAGAAAGGCCGGGCGGCCACCCAGGGCCTGAATCTCCTGCTGTGCCAGGCGGTCCAGCTCCCCCGTGGTAATACCGGGCACTACCTGGTGCTGGAGCTTTTCCAGAACAGTTGCCAGGAGCTTGCAGGACGCGCGGATTCCGGCGATCTCTTTGGATGTCTTGATACGAATCATCGAGGAGGAGCGTAGCACGTTCAATCCCGGGGCGCAAGAAGTGCGCGGTAACTGTAAAGGGACTCATCGTCGGGAGTTAGACCGATTGCCCGGTCCGCAAGGCGCCTCGCATCGGCGGGACGATCTTCCAGGCGGGCCTGCTCGGCCTGGAGGAGGAGAATGCGGGTCTCGATCTCTTCCCGCACCCCGGGGGGGAGGTTGGCGGCGTCGAACCAGTCACGAAAGCGTTGAATCGCTTGACGGGATTCCCCCAGGGGGGCGTGCCGGAGGGCGAAGATCGACTCGTTCCAGTGTGCTGCCCAGAGCGAAACACCGCTGCTCCGCACCCCTCCCTCTGCGGGGGGGAAGAGTCCGGGCAGGACCTCCCGGGCCCGGGCCGGATCGCTCTGACGGTCAAACTCGATGAGATGGAGCGCTGCCGCCCAGGGAGCCCTGGCGGGATCATAGCGCCGGCGCANCTCGGCCAGCCCCGCAGCATCCCGGCGAAGGGTCAGGTGGCGCGCCAGAACGCCCGCTACCTGAAGCGCCTCGGGATGGCGACCCAGGTAGCCCCAGAGCTCCTGCTCCCGACGTTCGGGCGGAACGAGCAGAGAGGACACGGGTGCTGCATCGTCCTGGCCCTTCCGGGGATCCCCTGGGCGGGGAAGCCCTGCCAGGTGAGCCAACAGCCAGGCCCGGGGGTCATCCTCAAGGACAGCCCCCTCCAGTCCGGCCAGGATCTCCCTGGCCCGGGACCATTCGCCCTGAGCCGCCAGAAGCGAGGCCCGCAGCAGGCGGTATTCCGGGTCGTGGCCGTGATGGGCGTCTCCCCGTTCGATCACATCCGGGAGCTGGGGGCGTCCCTGGCGCGCCAGAAGAACAGCTTCGTTCATAAAGGGCACGGCCGAAAAGGCCGGAGCAAGATCCTGAAGTTCCCTGTAGAGAGAACGGGCTTTCTCGAATTGGCCCTGCCGGGCGTGGGCATCGGCCTGGATCAGCAGGATCGGGGGGAGAACCGCTTCCCGGGGAGGAAGGGCCCGAAGCTCCCGGAAGAGCCAGGTATCTTCGCCGAGCCAGGCTGAGAGGAAGATCGCCGCCCGATGATCCAGAGGTTCGCTTCCGGGAGGGTCCCGGGAGAACTCCCGGAACGCCCGGGCTGCGTGGCGGGCCCGGGGCAGATCACCCTCGGCGGCAGCGGCCAGGGCGCTGTTCCGGGCGAAGGCAGCCACGCCCGTGACCTCCCAGGCCTGCCAGAGCTGCGGAGCCCGGGGGTCATCCAGCGCTCCTGCCACAGCCCCGATCAGCCGGGCCTCGGGATGGTCCGTGGCGAGTTCCAGGACTTCTGCCCGGGACTGGTCGGGTCTGTCGGGATCCAGCACAGCCAGGACCTGGAGCATCTGGAACTCCTCACCGGCCAGCCCCTGGTTGCGCAGATATTCCTGCGCGGCCCGATGATCACCCCGGCGTACCGCTGCGTAGCTCCCNATTTTCCGCCAGGTCAGATCCCGGGGGAAGGCGGAAACGGCCGCTCCGGCCAGATCATCCAGGGTGCGCCACCGTTCTGCTCCGGATTGCCTCCAGGCGAGGCGGAAGAGCCTGTGCCAGTCCCTCGATGAACGGGCAAATCGGGCGGCTTCGCGGAGAACATCCCCGTAGGACTCGTCGAGGTATCCCTCCCGGTCCAGACGCTCCGCCCGTGTCAGGGCCCTGTCGAAGGCCCGCTCCCGGCGGAGGTGGGTCAGGGAGCGGGAAATCAGGAGCGTTGTCCCCAGGGCCAGCAGGATGGCGAGGGCCAGGAAGATCAGCCGTTGCAGGGAGGGGCCTCCCGGAAACCCGCGCACCGCCGTACCCCTACCCCTGGCTCTGCACGTCCCGGCGGATACCGTCGAGAACACCGTTGATAAAGCGGTAGGCCTCGTCCGTGGAGAGCTCCTTGGCCAGTTCCACAGCCTCGTCTATGGTGATCTGGGCGGGAATATCGGGCTGGTACATAAGACAATAGGTACTCATTCTGAGAATCGCCAGGTCAACCCTGGCGAGCCGGTCGATATCCCAGTTNGTGAGATGGTCGGTTATTTTCTGGTCCACCGGGGTGAGATGTTCCAGCGTTCCCTGGAGAATCATCCGGGGAAAAGCCAGATCTTCCTCTCCNGAGGGATCTGCCCAGGAAAACTGGAGCAAAACCGGGAGATCGCTGGTCCCCGTACCCCAGCTGTAGAGCGCCTGAACTACCAGGCGTCGGGATTTTCGTCTCGATGCCATGGCTACCAGTCCAGATGCTGGGGGAAGCGCTGGATTTCAGCTTCCTCCATGAGTTCATCCAGGGTAGCCTGGATCGAATCCTGAAAGAGCTGCTGCTGGCGCTGGGAGAGGATGTATCCCCTGATCTGATCGCGGACGGTCATGGATTCCCCCGGCAGGAGNGGATCGTCCAGCTGCAGGAGCCGGGGGCTCCGCCGGTCGGTGATGCGCACGATGTGAAGCCCCACATTGCTCTCCAGCACGCCCGAGACATCCCCCTCTTCCAGGTCGAGNACGGTTTCCACAAAGGATCGCCCCAGGCGNCGCCGCGCCTCGTCGTCGCCACGAACNAGGTAGCCAAAATCCCCTCCCGAGAAGGANGTGTCGTCCAGGGAGGCCCTCATCTGGGCCTGAAAGGTGGTCCTTCCCCGCTCGATGTTCCGGGCGACCTCCGCAGCCTTTCGTCGGGCGGCCTCCTGCTGGGCNGTGTCGCGGTTCCGCAGGTCAAAAAAGAGATGCTCGAACCGGGCCATGGCGGGATTGGTGAACTGCTGGGCGTTTTCCTCGTAGACCTGGCGAATCTCCCGGGGTGTGGGCTCGGGGATCGTCCCGAAGGATTCCCGGGCCCGTTCCATAACGAAACGCTCCTGAATCAGGCGGGTCCGAAGCTCCTCCAGATAGGCCTCCCAGGTCAGCCCCATTTGCTCCCTCACGAGACGGCGAAAATCTGCGTCGCTCACGGGCCGCTCCAGTTGCTGCCGCTGAAGCTGCACCGCCTGCTGCACCTCATCGTCGGTGACACGGATCTGGGCGCGCTCCGCCGCCTGGCGAATCAGGACGTCACCGATCTGCGCCTCCAGAACCTCCTCGCGGTTCTCNCTGGTGAGGGTTCGCCCCAGTTGTCGCTCGAGGAGTTCCGTCTGCTGCCGGATTTCCCGCTGGCCGATATTGACCGTGCTGGTGAGTCGCACAATCGCCACGGGCCGGTCCAGAACCTGCGGGAACGCTTCGGGGAGGCCTGCCAGTCCGATGAAACCCAGGAGGAAGAGGAAGAGGGCTCTTTCTTTCCGTCCTGCCCTGATAGTACTGTACTGTTCTGTTTTGTGTATCATACAAACCCTTGTCTTTCAGAATATCACGTCTTGTCCCNTCAGGGCCAGACCAGCCTTCCAGGGCCAGGCCACGGGGGACTCACTATATCATAATGGGCTATCCCGCAACAGGCGTGTAATGCACACCTCGGTGTATTCCCCAGTACGATGCAGCACGAACTCCACACTGTCGCGCGTACGTTACGCAGGTCTGTGGCACACACNGGCTGCACGCGCGACAAAACATTTTCCTAGAGAGCCGGCGAGAGCCCCAGTTCCTGCTGAATCTTCCGCACCCCCGCCAGACGGGGATCCAGGGCCAGACCTCGCTGTACGTTGCGGAGCCCCCCCCGGCGGTCGCCCTTCTTGAGGCACATCTCGGCGGCAATACGATATATAAAGGCGCGATCCTTTCGGGAAAAATCCCAGTCCACGGCCTGGTAAAGACAGGAGAGAACTGTATCGGGATCTTCTGCGAGGGGCAGGCGAAAGCACAGGAGCTGCCGAAGATGATCAAAAACGTCGGCCATGAAATGGCGGAAGTAGGGCTTGTGGCGCTCGAAGCGAACGATCGCTGCAAAGAGCTCAAAGGCCCGGAGGTATTCTTCCCGGCTTTCGTACTCTTCGGCCAGAAGGAAGGCGCAGTCCATGAAATCTTCCCGATCCAGATAGCGGGCCAGGTCGAAATCTCCCGTGGCGAGAAAGGCTCCNTAAATATGCAACGCTTCTTCGGGGTTGTCGTTGAGCAGATCGTAAAAAATGAGCCGGGCCTGGGATCGGGGATCATCACGCCGCTGTCGCAGAAAATCGGGGTAATTAAACTCCTCCCGCTTCTCCCGGTGACGATAGCCCCGAAGGCGATCGTAGTCGGCCCGGCGCTGCGGGTCTCCCAGGGTCTCCCAGGCAGCGACCAGCTCCTTGATCCGCTCCACGCTCCGGGCAGCGCCGTTGTGGAGATCGGGATGAGCTGCCTTTACCCCCTGGCGGTAGGCTCGGCGAACCTCCCCCGGTGATGCGTCGGGTGCGACGCCCAGAACAGAATAGTGGTCCTTCACCGCTCAATTTTCAGGCGGCGCACCACCTGATCTGCCTCCTCCCGGGAACGCAGAATCTCGGAAAAACGCAAAAAGATCCCTTCCCGCTCCATGAGATCCATCAACCGGGAGAGCCCCCGCTGGGCTCCAAAGGGCGCGTTGGCGACAAAGGCAAAACTTTTCTTGCCCAGAAGATTCCCCGCCTGGGCAAGAAACTCGCCGATCCGGGAATCGATCCGCCCCCGAAAGAGGGACGTGACCGATGTTCCCAGAACAAGATAATCGTAGACGGTTAACTTGGCATCCCGCGACTGATCACCGTCGATCAGGGTCACGGCGTGCCCCTGACGCTCCAGGGAATCGGCCACGCCCCGGGCGAGGTCATGAACCTTGTCCCGCTTTGCGCCGGCGAAGAAAACTACCGCTACCCGCACGGGGAGTTACTCCCCCCCGGCAGAGGCCGGGTCCTCGTCAGTGACCCACCACTCAACGGAATCCCCCCGCTGCGCCTCGAGCCGCCGAGCGGCAGCCTCTACGTCGCCCCCGTCGGGGGTGCGATTCACCCAGGCAAGCCCCAGGGAACTTATCAGGAAGAGCGTTGCCAGAACGCTGGTGATCCGGGTCAGGATATTACCGCTCCGGTTCCCCACCTGAGAGCTCCCGCCTCCGCCAAAGATCCCGCCGAGGCCGTCACCACCCTCCTCCTGAACAAGAATGATCAGAATAAGAAGCAGAGCGCTCACGACGAAGATAATCATCAAAAGAATACCAAGAAACCCCATCAATACCTCACCTGTCGAATTGTGCTATGGGAACAAACGTCTCCGTCTTCAAGGATGCACCACCGACGAGGGCTCCGTCAATATTGTCACGGCCCATTAAGCCCTTAACGTTGTCCGGTTTTACCGATCCACCGTACTGAATGACCATTTTGTCGGCCTCGTCGGCGCCGTAGAGGTCGGCAACGATCGCTCTGACCGTGGTGTGCACGGCATCGGCGTCATCGGGAGTCGCGGTTTTCCCCGTGCCGATCGCCCAGACGGGCTCGTAGGCGATGGTCACGTTTTCAAGCTGGTCAGCCGTGACACCCTTGAGACCTTCCTTCATCTGGGTCTCCACCACCTGGTTGACGCGGTTTGCCTCGCGCTCTTCCAGGGTTTCGCCCACGCAGAGAATAACTTCCAGCCCCTCCTGGAGGGCCAGGCGGACCTTCTCGTTAATCAGGGCATCGGTCTCACCGTAGCTGTGGCGACGCTCGGAATGGCCCAGAATGACCACGCTCACGCCCAGATCTTTCAGCATCAGGGGAGAGATCTCTCCCGTGTGCGCCCCCGAGGTGGCAGGTGCCATATTCTGGGCGCCCAGCAGAATGTTGCTTCCCTGCAGAACNGCACCCACCGTCTCGAGAGCGGTAAAGGGAGGAGCCACCATAAGCTTGTGAGGAACCCCGGCGAGTTCGGTTTTCATGGCCTGGGCCAGCGCCTTCGCCTCGGCCCGGTCCATGTGCATTTTCCAGTTTCCTGCGATAAAAGGTGTTCGCATTGGTTTCATCCTTACTGTATCGGTCTGCTGTGCGGGCCGCACCGCCGGAGCAGCGCGGCCACACCGGTCAGTCCTGGAGAGCGACGATTCCCGGAAGAGCCTTGCCTTCCAGAAACTCAAGTGATGCGCCACCGCCGGTAGAGACGTGGCTCAGTTTGTCGGAGATCCCGAATTTATTTGCTGCAGCAACGCTGTCTCCGCCCCCCACAACGGTGATGGCACCGGAACAGGCGATCGCTTCGGCTACCACCCTGGTTCCCGTGGCAAAGGCATCAAACTCGAAGACCCCCATAGGGCCGTTCCAGACGATCGTCCTGGCCGTTCCGATCGCCCTGGTGCAAGCCTGAATCGTCTTGGGACCGATATCGAGACCCATCAGGTCTGCGGGAAGGTCCACAGCGTCGACTGTCTGGGGAGCTGCCCCGGCATCGAACTCCGTAGCGGCGAGGTGATCCAGGGGAAGGATGACCTCAACTCCCCTGGCCTCGGCGGCTGCGAGAAAGCTCCTGGCGGTCTCCAGAAAGTCTTCTTCCACCAGGCTTTTGCCGATCTCGTGACCCTGGGCCTTGAGGAAGGTGTAGGCCATTCCCCCGCCGATGATCATGGCTGCGCAGTTGGGAACAAGGCTCTCCAGAACGGCGATCTTGGAAGATACCTTGGCTCCGCCGATCACTGCGACCATGGGTTTTTCGGGATTCTCCAGAACGGGCTGGAAGAAGGAGATCTCCTTCTCGATAAGGAATCCTGCGCAGGAGGGGAGAAACCGGGTAACACCCTCGGTTGATGCGTGGGCACGATGGGCCGTGCCGAAGGCGTCATTCACAAAGAGATCGCCCAGGGCGGCCAGGTTTTGTGCAAACCCAGGATCGTTCCCCGTCTCTTCCTTGTAGAAGCGGACGTTCTCCAGGAGCATCACCTGGCCCGGCTGGAGGGCCCTGGCCTGGTTCGTTACAGCCTCGCCGATGACGTCGTCGGCCATTACCACGGAGGTGCCCAGGAGCTCTCCCAGACGCTTGGCAACGGGCGCCAGACTGAACTCCGGTGCCCGGGCACCCTTGGGACGGCCCAGGTGGCTCATGAGGATCAGGGAGGCTCCCTGGTCGAGAATATACTTGATCGTGGGGAGCGCGGCGGTGATGCGCGTGTCGTCGGTTATGACTCCCTCTTTCAGGGGAACGTTGAAGTCCGCCCGCATCAGAACCCGTTTCCCTGCCAGATCGGCGTTTTTCACGGTACGTAATGCCATGGTTTNCTCCTTCAGGATTGCCAGTTGTGTTGGAAATGAAAAGGGCCCGGCTGATTTCTCAGGAACCGGGCCCGGGTTTCGTCGTGAATCAGACGAGCTTCTGGGCGAGCTCGACAACGCGGCAGGAGTAACCCCACTCGTTATCGTACCAGCTGAAGACCTTGGCTGTCTTGCCGTTCACCATGGTGCTCTGGGCATCGAAGATCGAGCTGTGCTCGTTGTGGATGATGTCCGCCGAGACGATGGGATCTTCGGTGTACTCCAGGATGCCCTTCATGGGACCCTCGGCAGCCTTCTTCATTGCAGCATTGATCTGCTCCGCCGTTGCCTCTTTCTTGAGGTTCACCACCAGATCCACGATCGATCCTGTGGGAGTGGGGACACGCATCGCACCGCCGTCGAGCTTGCCGTTCAGGGAAGGAAGAACCTTGCCGACTGCCCGGGCTGCACCGGTGGTGGTGGGGATGATGGACATGGCACCGCTACGGGCGCGACGAAGATCCTTATGGGGACCGTCGAGCATGACCTGGTCGTTGGTGTAGCTGTGAACGGTGGTCATGAAACCGCTCTCGATACCGAACTCCTCGTCCAGAACCTTGGCAACCGGTGCCAGACAGTTGGTAGTACAGCTTGCGTTGGATACGCAGGTGTCTTCCGGCCTGAGGTCGTCGTCGTTCACACCGAGAACAACCATGCGGTCGATGGCGTCCTTGGAGGGAACACAGAGAACAACTTTCTTTGCGGGGTACTTGGCGTTCTTGATGTGATCACCGTAGCCACCGCGATCGCTCTCGCGCTTCACAAATACACCGGTGGACTCGATCACCACGTCGGGAGCTGCTCCCCAGGGGATTTCCTTGGGGTTGCGCTCGGCACAGACCTTGTAGGACTTGCCGTTCACAATGAGGTTCTCGTCGTCGTGGGAAACGGTACCGTTGAACTTCCCCTGGGTGGAATCGTACTTGAGCAGATGGGCCAGGGTTTTTGTGTCGGTCAGATCGTTGATCGCAACAACGTCCACGCCCCGCTCAAGGGCGATCTTGAAGACGTTCCGGCCGATGCGGCCAAATCCATTAATCGCAATTTTCATATTTTCCTCCTGATGCAGGTTTGCTTCTCAGTCACGGTGACTATAGAAAAAGATTTATCGAATGTCAATCGAAGCAGCGCAGGAAGGACCCTCTCCAGAGAACTGGCCGATCAGCGCAACCGGAAAAGCCGTCTCAGAAGATCGGGCGAGAGAAACCCTTCGCTTCGGGAGGGGCCTTCCCCGATAATGGCCCCTTCCCCGGGAGGGCGTCGGGATTCGGGCTCCTGAGGCTCTTNTTCCCCGGCCAGCAGTACCGATGCCCCCGNAACGAGCCTGTCCGGACCCNGGGGGGTATACCTCGCCTCGGCCAGAAGATCGTCCACGGCAAGAACACGAGCCGTTCCCGATACCTCGTCGGAAGAGGAGTCCCTGAAGATCTCAAGGNCNGAGTCCACTTCGAGACCATCCACCGCCCCCAGGGAGACCAGAATCAGTTCTCCCCGGCGCTGGAGAACCCCTCCAGCCGGAGCGATCCTCCCCGCCAGGGCCGTCACAAGATCCCGCAGGGCCCGGTCGATCCGGCCAATCCCGTCGCGGGTGAAGCGACCTGAAAAAAGCTCTCTCCCTGTGGCCTGCTCGAGAAGAAGCGCCTCCAGCGAGACCCTTTCCCCGGTTATGGCCGTTGTCAGGATCAGCACCAGCTCGGCCCCCTCCTCTCTGGCGCTCACCAGAGCCTCTGCCAGAGAGCGTTCTGCCGGGAACACTCCCCCGAGGGAGATGTTCTCGTTCATGGCCAGGAACGCTCCGGCGTACTCTGCGATATGTCGCCCCGCCTCGGGCTCAGCGGTCCCGGGAGTCTGNGCATAGTGAATCACCAGCGGAACCCGGGGGCGGGACAGGGTGAACTGATCGACCTGCCACCGTCGGGACACGGAGTCGCGGAGAATTCTCTGGAAGATCTCGATCCGGTCCTCCAGGAGCTGCTGCTCCTCCTGNTNCCCCGCTTCCCCGTGGGCGGCGACTATCTCGAGCTCCTGAAGATAGCGGCTCCGGAATCCCTGTTTCCGGTACAACTCGGCCAGACTCAGCCGCAGCTCACGGTGGAAGGGNTCGAGCTGGAGCCCCCGGCGGAAATGCCGCTCGGCCTGACGATGGAGAAANCGNTCCTGGAGTTCGCTNCCCGACTCGAGGTAGAGTCCGGCAGCGGCCCGGCGGCGAGGGCTTTCCAGCGNCTCNTCTGCCAGGAGTGTATTTTCCAGGGCGATCCGGCTCAGCTCGTCATCGGGGCGGAGNCGCTGTGCCCGCTCCCAGCTCCGGAAGGCCACCTCACGATCACCCTGCCGCGCAGCCAGAACACCCCGGGCGTACCAGATGCGCGGCTGCTCCGGATCGAGCGAGAGAAGTTCCTCGTAGTATTCGCGGGCTCTCTCGGGGTCGTTCTTCCCCAAGGCAGCCCGGGCAAGAACCAGCCACCCCTCGTCGAGTTCGGGGGCCAGGGTGACGGCGCTTCGACCGTGGAAGAGCGCCTCCTCGTACTGGCCCTGATCCAGGGCAAACCGGGCAGCCAGAAGCTGAACCGAAGGATCCTCTCCGTGGTATTGCAACGCCCGGGAGAGATATCCGCGCACCGACGCCACCTCTCCCCGGGCCAGGGAGGCCTCGAGAAGCGCTGTCAGCAGGAGCCTGCTTCGGGGAAAGCGCCCTTCCAGCGCCCTCAACTCGGAGAGATCCTGGGAGGCCTTTCCCTGGGCGAGGTCCAGCAGGGCGATACCCACGAGAGCTTCTTCCTCATAGGGGCGACGGGCCAGAACGGCCCGGTAGCGATCACGAGCCTGATCGAGACGGCCCGTGAGAACCAGAATTTTTGCATCCAGAAGATCGAGNTCGACCCCGGGGTACCGCAGCCGCCGCGCCTCCTGGAGATGATCCGCCGCCTGGCGGTACTCCTCGAGCCAGAAGAGCGCCTCGGCCAGCCCCATCCGGGCGGCTCCGAAGCGGGGGTTTCCCTCCAGGGCCTTCCTGAAGAGATCCGCCGCAGCCAGNATCTCGCCCCGGTCGTAGTATACCACCCCCCGTTCCAGGGCCTCGCGACCCAGCTGAACCTGTTCGGGCGGGGTTGTGGCGGCGGCAACCTCCCGGGGACGTTCCCCCCCCAGGCCGTACCAGAGGAGCACCATGAAAAGGAGAGCGAACCGGGAGGGGCGACGCCCTGGTCGCTTCCTAACGCTGGTCATCGCCGGGAGCCTCGTCGGGTTTCACCACCACCTTGATCGTCTTGATCTTGTGGCCATCCATATCCTGAACGATAAAATCGATGTTGTTGTGCGAGACTTTCTCGAACTTCACGGGGATCTTCCCGAAGAGATCGAAAACGAACCCTCCCAGCGTGTCATAATCGTCGTCGGGAAGGGTGATTCCCAGGGTCTCTTCCATATCCTCCAGATTGATCCGGGCATCGCAGAGGTAGGTGTTGTTACCCAGTTCCAGGAGGTCTTCCCGTTCGTTATCGAACTCGTCCTGGATATCACCCACAATTTCCTCGATAATATCCTCCATGCAGACCAGCCCCGAGACCCCTCCGTACTCGTCCACGGCGACGGCGATGTGAACACGCCGNCGCTTCATCTCCCGCAGGAGCCCGTCGAGGCGTTTGCTCTCGGGNACAAAGAAGGGCTTCCGTAACAGCGTATCCATTCGGATGATCTCGCCGTTTGTCAGATACTGGAGCAGATCCTTGGCGTAGAGCATCCCCACCACGTTATCGATGGTGTCCTTGTACACGGGGAAACGGGAGTGACCCGTCTCGGCAATTCTGGAGACCAGTTCCTCCGTGGGCAGATCGATGCTGAGAAAGACCGAGTCGATTCTGGGGACCATGACCTCCCGCACGGTGGTGTCGGCCAGACCGTGGACCCCCTTGATCATCTCCCGGGTCTCCTGGTGAAGAGCCCCTCCCGGCGCGTCTTCCTCGGGCAGAAGGGAACGAATTACCCTGGCAAGCAGACCTGGCTGTTTCAAAAGAGCTTCTCCGGAATTTCGCGCACCAGCTGTTCCTGGAGCTGCAACATGGGCTCCCGGGAGAAATCCCTCGTCTCGTGGGTGTGACCCGCCAGGTGCAGCAGGGCGTGAACCGTCACACGACGCAATTCCTCCTCCAGGGAGACGGAAAAACTCCGTGCCTGGCGCTCTACGTAGGGAAGATCGATCACCACGTCCCCCAGGGCGGGCAAGGGACCGCGNTCCTCTTCTCCATCGGACCGGCCGTGGGCGGGACCGGGGCTGGCAAAACAATCGTCGGGAGGGGTGGTATCAGGAAAGCCTCCCTCGCACTCGTCCCCGCCAAAGGAAAGAACATCGGTGGGTTCGTCCAGCGAGCGGTACTGCCGGTTGAGATCGCGCATAAAGGAGTCATCGGTGAGGAGGATCGAAACCTCCCGTCCCGNGAGCTCCAGCCGTTCGAGCACCAGAAGNACATACCGCTCCAGAGCGGGAATCCAGGGTGGCGGCTCCACCTTCTCTGTCCGTATGTCGACGCCGGTTTCCGGACCGGCCTGATCTGGGTCAGGATCTTTCTTCATCGTAGGCCTTGATAATATTCTGGACCAGGACGCTTCGAACCACGTCCTTCTGNCCAAGGTGAATGACATTGATGTCGTCCAGATCTTTCAGAATTCCCGCTGCGTGAACGAGCCCTGACTGGACCCGNCGCGGCAGGTCGACCTGGGTTACATCACCTGTTATGGCGGCGCAGGTATTTTCCCCGAGCCGGGTGAGGAACATCTTCATCTGTTCCCGGGTTGTGTTCTGGGCCTCGTCCAGAATGACATAACAATCTCTGAGGCTCCGACCCCGCATGTACGCCAGGGGAGCGATCTCGATCATATTCTGCTCTTCAAGACGCCGCAGGAGTTCTGCCGGGAGCAAGGTCTCGATCGCGTCATACAGTGGCCTCAGATANGGGCTGATCTTCTGGGTCAGGTCGCCGGGCAAAAATCCGAGGCTTTCCCCGGCCTCCACAACGGGACGCGTGAGGACGAGTTTCCGCTTCTCCTTCGAGAGGACCTGTCTGAGGGCGTGCGCCACGGCCAGGTAGGTCTTGCCTGTACCGGCCGGACCGATCAGAAAGGAGAGGGTCTTCTCCTGAAGGCTCTTCATGACACGGGCCTGGCCGGCTGTTCTGGGGAAGACCCTGGANCTGGCGAGGGGTATCTCCACCGAGAGCTTGCGCATGGACTCCAGAGCCGACCTGTCCTCGTCTGCCAGGTTCCGGTGGATCGCATCNATCAGGCCGGCATCGGGTTCGTGGCCGCACCGGCTCTGCTCCTGGAGCTCGCTCAGAAGCGAAACNAAACGCTTCTGCACCTTTTCATCGGGACACTCAAGAATCATCTCGTTCCCGCGAACGCGCACCGGTGCCGCGAAAAGGTGTTCCAGGTGGCGAATGTTTCTGTCGTTGGCCCCGCATATCTTCTGTAACATGGCACCGTCCGAAAGGACCAGCGCGGTAGTATCTGACAATCCATCTCCTTCTGCTGTGTTAGTATAGGGACACCTCTCGGGTGTGGTCAAGCAAAACCGGGCACCCCTTCCCTNGCAATTCGGTTCTCCCGGCGGCTTTTTTTCCGCGCCTTCCCCGTCGTCGGGGCTGCGCGCTGGTTGCCCCCGGTGCGCCCGGGTTTCTGCCTCACCGGGTTTCTACACACCCGGGCAATCAGTCGATAAAATCGATCGTTCCATCGTCTATACGGATATTCCGCTTTATCTCCGGCACGGGGCGCCAACGGAAGAAGATGGTCACCACGCTCCGCCATTCGTAACGGGAGACGCCGCCCACCGTTTCCAGCTCGGGCCGTCCCGAATAGCCGAACTCCAGCTCCCAGTCTTCCAGATCGTGGATTGCCGAAATGTTCAGCGAGTCGACCTTGAANGCCGTCTCTTCCCGGGCGTCCCGATCGAAGAGACTCAGGCTGTCCACAAGATCGGAGAAGAGATTCCGACGAGGTCGCTCCACCTCGTCGGCCAGGGAGGGAACGTACTGGTAGAGGAGATCGTTACGGCTCCGGGCAGAGATCCGGAAGTCAAGAAAGCGGTGAATCGAAAAGGTGGCTCCGTAGTCGATCAGGAGGCTGCTCGACGTGTAGCGTTGCAGATCGATATCGGCGGTCACCCTTCCGTTCAGGGTCAGATCCATCCGGCGATGCCACCAGCGAAGGCGATGATCGCCCCGCAGGTCCACGGTGAGGCGGGTCCAGTGAAAATCATCGGTCTGGTCCGAGACCCAGCCCTGGGAAGGGTCAAAATCGTAGCCCACGGTTCGCCGACCCGTGAGCTGCGTCTGGAGCGGTCCCAGCCGGAAGGTGCTGCGCGAGAGCACAAGATTAACCCCCTCGGGATCGTGCTCGAAACGCTGTTCCAGGCGGAGCGACTGGTCGGGGAAGCTGGCGGTGTAGGTCTGGACAAAATTATCGGCCCTCCAGCGATCATCCCGCTCCCGGTATCCCCCGGAGAAACGGGCCGCAAGAAAGGCCCGCTCCAACCTGAGTTCCCCCAGATAGGTCCGGTCCCGGGGAGGCAGATCCGATGTGGCCGTCAGGGTCTGGGTAGCCGACCAGCGCTTCCACTGAAGCTGTGCCCTGGTCTGGTGGCGGGTAATATCGGAAGGCTCCCACTGGCCCCACTGCCCCCGATACCGGGGGTCTCCCGAAGAATCGAGCCCGGAGAAGCCGTAGTCGTAGATTCTTGAGGACAGGGAATAGCGCAGGGAGCTGCTCTCCAGATTTTCGTAGCCACGCAGGGGGAACAGGTCGATCTGGCTCGCCTGGGTGACGGTGAAGCTTCTGCCCCGGTAGGCATTANGCTGAAGCCGGTCCCGCTGAGNNTCCTCCATGTCTCCCATGATTTCCAACGACTGATACCGCTGATCCGAGGAAAGGGTTGTCGTGAGGGTTGCGATGCGGTCCCGGGCGCGGGCGTTCAGGACGAGACGACCCTGATTCCCGATCTGGATGGTGCCATAGTGCCAGTCCAACCCGACGTCCTCGGCTGTTTCCCAGGAGGCGCTGTCGGTGAAAAGGTCCTGCCTCACCGTGGGATTCAGTCGGTACGTGAGACTGATCTCGCCGGCGGCAGAATCGCTGATTCCTCTCATGGAACCGATGGTATCGGGGAGACGAAAGGCACCTTCCTCGTGGGGAGGAGGCTCTTCCTCCTCTTCCTCCCAGGGCGGGCGCAGGGAGCGATCTCGATCACGTCGCTCCTGGTCCTGGGCATCTTCCTGCGGGTCCTCATCGGAAGGAGAGGANCTTTTCCGGGAGGCTCCCTCGCGGAGACGAAAAAGCTCTCCTTCCACAGTCAGCCCCAGCTCGGGGAGGGTCACGGACTGGGGATAAAAGAATCGCTCCTGGGGGGACTTGTCTGTTCCAGCACGGGAAATCTCCTGGGGGAGGTCCCCGTCCCTCTTGCTCCGCCAGGCTACCCGAGCCCGGGCCGGCGAGAGGGAAAACGAGCGGACCCGGGGACGCAGGTGATTCACCGAGGGATTCCAGGTCANTTCGGCGTTCCAGCTCATGGAGTTCACCGTGGCCCCCCCGGAGTCCTCCTCATCGGCGGAAGGGCTGAGAAAAGCCCCCCAATCGATCTTTTCGCTGCGGTTATGAAAATCCCGACGAAACTCCGGGTCCGAGAGCATCATCATTTCCAGGTTGAACCGCACCGTTCCGACTTTTCCCTGGAGACGCACCTCCGATTCGTAGCGGAAGGGAAAGGTGGTCCCAAGAAAGGCCCCCCGGTTCCAGTACTGTTGAGCCTCCCCATCTTCCACGTAGTAGCTCGAGTACCGGCCGTTTTCAAAATAGATACTCCTCGATACTCCCAGACCGAGACGCCAGTCAAAGCGCGACAGGGGCCCCAAATCGGGCATCGAAGCGGCTACGCCTGCATAGCCCCCGAGACGCATGTAGAGATCGGCCATGACCTTGAGCATCCAGTCAGGCCTGGTCTCTTCTTCGGGGGGAGATTCGGGGATGCGCAGAAACAACCCCTGCCGTTCGCGCTGCGAGTCCCGGGGCGCCTCGGTGAGGCTCATGATCGAGAAGGGGGCATCGCTCTCTTCCCGTTCTCCGTAAACGTAGGTGGTGGTAAAGATAAAGGCCCCTTCCCTGTCGCGATGCCCCGCCACGGGGTGAAAAAAGAGGCGGTCCCCGGGAAGGAAAAAATAGGGAAAATAGAAAAGCGGCACCCGACCCACGTGCAGAACGGCGTGGCGCAACCCCCACTCCCCGGGAGCAAAGATCCAGATCCGGTCGGCCTTGAGGCTCCAGTTCGGAGGATCAGCCCGCGACGAGGTGATCCTTCCCCCTTCAACAACCAGGATATCGCCGGGAGCGCGAGAGATTCTCTCACCCTGTACAAAAAAAGTTATCTCCTCCTGATCGACCTCCTGGAGAGACTCGGTAACGCCCTGGATAAAGACCCCTTCCCAGGAGTCGATCTGGAAAAGCACCGAATCTCCCCGGAATCGCTCGTCTCCGTCCTCGCGTTGGACCGTATAGACCACGTTGCCTCGGGCATTCAGGAGGGACTGGTCGGTGTTGATAAGAATTTCCTCGGCCTCGATGGAGTGGAAGGCGCCCCTTTCCTCCACGGTCAGCAGAACCCCTCCCGACAGGCGGAGCGTCCGCTCGTCCACCTGCTCTACATCGAAAAACCGTGTTCCCCGGGCACGCTGGATACGGAGGACCGATCCGGCCGGTTCGCTCCGGGGCGCCTCGGCAGGGCTGCGCCGGACCTGGTAATGCTGGAGTATCCGGTCTTCGATCTGACGCCGGGATCCCCGGGTGCTGAGACCCAGCGTCGAGGCCCAGTCGAGGAGTTCGCCCTGCTCGGCCGTTTCGATGTCCTGAAGAAGTGTTCTCTCCAGGAGGGGAGAAACAGGGGGGCTNCGTTCCTGGGGCGCTTCTCCTGAATCTTCTTCGACCCCGGAGAGGGGTTCCGATATCTGCCCCCTCTCCCGATCTGATTGTTCGCTGGTCCCAGGTGGCGTTTCCGCACGGGGGGGCCCATCGATCGCTTCGAGTTGCCCTGCAAGAACCAGGTTCGACAGGGCAAACAGGATCGTGGCGATGACGACCGGGCGAACCATCAAAAGGAGACCATCAGGAAACGAGTTTCCCCTGTTCCCTTCGGGCCAGGGCTTCGGCGATGAACCGGCCTGTGTGGGAAGCCTCCTTCCTGGAGACCTCTTCAGGCGTTCCCGTTGCAACGATCTGCCCTCCCCGGTTTCCCCCTTCCGGCCCCAGATCCACCAGGTGATCGGCCTGAAGGATGACATCCAGGTTGTGCTCGATCAGAATCACCGTGTTCCCCCGCTCGACCAGAAGATTAAGCACCTCCAGGAGTTTCTCCACATCGACGAAGTGGAGCCCCGTGGTGGGCTCATCCAGAATATAGAGGGTCTTTCCGGTGCTCCGCTTGCTCAACTCCAGGGAAAGCTTGACCCTCTGGGCCTCGCCACCCGAGAGCGTCAGGGCACTCTGACCGAGCTTGATATAATCGAGCCCCACATCACAGAGGGTATCCAGACGCCGCTTGATCTGGGGAATCGCCGAGAAAAAGCCCCTCCCCTCCTCGATGGTCATCTCCAGGACATCGTGGATGTTTTTTCCCTTGTATCGAATATCCAGGGTCTCCCGGGTAAAACGCTTACCGTGACAAACGTCGCAGGTGACGTACACATCGGGAAGAAAATGCATCTCTATCTTGATCGTTCCCGCGCCCTGACAATGCTCGCATCGGCCACCTTTCACGTTAAAGGAGAAACGGCCTGCCTTATAGCCCCGGGCCTTGCTCTCGGGGAGTTCGGCGAAGAGATCCCTGATCGGAGTAAAGAGCCCCACGTAGGTGGCGGGGTTCGAACGGGGAGTCCTCCCGATGGGGCTTTGGTCGATATCGATGATCTTGTCGATCTCTTCCCACCCCTCAATACGCTCGTAGGCGCCCTCGCGATGGAGTGCTCCCCGGCGGTTCACCCGGTTTTGCAACGCCGGACAGAGAATATCCGAGAGGAGCGTGCTCTTCCCCGACCCCGAGACCCCGGTAATCACGTTCATCGCCCCCAGGAGAAAGTCTGCCGAGATCCCCTGGAGATTGTGCTCCCGGGCTCCCTCGATGTGAATCACCTTTCCCGTTCCGCGCCGGCGGGTTTGGGGGATATCCATGGATTTTGCACCCGAGAGGTAGGGGCCTGTGACGCTCCGGGGATTTGCCATGATCTCCCGGGGTGTCCCCTCGGCCACGATCTCACCGCCATGAACACCCGCGCCGGGCCCCAGATCGACCACATGATCCGCAGCGAGAAGGGTCTGTTCGTCGTGCTCTACCACCAGAAGGGTGTTTCCCAGATCGCGCAGGTGCAGGAGCGTCTGCAGGAGGCGTTCGTTATCCCGCTGATGGAGGCCGATTGTGGGTTCATCGAGGACATAGAGAACTCCCACGAGCTGTGAACCGATCTGCGTCGCCAGGCGAATGCGCTGAGCCTCTCCTCCCGAGAGGGTCGCGGCGTTGCGGTCCAGAGTCAGGTACTCCAGGCCCACGCTCTGCATAAAGGAGAGCCGAGCCCGGATCTCCTTGAGAATTTCTGCGGAGATTTTCCCTTCGTTTTCCGNGAGCTCCAGGGAATCGAAGAAATCCAGCGCCTCTGTCACCGAGAGCCCCGCGATTTGCTGAATGCTCTTTCCCTTGACCAGCACGGCCAGAGATTCCGGGCGCAGGCGCTGGCCCCGGCACTCGTGGCAGACCCGTTCCGTCATAAAGGACTCGAACCACTCACGCATCTGCGTAGAGGCAGTCTCACGATAACGCCGTTCCAGGTCGGGGATGATTCCCGGAAACTGGCGGTGATACTCCACGCTTCCCTCATCCCCGGGTTTCTCGTAGGTGTAGCGGAGGCGTTCCGTGGTACCGTAGAGAATTTGCTCCATGATCTCCGGCGGGATCGTTTTCAGGGGCTGATTCAGGTGGAAACCCAGCGCCTCNGCCAGGGCCTGAAACCGGGTGCGGTACCAGCGAGCCTTGGGGTTATAGGGCTTTATTCCGTGATCATCGAAGGAGAGATCCCGGTCGGGCATAATCAGGTCGGGNTCGAACTCCTTCGTCACTCCCAGGCCGGAGCAGGCCTCGCAAGCTCCAAAGGGGCTGTTGAAAGAGAAGAGCCGGGGCTCGAGCTCGGGGAAGGTGACGTTACTGTCGGGGTACGCGTAATGCTGGGAGAAGGACTTTTCGTGGCTCTCTCCNTCCTGATCCTCGTAGAGGATAATGACCGTCCCCCCCGCCGCCTCCAGGGCCGATTCGAGGGACTCCACGATCCGTTCCCGTCGTTCGGGGTCTATCTTCACCCGATCCACGACGATCTCGATCGAGTGGGCCCGTTTTTTGTCCAGCTGAATATCCTCGTCCAGGGAGATGATCTCCCCGTCGATGCGGACCCTGACAAACCCGCTCCGGCGGGCATCATCCAGGACCCGCTGATGGATCCCCTTGCGACCCCGCACAACCGGAGCAAGAATGACCAGACGGGTCTCCCGGGGAAGCGCAAGAATGCGCTCGATGATCTCGTCCACCGTCTGTTTCTCGACCCGTTTCCCGCTCCGGGGATCGTGGGGAATACCGATCCGCGCGAAGAGGAGTCGGTAGTAATCCCATATTTCTGTTACCGTCCCCACGGTTGAACGGGGGTTCCGGTTGGTAGTCTTCTGCTCGATGGAGATCGCCGGAGAGAGGCCCTCGATATAATCGACCTCGGGCTTATCCATTCGCCCCAGAAACTGTCTCGCGTAGGCCGAGAGAGATTCCACGTACCGCCGCTGGCCTTCGGCAAAGATCGTATCGAAGGCCAGCGATGATTTTCCCGAACCGCTCATGCCCGATACTACGATGAGAGAATCCCGGGGGAGGGAAACGTCGATGTTCTTGAGGTTGTGCTCCCGTGCGCCTTTTACAAAAATCCTGTTCATAACCGTTAGCAGTAAACCTACTCCATGGAAGAGGTCCTTGCAATCAGGCGAAAGAAACCCGGCAGGATTCTAGAGAACCGCCCGGATCATTCGGGCCGATTCGCCGCCCCGGGGATCTCCCGATTCTTCCAGAGCGCGCGCCAGGAGCGACAGAATCTCCCGAAACTTCGATGTTTCCAGGAAATGATTCACCTCGGGATATCGGTGCGCAACGGGGAAAAAGGCCCTCAGGGTAGTGAACTCGAAGTCGTACTGTCGCTGGATGATCGCTTCCACGGCCCTGCTCGCCACGGCCACAGCAGCGAAGAGAAAATGCTCCACCGCCANGNGACGATCATCCTGACGGGATGTTTCCAGAAGGTCCAGCCCCCGCAGGCGATGGGCCTCTACGGTCCGGGTGTAGTCGAGGCGGTACAGAACGAGGACCCGGTCCAGTCCGCTGCGATACAAGAGGGTCTTCATGGCTTCGCGCTGCCCCTGATCTTCCTCACGGGAAAAGACCGGGTCATCCTCGAGAATATGGAGGAGCTCTTTTTCCCGAAGCTCCCGTGCCTCCCGGGCGTCGAGATAGCTGTAAAGCTGGACCAGCTCAAGACGGAGATGTATCTGTTCTTCCGGAATCGAAAGATGAGGACNCATCTCCAGAGCTTGCCTGAAGGAACGGATCGCAAGATCCCGGTCTCCTGCAGCCCGATGAACGCGGGCAATGCCTGCGTGGGCTTCGGGGAAGAGGGGTTGCCTGGCCAGGGCCTGGCCNTAGTACTCCAGGGCTCTGGCGTATGATCTGTTCCGGTAGTGACGCTGGCCAATCTCGTAGAGAACCCAGGGCGGTTTATCCTGATCGCCTGGCCGGGCCAGCGCGAGGGGGCAGAGCATCAGGAGAAGAACCATCGCGACGAGGGACNGCATCGGAAAGAGGACGCACCACCGGCCCCTGTGTCGATCAATACCGGGCAAGGCGAGGAGGAAAGGTCTCATACAGGGTGTATCGGCAGAAAAGAGAGAGAACAGAAGGGGACAGATCGGCACAGCCTCCGATCCATCCCCCAGGGGTGGTCTTTCGTGTTAGCCCACGAGCCCCAGCATAAAGACCATGACGAAGAGCGCCACCGTCTCTACCAGACCGAGGACAAGCAGGTAGTTACCGAAACCTTTGCCCGTTTCGGCCAGGGCATCGGAGGCCACCGCACCGGCTTTCCCCTGATACCAGGCAGAAAAACCCATGGCGATACCGCCGGGGATACCTGCGCCGATCAGCAACCAGGGTTCGGCACCCGCTGCTGCAGCCGCAGCCAGAGCGTTCATGAGGATCAGACCGTAGATCGTCTGCGTCAACGGTGCGCCAACGAAGGCAATCAGGAGAAAGGGAGCAGGCTTGTTCTGAATGAACGCCTTTTTCCACGCTCCCACAGCTGCCATACCCGCCGTTCCTGCACCCAGAGCAGAACCCATCGCTGCAAAGGCAAGAGCCGATCCGACTCCAATTTCACCAATATTCATGCGTCACATCTCCTTGTTGAATGAATCCTAACGCGTTTTGAACGGGGCGTACTCTACCCCGGTCCATTCCATGCCTAAATGCCCGGAGAACTCGAGCATGTTCAACCGTACACCGTGAACCACCACGGAGAGCGCCCCCATAGCCAGGTTCAGGGTGTGACCCAGGAACAATATCAGCACAGCAGCAACGATGCCGCCGACACCGCCAAGACTTTCTGCAACCCCGCCCGCCATACTGTTAAAAGCTTCGGCGATCGCCAGAGTTGCCAGACCCACCGCAAAGAGCCGGATATAGGAAATGATATCCGAGAAGGCACTGATACCGTCAAGTATGGTGGTAATAATACCGGCCACACCGCGCCCTACGCCAGCCAGAAAACCTGCACCCTCCTGCTGTTCTCCAAAGAGAATGACCGCTGCGAGCCCTCCCGCGATGAGGGGGACTGCAAAATCGGGCATGGGGTACTTCTCGGGATCGATCACCAGCTGCAGCACCAGGTAATAGAGGCCCAGCACCATGGANAGCCACCCCAGTTGCGCCAGAGCCGCAATCTTCGGCTGTTCCCGGAGCCCNCGCAGGAACTTCCAGACGTGAGCGATNGAGAGGTGAACCGTCCCGATGATGAAGCACATGTACTGAATCATCTCAGTGCTGGTCTCGCTGTCGATGGAGATCCCGGGTATCACAAAGGAACTGAGCACCGGCAGGTTGTTCAGGGGAGCGTAGCCGAACCAGTTGCCCGTGATGGCACCCCAGATAACCGTGGCCGAACTCAGAACGATCATGAGGATCGAGCCGTTCCCCAGGGGTCGCCCTGCGGCGCGGGCCTTCAGGGAAGCGTAGAGGGTTCCTCCCAGAAGGATNGCTCCGTACCCGGCATCGCCGATGATCATCGCAAAGAAGACCACAAAGAAGAGGAGGAAAAAGAAGGAAATATCCAGCTCCCGGTACCCCGGGACGGTCCCCAGAAGGTCAAAGACGGGCTGGATAATCCGTACGGGCTTGGGGTTCCGCAACTGCGTGGGAACGTGCTCGTCCCGTGCAGGATCGCGAACCACCACTCCCCAGCCGTTTTCCTTTGCCGCAGCGGTAACTGCATCGACCTGGTCGAAGGGGACAAACCCGGTGATCCACTCCAGAGCCCGATCGTGCTCCATGGTCTGGGCAACCCGGGCGAACTCAAGGTCCTGCTCCAGCTGTTCCTGAGCCGCCAGCAGGAGCGGTAGATCTTTCTGACGAGCCTCGGCCTCGGCGTCGATTCCCGCCATCTCCCGATCCAGTTCCGTCAGAGCTTCACCGATCTCTCCGGTGGAGCGATCGGGCAAGGGAATCTCGGCCAGGTCTTCGGGGAATTCCCCGGACCCGAGAGAAACGGCCAGAACCCGCACAACGCGCTTGTCCCTGTTCAGAACGGTGACGTTGGGCAAGCGGGGGATCATCTCTGCGGCCTTGTCGGCAGGCACCTCGAAGAGACGCGCCTCTACTCCCTTGTCCTGAAGATCAGCAAAGACCTGGGGATCTACCTCGCCCCAGGGCGCCAGACGCTCCAGCTCCCGCTGGAGCCGGTCCTTTTCATCTTCCAGCTGCGCCCGACGCTCTGCTCCCTCGATCAGCTCCTGGGCGATATCCAGGGCAGGATCCACCGCCTCATCGCCCTGGAAGGGCGAATCGGCAGCTTTTGGTTTTGCCTCCGGCCCGGGAATGATCGATATGGCCCGATCAATATGATTCTTCTGCTCCCTCAGGTGGTCTCCTGAATCGGAGTCGGCCCAATCGGTGAAGATATGGACCACGCCGAGATCACGCAGGGCCTGGAGGGTCCCGGTGCGGGCAGAGCGAATCGTGATGACCGAGACCTTCTTCATCTGTGTTATCATGATGCCGCCTTTAGAAGGTTGCGCTTTGCAATCTTGCCGCGAACAACAGCTGCAGTCTGCTGATCCCCCAGATAGATCTGGATCATCCGGATATTATCCCTGGTCTCAGGGATCTTGACCTTCTCGAAAAGGTTCACCCGCTGGGTCGTCGTGCGCAGCTCCTCGCCCAGAAGACGCAACTGCTCCTTCAGAAGAAGCAGTTTGGCCTCCACCTCCAGCATGGAGCGAAGCATCTTGACCCCCTGATCGACCCAGAGCGGGGTCGTGGAGAGGTCCCAGCGCCGGTCAACAAACTGCAGATCCTCAAAAAGGGGAATATCGATTCCCGCGATGTTCCCCTGGGAGGTCTCGATCCGCTCCACCTCCGCGTAGGGGGTAAGATCCAGACCATCGGCGTAGACCCCTACCCAACGGTCCAGATCCTTGCGAATCTGCTCTTTCTCCCGGACCAGGACGTCGTATTCCTGCTCAGCCTGGCGGATCACCATCTGGAGCTGCTGCTTCTTGAGCTGCAGCGTGGGCAGATAGCGTTGAAACCGCTTGAGCGCGTCCTTTTGTTTTTTCAGTTCGTTCTTGGTCAGCTTGACCATCAGGCTGTCGCCTCCCGGGTCGATCCGGCAGCGTCAGCCGGCCAGAACTTCTTGATCAGCTCTGTCTTCAACCCTGTTTCCTGGGGTTCAAAACACTGGGCCAGGATGTCCCATCCACGGTCCAGAGCCTCTTCCAGGGGGATGTTCACCGAGAGGTCCATCATGGTGCGCTCGAAGATATCACCGAACTTCAGGAGCTTGTCATCCCAGGAAGACATATGGAACCCCATGGATTTCTTCTCCTGGCTCTCCTTGTAGTTCGCGTAGAGCTTGATCATACCGTCCATGAGCGCCCGGTGATCGTCCCGGGTCTTGTCGTTTACCAGCTGCTTGAGCCGGGAGAGGGACCCGAAGGGTTCGATCCGGCCGTTCCGGAGATAGTACTGACCCTCGGTGATATAACCGGTGTTGTCCGGGACAGGATGCGTTACGTCGTCACCGGGCATGGAGGTAACCCCCAGAATGGTGATCGAACCGGCTCCCTCAAAGTCTACAGCTTTCTCATAGCGCGCTGCGAGCTGGCTGTAGAGGTCTCCCGGGTAGCCCCGGTTCGAGGGAACCTGTTCCTGGGTGATGGCGATCTCTTTCATGGCGTCGGCGAAGTTGGTCATATCCGTGAGGAGGACCAGAACCCGCTTGCCCTTGAGGGCGAACTTTTCCGCCACGGCGAGGCTCACGTCGGGAACAAGGAGCGCCTCGACGATGGGGTCACTGGCGGTATGAACAAAGAAGATCGTTCTGGAGAGCGCACCGCCCTCCTCCAGGGTATCCCTGAAAAAGAGGTAGTCGTCGTACTTGAGGCCGATCCCCCCCAGGATGATAACGTCTACCTCGGCCTGCATGGCGATCCGCGCCAGGAGCGGGTTGTAGGGCTCACCGGAGACGCTGAAAATCGGCAGTTTCTGGCTCTCCACAAGGGTATTGAAGAGATCAATCATGGGGATTCCCGTCCGGATCATGTTCCTGGGGATGATTCGTTTTGCCGGGTTCACCGAGGGCCCCCCGATCTCGATCAGTCCCTCGTTGAGGTCGGGTCCGTTGTCCCGGGGCTGACCGGAACCGTTGAAGACACGACCCAGCAGGTTGTCCGAGAAGGAGACCCGCATGGGGTTACCCGTGAAACGAACCTCGTCACCCGTGGAGATACCGCGCCCCCCCGCGTAGACCTGGAGACTCACCTCGTCACCCCGCATCCGGATAACTTCGGCCAGGGACTCTCCGTAGCGGGAGGAGACCAGCGCGAGCTCACCGTAGCGCACACCCTCGGCCTTTACGGAGATGACGTTTCCAACGATCGATTCAATCCTGCTGTATACTTTACGCATATTCCCCCCGGTTCCGGTACACTTCCTGCGCCTTGGAGTCAAGTTCCGAGGAAACGGTGGAGAGAAGATCCCTCATTTCCTGTTCCAGGTCCTTGAAGGCCTGGGACTGCCACTCGGCGCTGTTGTAGTCGATAAACTTCTGTCGCAACTTGTAAAAGAAGTCCCTGGCCTCGTCCTTGCTCTCGATAACGATCTTGCTCCCGATGATGTGGAAGACCAGATCGAAGATATGGCGCTGTCGCTCGGTGCTCACCGAGGAGTCTACGGGATCGAAGGCGTTCTGCTGCAGATAGACTGCATCGAGGAAGTCGCCCTTCAGGAAGAGGATGTAGTCATCCACGGCGGTACCTTCCTCCCCGACGACCTTCATCATCTGCCCCACCTCGTCGCCCCGGAAGAGGATGCTCCGGGCGTACTCGGTCATGCCTGGATCGACCGTTCCCCGATACTTGCTCCAGCTGTCCAGCGGGTCGATGGCGGGGTACTTTCGGGCGTCCGAACGGGCCCGGGAGAGTCCGTGGAAAGCTCCCACCACCTTCAGGGTCGCCTGGGTAACGGGTTCTTCGAAGTTACCACCGGCGGGGCTTACGGTTCCTCCGATGGTAACAGAGCCGGTGGCACCGTTCTTGAGCCGCACCAACCCGGCGCGTTCGTAGAANGCGGCGATAACCGACTCGAGATAGGCGGGNAAAGCCTCCTCACCGGGAATCTCCTCNAGACGACCCGACATCTCCCGCATGGCCTGGGCCCAGCGACTGGTGGAATCGGCCAGGAGCAACACGTTCAGACCCATCTGGCGGTAGTACTCGGCGATAGTTACCGCGGTGTAGACCGAGGCTTCCCGGGCCGCTACGGGCATGGAACTGGTGTTACAGATGATAACGGTCCGTTCCATAAGCGATTTCCCCGTACGGGGGTCCGTCAGCTCGGGAAACTCCCGCAGGGTCTCCACGACCTCACCGGCCCGCTCACCGCANGCCGCGATGATAACCACGTCCACTTCGGCGTGACGGCTGGTTATCTGCTGAAGCACGGTCTTCCCTGCTCCGAAGGGACCGGGAATACAATAGGTTCCACCACGGGCCACGGGCAGAAAGGTATCGACGATCCGCAGGGTGGTTACCATGGGGTCTTCCGGGCGCAACCGCTCGGCNTAGGCGTCGATGGCGCGCTTTACGGGCCACTCGAAGACCATGGAGACCTCGTGGATGGCACCCTTGCTATCCTTGAGCGTGGCAACGGTCTGATCGACGGTGTAATCTCCCGCCTCGACGATCGACTCCACGGTGTAGGTGTCGAACATTCCCAGGGGAACCATGATCCAGTGCTCGAAGATCCCCTCGGGGACATGACCAAGCTGATCGCCCCGCAGGACGGTATCACCCGGTTTTGCCGTGGGGGTAAAACTCCATTTCTTGTCGCGCGGCAAGGCCTGCAGGTAGAGCCCCCGCTCCAGGAAGAAGCCCGACTGCTCTGCAAGTTCGGGCAAGGGGTTCTGGAGACCGTCGACGATTGTCGTGAGCAACCCCGGCCCGAGTTCGACGGCCAGGAGTTCCTGGGTGAACTCCACGGAGTCCCCTACGGCGACCCCCTTGGTCACTTCGAAGACCTGAAGCTCTGCCTGGCTTCCCCGAATCCGGATCACCTCTGCCTTGAGACGCTTGTCATCGACGACGATATATCCTACTTCGTTCAGCGATACATCGCCCTCAACGACAACGCTCACCATGTTTCCGTTGATGGCGACTACTTTTCCTGTTGTCATGTGGCTATCTCCATGAGTGAGTGTGCAACAGTCTCGTACTGGCGGTCGTATTCCTCGCCACCCCGAGAGCTGTCAGCCAGGCGGGCACGCCGGGCGGCAAGCTGCAGTTTCAGGTTGTATACAACCAGCTGTTCCCTGTCGAAATGATGCCCGCTTTCCAGATCTTCGGCCACTTGCCAGAGCCATCGCATCAGGGCATGTTCCATTTTCAGCGGAGTGTCCTCGTTCAGGATCGATCGGAGGCGCTCCTGCATGGATGCATCGATTCCTTCGGGCCGGGGGAGACGATCAGCCTCCCAGCCGAGGTTTTGTGCGCGGATCTGCGCAGCGTAACAGCGGAACTCCCGAACAATTCGGTTCCACCGCCCGAGAGCTCCCTCGGCTGGTGTGTCCAGGGAATCGGGCAATATCCGGGCCGAGGCGATATACTCCAGATCTTCCGGCGAAGCCTCAATCCGGCACATCTCCAGGAATTCCTCTTCCGAGAGAAACGGTGCCTCTTCAAACCGCACCGCTGGGAGTGATGCGACGGTGTAGTAATAACGATTCACCGCTCTTGTCCCCTTACGCGCCGGCTGTGCGCATGAGCTCGGTCAGACGCGGGTTCAGATAGGCCGCCAGAAGATCCGTGAGGGTTCCATCGGTCACATCGTAAAAAGCTGCGCCATCCTTTGCACCGATCCGAAACCCGGCGGTTATTGCGCGGCTGGGTTTGATCTCGACACCCTTCTGCAGGGCCTTGCCCAAACGGGCGCGCAGGGCCTTCTCCANGTTGTCCCGGTCTGCCTCAGGAACAAGCACAGCCAGATCATCCGTNTCTGCGTCGTGCCATTTTTCTACCAGGGAAGCGATCACAGGCNCCACGNCTTCCGGGGAGAGCGTTTCGGCCANGGTCTCCTTCACGACCTTCTCGAAGAGCGCTGCAAGCTCTTTCTGTACCGAGAGAAGAAGGTCCCGACCAGCCTGCTGCAAAGCCGCTTCTCCGGCGCTCTGCATCCGGGAGGTTTCCTGCTCAGCGTCCTTGATAATTTGCGCTGCCTCGGCTTTGGCCTTCTTGAGATGGGCCTGGGCCTGTTTCTCAGCGTGCTCAATGATCGAGTGCGCCCGCTCCTCCGCGCCTTTCACACCTTCATCGTGGATCTTTGCAATGATGTCCTGTAACTGAGTTTCCATGTATCTCCCTTTACATTAAACGTGCTGTTCCTGATTTGTGATCATTGTACAATTGATAAAGTCCATTTAGCAAGTGTTATGTTCACGATATAGATAAATCTCCAACGATTTTAAAGAGATCGCCATCGCGGACCACCTCCAGGGTACGGTCTCCGAAGAGTTCGGGAAGGATCTCCTTCACGCGAGTCACAACGTATTCCCTGATCTTCTCTACCTCATTATGGGGAACCTGGGCGAGTGTTGCAAGGCGGACCTCCATCACGTACCCCCGGCCGTGATCACTGCCGTAACCTGCCGAGAAGGATGCGCCCAGACTGAAGAGCCCCTCGTCCTGGGGGTTGCCGTAGGTCCCCGAGGCTGGTCTGGCCGGGTGCAGGGGATAGGTCTCACCCCACTCCTCTTCCAGTTCCAGATCGATCCGGTCGAACATGACTTTCAGTTTTTTCTCGAACAGGCGAACCCGATGGTCGCGAAAGCTCATCCTTCCATCACCTCCTGGTTAATCCTTTTTGCTTGTCCTTCCAGGACTGCTATCTTCCTGGTACTGCTATCGGCCCGGCCCTCTTTTCTTCTCGCTACCCGATGATATCCCGGCCCGACCTTCTGACGCATTCCGGGATTGTCACCACGCCAGCTCGAGGCGCCCCGTCTCGGGATGGGTCACCAGACTATGCATTGCCACGGCGAGGGAAAAAACCGCCCCCCGGGTGGAGTGCTCCAGCGAGTCATCGGAAAAAGAGGGGACCCTGCTCCGGGAAATATCTGCCGGAGCACGAACCGTCACCCGGGCCACCTGGTCTGCAAAGAGACCTTTCAGGAGAGCCTGCTGCTCGGGATCCATCTCTGCGGGCCCCGTGGCGAGGGGTATCCGGACACCGCCATGGGATGAGTCACCAGAGTCGGAAGGGAGGAACTCCAGCGGGGCTCCCCCGGCAGTACCCCAGAGACCCTGGAGACTGCGGGTAGAGCCAGCCCGGTACCGGACCTCTACCAGGACAGACCGGGCGCTGCGCTCGATCGAATAATGAGTCACCCGAACATCGGGATAGAGGAGAGCCGTCTCCTCCACGTCCCGACGAGAAAGGGGAATCGCCCGCTCGGGCGAGTCGGGATCGAACACTCCCAAATCCCATACAGCGGGATTGATGCGGTACCGAAGGGTAAGGCCCAGATCATCGCTCTGCCGGAGATCCAGCTCCGTCTCCACAGCGAGACAGGACATTACCAGGGGCAGCACCGTGGCAAGGAGGAACAGTCCCCGAAGCCGGGACAGCGACGCCCCGAAGGACAAAGATGCCCCGAAGGACAAAAACGACCGGAAGAAGGAGAAAGGGCCGTGGATCACGCTGCCTCCCGGGGACGAGAAAGGCTGGTCTGGACGGTCACAGGGGGAAGCTGCTCTTTTTTTCACGGCCTCATCCTACTCCGGAGCCCTTGAGAAACTCAACCACCGTTTTCCCAAATCCTCCATCCTCGGGAAGGGCAAAACGGAAACTCCGGACCTCCCGGCGCTCGCCCAGGTAATCCTGGACACCCTTCTGGAGAGCACCCGTTCCTGTGCCGTGGATGATCGAGAGAAGGGGGACGCCGTGCATCACTGCGGCATCGACCGATCGCTCCAGCTCTTCCAGAGCGGCCGCGAGGCGATACCCCCGAAGGTCAAGTTCCAGAGCCGGCGGGGGAACAGGCCGGGATGATCCTGCCGAGATTACAGGCCGGAGATCNTTTTTTTCTCCCGTCGAAGACTCGCGCTCCAGCTCTTTCAGGGCCACGGTCATGCGAATCGCCCCNAATTGCACCTCGGCGCGATCGTTCCGGAGCCGAAGAACTTCCCCGGTGCGGCCTGTACCCCGGTGCCGGACCGCGGCGCCGGGTTCGATTGCGCCCCTCCCGGAATGACGCTTCGCCCCGGAGTCAGGAGNGCCCTCGCTGGAAGAAGAGGNCTTCAGCTCCTGGGCCGTCTCGTTCCGCAGTCGGGTCATCTCTGCCAGCGCTTCCCGGGCACGGTGAATCCGGTCCTTTTCCAGTTCCCCCCCCGCTTCCCGTACGGCACGAATCTCCGCCTCCACCCGGCGGCGAGCCTCACCCAGAGCCTGGGTTATTTCCCGAAGCCCCTCTTCCCGGAGAAGCCGTTCCTTTTCCTGATAACGCTCTCGGGCCTGCGCAGCCNGGTCNCGCTCCAGAGAAAGCTCTTCCTTAAGCCGGGCCAGGGCCTGGCGATCGTCGTTCAGACGCTCCTCTTCCCGGGTCAGACGCTGGATGATTCCGGTGACGCTCTCGTGGTGCGCCCCGTGATAGGCCCGGGCCTTTTCGACAATCTCCGGGAGAAGCCCCTGCTCCCGGGCCGCGTCGATGGCGTGACTCCCTCCCGGACGGCCGGGAATCACCCGGTAGGTGGGCCGATGAGATCCCTCGTCGAAGGCCATGGAAGCGTTCACCGCTCCCGGACGCGTATAGCCGTAATGTTTCAAAACCGTCTGATGCGTCGTAACCAGGACAGTACTGCCCCGCTCTACCAGATGGTCTACAATGGCCATGGAGAGGGCCGCCCCCTCTTCGGGGTCCGTTCCCGATCCGAGCTCGTCGAGCAGAATCAAACTGTGTTCATCGGCCCGGCGCGTGATCTCCCCCAGCGCACGGAGGTGCGCCGAGAAGGTGGAGAGCGCCTCGTCAAGAGATTGCTCATCGCCGATATCAACCCCGATCCACCGGAAGAAGGGGAGAAAACTTCCCTCGGCGGCGGGAATCGGCACACCGCAATGGTTCATGAGGGCAAGCAGCCCCAGGGTCTTGAGAAAAACCGTCTTGCCCCCCGTGTTGGGACCGCTCAGGACCATGAGACGCGTAGAAGGATCGAAGGTGATATCCAGAGGGACGCAGGCCCGTCCCAGCAGCGGGTGACGAGCCTGGATCAGGTGAAGACGATCCCCCCGGGGTACCACACGCCCCTCCACCGAAAGACCGTAGCGGGCCCGCGCCAGGAGACAGTCGGCAGCCACGATCTGGACGGAGAGTTCCTGCAACTCTCCCAGGCAGGACCGCGCCTCGTCGGTGATATCCCGGAGAACGCGACGAACCTCGCGAAGAATATCGTTATGAGTCCGCACGAGACGGTTGTTGAGGTCAATCAGCTCGGGAGGCTCCACGAACAGTGTCTCGCCACTCCCCGATGCTTCGTGGATGATCCCCTCCACGCGACCCCGAAAATCCGAGATCAGGGGGAGCACCGTTCGGCCATCGCGCAGGGTTGCCCGATCCTCCCGATAGATATCCCGGGATGACCGGAGAATCGCATCGGAACTTCGCTGCAGCTCCTGGTGAATGCCCGTGATCTGACGCCGCAGCGACACAATCTCGGGGACGGCCTCTTCCCGNAACTCTCCCTGGCCGGTGAGNAGGGAGCGAAGCGTTGTCTGGAGCCCCCGCGCCCCCTGNAGACGCGCCGAGCGTCCTCCCTGCAGATANCCCTCCTCCTCGCCGGAGCGAAAAAATCTGAAAAAATCCCGGGCTGCTTCCAAAAGATGACGGAGCGCTACGAGATGATCCAGCTCGAGNAGCGTCCCGCGCCGNGAAAGGAGCGAGAAAATCTCCTGCAGGGGGGGGACATCACCCCCGGGAGGGGAAATTCCNGATTCCAGGGCCTGGAGAATCGACGCAACCTCCTGCGCCAGGAGATCCAGCTGCCCGGCATCCTCCTCGGGCTCCAGGGACAGCATGGCACGGCGTCCCTCTTCGGTTACCGTCAGGGCTGCCAGGGCCGGACGAATTCTGTCGAACTCCAGGGCACGCAGGGCAATCAATGTCGTTCCTCCAGTATATTGAGAGCCAGACGCTGGTAGGACTCGTAGCGCTCCCGGGTGATCGCCCCCTCTGCCAGGGCTGCCAGGACGGAACAGTCCGGCTCGTGGAGATGGGTACACCCGGGCATGCGACAGTGCGGCAGGAACGGGAGAAATTCCCGGTATCCCGCAGCGATCTCGTTACAGTCGTAGCCCAGGAGATCAAACTCCCGGACCCCGGGAGTGTCAATGTACATGGCCCCGCCAGCGNGGGGGTCCAGAGAGATCACCTGCTTTGCCAGGGTTGTGGTATGACGCCCCCGCTGATACTTGGTGGACGTATCTCCTGTGGTGAGCTTTGCCTCGGGGATGAGACTGTTCACCAGAGACGATTTACCAACCCCCGAACGGCCCACGAGCACACTCACAGTTCCCGCGGTATCCCGCCTGANCGAGGGCANGTCCTCCTCGCGCTGGAGCCGCCGGGCGGCATCGCCAGCGATGGTGCGATACAGGGGATACCCCAGTCCTTTCAGGATCGCCAGGTGGTGCGCCACCTCGGGGGGAGTCTCCTTGTCGNCCTTGTTCAGAATCACCGCAGCGGGGATCCCCGCCAGCTCGGCCATCACCAGAACGCGGTCCACAAAATTGGGACGGTAGGGAGGATCCTCGGGCGCCGCCACCACAAAGACCGTATCCACGTTGGCTGCGATGGCCTGCATCTTCCGGCGCTTCCGGTTCCAGCGGTGCACCACGTTGCGNCGTTCCTGGCGCTCCAGAATTCGCACGCCTCCTTCTTCCTCGACCAGCGTCACCAGGTCGCCCGGGGCCAGGGGGTTTGCTTCGGAAGGATCGGTGCCAGGCAGAATTTTCCCCTTGATTCGAACGTTCTCGCGAATCTCCCCACCCGGTGTCCTGAGGCTNTAAATATTGTTTGCCCCCCACATGATAACGGCTGAAAGACTCACGNCGAGAGAACCTCTCCTTCAGTTTCGCGAAGAGCTGCAGGATCATCTTCGGGACTTGTTTCGGGNTCGGGCCCAACTTCGGAAAGAAGAACGAGGGTCTGCATCTGATACCTCTCGGCGAGACAGGATTGGCCAGGCGAAAGTGGCCCCGTATGGAAGAGCAGGGACTGGTTACGAGGGACATCCTCGTCCCCCGGATGCGGTTCCCGGGCCCGGAGCTGTTCCCGGGGATAGATCGCAAGGGTTCGCTGGACAACCCCCTCCAGGGAATCAACCACCGTTACCGATGGCCCCAGAATGTGCGAAAAGAGATGGCGATAGCGCACAAAATGGGTGCAGGCCAGGACAACCGTATCTACATCCTCGTCGAGTACGGGGAGGACCTCCTCCCGAATAACCCGGGAAACCTTCGTCTCCCTGGAGCAGAAGGACTCCTCGGCAGCCTGTACCAGCCGGGGCAGCCCCAGACGCGAAACCCGGCAATACCGGGCGAAGGTCTTCACCAGGTCGTCGGTATAGGGATCCCGGGTGGTTTGCACCGTTGCCAGGAGGGCCAGATGACCGGTACGCGTCCTGGCCGCAGCGGGCTTCACAGCGGGCACAACCCCCACGAAGGGGATGGACCAGGTCCTGCGGAGAGCCCCCAGGGCCACCACCGAGGCGGTATTGCAGGCGACGACGATCACCTCGGGCGAGAGCCCGCGGTTCAGGATTGCTCCCACGAGAGCAACGAGCCGGTCCCGCACCTCTTCGGGGGGGCGTGTNCCGTAGGGGAAGAAGGCAGTATCGGCCACATAGTGGCAGGGGACGTCGGGGCGTCGCTTCTGGAACTCCTCCAGATAGACAAGCCCGCCCACACCGGAATCAAGAAAGAGAACCATCGCGAGAGACCACCTGAAAAGAATATCCCTGAGCCCCCCTGTCTTGCAGGAGCTCCCCGGACAGAACCACCACGCGACCCGGGCAGTTCAAGGGAGCAGACGGACCTTGGGTAGAGNCTCCCCGCTCGGGAGCCCCCGGCTCATGAGAAGAGATCATCGAAGGCTTTCCGTGCCGGGGGAGTTTCCTTCCCGTCGGGGGAAGATCTCCCGACAGAGCCCCTTCCGGTTTCCCTGCCTCCGCCTCCCCTGGTGTTGAGACGGAAGAAATCGCAAAAGTTCGCCCGNTCCTTGTCCAGAACCTGCTCGGAGACCGTNTCCCGGCAATCCCAGTGAGAGCCGGGGCTGTAGAATCCGCAGTTCCGGCAACATCGCAGGGGCTGGAAGCAACGGGGGCATTCTTCACTGCGNGTGAGGGGAATATCGGGGGGAAAATCAGCGTTGCAACGGAAACATTTCGCCATCGCTCCGATTGTAGCGCGCCCTCACCGGTTGTGCAAGTTACCCTCCTCTTCGTACACTGGCGGGGTGTTTGAGCAAAAGGTAGATCAGGAGACGCTGCCCGGGATCATCGGCGAGNNCCCCTCGGTGATGGAGCATCTCGACGGACGCGGATCATCCTTCAGTGATCTGGATCTGCGGGGAAGACACCTGCGCTGGGTAGCCTTCTCGGGGGCGACCTTCCGGAATTGTGATTTTCGTGACACCACCTGGGACTGCGTCTTCGCCGATTTCGCCGTCTTNGAGNACTGTCATTTTGACATGAGCCACCTCATGGATTCCGTCTTCGCCGGGAGTCGCCTTACCCGGTGCACCTTCACGGGTGCAACGGCCGACATGTGCAACTTCAACGCGATTGCCGCCAGAGAGACGGATTTCAGCGATTGCTCGCTCCGCCGGAGCCGCTTTATTAACGCCCGCCTCCGGGATGTGCGGTTCGCCAACTGNGACCTCAAGGACGCTCTCTTCCAGTTCTCGGAACGCCAGGAGGTATCCTTCAAGTTTTCCAACCACGAGGAGGCCTGTTTTTGAGCACCCCCGATCACTCAAACCTCTCAAAAATCACCAGCGCAGAGCCCGGCAGGGGCTCCCGCGATGAGAAAGAGTCAGCCCCCGGGCTGCGGGTTATTCCCTACTTCAGCCCTATCAGCCGGACCAACTGCTACGTTGTGGCGGGACGGGATTCCTCCGAGGCAATCCTTCTGGACCCGGTTCATCTGGACAACGAACTCTACTCGCTGTTACTCCAGCATAACCTGACTGTTCGGTGGGTCCTGGTCACCCATCCCGAAGCTTATATGCGGCATGCCCTGCGCACGCTCTGCCGGATATACTCCTACCAGCTGGTGGCCGGAACGAACGATATGTTTGGCATCACCTGCGAACACCTGGTTCCCGAGGAGGTAAATACCCTCGAGATCGGTGGCCTCCGCCTGCAGGCCCTGCCCGTACTCCCCCACTCGACCAGTTCCTACATGTACCGCCTGGGCGAGCTGCTCTTCACGGGAACGATCGTCCACGCAGGAACTCTGGGCGAGACGCCCTCCTCCTATAACGAGGAACTCCTGGTGGCCACCATGAAGGATATGATCTTCACCATCCCCCGGGCAGAGCGGGAGATGATTCTTCTTCCCGCTGTGGGACCTCCCTCGACGATCCGGGCAGAGCAGCACCTGAGCCCCTATTACCGGGATCACTGCGAACCCGCCTGATCAGGCGGGTTTTCCCGACCTTCCTGAAAGAACCCTCAATACCTCGCGAAAGCGCTCGGGAACGGGGGCGATCCAGCTCTGTCGATCCTGACCGGGCTCGGGGGAGAGTTCCAGGAGGCGCGCGTGGAGCATCAGGGTAGCCTGGGGAAGAAGCCTGTCGGGCCGTGCGTAGAGGGGATCGCCCAGGATGGGAGTTCCCAGAGAGGCCAGGTGAACCCGAAGCTGATGCGTGCGGCCCGTGGAGGGCTTCAGCAGCACCAGGGTGTGCTGGGGAAACCGCCGGAGAACCTGAAAGGCCGTGTGCGCAGGTTTCCCCGACCCGGGAGTAACAGCAAAGCGACGCCGGTGATTGGGATCACGTCCCAGGGGTGAATCTATCACCCCCTGGTTCTGGCGGATCGCACCCCGGGTTATGGCAAGGTAGAGCTTCTTCACGCTCCCTGCCATAAACTGGTCCACCAGATACTGGTGTGTTTCCAGGGTCTTGGCGATGATCATGACTCCGCTGGTATCCTTGTCCAGACGATGGACGATACCGGGCCTGAGGTTGATCTCCTGATCGGTCTCTTCGGAATTGTCCTCACAGCTCTCATCATCGGGGTTGTTTTTCAGAGCCTGGAAAAAGGGGTCATTACGGTAGCGCCAGAGAAGCCCGTTGACGACTGTGCCGTCGGGGTGCCCCGCTCCCGGATGAACCACAAGGCCCTGGGGTTTGTCGATCAGCAGGAAGGAAGTCCCCTCCTGGAGAAGCGGGAATTCCACGGGCTGAGGAACGACTCCAGGCAGAGGGGGCGCTTCCAGAGACCCCTCCACGGTATCTCCCGGAAAGATCCGGGTGGAGAGTTTTGCAGCCCTCCCGTTGCAGCGGAGATCCCGGATTCTCTGCTTCAGCTGACTGCGGCGACACAGCGCCGCTTCCTCGACGAGGAACAGATCAAGCCGCTTCCCGCCGGGAAATTCCTCGGGGATCTGATAGTGAAAGGTTTCGGTGCTCATCGGTTGTTCTCATCTCCTTTTTCGGCAGCGACCCTGCCCTCACGTCGTCCAAGAATATAATCCGCCACAGCCACGGCCACGCTGATAATGCCGGCCGAGATGAGAAGCCCCACCCGCTCATCCTGGTTGTACTGGGAACCGCTGCGGCTGGAGAAGAAAAAAGGAGCGTATTCCCGGGAAAACTGCCCTTCCTCGAGACTCTTCACCGCAAACCGTCCCAGCTGAAGCCCGATTCCACTCACGATCACCGCCAGGGGAAAAGAGCCGATTGCCACGATCTCCCCTCTTCTCAGATGATGGGCCCACTCGGGGAACTCCCCGGGTTCGTAGGGCCGGGGCGGGGCATCGCTGCCCAGAAGCTCCGGACGGCCCGCATGATACGGTAAAAGAGGTTTCTCCTGAAAGAGAAAACTGCCCGGGAGAGGCCCCCGCCCCGAAGGGAAACTAACCCCTTNCACAGAGGGCCAGACTCCCGCAACTACCGGGGAGGAGGGCGTGACCAGGCCAAGAAGGACCGACACCAGCATCACCCGGATCCCGAACCGGCGCGAGGCCCTCTTCTGTGTCACCAGCGGCTCCTCATCCCCTGATCCACCCCTTTGCTCATCCTTCACTCCCCACCCATCTCTCCCTTCATCGCTGTCATCGGACGAGAACTCAGGGAAGACGNCTCCCGAAGAGAGCCGTCCCGACCCGGACGATAGTTGATCCCTCCAGAATGGCCCATTCCAGGTCACCGCTCATCCCCATGGAGAGCTCGGGCAGCGACCTCCCCAACTCCCCCTCGAGACGATCCCGGTCGGTCCGGAGGCGGGAGAAGGCTCTTCGCAGGGGCTCCTCCCGAGACGTATAGGGAGCGATCGTCATGAGCCCCTGCAAGGTCAGGGAAGAAGAGGCTTCCACAGCCAGGGCAACCTGCAGAAGTTCATCGTAGCTGCGGACCCCCGCTTTTGCCTCCTCCCCCGAGGTGTTAACTTCCAGAAAGGCCGAAATCTGTCGGCCCTCCTCATGGAGTCGGGCGCTCAGGGCCTCCACAGTACGAACCGCATCGAGGGACTGAACCGCCTGGTAGAGTCGTGCTGCATCCCGGGCCTTGTTCCGTTGCAAGTGTCCGATGAGATGAACCTCGGCCGACGCTGGGAACACCTCGTGACGGGCCATCGTCTCCTGGACCCGGCTCTCGCCAAAGAGCCGGAGCCCCAACCTGACCGCCTCCTTCAGGAGCTCAGGAGGTTGGTGCTTGCTCACCGCCATAAGGCGAAGAGAATCGCGGGAACGCCCGGCCCGAAGACAGGCCGAGTGAATTCGCTCTTCCACACGGGCCAGGTTTTGAGCCAGACCCCCCACGGGGCTATCGGCAGGAGTATCGGCTGGGATAGACATAACAGGGAAAGTGTAACACACCAGCCATGATTAGCACACTAGTCATGATATTGACGAGAGGACGCGCGACGTATACCTTTTCACAAGGAATTTCCCAAGGAACTATGGAGAACATGAAAGAAACAACCTGGTCAGAGCGCCAATCCTCAACGTGGCGCACAAAACGTGGTCTTGCAGAGATGCTCAAGGGAGGCGTCATCATGGACGTCACCGACGCAACCCAGGCAAAGATAGCAGCCGATGCCGGAGCCCAGGCAGTAATGGCCCTGGAGCGCGTCCCCGCCGATATCCGCGCCCACGGCGGAGTCGCCCGCATGAGCGATCCCGCNATGATCGAAGAGATCCAGAAAGCCGTCTCAATCCCGGTCATGGCCAAGTGCCGTATCGGGCATATCGTCGAGGCTCAAATGCTTCAGGCCATGGGGATCGACTTCATCGACGAGAGCGAGGTCCTGACACCGGCCGATGACACCTATCACGTGGACAAGCACGATTTCGCTGCTCCCTTTGTGTGTGGCTGTCGCAACNTGGGCGAAGCCCTGCGGAGGATCGGCGAGGGAGCAGCCCTGATCAGAACCAAGGGCGAGGCCGGAACGGGCGACGTGGTTGAAGCGGTGCGGCACCTGCGAACGCTCCTGAGCGATATTCGAACGCTTCAGAACTGCCCCCCCGATGAGCTTATGACCCGGGCCAGAGACCTGGGCGCCCCCTTCGATCTGGTCCAGGAGGTCGCCCGCACGGGAAAACTCCCGGTACCCAACTTTTCGGCCGGTGGTGTGGCAACCCCCGCAGACGCAGCACTCATGGTGCATCTGGGGGCAGAAGCGGTCTTTGTCGGGTCGGGCGTTTTCAAGTCGGATAACCCCGAACGTCGCGCCCGGGCCATCGTCGACGCCGTAGCGTGCTACGACGATCCAGGAAAACTGGTGGAGATCTCCCGCTCGCTGGGAGAAGCCATGACGGGGATCAACGTCTCCACCATGCCCGAGACCGACCGGATCGCCGACCGGGGTTGGTANAAGCGATGTGCCCCCCCGCAGTGTCCCCCACGGGTGAAGCGCCTCTCGGCGTGGTGGCCCTCCAGGGGGGCTTCCACCGTCACTNCGAGATGATCANCCGCCTGGGAGCAACGGCGAGGCCGGTACGCCAGCCCCGGGACCTGGCGGGAATCGGGGGGCTCGTCATCCCCGGGGGTGAGAGCACCACCATCGGCATGCTCATGGAACGGTTTGGCCTCATCCAGGCGGTGCGCGCTGCTGCGCTGGAGGGGCTCCCGATCCTTGGAACCTGTGCCGGAGCCATCCTGCTCGCCAGAACGATCGAGGGGAGCGACCAGCCCCGGCTCGGCCTCATGGATATAACCCTNAAAAGAAACGCCTACGGCCGCCAGATCGAGAGCTTTGAGGCCCCTCTTTGGGGCCCCCTGGCAGAACCGGGTTCACTGCCGGATTTACCGGCAGNGACAGGCCCGCTGAAAAAACCTGACCCGCCCGCAGGCGCGAACCCGCGCGGGGAGTCCCCATGCGACACCCCNNCCCCTTTCGCCCCTCCCCTGACGGGCGTCTTTATTCGGGCCCCCCGCATCACAGCCCGGGATGAACAGGTCGAAGTCCTTGCCTTTCTGGATAACGAGGCCGTGGCAGTACGCCAGGGAAACCTCCTGGCCCTCACCTTTCATCCNGAACTCACCGANGACCCCNGGGCCCACCACCATTTTCTGGCAATATGNCGCAGAGCCACGCCCTGGGAGCCCGATNCTGNGCAGACCGCCCGGGNGGNCGCCGTGCCCGGGTGAAGGTGAAGACCACCGGACCGACTACCGCAGCCGGGTGAGATTATAGGAGACNAGCCCTTCCAGAGCATCGCGCCCCCCCGAAGAAAGAGGAAGATCATCGATAATCTGCAACGACTCATCCCGGTCCCGGGCAACCTGTTCCTCCACGGCATCCATCACACCCGTTTCNCGGAGGGCCTGGCGGACCTCCTCNAGCTCTTCAGGCCCGATCCGNTCTGAGCCGAAATACCCGAGTACNGNAGCATCCCCGGGAAGCCGCTGAAAGAGCTCCTCCCGGAAGAGGGTCTTCTTGTTTTCCCGGATGTCGCTCCCCACGGGCTTGCCGATCACCCGGTGGTCGCCNAAAATGCCGAGCTGATCGTCCCGAATCTGGAAAATTCGCCCCTGNCTCTCACCGAACCGCCGGAGAAGCTGCAACACCTCACCGGATTGCCCCGAGAGACGGGCGCCGGTCATCATGGGGAGACTGAAGGTGTATCGCCCCGTCTTGCCCGTGTATACCTCCAGAATCTTTTCCGGCTCTGCCCGGGGAACCGCCGAGTGATGAACATCCTGCATCTGGGCCAGCCCGACAGCAACGATCTCCCGGGAAACCANAGAGACCAGCTCCGCCCGAACCGGGGCCGGAGCATCCAGATCCGAGACGAGCTGCACCGCCAGAAAGGCCGCCACATCACCGGCACAGATCCCCTGGGCTATCCCGTAATGACCGTTCCCGGCAGGATTNCCCCNCGGGTCCAGGCGGGAAAGGTNTTCCTCGTATTGGGCGTGCACCGCCAGACCTCCCCGGCGCACTCTGTCCTGGTCCATAATATCGTCGTGGACCAGAAGAAAGGTCTGAAGAAGCTCCATAGCGACCCCCGCATCACGACAGGCCGGAGAGAAGGGTTCTTCCCGGGAAAAAAGTCTGAACGTGAAGGGCACCAGGGCGCCCCGCAGGAGCTTCCCCNCCAGGGANAAGGCCCGAAACCGGGACCGCAGATCTTCACCCCAGGGATGAAAGGGCAGCATCTGCGCCGCCCGGGTATCAAAATAGCTCTCGAGCCCGGCTCTGATGAATGCGACATCGTCGCCCAGAAGGTGATGCACGGGATAGTTCCTTTCCGGCGGCTCAGCGAGGTCCGGGATCGTGCCAGGCGCCGCCCTTCTGGCCTGGTACGATCGATACCAGTCTATACCTGTCGGTGAAATACTACCATTATTCCCCCGGCGCTGCCATGGGAAAAGGAAAAAAAATCGCCCCAAAATTTTATGTGACCGCTAATATGTCCTTGGATCATGAAAAAAAGACCCATTAAACACGGACATTCGAGCAAAACACCACCAAATCCGTAAAAAATTCAGCAAAAATTTTGTCAAGCTCTTGACTTNACCGAATAAAAAGGAAAACAATTACCATCTGTTGGCGAAAGGGCTCATCGGTGAAACCCTCAGAAGCCGCCAGAGACAGGCAGGAGGAAGGAATGAACCAGAAAAACGGTGCGCAAATCATCGTGGACATGATCCACCACCACGGAGTGGAGTACATTTTTGGCTACCCCGGAGGAGCGGCAATCCCGATCTTCGACGCTCTGGTAGATTCACCGGTCAAGTTTGTCCTGAGCCGCCACGAACAAGGGGCAGCCCATATGGCCGACGGGTACGCCCGGGCAACGGGAAAACCCGCCGTTGTCCTGGTAACCTCCGGGCCGGGAGCTACCAACACGATCACCGGCATTCTCACGGCCCAGATGGATTCGGTCCCCATGGTGATCATCTCAGGACAGCAGACCACCTGGAACCTCGGTCTCGATGCGTTTCAGGAAGCCGACGTATCGGGCATCTCCTACCCCGTAGTAAAGCACTCCTACCTCGTCAAGGACGTGCAGGATATCCCCCAGGTGATGAAAGAGGCCTTCTATATCTGCCAGACCGGACGTCCCGGCCCGGTCCTGATCGATATGCCCAAGGATGTTTCCAGCGCGATCTACCAGGGCGAGACAGAATACGGCGGAGATATCACCATCCGGGGCTACTCTCTCCCCGGCGAGGGATCCTCCAGCGAGATCGAACAGGCCGTGCGAATGATCGAACGATCCCGGCGGCCCGTTCTCCTGGTTGGTCACGGCGCGATCATATCGGGAGCGGGAAAGGAACTCATCTATCTGGCCGAGAAGATGCAGATCCCCGTGGTAAACACCCTCCTGGGTAAGGGAGGGTTCCCCGAAACCCACCCCCTCTCCCTGGGCATGCTGGGCATGCACGGCACGGCCTACGCAAACCGCGCCGTGGAACACTGCGATCTGATCGTCTCGGTGGGGTCCCGCTGGGACGACAGAATCGTGGGTGACCCCTCAAAGTTCTGTCGTGACGCCGAGAAGATCCACATCGATATCGACTCTTCGGAGTTCAACAAGACCCTTCAGATGGATCTGGCCATAGAGGGCGACGCCGCCACGGTGGTTGAGCAGATCGCCTCCAGGGTGGAACCGGGCGACACCGCCGACTGGCTCGCCCAGATCGAAATATGGCGTCGGGAATATCCCCTGAAGTTCAAAAAGAGCGGGAAACTTCGGGCAGAGCACGTGATCGACGAGATATACCGCCAGACCGAGGGACAGGCCTACGTCTCCACCGACGTGGGGCAGCACCAGATGTGGGCGGCCCAGCACTATCTCATCAGCCAGCGCTACCAGTGGCTCTCCAGCGGCGGCGCGGGCACCATGGGCTTCGGCCTCCCTGCGGCGATCGGGGCCCAGTTTGCGCATCCCCGGGCACGGGTCGTCGCTTTTGTGGGGGACGGCGGGTTCCAGATGACCATGCCCGAACTGGCAACGGCGGTGATCCACAAGCTTCCCGTGAAGATCGTGATCATCAATAACTCCTATCTCGGGATGGTTCGCCAGTGGCAGGAGCTTTTCTTCGACAACCGCCTCTCGGGAGTGGACATGAAGGGCAACCCCGATTTCGTGAAACTCGCCGAGAGTTTTGGTGTCAAGGGATACCGCATACGCCGCGGAGCCGATGTAAAGCGGGTCGTTGCGGCTGCCCTGGCCTACAACGACGGCCCCTGCCTGATCGACGCTGAAGTGCTCAAGGAAGACAACGTATATCCGATGATCCCCGCCGGAGCGGGCTATTCGGAGATGCTCGTGGAAGCACCAAAGAAAAAACTTGCCAAACCTGTGGGGAGTACCTGATGAAGAACAACACTGCTCAGATCGACACAATACTGGATCGCACCAGGGGAGAACGGAAGCACACGATCAGCGTTCTCGTGGCAAACCGTCCGGGGGCGCTGATCCGAATATCCCTGGTCTTTGCCAGGCGGGGGTACAACATCGACAGCCTCGTGGTCTCACCATCGAGCAACCCCGAGTATTCCATGATGAATATCGTCGCATCGGGGGACGAAAAAACCCTGGACCAGATTCTCAAACAGCTGAACAAGCTCATTGATGTGGTCCACGCCTCGGACCGGACCGGCGAGGATATCATCCAGAGGGAGCTGGCGCTGATCAAAATAGCCTGCACCACTCCGGCGCGATCGGAAATTCTGCAGCTGGCCCGGGCACTGCAGTGCGATATCGTCGATATCGGCGAAGCCGTGATAACCCTGGAGATCACCGGGTCATCCGACGAGGTCGATAACGTAACGAGGGTTCTCAACAGCTACGAGATCATTGAACTGGTGCGGACCGGCAAGGTCCTCATGGTTCGGGGTGACCAGCACACGGCCTAGGGCCGGGAGGAACAGAAAAGATGCAACAAAAAAAGAATCTCTTTAACACCGTCTGGGATCTGCACAAGGTGGGAACCCTGGAGTCTGGACAGGATCAGATCTTCATCGGTTTGCACCTGATCCACGAGGTTACCTCACCCCAGGCGTTCCAGATGCTGGAGGAACGGGGGTTGTCGGTGCTTCATCCCGAGAGAACCTTCGCGACGGTGGACCACATCGTTCCCACGGCGAATCAGGAACGCCCTTTCAAGGACCGCCTCGCCGAGGAGATGATGCAGGCCCTGGAGCGGAACACCCGCACCCACGGCATCGAGTTTTTTGGTCTCCACACCGACGATCAGGGGATCGTGCATATCATCGGCCCCGAGCTGGGACTTACCCAGCCGGGGATGACCATAGCCTGCGGAGACAGCCACACCTCCACCCACGGAGCCTTCGGGGCGATCGCCTTCGGAATCGGCACCTCCCAGATCCGGGACGTTCTTGCAACCCAGACCATGGCCCTGAGCAGACCCAGGGTTCGGAAAATTAACGTCACCGGCTCTCTGCAGCCTGGTGTGTACGCGAAGGACATCATCCTGCGCATCATCGCCGACCTGGGGGTCAACGGTGGTATCGGCTACGCCTACGAGTACAACGGCGAGGCGATCCGGCAACTTTCCATGGAAGAGCGCATGACGATCTGCAACATGAGTATCGAGGGGGGCGCCCGCGTGGGGTACATCAACCCCGACGAGACTACCTTCGACTACCTTCGGGGCCGGCGCTACGCCCCCCGGGGGGAGGCCTTCGAACGAGCCACCGAATACTGGCGACAGATCGCCAGTGGAGATGACGCAGAATACGACGACGTCTACGAACTGGACGCGACCTCGCTGAAACCCATGGTAACCTGGGGGATAACTCCGGGACAGGCCATCCCCGTCGACGGCAGAATGCCCACCCTGAAGGATCTCCCCCGGGACGATCAGGACATCGCCGAAAAGGCCCTGAGCCACATGGGCTTCGCCGAACGGGACCCCATCCTGGGAAAGAAGATCGATGTTGCTTTTATCGGCAGCTGCACCAACGGACGGATCAGCGATCTCCGCGAGGCGGCCCGGCTGGTTCAGGGGCGGCGCGTAGCCCGATCCGTGCGAGCCATGGTGGTGCCCGGTTCAAAGCGGGTGGCNATCCAGGCGGAACGGGAGGGGCTCCACCGAATCTTTGAGGAAGCCGGCTTCGAGTGGCGCGGCGCGGGTTGCTCCATGTGTCTTGCCATGAACCCCGACAAACTCGAGGGACGCGAGATCTCCGCATCGAGCTCGAACAGAAACTTTGTGGGTCGTCAGGGCTCTCCCACGGGGCGAACCCTCCTGATGAGCCCTGCCATGGTCGCTGCTGCGGCGATCGAAGGGGAAGTTGTGGACGTCCGGGACTATGCGCCCCAGGCCGGGACCAGGGCCTGACGGGAGGAGGCAAAACCATGAACGAGATAAAACAAGCGATCAAACACATCACAGGACGTGCCGTGGTTGTCCGGGGCAACGATATCGACACGGACCAGATCATCCCCGCCCGTTTCATGAAGGTTGTCACCTTCGACGGTCTGGGTCANTACGCGTTCTACGATCTGCGTTACGACGAGNAAGGGAACCCCAAGGCCCACCCTTTCAACGAGGAACGCTACCAGGGGGCCGAAATTCTCCTGNCCAACAAGAACTTCGGCTGTGGTTCTTCCCGGGAACACGCCCCACAGGCGCTTATGCGCGCGGGAATCAGGGCGGTCCTGGGAGAATCCTTCGCCGAGATCTTCGCCGGCAACTGTACGGCCCTGGGTGTTCCCGCCGTGGCCCTGGAGCAGGATGCCATGGCGGAATTGATGGGCCTGATCGAGGCAGACCCTTCCAGACAGGTAGAGCTGGATCTTCCGGCCGGCGAGGTCCGCAGCGGGAACAGAACCTTCCNCTTTTCCATGCACCCCGCCTACCGGAGCGCCTTCATCGCCGGGAGCTGGGACTCTACATCGGTGCTCCTCTCCCGGGCAGAGGAGATAGGGGAAACGGCCCGCCGCCTGCCCTATCTGGCCGGATTTCCGGCCTGATCTGGCGGAGCCTGGATCCCGGACGCCGGGACCGGGGCCACGGCCCCCTCCCGGCTGGATTTATTCGTTCTCCCGCTGATTGCGGATGATTCGTGCCCAGGCATCTTTCAGGGTAACAGACCTGTTAAAGACCGGCCGTTCCCCCTGACCGTCCCGGATGTCCCGGATGTCCCGGCAAAAGTATCCCATCCTGAGAAACTGCACCGACTCGCCCGGCGCCAGACTGGCCAGAGCGGGCTCTACAAACCCCTGACGCACCTGAAGCGACCGGGGGTTCAGGGCCTGGGTAAAATCCTCTTCCTCTTCGGGGTTTTCCCGATCAAAGAGGGTCTCGTAGAGACGGATTTCCGCCGGAACGGCCTGGGCTGCCGAGACCCAGTGAATCGTCCCTTTCACCTTCCGCCCNTCGGGGGTATCGCCCCCCCTGCTCTCGGGATCGTAGGTACAGCGAATCTCCACCAGAGACCCCGTTTCGTCGTACAGGACCTCCTGGCAGGTCACGTAGTAGGCGAACTTCAGGCGGACCTCCCTCCCCGGGCCCAGGCGGAACCATTTGCGCGGAGGATCATCCATGTAATCCTCCCGCTCCACGTAGAGCTCCCCCGAAAAGGGGATCTGCCGCGTTCCGCCCTGGGGATCATCGGGGCTCGTGGGAGCGTCGAAATAGTCGATTTTGCCCTGGGGCCAGTTGGTGATCACCAGCTTTACCGGGTCAACAACACCCATATACCGGGGAGCCCGGGCATTNAGATCCTCCCGGAGGGAAAACTCCAGAAGCGCCAGATCGACGGTGCTGTTTGTCTTGGAAACGCCGATGCGAGCGCAGAAATCCTTGATAGCCCGGGGCGTGTATCCGCGCCGCCGTAATCCGCAGATTGTGGGCATCCGGGGATCGTCCCAGCCATCGACAAACCCCTCCTGAACGAGCCGGAGAAGCTTGCGCTTGCTCATGACCGTCCAGGTCAGATTCAGGCGGGCAAACTCGATTTGCCGGGGCCTGTGAGGCACCGGGAGGTTCTCCAGGAGCCAATCGTAGAGGGGGCGATGATTTTCGAACTCCAGAGTACAGATCGAGTGGGTGATTCCCTCGAGAGCATCCGATTGACCGTGGGCAAAATCGTAGGTCGGGTAGATACACCAGGCATCACCCGTGCGATGGTGGTGGATGTGGCGAATCCGGTAGAGAGCGGGATCCCGCATATTGATATTGGGGTGAGCCATATCGATCCTGGCCCGAACGATACAGTGTCCATCGGGGAACTCCCCCTTTCGCATGCGACGGAACATGTCGAGGCTCTCGTCCCGAGGCCGGTCGCGCCAGGGGCTGTTTCTCCCCGGCTCGGTGGGCGTACCCCGGTACAGCCGGATCTCCTCNGCCGAGAGCTCGTCCACGTAGGCCTTGTCGTGACTGATAAGCCACTCTGCCCACTGATACAGCTGCTCGAANTAATCCGAAGCGAAGTACAGCCGGTCCTCCCAGTCAAAACCCAGCCAGCGGATGTCCTCCATAATGGACTCGACAAACTCGGTGTCTTCCTTNACCGGGTTGGTATCGTCAAACCGGAGGTTGCATAGCCCCCGATACTCCTGGGCAATACCGAAATTCAGAATAATCGACTTGGCGTGGCCGATATGCAGATATCCGTTCGGCTCCGGTGGGAATCGCGTGTGAACCGCNCCCTGGAGCGATTCCGTACGGATATCTTCGTTGATGATCGAGCGAATGAAATCGGTGCCGACACCGGAATCGCTGGGGCCGGCGGAAGCGGGGNACGTCCCGGTGGAATCCTTTGGGGAATCACTCATGGCAGGGCTCTCTCCTGGAAATTAAAGATNGGTGACACAGAACCGGTCGGGCTTCGGCAAGCTTTGCGGNGCCTGCTCTCAGCGCTGAAAGGTGTGTCGGTCGTATCCCCACATGTGGCGCGGGGGGTTNATAAACTCGATGTAGGTGCGATCGGGCTCGACATTCAGGTGGACATCGGCAAAATCACAGAGCCGACTGGAAAAATCGGCGGTCTGCTCCTCGGGCAAACCCAGGCTCTTGAGTTGCATGATACACGTGGGATCGGAGGTTCCTCCAAAGGACAGATCCTGACAGTCCTCAAGATGAACCATGACATAGGACTCGGGCTTGCCGAGCATTTCCGATACCGTCGTAGATGCAGCGGTGAGCACTCCCGGGCGGTCTGTCTCGGGAATTGTCTGGTTCGTGGTGATATGTAAAACGGGCATGGGTAACTTTCCTCCTGACGGCCTAGTCTACTCTGTTCGGACGGCGTTATGATAGCCCGGACCGATGGTCTNCGGGAAGCACCGTGTATAAAAATGGAATTTGTGAAAAAATTTGTTTTATTTTTTCTATTANNAAAGCCCTCTTGACGAGCACCGGACTCTCNCCGTACCCTGCAGTATAATGCAAACGGGAACCCTCGCTCCTCCGGTAACCCTCTACCATCTCGCTTTGTGCGACGGCACGTCCCTCTTCCTTCATCCTTTTGTTACACGGGGAGCACTCCTTCAGGTAACGGCCTCCACACCCGTGGAGGGNCTGTTTGGGGCAGAACCCCGGGTAGAGGCGCTTACCCACCTCCGAAACGAGCTCTATCGCAGGATAGAGGAAGATGTTCGGGACTGGATCAACGAAAAACGTTTCATCCCCCGGTTTCTTATTGCCTCGGGGGTCTTTCTGGTGGNCTTCTTCTTTCTGGCCCTGGTTGTTCACACGCCCATACCCCTGGTAGACGAGTTGCTGGGCAGCACAGCGGCGGGAGTGGTGGCCTTTCTCGCCGTGGGGCGCCACTTTGAGCGCTCCCGGAGCGCCTCGCGGCGGAGGCTTTCGCTCCGGGCGAAGATAGACGGCGTCGTCTTTCAGGAACACCCCTTTGTTCAGCGCCTGGAGCAGGTTCTGCGCAGGCTCGAGCGGGCAGAACCAACCATGGACTCGGTCATCGGCGGAGAAGACAGCNGATTTCTCTGGGAGGAGTACCCCGATCACACGGCACGGGTGGTGGAGCTTCTNCGGTTGCAGATCACCGGCAAGCCCTATCGCNCCCTCTCCAGGGCGATGAAACAGGGAGAGCTCCCGGGCAATCTCGCCCAGGCCGTTGAAGAAGGCATCCTTCACCCCGTGATGGTGCTGCTCTACCACGAGATCCGGCGGGCCGCCCCGCGCTGACCAGTCCTTGCACCGCCTGCTCTTCCCTGGCCCATTTCCCTGATCGNGACACGCCTGTATTCTGATCCCCCGTTCCGCCTTCCGGCCCCCCTCCTGATCCCGGAGACGCCGAAGGTCTCCGTGCCGACGAACCGCCCCGCCAGATCGCGCCGACTTCCGGAAAGGAAGTTTAGGAGCGCCGCACCACGAGCATGGTGAGGTCGTCGTACTGCTCATCCTCACGGAGATGCGAGAAAGTACGATAGGGATCACCGCCGGGTGAATCGCCACCACCCGGGGAGGGGCGTTCCTCCCNCGAGAGGTCTTCCACGGGATAACCGAAATACTCCCGGTACTGGAGGAAGTGTTTTTCCAGAAACCTGTCAACCAGACGATCCACCTTCACCCGATCGCGGGAACCGGCTGCCGGGTCACGGTAAAGACGAAAGATCTTCTCCGCCGCGATAACAGCCAGGGCGAGGTCTCTGCCGCCGGGATCACAGCCGCTGTAGTCGAACTCCAGCACCTCCCCTTCCCGGGGGTTCAAGACCTTCTCAAGCTGGTATTTCCCCTGGGTCTGAACGGCAACGATAATATCGTGGATACGCTGAATCGTGAACTCTTCACCGTCGTGGCCCAGCCCCAGATCCTGGGGAACCAGTTTGTCGTCGATCATCTTTTGGGTGACAACCATGGGTTGAAAGTTTTTATCCCGCAGGAGGCGTTTCGCCTCTTCGACACCATCGGTAAAGAGGAGCAGCACGTCTCCCGGAGCGACGGTCTTCATCTCCTGGGGAAAGGAGATGGGCATGTCGTCGCTNCTGAACATGCCNGAGGCAGGACCTCCAGGAATAGTGATCTGTTCCACCTTCCGGGATTCTTCCCGGTAGATGTGAAGCTGGTTATCACCGGCGTTAACCGTGTAAAAGGCACCCGTTTTGACATCGAGGATTCCCGCCGTGAGAGCAGCGAAGCGGCCCTTGAACTGCTGNGCCGCCACGACGTCGTTCACGCGAAGCACCATGGAGGAGAGGTCAAGACCCGGATTTTTCACGGTCCAGCCACGAAAATAGTTCTGGAATACCGTAGCAACCTGTACCATGATCAAAGCCGCCGGAATACCCTTTCCCGCCACGTCGCACTTTATCATGGCGTAGAAGCGATCGTTCAGTTTCTGGTACGTGAAATAGTCCCCCGAAACACCCTTGGCCCCCTCGTAGTAACCAAAGAAGTACGCCCCCTCCACATCCATCTCGCCGTAGGAATATTTCACATCGTCTGAAAGGCTCNTCAGGGGAATAAAGGCTTTCTGGGTCTCCTTTCCGAAGAGAAGATCCTTGTTTGCCTCGGCGGCTTTTACCAGTCCCTGGGTCATGGTATTTATGGAATCNGCCAGCACCTTCAGTTCGTCCCGGGCCTTCAGGGAGAGTCGGGTCTCTTTCAGCGAGGCCTTGTCCTCGGTCTCGGCGATAACCTCCACCAGGCTCACCAGCTTTGTGATGGGAATAACGATAACCGTGGCGAGGATGTAGGCACCCAGCACCCCCAAAGCCACAGCGACCCCTGCCACGACCAGAGCCGTGAGCACCAGCTGCCGCTGGGTCGCTGCCATCTCGTCAAGAATCGGCTGGGTAGTCACGGCCACGCGGATCGTGCCGCGATAGTAATCCCTGAACGAGGCGTCCGCTCCGGGGACGATCTCCAGAACCGGCCGGTAGAAGATAAAGGTAGTCTGGTCGTGGCTGATCGCTTCGGGGTCGAAGGAAGGATAGCTTCGTGTGGGNCCCGCCAGATCGATCAGCCTTCCCCGGGCGCGCTGGAGGAGTTCGTTCCGAACCTGGTCTATCCGGGCGATCTCGTCCTCACTGGCTCCCCGAAGAATCATCTGCTGGGCCTGACGGGAGAGCTCCTCCAGCTCTCCCGGGATATCGCCCAGTTCCTGGTGAGCCTCCTCGTTTAACCTGGTCGCCATATCCTCTACCAGAGAAGATATCTCGTCGGTTATCTTCGAAACACCGGTGATGTAGGAGTCGGTATCTACCAGCTCACCGGCGATGATCCGGGAATCGCTGGTGGCAAAGATAACCTCCCTGTTTCCCAGATCATCCAGCCCCGTGATCGTCACGTAGAGCGCTTCTCCCATGGCCTCGCCCTGCTCGGTCAGGTTCTGCAGCTGATCCAGGTTAAGCTGNGGGTTCTGGAGCGCCGGCCGGGCTCCCGTTACCTGCCCCTCCAGGAGTAGCTCGATCCGTTCCTGGAGCCCCCCCACGAGAATTCGTTCCTGACGGACCCGGACGGTGCGGCTCAGGGAGACAGAAACTCCCAGAACGACACTGGCCACCAGGAGTACCACAAAGAAGGCAAACTTGATCCGCAAACCGATTCCCTGAACTTTCATGTGCTGAGCCCTTTCCGAAACTGAAATCACATCATCCACAGCTCTTCCTGCAACGAGCGCGCGCGCTTCCCCGTTGAGTCGCGATATCTCCCGCCCGATGAACCAGAGCCGGACCAGCGAGATCACCACAAGAAGCACTGCAGCGAGCAGCGTGACAGCGAAAACTGCATCCTGCGAGGTCCAGGAGTAGCGGGAAGTCTTNTGNTGAACAAAACCCGGCCTGAAGCGGGGNCGGAAATCTCCGAACTGAATAATCCCCTGGGGAGTAAACCGCAGAGGATCGGCAGCAAAGGTAATTCCCCGCTCGGCGTGNACCAGCCCCAGCCGATACTCGCCAGCNGCTATATCACCCAGACGAACCTCTTCAATCGTTCTGTCGTCGCGGACGACGAAGTCATCCTGCCAGAGATTGAACTCATAGTCGTATGGAGGCCGTCCGTCGCGGTCCAGAATGATTTGGCGTATCGTTCCGTTGGTCTGGAACCCCCTTCCCAGGATAACAAGACCGGGACGGCCCAGACGATCCCGCTCCAGGGTAGCTCCAAAAATACGGGTTGCGGGGATCGCCTTGTTGGTGCGCAGCGGGAGAGCCCGGGAAGGCCCGACATTCCCCACGGAATCAACAGCCGCAACTGTGAGGAGCCATAATCCATCGGGAACGTTGCTCCGACGAAGCGAGGGAACACTGGTGGTTACCCGAGGCTGAAGAGGAAGCGATGGTATCTCCTCCAGGGCCGCCCCGGGATCGGAAGAGAGAAAGTCCAGGCGCAGGGTGTACCCGCCCAGATACTCCTCGTCAGGAGGCGGGAGCCAACCCACTTCAAAGGTGTTCGCCGTGAGATACCCCTTTTCGTCCAGCGCCGGCGGAGGAAATACCACCGGACCGGGGGGGGTGGTGTCGCGAAAATAGTCTATCCGGCTCGGTTCCGACCAGTTTCCGGCAAAATCGGTTGCCCGCACCCGCAGATACCAGGTCCCGTCTTCATCGGCCGTGGCACGGATAGTCCGGTCGGGAACACGCTGCATGATTTCCCTGGGAACCTCCGCGTCAGGGTCGCGGGACCAGACCCAGGAATAGCCCCGAATTCCCGAAGCGTCGGGCGGGTCCTGAACGTTTACAGCGATGGATGATCGGGCGCTTCGCTCTCCGGCCCGGAAGTTTGACGCGANCAACCCCGGCGGATCCACGTGCTGATCGGGTTCCCTGTACACCACGGCGGCTCCTCTGGCCCCGGTTCTCCGCTGCCAGATCAGATGAAGCTGTCCCTGGTGGCGCAACGCTTCAGCAAAAGAAGCCTCTCCCGTGGCAGGACTCACCGTCTCGGATTCCCAGCGAAAGCGGCCGGGCCTCCCCAAAACGATCCGGCTGTTCCCGGAGGGGCTGGTGAACCAGACCAGAACGGGCTCCTCCCCGTCAAAGGCGAGGCGGGGCGANCGGGCGGCCTCGAAACGNCCCGTTACCTCTTCAAGAAATCCCGTAGGCTCCCCGCCCTGATCAAACGTCTGAAGATATATCTGGGGGTTGCCCGTCTGAAACCGTCGTTCCCAGGCAAGGTATAATTCGGCCGTGACGGGATGTACCGCCAGGTGGGGACGCTGGTTGTCGTAAAGATCGGGATTATCGGTCTGGGCTGTATCAAAGAAGGTCGTGATCCTTCCCCGGGACACCCAGGTCTCGCCACCGTCGGAGCTCTCGGCCATGTACAACTGGTACGTGCTCCGTTCGGAGATATTCAGCCCCTGATACACCACAAAGTCCCGNCCCCCCGTGGCCCCGTGGGTTGGCAGGAAGGAGAGCCCCGTAGATGGATCCCCGTCCAGGGGGCGGGCATCGCTCCAGGCCAGACCGTCCCGGGAGGAGAGATAGACGATCTGCTGTCGCCCATCGAGGTTCCGGTTAGCGAAGAGGGTTATCGATCCATCCTGCATCTCTGCCAGCGAGGGCGCCACATTGGTCCGGTCCGTGGAGACGCTCAGGACCTGATCAAAAGATTCTCCCCCATCGAGGGATCGGAAGATGAGAGTCTCATCGGCCGACGCCGTGATCGCCGCGTAGATGATCTGTTCCCCCGTGACAAGGACGGAATAGATCATGGGCACGGCCGCTCCGCTGAAAGCGAAGGGCCCCAGCAGTCGCTCCCGCTCCTCCCATTGCCGGCCATCCGGGGAATGGACAAGAGACAGATAAACCGATCCACCCTCATCGGGGCCGTCCGGGNGAACTACCTGCTGATAAAAGACGAGTATTTTCTCGTCTGTTGCAAGAATGCGGGGAAAATGAGCGTTTTCACCGGTCAGGGTCCGGGGAGGCTCAAAATACTGTGTGGTCCGGGCCGAAAGAGAGAACGGTGTCGCTCCCGCTCCGGCCAGGATCAGCAGGAACAGGACTGCTACAGCTCGGGAGAGTCTCATATTCCAAGGCGTAAGCCTATCCTCCTGCGCAAGTCGACCAGAGGAGGGTACCCCTGGTTCTCGGGGTTAGACAAGAGCCGTTCCGTGATGGAAAAGGCCTGCACAACCTGGCCCTGCTGAAAGAGCGTTTCTGCCCGGCGATATTGCTGCTCGTCCGTGGTGGAGAGTGCGACCGTAGCGCGTCCGCCCAGACGAATCCTCANTTCGTCCAGAAGAAACCGGGCATCCCTGTTTCCCGGATTCAGACCGACAGCATCCTCCAGGAGCGAGACCGCCACNACCACCTGGTCCCGGGAGCCCCCGGAGAGACGCCGGGCCTCGTTATAGAGCTGCTGCGCCCGGGCTATCCGTTGCTGGTCAGCTGGATCGGGGCGAAGGTTCAGGGCTATTTCCAGTCGTCGAAGCTGCGTCTGGAGACCTGGATAGTCGGGATTTATCTCTGCGAGGGCCTCGAGCTCGCTGTAAACCTCCAGCGGACCTGCCTGATCAAGCCGGGCCAGTGCCTGGTTGTAGCGGGTTGCAAAGATGTTTTCGAACTCGTCGGCGTCACGNAGCTGCACAATCCGGAGTTCCAGGATACGCGCATCCCAGTTAAGAGGCCGTACATCCCGGACGTTTCGAAGATTCTCTATGGACCGGTCGAANAGACGGTTCGCCTCGTCCTCGCGCCCCTGACGAAAGAGCAGAACGCCCCGGTTGTAATCTTCCCGGGCAAGGCTGAGATAGTTCCCCAGAACGGGGAACAGGGGGTCNGACGGTGAGAGTTCCCGCCCCTCTTCGAGGCTAAGGGCGGCCGTGGCGAGAATCAGAAGCCGGTCGATTTCACTGTTGGGCTCGATGTTCGTCTGCTCCCAGGTTTGCTGCGCCTGCAAAAGCGTGTCCCGGGCGGCCACATACTCGTCCTGATTGTACTGGTTTTCGGCCCGGTTCAACAGTTCCCGTACGCGCTGGACCACCAGAACGTTTTCGAGCTCCAGCAACTCCTGGCCCACCGCAGCGATTTCCCGATCCGCCGAGGCCCTGAGCGTCTCTTCTTCGCGGAGCTCCAGGGAATCAAAGAAGGCGTCCCGAGCGGCCTCCCAGTTTCTCCGGGCCGCGTCGATACGCATCGCAGCGATTGCCGCCCTGGCGTCGGCGATCCGTGTGAAACCCTCCTCCTCCCGAACCCGGGCCTCGGCGATTAANCCGGCAGCCTCGCTTGATTTNTCTGCACCTACCAGGGCCAACTCGTTCAGNTCCTGTTGAAGGGCAGCCAGACGGAGCAGCTCTGCCTGCACAGGCGGACTCGAACTCACATAATCACGATCCTCCTCCAGCCCCTGGCGCGCGCGCTCCACTTCCTCTCCGGCCCTGGCAACCACCCCCTCGAGAAGAGCAAGCCGCTCGGCGGCCTCATCGGGNTACCGGGCGATACGGACCAGATCACGGGAGGGCATCTCGAGACCATCGGGCTGGGCAAGATCATCGCTCTGGAAGTGATCATCCTCCAGGGGTTCCTCTACCCCCTCCAGCAAGAGAGCCGTCTCTGAGAGCACTTCCCGGGAACGGGCAATCACCAGAGGTACTTCTGCGGTCTCGAGAAGCGAGATCGCCACAGCCAGTTCTCGGGTTCGGGAGATCGAGCCTTCCAGACGTTCTCCTGTCTCGGCNAGCAGGTCATCCAGAGGGACGAGATCAATCTCGGCGAGATGCTCCTCGGGGAACTGCCGGAACGTCGCCGCCCGCTCGCGCCAGATCTGGTGGTGTTCTCGCAGTTCCTCGATAACGTCCTGGATCTGCTCCTTGCGGGAGCGGAGCTCCCCGGCCAGACCCCGTTCCTCTTCGCTCACAGCAGGAAGGCCCCGAAGGGTCTCTGCCAGGACGGCCCTGTTCCGGGAGCTCTCTTTCCTGATCCGCCCTGTGAGAGCGGGGCCGGCCTCACGGGCCCCACGGGTTTCAACGATCTCCCGCGACGGGAGGTCTGGCTCGAAGAGCCCCACGCGCAACCCCTCGATCCGCTCCCAGGCCAGGGCGGCATCGGCCGCGACTTCGTAGGCCTCTATCGCCTGGGGTAAGGCGTTGCCCGCGAGAAACTCGTCACCACGCAGGTGCGCTTCCAGGGCCTGATCCCGGCTCTTGCTCGCCACCTCTGCCAGGGGAAGGTCGTAGAACCGGGCCACCACCGCCACGAGTCCCTCCTGGTTCCTGAGGTCGGGGCGCCCCCGGAGGAAAATATCCTGAAAATTGAGATACCAGTCCACGGGGTCATCGGGGAACTGCAGAGCAACCTGAGAACGCAGGACCAGAAGATCCTGCGAGAGGGTTTGCGTTCGTTCGAAGACCTCGTAGAGCTCTGAACCCCGGACAAGATACTCGCTGAAAAAATCGGCCCCCACCGGCACCGGGCCCTCCAGGACGGCTGCCCGTAAAGGCTCCGACACCTCAAGGTAGGGTTCGATCATCTCCAGAAAGTCTGCACCGGCTTCATCAAGACGAACCAGAGCCCGGTCGACCTGGTTGACAAAGATATCGCTGTATCCCCGTCCCTCGAAGCGATCCCGCTGAAGTTCGCCCAGGGAGAGNTAGATTCTGGCGGCATCGCCGTGACGCCCCGCCAGAAGGAGCTCCCGCGCCTCATTCATCGCCTGATCTACCAGATTCCGGTCGTAGGCAAGCTGTGCGATAATCCTGGCGTCCTCGACCTGTTGAAGCACCCGGGCGTTCGGAAACTCGTCGAGCTNCTCCATTCTGTCGATTATTTCGAGCGTTCTCGCGATGTCATCGGGATTCTCGATCAGGTTCTGGATCAGGAGCTCAAAGAGGACGTTGTATTCCCCCCTGATTCCCCGGATTGCACGCATGAGGGCTTCAGCTTCCACGATGCGGTCGGGATCGTCCCGAACGGTCTGCTCCAGAAGAAGGATTGCCTCGTTGATTCTGTTCTCAGCCACCAGCCCCCGGGCGCGGCGAAGGGGGTCCTCCCTTCGCCCCGATGCGGGGAGAGAAACCGAGACAAGTAGTAGCAAAAGAACCACCGAAAGGCGGCGCGGAATCAACTTTTTCATTCTCCCCTGCGAATAATTCTATCACGTCCCGGGCTTATGGTTCTATGAAAGCAAACCGATACCCTATATAGAATAATCGGCCAGAGAGCGGTACAATGTATATCAGAATGGCTCAGGAACGTCGATTTGCCACAGTTCTGCTCTTTCTCGTGGTAGCAATGATGCTGGTAACGCCGGCTTTCGCCGCCGGCGTGTCCGATGATTCCTTCCACGACTGGTACGGAGACATCCACGAGCAGATCGGTGGCGAATCGGTACAGAACACGGGACTCACCGTCTTTCCTACCCTGATGATTCCCATGGGGGGAGAACAGGAAGGGATGGGAACAGCCTATACTGCTGTGAGCCGCGACGCATCGTTCCTCGAGGCAAACCCGGCAGCGAGCTCCCGCCTGGACAGGACCGAGGCGGCGGTCTTTCACAACAACCTGATCGCCGATACCAATATGGAGGGGGCCGTATACACCAGCCGCCGCGAGAACCTTGGCTACGGCCTGGGAGCAAAACATCTGCACGTGCCCTTCACCAGTTACGACGACTACGGGGCGCAGCTCGGCACGGCCCGGTACAGCGAGACCGTCGTGGCAGGAAACGTCTCGTACAACTTTTTCAGGGGCTTCTATTTCAGCGGCATCTCCCTGGGGGCAAATCTAAAGGCCGCCTATCGCCATATCCCCGATCATATCGCACCGGGTCAATCGGCAGCGGGCATCATGACCGACGTGGGAGTTCTCACGCGGTTCCACTTTCTCAAGCCCTATTCATCGCAGGAGCCGAATTTTTCCGTGGGGACGGCTCTCAAAAATCTGGGGCCTCCCGTTCTGGACGAACCGCTTCCTACGGTCTGGTCCACGGGGATCGCCTGGGCTCCCCTGCGCCCCCTGCTTCTCGCTGCCGATGTGCACGTCCCGCTCATGCCCTTCTCGGACCTGCCTCCACCCGATCGGAGCTATGCGGCAGGGGCCGCCCTGACTGTAACCGATTTCTTCGTGGTCCGTTCGGGATTTCTGCTCATGGGGGGGAACCCGCGCCTCACCATGGGAAGCAGCATCCAGGTTCAGGAGATGACGATCACCGTGAACTACACCCTGGACATGACGACCCAACTTTCTGCCTTTGATCGTTTCAGCATTCAGGCGGCCTTTTCCCTGGGGGATCGAGGCCGGGGGGAACGGCGCGATCGGGTACGAACCCTTTATCTTGATTCATTACAACACTTTGCTGTGGGAGAGCTGGAAGAGGCGATCTATCTTAACCGACAGGCCCTTGCCCTGGATCCTTCCTTCGAGCCGGCCCGGGAAACCCTGGCGATGGCGGCCCGCATGCTGGACCTTCAGAACCGCATGGAGTCGATCAGGCTGGACGAGGATCGTCTCATACCCGACGAGAGGCTTCGTGAATGACCCGGAGCGCCGCCAGGGCATCGGCTGCGGTCGAGCGGGAGCGCTCCTGCCGTCCCTCCGCCAGGGCAACAGCCTCGTTCATCATCCCCAGAAAGTACCCCGTGGGCTCCGGAACGAGCCGGGGTAGCTCCTGAAGCGACCGGTAGGAACTGTAGTGGGGGCTGACTTCGCTTCTGCTCCAGGAAAAAATCCCGTTTCCAAGGCGAATCTCCCCGGAGGAAAAACTCAACCTGATTTCCAGGTGCAGATAATCCCGTTCGGACCCCACCTCGATCACCACAGGGAGCTTCCCGTTCTTGAGTACTCCATGAACAAAGACCGATGACCGGCGTCCCCGCACGGCGCCAACCCTCCGGCGAACCCGAAGCGTATCGTCGGTGAGGAAGTGAATCGCGTCGATCAGATGCGTGCCGTCGTGGTGCAGCACGCGGTGATGAGGCTGGTTTTTTCCAAAGAAGAGCGTCGCTGTTATACCCAGAAGAGAGCCCAGCGCACGGGATCGCAGAGCATCCCTGACCAGTTCGTAATCCCGGGAGAAGCGACGCTCGTGATTCACCAGGATCTTCAGGTCACCCTTTTTCTCGATCCTGGCGATCCGTCTGGCCGAGGCCATGGTGTGAGCCAGGGGTTTCTCGCAGACCACCACGGGAACCCCCTCGCGGGCAGCCATGGCAACGTACCGCTCGTGAGAATCGGGATGGGTGGCCACCACCAGTATCTTCGGAGCCGTGGTGCGGATCATTTCCAGAGGATCGGAAAAACCGGGGGCTCCCCAACGCCGGGAAAAGAGGCGACGCCGTTCCTCGTCGTGATCGGCACCACCCACGATGGTGCATCGACCAGTCGCGACCAGCGCCCCGGCGTGGGTACAGGGTTTTTCCCGCAGGGGATCCTCCTCCAGGAGCGAGGCGATCCGTCCGGTCCCGATCACTCCAGCGGGGATCATCCCGGAAGCGGAGATTATTCCTCCCAAGGGCATCCATCATCCCCCTGCGGGGCCTCATCGGGCGGGAACAGCCGGATGTCCGAGACAGACATTCCCGCTCCCCGGGCCGCCTGGAGACCGGAGTCGCTATCCTCAAAGACGTGACACCGGGCAGGATCTACTCCGAGCCTTCGCGCGCATTCCAGGAAAATATCGGGTGCAGGTTTGGCATGATCCACATCGTCGGAGGTCACCACGGCCTGAACCAGAGAGGCAAACCCGGCGGAGCGGAGCGTCAGAGAGGTCACCGCCCGACACTCGTTGGTGGCGATTCCGATGGGCAACTCTCCGGTGTACCGGCAGAGAATGCGGGCGACCCCACCGATGGGCTTGACCTCCTTGATTCTCTGGAGATAGGCACGATCCTTGGCAACGGCCAGCGCCACCGGCGAGAAGCTTCGGCTGAACCGCTGGTTTAAGGCATCGACAATCGCCACCGACGAGAGCCCGCCAAGCTCCCGAAAAAGCGATTCCTCCAGGAGGATCCCCTCATTCCGCAGGGTTTCCCGCCAGGCCGCAAAATGGAGCGGCATGGTATCCAGAAGCGTACCGTCCAGATCGAAAATCAGCGCCTGGGTTCGATCGTGGGGAGTAAAAATCATAGGCAAAAGCACCCTTTCTCGATGATAGTGCGCGACGAGCCGTCCCGCAAGGTTGCACGAACCTCCATCGTCTCGGTACCGATCATGAAGTCCAGGTGCTGCCTGCTCCGGTTCGCGCCGAGAGCATCCAGGGCACGGTCGTCAAGAAGGGTACCACCCTCGATACAGGAGGGATAGGCAAAACCCAGGGCAAAGTGACAGGCGGCGTTCTCGTCCAGCAGGATGTTGTCAAAGAGCAACCCCGATTGAAATATGGGGCCCCGGGAATCGACAAGCGCGATCTCGCCCATGAAGGAGCTCCCCCGATCGACCTCCAGAAACTCTCCAAGAGCCTTCTCGCCCGAAGAAGCTCCAAAACTGACTACCTTCCCCTGGTCGAACTCCATCCAGGCATCACGGACCATGGTCCCCATAACCCTCACAGGCCGTGAGATGGCGACGCGACCCCGGGTCTGCCGATAATCGGGAGTGGTAAAGACCTCCTCGGTGGGAAGGTTCGGAGCGAACTCTATCCCCTCGGCGGTCCTGGCCCCGCCCCCTTTCCAGCGTGCCTGGGGGCTCAGCCCCACGGTGAGATCCGTGCCCTCCCCGGTGAAGTGAAGTTTCTCGATACCCAGAGTGGTAAGGGTCCGGGCCCGCTCCGTCAGAAGAGCCGCGTGGTTTTTCCAGAACAGGGCCGGATCATCGGCGTCGAGGCGAAGGATGGGAACAAAGGCTTCCCAGAGTCTCTTCAGGGCCTCCCTCCCCGGAGGCATATTCAAAACAGCCCCGGCCCATTTCGGTGAGGGCACAGCCATGACGGTCCACTGGGTCTCGTCGTTGCTGAGGCCCCGCCTGAGTTCGGCGTCGGCCTCGCTCAGGGCACGAGTTACCGACCCCATCCGCGCGGTATCGGCCCCCTCCAGCACCGAGGGGTCAACGGGCGACTTGATCGAGAGAAGTGCCCATCGATCCTGGAGGAGTTCCTTGTTCCGGCTCTCCCGGGAGGCGGGGACAAAAGAGAGATGATCCTCGCTGGAGTGGTCCAACCGGGCCCGGAGCAATCGCGACGATTCGGTCCAGAGATCTACCCAGGAGGCCCCCCGCTGGTAAGCCAGGGAGGCTATGGCCACAGCAACATCAAGATTTTCGGGTTCGATCTTTATCGCCAGGGGCTGCCCTTTCTGCAGGTTTACCCCCGCCAGGGCTACATGAGCAAATCGCTCCAGATATTTTTCTGTCTCCATGAGGCAGGATTGTATCACATAATCAGCCCGAGGAGCATCCCGGAAGGGGGCCTCCCTCCCCCGGGGCACGCGGGCACGACCTTCAGAGACGACGAGGCCTTCAGGAAAGGAGGTGAACACGGCTGAAGATGTAGGCCAGGCTGTCCTGCTTTATGGGCACTCGCTGGAAGGGCGTTCCCTCCAGCGGTTCGGGAGAATACTCGCGATAGCGTTGGTACCGCTGTTTTTTCGTGGTATCGGCCCAATAGACGAGTCGCAGATCTCCCCCCTCGATCTCCAGACAGGTCATCCCCTGCTTCCCCAGAACGTTGCCGGAATTGAACATACAGGGAACCAGAAGTCGCTCCTCGTAGAGACTCACGTGGGAGTGATCTCTCGTTTCTACCTCCTGTATTGCCAGGAGATCTTCCTTGAGTTGGGCGATGCGATCCTCTATTGCTCTCTGATTATCGCTCTCGGGATAGGCCCGGCACAGAGCTTCGATCTCGAAAAGGACGGAGTCTGTCTTTCCCATGGATTCAAAGAGTGGCCGGTGGGTGTGGCCGATGAAAACAAGGATGTTCCGTTCTGTGGCAAAACGATAGGCCCGGCGCTCTACCAGAAAGCGCCGACGACTATCGTCTGCCACGGGGGGCGTGCTCACGTGGAGAGGATTTGCCAGATATCGCAACAGGAGCCTGGCGATATTGTTGTGCTTCTGGTACCAGCGGTTGGTCTGATGGCCATGGAAGATAAAGATCGTTCCGCAACGGTGGGCGAGCCGCAGCCCCTGAAAGACCGGTTCCATAAAGGTCTCGGGCCAGTGCTCACGCCCGAACACACCCAGACCGGTCACGGAGGGCCCCCCCTCGAGAAGTTCGAGATCGTGGTTTCCCACGATGCGAGTCAGACCACCCCGGTCTGCAATGGCACCAAAGGCCAGGTATACCTCCTCCCACCGGTGAACGATACTTCTCATACTGAACCGTTGCAGGTCCTCCACATCACCGTTGAGAACCAGGTGGTACCCCTGCCTGGCGTAGTATTTTCCGAGTACCGAGGCAAAAAGTTCCCCGTTGTGGCGGAAATCGTCGTTTCGACCGCCGTTTCCCATGTGAAGATCGCTGAAAATCACCAGCCGGTCGCCGTCGGAGATCTTTCGTAACGGCGAGTGATCGTAAATGTCCTGTAAGTCCTTCTGATATCCCTGTCCCTGTTCATCCTGAACAGAACTCTTCTTCCCCATAGCTCACCTCGCAGGATCACCGCAACCGCGCGGAACGTCTCGTGCCCTGATGCCAGAAATCCCGAGCCCAAAACTCACCGCAGTAAAGCTGGAAAAGCAAAGCCGGAAAAACTGACAAGATCCCCACTCCTTGGTATAGTTTATTCTGGAGAGAGAATGCAACCGGATTACGTACTATACGAGCCAAAACAGCGGGAGGAGTTTCTCTCGCAGGTCGGAAATTTCTCGCCCAACGAGCGCGATGTTTTTCACAGGCTCTGCAAGAACTGGCAGCCCCGCATCTCCTACGAGAAGTTCTCCCGCCTCCTGGGAAGCACCTCCGGGGGGAGCGCGAGTGACCTGGCGTCACTCATGACGAAACTTCAGCGGGGGGGCTGGGGAATCCTGCGAACCAGGATCACCGACGGTAGTCGCTTCCGCGACGCCATCGTTCTCACCGACCAGCGTTCTCCCAGGTTCTATTGCGAGCTGGCTGACGAATATTTTACGGATATGCTCGAGTCAATCGTTAACCCCCTGCCGCTTGTGTCGGTTATCGAAAAAGCCCACGGCCCGATTCCGGCGGCGGCGGTCCTCCCGGTGGAGGCCGATCATCTGGCTTCGGTGATCAGCGGCAGCGGTTCCTACAGGGAAAAGACCGCGCTCCTGGAAGAAAAACCTCTGGCCGTGGAGAGTTTCGATAACGATCGCCTCCTGATTACCCGAAAGAACCTTCGGTCCTTCGGAAACATGGCGATTCTCAAGCTCCGCTACTACCTGACAAACACAACACTCCTGGGGGTTCTTGCAAAACTTCAGGACACCAGCCTGATCATGCTCAAAAAAAGCTGTTCCGGGAAGGACGGAGCTTTCTGGCTCTCCCTGACCAGAACGATCATGGCCAACAAGAGTGAGATCGACGCGCTCCGAAACGTGGGGGTCGAGAAAACCTTCTACCACGCGGCGGGACTGCTCAGGAGCCTGATCGAATCACAGGTTGCCGAGGCGGAAGAACGCAAGCGCCGCCAGGAAGAAGAAAAACTGGATCTGGAGGCGATCGCCCGCGCGGTCAAAGAGACCCCCGAGAAGCTTCTGCCCCAGGCATCGCTCACAGCCCTTCTGGAAAGCCAGCGGGAAAAATACGGTCCCGAGATCGGTTCTTTCAAGGAGAAGTTTTTCGAACGCTACGTTACACCCGAGCCCTCAAAAAAACTCCCCCAGGTTCTTCAGCTCGACAACGTCTTCATCCACCGAGACAACCTCTACCCGCTCTTTCTGGAACATTTCAGGATAGCCGAGATAGAACTTCCCGCCTATTTTGTCCATCTTATGGAGCACTCCCTGAGAACAGGCAACAGAAGCCAGGACCCTACTTTTTTCACCCTCGATACCTTCGAGCAGGCCCTGCAGGAGCAAATCCGCTCGTACAGCACGTTTTTGCCCGAGCTTATCGCAAAACCCGTCCTCCTGGCCGAGGGGATCATTCATCACACCAAACAAACCAGGCAGAGCATAACCCCCGCCGAGTTGCGACAACAGCTCTCTCTCTACTTCGATTCCGAGACCCTGCGCCCCCTGCCCTTGCGTGAGTGGTTCGGACTCCGCCTGGTGGATATTTTTGATCGGGCCTTTGCGCGCTTGCCCGTCTGGCACAGGCTCTGGATGCGGGTCAGCGGGAAGTACGAATCCTTCCGGGGGCGTTTTCTGAAACAGACAGAGCACACAAAACCGCTCCGGTCTTTCCGGGACACCCCCCTCCACCAGGATCGATCCCGCCAGGAGGAGGGCTTCCCCGGAGACATCCCCGTCAGAAGGGGGGCTCCCGGAAAAGAGGGTGGTCCGGCGCCATCCCGAGGCATNCCACAGAGCAGGCGAGCTCCCGGCGCCGCAAAAAACCGGAAGTCCTACAACCGCAAGCAGGTAGAGAGCGCCTGGAAGGAGTTTGGCAGCACCCTCAAGAAAAAAAATTGATGACCCAGGGCCGTCACTTCACTCTGCCCGGGGACTACCCGCTGAGCACCCTCCCGATCAGGGGGAGCTCCTTCAAATCGGGTTTCCCGGTCCGCGACATCACCCGCTGAGCAGCTCCAGATCCTCCTGATCGGACTGGTGTTCGAGAATTGCCGAAAAAATTGATGCGAAGACCAGAGGAAAGACCACATTATGGAAGTACGCGCGCTGGGCAATGGCGGCCTTCTGCTCCTCGTAGCGGCGCAGAAGGTTCTCCCGCGCCAGAGCGACATGGCGGTCGTAGGAGGCAAAGGGTAAATCGTCGTCATCCGGATCATCCCGATGGTTTATCGCGTCCTGGTACCGCCCCAGAAGGGTAAAGAGGTCAAACAGGGAAAGCTCCTGACAGAGCTCGGCCTCCAGCCGATCCTCCTCGTTTCCTGATTTCTCACGCAGTTCCGCGAATCTCTGGGGGTACATTATCTCGTAGGCTTCACTCCGCCTCAGTATTACCCCCCGATGAACCAAGGCCTCTTCGATCGCCTCGATAACGTGGCGGTTTCCCCGATAATACTTGAGGATGGAAAGAATCCGTTTTGCTCCGAACCGTCCGTGAGCCAGGAGAGCCAGGACCTGTTCTGCCATCTGCTCGGGCAGAGCAGGGTTTACCTGGATGCTACAGGTCTCGTAGGCAGCTCCCCCTTTTTCCCAAAGACGAACCTGGCGAACTGCGAAGAGTTCCTCCCAGGTTATGGTGGCGTACCGGCTTCCCAGAGCGCGGGCCTCCCGGCAAAAGCGGTCCCGATACTCCTCGAGAAAGCCGTGAGAGTTCAGAATCTCGTAATAGTCCCGGGAAATGCGGAGCCCCCCTACGGGAGCGGTGCTTTCCATCCGCTTTGCGTTGATCACGGGCATACCGATCACATCCCACTGACGAGCTCCGTCGGGACCAAAGTTCCCGATGGTAACCTCGCCCAGATTTGCCCCGACCCGGATACGGATCTGGAACATCGCGCTCAGGGGGTTGGCCACAGCATCGTCGCTCCGCAGGCGTTGCATGATCGCAAAGGCCCGACTCAGGGCTTGGCGGTCGATCTCACTGTGATAATCCTCAAGAAAACGGTCATCAGCGCTGTTAAAGCGAAGGCTGACCCGTTGCATCTCCACGCAGGTGAAGAAGAGTTCCTTCGCCATGTAGAGACGGATCTCCTCGGGATTACCCGTTTTCCGCACGACCGGATCTATAAGCCCCCCGAAATGGAACATCAGGGAGTCTCCCTCTATCTTGTTCAGGTACCCCCCGTGCTTGCGGAGAACTCCGTTAAAGGCGGTGTAGAGGCCGTTGAGAACTTCCTGATTTTCCTTGGGAGTCAGAAACTTTGAGAGGAAGGTGTAATCGGCGATGTCGATAAACCCCACCCCCACCTCGACCTCTTCACTCTCACGGGGGATCTCCCCTACCTCGAGTATAGCCTCCACCAGTTGCCGGGGAAGATAAAAATCCTCGATCTGTTCCCGCAGGGACCTCTTCATACTCATGATGCTAATCCTCCCGGGGCTCCGGCGCAAGAAGGGATTGTGAATTCGGAGGAAGAAGCGCAAGAAACTCATCCTCGGTGATCACGGGAACCCCCAGTTCCCGGGCGCGACGAGCCTTGGCCGAGGTAGAGTCGGGACTGTTTGTCACCAGCCGGGAGAGACCGGCCGAGACGGAACTCCGCGCCTCTCCTCCCCAGCGACGGACCAGTTTCTCGGCATCGCTGCGCTTCAAGCGGTTCAGCGTGCCGGTAAAACAGAAGGTCATCCCCTGCAGGGGCAACTCCCGGACTGCGTCGGGAGCCCCACCCTCTTCCAGGATCACCGCCCCTGTAGCGAGGAGGCGGTCCATCTCGTCCCGGAGGGCCTCGAGACCTTCGAGAATCGCCTGGGCGGTTGTTTCGGCGATTCCCTCGGCACGGGAAAGATCCTCCACCGTGGCGTTCCTGATCTTCTCCAGGGTATCAAAGCCTCCATCAATCACCTTCTGCATCTTGAGTTCAGCGATGCCGGCGATATCGAAACCGGCTACAAAACGGGCCAGCGGCACAGGGTTTGCCCTGCCCAGGTTCTCCAGGGCCTTGGCAGCGCTCACCTCACCCATACCCGGGAAAGCCGCCAGATCTTCCGGGGAAAGCCCGTAGAGATGGGCAATCTCGCGGACCAGCCCCGTCTCGAAGAGTTTTCCCAGCAGGACGTCTCCGAAATCCCGGACCTCCAGGACGTCGATCCACTTCTGCAGACGCCGGAAAGCTCTGCGGGGACACCGCGGATTGGGGCAGTAGAGACGCTTTCCCTCGTTGACCGTCGCCGTTCCACAGGCCTGGCACTGCGCCGGAGGGATGATCTCCCGGGTCTCGCCGGTGTGGCGGACAAGACGCTCGATTTTGGGGATGATGTCACCCCGTTTGGTGATAATCACCTCGCTTCCAATCTTCAGACCCATCGAGGCTATCAGTTCGGGGTGAACCAGNCTGGCCCGACGCACCGTTGTTCCCGCCAGCAAAACCGGGTCAACCAGAGCCACGGGTGTGTAGAGGTGCCCCGATTCACTCCATTCTACATCGCGCAAGACCGTGAGAGCTTCCTCGGCAGAGAACTTGAAGGCGATCTGTTTCTGGGGACGCACCCGCTGCATGTCCTCCCGATCTACCCGGGGCCCCTTGATCACCAGGCCATCGATATCGTAATCCAGAGAGGGCCTCTTTTCGATGACCAGGTCCCGGTAATGAATCACCTCTTCGGGGGTTTCCAGAACTGTTTGAGGGACCAGGTCGAAGCCCATGCGCTGGAGCCAGTTTGTCTTCTCGATCTCGTCAGAAAAGGCCCGCTCCTCGTCCAGGGATATGGCATCGTAACAGAGAATGCGCAGGTGTTCGCTCCCGACCCCGTCCTTGCGTCGCATGATTCCGTTGGCGGCGTTCCGGCAGTTGGCCTTGTCCTGATAATACTCGCGGTGAACCCGGTGTTCCATGATAATCTCGCCACGGACCGCACCGGAGAAATCTTCCGGGAGCTCCCGGGGAACTCCCCCCATGACGCGAACGTTTCGGGTGATATCGTCACCAACCCGGCCGTCTCCCCTCGTTACTCCGTGGGCAAAACGGCCCTGCTGGTACTGGAGTTCGATACTGGCTCCGTCCAGTTTGTACTGGACGATGTAACAGGAGTGACCAACCTTTCGGGCCCATCGGAGAAATTGCTCCGGTGACGAAGCCTTATCCTGACTTCCCATGGGGATGAGGTGCTCCCGCTTTATGCGGTCGTCGCTGCTGTCCTCGCCTACACGGCTCAGGATCGGATGATCAGGGGCAAGTTTTGTGAGTTCATCCCAGAGCGCATCGAACTCGCTGTCCGTTATCTCAGGTTGATCGTTGTAATATTTACCCTGGTGATAGGCGATACGTTCCGCCAACTGGTCTATACGGTTTTGCATGGCAGGTGAAATATATCCCGAAACACCAGAAAAAAGAACTCCAATTCTGTGCCCCCCTTCTCTCCAGGGGCCTCTCCCTGGAGGCTGCCCCCGGCAGGGGATACAAAAAGGGCCTGCGGGGAAAGGAGGTGAACCCCGCAGGCCGTAACGTGCTGACTCACCCTGTATAACAACGGGCGGGTCAGGAGGTAACAGAAAAATCTGTTTTTTCAGCTCTTTTTTTGACCGGCGTCCTTACATCTGCCTCTTTATTCCTGCTTCCCCTTGTTCGAGGCCAGCTTGAGCTCCCCCGTGGCGCGGAGGATCTCCTCGATCTGGGAGTGGTTCACGTCGCTCACGCTGGAGATGTCGCCGATGGCGGCGCTGATCTGCTCCACGCTGGTGATGATCGTGTCCATGGCGTCGCGCGAGCGCAGGGTGATCTCGCTCACGTTCCGCATGGC
>NZ_KB891692.1:0-1396 GCF_000373545.1 Alkalispirochaeta alkalica DSM 8900
GTTTCTGACGGTGGGAACGCTTATGATCATCGTGCTGGGCGTGGTGGCCTTCAGTGTGGGCACCGCCAGCGGGTTGGGCCTCGGCCAGATCATGTACCTCGTATCGGGGAAGAAGATAAACCCCATGATCGGTGCNGCGGGAGTATCGGCCGTTCCCATGGCGGCGCGGGTTGTGCAGAAGGTGGGGCAGGAGGCGAANCCGAANAACTTCCTGCTCATGAACGCCATGGGCCCCAACGTGGCCGGTGTGATCGGATCCGCCGTGGCCGCAGGAGTGTTGCTCGCCCTTGCCGGTTAGGATAGAACAGGCAGCCTGGCTTTTGCCGGGCACAATCGGGGGCCCCATGATTCCCGGGCTTGAGGTCGATCCGGACTCGCTGGTCCGGCTCGCCAACGCCCGGATGCCCTTCGGGCGGTACCAGGGGGAACTCCTTCTGGATATCCCCCTGGAGTATATCCTGTGGTTTGCCAACCGCCTCCCCGAGGGGCTCGGTTCCCGGGAGGATGACCCCGCACCGGGAACAACCCGCTGGCTGGCTCTGCAGTTTGCAGCAATCCACAGCTTTCGCTTTAACGGGCTCGAGGGGCTTCTGCGTCCCCTGGTGGACGAGGGAGCGCCGGGCGAATCCGAAGAGGGCTATCCCGAGGCTGTGGCTCCCGGGGAGGAGGACGAAATGGATTGGATCGCCCGAATTTTTGAGTGACCCCGTGGCGGTGGCGGTGACCGGGTGAGGGTGTGGCCGGTATGCACTCCGGGCTGGGCCGTGCCTGCCTACTGCCTACTGCCTGCCTGCTGCCCAAGGTCACGGTCACGCCTCCGTGCTCCTGCCCCCCCTCGGCCCGCCGAGCCCCTCACCCCGGCCCGCCTCATAACATGGTTCCTGCAGCCCTGGAGAAGTCACCTGCCCGACACAGCGCATCGTCGCGCCCTCCAGCTGATCACCGAATACCAGCTGACTGGCGGGCTTCCCGAGGCAGTAGCCGCGTGGCGCACCTCACGAGATACCNCCGTGGAAGGAGCAGCGCAGGTCGAANAGATCCTCAANGATCTGATCCTGGGCTACGAAAGCGACTTCGTCAAATACTCAGGCCGCCGGGACGCCCACTCCATCCGCCAGGTCTTCCGGGAAGTGGCGCGACAGCTGCATATGGAGCAGGACGGAACAACCAGAACGTTCATCTTCAACGAATTACCGTCCCAGCTGAGCCGTTATGAACGGATGCGGGGACCGCTGGATTGGCTCGAATCGTCGCAGNTGCTGATCCGGGTACCGATCTGCCCGAATCCCGCGATACCCCTGGCGCACCAAGCAACTGAAAATCGGTTCAAACTGTTCTATCTTGATATCGGAATTCTGCTGAGAACTCTCCAGATACCCGGCAAAGCCACCCTGCA
>NZ_KB891692.1:2096-235034 GCF_000373545.1 Alkalispirochaeta alkalica DSM 8900
AGAACTACGGCCGTTCCGGCCCGCTGGAGACGCTACCGCTCTATGCACTACAGCACCTGGCGCGCATCTGAGTAATCAGACATGTCCTGGGCGCCTGCCCCGTTCCGGGGCACCGGGCTTTGCGGGGGTTCCGTCCGGCGGCGGCGCCGCCGGACCGCACGCGCGTCGCTGGCCTGGCGGCCACCGCCCCGCGGCGCCCCTCCAATCCCTGGCGCGGTGGGACGGATCAGGGCCAAAAGTGCCCCCCCGGGAGAGCTGGTGGCGCTTGCCTCCGCGGCGTATGACCACACACCCTGGCTCTTCACGTTTCTGAAGGAGATCCCGCCGTCTCAATCGACCTCCAGCTCCACCGCCGGCGGGCCACAACAATGGAGCCGGTCTGCCGGATAAGCGTGAAGAACTTTCACCTCCCGCACAAGCACCGTGGTCCGTGAGCCCTGTATGCAGGGTATGAACCTGACAGAAAACACCAACCAGGGCTCTGCCCACGTCACCAAAGAGACAGCCCGCCAGGNACCTCACAGCCCGGACAGGNCCCGCCGGTCGGTCCCCCTCACCTCGGACTTCGTCTTCAAGTACGTCTTTGGCTCTGAGCACAGCACGGAGATNCTGANAAGNCTTCTCTCGGCGGTGCAGGAGGACGCAGGCTACCCGGCGGTGGCCACAGTGCAGATCACCAACCCCTTCAACCAGAAGGACTATGCCGGGGACAAGCTCTCGGTGGTGGACGTAAAGGCCACGGACGTCACCGGAGCGATCTACACGATGGAAGCGCAGGCAAACTACCACGAGGCGTTCTCCTCCCGGGCGCTGTACTATTGGGCTCGCAGCTACGGCAGACAGCTTGCGGAATCGGAGATCTACAGTCGTCTTCAGCCTGTGGTGGGGGTCAACGTGATGGGTTTCCGGCTCTTTCCTGAAGCAGCAGGAGCCCCTCTTCATACCGCCTTTCGGGCGTGCTGTCCCGAGGCACCGCAGCTGGTGGCGCTCACGGACTTTATGATCCACTTTATCGAGCTNCCCCGGTTTACCGGCCGTGACGTACTACCCTCGACGGCATTTGGCCGGTGGATGTACTATATTACGTACCGGGGAGAGGAGGGGATTATGGAAGATCCGATCATGAAGGCGATCCTGGAGGACACATCGGAGATCAGGCAGGCCGAGAAACGGTACGGAGCATTCGTGGCCGACGCGGAGCTGCAGGACCGGCTTGAGGCACGGGACAAGTTTCGGCGCACCCATCTGCAGCTGCTGCACGATGCGGAGCAGAAAGGCAAAGCCGAAGGGAAAGCCGAAGGGAAAGAGGAAGGTCGGATTGAGGAGCGCCGGGAGACCGCGCGCAAACTCAAATCCAGAAACATGCCGATAGCCGAGATAGCGGAAATCACGGACCTCTCAGAGGAAGAAATTCGGCAGTTGTGAGCCCGGTTCTCGGGGCAGGGTTTCCTGGGGTGGGCTTTGGGACATCGCGCTTTCCGGGGTCAGGCCGTTGCCTGCGCACCCGGCGCCTTCGGCGCAAAAAACAAAAGAGGCGGAACCCTCGGGCAAGGGCTTGCCCTGCACCGCCGGGTCGCATCATATCGGCAACGGCGAAATCCCTTCCCTCCAGCACAGATTCCGCCAGCTGGTGCCGATATACATATCCTGAGAGACCATTTCGCTGTAGAAGGCCAGCTTGGCCTGCGATATATTTGAAAGAAGTGTACCCGGAATCGTGGCCACAGGCCTGCGCCACAATAGAGTCAGGGACTTTCTGTTTCGAGGGGAGTTTGTGATCCGCACTATCCGTTCAGGCTTGCAATCAAGAAAACATCTCTTCACACTCCCCTGCACACGTCCGGGTTCATGCCTGAAAGTATTCCGGACCCTCTCTTTCCTTGGAATATTTTCCTGTATCTCCCTGCTACCTGTCTGGACATTTGGGCAGCAGGAAGATCAGCACGATCCGGACAACTGGCTTCAAGTGGTAGGGCAGCCAGNGTTGGGCTCGTCATCAATAGCCAATGTCGTTTTCTTTGAGGTGCCGGTTGCCACAGCAGTATCGACACTCTATTTTGGCGTCCGTGATCCTGGTTTTGCAGGTGATGGNCCCAATCAGGGAGNGGGGGGGACCGATCACTATCTCATTGGCGGGGCTGGGACACTGAGTGACTCCAAGTCACGTCGTCGTTNCTACCTCGGCAGCGCCGAGGATGCTCGGGTGGGTGTCGAGTATGGCCACATAACGCAGGAAGCAGGTGAAGGATGGCACTATTTTCCGGGGGTATCCCCTTCCCAGGGGGAGCGGATTGGCAACCGGTATTACTTCAAAATTGTCACCATTGCTGAGGNAGNNACANATCAGAAAAATGCCTATCAACTCGATGTCTCAATGACGACTGATGGCAATCCTACAGGGGTAGGCGGTGTACGAGCCTTTGCGTATTCCTGGACAATTAACGTATCTCGTGCGGGTGACACGGGTGATAATGCCCGGAAGTGGAACTTTTATCCCTTTGTCCCCGATGGTGANAGCGGACGCCACCTGGTAATCAGCAATTTTGATTTTGATCAGGGAGGAGACCTTAACACCACCGGGGAGGCCAGAACGATAGAAGATTTTCAAGGGGTACCACAAACAATAGTTGTACAGCCTTCCGGGAACGATGAGGCCCGGAACACCAGCATTGAGATTGCTGAGGGAAACGATAACCAGACTTGGCATGTCAGGTACACATCCACGAATGCGGCCGGAGGTGCTTTGGCCGTTCTGACCGGGCAAGTATGGCACTGGGGGCGCGATGAAGCACCGGAAGGTATCAACGACCTCCCCGAGGATTCTGATTTATATCGGACCTACATGGTGCCATACCAGCCGGAGCCTCCCGATCACGTTTCAGTCACAGTTCTCAACGCAAACGTGAAAGCGGAGGGTGTCGGGAGAGTCATCCTGCAGCTCGTCGACGCCGAAGGCAACCCCGTTCCGTATCGGCGAAATGTCTACGTTCTGGCAGAAGCAACCAACGGAGCTAATCCCGAAGTACATGCTGTCAGTCAGGGACAGTTCGACGAAAACAAAGCCGTTGTTACTACGAACGCCGACGGGCTCGCTTTTGTGGACATTACGAGTCCGAATGCCGGGGACGTTCTGATCACCGTGAACACCGACGATCCGCCGGAAAATATCGGTGGATTAGAGCGCGATCTCCTCACAAACGAACAGCCGAACGAAACCGGCGAAATGGCCTTTACCGCGCTCGAACCGCCAACGTTGAGCTCTGACTCCAACAGTACGCTCGAGATTAATTCTATCGGTGAAGGACTTGCGGGTATTGTGATTACCGAAGTCGAAGCGGGAAATATCACAGTAGGTGGCAATATCCGAATCCTTCTACCCGAGGAATTGGTAGGATCATCGTTCTATACGACCGCCACTGTGAATGCCGTTGTTACTGGAACCGGCACGGTCGGCGACGTGTCATATGAGAATCACAACGGCGGTACAAACANCGTTTTAGTTATCCCAGTGACGGCCGACTTTGGTACCGGCGACGAACTCACAATAACCGGAGTTGCTGTCAACACCGGGACCGTGGAAGCATCCGGACGCCTGCGGCTTTCGTTCGATGGGGGGACAACGTACCCAATCCAGGACGGCAAGGTCATCTCCGTTGTCGACAGCACTGTTAATCGTTGGCGCGGGACAGAGAGCGAATCCTGGAACGATGGTAACAACTGGAGTCTGGGCGCCGTACCCATCGCCGGCAACAATGTTGTCATTCCCGCCACGACAACCCAACCAGTGCTGGTCGAAAACACTCCAAGTCTGGCATCGATAACCGTTGAATCCGGGGCGGTATTGGATCTCGACGGCAATACGCTCAATACAACCACTCTGATCAACAATGGACGTATTACCGGGGTGACGAGTTGGACCGGTCCGCAGATCGGTGGTTTGATCGAGTCCGGCGATCAGGACCTTGGGTTCGATAATCCGCTGGAATTGACTGCGAACACCGTGATTGACAGCGGAACAGGAACAATAACGTTTGGTACGGACGCGACGATTAACGGTGCGTACAACCTGACACTGGTGTCCGATGGAAATAAAACGCTCGGTAGCGTGATCGGCGATGTCAACGGACCGAGTTCTTTATACGTTGTCGGTCCAGTTACCAGTGTGGCAACATTCAGCGCTGCATCCTATACCATGACCGGCAATACTACGGTCATCAGTACACCCGCAGTTTACACAACGGATACAACGATATCTGATCCTAACAGCATCACCTATGAAAGTACTGTATCAATTGACAGCGATGTAACGCTGACTCTTGAAACGCCCCAATTAGAGTTTCAAGACACCGTTAACGGCGAAGGTATTTTAGCATTGCAACCGTACGAAACACCGGGAACACTGGAAATAACCGGTGCGGGCAATATGGAGCAAGAAGGTGGGCTGATTTTTGGAACGAGCGCTGAACACACAATCGCGATTGTCGGTTCGGAATTAACATATACGGAAGCCGATACAACCCTATCCGGCAGACTGCAAACCTCCAACCAGGGAATAGAACTGGCGGCGGTGATTCTCAATGAGGCGTCCACGATTGAAACCGGGGGAGGTCAGCTAACAACCGGATCGGTAAGCGGGGCCCGGGCCCTGACGGTGGATGCGGGAGAAGGTTCAGTAACTTTTACCGGAGCGGTGGGAGCCACGCCCTTGGCGAGCCTGACGGTGACACGATCGGGAGCCTTAAGCTTTGATGATGCTCTGACGGTAAGCGGAGCCCTGGTGCAGACCAATGCAGCCACGGGGCCCACGACCTTTGGCGGAGCGGTGAGTGTGGGCTCTGCGACCTTGCGAGGAACGAGTTACGCCATCAACGATAGTTTCACTAGTGCTGAAGCGGTGAGTGTGACCAACAGCGATGTACTGACCAAGGCGGCAGCCGGTGGGGCGATTAGCCTGACGGAAGCTGGTGCGGGGTTCAGTACGGCGGGAACCAGTGGCAGTGTGAACCTGGCAGCAGGGATCACGACGACAAACGGGAATATTAACATTGGTGGAGATGATGGGAACCTGGAGATCGCCGAAGGGGTGGCCTTGACCCTGGACAGTGGTGCTGCAGGGGGCAACATCAGTGTGGCTGGAACCACCAATGGAACAGCTTTAGGCGATCCAGAAACCCTGACCCTTGAGGCCGGCACAGGCAATGTGACCTTGACGGGNATTGTTGGTGGAGTCGAGCCCCTGGGAACCCTGACAGTGGGCAGCGCGGCCACAGCGGAGTTTGGAGCCTCTGTGACTACTACAGGAGGCCAGCTGGTGACGGCCACGATGATTCGAACGGCCGGAACGCACGAGGCTACTGCTGATGGCAGTTCGATTACGTTTACGGGAGACCTTTCCCTTGACGCAGACACGGAGCTGAACGCAGCGACTGGAGCTGGGAATGTTGAGATTACCGGCACGGTGGACGGGGATTTTGCCGACACGAATAACTACAGTCTGACGATCGACGCGGGAGCGGGCCGTGTGGTGTTTGGGGGTGAGATCGGAACCGACACGTTAACGGCGCTGGGAAGTTTAAGTGTGACCAGTATGAATGTAGCCGTGAATGCGATTGAGCTTCGTAGTGCACGGACGACCGGAGCGGCACCGGGTACGCAGATATACACGGGGAACGTGGAGCTGCAGGCGGACACTCAACTAACGACAGAAAATGCTGATATAACGGTTGCCGGCACGATTAACGCCGATCTTGCCGCCAATAACCGCGTTCTCGATTTCGACGTCGGTACGGGCAGCGTNGTTCTCGATAACGCCGTGGGGAACAACGAGGCGTTGGCCTACATCAGATTTTTCTCTGCGGGTGGCATTACCGGAGACGACGAGGTTGACTTGAGACACCAGGACGTATACATAGACGCTCCTGATTCCATAATCGTCTTGGGCCAAGACGTGCGTGTCCGACGGTTGATCTTCTATCGCGGAACATTGAATCTCGATGGGAAAACTCTAGCGACACACAAAACTGATGACGATGAAGGTTCCGGTGACTTTGTGGTTTTTGGTGGCAATTATGATCCATTGGATGCGGACCGTGCTGTAACAGCCGCCAACAACAATTTTTTTGCGTATCCGGGGTTTTACATCGAATATGGTGGAGAAGAGCCAGCGCATACGGTTGGAGGAAATGGGTATACACTAGCTACTGGGATTTTCGATACTGCCCCTTCTGCTACTTTCGCACTACTGGACGAGGGTACTATTACCGTCGGTGGTAACTTCTATGTTAACGGTGCTGACCTGAATGCTGGGGGTGTCTGGAATCTCAATGTACAAGCCAATAGCGATGCCAGCCCCTTGGAGACAGGTAGTTCTCCNTTCGGGTCACCCTATGCGGTCTTCTTCAACGGCAATGTGGCCTATTCCCAAGTGACCGGTGGCCGGATTGCCGCTGCATCGCCTTCCAACGGCCACCTAAACCACAATGTAACCGCTGACGACCATCCGGTAGCGCTCCCGGCGCTGCCGGCGTTCTCTCTCCCGTTCGATCCGCCCCTGCCGCCGGAAACTACCAATACGGATTTCCGCAGGGACACTCCAGACTACGGTTGGGTCTTTACTGCCCCGTATTTGGCCTATGCCCAGACGGTGCGAGACGACATCATCCGGCTGACTTTCTCCGAACCGGTGCGTAACGCTAACAATGAGATTAGCCACCAAGTGGCTGCTTTTGCCGCCACAAACATGACCACCGATGGTGGTGGCGATCGGTTGATCGAAGCATTGGTGGATATCAGCGCTACTCCGGACGCGATGCCCTTTACCTTCGAAACTACTGATGATAAGGGCGATTTGATCACTTTTTATCTTCGAACGGATGGTGAACGATGGGCCACCGATGCCACCGGTACCAACCCTTCCGTGAGCGGAGCGGGATTTGACCGTAACGGCGTTAGATGGGATGACGCGACCAAAGATGGCGGCGTTATCCCGGATATCGGCTGGATAAAGGGAGCATTCTACAGCGCCGCGGCAAACATTCCGGTGGTCAACTACGGTAACAACGAGGACAGTGGATCTAACGTCTTCCCACGTTTTACCGACACCACCGACGAGGCGGGTCCCGTCCTCTATCGTGTCGAGTACGGCCGGGCTCGACACAACAACCCCGCAACAGCGTTTTACGACGCGCACAACTACTTCCACCTGTACTGGTCCGAACCGGTGAACATTGGTGAGGATCCCGCGTTCAGTGCCGCAAACGCAGGAAATGCAGATGCTGCGGAAAACGTCCGCAGTGAACTCGCCGTTGGTGATGCAGGCGGCTGGGGAGGTGATATCCGCAGCACCGGAGGCGCAGGGAGCGACGTTCTTGTGGATGGATACTTTCGTTTCTCTGTGCTCGCGGAAGCCGGCCCGATTGCGCGCGGCGCCCGGGTGGGGAACGCTTCTTCAAATTCACTCTTTCGTGGGGACGCAACGACAAGCGCCAACGGGGGCGTTCCCATTCCATTCACTCATCCCGAACAGGAACTGCGCATATTTCTCTCCGGCTACAACGAGGGCCCCAACCCCGCAGACGTTCTCTTTCCTGGCTGGCACGCGAACGTGCCCGACCCATCCGATGCCACTACCGTTCAAACAGAGGAGAATCAGAACATCGTCGATCTTGAAGGGAATCAGGTCGATTTTCAGATATCACCCACAGCATTTGTGGCGGACCCTGCCGGGACGGAACCTGCGCCGAATCACGCTGATCCATGGTTAAATACATGGGACGTCGACCCGCCCCGGTTCAGCAGCTACAACGAGGGCGGTACGGTTTTCGAGATCGTGGCGATCACGGACCCCGTGACGAACCTCATCAACCGTCTGGAGTTCCACGTCCTGGACAACAGCGCAATAGACTACGCAAATGCACCGCATCCTTATGCAAATCTACCGCATCCTACAGACAATCCCCAAGAGGATGGTTTTTGGGATCCCCAGAATACCTCCAGCGTACCTCTGCCGAGCTCCCTGACCCACACCAATACCCGTCACAACGAGGGAATCCGGGAGAGCACCTGGAACCACGAAGCCTTTACCATCGGTGAGGCCGGGTCCGAAACCTTTCCCGTAGCACCGCTGGAGATGGTGAGGGACGTAAACAACTCCCTCTTCGGCGAGGGAATCAACGTGCGGGACGACTCCTACTTCGCCCTGCGCATTCCCGAGGGGGGCGGAGATAACAGAAACTGGGGGCTCCTGACCGATCTGGAGGTCCGCTACAATCAAAACGAGGCTTTCACTACCGATCTCGCCGGGAACCTCCTGCCGAGCTTTGGCTTTGACGGAGTGCCTGCCATGCGCGTGATCCAGCGCGTCCCCCCCCGGATGCAGCTTGTGCTGGGCCGCGCCGGTGGGCGGGAACTCTACGTCAAGTTCAACGAGCCCGTCATCGGCCCGGGGGACACAGAGATCACCCGCCAGGCCTTCCGGGTTCGTCGCGAGGGAGGGGACTGGGAGACCCCCGCAGGGCTCGATGTGCTCAGGNCCGGNGAAGGCAACTCAGTCTGGGAGGTGCGTCTCCGTCTGGACGCGACAGAGCCCGCCCTGGCAGCCAAGGATTTTCTCGCCGGCANAATCGCCCCCAGCGGGACTTCTGGGCACCTGATCCAGGACCGCTCGGGGAACGCCATGCCCCCCGAGGATACACGACGGTTGAGNGATCTCCTCCTGGGCGTGGTGGAGCCCCTGTGGGCAACGGACTCTCTGGGGATAAACGACGCGGGCCAGGGAACCTTCCGNACCCTTCGGGAGTTCGATGGTCACCAGGAGCTCTCCCGCACGGATATCACGCTTCAGGCCAGACTCCATACCGANCCCCCCTACGAGGGGATCCCCCTGCGNCTGATTGTCGACGCCGATGTTCCTGCGTCCCGGAAGTGGGGAGCTGCCGGGGAAGCGGGCCAGTTCTGGATGCCCGAGCTCCTGCCCGGCCTGATCGACCCCGGTGTGGAGGGGGGTGTTCCTCCCCACACGGGAGCGATGGAGATCGTCCCCTACGACGTGGACGGCACGTTACGGACCTTCCGGATTCCCGGTTCATCGGGGCCCGTCTCGTCGGGCCAGGAGCTGGAGTTCCTCTTCCGGGCAGGGGGAGTCGGCGCGGCGCGTCTTCTGGATCCCGAGGATCTCCTCTCCCTCGCACCCTGGCGGATCGCCCTGGGCACGGGGTTTATCGCCCAGCGCGCCAACGTCACTATCCTGAACAATGTGATCTATCCCGAGGCGGGGGAAAGTACCGTCCTGGTCTACGAGCTCTCGCGGCCGGGGATGGTGACGGTCCAGGTCTTCTCCCTGGACGGGAGCCTCATTCGGACGCTCCAGCGCGGCCGTCAGGGCCGGGGAACCTTCCGGCTTGCCTGGGACGGGCGAAACAACAGTAATCAGATTGTGGCTCGGGGAATCTACTTCATCCGCGTGGTTGCGCCCGGGGTGGACGAGTACCGGAAGGTTCTCATCGCGAAGTGATTCCTAGGGCGACCAGTAGAGCCGGGGTGCCGCCACCAGCACCGATCCCGCGTCCAGGTAGCGTGGATCGCCGGAGTAACCGGGCTCCACCACCAGAAAAAAGGCCGTCTCCCCGGGCTGTACCTGGAAGGGCACATTCACTCCAGAAAAGGTCCACTCGAGTCGTTGCCATTCGTCGTNGTCCACGGGAAGCTCCTTCTTCTCCGCAGCTGCACCGGCAGGAAGGNCAGCGGCCGATNCGGCCTGGACCAGTCCCGCCGAGATAAATCGGGCGGGGAACCGGTTTCTTCCGTCCACAGGATCGTTCACGGTGGGGTCCTTTCTCACGTAGAGATGGAACCTGAAAGATCCCTCTCCCACGAGATCGGGGCGCCCCTCCTGGCTGTAGGGTACTTCCAGGACCAGATAGTGGGGCTGCTCCCGGACAAAGCGGATGTTGTCAAAGACCCCCTGGATCCGGTCCTGGTCCAGCGGGGTTGATACCGAGTTGAAGGAGAAGTACTGCGGAGTTCCCGCGATGCGGTTCAGGGTATTGGAGTTCTCCGGTTGGGCTTTGCCGTCGTCCCCGGTGAGGGAGTTGCCCGGAAAGGAGTAGATCCGATAATCGCCGGGGTCTTGGGGCTGGAGGAGCCATTTTTTTTGAAGGGGGTCATCGGTTCCCGGGGCGTTATTGTTCAGCTCCAGCCGGAACTGGTCGCTCTCCAGGCGGTAATCCAGGTGAAAGGCGTAGGATACGTCCTCGCCCTGGGGAACGTCTTGAGGAAATCCGTCTGTCAGGGCCTCTTCCAGATCTGCGGCGTAGCGGGCAGCGGCGCCGTCGAAGTTCAGCCCCAGCGACCGCACGCCCCCGATGGGGTCCAGAGAGATCGTGTCATCCGGCTCTTCTACCACCAGGGAGGGGTTCGCCGCCGGATCATCCGTCGCGCTCCACCAGCTACCGCCGGGCAAGCCGGGCAAACTGTCNTCTTCAAAATCACCGTTCCGAAAGAGGTTCGGCACCTCCAGGCGGTACACCGCCTCGTCGGGAACGGCCCCTGGCGGTGCGACCCCTCCCGGAGCTCCCGGATCGGGAAGTCTCTCCCAGCGGAGGAAATCCACCGCTCCCCCTGTCTCCACGGTGAGTCCGGGCATGGGAACCCAGGGGCTCCCATCCGGGTCCTNGCTGCCGAAGCTCTGGTTTACCAAGAGGTCGACACCCCTGAAGTCGCTCCAGTCCGTGCCGGGAGAATCCCAGGGACAGGACGAGAGGATCAGGAGTACCGCCCCCGCCGCAAGAGCTACGGTCAAAGGGGCAGGAGAAGAAGGCCGATACATCACACTACATAATATATCGGCGAAAAGAGAAAAAATCTAACGGGNTCAGCTCGCCTGCCNCAAGGGCCGTGGACCCTGGGGCCGGCCCGGCCGGGATCGGGAGCCCTGGGGCTTGCGGAAGTTTCGGCCGCCCCGGTTGCCACCACCCTGCCCGGGTCCCCTGGAGGGACGGTCCCGGCGGGTCGCCGCCGTGGCGATCGATGTGGAATGAAAGGGATGGTCGGCAAAAACGGGGATCACCTGTTTCAGGGCCCGCTGGATCAGGGAGAGACAGTTCAGCTCCGTCTCGTCGCAGAGCGAGAGGGCGATACCCGATTTCCCCGCCCGGGCGGTCCGCCCGATGCGGTGGACGTAGCTCTCGGACTCATTGGGCAACTCGTAGTTGATCACGTGGTCGATATCCTTCACATCGATACCCCGGGATGCCACGTCGGTGGCTACCAGCACCTGCACGCGTCCCCGGTCAAAGTTTGCCAGTGCCCTGGACCGGGCGTTCTGGCTCTTGTCGCCGTGGATGTCGTCCGAGGGGATCCCGTTCTTGGAGAGGTGCTTCGCCAGGTCCCGGGCCCGGTGCTTTGTCCGGGTAAAGACCAGGGCGCGAAAGCAGCCCCCCTCGGAGAGGATCATCTTCAGGGCGTCCTTTTTCTCCTCGCGGGAGACAAAGAGCACCTTCTGGTCGATGTCGGGGTCGCTGGACCGGTCAGACTCCACGCTGATCCGCACCGGATCCCGAAGGAGCTGGTCTGCCAGCTGGGCAACGGGGCCGGGAACGGTGGCGGAGAAAAAGAGGGCCTGCCGTTTTTCGGGAAGCTCCTTGATAATCCGTTTTACGTCGGGGATGAATCCCATATCGAGCATCCGGTCGGCCTCGTCCAGGACGATCATCTGAATCTCCTTGAGGGTAATGAAGCCGTCGNTCATGAGGTCCAGGAGACGTCCCGGGGTGGCCACGGCGATATCAACGCCCCGCCGGAGCGCGTTGATCTGGCCCGACTTGCTCACACCGCCGTAGATCACGACCGTGCTCAGACGCAGGGGCCTGCCAAAGGTGGCGAGCACCGAGGCGATCTGTCCGGCCAGCTCGCGGGTAGGGGCCAGGATAAGCGCCCGGGGCGCGCCGCGGCGGGGCCTGCTCTCTTCTTCAGCGAGTCGGCTCAGCAGGGGCAGCGCAAAGGCGGCTGTCTTTCCACTACCGGTCTGGGCCGAGGCAAGAATGTCGTGCCCCTTGAGTACGGGGGGAATGGCCTGGGCCTGGATGGGGGTGGGGGTCTCGAAGTTGTTTGCCTGGAGTGCTTTCTCCAGTCCGCTCTGCAGACCGAGATCGGAAAATGATATCTGGTTCATGGGAATGTCCTTTCGCTCGCAGCGTCCTGGCGTGCACAATCCTCTTCCCGGGAGATCCTGTGGCGCCCCGGGACATCGCTTCGCCTGGAGTGGCGGGCAGATCTGTCCTGCGCGGAGGGAGTTCCTGGGCAGCGGTACAACCGGAGGCCGGGCCGAATAATAATGTGAGAAGATGTGGACTGTGCTGCGATCCACGTATGGTACGACGGGAAGCAGGTAAACAGGACAACTGATCGCGCCGCTTCGAAGCGGCGGGCCTGCATCAAGCGGGGGCTGATGCAACGGTTCCACCGGGCGCGGAGGGATCTCTTCGTTAAACTGGGGGAATCCTACCGGAATGGATTGTCCCCGTCAAGACCCTCGTGGGTGGTCCTGGCCAGAGTGCCCAGGGGCCCGCTTCCCGGCTTTACCAGTGGAGCCTTGAGGGGTACAGTAAGGAAGATCATCACAGGAGGTTTCGGTTATCATGAAAATCACGTTGTTCAAGGGAAAAGAGATTCAGAGTCGCAGTGAAGCCGCTGACTTCTTTCGGCAGATCGCCGAACGGATCGAATCCGGTCAGGTTGTACTGGGAAGCGGAACCCGGGAGGTTTCGCTGGAGATCCCCGAAACGGTGAAACTCGAGGTGGAGATCGATCAAAAGCGGAAAGATTCCCGGGGCCCTCGCCACAAAATGGAGGTGGAACTCACCTGGTACGAGGGGGAACAGTCAAATCGGGGGGTAGAAATTCGCTAAACCCTTGATTGTGTGGGGCCAGTAGATAATACTCCTGGAGAGGGTTCTCTTCCTGTACAGAATAGAACCCTTTGTGGTACCCTGTGTATATTTTTATTTACAGGAAGAAAAAAGCAATATGCACCATCCCCTGCGAAGTTACGACATCAGGCAGAGCAATGAAAAGCTTGTTCTGAAAATGCTCTTCGAGCACCGGTCGATCTCCCAGTCTCACATTGTGCACCAGACGGGGCTCAAGGCCCCCACGGTGTACCGTATCTTCTCAAAGCTGGAGAACGCCGGGTTTATCGAGCCCTGCCGAACCGAAGACGTCCCTGAGGAGATGGTCCCGCCCGAGCGCAAGGGGCGGCGGCCCAGCTTCTATCGCGTTGTTTCCACCAGCGCCTACGCCCTGGGCATCGATTTTTCGAGTCTGGGCGTGGCAGTGATCCTGGTGGATTTCCGCAATACCGTGATCTTTCGGGAAAACCAGGAGTTCACCGCCGGTCCCGATCGGGGGCAGATCCTCACGGTGATAGAGAAGATGGTCCGGCGTGCCCTGGACAAGACGGGAATCGCCACGGAATCGATTCTGGGGATCGCCCTGGCTGCCCCGGGGGTGGTGAACACCGAGGAGGGCCGTGTTCGGGAGTATCCCCGGATAGCCGATCTGGAGGGGTTTCCCCTGGGAGAGCACTTCAGCGCGATCTTTGGTGTTCCCGTCTATGTCCACAACAACGCCACGGTGATCGCTTCCAGTGCCTTCCGCTACGGTGCTGCCCGCGATACCGGCAGCCTTCTGGCGCTGCTGGTCCGTTCCGGCATCGGCGGAGCCCTGATCAATCAGGGGGAGATCTTCCTGAGCGGAGCTTCTACGGCTTTGGAGGTGGGGCGTACCACCCTGGAGGCCGGTTCGTGGGAGGATCTGGCCGGGGACAGGCGACCCCTGGAGGCCCGGGTTGCCGAGATTCCCCTGTTACAGCGCCTGCAGGAACGGTTCTCGCTCTCCAGCTGGATCGAGGCGGGACAACGACTCTCCNTGGAAGAGGTAGAGCAGGTCCTGCAGGAGGAGCAGCTCCTCTTTGGGGCGACTCTGCGGAACATGGTGCATCTTCTGGATCCCGAGGCGGTGCTGATCATGTCCCGGTTTCGGCTTCTTTCGGATTTTCTGGCCCGGGCCGCCGAGCGTGCCGTGCCGCACAAGAAGGTGATCTCCCTGGTCTACGATCCGGTTCAGGCCTGTTACGGCGCAACCGATATCGTCTTTCAGCAGTTTTTCCGGGTCGTTCCCGGCGAGTAGAGAGGCGGTACGCGGTACGGAGAGAAGGTCGGCAGGCAGGTGGCCCTGGTAAAAAGAGGCCCCTGGCAGGCAGGTGGCCTCGATAAGCAGAGGCCCCCGTCATGCCGAGGCCTCCAAAAAGAAGGTCCGGTANACAGTGCCCCCGGGGGCAGCGCCCCGGGTAATNCCCGAGACACTGCCCGACGGGTGCTCAATCAGGCCCGTTTCTTCTTGCCCGGCAGGGGAGGGATATCCACCTTGAAGAGCAGCGAGTACATGGCCGGTACGAATCCCAGGGTGAGAATCGTCGAGAAAATCAATCCGAAGATAATGGCAATGGTCATGCTCTCCCAGAGGGGGCTCCCGCCGAACCACAGGGGCAGAAGCCCGAAGATTGTGGTGAGCGTGGTGAGCAGGATCGGCCTGATACGCCGCTGCGAGGCCGTGACGATCGCCTGGTAAGGTTCCAGCCCGTTCTCGTCGATCTCGATCTTGATCCTGTCCAGCAGAACCACGGCGTTCTTGATCACGATTCCTGCCAGGGAGATGACCCCCAGAAGCGTCATGACCCCGAAGATCGACCTGGTCACGATCAACCCGAAGACAACCCCGATCAGACCGAAGGGAATCGTCAGCAGGATGATGAAGGTCTTCCGCAGGGAGTTGAACTGAAGGATCAGCAGCAGGAGCATGATCAGCGCCGATATAATGAGCTTGTCGAAGATAGCCTTGTTCGCCTCGGTGGTGGCGTCGGCCTCACCGGCGATCTCGTAGTGGTATCCTCCTGCCCAGCGCGTGCTCTCCTCAGCCAGCCACTCATCCAGATCGTTGGCGATCGCGATGGCGTTGAACCCTTCGTAGGCATCGGCCTGGATCGTCACCGTTCTGGCCAGATCCCGCCGCATGATCCGCGAGGGGGTCCATTCCAGGTTCAGGTTGGCGATCTGCTGGAGCGGTACGGACCTGCCCGTGGTGCTCGAATAGACCGAGACAGTTTCCAGCTTGGACACGTGTCCCTCGGGAGCCAGGTTCGAGCGGAGTGTAATGGGAATTACCTCGTCGGCACCGCGATATTCCGAGACCTGAAGGCCCGTGAGNGCCGTCTGGAGCGAGACAGCCACTTCCTGNCTCGTTATTCCCGCAGCCTTGGCCCGGGCCTCGTCGATGTCCACCGCGAGCTGCTTTGTCCAGGGGCCCCAGTCGTCGCGCACCCCATAGATGCCCTCGATAGAGCGCATGCGGTCGCGGACCCGGTCGGCGTATTCGAAGATACGGTCCGGATCAGAGCCCGAGACCCGAACCTCCACGGCCGCGTCCACGGGTGGCCCCTGTACCAGGGGTCTGGCNCGCACNCGCACCTCGGGATGATGCTTCTCCAGGTAGGCGTTGGTCTGGTCGATCACCTCGGGGATATNTCGNTGGTGGGTCAGGTTTACCACCATCACGGCGTACTCCGACCGGGGCGGTTCCGGAGTAAAGGGGAGGTAAAAGCGCGGCGCGTCGCCGCCGATGTAGCTGTGCCAGCTTTTAACCGAATCCTGCAGGGGACCGCCGTAGAAGGCTTCTATCTCTTCCACCAGATCGCGGGTCCGTTCGAGCCGCGTCCCTGCGGCGTATTCCATTTCCACGGTGATCACCGCCCGGTCGTTGTTGGGGAAGAACTGCCGCTCCACCAGTCTGAAGGCGTAGAAGGACCCCACGAGACTCACCGTGAGAATCACGATGATCATCACCCGGTGGTGCAGGAAGAAATGAAGCACCCCTGCGTACCACCGCTGAAAGGGGGTATCGAACTCNTCGGCGCCGCCCTCGGGCTGGGCCTTGAGGTACCGCGCCGCCATCATGGGGGTCATGGTGAGGGCGAAGACCCAGGAGAGGAGAAGGGTGATTGTGACTCCCCAGAAGACGGGGCTCGCGTACTCGCTCAGGGAGTGTTCTGCCAGAAGGGCCGGCAGAAAGGCGGCACAGACGATGAGGGAGCTGATCAGGAGGGGCGATCCCAGCTCCTTGGCNGAGCGGATCGCTGCATCCCGGGGCGAGAGCCCTCCCGCAGAGAGAACCATGGTGGATTCGGCGATAACGATGGAGTTGTCCACCAGCATTCCCAGGGCGATGATCAGCGATGCCAGCGAGACCTGGTCGATCCCGATTCCGAAGAGGAGAAAGACAAAGAAGGTGGTGAGCATGGTCACCGGCACCAGGGAGGTTACCACCATGCCCATGCGGAAGCCGATGCTGATCAGCATAACCGCCATGATCGTTACCATGGCCTGGATGAGGTTGATGCCGAAGTTGTTCACCCGGTCCCGGACGTGATCGGCCTGGATCGCCACGAAATCGAGGTTGATTCCCAAAGGCAGTTCCTGCTGGTACCGGGCTACCACCTTCTTCACGTCGTCGCCCAGAATGTTGATGTTCCCCCCGTCGCGGAGGCTGATCCCCACGGCCACGGCGGGTTTCCCCGTGGTGTGCACGTGGGTCTGGGCCGGTTCCCGGTATCCCATGTGAACGTGGGCGATATCCTGAAGAAACACCACTTCTCCCCGGGCGGGCAGGGGAATAAGNAGGTTTTTAAGTTCCTCCAGGGATTCAAAGTTCCCCGTGGGGCCCAGGATAATCCGCTCCCACTCCGTGAAGACCTCTCCCCCCGGCAGGACGATGTTCTGGGCGCGGATGAGTTCCCGCAACTGGTAGGGGGTAATGCCGAGCTCTGCCAGGCGCTCGTCGGAGTAATCCACGTAGACGCGGCGGTCCTGGACGCCGTGAAGGCTCACCGAGGCCACCTGGTCGGTGGCGATCACCCGTTCCCGGAGTTCCTTGGCGATCTCCTCCAGCTCCTCGTANCTCACGCCCTCGCCGCTGACGGTGACGATCGTNCCGAAGACATCGCCGAAGCGGTCGTTTACGATGGGGCCGATGATCTGCTCGGGCAGGGATCGCCGGGTATTCTCCACGGAGATTCGCACCTCGTCCCAGATCGGCGGCATGTCGGTATACCGTTCCGATACGTCTATGTAGATGATGGAGACACCCGTGCGTGACTGGGAACGGACCCGCTCGACCTCGGGAATTTCCTGGATCGATTCTTCCAGGGGCTTCGATATGAGTTGCTCGATCCGCTGGGGGCTGGCCCCGGGGTAATAGGTGACCACCACGGCGGTGCGCACGGTGAAGCCCGGGTCCTCCGCCTTGGGCGACTGGATGTAGGCGATTACCCCTGCTACAGAGAGGCAGAGGAGAATCGCCACGGTAAAGCGGTTCTTCTCAAAGGAAAGTCTGGTCATGTTCACCGGGTGCCTCCCTCCATCTCGGGCAGGATACGTACCAGCATCCCGTCGGAGATATGGTTCAGTCCCAGGGTTACCACGCGCTGACCCGATTCGACTCCCTCCAGAATTTCAACCTCGTCCTGCAGGAGCCGGCCGATAGCGATGGAGACGCGTTTCAGCCGCGCCAGGTCTGCCCCGTGCTCGTCCTTCTCGTCCACCGGTTCGATCACGTAGAGGAAATGNCCGTCCCGGTCCTGGGCAACGGCAGAGCTGGGAACGCGCACGGCAGCGCCTTCCCACTGGGCTGCCCGGGGAAACTGCACGCGCGAGACCATGCCCGCCCGCATCCACTCCGGGGCCTGGTGGAGCCGCACCGTGACGGGGAAGGTTCCCGCTCCGGCTGCAGCGCCTCCGCCCACGCCCGATACGGTGCCCGTGAGGACCTCGCCCGGCTGGGCCGAGACGACTACCTCGGCGGGGTTGCCCGTCTCGATGGTGGCCACCACCGAATCGGGTACCGAGAGGGTTACTTCCCAGCGGTCCTGGGAGACGATCAGCACGATGGGGTGGCCCACGGCGATATTCTCACCCGCGTTGGCTACCCGGGCCGAGACACGGCCGCTGAAGGGCGAGGTTACCCGGGCGTAGCTGAGCTGCAGGTCGGCCAGTTCGAGCTGCCGCTGGGCACCGTTTACCGCTGCTTCGGCCGATTCCGCCGAGGCCCGGGCCGCGTCGTAGTCCTGACGGCTGGCCAGTTCCTGCTGGTAGAGGTTCCGTACCCGGTTATAGGTTGCCCGGGCCGCCGATGCCTGGGCCTGGGCCCCGGCGAGCTGGGTCGCCGCAGCATCGCGCTGAAGCTGGAGCGGTTCAGGGTCGATCCGGGCGATCAGGTCGCCCACCTGGACGTCGTCTCCCACATCCACCAGGATCTCCTGGATCATGCCTGCCACCTTGGGGCTCACCCGGGCCTCGCTGCCCGAGCGGGTGCGCCCCACAAAACTNCGTGCCAGGGTTTCCTGGGCATCCGCTGCGTACTGCCACCGCACGGGCCGGGGCGTCTCGGTGATATCGTTGCCGTTTCCGCTGCACCCCGCCAGGGCCAGAGCCAGGGGCACTGCGAATACAGTGAGGAGGGAAAACTTCTTCATCGGGTTTCTCCTTGTGAAATGGTTTCAAACAGGGTTCTGATCTCGGCTTCTCGGGCCGGAAGGTGTATCGCATCGGTCGCACCCAGCGCTCGCAGAAGGCGGGTAAACTCCCGAAGGTATTCGTAGGTTGCGTCCTGTACCAGCTGGCCCGCCGCGCTGGCCCGATTCTGGGTGTCCACCAGTTCTGCTGCCGAGGCAACGCCGGCGTCGTAGGCGCGGGTCGCCAGGGTGAGGGCTTCAGCTGCCGCCTCGTTGGCTTCCCGGGCGTGGAGCATCGATTCGGCCACGGCGATGGTCCGCACGAAGGCCGAACGGAGGCGCTGTTCGATCTGGCGGCTCACCGATTCGGTCTCCTTCACCAGCTCCTCCAGCTCGGCGTCTGTTTTGGCCAGGCTGGCCCGTCTCTGGCCTCCCGAATAGAGGGGCAGCGATGCCTGGATCCCGATGGACCAGGAGGTGTCGCCGGGCATGTCGAGGCTGTTTATCAGTGCGGCTGCTGCGGGGTTTGATGGCGTGCTGGGATCTTTCCCGCCCGACCAGTACTCGTGTTCCACCTGGCCCACCATGGCCACCGTGGGGGACCAGAAGGAGCGGCTTCGCATCTGCCGTTCCCGTGTCCTGGCGGCGATCGCCTGGTTCAGGGCCTGGACCTCGCTGGATGAGTCAAAGGCAAACCTCACCAGTTCCTCCTCCAGTCGCTGGAGCGCGCCCAGATCGGTCACCTCAAAGAAGAGGCTTCCCGTGGGGAGCACCTCCAGCGGGTCTTCCAGGCCCCGTTCCCGGGGGTGGAGGTCCATCCGCTGGTGCTGGTTCAGCAGGCGGTTCAGCTGCATCTGGGCCTGCTGTTCCAGGGCGAGGGCATCGGTGAGCTTCCGCCGGGCCAGGGCCAGCTCGCTGCGGAAGCGGTAGACGTCGTCGGGGCCCGCTGCGCCCACCTGGCGGCGGGTCTGGGCCCGGTCCAGGTGAAACTGGAGCTGATCCACGTCGTTCTGGTGAAGTTCCACCAGGGCCTGGGTTCGCAGGAGGTCAAAGTAGGCCAGGGAGACCGCTTCGGCCGTGTCCTGGCGAAACCGTTCGTACTGGAAGTCCTGGCTCGAGGAGATCAACTCCTGGATCCGCAGGTTTGCCCAGGCTGGCTCGCTCCAGAGAACCTGCTGAAACGAGAGCGCTCCCACAGCAGAAAACTGGTCGGGAAAGAAGAGGCTCTCTGCCCGGTCCTCGTCGAGGATGCGGAAGGTGGTAGAGGCGTTCACCTGGGGCAGCAGGTTGGATCGGGCCCCGGCGATACCGGCGTCGCCCGCAGCGAGCCCCGCCTTCCGGGCTGCCAGATCCAGGTTGTGGGTGAGGGCGGTCTCCACCGCCTCCTGGAGGTTGATCCCCTCGAAACGCTCTTCCTTCCGGACAAACCGGGCCTGAAGCAGGGCTTCCCGCCGGGGAGAGACCCCGGCCTGGCGCAGGGCCTCCCGGTCCAGAAGCAGCATCCCCCGGGCGCGCAGGCTCTGAACCCGCCCCAGGCTCGCGCCCTGGTTGATCACCTCCCGGTATTCCGTGGCTGCCCTGGTGGCGGCGATATCCTGGACGTACTCGCGCAGGACCCCCACGGTCGCTGTCTCGTGGGGGCTTCTGCCCAGAGCGGCAAAGGTGGGGATTCCCCGGGTGTGGAGGGTTCCCATAAGCGCCCGGGCCTCTTCTTCCGGAGCGTGGGGAAGGGGCAGCACATAGGCGGCGCTCCCGGGGGGCAGGAGGACCTGGTCCGGGTCAATGTGTGTTTCGATCGGGACAATCTCCGCCGAGGGATGGTCCAGACCCTGGAGCGTCTCCGAGAGATCATCCAGGAGCACCATATAGGGAGCGGGTACCAGAATGGAGACGTGCTCCACCGGAAAGAGCCGGGCGATGCGGGCCACATCCTCCTGGACACGAAGGGGCAGTTCCACCGCGACAATCCCCGGGGGGATCGCCGTGTAATCGGCCTGGCCCGAGCCTCGTACCGCCTGGGGAAGCACAAAGGGAGCCACCACCGGCACCTGCCGGGGAGAGGCGTTGTCCAGGGTGATCGCGGCTTCCCCGGCCAGGACACCCAGAACAATGACGATATCCAGATCCTCCGGGGCCTGGCTCAGGGTGGTGATCGCCCGGGCTGCACCCGCGACGGTCCAGTCTCCCTCGATGCGGTGATCGGGAGAGACCGTTACGGGACGGCGCAGGGCCGCAGAGAAGGCTTTGGTGAAGCGCCGCTCAAGATCGTCGTTCTCCTCCCAGGGGCCGTCGAAGACCACCCCGGCCCGGATCGTCTCGGGCAGAGCCTCGGCCGCCTGTGCAGAGAGGCTCTCACCCGCAGCGAAAAACCCCGCCGCCAGGATCAGGGCCACACCCCACAGGCGGGGCGTACGTACTAGGTTCCATTTCATCCTGCTACTCCTTCATAACTCGCTTTAGCAGCGTGATTACCAGTGTGAGACGTAAAGATAGCCCCCCGAAGGGGTCGCTTCTATCGGCAGATCTACGTATTTTCTCCGGAATTCAATATACGTAAAACTACGGAGTTATTCAAAAGACCCGGAGAATGCCCGGCAAACACCCGGAAGGGGGGGCAACGCCGTGCCCGGGCGGGGTGGGGGATCCTGCCCCCGGATCAGGAAGGACGCGAGAGGAGCCGGAAGAGTTCGTAGCGGGAGCTGACCCCGCATTTCCGGAAGGTGTTCGCCACGTGGGTATCCACGGTCCGGACGGCGATCCCCAGCTCCCCGGCGATGGCGGCGTTGGTCTTGCCCTCAAAGAGATGTTCCAGAATCTCCCGCTCCCGTTTTGTCAGACCGAAGGTATCCACAAAGGTTTGGGTGGGCTTGATCCGGGAATGGGCGGCGCTCTCTTCCCGGAGCGTGCGGATGACTGCGGTCAGGAGGAGAACGTTGGCCCCTATGTAGCCCACCACAAAGATCAGGTCTGCCCGCAGAACCCGTACCTCGGGAAAGGCCACGCTGGCGATGAGCCAGTTGGGGATGTGGGCCATCGCCAGGAAGGCAAAGGCCGCCCCGAACCCCCGGAAGAACTGCTGCCAGGGTGATTCGGGCAACCGTCCCGCGCAGGAAAAGGCTCCCAGCGCCACCAGAACAGCGAAGACCGCCAGGGTCATGTGGAGAAAAAAAGATGCCCAGAGCTGTATCCCCGGCACACTCAGGGCCAGGGGGGACCATTGGAGAAGCGTCACAAAGAACCAGAGACCCGTCACGACCAGGGCGGTGGCCCGCATCACCCGCACCCTGCGCCGCACCCCGGGCCAGCGGAGAAAGCGTATTACAAAGCGGATCTGGGCCGCCAGGGTGACCGTAGCGGCAAGGCCAAAGAGGAGATCGCTCAGAACCGTGGGGATTCGCTCGACCACAGCCTGGTAGGAGCCGGAAAAGGAGACGGCCGTGATGAGAAAGTAGCCGGCCAGGATATTGCGGGTATACTTTCCCTCGGACTGGGGTGTCACCTGCCCCAGGATGACCACCGTGAGGAGGAGCCCAAAGCCGGCCAGGAGTGCGGCCAGGTTGAGGAAAAACCATATCTCGTTAAGCACGGGGGGTGCCTCTGCGCCGTTGCTCTCGGGTCATCCCCCAAAGATAACACATCGAAAGGTCGCGCACAAAGGCTCCCTGGCCCGGCCTGGGCCGTCCCGGCCCGTTCGACGCGCTCGACGAGGCCCGGTCCCTCCGGTATGATGGAGACGATGATGGACCATAACACACCAGGGCTGACCGCACCGCTCCAGCGGGCCCTGGCAGGACTCAACCCGGGGCAGCGCGAAGCGGTACTCCACCAGTCCTCGCCGCTCCTGATCCTGGCGGGTGCAGGCAGCGGAAAGACCCGGGTAATCACCGTAAAAATCGCCTACCAGATCGAGGCCCTGGGCTACGATCCCCGCTCGATCCTGGCGGTGACCTTTACCAACAAGGCCGCAGGAGAGATGCGCGAGCGCGCGGCCGGTCTTGCCCGGGGCGCCGGAGAGGCCATGATCCGTACCTTCCACAGCTTTGGTGCCTGGATGCTGCGGCGGAACGCCGATGCCGCAGGGTTGCCCCGGGGCTTCTCAATTTACGACGACGCCGATGCGGTCTCGCTTCTCCATTCCCTGTATCCCGAACGGAAACGGCAGGATCTCGCCCGTTACAGCCAGGCCATCAGCCGGGCCAAGGACTACTGCCTCACCCCCGGGGACGATCTCTCCCGGATCAGCGAGGCCCCCGAGTTGCCCCAGGTCTACGCGGCCTACCAGAAGCGCCTCGAAGAGATCGGAAACGTGGATTTCGGCGATCTGATCATGCGCCCCGTACAGCTCCTGGAATCGGATCCGGCCGTGGCGGGCCGCCTGCAGGGGCGGTTTCGCTCGATCCTGGTGGACGAGTACCAGGACTCCAACGTGGCCCAGTACCGGCTTCTGCGTGCCCTCTGCGATCGCACCACCTTCGTCTGCGTGGTGGGGGACGACGACCAGTCGATCTACCGGTTCCGCGGGGCCGAGGTTCAGAACATTCTCTCCTTTCCCGAGATCTTCCCCGGCACCAGGGTGGTAAAACTGGAGCAGAACTACCGCTCCACAGCCCCGATCCTGGANCTGGCCGGTGCCGTGGTGGCCCGCAACGAGGGCCGGCTGGGGAAGGANCTCTTCACGGAACGGCCCGGGGGAACCCTGCCCCGGATCGTTCTCCTGGGTGACCAGGATGAGGAAGTGGCCCGGGTGATCCAGGAGGTCCGGACCGACCGGCGGGAGAACCGGCCCGGGATTACGGCCGTGCTCTACCGCACCAACGCCCAGTCCCGTCCCTTCGAGACGGCCCTGCTCCGCGAAGGAATCCCCTACCGGATCGTGGGAAGCCTCCGGTTTTACGACCGGGAAGAGGTGAAGGACGCCGTGGCCTTCCTCCGCTTCCTGGCGAACCCCCGCGACGAGGTGGGGTTCCGCCGGATCGTGAACAAGCCTGCCCGGGGAATCGGGGCAAAAACGGTGGAGCGCTTGCTGCTGCACCGGGCTGCCGCCGGGGGCGATCTTCGGCGGGCCTGCGAGTACGGGCTGGGCGAGATCAGCCGGAAGGCAGCAGCCTCGCTGAAGGAGTTCCTCCAGGTCTTCGACGACCTCGACAGCGCACTCCCCGAGGACNCCCGGGACCAGGATGCTGCCCGGGACCAGGACACTGCCCGAAGCCGGNGTGTTCCGCCCGAAGANGAAAAAACCCTGGCCGCCCTGGTGGAGCAGCTTCTGGACCGGAGCGGGCTGAGCCGATACCACCAGGAGCAGGACGAGGTCGCGGGAAGCCAGAAACTCCAGAACCTGGAGGAGCTTGTCAACGCGGCAGCCCTCTACCCCCCCTCGCGGGAGGGCCTCGTGGAGTTTCTCGAGGCGATCGAGCTCGACAGCTCCCGTGATCAGGGCTCGGCCGAGGATGCCCGGGTGGTGCTGATCACCATGCACAACACCAAGGGGCTCGAGTTCGAGCGGGTGATCATCACGGGCCTGGAAGAGGGGCTCTTCCCCCGCAAGGACGATCCCCGGGAACTGGAAGAGGAGCGTCGTCTCTTTTACGTGGCCATCACGCGGGCCCACCAGGAGGTGACCCTCACAAGCTGCCGCAGGCGCCGTCTTCACGGCCGGTTTCTGGACCTCATGCCCTCCAGGTTTCTGGGTGAGATCCCCCCGGAGCTGGTCCAGGTCGAATCTCCTCACGGTGAGGGTGCTCTGCAGGGGGGGCGGAGCAGCGGCGCTGGCCAGGCCTGGCAACGGGGTACAGCGGTTTATCACGACGACTACGGTTCCGGTGTGGTTCTGCGGGTCAGGGAGGCCGGGGCCGAATGGTGCGTGGAGGTCCGTTTCGAGACGGGCATGACCGGCCAGTTCTTTCCCGCCTACGACAGCTCCCTGGAGCGGATCTCCGGCGGGGAAGACTCCGGGGGAGCGTTCTGGTGACCCCCGGCGAGGGGCTTCTGCCCCGGGGGTGTCGGGTCCGCCGGGCCCGGGGGTGGCGCCTCTACGATCAGGGAGGCACGCGCTACGTCGATTTCTGGCAGGCCGGGGGGAGCGCCTTCCTCGGCCACCGTCCGGGATCGCTCGCCAGAACTGTGGCCGCCGAGATCGACCGGGGTCTCTGGGCCCCTCTGCCGACGCCCTGGAAGGGCCGACTGGAACGATCCCTGGTGCGGCTGGCCGACAGGGCGGGGTGCCGGGAGCTGCACGTGCCCGGGGAGGGGCTGGCCAGAAGCCTCCCCCGCTGGTATCCTCTCTCGGAGGAAGACCCTCCTGCCGAGGCACTGGTGATCCTGCCCTTTCCTGCAGCCCGGGAGGGCTCGTCGTCGCTGCTCCAGGCCGGGCTCGCCGTGGCAGCGGAGCTGCTGTGGCAGTATCTGGATTCTCCCGAGGCCCGGGAACGGCTCGATCTGGCCCGATCCCTGCCGGTCCCCCCGGGGTGGCGGCGGGACGGGGTCTACTGGATTCCGCTTCCCGGAGCGAGCCTTCCCCGGCAGGAGGCCCTGGGGCGGCAGATTGTGCTGCCCCCCCAGGCGGGGGAGCGCCTGATCTGTCCCGGTGAGTTGAGCCGGCGTGAACGAAAGAACTGGGAGGACCTCTGTGCTTGCTGGACCGGGTGAACTCAGCGTCCTGGTGACGGATCTCGCGCTGACGGGGGTAGGAGCCTTTCTGGCGATCATGCTCTGGTCCATGACGAGGGAACCGGCCTGGATGCTGGTTATTATCGGAATTATCCTTCGTTGGGGGGATCTGGTCTTCCAAACACTGGACAGATTTGGTATCATCGGCGTCGTCGATCTGCGGGTGCTGAACCTGCCCCTGTTCTGGGTTGTGTTGCGCGCCGTCCCGCTCGTGTTCATCATCGCCGGGATCGTTTCAATGATAAAGCAGTTGCAGGAATAGGCAATCCATGTTTTGGGAGGTAAGCACGTGGGTGCAGTAGCGTTTGGAGTAGCTCTGGTTCTGTTTGCGGTGTATGCGGTGCTCCCGGCATCGGTGCCCTTCGCCGTACTCAACTGGGGGGAACAGGTTCTGGCTGTCCTGGCAGGGGGAGTGCCGATCCTGGCGTTGTTTATTGGGCTTATCGCGGTTATGATTGGAATCGCCGATATCAAAGACAAGAAAGAAGCAGAAAAGGAAGAAGCGGAAGAAGCTCGTGCGGCCGCCCGGGAGAACTCCCGGACATCCGCTCCCGAAACGGATAAATCCTGAGGGAGCAGATTGTTCCTGTCGCGTGCCGGTTGACAAGAACCGGGGCATATGGCAGGGTGTGGGTCCAGTTTTTTCCCGAGTTGAGAACATGAAAACGATATTTGTCAAACCGACCGATACAGAACGAAAGTGGTACGTAATCGATGCAGCAGACCAGCGTCTGGGGCGTGTCGCCGTGGAGGCAGCCCGGCTGCTCCGGGGCAAGCACAAGCCTGAGTTTGCTCCCCACCAGGAAATTGGTGATTACGTGGTTATTGTCAACGCGGACAAGGTGACCGTCACGGGACGGAAGGCTACCCAGAAGATGTACTACCGCCATAGCGGGTACCTGGGGTCTCTGCGTTCCGAGTCCTTCCAGAAAATGCTCAAGCGTCGTCCTGAGTATCCCCTGGAACACGCAGTTCGGGGCATGTTGCCCAAGAACCGCCTGGGCCGCAAGCTTTTTACCAACCTCAAGGTGTACGCCGGGGCAGAACACCCCCACACCGCCCAGCAGCCGGAGGTCTACACGATCCCTCCGGTAAAGGAGTCGTGATCGCATGGAGCAGTATGTAGGAACAGGACGCCGGAAAACCTCGGTTGCCCGNGTATACTTGCGCCCCGGATCGGGGAAGGTCACGGTGAACGGCCGTGAAGCAGCTGAGTACTTTCACCGGTCCGAAAACATGGTGGTATTCAGGCAGCCCCTGGCAGTGACCGAGAAGGAAGGTGCCTTTGATCTGCTGGTGACGGTCCGCGGTGGCGGCGAGAGCGGTCAGGCTGGGGCAATCCGGCACGGCCTTGCCCGCGCCCTGGTCAAGTACGACGAGAACCTGTTGCCCACCCTTCGGGCCAATGGTTTCATGACCCGCGATTCCCGCATGGTGGAGCGGAAAAAGTACGGACAACGCGGTGCGCGCCGTCGCTTCCAGTTCTCCAAGCGGTAAACACTACCCGCCGGACACTCCGGCTGTTATCAAAGGAATACGCCCGCACGCGAAAGTCGCTGCGGGCGTTTCCGTTTTTGCTGCTCCCTCTGAAATCCCTTCTGCTCCTGATTGCGCGCCCCCCGAGGACGCTTCCCCTGATATGCTCCCGGAAGAGAGNTTTGCCGGTGCAGGGCGGGGCCAAAGTCGGCTGATCCGCTTCGACATAGCCCGGNAGGTCCTCTCCCGGGTGGACCCGCTGGAGGAGGGGGCTCTCGTCACGATCGGCTTCCTGCAGGACCTGGTTCGTGCGAGCGGGTTCCTCTTTGCCCCCGCGCTCGCCCTGGNTTTCCTGGCACGCCGCGATCATAGCCAGGCAGAATTGCGACGCAAGCTCCTGGCCCGGGGATTCAGCCGGGAGGCCGTGGAAGAAACCCTCCGGCATGTCAGGGATGCCTCCTGGCAGAGCGATCTCCGTTTTGCCCGCTCCTGGATCCGTTCCCGCATGAGCGGGCGGGGAACCAGCAGAAACGCCCTGCTCGCGGGCCTTGCCTCGCGTGGGGTGGACCGGAAAACAGCCGCGCGTGCCCTGGAGGAGCACGAGGAGGAGGATCCCGGGTGCTTTGAACGGTCCCTTCAGATGATATATGATCGGCTTGCAGGTCAAAAGAGGGAAACTATCATTCGAAAGCTCCTCAGAAAAGGATTCGAGGTCGTGGAGATCAATAAAATTGTTCGTTGACATTATTGAGTTTTTTATATTATCATAGTAGGACGATCAGATAGAAAGAGGAAATAACGTATGGCACGAACAAACAAGAAAGAACGTGTATTTTCGGCGCACGAGGTGGCGAACATATGCGGCGTGGTCAACCAGACGGCAATCAACTGGATCGACAAGGGACACCTCGAGGCCTACACAACTCCCGGTGGCCAGTATCGCGTCTACGCTGATGTTCTGGCAAAGTTTCTCCAGAAGCAGGGTATGCGCCTCCCCGACGAGCTCAAGCAAATCCTGGCCGAGCAGGCCCGGATAGAGCAGGTTCTTATTGTCGACGATGATAACGATTTCAACGATCTGGTGAAGCAGTTTCTGGACAAGCGTTACCCCGACTACAAGGTCAACCAGGCCTTCGACGGCTACGANGCGGGCAAGGCGATCTCGGAGTTCAAGCCCGACGTGGTNCTCCTGGATATCAACCTTCCCGGTGTGGACGGCTTCAAGCTCTGCCGNCAGATCAAGTCCGACGACAATCTNTCCAGACCCATCGTGATCACCATCACCGGCATGGCCGATGAGGGTACCCGCGAGCAGGCCCTCGAGGCTGGCGCCGACGCCTTCCTGCAGAAGCCCATCGATGTAGAGTCCCTTCCTGCGCTGATCGAGGAACTGGCCGAGAACCGGGCCACCCGCCGGTCCTAGGTGGTTGACCCGTGGGGGANAANGTGCCGGTTCTGCTGGTAGAAGAGGACGACGCCCTCCGNCTGGGTCTTCGTGATTATCTCCAGCAGCGGGGCTGCGTTGTTCTGGACGCCTCCGACGGTGTGGGTGATCCCGGGGGGGGNCTGTGAGCGGGGAATCCCCGCGTCTCGAGGCNTTCGAGGCGCTCCTTCGNGGGCGTGTGCAGGGNGTGGGGTTTCGCTACTCCACGCACCGGGTGGCGGTACGTCACGGTCTCACGGGCTGGGTCATGAACAATCCCGATGGCTCCGTTCAGGTCTACGCCGAGGGTTCTCCCGAGGCGCTGAAGGNGCTGGAGGATTTCCTCAGCCAGGGGCCTCCCTCGGGGGTCGTTACCTCGCTGTCGATCCTCTCCCGGCCTCCTGCCACGGGGAGGTTCTCCTCCTTTTCCATTCGTCATGGCTAGGATCGGCGCGGCCAGGATCGGCAGGGCAAAACTATCTCTTGCCCTGCTGCTGATGCTTTTGGGGGTGCCCCCGGGTTACGCCCAGGACTGGCAGCTCGCCCCTTCCTACGGGGATCGCCAGCTCCTGTCGGGGTTTCTTCCCGATCCCCAGCGCGTGGGGATCGTCGCCGGAGGGGATCAGGATCTCTCCCGGGTGGGGTATCGGGGCTTTATCTCCCAGGCTCCCGATTTTGATCTCTGGTACAGGGCCGGCGACGAGGGGCTCACCATAACGGTGGAGCGCGCCTCGGGGGGAACGGTGCTCCTGGTGAACGACCCCCGGGGGCGGTGGCATTTCAGCGACGGCTACGGGGGCGGGCCTCCCCTGATCCGCTTCGAGAGCCCCTCGGAGGGGCTCTACAACATCTGGGTTGGCTCCCTCCGACGGGGCGTCTACCCCACGGCCACGCTGGTGCTCACCGCCTTCTATCCCTATCCCCCGTGAGCGGGCTCCCCGCGTAACCTTCCGTGCCCTGCCGGGCTTGAACTACCAGAAAAAAACAGGACAAAAAAAGAGCACGGAACCACCGTTCCGTGCTCTGTGCCTCGGGCCCCCTTCAGATGGGGGTGGGCCCTAGCGTTTGATGGAGTTGAAGGTCTTCATGCCGGGGTACTCGGCGGTGCGGTCCAGCATCTCCTCGATCCGCATGAGCTGGTTGTATTTTGCCAGCCTGTCGCTGCGGGAGAGGGAGCCCGTCTTGATCTGTCCCGTCTCCAGGGCGACCACGAGATCGGCAATGAAGCTGTCCTCGGTCTCGCCACTGCGGTGGCTCACCACAGCGGTGTAACCGGCGCGCTTGGCCATATCTACAGCCTCGAAGGTCTCCGTGAGCGTTCCGATCTGGTTTACCTTGATCAGGATGCTGTTGGCGATGCCCTTCTCGATACCCATGCTCAGGCGCTTGGTGTTGGTCACGAAGAGGTCGTCACCCACGAGCTGCACCCGGTCTCCGATCTTGTCGGTAAGGATCTTCCAGCCCTCCCAGTCGTTCTCGTCAAGGCCGTCCTCGATGGAGATGATGGGGTACTTCCCGGCCCAGTCGGCCCAGTAGCTGGCCATTTCCTCGCTGGAAAGCTCGCGGCCGTCGCTCTTCTTGAAGACGTACTTCTTTTTGGCTGCATCGTAGAACTCGCTGGCGGCGGGGTCCAGGGCGATCATGATGTCCTCGCCGGGAGCGTACCCTGCGGCCTCGATCGCCTTCAGGATAACCTGAACGGCCTCCTCGTTGCTCTTGAGGTTGGGGGCAAACCCGCCCTCGTCGCCCACGGAGGTGCTGTACCCGGCGTCGTGGAGGATCTTTTTGAGGTTATGGAAGACCTCGGTGATCATGCGAACACCGGTGCGGAGGCTGTCGGCACCGACGGGCATCACCATGAACTCCTGAAAATCCACGGAGTTGTCGGCGTGGGAACCGCCGTTGATGATGTTCGCCATGGGAACGGGGAGAACCGTGGAGTGATACGCTCCCAGGTACTTGAAGAGAGGCAGACCCAGGTGATCCGCTGCAGCGCGGGCCACGGCCATGGAGACACCCAGGATCGCGTTCGCACCCAGACGGGCCTTGTTGTCCGTACCGTCCAGCTCGATCATGGTGCGGTCAACCTCGACCTGGTCCAGGGCGTCAAGACCCTCAACCTCTTCGGCAATCTCGCCGTTCACGTTCTCGATCGCCTTCAGAACACCCTTGCCCATGAAGCGGCTCTTGTCGCCATCGCGAAGCTCCACCGCTTCGTGCTCACCCGTGGATGCTCCCGAGGGTACCGCAGCGCGGCCCATGGAGCCGTCTTCCAGGTATACGTCTACCTCGATCGTGGGGTTTCCCCGGGAATCGAGAATCTCGCGGGCTTCTACTGTTTCTATCATGCTCATAGGTTCTCTCCTGATTTTTTGTGTGCTACCAAGACTATGGAGAGGTCCGGCCTTCCGTGTCAAGGTTAAAGCCGGGGTTATGCGGACGAGCTGCCCCCGGAAGCCTGTGCAGGCAACACGGGAAAAGTGACGGTTGCCCCGGGGGCTTCATTGGCCTACAATTTCCGCACATGCTGTACTCAAGGCAATTTACCAAGACGGTTCTCTCCGTTCCCAAGGATGTTCATACTCCCGGGTACCGTTACCTGCTCCAGGCCGGTTACATCCGCTCTCTCGGTCCGGGCCTCTTCTCCTACACCCCTCTGGGGATGCGGGTGCTCCGGAAGATTCAGGAGATCATCCGGGAGGAGATGGAACTTCTGGGAGGGCAGGAGGTCCTGACACCCCTGGTGAACCCCCGGGATATCTGGGTCTCCAGCGGACGCGATGGTCTGATCGAGCAGGAGATGGTTCGCTTCAACGACAGAAGCGGACGGCGGCTGGTCCTGGCCCCCACCCACGAGGAGGCCATGGTAGAGCTGGTTCGGCAGGGGGTTCGAAGTTACCGGGACCTGCCGGTTTTTCTGTACCAGTTTCAGACCAAGTTCCGCGACGAAGCCCGGGTCCGCAGCGGCCTCGTCCGAACCCGGGAGTTTCTCATGAAGGACGCCTACTCCTTTCACCGCAGTTTCACCGACCTGAACGGCTTCTTTCCCAAGGTCTTTGCCGTGTACCAGCGCATCTTCTCGCGCTGTCAGGTCCCGGTGATCGCCGCCCAGGCCGGTGTCGGCTACATGGGAGGGGAGCGGAGCTACGAGTTTCTCATGCCCTGCGAGAGCGGTGACGATGATCTGATCCAGTGCGATTCCTGCGGCTACGCGGCGAACGGCGATGTGGCCTGCGGGGACGTGGACAGCTACCAGGAGCCGCCCTTGCCCATGGAACCAGTGGTACCCCCCGAGGGGAAAACGCTGCGCACCCTGAACGGACTGCGTCAGGNCNTGGATATCCCCCGGGATCGTCTGGTAAAGGCCATGCTCTACCGCACCCACACCGGCCTCGTCATGGCCGTTATCCGGGGTGATCACCAGGTGAGCCAGGAGAAACTGAACCAGGTGATTGTCGAGCCGATTCTTGGTCCCGCCGACACCAGGGACCTGGCAGGGATCGGCGTCTCCGGNCCCTGGCTTTCCCCGCTGGATCTCCCCGAGGAGGCCCAGAAGGAGCTTTCCATCGTGGTGGACGAGAATCTCGCTGCGGGGTGCAACCTCTTTGCCGGGAGCAACTCACCCGGCGCGTCTTACCGCAACGTGAACTTCGGCCGGGATTTCGGNGCCGATCATGTGGCCGATATCATCCGGACTCCCGAGGGCGCCCAGTGCCGCCACTGCCTGGAGGGGATATTGCGTCGCGTCAGGGCGGTGGAGCTGGGCAATATTTTTCGCCTCGGTACCTACTACACCGCTGCGATGAACCTCTCCGTGCGCAACGAACGGGGCCGGCAGATCCACCCCCATATGGGNTGCTACGGGATCGGCCTGGGGCGGCTCATGACGGCGATCGTCGAGGCGAATCACGACGATCGGGGGATCATCTGGCCCTCCGAGGTTGCNCCCTTCTCGGTGTACCTCATGTCGATCGGGAAATCTCTCTCCGTTCGGGGCCTCGCCGAGGAGCTCTACCAGGAGCTTCAGGGGATCACCCTCTACGACGACCGCTACGAATCGATCAGCCACAAGCTGAAGGACGCCGATCTTCTCGGGATACCCATTCGGGTGGTAGTATCGCGGGAGTCCGTCACGGANGGGGTAATAGAGGTGGCGCTCCGGTCCGGCACGGAGCCCCTGCGGGTTCCCCGGGAGGAGATCGTAGCCACCGTGCGATCACTGCTATCGGAGGAAAGCCGTGTTTGAACTGACCGACGAGCTGGTGCGGCAGATTATCTTTGCCATGGAGAATCAGAATATCCACTACATGCTGGACACGGAGCTGGGCGTGCTGGTCCGGGANGAACTGGTCCCTCCCGGCGAACGGCCACCGGNAGANGAGGANCTCCTCGACCCGGCCTTCCGCTACCAGCCCCTTCCCGGCTGGACCAGCGCCGACGGATTCTATCTCATGGAGCGTTTTCTCAGCGAGTTGCACAACCCCGTGGCGNGGAACGCGCTCCAGGAGATTCTGCTCAGCGGGAAGCGGGTCTTCCGGCGCTTCAAGGACACGATCCGGGAATACCCCGAGGTGGAACGGCGCTACTACCGCTTCAAGTTTGTGGAGATGCGGCGCTACGTTCGGGAATGGTACTCCCAGCTCGTGGAGCTGGCCGGCCTGGATCCCCTGGAGCTGGGCGCCGACCAGGAGCTGGATGACCTGGTGCTCTCCGATATCTCCCTGGTCTCGCTGGATCAGGGCCAGCGTCGGAAGCTTTCCCCGCTCCTTCTCTCCCTGGACGGGGAGGCCTTTGCCGAGGCCTATCCGGACCTCCCCGAGGACCTGCGCCGATACCTGCAACGGAACCGGTTCGGTCTCTTTTCGGGAGACCCCGGGTGCGATAAGGCCCTGATCTTTGGTGCCTGGACGCCCCGGGAAACGCTCTGCGGCTTCCTCTGGCTCTTTGCAGAATCGCTGGAGAGTACGTCTCGGGGGAATGAATCGTCGGAAGGAGAATCACCGGCGGCAAAATCACCGGAAGGAAGGTCTCTGATCTGGGAGCTGCATCAGCTCTACGTCTACCCTGAGCACCGGGGGCTGGGGGTCGCCTCGGCGCTTCTGGATTTTGCCACCCGTCAGGCCAGAGCCGGCGGGGTCTCCCATCTGATCTCCCGGCTTCCCGGCACGGAGACGCTCCAGAAAGCGCTCCTGCGCCGGGTCGAGGGAGAACCTCTCAGGCGGGACCACCTGGTGCCTCTCACCCCCTGACCCCATAGCGGGGCCTGGCGGGGATGTACCAGCGCTAGGGGGTTGCGCCGGGGAATTCGATGCTGGTGGGTTGAACGCCCTTCTCGGCAAGCCCCTTGAGCGCTCCCGAGCGGGTCTCCTCGGCCTGGAGGTGGAGCTTCTCGAACTCCTTCTCGATAGCCTTTGTCACGGCCCGCTTGGCCTCGTCGCCCCCCTCAGGGATCTCCTGGCGGGCGGCCTCGCGGAACTCCCTGGTACTGGTTACGGGGCTCACGTTATAGACCATCACGTCCGTTCCGGGAATATCCTGATCCATCGTTCCCGAGGGATTCACGCGCAGGGTGTTCCCGGCGATTCCCACCATCACCATGTGGTCAAAGCCCTTGATGTAGGAATCCGTCTCCAGGAGGATCTCCTTCGTCTGGGGCTGGCCCGGGCGGTAGCGCGTTCCTGCAGGAAAAAGCAGGACCATGTGGCCCGAGTTCTTGAGGCGAATCATCTCCCGAAGGGCGCTCCGGTTGATGCTGCGGCTCCAGTTCCGGGCCTCGTCGTATTTCGGGGTTCCCTCGAGGGCGGCCAGGGAGCGGGCCGGGTAAATTACGAGGCGCGTGTAGGCCTCGGTGAAGGCCAGGACGAAGCGGCTCTCCTCGTTGAGCTTTGCCCCGGCCATGGCCACGATCGAATCCAGGACCTCCGTGCCCTGATCGTAGTTCTGGGCCAGGTAAAAAAAGCAGGGGATATCAAAGTTGCTGTAGTGCTCCAGAAGCAGAATGCAGGACTCGCCCTTCCGGGCCCGTTCAAAGAGATCCAGCAGGTTCTCGTAGCCCGTGATCCGGCTCCCGGGGAGCACCAGTTTGGAGATGATCTGCTCNACCAGAACGCGGTTGGATATATTGGCTGGCTGAAAGACGCAGTCCGGGTTCACCGCCTGCTGCTGCCGTGAATTGCGGATCAGCTGCTCCGTAATTTTCTTGAATTGCTCATCAATCTGAATCATTGTTACTCCCACCCTCGATTAAATGTTTCAATCGTAACTACAAATACAGTAGACCCGGCTCCCGTTGGTTGTCAACGCGCTTGTGTGCCGTGGCGGAGGCTGTTCCGGTTCGATGGGGGGGGGACCCTCACCGTTGAGACCAGGGTGCCGTGCTGCCGGTCCCGGGCGTAGTTGCGGTGAAAGGGATCAAGCACGCGCTCGCCGTCCACCATGAAGTAATAATAGTGTTCTCCCGGCGGAAGAGGCAGCCGAACCGAGTAAAAAGCGGGGTTCTCCGGGTCCTGCCTGAGGGGGTGCCGGAAGGGGTCCCAGCCGGAGAAGCTCCCCGTCAGGGTGATCCGGGGTTCGTGGAAAGCCGAGACGCTGATCTGCCGTTGCGTCACCGTCTGGAGGGTTGGTGATATGCGGTGATCGAAGGAGAAGCGAAAGGTCACCGTTCCGTCGGGGTGAAAGCGGGGAGACTCCTCGCGGTAGAGAGGCTGTTCGGGCAAATCCACCTGCCCCAGAGTGACCCCCCTCGAATCGCTTCGCCTCCGGGGGGCATGCGGATCGGCCAGCCAGACTCCGTCCACGATGAGCCGGTACTCCAGCATATCCTGGCCCCGGGAATAGGGAACGGCCAGATAGAAGAGATCGGATCGGCCGGGACGAGCCCGGGCGGTGAAGGTGTGCTTTCTCTCGAAGTTTTCGTGGGCGAAGGCGATCGCCACATGCCGGGCGTACTCTCTCTGTTCGTAGGTAAAGACAACAAAATCATCCAGGACCCGGGGAGGACCCGCCTCGGTGATTCCCGCGACGCGGAGAAAGGAATCGATCGAGAGCAGGTGCTGTTCCCCCGCCAGGGCGGTGCTCCAGGGAGGGAGGTCCCGGAAAAAGGGAGCTGATCCCTGGGAAAAAAGAAGAACCAGGACAAACGAAAGAGCTTTCATGTGTTACTCTCTATCGGTATTTTCTCCTCTCCTCTTGATTCTTCGGCGGGGGAACCTCCAATGGGGAAATCCCCGCTTGAAAGAGGGGAGAAACAGGCCGAAAAGGTATCCAGGAACTATGCCGTCAATCGAGCGAATCGAAGAGTTTCACGCGTCTCTCGCACAGTTAGGCAACGAACCGGAGATAGCCGCGCGCCGGGAGGAGATGATCGAGCCGCCTCCCCGGCCCGAGTCCGCCCTGGACGACGACCTTTCGGCGCTCCTGGACGATGCCCCGGAAGACAGCGACGCCTTCGCCCGCACCCAGGAGGAGCAGGCGCAGGAGGACGAGCTCCAGGATACCTCGGCGCTACTGGCTAACCTGGACAGTCTCCTCGATGACCCCGGTGAGGACGAGCCCGGGGGGGAGGGTGATTCCGGAGCGCTCTTGTCCGGGGACGAGGACGATCCCTTCGCCGCCGTGGATTTTGGTGACGACGACCTTTCCCTTCCCTCCGATTTTTCCTTCGGTGACGATGATGCTGATATTGAGGGGGACACTGAGGCTGACGGTGACTCTGGCGATCTCGACGGTCTTGCCGGTTCTGATCCCGGGGGGGGGCTCCCCGAAGCCGATGAAGATTTCCCGTCTCCCGACCAGGATGACCCCTTCGGGGATGATTTTTTTGGTGGCTCCGACCCTTCCGACGATTCCCCCGGCGATGATGACCTGGACCTGGATTCCTTCGATTTTGCTGAACCTGTTGAGACGGCGGAGGCCGGTGCGGAAGCAGATGCCGGTGCAGAAGCAGAGGCTGAGACATCGCCGGATTTCGAAGCTCCCGGGGCGGATACTGGTGAAGACCTGGAAGATCTCCAGGATCCGGGAGACCTGGAAGAGCTGGGAGATCTGGAAGACCTGTCAGACGACTTCGGAAGCGAAGAGCTCTTCGACAACAGCGACCTCTCCGGCACAGAGCCCTCGGAGACTCCCGAGGGCGACGACCCCTTTAGGGACGACGACTTTTTCGCCAGCGATGATTTCTCTGCCGGGGATGATCTCTCCGCCAGCGATGCTGGATTCAGCGACGACGATCTCTTCGCCGACGACGGTGAGTTTGGCGGAGATCTCCCGGCAGGGGATGATTTCTCCGCCAGCGATGATCTCTCCAGGGATGACCAGGAGCCTTCCCCGGAATCGGAAGAGCTCGATCCGGAGCTGGAGGCCCTCTCCCAGGCCGCGCTGGGCGATGACCCCCTCACGGGTGGTGATGACGACCCCTTTGCAGACTTGCAGGACCTCGATGTGGGGGACACCTTCGATGACGGCTTCGGGTCTCAGCTGGACGCCGAGTTCGGTGATCTCCTGACACCGGAGGAGGCGGGAAGCGACACCGGAAGCTCCGGGGCGGAATCGCCGGGAGCGGATCTGCCGGACGTGGACGCCGACGATCTGAGCGACGATCCCTTCGCCGACGACGATGATCCCTTCGAGCTCCCCTCGGTAGACGATGATCTGAGCAGTCTCTCCGACGAAGGGTTCAGCCTGGGGGATTTCGGCGAAGAGTTTGATATCGACGAGGACTCCATCGACGAGTTCGCCGGACTCGAGGTGGACGACCAAGCTCTGGGGGAGGAGGGGGAAAGCCTCGAGGCTGCACCCTCGGCCCTGAAGGACCGACAGTTCACGGACCAGGAGTTTTCGGCGATCCAGAAGACCCTGAATACCCTCCCCCTGAACGTGCGAATCGCCGCAGAAGAGGCGATCGGATCGGGCAAAGGCTCCGCCCAGGCCGTGGAGGCCCTGCTGGACGGCCTGATCCAGGGTGAGAGCGCCCTGGTCCTGGCCGAGCGCGTCTCCGATATAACGGGCAAGACCCTCACCGTTCCCAAGGGGTACCAGAAGCTCACCGGTGCCGCCTTCGAGGCCTACCGGAGGTCTCTGCGCTACCGCCTCGTTCACGTGATCCTGCCCCTGGTGCGGGTGGCCGCCCTGGGTATCGTGGCGGCTCTGGTCCTGGGATTTCTTGTGCATCGCTTTGTCTACCGACCGGTTCACGCCGGGATCCTCTATCGCCAGGGCTACGCCCACGGTCAGGAAGACCGCTTTCACCAGGCCAACGAGACCTTCNTCCGCGCCTGGGAANTGCGGCCCCGGCGGATCTGGTTTCTCCGTTACGCCCGGCTCTACACGGAGAAACGCCAGTACGATCTGGCCGTGGAAAAATACGACCAGCTTGTCTTCGGCATGGACGACCAGGACCGGGCCTTCCTCCGGGGAATGGCCTCCCGGGGCCGTCTGGGCGAGGTCGTNACCGTAGACTCCCGGGGTCGGGGCAAAACGGTCCATGATTTTCTCCGGGTAGATCGCGAGGCGATCCTGGAGCACGCTGCCCTGCAGTCGGAGGTTCTTGCCAACTACGAGCGGGCCGACGAACTCTATGCTATTCTGCTTCATGGCGATGATTTCGACTACGACGGTCTGATGGGGCGGGGGGACAACGCCCTGCGCTGGGCCAGGGAGGATTCCCGCCAGTACGAGCGGGCCCGGCTGGCCTACGCCGATCTTCTGGCACACTACGGCGACACGGACCCCATNCTCATGCGGTTCCTGCGATACTTTGTCAGGACCGACAACCTGGAACGGGTGCGCGAGGTGATTCACATCTTCGAGGTCCANTCTCCCCGGGCCGAGATCGAGCCCCGGATCTACGCCGAGGCAGCGGGGTATCTGCTGGACAAGGGGATTCGCTCCGATGTGCGGTCCATGCTGGTTCGAGCTCTGGGAGTTGACCGGAACACCCCGGAAATTCATTACCATATGGCGCGGTACGCCCGGGAAATGCAGGCCCCCCTGGACGAGCGCCGGGCCCTGGATAACGCCCGAATCACCTTTGCCGCCGCCGAACCCCTCTCCCGGGAACGGTTGCGCCAGCAGATCGATACGGACATCCGAAGCGCCGAGTACTGGTTCGTCCGTGACGAATTGCTCAAGACCGTGGCCGATTCCGATGCAGCCCTGGAACGCTACCAGGACGCCCTCGATGCGGGGCTTCTGCTCCCGAAACCCGACCTGGCGCGGGTCTTCGCCGTGCGCGCCGATGTGGAATACTNCGCCTCGGGAGATCTCGAGCGGGCCCTGCGGCTCTACGATCGTGCTGCCTCCCAGGGGTATCGGCCCGATGAGCTGGAGTTCAAGCGGGGGTTCATCAACTACGAGATGGAGCGCTTCGACAGGGCTATGGAGCAGTTTCTGGCGATCGGCTCGGGCAACGCCCTGGAAGGGGTCGACAATGTCCTCTTTGCCCGGGGGAATACCCTGTTTCAGCGGGGAAACTACGTGGCAGCCGAGGCCACCTACCGCAGCCTNTTGCGCCGCCTCCTGATGCGCCGNGACCGGATTCAGACCCTCCTGGTGGAGGAAGACTCGGCCCACCGGGGGNTGATAGAGNATCTCTACCGGGTCAAGAACAACCTGGGCGTTGCCCTGCACCGCCAGACCGAGCGGAGTCTTCCTGCCGGGGACCTGCAATCCCAGGCTCTGGTCTTTCTCCAGGAGTCGGCGGAGATCGCCGAGAACTACCTTCGGGATTCGGCCACGGGAGAGCGGGCCCTGGCGAGAAACCTGGCCTACCTCAATATCCGGGAAATTCTGAACCCCTCGGAAGACTTCAGGCCCCAGATCTTCCGGCGTCTGCCCCGGGACATGGAGCAGATTCTCTTCTAGGAGGCTGCCCGAGAGCAGCCTGTCGGATTCAGGGGCCCCTCAGGTCGGGTGGTACCAGGGGGAGGATCTGTTCCTCGGTGAGGGTGAAGGCCGTGTGCTTCTCGTAGTAGGAAGCCTCGTTGATGAAGACCGGCCTGAGCCCCGCAGACCCCTCGTAGGGAATGGTGTGGCCCTGAAAATCCAGAAAGAGGGGAGCTCCCGGCGTCAGGGGCTGAAAATCCCGGCCCTGGAACTCGGGGTGAATCATGGCGGTGATCCTCCCCCGGTGATCGCGGGGGTAGTCCTGATCCCCGGTGAAGCGGTAAACGGTGATTGTCCCCGGGAGTTNCAGGGGTTCGTCCNTGTTCCAGCGGTCTACCGTGGCAANCAGGGNGTTTACAATCCGCTCGTTCATAATCTGGATGTCTCCCCGAAGGGTGCCNTGGGCGATCGGGCCGATCTCGACCTCGATTCCCGAGGAGGTGATCTCGGCGAGGTAGGGGTAGTCTCCGGGCCGGTGTGACGCCCCGGGCCCCCCGCCACCAGGTATTTTATCTCCCTGTGTCCCCGTTCCCGGTTTTTCGGCTCCCGTGGTCTCCCCGGTGGGCGTGCCCTCCCGGGGTGCAAAGTAGCTCAGAATCCGCAGGTGCGGGATCTCGGCCTGGACCGCTGCCGCCAGCAGCCGGGCAAAGAGATCCTCCTCGTTGATAATGACCGTGGGCCCCAGTTCGGCCGTGGTGGTGTGAAGATCTATCAGAAGCTGGCAGGCGGGGTCGGCNGATCCCTTGGGGCCGAAGCGGCGGTTCAGNACCTCNGCCCGCTGGCGCTCGTAGTCGGACCAGTCCCTGCAGAGGTCCTCCGCGCCAAAGCAGCGGTTCAGATCGAAGTCGANGTACCGCCGGTTGCGCTCTGCCGCCCCGGGGTTGGCGATCAGCGGGATCAGCTGAAAGGTCTCGGCAGCTGTCGCCCCGGGGAGGGGGCCCGGCAGCGGTGAGAGGGCCGGGAACTGCTCCTGCCGCCTGCGCACGCAGGTGATTCCCGTGAGTTCGTTGCCGTGAGTTCCTCCGCAGAGGGCCGCCGAGGTTACCACGAAGGAAGAGAGCAGGTGATGATCGGAGCGTCTCATGAATATGATTCTGGCCCAACTTCCGTACAATGACAACGACTTTCGNATAGTGACAAGGTGCTTTCGCACGGTGCAGGCCCGACCGCTGCTGTNCCTGCAATAATTTTTGAACTGCAATAAAGAATTAATCACATTTAATTGTGCGCTAAATTGTGATTTATCGTGAAACCCGTTGCAAAAACATCGATTAGCCCGTTATAATCGCGCCACACAAGAGTCGATCCCGACCGGGGAAATCTATGGATATACAAGAACGGGGCTGTCGTGAGGTATCGCGGCAGGGAGTGGTGGCCGCCGTGCGGGGCGCCGTGGCCGATGTAGAGATTCTTCAACGCAGCGCCTGCGCCGGGTGCCACGTCAAGGCCCTCTGCGCCGCCGGTGAGTCGGCGGTGAAGACCGTGCAGGTTGCGAATCAGGGGAATTTGCGCCCGGGCATGACCGTCCGGGTCTCTCTGGAAGAGAGAATCGGCTGGATCGGGGTGGCCGTGGGCTTTGTGATTCCCCTTGTGCTGGTTGTAACGGTGCTCTTTTCCCTGACCCGGGTGGTGCCCCGGGAGGAGTTTGCCGGGTTGGGTGCGGTGGCCTCGCTGGTCCCCTATTACGCTCTTGTCTACGCGTTTCGTGGGTTTTTTGCCCGGATCGTTCGTTTTCGGGTTTCCGAGGTGGACTCCGGTGAGGAGGAGCAGCGAGGTGGTGCTCCATTCCATATCGTGCGGAAGGAAGGTACGTCGTGAGCCAGATGATTCTCTTTTCGGTACTTACTCTTGGTGCCGTGGCCGCGCTCTTTGCAACAATTCTATACGTGATCTCGCGTGTATTTGCTGTGGAGGAGGACCCGCGGGTGGCCGAGGTGGGCGAGATGCTCCCCGGTGTGAACTGTGGTGCCTGTGGNTTTCCCGGGTGTTCAGGCATGGCAGATGCGCTGGTTGCGGCTGCCGACAAGGGNGATATCTCCCATATGACCTGTCCTCCCGGGGGCGCCGAGACGATGACCAGGATCGGGGCCTATTTCGGGCTCGAGGTGGGGGCCGCCAAGGCCACCGTGGCGGTTCTTCGTTGCGGGGGAACCCGGGAGTGCGCGCCTCCCAAGACCAGCTACGACGGGCCCCGGAGTTGTNTGATCGCCCACAGCACCTTTTCCGGTGAAAGCGGGTGTCCCTTCGGGTGTCTTGGCTACGGTGACTGTGATGTGGTCTGTCCCTTCGACGCGATCACCATGAACGCCGTGACGGGTCTGCCCGAGGTTGACCAGGAACTCTGCACCAGCTGCGGGGCCTGCGTGAAGGCCTGCCCCCGAAGTCTCTTCGAGATTCGCCCCGTGGGGCGCCGGGACCGGCGGGTCTGGATCAACTGTCGCAACCACGAACCGGCTCTGGTGGCAAAGAAAAATTGCTCCGTGGCCTGTATCGGGTGCGGAAAGTGCAAGAAGGTCTGCGATTCCGTGGTCCAGGCGATCACCCTGGAGAAGAATCTCGCCTTCATCGATTCCGATAAATGTATTGCCTGCGGAAAGTGCGTTGCGGTGTGCCCCACCAGGGCGATCGCTGCCACCTTCGATCCCCCCAAACCCAAGCCCGCGAAGGCAGAGACCGAGCCCTCCTCCACCTGATGGAGGGGGCTCTGCAGTGAAGGAGCGAACATGTCCAGAGTCAAGACCTTTTCTGTCGGCGGGGTTCATCCTCCGGCGAACAAGCTGACGGGTCACATGGCGATTACGGAGCTTCCCCCTCCGGCCACAGTGATGATTCCCCTGAGTCAGCACATCGGGAAGCCCGCCGAGGTGGTGGTGGAGCGCGGTGCCCAGGTGCGTGTGGGAACCCTCCTGGCCAAAGCGAGTGGCTTCATTTCTGCTGCTGTTCATTCCTCGGTTTCGGGGAAGATAAAGAAGATCGATACCGTTATAGACGCCCAGGGGCACCGCCGCGATGCCCTGGTGATCGCCGTCGAGGGCGACGAATGGGACGAGGCGGTGGATACATCGCCCGATCTGGTGGAGGAGATCTCCATGGATCGGGGAGCGATCGTCTCCCGGATCAGCGAGGCCGGTATCGTCGGTGCCGGCGGGGCAACCTTCCCCACGGCGGTGAAGTTCTCCATCCCCGAGGGGCGCACCGTGGATACCCTCCTCATTAACGGGGTGGAGTGCGAGCCCTACCTCACGGCCGATCACCGGATGATGCTGGAACAGGCCGACGAGCTGATCGTGGGNATTCGTCTCCTGATGCAGGCCTCGGGGGCCGCCAGGACCATCATCGGGATCGAGGTGAACAAGCCCGATGCGATCGAGTTGCTGGAAAAACGCATCAAGGAGAAAGCCGCAGCCGGGAAGATTCCCGAGGGCTTTGTCTCGGTGGTGGCCCTGAAAGAGCAGTATCCCCAGGGTGGGGAGAAACAGCTCATCGAGGCCGCCACGGGGCGCGAGGTTCCCAGCGGAAAGCTTCCCCTGGACGTGAACTGCGTTGTAAGCAACGTGGGGACGGCCATCGCGGTATATCAGGCGGTTCAGAAAAACCGGCCCTTTATCGACCGGGTTGTGACCGTCACCGGCAAGGAGCTCGTTGCCGGCGGTGGCGGGGGGAACTTCCGGGTTCGCCTGGGAACCCCCCTGCGGGANCTGGTAGCTGCGGCCGGAGGGGTCCCCGAGGGAACGGGAAAGATCGTCATGGGGGGGCCCATGACAGGCCGTGCCGTGACAAGCCTGGACGTGCCCGTCACCAAGGGATCGGGAGGGCTCATCATGCTCCCCGCTGCCGAGGCGCGGCGTCTGGCGGTTTGTGCCTGTATCCGCTGTTCCCGGTGCGTCACGGCGTGCCCCATGGGGCTCGAGCCCTATCTGCTGGAAAAACTCGTCCAGCGGGACCGCTTCGAAGCGGCGGAACAGGAAGGAATCATGGATTGTATCGAATGCGGCAGCTGCAACTTTGACTGTCCCTCCAACCGGCCGATTCTGGACTGGTTGCGTCTGGGCAAGGGCAAGGTAGGCGAGTTGCGACGCGCACGAGTGAGGGGGAACCAGTGAGTACGCAGGCTACAGACCCCAAGGGGCTGATCATCGCACTCCCGCCCCACGAGCGGGCAAACCAGTCGGTGGCGCGGATCATGTGGACCGTGGCGCTGGCGCTGGTACCGACAACGCTGGCGGGGGTGTGGTTTTACGGAATTCGGGCGGTGATCGTTACCGCCGTGGCTGTTCTCGCGTCGGTGGCCGTGGAGCACCTGATCGTGCGCTACGTCTTCAAGCGGGAGACCACCACCGTTACCGATGGCTCTGCCGTCGTGACGGGGCTGTTGCTGGCCTTTAACGTTCCCGCCAGCATTCCGCTCTGGCAGATCGTCATCGGAGCGCTCGTGGCGATCGGTATCGGGAAGATGGCCTTCGGCGGGATCGGAAACAATCCCTTCAACCCCGCCCTGGTGGGGCGCGCCTTCATGCTGATCAGCTTCCCCGTGGAGATGAACACCTGGCCCGTTCCCGGAGCGGCGCGGCTGAGTCTCGATCTTTCGGCTGTTACGGGGGCTACACCCCTGGGGCTGGTGAAGGACCCGGGTTCGGCGGGGCTCGCCGGCGTGGAGCTCCCCTCCTATCTTGACCTCTTCATCGGAAATATCGGGGGGTGTATCGGCGAGGTGAGCGCCCTGGCGGTTATTCTGGGGGGGCTCTTTCTGGTCTGGCGCGGCTACGTGCCCTGGCAGATGCCCCTGGTTTTTCTGGCCGGGATCTCCCTGGTCACGGGAATCGCCTGGGTTGTCGATCCCGGTGTGTATATCGATCCGCTCTACCACGTTCTTGCCGGGGGTGCCATGCTCGGTGCCTGGTTCATGGTGACCGATATGGCCACATCGCCCATGTCTCTCGCCGGGAGNATCATCTTTGCTGCCTCGGCGGGGGTGCTCACGGGGATTATCCGCCTCTTTGGGGGGTTCCCCGAGGGAGTGAGCTACTCNATCCTCATCATGAACGCCCTGGTTCCGGTGATTGACCGGCACGTGAAACCCCGGAAGTTCGGGTACGGAGGTGGGAAATGAAGAAACTGGAATCGACCCTTCCGAACATGTTCATCGTACTGACCCTGATCGCCCTGGTCTCGGCCTCGGCCCTGGCCGTGACGAACTTCAAGACNGCTCCCATTCTGGAGGAGCTGGCCAGNCAGCGGCGGATCCAGGCCGTTGCCCAGGTGGTCCCCGATTTCGACAACGCTCCCACGGAGGAGTCCTTTTTCTCTGCCGACGATCCCGCGATNGAGATCTTCCCCGCCACCCTGGGNGGGGAGCCCGTGGGGTACGCCGTGCAGTCGATCTCGAATAACGCCTATTCCGGTTCCATCGAGCTCATGGTGGGCTTCGANCGGGAGGGTGCAGTGACGGGGCTGAGCATCCTTCGCCATCAGGAGACGCCCGGCCTGGGGGCCCGGATCACCGAGGAGGAGTTTCGCTCCGGCTTTGTGGGGCTGCGGCCCGCCGATCAGCCCGTGGCGGTAACGGGCGATGGAGGCACGGTGGACGCCATAACGGCAGCCACGATCAGCACCAGGGCTGTGACCGAGGCTGTTCAGCGCGGGTGGAAGGCCCTCGAGGGAGGTATCCGGTGAGCGACATAAACATGAAAAAAGAGTTCTTCAAGGGATTTCTCAAGGAGAACCCCGTCTTCGTTCTGCTTCTGGGAATGTGTCCCACCCTGGGTGTCACCTCCAGCGCCATAAACGGTCTGGGTATGGGGCTGGCCACCACGGCGGTACTTCTGGGGAGCAACGTGGTGGTGGCGCTGGTGAAAAACCTGATTCCCGACAAGGTGCGAATCCCCGCCTTCATTGTGATCATCGCCAGCTTTGTTACGATCATCGATCTCACCATGGCGGCCTTCCTTCCCCCGCTTCACGAGCAGTTGGGTCTGTTTATTCCCCTGATCGTGGTGAACTGCGTCATTCTGGGGCGGGCCGAGGCCTTCGCCAGCAAGAATGGTCTGGTTGTGTCGGTGGTGGACGCCTTCGGAATGGGGTTCGGCTTTACCTTTGCCCTGACCCTTCTGGGGGCGGCCCGGGAGATACTGGGCGCCGGAGCGCTTTTCGGTCTTCCCGTGCCTTTTCTGAGTGACAATCCGATTCTTCTCTTCGTGATGCCTCCCGGGGCGTTTCTGGCCCTGGGATTCCTGATCGCGGCCGTGGAAGCGGTGCGGAAAAAAGCAGCCGCCGTATCGGCGAGCAGAGCCTAGGGGGACAGCTATGGACTATATGGTAATAATTATTGGGGCGGTCCTGGTGAACAACATCGTCCTCTCGCAGTTTCTCGGGATATGTCCCTTTCTGGGGGTGAGTTCCCGGGTCTCTACGGCCGTGGGGATGGGAGCTGCCGTCATCTTTGTCATGACCATGGCGACGATCGCCACCTTTCTGATCCAGACCATGATTCTGGAGCCCCTGGGGCTGGTCTTCCTCCAGACGGTCTCGTTCATTCTGGTGATCGCCAGCCTTGTGCAGCTCGTAGAGATCGTGCTGAAAAAGGTAAGTCCCGCGCTCTACCAGGCGCTGGGGGTTTTCCTGCCCCTGATCACCACGAACTGTGCCATCCTCGGTGTGGCGATCATCGTGGTTGGTCAGGGCTATACCCTGGGACAGGGCGTGGTGTACGCGATCGGAAGTTCCCTGGGTTTTGTGCTGGCCCTCTACGTCTTTGCCGGGCTCCGGGAAAAGATGGATCTCCTGGATATTCCCAAGGCGATGCGGGGAGCACCCATCTCCCTGGTCACGGCGGGGCTTCTTGCCCTGGCCTTTGGGGGCTTCGCCGGTCTGGTCTAGCCCCGGTGATCCGGTCCCGGTATCCAGGCCGGGAAGCGCTGTACTTCCTGCGATTCCTGCAGGCAAAAAAAAGCCCTCCTTCGGGAGGGCTTTTTTTGCGTCTGCCCCCGGCGGGGCACCGTGCCTACTCGTGGCCTACCAGGGCCTTGATGTACTGCAGCCGCTCGAAGGCTTCGGGGGTGGAGCTCTTCTTCTGGCTGAGCTTTCCCCGGAACTGGCTGATCTCGGAGTAGCCGTGGCGGTCCATCCAGGAGGCGATCTCGTCGCGCATGGTGGTGAGGTGGCTGTACTGGTTCTGATAGAGGGCCGAGCAGACCTGGGCTACCTCTGCGCCCGCCAGGAGCGCTTTCACCGCATCGGCTCCGCTGTGAATGCCCCCGTTGGCGGCGAGCTGGGCCTCGGTCTTTCCGTAGGTGACGGTAAGCCACCGGAGCGTCAGCGCCAGATCCGCGGGAATGCTCAGGGGNGATCCGCTCTGGAGCCGGAGATTCTCGATATCGATGTCGAGCTGGTAAAAGCGGTTGAAGAGAACCACCGCCTGGGCTCCGGCCCAGCGAAGGCGGTCCACCAGAGCGGGAATAGAGGTAAAGTGCTGGCCTATCTTTACGGCCAGGGGAAGGTCCACCCGGGCCCGAACGGCCTCGACGGTGCGAACATAGAAATCCAGGATCTCCTGCTCGGTATTTTTGTAGTCGTAGGGCATGAGGGAGATGTTGAGCTCCAGGGCGTCTGCCCCGGCCCGGGCGATCTCGGCCACGTGGTCTTCCCACCAGTTGCGGGTCACGGCGTTGATGCTGGCGATCACGGGAATCTTCACGGAGGATTTGGCCTCGCGGATTACCCGGGTGTAGGCCTGAATNCCCGCATCGGTCTCGAGTTCCCGGATGTAGTCAACCGCTTCGGTGTGCTCGGTGCCCCCCGATTCATCGTCGATATGAGCCTGGATCTCTTCCTCNAAGAGAGATTTCAGGACAACCGCTCCTGCCCCGGCTGCCTCGCATTGTTTCACCTGTTCCGCTGTGCGGGTGAGCCCGGAACTCGATACAACCAGGGGGTTTTCGAGCTGGAGTCCCATATACTGTACGCGTAGATCGGCCATGTCGCTTCCTTCAGATAATGGATAATTTGTTATATATTAGTCCCTCTGCTCCGGGGTGTCAATTATCCCGGGAGAATCGGGGCATCCCGGGAGCATCGGGAAATCGTTCCCGGAAGCGCTACCTCCAGCTCCCTGCTCCAGCGCTCCAGCTCCAGCCAGGCCTCTTCCCTGATGTGGATCTGTTCCTGCGGGCGGTCCTGACGCCCGGGTGCGCCGGGAAGTCGATGCCCCCGGGCGGCCATCTGCTCTTCCAGGGTTTTGACCCCCCGGGAGAACGAATCGGGCCGGGCGGGATCGGGGGCGATGGCGATAACGGTCTGGCTGTGGCTGTTGATTCCCCCCGGACGCTGGATCGCCGTGGTGGTTTCCCCCCCCGCCAGAACGGCNGTGAGGACTTCCTGCATCAACGCCAGGCCGAACCCCTTGTGTTCCCCGATGGGGCGCAGCCGCCACCCCTCCAGCGCCTCGGCGGGATCTGTGGTGGGGGTTGCATCGGGCCCCAGGGCCCAGTGGGGCGGGATCGTTTCTCCCCTGCGGCAGAGTGAATGGAGGTGGCCGATGGAGCTGTAGGCCAGGCAGGAATCGAAGAGAAGGGGGGGGCCCCCGGGAGCGCCGAACCCCAGGGGGTTATTCCCGATGATCGCCTCGGTTCCCCCGGGACCGGTCATGGTGGGGTCGGTGTTGCTCAGGACCAGCACCAGGGCACCCCTCTCGGCACCGCGCTGCACGTAGGGATAGGCTGCCAGGAAGTGATTGCTCCGGCGTACCGTGGCAAGGCCGATTCCCCGGGATTCGGCCCGTTCCAGGGCCACTTCCAGAGCGTGGCTGCAGCAGAGTTCCCCCGGGCCCCCGTCGCCGTCGAAGGCCAGGAGAGCCGGTTCGTCCCTCAGGATGGTAAAGGAGGGGGCCGGGTTGATCCGGCCCGAGCGGAGGAGTTCCAGCCGGTGGGGCAGATCGTGAATATCGTGGTGTCCCAGGCCGCGCAGGGAGGCGCGAACAAAGATGTCGGCCACCGTCCCTGCCCGGGAGAGGTCCATCCCCAGGGCCTGAAGGAGGCCCGTGATCCAGGGGCGCAGGGACTGTTCGTGGATATACATAGTCCGGGACTGTATCACGTCTTGCGAAGCTGTTCGACCCTGTTGATCGGCTGCGAATATTTCCCTACCTTACGTGTATGGCACATTCTTTCAAGGTGGAGGCTCTGGGGGATCTCAAGACAGATTCCCCGACCACGGAGAGCGATCAGGAACGGGTTGAAAGGGTTATCATCGCAGGATCGGGACCGGCTGCGCATACCGCAGCGATTTATGCCGCCAGGGCCGATCTGGAACCGCTCCTGTTCGAGGGGTTTATGGCGGGCGGGGTGGCTGCAGGAGGGCAGCTGACCACCACCACGGAGGTGGAAAACTTTCCCGGCTTNCCCCGGGGTATTACGGGGCCGGAGCTCATGGGGGCCATGCGCGAACAAAGTTCCAACCTGGGAACGCGAATCAGAACGGAAACGGTCCAGGAGGTGGATCTCTCGCAGCGGCCCTTTCTGGTTCGCACAGCCGCTGGTACCCACCGGTCCGAAACCCTGATCATTGCCACGGGCGCCACGGCGCGTCGTCTGGGGGTGCCGGGAGAGGACCAGTACTGGCAGCGAGGGGTCTCGGCCTGCGCTGTCTGCGACGGTGCGCTGCCCCTTTTCCGCGACAAACCGCTGGTGGTGATCGGCGGNGGCGATTCTGCCTGTGAAGAAGCTTCCTATCTGGCGAAGTTTGGCAGTTCTGTCACCATGCTGGTGCGACGCGATGTTCTGCGCGCCTCCCGGGCCATGCAGAAACGTGTTCTTGAACACCCCCGGATCACGGTCCTGTGGAATACCAACGCCCAGGAGCTTCAGGGGGACGGGAAACTGCTCTCGGGAGTACTGGTGCGGAACAATCAGACCGGGGAATCCCGGGTTCTGCCCGCCAGCGGCCTCTTCTATGCCGTGGGGCACGAACCGAATACGGCCTTCCTGAAGGGGCAGGTGGAGCTGGACGAGACGGGGTATATCATCACCCGGGGGAGGTCCATGGCCACCAGCGTTCCCGGTGTTTTTGCCTGCGGCGATGTCCAGGACAAGACCTTTCGCCAGGCCATAACCGCTGCCGGAACGGGGTGCATGGCTGCCCTGGAAGCGGAACGGTACCTGGCCGACCAGTAGAACGCGCTCAGAACGCCCGCCGGGGCCTGGCTTCGCCCGGCCAGCCTGGGCAGGCAAGGCCGGGTAGTTCGGTCAGGCTGGCTGGAGTCCCGGGCAGCCCCGCTACAGATAGCGGCGGGGCGTCTCGCCGATGATCCCCGCCGTGAGCTCGATATGATCCCGGGCGGGGCTCACCGAGAGCTTCGGGAAGAGCACCTCCTCAACCTGGAAAAATCCCACCGACTGGGTCATCTCTATCTCGATACGAATCGGTTTCTCCCGACCCGCCGAGAGGGTGATCCGTTCCACGGCCGAGGAAGAATACTTGTGGATGTCCCCGACCCGGGCCTCGGTGTTGATCAGCAGGGGAATCCGCGCCCGGCCCTTCTCCATATCGCAGCCGTCGGCAATGAGAATGAGCCCCGCCTCCACGGAATGGATCCTGATCGTCCCCATGTGACCCACAATGCACTCCGTGATGAGCGACCGAAGCATCACGTGGCGCGCCACATCGTCGGGGCAGTAGAGGTTCAGATAACGGTCCACGATGGGCCTGCCCAACTCGGTGCTGTAGCGCTCGTGGTCCTGGCGGGTCACGGACATTCCGATATCGTGGAGAAGCCCCGCCGTGAAGAGGGCGAAGACGCTGTCCTCGAAGGAGCCGATTCCTTCCTGCTCCAGACTCATGGGGATCCCCGCCTCCTTCAGCAGCCCGGCAAAGGTCAGGGCGTTCCTCACGACCTTCCGCATATGCACCGGCCCGTGGTCGTTGAAGCCGAGCCGGCGGATGCTGACAACGTTGGCGTAATCCTGGAGCGCCTTGATTTCCTCGTCCTGGAGCATCCTTTGGGCGATGGTGGTCAGGGAAGGGGGGACCAGCTCCAGAATGCGCCGGTCCAGACTGGATTCCTTGGGAGACTTTCCAGCGGGTCGTATTTCGTCGCTCATGCCACAAATGTACCGATCTTCTCCCTTCTGGTCCATGGCAATTCTGGGCCGGGGCCAGGGAGGGTATTCCTGTCTCGCTCGCGCCGGGGGCCGAACTGAGTCCTTCTCCCGATCGGCTCTCATGGATCGGCCTCTGCGCTCCGATACAAGGAAAATGGACGCAGACCTTCTCAGGGAGCTTCGCCAGCGGAGCATTGCTATAGGATCGGGAAAGGGAGGGGTAGGGAAGTCCACCACGGCCCTGAACATCGCCCTGCTCCTGGCACGGAAACAGTTTCGGGTGGGGCTGGTGGATCTGGACCCTCTCTCGAACGTGGCGGTCATTCTGGACCTCCCCGAGGGCGCCCTCGCGCCGGTTCTCTCCGGCCACGATGCCCGGGGAAATCTGGATTCCTTTGTCTTCTCCTACACAGAGTACCTCGATCTGGTCTTTCCCCATCCCGGGTCGGCCAAGGACAAACTCTTTGCCCGTTTCGCCCGGGATCTGGTAGGGGCCTACGACCTTCTCATCTACGACATGCCGGCGGGAATCAGCGTGGAGGAAAACCTGGGATTTCTTCCCTCCACGGGATCACTCCTGCTGGTTACCAACGCCGAACCCACGGCCCACGTCTCGGCCGGAGGGTATCTGCGGAGCGTCTTCGAGATCGTACCCGACCTTCCCGTGATGATCTGGCACAACCGCTACCAGCCCGCCGGGGAGAGTGGTTTTGACCCCCGGGCCGTGGCGGCCAACTACAACAGATACGTGGAGCCGGAGCTGCAGATAACCCGGGATGAGCAGGCCCGTCTGCGGAACGTGGCGTTTGTCCCCTCCGACCCTGCCCTGAACCTTCTGCAGACCGAGCTCGATCCGGCCGTAACCATTCTGGGTAAACTGCGGGAGCTCTTTTCCCTCATCCTGGACCAGCAGGTGCGGGACCGGGTATCGCTTGTTCCCGCCGGAGCCAGGAGCCGGGATCTGATCGCCTATTACGTGAGCCGGAACGCTATCCCCGACGACACGACCCGGGCCGTGCAGGATCTGGATTCCTTCCTCCTGGGGCTTCTTCGGGGGAGCACCCGCGAGGCTGTCCGCTCCCTTCTGGCGGGTCTGGACGGGAACGGCGGGGCGGGAGACTCACCGTACCGCATCCTTTCCGAACCCCAGGCCCGGGCGGTGGGAACCGTTCTGGATGCACTTCGCCGCAGCGAACTTCATCAGGAGCTCCTCAGGGTTCTGCGGATTCTTGACGAGGCCATCACGGCGATCGTGGAACGGTCGCGGGGCTTTCTCCCGGCGGGCTCCCTGGACCACAGCCGCATTGTTCGCGGCGCCGTCCCCCGTCTCCTGCGCCTGCTGGCCCAGGAGGCGGACCATCTTCCCGCCTTCTCCCGCAACGCCGCATCGGTTGCGCTCTTCCTGATCGCTGCCGAGAAGGAGTTCGAAGACCCCGAGACGAGGACCCTCCTGCTTCGTCTGGTGCCGGAGCGGCGCACCTCCCGGGGAGAATCCCGGCGTGACCGGTATCGCCAGATCCTGCGGCTCCTGAGTCGGGACAATCATTACCACACCCTCTTCTTCCAGGTGGTAAAGGCAATTTTCCCCGGCATTACCCGGCGCATTTCCTCCCTGAACCAGCAATTCACCCTGGGCCCCCTGCTCCTGCGGGACGATCAGGGCGCGATCAACGCCCCGGCCTACGTGAAACTCAGCACCCACCTGCTCCACGACACGGTGAACGCCGGACTCGGGGTATCGATCAGCGCCACCTACAACGCCGCAAGCCAGGCGATCCGCCGGGGTGTGGAGGAAATTCTTCAGGCCCGGGGGCAGGTTCCTGCCCGGCCCGGCGCAGGAACCCGCCGGGAGGAGAAGATCTCCCCCGCGGCGTCGGTGGCTTCTGCCGGGATCAGTTCTGCTGGAAATTAACCTGGGGAACGGTGCGGGCGCTCTCGCTGATCTCGAAATAATCGCGCTGGCCCAGGCCGAACCGGGGCGCCAGCATGGAGGCGGGGAAGGTCCTGATCTGCGTGTTGAACCGGCGGACCGCCTCGTTGTAGCGGTTCCGGGCCACGGCGATGCGGTTTTCCGTTCCCGCCAGCTCATCCTGGAGCCTGATAAAGCTCTGGTTTGACTGAAGCTGGGGGTAGTTTTCCACCACCACCAGAAGGCGGCTCAGGGCGCCCTGGAGTTCCTGGTAGTGCTCTGCTGTCTCGCTTACCGTAGACGCTCCAGCCAGGCGGGCCCGAGCCTGGGCGATATCGGAGAAAACCTCCCGCTCGTGCCCGGCGACACCCTGCACCGTTGCCACCAGGTTGGGGATCAGATCGCTTCGCCGCTGAAGCTGGTTATCCACCTCGGACCAGGCCGCCGATACCGTCTCGTCGGCCGCGATCAGGCGGTTTCGCTGGCTGATCATCCAGCCCGATACAACGAGAATCACCACCAGGATGATCAAAATCTTCTTTGTCTGTTCCGTCATCGCGTTCACAGGAACTCCTTTGTTCATGGATATGTTGTTCATGGGGACACGGCTCATCGGGGCAGGTGCGGCCCCGACGGGGCCGAACGATCAGAACCCCCGGGAGGCGCCACCACCGCCGAAGCCGCCACCACCGAATCCGCCGAAGCCCCCGCCCCCGCGGAATCCTCCGCCGAAGCTGCTACCGTGGAAGGAACTGCGGTGCTGATAACCCCGGTACTGGCTGCCGAAGCCACCGCCGTAGAACCCCCGGCGAAACCGGCCAAAGACCAGGGGCCAGAAGATGAACCGACCTCCGCCAAAGAGGAAGAACACCAGCACCAGCACCAGAATCTGCCCCGCTTCGTTCCCTCCCGAGGCTGGCGCAGGGGCCCTCTCGGGAGGTCTCGCCGTGGATGCCCCGGCATCGGAGAGGTCCACCCCCGTTTCCTGGCCGATGATACCCGCCAGGACCCTGGTTGCGTCCAGGAACCCCTCGCCGTAGCGTCCGCGCTGGAAGGCCGGAACCAGGACCTGGTCGATTATCGCGCCGGCCCGTCCGTCAGGGAGGATTCCCTCGAGGCCGTAGCCCACTTCCAGGCGTATCTGTCGTTCCTGCACGGCCAGAATCAGAATCACCCCGCGATCGGACCCGGCCCCCCCCACGCCCCAGGCGTCGGCCAGGGCGATTCCCAGATCCCCCACGGTGGCGAACCCCAGATCTCCGAAGCTCTTCACCGTTACCAGGGCGATCTCTGCATCGGTCCGGTCCGCCACGGCCCGGGCGATCTGCTCTATCTGCCGGGCTGTATCCCCGGGAATAACCCCGGCAAAGTCGCTCACGTACCCCTTGGGCGAGGGGAGAGAATCCCGAACCTGAGCCCCCAGGACCGGCCCCCCCGGGAGGAATCCGCCCCCCGGGAACACCAGGGAGAGGAGGATCCAGGAAAGCAGCCCCAGGAGTCGCGCGGACAGGGAGGGTGCAACCCGTCTCCCGCCGATGTTCATCCGTCACCTCCCGATTCCAGCGTGCTCCGCAGGGAGTCCACGTATTGCGAGAGATCCGAGAGGCGCTGGTCCAGCTCCCAGCTCAGCGCCACGGGATCGATCGATGAATTATCCCGTAGTTCCAGGAGCTTTCGGAAGGGCCCCGGTTCCAGCTTGTAGAGGCGGTTCACCGCATCGATCAGCTCCCGGGGTTGCCCCGGAATCGTCTCCTCGCCGGCGAGCCGCACCAGCCCCCGAAAGACCGCCGCCAGGGGGCCGAACCAGTCCAGCAGCTGGGCCCGCACGATCCGCTTGCGTCCCCGGGCCGCCAGCACCATCTGGCGCAGCGAGACCAGGTTGCCCCGGAGCTGGTGCTCCAGCTGGTGGCGCAGGTTTCTGTCCTGGAGATTCAGAGCTGCCGTGGGGTCCTCGCCAAAGATCGTCCGGTGGGTCTGGCGGATATCGGCGTACTCCAGGGGGAACACATCGGCCGAGGAGAGGAACTCCGTCCTGGTAAGGATCAGGGGAGTGATTCGCCGGGACCGGAGGAAGCGGCGGGCCTCGCCTCCGAAGCGCTGGATCTGGGCCCCGTCGGGCCGGTTCAGCAGGATCAGGGCGTTGATGTCGGAGACGCCCCTCTGAAAGGTGCCGCGCACATAGCTTCCGTAGAGGGTGACCGAATCCAGATTATCTCCGAAGGAGGAGGTGAGCCGCTGGGTCAGGGCCTCTTCCATTTCGTGCTGTCTTGTTTCCATGGCCTAAAGATGACTCATGAAGGCTCCGTTGGCAAGTGATCTGCTGTCACCTGATGGAGTGGCGTGCAATCCCCCGTCGCGAAATCTGGCTGGGAAGCAACCCCATGGAAAAATTTCCTGCCCCGGGGTAATCAGGGGGGATAAAATGTACTATCCTCGACAGGGGAGGCCCGAGGGAAAGCTCCGGGATCGCCCGAATCACGACGATGCAGGAACAGGCACCATGAAAAGAAATACCCCGGGAAACGACGGCACCGACAGACGCACCTCCAGCACTCCCGATACCGGCAGCGCCTCCAAAACCACCCCCGATACCACCATCACCGTCGGCGCTCCCCGGGGGGGCGTGACCATAACCGGGAGATCAGCCATGAGCCAGGGCTTTGTTCCCGGCGACGAATACGCCCTGCGGAACACCCAGGTTCAGCCCCCGCCCGGGGGCTGGCGCAATCTCACCTCCCAGGAGGTGGAGCGCCTGGTAAAAAACAACAATTACGCCGAGAACTGGGACTCCCTGNTGGTGACGGANCCCTTCGACGCCGGACAGATTCGCAACAANCGCTTTTTCGGGCTGGTCCGGCTGGGAGCGGTGCGCGACGTGGTTCTGGAGTACCACGACCTGCTTCTGCCCGTGGGAATCTCCAACAGCCTGATCATCTCCTGCGACATCGGCAACGACGCGGCCCTCCACAACGTCTCCTACATCGCCCATTATATCGTGGGTGACCGCACGATCCTCTTCAACCTCGACGAGGTTCACACCACAAANCACGCCAAATTCGGCAACGGGATCGTCAAGGAGGGTGAGCCTGAGGAGGTCCGGATCTGGCTCGAGGTGATGAACGAGGGGGGCGACCGGAAAATCCTCCCCTTCGACGGTATGGTNAGCGCCGATGCCTACCTCTGGGCGCGCTACCGCGACGACAGGGCCCTCCAGACGCGNCTCCTGGAAATCACCCAGGGNGCGTTTGACCCGCGTCGGGGCTACTACGGAACGATCGGGAACGGGTCGGTGATCAAGAACTCGCGTATTCTGAAGGACGTCAAGGTGGGGGAGGGCTGCTACATCAAGGGGGCCAACAAACTCAAGAACCTGACGATCAATTCCTCTCTCCAGGAACCCTCCCAGATCGGCGAGGGGGTCGAGCTGGTGAACGGAATCATCGGCTACGGGTGCAGCGTCTTCTACGGATGCAAGGCCGTGCGGTTTATCCTGGGGAACAACTCGAGCCTGAAATACGGGGCCCGCCTGATCAACTCCTTCCTGGGGGATAACTCCACCATCTCCTGCTGCGAGGTCCTGAACAACCTGATCTTCCCCGCCCACGAGCAGCACCACAACAATTCCTTCCTCGTGGCCGCCCTGGTCAAGGGGCAGAGCAATATCGCCGCCGGGGCAACCCTGGGGTCCAANCACAACAGCCGGGCCAACGACAACGAGATCGAAGCGGGGCGGGGGTTCTGGCCCGGTCTGGCCACGAGCATCAAGCACAGCTCCCGCTTCGCCTCCTTCGTCCTCCTGGCCAAGGCCGATTACCCGGCGGAATTGAACATTCCCTTTCCCTTCGCCCTGGTCTCCAACAACGTATCCCGGGATCGCCTGGAGATCGCCCCGGCCTTCTGGTGGCGTCACAATATGTACGCCCTCCAGCGCAACGGCTGGAAGGTGAGGCACCGGGACCGCCGTCTCTCCCCGGGACAGATCATCGAGTTCGACGTGCTGGCCCCGGACACCACCGGGGAGATCTGCCAGGCCCTGAAGATCCTGGAACCCTGGAAGGATGCCGAGGGCCCAGTGGAGATCGCCCGGGAGGGGATGTCCGGGGAAGGCCCCTGCTACGAACGCTCGCGCAGGCCCGTGGTGGTCCATAACCCGGCGGCAGCCTGCCAGGCCTATCGGGAGATGCTCCTCACCTGGGCCGTGACAACCCTGGTCCCCCAGGTGGAGGAACTCCTTCAGCAGGGGCGCTCCCGGGAAGATATCCCCCGGCGGCTGAACGCCATGGCCGGGGAGGCCGTGGGGGAGTGGGTGAATCTGGGCGGTCAGCTTGTCCCGGAAGAGGAGGTCCGGCGCTTGCGTCGGGACATTACCCGGGGCACCCTGGCCGACTGGGAGTCGATCCACGGGCGCTACCGGGAGCTCCAGGACCGTTACGAGGCCCTCAAGCGCAGCCACGCCGCAGCGGTGCTGCGCTTTTGGGGTGGGCAGGAAGAGATCGATTCATCCCTCTGGACACGGGCCTGTGGGGAAGCGATTGGGCTCCAGGAGATGATCGCCGAACGGGTCTACCTCTCCCGCCGAAAGGACGACCAGAACCCCTTCCGCCGTGCCACCTACCGCTGCGCCGAAGAAATGTACGCCGTGGTGGGGGCGGCCGAAGAAAACCCCTTTGTCGTGCAAATTCGGGAAGAAACGAAGGAAATGGCCCGCCGCATCGCCGGGGTATCCTGAAGGGGTATCCTACAGGGGATACCCCGTCGCATCCGAGGGGTCGGGCACGGCGTGGAGCAGAACCTCCCCGGGGTCGGTGAGGACGTTGATCCACCGGCCCGAGCGGACCCGGTTGATCCCCATGATGAGCTTGCCGATCTCCTCCAGGCCGATGCAGAGATAGACCAGATGCACGGGCAGCCCCAGGAGTAACCCCGATATGAAAGCCGCCGGGACCCCTACAAGCCAGAGAAACCCCACGTCGACCCCCAGGGCGAAGGAGGTATCGCCGCCACCCCGGAGAATTCCCACGATCAGGTGAAGGTTCAGAACCTTGGCTACCATCACCAGGGCAAAGGCGCGCATGAGCTGTGTCACCATGGTCCTGACCTGGGGCGAGACTGAAAAGAAGCGGGGAACCAGGGGCGCCACCCCGAAGAAGACCACCAGCCCCACCAGGGCAGAGACCAGGGGAAGGACCTTGAGCAGGGTCATACCGATCTGCTGGGCCGGATTCTCGTCGATACTGGAATAGCCCAGCCTGCCCTGGTGTGCCCCCTCGCCGATCCGGTTCCCGATCAGGATCGCCGTGGCGTTGGCAGAGCCGATAAAGAGGACCAGCATCAGCCGCCCCACGGTATCGGAGATGGTATAGGCCGCCAGATGGCCCGTGCCCATCCGGGCAAAGACCACCGTGTAGAGGGTAAACCCGATGGACCAGAAGATCTCGTTGAAGATCACCGGCGTGGCCCGGCCGAAGAAGCGCCGTGTAAAGGAGCGGTCAAAACGGAGCAGCTCCCCCGGTGACGCCGCGACGGGCCCCTTGCGTCGGTAGACCACCACGAGGATCACCGCCAGTTCCAGCANCCGGGCCCCCGCCGTGGCGATCGCCGCNCCCCGCACGCCCAGGGCAGGGAAGATACCGATCCCGAAAATCAGCAGGTAGTTTCCCAGGATATTCAGGCCGATCGAGACCGCCGTGGCCAGGAGGGGCAACCGGGAGTCGCCCACGCTGCGCAGGGCGTGGGCGTAGCCCATGGTGATGGCCGTGAAGAGATAGCTCACGGCCACGATTCGCAGATATCGGGTTCCCTCGCGGATCACCTCCTGGTCGGGGGTAAAGAGCGAGAGGAGCTGTCGGGGGATCAGGATCCCTGCTGCGGTGAAGACCAGCGCTCCGGCGCACCCCAGCAGAAGCGAGAGCCCCATGGCCCGGCGGACGCCCGAGATGTCCCGGCTTCCCCAGAACTGGGAGGAGAAGACGGCGCTCCCGCTTCCCACACCAAAGAGAAAGAGCGCCAGGAGGAAAAAGATCTGGTTCGCCAGGGCGATCGCGCCGATCTGGACCTCGCCGAGCTGGCCGATCATGAGGGTGTCGGCCAGGTTGAGACTGGTCATGAGCAGGTGCTGCAGGGAGATGGGAATGGCCAGCCTGAGCAGGGCCGGCACAAAGGATAGACTGAGCCCCGAAAAGGCTGCCCGGGTAGAGAAAAATGTCTTCATAGGCCTGTACTCCCCGAGCCTACTCCTCTTTTTCGGGTTGGGCAAGCCGGTTTGCCCGGGCTGCCCGTCGCTCCGGACCACCCGGGGCGAAGTGAATAAAAAAATTCACAAACCGGTTGCAGAAAATCGGTTCAGGGCCGATAATGAAGAATCCTTCTCGGCCCCTGGCCGACAGTCTGTAGGGAGAATCACAGATCATGAGAACAGCAAGACCCAGCAGGCCTCTTCTGGCCGCCCTCCTCGCCGTGGCACTTCTTCTGGGGAGTGTCGGGGTTCATCTTTCGGCCGATCACGCCCGAACCCTTCCCGCCCGGGTACTGCGAACCCACGTTATTCCCATCTATTCCTTCGCACGGGAGGATTTCAAGGACGACTTCCGTTTTGATATCGAGAGCGCCTCGGCCGATGTGGATATCTTCTCCATCGGCTTTGCCCTGGAGTACGGTATCACCGACTGGATCACCGCGGCGGCCCAATGGACCCCCACGGCTGTGCTCTGGTCGAAGATCGACGCGGATATAAGGCTTCCCATCGGATCTGGTGGAGCTCTAGAAAAACCCGATGGCGACCCCCAGGTCGGCACCTGGTTCGACCTCTTTCTGGGGGCCAAGGTGCAGGTCGTGGGAGAGCGGGCCCCGGTGCGCAGCGACCGCATCAGGTTCGCCCTGGCTCCGGGCGTAAAGATCCCCACCTCGGGCGAGATCGACTGGGACGATGAGTTGGCCAGCGCCGCCAAGGGTGACGACTTCATCCTTACCGCTCCAGACCGGAATATCCTGGGCTTTGGGGGGCGCTTCTTTCTGGACTACATCGTCTCGCCCTCGTTCTTTATCAACTTCTACGGCGAGGCGATCTACTATCCCGGCACGGGGAACGCCCCCAGTCTGCCCGTACATGTGATTGCTTCCAATCCGGCCTTGGGCCTGGACACGGATGACTTCAGCTACGGCTACGATATCACCCTGGAGGTGGAGCCCCACTACATCCACACCGCCTCGCCGGGGCTCCAGATCACGGGGAGCCTGCCCGTGACCTACGAGTTTGCCCCCGAGGTCCGCCACGACGGCACCCGCCTGAGCAAGGTTGAGGGCCCTATTCCCGGTAGCAGGCCCTTCGCCNCCCTCGACCCCGGCCGTTCCTCGCGCCTCTCGGTGGAGCCCACGGTGGAGTTCTTCTTCCGGGGCCTCACGGTGCCNACGGCCCTGGAGGTCAGCTACCGCCGCTCCATCGCCGGCGAGAACGCCAACGTCCTCAACGCCGTGGTGATCAAGATCAAGAACTACCTCCGCATCTGACCCCCGCTCCGGCCGTCCCGATCGGGCGGCCGGGGTCCCTTCTTTTTCTTTCTTGTGGTAACCTTTTCCGTGTGAAATCCTGTGTTAAGATAGATCAATTCTCAGAGTTGCAAAGGGAGTGATACGACCTATGACAGCCCACGACAAACCAGCCCCGGGCAGCACCCTGCGCCGTCCGGACCGTCTCTACCAGGGATACATCTTCGATCTGGACGGCACGATCTACCTGGGATCGGAGCTNCTGCCGGGAGCGCTCCGGCTGATCCAGACCCTGCGCCAATGGGGAAAGCGGGTGATCTTTCTCTCCAACAACCCCACGCGGGACGTGGAGATGTACGTCCGGAAACTCCAGGGCATGGGCCTCGAGGCGGAACCCTCGGAGATCATCACCACGGTNTTTACCACCACCCAGTGGATCCTGCAGAACGCCCCCGGGGCGGTGGTCTATCCCATCGCCGAGGAGCCCCTGNTACGGGCCTTCCGCGCGGCGGGGATCACCNTCTCCGACGATCCCTCAAAAATCGACATCGTCGTGGCCAGTTACGACCGGGAGCTGACCTGGAAGAAACTCCAGATCGCCTTCGAAGCGATCTGGTATCACCGGCGCGCCAAACTGATCACCACCAACCCCGACCGCTTCTGCCCCTTCCCCCGGGGCCACGGCGAGGTAGACGCGGGACCCGTCGTGGCGGCTCTGGAAAACGCCACGGGTCGGCCCCTGGACGTGAACTGCGGCAAACCCAGCCCGGTNATGCTCCAGACCATCATGACGGCCCTGGATCTGCCCGTGGAGGAGTGCCTCACCACGGGGGACCGGCTCTACACGGAGATCAAGATGGGNATCGATTCGGGCATGGACACGGCCCTGGTCTTCACGGGNGAGACAACTCCGGCCATGCTGGAGGCAGAACCNCGGGACCGGCGCCCCACCTGGCATCTGGAGCGAATAGACCAGCTCCTGCCCCAGCGGTACTGGGAGGATCTGGGCTGGNAGGGCTGATCACGCCAGATCGACCCGGTTGCGNCCCGCCTCCTTGGCCCGGTACATGGCGCGGTCTGCCCGGGTGATGAAGCTGTTCAGGTCCTCCCCGCGCCGGGGGATCCCCCCGGAAACACCGATGCTCACCGAGACGGCCTCGTCCAGGCCGGGCACGTGGAGGNTGCTGATGNGCTGCCGTATCCGCTCGCAGGCGATCCGTGCCGTGGCGGGGCGCGTACCGGGAAAGAGCAGGACAAACTCCTCNCCCCCGTAGCGCGCCAGCACGTCGGAGGAACGGAGCTGTTCCGTGCAGCAGGCGGCGATCGCCTGGAGCACCCGGTCCCCCTGGTCGTGGCCGTAGCGGTCGTTCACCGCCTTGAAATGGTCCACATCGATCATGGCAACCGCCAGGGGCTGNCCGCTGCGGGCGGCAGTCTCCAGGAGCAGCCTCCCNTCGATCAGCAGACGGTGGCGATTCGCCAGCCCCGTCAGGGCATCGGTCATGGCCATGGTATAGGTTTTCTCGTGGAGTCGGGCGTTTTCCAGGGCGATCGCGATATGGTCGGCGAGGATCGCTGCCAGCTCCACGTGGTGGTCCGTGTAGACCCCCCGCTCGCGGTGATCGGCCGAGACCAGNCCGATGGCGCTGCCGTGACGTATCAGGGGAATCCCCATCCAGGACTGGATTCTTTCTTCCCCCGGCGGCTGGATGAAGGCGGGAAAGTCCGTGGTCACATCGAGGGAGATGAAAGGGCGCTGTTCCTGGATNGCCCGGGTGCTGAGGCTCCCCGCTTCGGGGAAGGGGAACCGGAGCCCCAGGACCTTCTCGGGATCCCGGAAACCCGCGCACCCGATCACTTCGAGTTGGGTGTCCTGGAACATCTGGACCGCGGCGGTCTGGCAGGGGATGATCTTTCGTGTCTGTTCCAGAATTCGCTGCACCGTGTCGTGGATGCTCAGGGAGGCTCCGATCACGGCGGCGGCTTCGCGGAGCACCAGAAGCTCCCGGTTCTTCTGCTGAAGCGCCTCTTCCAGCTCCTTGTGGGCGGTGATGTCCGTTTCGATTCCCACGTAGAGCAGGGGAGCATCCGCTCCGGCGGTATCCGGGGTTTCGGTGGTACCCGGGGCTTCGATGGTGCCCAGGGCCTCGCCCTTGCTGACAACCCACCGGTAGGTGTCGTCGGGGTTGCGAATGCGGAAGGTCTCCTCAAAGGACCGGCTCTCGCCGGTGTATATCGCCCGGGCTGCCTGGGAGATCCGCTCCCGGTCCCGGGGATGAAGGGTCTCCAGGAAGTCCTGCCAGGCCTGGCGGGGCTCGATCCTGCCCCCTCCCGGCAGGGGGCGTTCGGGGAAAAAGAGCCCCTCCCCGTAGTGTGTCGCGTGCACACCCAACCGGGAGAGGAGCTCCACCAGCTCCGGGTCCGCGAACAAAGCCGTCCAGCGGGGTGCCTGATCACGCGGTCGATCTCGTCCTTGATCACCCATAGGTTATGATAGTGTAATCTGCTCTCCCGGGTATTTCCAGCTCCCCTTCGGGCCCTCCTCCTGCAGGAAACTTTTTCCGGACTTCTTTCGGGCTCTCTCTCGGGGCGTCTCTTGCGGGATACCGCTCTTCGGGGTACCGTGAGGGCAGCCGGTGCCGATCGGAGTGCACCGGAAGAGAAGGAAAGAGAGAGATCATGAAGCGATTATCAGGACCAGTCATACTGTTTTTTCTGGCAGGGATCGCCACAGTCCTGGCCGATGCCGAGGGGGTGATAACCTTCCGGAACATCGGTTCCGAGGGCTGGCAGGTTACGGATGTTCAGGGACGGGGCGTCTCGGCCAGCGGAGTCGGTCTGGTGCGGATCGGGCTGGAAGTGGGCAAACGGTACCACTTCGACCTCTCCTCGGTGGACAGCGATCTCTTTGCCATGGAGATTCGGGACCGAAGCGGCCGGGTGCTCTTCTCGCAGAAGGACGACGACCCTCCCCAGGGGTGGGAGGAGGCTGCTCCGGTTATCACCGACGAAGGAATCACCTTCACCCTCACAGAGGAGCTCGCCGGGCGCATCGGGACGTACCGTGCCGCGAGCTATCCCGCCATGGTAGGGTTCCTGCGGGGAATCGATTCGGGAGCGGTAGAGCGCGCCCGGCAGGAGGCCCGCGATGAGCCCGGGGAAGACCATTCCGGGGAAGGCCCTGACGAGTCCGGGGAGACCCCGGGATGAGTCCCCGAGGTTCCTCGCAGGAGCTCTTCGTCCTGCGAACCCCCGGGTGCGATCCCCGGGGCTATCTCCGAATACGCTCCGGCGAGGTTACCTTCACAGCCCTTGATAAGGCCTCGGTCTATCCCCGGCAGGGGCTGATCGCCCTGGGCCAGACCCTGGAGGAACTCTTCCGGCGCTATCCCGACACAGTGGTGAAGCGGCTCACCCTCGTCGAGGACGAGCATCCTCTCTCCCGGGAGGATCTCCGGGCCCTCGGGGTCGGGATCCCTCGGGAGCCCTGACCATTCGCGTGTCGTACCCCGTGGGGTTCTGCCGGTAGTACTGTTGACGGTAGGCGCGGGGGCTCAGATGGGCGTAGCGGCGGAAGCTGCGGGAAAAGTGGAAGGGATTCTGGTACCCCAGTTCCCAGGCTATCTCCTTGATCGAGAGGGTCGTGTCCAGGAGCAGCGATGTGGCCACGTCCATGCGCAACCTCCGGTAGTATTGCAGGGGGGGGATCCCCAGGTGCTGCGTGAAGAGCCGGGTGAGATGCTCCAGGGATATGTCCAGTGAATCCGCCACGGCCTCCATGGATATTCTCTCTCTCAGGTGCTGTTCAAAGAGCCGGATCGCCCGGCTGATGTGGACGTTGTAGTCCTCGGGCCCATCCCGGGATACCCCTCGGCAGGAGGGGATGTTGCCGGGTTCCCCGACGGGGCTGATCCCTGCGGCCAGCTCCCACAAAAAGGACTGGAGCAGGTGGCTGGCTGCCTGGCGTCGCGCAGGGTGGGGGTGGGCAAAGCCGTGCTTGCAGTCCTCGAAGAGGAGCCGCTGCCGCGCTCCCCCGTCCCGGGGAAAGGCCTCCCTGAAGAGCGGGTCATCCAGAATCGTCGCCAGGGGATCCCCCTGAGCGGGGGTAAACAGCAGGGCGTAATAGGAAAGGGGAGTGCTCCCCGCCTCGGGAAGGATCGCGTGGCGCTCTCCCGGCGGAGAGAAGAAGAGCCGCCCCTGGGAGAGGAGAAAGCGATCCCGGTCCCGTTCGAACCGTCCCTGGCCATCCAGAAAAAAATGGAGCTCGTACTCGTCGCTACCGTGGCTGTGGTGCCGGGAGTGCCAGGCGAGCAGCTCCGGCGACGAGAGTCGATACACAAAGACCACATCTTTTATCTCCATCGGAGCAACTCCTCTCGCTGTCGTCGCTGCATCAATACCATCGCAGTAATACCATCGCAGTAATACCATCGCAGTAATACCATCGCAGTCATGTCGTCGCAGTAATGCCCTTGCAGTATCGATACCATCGGGGTAACAGATCATCGGGGCAGCATCTCGACATCAAAGGATGGTTCATAATATCAAAAAAAGGTGTGTTTGAATCGCCGGACCCCGGATATCATCAGGAAAAGACCCGACTGCACCCGGAGGATACCGACCATGGAACGAGCACTGACCCTGGGAATAGATATCAGCACCCAAAGCATCTCCGCCGTGATTCTGTCCCCCCTGGAATCTCCCGCACGAGTTGTGGCGCAGGTGAGCCTTCCCTACCGGAATGATCCCCGGCTGAACTGTTTTGGCATTCACCACGAATCCCTTCTGGTTCCCCCCCGCGAGCCCGGTGAGGCCGATCAGCCGCCGGAGATGTTTCTTGCAGGGCTGGATGCGCTCTTCCAGGACCTGGCGGCAGAGGGGGCTCCCCTGGATCGGGTGGAAGCCCTCTCGGTGAGCGCCCAGCAGCACGGCCACGTGTACCTCTCGACCGGAGGCCTGGAGGCGATCGCCTCTCTGGGCCGGGGAGGGGAGAGCGATCTGGTGAAGCGCTTCGAGGGGGCCTTCTCCTACGGAACCGCCCCCATATGGCAGACGGCAAACTCCCGCCTTCAGGCCCAAGAGATCAGGGAGGTCCTGGGGGGCGTGGCCTCCGTGGTGGAGCTCTCGGGATCGAACAGCCCCGCCCGTTTTACCGGCGCCGTGGTGCGGCGTACAGCCCAAACGGCTCCTGCCGTCTGGGAGCAAACCGCCCGAATCTCCCTCTTGAGCAGTTTCTTCTCGGCCCTGCTCTCGGGAAACCCCGATTGTCCCATCGACTGGGGAAACGGCTCGGGCATGACCCTTATGGATTATCAGAAGAGGCAGTGGTCGCGGGAGCTCCTCCAGGCGGTGAGTCGGGGCCTTCCCGGTGGGGCTGATGCCCTGGAGGCAAAGCTTCCCGGACTGGACTCTCCCGTGGCAGAGGCGGGCACAATCGCCCGATACTTCCAGGAACGTTATGGTTTCTCTCCCCGGTGTATCGTCAACCTCGGGAGCGGGGACAACCCCCAGTCAAAGGTCATGATCCGGGGGGATCTGCTCTCCCTGGGAACCAGCTTTGTCTACATGGTCGATACGGGAACGCCCCTGGTAGACCGCAGCGGCTACGCCAACAGTATGTACGACGGTCTGGGGAACCCCTTCGTCTTCGCCTGTCGCACCAACGGTGCCATGGTCTGGGATCGGCTCAGAAGCATCTACGGAGCCGACCTCGTCCGGGCAGAGGAAGCCCTGGAGACGGTTCGTCCCGCTGGGGAGGAGGTGGTATGGCAACCCTACGCCGAGAGCTATCCCCAGGTTCCCCCGATCGAGCTGGAAGAGGCCCGGTCCGGGACGGGCGATTTTGCCCGTCTCTACAGCGGCATCGTCGATTCGGCGCTGGTCCTGACCAGATACTACGCAGACAGTTTCGAGGTGAGCCGGGAGCCGCTGGCGCTCACGGGGGGGCCTTCGGCGAGTCCCTCCATCAGGAGGCGGATCGCTTCGATCTTCGAGCGCCCCGTGATCGTTCTGGACAGCTCCGGTGCCGCCCTGGGGAGCTCCCTGGCGGCCTGGCAGACCCTCTGTAACGCCCGGGGGCGCGAAGCAGAACTGGACCGGCTGCGGCAGGACCTGGTCCCGCCGGGCGAGATGGTCCACCCCGACCGGGAGCTCTCCTCGGCCTACCGGGAGCTGGCCTCCCGGCTGGTCAGGCGCGCCCCCTTTGCGAACTCTCCAGGAGCGCCTGCATGACCTCCCGGGCGCTGCGCGAGGCCAGGAGCTGCTTCCGGGCCTCCTCCTTGTGCAGGGCCCCGGAGATCGCTGCCAGAACCTGAAGGTGAGGGCTGGACTCGTGGTCGGGGCTCACCAGAAGAAAGAAAATCCTGCTGGGCTTTCCGTCCAGAGCCTGAAAATCGACCCCCTCCGGGGCCAGCCCCAGGGCGAGCCGGAGCCGGGAGGTTCCGCTGGTTCGTGCGTGGGGAATGGCCACCCCCTCCTGCATGCCCGTACTCATGATCGATTCCCGGGCCAGGACGTCTTTCTCGACGATCTTTCGCTTCTCCAGGGGGTGCTCCTGCTCAAGAAGATCCAGCAACTCCCGAATGATCCCGTCCTTGGTGGTGGCCGTGAGGTTCAGGGAGATTGCCGGGAGTGCAAGATAACGATTCCATTCAAAGGTCATGGGCGATGATTCCTCCACTCGTTGTGTGCGCAGCTCCGGGGGCGCAGAAAAGTTTTTGAGTCTGGTCACGGTATACTGCAGATTTACGATAGACTCGTAGACCAGATTATTGATAAAGGTGACGTCCTTCTTCGGGCTGGTGAAGTGAATCCCCCGGGAGACAGCCTGGAGGATCATGAAGACCGAATCCTTGCGGATCTGGTAGAGCTGTTCGCGGTGGCTTCCCAGGTGGATGAAAAACCCCTCGTCCCCTAGGGTTTTGAGAATCTCCGCCGTCAGCATGGTGCTGATCCGGTTGGAACCGAAGTCGAAGCGGGTGATCACCGAATCGTCCCGGGGAGGCTCGAAGGTGGTCCCCCGGGCGGGGTGTTTCAGAGTCTTTTCCAGTAGCGGCGGGGCCACAACGGTGGAGATCAGGGTCATGAGGACGGCCACACCGAAGAGCTCCTGCGAGAGAATGCCGCTACCGATCCCGATTCCGGCGATGATAAGAACCACCTCACCCCGGGGTACCATACCGATCCCGACCCGGAGGCTCCCCAGGTTTGTAAAACCCAGGAGGCGAGCGGGCAGGGCGCTTCCCAGGAGCTTGGCCGCCACACCCCCCGCCAGCGCGTAGACCAGGCCAAAGCCGATCACCTGGGGTGACGCGAAGGCCCGAAGATCAACGAGCATTCCCATAACCACAAAAAAGATGGGAACAAAGAAGCGCTGCAGGGGCTCCATCTGCTCCTGGAGGAGATAATTGATATCGGTATTGGAGAGGGAGAGCCCCATCACGTAGGCCCCGATGATCATGGCCAGCCCGGCGGCCTCGAAAATTCCTGCCAGCAGCAGGGCCAGGCCGAAGGCGAGAACCGCGATCTGGCTGGGAGCCTTCACCAGCTTGAGTACGCGGCTGATCTGGCGTGAGAGAAGGATCCCCGCCAGGGTGAACCCGATCCACATACCAAAGGCCTGGGCAGCGATGGTAGAGACGGTTTTCCACTGGAAGGACTCCGCCCCGGGAACGGTCAGGACCCCGGCGAGCCCCACGATGACCGCCACCAGAATGATTCCCAGGACATCGTCGATAACGGCGGCGGCCAGGATGGTGACTCCCTCGGGGGAGTCGATCTTCCGATGCTCCGAGAGGACCCGGGCTGTGATCCCCACCGAGGTGGGAACGCAGAGGAGCCCCAGAAAGAGGGCCTGCGGAGAGAGCCATGCTCCTCCCAGCCAGATCGCTGTCAGGGCGTAGCCCGCACCGAAGGCCATCGCCAGCCCCCCCATCCCCACCAGGGAACCCTTCAGGGCGAAGCGGAGGAACATCTTGATATCCGTCTCCAGACCGCTGAGAAAGAGCAGAATGATCGAGGCTATTGTGGCAAGACCGTAGAGCTCGGGCGAGACCGGTATCTCCCCGGCGTGGAGGGGAAAGAGCCCCCGGGGTAGCAGGGGCAGCGGCAGCGACCCCAGCAGGTGAGGGCCGATGAGAATGCCCGCTCCGATCTCTCCCATCACACCGGGGAGCTTGTAACGGCGGGCCAGGTGTCCCGCTCCGTGGGCGGCAAAGAGGATGAGAGCAAGTTCTACCACCAAGTAGGTCATTCGGTGTGTCATGTCCCGAGCATACTCCTCTTTGCATCCTCAGGAGAAGGCCGGTGTACCCGCCGCGTCGTTGCAGGCGCCAGGGATCTCCCTGCGGCCCCGGATGAGGGACGATTTCTGGTTTCTGCGCTGCTTTTGTATTACATTATCTAGTTATCTGTAAAATCACCCGAAGAGAAAAGCTCACCCGAGGGGTGCGCACGAAGCAAAAAGGAGTGTACCGTGATGAAGAAATTTTTTCTGTTGATGACCGGACTGATTATGGTGACGGGCCTTGCCCTTGCCCAGCAGAGGATCACCGTGGCCAGCGGGGACTGGGCTCCCTATCAGGGAGATACCCTTCCCGGCGGGGGGCCTGCCGGGGTGATCGTCGCCGAGGCTTTTGCCTCCCAGGGGTGGGAGGTGACCTTCGAGTATCTTCCCTGGGCACGGGGGTTCACCCTGGCGCAGCAGGCCCGGAACGACGGAACCTTCCTCTACGGATACAGCGATGAACGGGCCGAAAATTTTCTCTACAGCGACCCCATCATCAATCTGGACACGGTCATCTTCTACCGGAAGGACCGGCCTATCGAATGGAGCGCTCCCGGGGATCTGAAGCGCTACACCCTGGGCGCTGTCCTGGAATACAACTACGGCTTCATCCGCGAGAGCGACGGGTTCACCCTGGACAGGATAGCCGATCCCGTGAGCAACTTCCGGAAGCTCGCTGCAGGGCGCGTTGACGGAGTTCTCGAGGAGGTCATGGTGGGATGGGACCTGGCAGAACGGGCCGGCGTGGCCGACAGGGTGGCCTATCATCCCCGGGCTGTCGATTCCGAGCCCTTCCATTTTATTGTTTCCCGAAGTCACCCCGACGCCGAGCGGATCATCGCCACCTTTAATGCGGGTCTTTCTGCGCTTCGTGCCTCGGGGCGACTTGATGAGGTGCTTGCCAGGAACTAGAATTACCTATTCCGGCCCCTGGTGGGGCCGGGAGCGGTGGGACAGCCTCCGGGTCGGCAGGGCCTGAAGTCCCCCACCGTAGCTAGTTCCGGTGTCGGGGGAGCCCGACAACTCTGATCTGTGATGCAACGGGGGAATAGATGAAAAACGGGGGAAGCGGGTCGCTACTGAGAAAGATCGTCCTGGTGCAGGTGGCGTGTGTCTTTGTGATCATGGCTGCCGTGGGAGTACGGGACTATCGGGGGCTGACACTACAGACCCGACGGCAGATGGAAGAGAACGCCGAGTTTGTGGTGGAGCGCGTGGCGAACGGCCTGGGACCGCACATGTGGAACTACGCCCACGATGCGGCTGCCGTACAGCTCGCGGCCGATCTGGTTGCCCGGGACGTGCTGGGGTTTGTGGTCCAGGAGGGTGATTCGCTCTGGATGGCCGTGGCCCAGGACGGGGAGGGGCAGCTGGTTCGCCTGGAAGCGGAGCAGGATATTGGCAGGCTCCAGGAGCAGGCCGCGCTGGACCGGACCCGTCCCGTGTATCACAACGAGCAGGAGCTCGGTTCCGTGAAGGCCCTCTTTACCGATGAACCCCTGCGGGTAGAGCTGGCGCGCCAGCGTCGGCGTACGATCCTGAACACCCTGATGATCGGTTTTGTCCTGTCGGTTACGCTCAGTCTTGCCCTGCGAACCATGGTGGTCAAGCCGCTGCGCAGCATCGTCTTGCGGCTCCGCGATATCGCCGAGGGCGAGGCCGACCTGACGCAGCAGCTGACGATCCGCAGCAAGGACGAGGTGGGGGAGTTCGCCTCGCTCTTCAACCGTTTTGTGGAAACCATCCGGGGTCTGGCGGCGAACATCAAGTTTTCCGTTAACCAGACGGCAGCTACATCGAGCCAGGTGGAGGAACAATCCCGCCTGGCCTACGGGGCAACGGAGAATATCTCCTCCGGGGTCGGGGAGATCCAGACCTCCTTTGAGGGGCTCAGTGGGGATATTGACGAGGCTACGGCTGCCGTCGAGCAGATCCTCGGAAACATTCACGAGTTGCGCAATACCATACAGAGCGAGACGGCAGCGGTCACCGAATCATCGGCCTCTATCGAGGAGTTGCTTTCGACCATCCGGAACATCTCCTCCAGCACCGACCGGAAGGCAGAGCTCGCCAAGGTTGTCCAGGGGCGGGCCGAGGAAGGCGACGGGCGCATCAACGATACNACGGCGGTGGTTCGGGAGATCGGTGCCGATGTGGGGCAAATGACCGAGATCGTCGATGTAATCAACGGTATTACGGCCCAGACCAACCTGCTCGCCATGAACGCCGCCATTGAAGCGGCTCACGCCGGTGAGAGTGGCCGGGGTTTTGCCGTTGTGGCCGAGGAGATTCGCAAGCTCGCCGAGTCGACCAGCGAGAACTCCAAGGTGATAACCGAGACGCTCCGCAAGGTGGTGGAACGGATCCGGCGGCTGGAGGAGACGTCGGAACACACCGCCGAGGTCTTTCAAGAGATTCGTTCCGGCGTCCAGGAGGTCTTTCTCTCCTTCAGCGAGATATCGTCCTCCATGTCCGAGATGAAAGACGGTACCGACAGTATCAACGAGGCCATGGTCCTGCTGAACAACATGAGCCACCAGGTCCAGGGTGGGGCCGATGAGATGCAGCGCGGTGCCGAGACGATCAACAAGTCCATGCAGAAGATCAGTTCCGTCAGCGGCGACGTGGGGGACCGCATTGCCACGGTGAAGGACGAGAGCCAGGCCATATTCGGAGCAATGGAATCGATCCTCTCGCTGGTGGACGACAACCAGAAGCGGGTTCGCCTCCTGAAGGATGAGACGGCCCGGTTCAAGACCGATTCAGAACCCTCCCCGGAAGCAGAATGAATGCAGGATCCAGGGCGAAGGAGGAATCGGAGGGGGAAGCGATAATCGCTGCTTCCCCCTTTCGGGACTGGGGGCTCCCGGGCGCGTGCCTGGCAGCATCTCCACAGTCCGGTCCCTCCTGAAAACCCCGTCCCGGAGCGTTATCGGGAAGCGTATTTTTTCAGTATGGCGTCGTAGGTCCCGTTGGCCCTGATCTCTGCAAGACCTGCGTTAAAGTCCCGCATGTGCTGCTGGTCCACAAAGGCGACCCGGTAGGGAGTCTCGGGGAATACGGCAAACTCTTCTGTGGCAACGCTGGTGTCAACGCCCGTCTCGGGGTCGTGGATGAAGTGTTGGAGTATCCTGGACTCACCCACGGCCACGTCTACCCGGTCTCCAAAAAGCATCCGGATCTGGACTCGCTGGTCTGCCGCCTCGGAGTATCCCGGGCTATTTTGGGCAGCAGCAGCAAAGTCAGGCCCCAGAACGATCGTGGCCCGCTGGAAAGAGACCATTCGCATGTTCCCCAGGTCAGAAACGCTGTTGATAGAGAGATTGCTCTCCTTCAGCCCCACGGCGACGTTGTTGAACACCAGATACACATCGGAGAGGTAGCGCCCCGTATCGTGGGCCTCCAGGATTCGGGCCCCCGCCTGGATATTCCCCTGTCTGACGGTCTCGATAACGCGGGCGAGGGGAAACAGCTGGGGGCGCAGGGTATACCCCCGGACCGCCAGGGCCTCCCGGATAATCTCGTACTCCAGTCCGCTCAGGGACCCNCCGGACTCCTCCATCACGTAGGGCGGCACGGGGGCAAAGCCCATGGTTATCTCTGTGGCCGATACCGTACCGGCCCAAAGAGCGACAAGAACACCCAGGCACGCAAGTTTCTTCATGGAAATCTCCTTTTTTCTGTGACTCAACCGAAGTTGAACGCTATAGCCTGAAAAAATTGTATTCTGATTTCACCAGAAGTCAAGTGAAGTAAAGTAATGAAATGAAGTGAGTTTTTTGAGAATTGACGTGGATGCCGACCGGTTCCCGACCGATTCCCGACCGGCTCCCGATCGTTTCCCGGGTGTGACGGCGGAAGATTTTCCGGGATTTGCCGGATTCAGGCGATTTTCCGGACTATACTGATTCCCATGGTAGCGAGACCCCGATTCCTTCTGTTTTTGCCGGTTCTGGCGGGCTTTCTCTTTCTTGTTCCCCCCGGGCTTCCTGCCCGGGAAGAGGCCGGGGGTATTCTCTTCGGAATATCTCCGGGGGAACGGATGACGATCACCACGCGCAGCAACCTCCGGGTATCCCGGGATGGCCGGTATCTGGGGTTCCGCTACGGCGAGGAACGGGTGATTCTCGACGAAGATCGGGGAGTGTCGCTGGAGCAGCGCCGTCAGTTCCCGCCGGGAACCTTTTATCGCGGGAGTGCCTTCAGGCTCTCCGCCACNGTGCGCGATCAGCGCCTGGTTGCGCGGGGGCTGGATGATGTTCTCCCCCTGGATGTTCACGTGAGCTACGACGGCACCTACCGCGTATCTTCGTCGGGGCAGGCCCTGGCGGTCCGGTCGATTCCCTCCTTCCCCGACAGACCCCTTTTCCCCGGAGATACCTGGGAGGCCTTCGGCGAGGTCGTGATCGATCCCTTTGAGGACAGCTTCCCCACCCGGGTGAGGGTCTATATCGCCTACCGTTTCGAGGGGCCCGCCGAATACCAGGGCGAGGAGGTCCTTCTTGTCTCGGCCCAGTACGCCCTGCGCTACCGCAGCGGTGACGATCCCGCCGGGGATCCCGATCTGCTCAGGGTCCAGGGGCGGCACATCCTCCAGATCTACATGAGCGCCGACGGCAGGAATCCCCTCTTTATTCGGGACACCCTGGAGGATCAGTTTTTCTACCGCGACGGGACACAGCTGGACACCCGGGGGTTCCGCCTCACCTTCTTTGACACTCCCCGGCCCCGAACCGCAGGGATTCTGCGGGAGCGACTCCGGGAGACCCAGCCCGGTATCGCCCAGGCACCTCCCGACACCCGGGATCTGCCGGGTCCCGCAGACGCTTCCGACCCCCTCCCGGAAACCCCGGCAGATCGAATCGTCTCAGCAGATCCCTCCCCTCCCGAAGACGAGGCTCCTCCGGAGGATCTCATCACTCTGGAAGAGACCGATCTGGGATTGCGCTTCACCCTCCCGGCGATCCGNTTNGTGGCAAACCAGGCGGCGATCCTCCCCGAGGAGGGAGACCGGTTGCAGCAGCTCGCCCGGGCCCTGGAGGAGGCCCTCAACGTGAATCCCCAGGGAACCTTTCTGGTGGTGGGTCACACCGCCGATGTGGGAACCCCCGAGGGACAACAGCGGCTCTCGGTCGAGCGAGCCCAGGCGATCGTCCGTGAACTGACCCGGCGGGGTGTGGCCGATGACCGCTTTCTCTATCAGGGCCGGGGCGCGTCGGAACCTCGGGCAGATAACGAGACAGCCCGGGGGCGCGCCCTGAACCGGCGGGTCGAGGTGTATCTGCTGGAGTAGGGGNTCGCCCTCAGGGGGCGAGGTTTCGCCCTCCGGGGGTTGCATCGGCCCGTAATTGCATTAGACTGGAGTATCAGAGGGTACGGTTCATGATCCTGGAACAGATTCCCCGTCTTCTGCGTCTCTGCCTGGTCCCGCTTTTTCTGGTGGCACCGCTCCCGGTGAGGGGCAGTACACCCGATCCCTCCTCCCCGCCGGGGCCAGAGGCTCTCTTTCTGGTGGTTTTTACCCCCACCACCGAGGGCAATACCTACTGGCCCGAGGTTCATCGCGCCATGGCAGCAGCAGCGGAGGATCTGGGGGTCGGCATACGGTTCTTCGAGTTTCCCGTGGATGACCGGTTCGCCAAGTTCCGCGAGGGGGCTGCACTTCTGCGGCAGGATCCGGCCCCGGCGGGGGCGATCTTTTCCGTCGCCTTTGGTCAGGCCCGTCCCCTGGCGGAGGTAGCCCGGGAGCGGGGAATCCCCTTTCTTATCCAGGGCCCGCTCTTTCCCGAGGAAGAGAACGCTCTGGGAGGCGCCCCCCGGAAGGTCTTTTCCAACTGGACGGGAACGTTCCGGGAGGACGAGGAGGAAAAGGGCTTTCTCCTGGCGCAGACGCTGATCGATGCTGCCGCTGCCCGGGGGCGGCACGACGGGGAGGGCTTTATTCAGGTGGTGGGGATCGGCGGCGATACCTCCTGGTTCGGTTCGCGTCTCCGCGAAGCCGGGTTGCGCAGGGCTGTGGAGGCGGATCCCCGGGCGCAGCTGCTCCAGACGGTGCCTACCCGGTGGACCCCCGAAGAGGGCGAGGCCATGGCGGTGCGTCTCCTGCAGCGCTATCCCCAGGTTTCGGTGATCTGGGCCGCCAGTGATCAGCTGGCGCTGGGAGCTGTCCAGGGGATACGCTCCCAGGGGGGCAGCCCCGGCGAGACCCATTTCACAGGGGGGCTCGATCTCTCCATGACGGGCCTTCGGGCCGTTCGCGCGGGGACCCTCACCGCGACGGTGGCAAGCTCGGTCTATTCCTATGCAGAATTGGTGGTCTACCTCTACGATTATCTCCAGGGGATAGACTTTGCCGATGAGATCGGCACGGACTTCTCTCCCCGACCATACCGGGTCACGGGAGATAACGCCGCGCAGGTACTGGAACTTCTGAAGATGTACCGCGAGGTCGACTATCGCCGCTTTTCAAAACACCATAACCCCGGCATGGGCCGCTACGACTTCTCCCTTTCCCGATTGCCCGAGCTACTGGACGATCCCGGGAACTCTTCCCCGGGGGCCGCTCCATGATGAAGAAGAAACCCCTGAGCCTCGCCGTCCAGTACCTGATCGTGGTGGTGGTGGCCAGCGTGTTTTTCTCGGCAGTCGTTATGGCCTGGCAGGTGCGAACCCTCTATCAGCGCGGTCTGGTGGAGCGGGAAACCCTTCTGGAAACTCTCGAGGAGAGCTATCTCCCCCTGATTTCCTCGCGGCTCTTCTTTTTTGACGATGCCGAGCTCGAGCTCCTCCTTCAGGGACTTGTTCTCCTGCCGTACCTGGAGTACGTCGCAGTCCTGGAGATCCAGGGGGAGGAACCCCTTCCCGTTCTGGAGCGAGGCAGGGAACCTCCCTCGGGAGGACGGCGGGATGCCTTTCCCCTGGTCCACCGGTTCGACCAGGAGGATCGTCTGATCGGAGAACTCCAGGTGATAACCAGTCTGGAGGGCCTTCGCGAGATGCTCCTGCGCCAGACCTCAGCGATCGCAGTGGCGAGCGCGGTCCAGATCTTCGGCTTTGCCCTGGTTGTCTTTTTCGCCGCCCGGGGGCTTGTCTTCCAGCCCCTCAGGAAGATATCCGGTTTCCTTCATACCCTCGATCCGGCAAAACCGGCGGGCCGGAAACTGGAGTTCCCCCGCGCCCCCTGGGAGCGCCGGTTCCCCGATGAACTGGACGAGATCGTGCGGGCCCTGAACGCCCTGATCTCCCGCACCGACGAGGCGATCCTGAGCCTGGAGCAGACCCGGGACACGCTCGAGGCCACCCTGGAAGAAAAGCAGTCCCTGCTTCAGGAACTCTACCACAGGACCCGGAACACCCTGCAGTCCCTTCGGGCCATCCTCAACCTTCGGGCCGCCCGCGTTCGGGATAACCGGGAATTCCAGGAAGCGGTGCGTGACGTGGATAACCAGATTCTTGCCATGGCTCTGGCGCAGCAGGCGCTCTACGAATCGCANCACCTCTCCCGGATCGAGATAGCACCCTATTTCCGCAAACTCCTGGCGGAGGTCCTGAAAAGCCACGGTTTCTCGGGGTTCCAGGACCGTATTGTCCTGGAGATCGCCCCGGTTTCTCTCCTGATCGACACGGCTCTCCCCTGCGGCACCATGCTGGTAGAGCTGGTATCGAACGCGCTGAANCACGCCTTTCCCGGAACGGANCCCGGGACAATCCTGATTCGCCTGGAAGAACTGGGAGACTCCCTCCTGCGCCTCACCGTGGCCGATACCGGAGTCGGTGTGGGCCCCGATTTTGACTGGCGGCGGACGGGAACCACGGGNTTTGAAACCCTTCGGGCGATCGGGGAGCAGCAACTCCAGGGGAGGGTAAGCTTTGCCGGGACCGGTGGTGTCCGCTGGGATATCGTCTTTTCGACCCGGGGATATACGGAGCGGGTGAACCATGGCTGAGAAGGCACTGGCGGTACTTATCGTGGAGGACGAGGTGTTCATCGCGCTGCACCTTGCCATGGAACTGGAAGAGGCGGGACATCGTGTGGTTGATCGGGTAGCATCGGGAGAGGAGGCCCTCCGGTGCCTTCAGGCCCGCCCCGTTGATCTTGTGATCATGGATATCGGCCTGGCAGGCCCCCTGGACGGGGTCCAGACGGCAGGACAGATCCGGGAGTTTTCCCGGGTTCCCATCGTCTTCATGACGGGCTACGCCCACCGGCTGCATCAGGAGGCCCTGGTTGCCGTCGATCCCCTGGGCTGTCTGGTCAAGCCCNCAGGGGTCGCCGAGCTGGAGCCTCTCATACAAGCGATTGAGCCCTCGCCGTCGGGTGGTCCCGTCCCGGACCCGTCAGGAGATTTTTCATGAATTTGAAAACGAGACTTCCCGTGGTGGTCCCCATGGTTCTGGCGTTGCTGCTCCTTCCCGGTGCAATCCGGGGGGAGCCTCGTCAGGTGGTTCGCCTCGGGGTGGATGACTTTCTTCCCTATATCTCCCGCGATCAGCCGGGGTACGGCATTCTGGCCCGCATAATCACCGAGAGCTTCGCCCTGGCGGGCCTCGAGGTTCGCTACAGCTTCATGCCCTGGAACCGGGCGCTCCTGTATACAGAAGAGGGCGAACGCCTGGAAGGCACACCGGGATGGTTTTCCACCCCCCAGCGGGAGGAGACCTTTTTCGTCTCNGATCNCATCGTGGAGGACTGTCAGGCCTTCTTTCACCTCAGGGAACGGCCCTTCTCCTGGGAGACCGTGGAGGATCTGAAGGGGCTCGTGATCGGGGCTACCCGAGGCTACGATTACGGAGAAGCNTTCATGGAGGCCTGGGAGGAGGGAACGCTGGAGGTCGAATGGGTCTCCCGCGATATCTATAATTTCCGCAAGCTCCTCTTCGGACGAATCGATCTGTTCCCCATGAATACCCTGGCGGGGTACAGCCTGCTCGGGGAGCATTTTTCTGCTGAGGAGGTCGGGAGAGTGGCTCATCACCACACCCCCCTGAGAAGGCAGCACCTCCATCTCCTGCTCTCGCGGACCCCCGGGGAGAATCGTCTGCTCCTGGAGCACTTCAACCGGGGGCTTGGGGAGTTGAAGCGGAGCGGACGGTACGCTGAACTCCTGAGCGAGGCCGGGATTCCCCCGGCCTGCNCGCACCGGGATCGGGAAGGCTCGACCCGGCCCTGAGCCCTTCCTGGTCCGGTCAGGCGCTCTCGGCTGCGGAGTTCTCCTCCCGGGGAGCCCGCTTTCGGCGGAACCTCTCCAGGGTCCGGTATTTCACGGTCAGGAGGGCCGGCACCACCACCAGGGTCGTCACCGTGGCAAAGGAGAGCCCGTAGAGCATCGTCCAGGCGAAGGCCGTCCAGTATTCGCTGGATTCGCTCCCCACAATAATTCTCAACTCGTGAATGCTGAAACTGACACCCAGCGCCATGGGAACCAGGGCCAGCACCGTAGTGAGCGCCGTCAGTACAACCGGCCGCAGCCGGGTCCTGCCCGCCTCGACCACGGCAAGACGCCAGTCCATACCCTGGGCGATAAGCCGGTGGGTGTAATCCACCAGGACAATACAGTTATTCACNGCCACCCCCGCCAGGGCGATGGAACCGATCCCGGACATAATCACGATGAAGTTTTTCCCGCTCAGGGCAAANCCCCANAAGACCCCCCCCAGCGAGAGGAAAACAGCAAAAAGAATGATGAAGGGGTCGGCCAGACTATTGAACTGCGCCACCAGGACGATGAAGATCAGGAAAACCGCCACCAGAAAGGCCTGCATCAGAAAGGTCGTGGACTCGTCGCGGATATCGAANCCGGCACCGGCCCCGATAGAATATCCGGGGGGAAGATCCTCCTGGATTCGCCGGACCTCCTCGGCCACCTGGGCGGTCACCTCCCCGCGGGTATCCACCTCGCGGTTAAAGTTTGCCCAGACGCTGACGGCCCGGTTCATGTTCCGCCGTTTGATAACACTCACCGTGGAGTGGGGCTCCACCGAGGCCACGGCGCTGAGAGGGACCCGGCGGCCGTCGCGGGCCACGATCTGGATACTCCTGAGCGTTCGCAGGGAGTCCCGGGCGTCGTCGCGATAGCGCACGGTAATGTCGTACTCCTCGTCGTCGAAGCGAAAGGACCCCGCTCGTGTACCCGTTACGGCCGAGCGGATCGTTCCGGCTATCTCGGCGGTGCTGATACCAAAATGGGCGGCCCTGGCCCGGTCTATGCTGATCCGGTATTCCGGGAGGTTCGCCTCGTGGTCGTTATCGATGTTCCGGAAGAGGTGTTCCCGCGCCTGAAGCACCTCCATTACCCGGGCAGCGATCTCTCCCATGATCTGATAGTCCTCCCCCCGGATCTCGTAGGAGATATCGTCCCCCGTGGGAGGCCCCGAATCGTCCTCTGTCACGGTGACAACGGCGCTGGTGACGGTTTGCACCTTTCGCCGGAGTTCATCGAGGGCGGTGCGTCCGGGAATCTCCCTCCGGGCGTAGGGATGGAAGGTGAGATCCACCGTTCCCAGGTGACTCTCGGTGTCGCCCCCGCTCCTGCCCGCCAGGGCCGAATAGTTNTGAAGNGACATGGCCGTTCCGGGAATCAGCGCCTCGATCTGCCGGACCGTCTCGTCGGTCCGGGCCAGGGGGGTTCCCTGGGGGGCCTCGATCCTGATGCGGCCCCGTTCGGGATCGAGATCGGGGAAGAAGAGCACCTCGGCNCCAAAGGTCCCGTAGGCGGCAAAACCTGCCAGAACCAGCACCGTCACGAGGGCCACCGTTTTCGCCGCGTGGCGGGTTGCACGGTGCAGAAGCCAGGTATACCAGCCCTGAAACCGGAGAAACCCTCCTCCTCCCTCCTCCATGCGCTGCCGCTGTTTTTCGTTCAGCGAGAGAAACCGCGCGCAGAAGACGGGGTTAATGGCCAGCGCCACAAAGAGCGATGCCGAGAGCACCACGATCACCGTCATGGGGAGGAATCGCATGAAATCTCCCATGACTCCCGGCATGAAGATAATGGGGAAAAAGGCCAGGAGGGTCGTGACGGTACTGGCCGCGATGGGGCCAGCCACCTCTCCTGCTCCATCGATGGCGGCCCGGGAGGGGGTTTTCCCCTGGGCCTGGTGGCGGAAGATGTTTTCCACCACCACGATCCCGTTATCCACCAGCATTCCCAGGGCCAGAATCAGGCTGAAGAGCACGATTGAGTTGAGGGTTATCCCCATGATCTGGAGGACAAAAAAGGAGAGAAGCATCGCCAGGGGGATGGCCAGCGCCACAAAGAGGGCGTTCCGTTTCCCCAGAAAGAGGATCGTCACCAGCAGAACCAGGACAAAACCCGAGGCCATGTTGTTTTCCAGATCCATGAGCATGTCCCTGATGTAGACGGACATATCGTAGGAGATGGCGATCTCCGTTCCCTCGGGCATCAAGGGCCGGGCCTCCTCGATCCGGGCCGTGAGGGTGTCGGCGAGATCGATGATGTTTGCCCCCAGCCGTTTTTTTACGCTCAACTGTATGGCCGGGGTGCTGTTAAAGCGCGAGAGGGTCTGGTCGGGGCTGTTCTGAAAGGCCACGTGAGCCACCGCCGAGAGGGGAACCCGCAGTTCTCCCCGGGAGAGAATGATCTGGCCGAAGTGGGCCGGATCGGAGATCTCTCCCGTTACGGAGAGGGCGTAATTTTTTTCCCGGCTCTCCAGGGAGCCCGCGGGAATGGTGACGTGTTCGCGCTGGATCGCCCCGGTGACATCGTCGATGGAGAAGCCGTAACTTTCCATGCGGACGGGATCCAGCTCAACCGCCACCTCGCGCAGGGGGTGTCCGGCGCGTTCCACATCGAGCACCCCCGGAATCCGCTGGAGCTCCTCCTGAAGGGTTCGGGNTGCCTGGTCAATCGCCTCCACGCCGTCGGGGTGGGAGAGGACCGCCACAAAGACGGGCCAGTCGGAAAAACTGAACTCCCGCACGTTGGGGTGGTCGGCATCATCGGGGAGTTCCGGTATGGCCTGATCGACCCGGTCCTTGGTCCTGCGCAGGGCCTCCTCCACCGACACGTCGGAGGTGAACTCGGCAAAGATGAAGGAGACGTTCTGCCGGCTCTGGCTGATCAGTTCTTTCAGCCCATCCAGCCCTTCCAGTTCATTCTCGATCTTCTGCGTCACCAGGGTCTCGATATCGGTGGCCGGGACACCGGCGTAGGTGGTGGTAATGAAAATGTAGGGCTGCCGGATCTCGGGCGAGGATTCCCTGGGCAGGGTGATGTAGGCGATAATGCCCACAACGGCAATGAGAACGGTAAAACAGAAGACAGCCATGTACTTTTCTATGCAGAGTCGTATCACGGGGTGCTCCTGATCTGCCCTGCTGCCACGGACTCCGTCACGCTGGCTGCCGCACCGGCCGTCGTATCGTCTTGCACGATCACGAGGCTCCCCTGNCGCAGGCGGTTGAACCCCTCGGCCACCAGGAGCTCCTCTCCCCGGAGNCCTTCAAGAACGGCCGTTCCCGTCCTGTCCGAGGGGCCGGGCCGGATNGGGACCTCCCGGGCTCTGCCCTCTTCCACGGTCATCACGAAGGACTGGTTGCCACGGGTAAAGATCGCTCTGTTGGGGACAACCAGGACATCAGGAAAGGTGCGAAGTTCCAGTTCTACCCGGGCTGTCTGCCCTTCCAGCAGCACCCCCCGGGGATTCTCTATCTCGATCTCCACGCGGTAGGTCAGGGCGCGATCGGATTTGCGGCGCGAGAAGGAACGGGGGACCCCCTGGAAGGAAAGGTCGGGAAGGCTCGAGAAGAAAACCTTTGCACGGGTGAGTTCGCGAAGACCGGCGATATCCGCTTCGGGTACTCCCACGGAAACAATCATGCGGGAGAGATCGGCCACGTGGAACGTCAGGTCTCCCGCCTCNAGATGATCGTTGAGNTCGATGTGGCGGGTCACCACCGTTCCCGAAACGGGAGTGATGGCCAGGGCCTCTTCCCGGAGCCGGCGCGTATCCAGGAGGCGGGACTGNGCCTGAAGCCACTCCAGACGGGCCTGATCGACGCGAACCTGAAAGGACGAACCCTGCTCCAGGAAACGCTGCTCCCGCCGGTAGTGCTCCCGGGCAAGTTCCTCGGCCAGCAGGGCCGTGCGGTAGCGTAGTTCGGCCTGTTCCGGATCGATCTCTGCCAGGGAATCACCCTTTTGCACCAGGTCGCCTTCCCGGGCGTGGAGGGCAACGACCCGACCCGCAGTACCGGCGCTGAGGGTTGCCCGGGCGATTCCCCGGACCTCGCCAAAGTACTCGCCGTATTCGGTGAAATCGCGGCGCTCCGGTGTAATGACCCGCACCGGTATGGGTCTGGCCTGTTNCTCACCGGTGGAGGCGGTATCGTTGCCTTCCTGCGCCTCCAGAGGATTCATCCGGGCGGAACCGATGATAAAAACAGCAGCTACTACGGCGGTGATCGTTGCCAGGGTCAGGAGCAGTTTCCGCGAGACCACCTTTGGTCGTGATTGTTTCTCTTTCATTTTCTCCGGTCCTTGCCTGTGGTTTTCCTCATCTCGATCAGACCCGGCAATCAGACCCGGCGATGCCCGGANGAGGGGCGTTCCGGCTGGTCATCACAAGATTTTTCCCGGAGTTCTCCGGGACNGAGTCGACGTCGAGGGGAGAAGACATCCTCTGCTGCGAGGGAACAGGAGACCGCACCGACATCGCGTACCCCGAAAGCTAGCGCGTTTTGAAGATAAAATCTACGAATATAAAAAAGATTCCGGAAATAGCAGCGCGGTTCGGGATGTTTTTCAGGGATCACTCCCTCCGGTTTTTCTCTTTTTTCGGTACTGCGAGGGGCTCTCTCCGGCGAAACTTCTGAAGGCCCTGCTGAAGCTGTAGATGCTCTCGTAGCCGCAGCGCTCGGCGATGCTCCCCACCGTCGAGTTNCCTCGGGAAAGNAGCCTCATCGCNTCGGTCATGCGGACCTCGATCATGAATCGGCCCAGGCTTTGTCCCATGGTTTTCCTGAAGAGCGTCCGGAGATAGCTCCCGGAATATCCCAGCTTCGTGGCAAGAGCCTCCACGGTGCGGGTTTTCTCGTGGTACACCGTTTTGAGAATTTCTCCGATGAGCGTCTCCCCGTGGTATCTCTGGTGCAGGGGTGTCTCCCGCCTGTGGGAGGTCTCGATGATGTGCGAGAGAACCCGGGCCGCACAGCAGCAAAGGGTGCCGGGGCTGCCGTCCAGNAAGGCCCGGCCCGTCTCGTCCAGGAGCTGGAGCGTCTCCCGGGTATAGGCGAAGGGNGAGTAGCGCAGGCGCTCAAAGCAGATCGTGGGAGGNATCTCGAAGGTGAGGAANGCCAGGGAGAGTNGGTCCTGGCCCTCGTTGATAAAGCGGTGGTACTGGTAGGGCAGGATCAGTAACCCCTCNCCCCGGTGCAGGTGCACGATGGAGCCATCGAGAAAGATTCGTATGGCTCTGGCCAGGTTAAAGAGCAGCACGTGGCGATAGTGGAAACTCGTTTCAGCCCCCAGATTCCCCGGGTGAAAGCGGTTGCGGTAGAAGAGCAGAATATTTTCCGGCACAGGGAAGGGGAGATACCCCGTACCCTGGTAGTAATTCCCGGGACTCCTGAGACCGGACCAGAGGGATTCCACCGATCTGTGAAGGCTCCCGAAGGAGGACTCGCGCTCACCGCTGTTCATGGTGGTGAGTATACCACCCGAAGAGTCGGAAATGGTAAATAATGCCGCATTTATGCCATTGTTTTTCCTGAAACAGGAGATATGCTGGGGCTTCATACAATACAGCAACAAAAGCGAGGGCAGTTTATGAGACCAGTAACAGCCGTGGTGATCGGTGCCGGAAGCAGGGGCCGCGACGCCTACGCCTCCTACGCGCTGCGCCATCCTGCGGAACTGCAGATTACGGGGGTNGCCGAACCGGACGAGGCGCGTCGAAACAATCTGGTGCAGGACCATGGCATTCCCGAGTCAGGAACATTCTCCACCTGGGAAGACCTTCTGCAGAAGGAGCGCTTCGCCGATGCTGCCTTCATCTGCACCCAGGATCAGATGCACCTGGAGCCAGCTCTGGAAGCCATGAAAAGGGGATATCATCTCCTCCTGGAGAAGCCGATCGCCCCGACCCTGGAAGATTGCCTGGAGATCCACGGGGCATCCCGGAAATACGGGGTGAGTGTTGCTGTGGCCCATGTCCTGCGTTATTCGCCCTTCTTCATTATCCTGAAGCGGCTCATAGATCAGGGTGCCATTGGAACCCTGCGGGGTATCCAGCACAACGAAAACATCGGCCATATCCACTATTCCCACAGTTTTGTTCGGGGGAACTGGCGGAACCGGGCCAGCTCATCACCCATGATCCTGGCCAAGAGCTGTCACGATCTGGATATCCTCGCCTTTCTTGCAGACCAGGAGTGTGTCTCCCTCGCATCGGCCGGGTCGGCGGGCTCCTTCTCTCGCGAAAAGGCTCCTGCCGGGGCCCCTCTGCGGTGTCTCGAGGGGTGTCCCCACGAGGTGGAGTGTCCCTATTACGCACCAAAGGTATACCACCAGGGCGAAACGGGGTGGCCCGTGAGCGTGATCACCACCGATCTCTCCTCCCGGGGCATCCTGGAGGCCCTGCGGGAGGGNCCCTACGGACGGTGCGTGTACGCCTGCGATAACGACATGGTCGAGCACCAGGTGGTCTCCCTGGAGTTTGCCCGGGGAATCACGGCCGCCTTTACCATGAGTGCTTTTACCCACGAGACGAGTCGTACCATCAAGGTTATGGGAGAGCGGGGCGAAATTCGCGGCCACATGGAACGGGAGGTTCTGGAGGTGCACGATTTCCGGACCGGCGAGATTCAGACGATCTCTCTCGGGGGGTGTCACAACGGCACTCGCCACGGCGGGGGCGACGAGGGAATCCTGCGAGATCTGATCCTGCACCTTCGGGACAAGGAAAGAACATCCCTGAAGACAACGCTGGATCTGGCCATGGAGAGCCACATCATGGCCTTCGCAGCGGAAGAGTCCATGAACACGGGGCGAACGGTCGATCTGAGGACCTACAAAAGGGATCACAACGTTCCGGGTTCCCGGGGCACTGATTCCGGTATCGTCTAGAAGCATCCATGGGCGATCCCGGTTGTATAACCGGTCGNCCTGTGGAACAGGAAAATCCTGAAGACAATCTGCAAAGGGAGGTATCCGGCATGAAAGGAAGACTGGGTGTATCAGGCGTGGTACTGGCAACGATGATCATGATTCCGGCGATCATGGGGTGCGGGTCCGGCACGGATAGTNCCGTGACGCTTCAGATGATGTACTGGGACAACGTGCAGAAACCCGTTATCGATGCGGCAATCGCCGAGTTTCAGGAGGCGCATCCCCATATTCGTGTGAACTCCACGATTGTTCCCTGGGGGCAGTACTGGCAACGCCTGCAGACGACCATGGTGGGTGGGACAGCGCCTGATGTGTTCTGGATGAATGTTCCCAATTTCCCCCGCTACGCAGAAAACGGTCATCTGATGAATCTGCAGCCCTATCTTGACGCTGCCGGTATCGATGTCTCGGTGTATCCCCACGATCTGGTTGAGCGGTATCGCCTGAACGGTGATGTTCACACCGTACCGGAGCAGTTTGATACGATCGCCCTGGCCTACAATCGGAGACTCTTCGATGAGGCCGGTGTAGCCTATCCCGATGAAGGGTGGGACTGGAATACCCTGAGGGAAAAGGCTGCTTTGCTTACCAGGGACCGCCCCTCGGGACGGCAGTACGGGTTTATTGCAAACTCCGATAGTCAGGCCGGGTACTACAACTTTATGGTTATGAACGGCGGTCGTATCATATCGGAAGATCGGAAGGAATCGGGATTCCGGGACTCCGGCAGCATCGAGGCGATCCAGTTTCTGGTGGACCTCATGTACACCGACAAATCGGCACCGCCAGGACAGGAACTCTATGAGCTGAACAATCCGCTCGATCTTTTTGTCTCGGGGAACGCCGCCATGACGACGATAGGCTCCTGGTCTGTGCCGGTCGTGTACGGAGCTCTCGGTGAGGATGTGAATGTGGCACCGCTTCCCGTGAGTCCTGCCACGGGGGAGCGCCGCTCCATCATTCACGGCCTTGGCTGGGCCGGATCGGCGCGCACCAGGCATCCCGAAGAGACCTGGCTGCTGCTGGAGCATCTTATCTCACGGGAATTCGCCGCGCGCCTGGCGGCAGAGGCGATCACGATTCCCGGGTATGAAGGGATGGCTGATGCCTGGATTGAGGCGATTCCCTCGATGGACCTGCAGGTCTTTATCGATGCCCAATCCTACTCCTGGCCCTACCCGGTTTCGCGAAACACCTCGGAGTGGATGAGCATCGAGACGAGAGAGATGCGAGATGTCTGGTTGGGGGCGCGGGAGGTTTCCGAAGCTATGGCGACAATAGCCGAGGAAATGGATCGGGTCCTGGCTGCAGAATGAGAGCCTGCTCCGATGTCTGGCCAGGATCCCTGGCGGGGCATCGGAGTTCTCTGAAGGGAATACTATGGGACGTGTATCGGGAAATCGGAACTGCTTCCACTGGATGGGAAAAGAGTCTGTCCAGGGGTATTTGATGATCGCCCCCAATTCGATTGGGCTGATGGTCTTTTACATACTGCCAATCATGTGGTCTGTGCTGCTGGCCTTTCACCAGTGGGATGGCCTTTCTGCTATGGAGTGGGCGGGATTTCACAATTTCCGCAGGTTGCTCGGGGATGCGAGTTTCCTGGCTGCTCTCGGGAACACGGCGGTCTACACGGTTCTGGTTGTCCCCGCGATTCTTCTTCTGATTCTCTGCTTCGGCATGCTCCTGGCTCACGATGTTCTCTCCTTTACCAGACACGTGCGGACCCTGTATTTCCTTCCTCTCATGACCATGCCCGTTGCGGCGGCTCTTGTCTGGAAATGGCTTCTGAACCTGCGGTTCGGACTGGTCAACCGGGTGCTGGAGGCTCTGGGGATCGGGGCCGTACCCTGGCTTTCTTCTCCCTCCCATGTGCTGTACTCCATCGTCTTCATCGGGGTCTGGCTCGGAGTAGCCTATAATCTCATTGTTATCATCGCCGGGATACGAAGCATTCCCCGGGGATATTACGAGGCTGCCGAAATAGACGGGGCGTCAGGGTTGGACCGCTTCCTGCGAATCACCCTTCCGCTCCTGACACCGTCGATCTTTTTCATCCTGGTAACTCAGCTGATTACCTGCTTCCAGGTTTTCGACACAGCCTTCGTTATCCTGGGTGCTGATCCTCCCGGTTCGCTGCACCGGGCAGGCAGCACGATCGTCATGAGTCTCTACGAGCAGGGGTTTGTTTTTTTTAACATGGGTTATTCTTCCGCCCAAGCTGCGGTGCTCTTTGTGTGTGTTCTTGTGATCACGATTGGACAGTTCCTGTTCCAGAAAAGGTGGGTTCATTATGGGTGACCTCAGAAAAAGCAATCTGCCGGGGAAAATCCTCTACGGACTGGTCGTTGTGGGGGGCGGTCTTCTGATGGCGCTGCCCTTTATCTGGATGGCCGTCTCGTCGCTCAAAACAGAGACGGAACTGATGATGACTCCGCCATCCTTTTTTCCTCGAGAGCCTGTCACGGAAAACTATATCCTGGTCATGAGAGACCTTCCCTTCCTGCTCTTCTATCGCAACACTGTTATTGTAACCTTGATGAGATCGATCTCCCAGATTGTGTGCTGTTCCATGGCCGCCTTCGCCTTCGCAAAGATTCGCTTCCCGGGGCGAAACGTGATATTTTTGGGGCTCCTGGCGGTTCTCATGGTTCCCCATCAGATGATTCTGGTCCCGAACTATATCATCATGAGATCTCTGGGGTTATCGAACACCCTCCTTGCCGTGGCGTTGCCGGGAATGTTCAGCGCCTTCGGGATGTTTCTCCTGCGCCAGTTCTACCTTACCCTGCCCGATGAGTTTCTGGATGCGGGGAAGATCGACGGGTGTACCCACTTTGGAATTTTTGCGCGCCTTTACTTTCCTCTCACCCAGGCCGCTGTGATGGCCTTGCTGATCTTCACGGTGATGTACTCCTGGAACGATTTTATCTGGCCGCTTATCATAAGTTCTTCCGACAGAACCCGGGTCCTCTCGGTGGGAATCGCTCTGCTTCAGGGCCAGAGCCGGATCTATTATAACCAGATCATGGCTGGTGCCGTCATGGCCACGCTGCCTGTTATCGTGCTCTTTATTTCGCTTCAGCGGTATTTTGTCCAGGGCATCGCCCTGACGGGGGTCAAGGGTTAGAGGACTGGCCCCTTTGGGTCTGGTTTATTACACTTGGTGCATGACCGTACAGGAAGCAATAAAAACACGGAAAAGTGTACGGGCCTTCTCGGATCGGCCCGTGGAGCAGGAGAAGATCGAGGCCGTTCTGGAAGCGGCCCGGCTGGCGCCATCGGCCAGGAATCGCCAGGAGTGGCGGCTCGTGGTGGTCACGGAAGAAGAGACCCGGAAACGGCTGGCCAGCGCAGCGGGCAATCAGGCCTTTGTGGGCCAGGCCCCGGTGGTTATCGTCTGTTGTGCCCAGACGGGTCGGGAACGGATGACCTGTGGTCTCGAGAGCTATCCCATCGACGTGGCGATCGCCATGGACCACATGACCCTGGCTGCGGTTGAGCTCGGCCTGGGTACGTGCTGGATCGGGAAATTCGACCCCCCGGCGGTGCGGGAGATCTGTGGGATTCCCCCGGAGATCGAGGTGGTGGAGCTGCTTCCCCTGGGCTACCCGAAGGATCCCGAGCCGGTGGAGAAACAGCGCCTCGCCCTGGAGGAGATCGTCCGCCGGGAGCGCTGGTAGCGGGGCGGGCGGACCTCCCTGTATGCGCCGCCGGGAACGGGCGTGCCCGCGACACAGCAACCGATACTCCCGGGAGCTGGAGGATGCCTTCCTCCGATTTCTCGAGGTCTATCTGGGTGAACGGAATCTGGAGGGGATCAGGTCGCTCCTGAGTCCCCGCATGACGGGCTTCGGCACTGCCCTGAACGAGCGGAGTGATTCCCTGGAGCAGTCTCTGGAACTCTTTTCCCGGGATCTGGAGCAGGCCCCTCGTCCGATCGCCTACGAGATCCTCTCCCTCAAGGGGGTCTCTCTGGACCAGGATCTGGGGTTTGTTCAGGCCGAGCTCGATCTCCACGCCTCGGTCCTGGGGCAGGCCGTGGATCTCCTTAACTGCCGGTTCACGGTGATTTTCCGGAACTATCCCGACCGGGGGCACTGGTGCATCGAGCACCTTCATCACTCCCTTCCCTCGGTGGGGGAGGGCGATTACGAGTCCTATCCCGTGGCAAAACTGGAGGAGCAGGCGGCCCTCATGGAGCGACTGGTTCAGGAGCGGACCAGGGAACTTCGGGATGCCCGGGATCGGCTTCAGGTGGTGGCCGCCACGGACGCACTCACGGGTATTGCCAACCGCCTGAAGGCTGGCGAGGTGTTGCACCAGGAGCTTTCCCGGTTGCAACGCTACGGAGGGGCCTTCTCGGTGGTCCTGCTGGACCTGGATTTCTTCAAGGCGATCAACGACCGCTTCGGCCACGGCGGAGGCGATCAGGTTCTGCGCGAGGCAGCCCGGCTTCTGGAGGCGGGGGTGCGGCACACCGACCGGGTGGCGCGCTGGGGAGGCGAGGAGTTTCTCCTTCTCTGTCCCGGCGGTACGTCCGGGGAGGTCGCGGCCCTGGCGGAGCGGCTCAGGGAAACCCTGGCGGTCCATGATTTCGGAATACCCCGTCGTGTCACGGTGAGCCTTGGTGTTGCCCAGGCCACGGCCGGGGATTCCCCCGAATCTCTGGTGGAGCGGGCCGACCGGGCGCTCTACCGGGCCAAGGAGGGGGGGCGAAACCGGATCGAGGTGGCCGAAATCGCCCGGTCCTGAACTGTCAGAGGGGCCCTGAAATCCCGGTCGGGTCCGGGTTATGGGGCCCTCTTGCTTCGGGGCTGCCCCCTGGTCCAGGCTACAGCAAAGAGAATCGTAGCCAGGGCCATCACCAGGCTTCCCCCCGCAAAAAGCGCCCGCAGCCCCCATCGCTGGCTCACCGGTCCTGCTGCCAGCAGCAGAATCAGGCCAAGCACCTCGGCGATCAGCGAGACCAGAGAGGAGATCGTTGCCCTGCTCCCGGAGCCGATCCGCTCCTGGAGCCACCCTTGGTAGATAACCTCGGCAGAGGCCATGATGAGGTAAAAGCTGAAGTACAGCGGGAGAAGAAACCGGTGTCCCGTGATTACTCCCAGGAAGAGCACCGCCGATGCCAGGGCGATCCACCAGGCCAGCCTGGGGGGATCATCCAGTCGCAACCCTCGCTGCAGAGGTGCTGCCAGCCCCGCACCGAGCGCCTCCAGAAAAAATCTGGTCCCTCCCCAGAGGCCGATCGCTGCCAGGGGAACACCCAGGGTATGGCCAAAGAGAAAATCGTATTCGTCCAGCACACCCCAGATAACGGTGGCAAGGCTTCCGTAGAGGACGAGCTTGATCAGTCCCGGTACGGCCACAGCCAGGGACAGTTCGTCCTTCAGCGAGCAGGGGGAAGAACCGGTGACGTCCGGGGGGGACCGTTCCTCCGGGAGCGTGGCCGCGCAGATCGCGGCCGCTGCCATAGCCAGCGCCGAGAGGATCATCACCGCCGCAGGACTCCGCGAGAAGATCCAGCCCCCTGCCAGAAGGGATATGAGTATGGCTCCCCGGGCCGCAGCGGCTCCCCCTCCGGCCAGGGTGACAAAGCGGTCTTCCCTATTGCGGGACTTCAGGGCGTCGTAGAGGAGGGCCTCGGTAGTGCCGGTGTTGATCGCTTCCTGTAATCCCCAGAAGATAAATCCCAGGGCAAAACCGGGAAAATCCGGGCGGACGTACCATATCAGGAAACCCGTTCCTTTCAGGATCATGCCGATCACCAGGGACCACCTCCGGCTCCAGCGGTCGGCGGCCATTCCCGAGGGGACTTCCAGAAGGATTACGGGAACGCTCCAGATCGCCAGGAGCCAGGAAACCTGCAGGTAGTTCAGTCCCGATTCCCGGAAGAGAATCACGTAGACGGGATAGACCAGAACGAGATCCTGAAAAAACCTGAAGAGGAAGTAGCGGATCATCCCGGGGCAGTCCGGACAAAGACGGGCTGGTCCGGTTCCGAGAGATCGGACCGGTATCGGTACCCGTCGGCGCAGAAGCTCTGGAGGTCCTCAACACGCTCGGGGCGGTCGGTGATGATCCATCGGGCCATCCTGCCCCTGGCCCGCTTTGCGTGGACGGCCACGACCGAGCAGGAGCTCCCCCGGTCCTCCTTGAAGAGGGGCGTCACGAAGCGCCCTGGCAGGTCCTCGGGGGTGATGACCCGGGAATATTCCAGGGATGCCAGATTGACAAAGGGGGATCGTTCCTGTGTCAGGAGGGCTGTTATTTTTTCCCGCCAGTAGTGGTAGAGGTTCTTCGTTCCCCCCGGGCCAAGGGGGGCTGCCATCTCCAGCCGGTAGGGTCTGATCGCGTCCAGGGGGCGCAGGAGACCGTAGAGACCCGAGAGCACCCGCAGATGGTTCTGGGCGTGGAGGAGCTCTGCCCGGGAGAGGCTGGGGGCGTCCAGGCTCCGGTAGGCCTCACCGGTATAGGCGTAGATCGCCTGAAGGCGTGGCGTTTCTTCGGCTGTCCAGTCACGGTGTTTTTCAGCGGTCTCCCCGGCCAGGCGGTCGCTCATCTTCATTAGTCGGGCCAGATCCCCGGGAGAGAAGGACTGGAGGTGGAGCATGATCTCCCGGGCTTCTTCCCGAAAGAGCGGTTCTGACTGGTCCTCCAGGGGAGGCTGGTCCTGAAAGTTCTGGGTTTTGGAGGGCGAGAGGAGGACAATCATGGCTGGGAAGGTACCGCTTCCCGCCGGTTTTCTGCAACTCCCGGGCCGCCACTCCTGCCAGTATTTCCCGGCTGGGATCCGGGCTGTAACGCTCGGGGTGTGACGTGGCGGCTCCAGTGGTTGCGGGGTTTTTTCGGAAAGGATAATCTCCAGGGATGAACACCACCGATCAGCCGGGAAGGGATACCAGGGAGTATCGTTATATTGACTCGGACAAGCTTTTTTCATCCTATCGGGAGGATCTGGCCAGACGATCCGTAGAGACCGTTGCCATTGATCTGGAGGCAGAGTTCAATCTCCACGTCTACGGGGAGCACTTTTGCCTGCTCCAGATTTTTGATGGCCACCAGGAGGCGCTGGTCGATCCCCGGGCAGTCTCCATGGACCTGCTTCGGGCCTTTCTGGAGGACCGGAATCTCCTTAAGATCACCTACGACTCTGCCAGCGACCGGGCCCTGCTCTTTCGAACCCAGAACATACGCATGCGGGGGATCCTCGACCTTCGTCCGGCCGTGGAGTTGCTGAAGTTCGGGAAACAGGGCCTCTCGGCGGTGCTCGAGGAGACCCTCGGCATCGTTCCTGCGGGAGGGAAGAAAAAATATCAGCAGTACAACTGGATGCGCCGTCCCCTGGACCCCGGGGCTATCGTCTACGCCCTGGAAGACGTCCGTCACCTCTTCGCGCTCCAGCAACACCTCTTTGCTCTTCTTCAGGAGAAGGGCCTCCTGGAACGGTATATCCTGGAAAACCTGAAGGTTCAGGACCAGGATCCCCAGACGGGGCGCAGACCGGGGTTTCTCCGGACCAGGAGGTTCCAGAATCTTTCTGCCCGGGATCAGGCCTTTCTGGAGGCGATCTACGAGGTTCGCGAGGGCTATGCCCGGCAGGAGAACCTGCCCCCCGACCGCATGCTTCCCAACCGTACCCTTCTTGATATTCTGGAGGGCCGGGTATCCCTGGACTCGCTCCGCCCGGGCAAAGGTGTTTCGGCCGGAGCCTTTGCATCCATGATAGGGGAGATGGCCCGGCTTCGGAAGTAATCGGGGTTCCTGCTCTCTGGCCCCGGTCTCGCCGGAAAACCTTCCATCCTGGGGCTGGTGACCCGCTTGAGTGGCCACCCTTGCCTCAGCCCCCGTCCCGGGGCGGGGGCTCCCGCAGGGGCTGGTGTATCCACGTCTCGTCGGGTCTCACCAGGGCTGCCAGGGCGTCGAGATCCTCGGGGGTCACCACCTGGGGCGCCAGGGTTGTCCTGAGCAGATACCGCCCGCCCCAGGCCCGGAGCACCTCCAGGGACCGCAGAAGATCATCTCCCCGGCCTCCCACCAGATGATATCGCTCGGGGCGGGTCTTGAGATCCAGGGCGACCATATCCACAGGCCTGTCCCGGAGTATCCGTTCGAGGCTCTCGGGGAAGGCTCCCGAGGTGTCCAGCTTCACCGCCAGTCCCAGGGAGGTGATCTCCTCTACCAGGTCTCCCAGATCCTGATGGAGCAGAGGTTCTCCACCGGTAATGACCACCCCCTCCAGGACCGTCCGGCGTCGGTGGAGAAACGCACGGATCTCTCCCCGGGGCAGGAACGAATCGGGTGGCGGCCCCTGAAGAAGTTCGGGGTTGTGGCAGTAGGGGCAGCGCAGGGGACAGCCCTGGGTAAAGAGAACCGCCGCCACGCGCCCCGGATAATCAAGCAGGGTTGTTTTCTGGAGCCCCAGCCTCTCAAGAGGCATGGGGTTCCAGGGTGTGTGCTCCCCTGGTGATCTGGTAGGGCTGGCGCTCGGCAAACTCGGCCCGCTTTCCCCGGTTCCAGTTCTTCAGCGAGCGGTAGTACCCCACGATCCGGGAATAGACCTCGGTCTCCCGGCCACAGTCGGGACAGGTGTGGTGCTCCCCGCTGAGATAGCCGTGGTCGGGGCAGACCGAGAAGGTAGGGGAGATGGTAAAGTAGGGCAGGTGGTAGTTCCGGGCGATGATCCGCACCAGCGATGCACAGGACTGCCAGTCCTCGATGGCCTCCCCCAGAAAGGCGTGGAACACCGTCCCCCCCGTGTACTTTGTCTGCAACTCGTCCTGAATATCCAGAGCGTCGAAGAGATCCCGGGTGTATTCCACGGGGAGGTGGGTAGAGTTTGTATAGTAGGGGGTCTCCTCCCCGGCGGTGATGATCGAGGGAAAGCGGTCCTTGTCGTGTTTGGCCAGACGGTAGCTGGTTCCTTCGGCGGGAGTCGCCTCGAGGTTAAAGAGATCGCCCGTCTCCTCCTGATATTTCACCAGGCGTTCGCGCATATGGTCCAGGATTTCTCCGGCAAAGGCCCGTGCCTCGGGATCGCTGATGTCGGTTCCCAGGAAATTGAGCAAGGTCTCGTTCATGCCAACCAGACCAATTGTGGAAAAGTGGTTGTTCAGGTGACGCAGGTAGCGGCGCGTGTAGGGAAAGAGCCCTCCTTCCATGAGCTGGTTGACAACCTTTCGCTTCACCGTGAGGCTTTCTGCGGCCAGATCCATCAGGTGGTCCAGGCGCTGGAAGAACTCCGTCTTTGATCGGGAGAGAAAACCGATCCGGGGCATATTGATGGTGACCACGCCGATAGAGCCGGTGAATTCGTCTGATCCGAAGAGGCCTCCTCCCCGTTTCCGGAGTTCCCGCTTGTCCAGCTGGAGGCGACAGCACATGGACCGCACGTCCGAGGGGTCGAGGTCACTGTTGATGAAGTTCTGGAAATAGGGAGTGCCGTAGCGGGCCGTCATCTCGAAGAGGAGCCTGGCGTTTTCCGTCTCCCAGGCGAAATCCCGGGTGATGTTATAGGTGGGGATGGGGTACTGAAAGCCCCGTCCGTTGGCATCGCCCTCGATCATTTGCTCCAGGAAGGCCCTGTTAATGAGGTCCATCTCCTTCTGGCACTCGCTGTAGGTGAAATCGAGCACCTTTCCTCCCACCACAGCCGGTTGGTCGCGCAGATCGGGGGGGACCGTCCAGTCCAGGGTGATGTTGGTAAAGGGGGCCTGGCTCCCCCACCTGCTGGGGGTATTCACGCCGAAAACGAAGCTCTGTATCGCCTGTTTGACCTCGTCGTAGCCCAGGTTGTCCACCTTCACAAAGGGAGCCAGATAGGTGTCGAAGCTGGAGAAGGCCTGGGCGCCGGCCCACTCGTTTTGCATAACTCCCAGGAAGTTCACCATCTGCTGTACAAGCGTTCCCAGGTGCCGGGCCGGCTTGCTGGCGATCTTGTCGGAGATCCCCCCCAGCCCCTCCCAGATGAGCTGACGCAGGGACCAGCCGGCGCAGTAGCCGCTGAACATGGAGAGATCGTGGATATGGAAATCGGCTGTGCGGTGCGCCTCGGCCACGGCGGGAGAGTAGACGTTTCGCAGCCAGTAATTGGCCGTAATGGTCCCCGAGTTATGGAGGATCAGTCCGCCCAGGCTGAAGTTTACGTTGGCGTTTTCGTTCACCCGCCAGTCCGATCGCTCCAGGTAGCCGTCCATGGTGTGCTCGATGTCCAGCATGAGCGATCGGGTGGAGCGAATCGCCTCGTGGCGGGCCCGGTAGATAATGTAGGCCTTGGCAACGGCCACCTGCCCCGAGAGAATCAGGGTTTCCTCCACCACGTCCTGGATTTCCTCGATCGCCGGGGCCGAGTTGGGGTGGCGACCTTCCAGAGATCGGGCGAGCCGTTTCTCGGCATCGCCGACCAGGCGGTAGAGTTCTTCCCGAGAGATCTCTTCCTGTTGGGCTGCGAAGGCTTTTTCGATTGCCGAGGCGATTTTATGGTTGTCGTAGGGCTCTAACTGTCCGTTGCGCTTGACCACACTGCGGAACAATCCGGTGGTGCTGGTTTCCATGGGAACCTCCTGAAGCATCTGTTTTCATGATATATGGTGTCGAATTGTTTTTTGTTTGTCTTTTCTACACTGTATATGGTGTTCAGTGGGTGGTCAAGGGTAAAGGGGGCAGAGGAGACGCTTCTTTGGGGCCGGAGCGGGCGCGTCCGGCGGGTGAGCGCCGGAAGACCCTGCAAGCTGGAATCAGAGGGAGAATAGCCGCTGGAACGGGGAAAGGCAAGGGTCCGGAGAAGACAAAAAAAAGGCGGCCCGGGCTGTGTGCCAGGCCGCCTCCGGTGTAACCGAAAGGAGTTTCTTAGAACACCAGGATTACAACGGTGGTCATCACAAAGATGGCAAACGCCGGGGGATCCACGAAGGTGTCACCCCAGACCAGGAAGAACCGGGTGTGCAGCTCTGCCAGGAACGCAGAGATAACACCGATCAATCCCGCTGCGAGCACTGCCACCAGCACGGGGGCTCCGCCACCGAAAACAGCAAGGGCTGCCAGGGCTGCGGGGAGGGCGATGTGGTGCGTGACCGGCATGGGGCCTTTGGTCTCAAGGAAGATCAGGGAGAAGGCGGCGATACCGAAACCGATAACGGCGCTTCCCGTGAGGATCGAAATCCAGCCCGAGACCATACCAACGCCGATACCGACCAGGAAGATCAGCTCGGGGCGGCTCATGAAGGGGAGCCATGCGTTGGAGCGATCCTCGGCCAGAGCCATGCGACTGGGGGAGACGCTTGCGTCGTGCTTGCCAAGGAGACCGGTGCTTCCGAAGGCGAGCCGTGCGATGAGGGCGCTTACCCAGACACCAACGGCGATCGTGTCGGTGGGAGCCCCGACGGTGACCAGCGACGCGTTGATGATGTGACCGATGATTCCGAAGATACCACCAACCACCAGGACCTGCCAGAAATCGCTCTTCACGCCGAAGGTCATCAGGGGAGTCGCGATGTCTTTTCCGTTGGCCAGTATTCCCTTTTTGGCTGCAAACGCTGCTGCAGCCACACCACCGGCGAAGGAGATGTTGGGTGCAAAGAACGTGCCGAAGGCGATTCCGCCCGTTACCCAGTCAACCCCACCGTTGATTGCCAGCATCTCACCGGCAATGACCATGATACCGGTAAGAATAAAGGCCGGCAGGGCACCGATCGATGCACCGAACAGTCCTCCACCAAAAGCGGTGAGAAACAACACAGGATCCCACAAACCAAGTTCTACCATTTCCTGCTCCTTATTACGTAGATATAAACCACAGCACCGAAGAATTTCTTCGACCGTATGTATTGTAGGGCTACCTGTAACAATCGTCAACAAAAAAGTTTCTTTTGCATCGCCACTGTGTGGTATGTCAAATTACATCGCTCTCCTCTGCCATGCCGCGATACCGGCAACTTTTGTGAAGGGCAGTAGAGATGATAGAGCTGTGGGCAGAAGGTGATGAGGGAGAAAAGGGGGAAAGAGGAGGAAAGAGGAGGAAAGAGAACGCGAAAAAGGATCGAGGGACCCTTGCCCCGGGAGTTGCGGTCCGGGGTGCGGGTCCCTCGAAAAGGTGAGCCGACACAAACAAAAACGCCGTGGTTCAGACGGCGGATGTAATCGTGGATACCCAGCTGGATATTCTCTCCGGGGTGAGATCCCCCTGATTGTCCTGATCGATGGCGAGTCCCAGGAACAGGCCGTCCCGGACACCGCGCGACTCNTCGTGGGTGTANCCTTCGGTGGAGGTCTGGCCGACAATGGTTGCACCGGCCTGTTCCGCCGCCTCGGCCAGTATCCCCAGGGCGTCGACAAAGGAATCGGGATAACTCTCCTGGTCCCCCGTTCCAAAGAGGGCAACCTTTTTCCCCGCCAGGGGAGCGTTCTCCAGAAGCCCGAGTTTTACGTGCCAGTCGTCCTGGAGATCGCCGATCCCCCAGGTGGAAGCTCCCAGCACGATCAGATCAAAGGAGTCCAGCTCCTTCAGGGAGTCCTCGTTCCAGTCGGTGACGTTTACAACAACGGCATCGTCCAGGGAGCCCCCGATCGAGCGGGCCACATCCTCGGTGACGCCTGTGGAAGAGCCGAACACAATCAATGTCTTTGCCATAGGATCCGTCCTTTCAATAGTAGTTAAGCATGGCTAACAAAATTAATCAACAGGAACTTGAGCGTTTGTCGGCCTTTCGAGGTCTTTTTTCCTGAAGCGCCCCGAGGGGACGCCCCGAAGATCCCCGGGGAGTCAGGCGGGGAGGGAAGCCGGTTTTCCCGGGAGGATTTTTTTGGGGCTTTGGAGTATACTTTCCCGGACAGGAAAACCCCCACAGCGAGAGGTGTGTATGCTGAGAATACTGCATATTGACAGGAGCGAGCTCTTCCGGAAGGTGATGCGGGAACTGGTGACCCGGTGCGGTCATTCCGTGGTGGGTGTGCCCACCAAGGAAGATGCCCTGGAGGCGATCGCCCAGGGTGATATCGATCTGGTTGTCACAGCCCTGAAGCTCGACGACGGCGGGGCCGAATCGCTCATCACGGCGATGGCAGGCACGGCAGGCCAGGACATTCCCGTGATCGTCGTTACTTCCACGGACTCTCTGGAGCAGCGGGAACGGCTCTTTTCGCTGGGTGTGGTGGAATATATGCTCAAGAATGAGCTTTCGGAGGACCGGTTCATCCGCTATCTGGAGACCCTCGCCTCCGATGATGAGCTTTCCCGTTTCATGAGAACCCTCAGAATAGCCGTGGTGGACGATTCCCAGGTGACCCTCAAGATCGTCTCGCGCATCCTCTCGATGAACGGCTTTTCGTCGGTGACTCTCTTTGATCATCCCGAAAAACTCTTGCAGGAGAAGCAGTCCTTCGACCTCTACATCTGTGATATCGTGCTCCCCGGTGTTTCCGGTGATCACCTNGTCTCGTTGATCCGCCAGGATCATCATGATGCGATCATCATCAGCATGTCCCAGTTCAGTGGGGAGCGGTCGCTTTCCAACATTCTCGGGGCCGGCGCAGACGACTACATCCACAAGCCCTTCGATTCAGCGGGCCTCATGGCGCGCATCAAGGTGAACGTCCGCTCCTACCAGCTCAAGAAGCGCCTGGAGCGGCTGGCCGTGACGGACGGTCTGACGGGACTCTATAACCATCGGCACTCCTACGAACGGCTGGAGCAGGAGATATCCAAGGCAAAGCGGTACCAGCGGGATCTCTCGGTGGTGATGATCGACGTGGACGATTTCAAGAGGGTCAATGATACTCACGGGCACCGGAAGGGTGACGAGGTTCTGGCGGGGATCGGTCAGCTTCTGGGAGAGAATCTCCGGAAATGCGATATTGTTGGTCGTTATGGTGGCGAGGAGTTTCTGGTCATCTTTCCTGAAACCGCTCTGGCCGATGCCCGGGCAGGTGCTGACAAGCTTCGGGGGGTTCTGGCTGATCACGATTTCCAGGGACTGGGAATCACCGTCTCGGCTGGTGTGGCAACCTTTGACGGGCAGGAGAGCGCCCAGATCCTGGTGTCCCGGGCCGACGCGCTNCTGTACCAGGCCAAGCGTCAGGGCAAGAACCGCATCGAGGGGTGATCCCCCCGGTGTTGGTTCACCTTCGCGCGCGCTTTGGAGTGGCCTGGAGTGGTCTAGAGAGGAAAGACGAGCCGGAACATCTGTCCGGGGGACGTCGGGGGGGCTTCCACGGCGTTAAGCCGCTCCCTCAGGGGGCGCAGGATAAGAAAGGCCATCCCGTCGGGAGCGAAGGTGCCCGCCGTGGNCTGNCTGCGCTCGTCGTCTACGCAGATGGCCAGTTCACCCTGGCGTTGTTTCGCCATCAGGGAGATACTCAGAGTGGTGGCCGAGCGGGCAAGTTCCCGGGACTGGCCCAGGATAGCCAGAACTTCTGTTACCGTGAGGATCAGGTCCAGTGTCCGGGCCAGGGGCAGGGAAAAATCGTCGACCCTGAGTTCCAGGGGAGGCAGGGGGACCCCCAGGGCGGTGCTCTCGTCGCGCAGGGTTCTGAAAAAGGGCTGGACCGCCTCGAAGAGGTCCTTTACCTCCACCTGGGGGGCCGGAGGACGGGTGCTGAAGAACCGGTAGGCCTGGACCAGGGAACTGATACGGGCGCAGGTGCGTTCGGCCAGTTCCTGCTCGGAGCAGCTGGAGAACATGGCCACGTGGATATCTCTCATGCGCCCGATAAAGGCAATGAGTTCCAGCGTTACCGATTCGGAGGCGGGCAGGGGCGCTCCGGAGAAGACCGTGTCCAGGACGATGGTGAGGGAGAAGAGAAGGTTTATCTCCGGCGCCGACCATTCCCGCTGGCTGGTGCAATCATCGAACCCGACAAACCCCCAGAGCTCTCCCCCGGCAAAAATGGGGAGAATCAGAAGCGATTTGATCTGCTGGGCTTCCAGAATGGGCTGCTCCGGGGCGGGGAAATCGCAGATGTTCCCGAAGACGGGTTTGTTCTCGAGAAATGAATCGAGCCAGCGACCGTAGCCGGACTCGCGCAGGGGAAGATTCTGGAGCGTCTCGTTGTCGATCTCGCGGGGGACCCCCGAGGCCGCCCATTCAAAGCGATGGGAGGTGCAGACCACGCCGTTCGGGGAGGTGTGGTTCTGGAAGACGTAGACCCGATCCACCTGAGCGGCCTGGCCCACCTTCCCCAGGGCTTCCCTGATCGCCTCTCCGGGCGGAGACTCCGAGAGCAGATCCTGATGGGCTTTCAGTACTTTTTCCAGCACACGGGCCACTCGTTCTTCGGAGTGGCAACGAGACGGGGCAGATTCCACAGGCGACCTCCCGGAGCGGTATTATTACATATAACCTGCACACGAGCACGCGCGCAGACCATCACCGTGAAAAGGATCCCGGCGACGACCTCCATTATACCACGGCTTTTCCGGCGAACAAGGGGGATTCCCCCGGCGGGCGCACGATTCCTCCCCCGCCTGATTACCCGTCTGGGGGAAAGAGGGGGGCATCAAGAAAGGCACGATACACATCCACCAGGAAGAACTCAAGGTATTTTCGCCACGATGTTGCGTTCGGTACCGCCCTGATTCATACTTTCTGCAGTGATGTCGGGAACAGTCGGCCATGGCAGGGCCAACCNGACNTGCCTGGGCCAGCCAGGCCCGCAGGGACTCATTCGCCCTGCACGAGGCGACGGGAACCAGGGAGAAAGGAATCGAACCATGGGAAGTACGACAAAGTATCAGCTGTCCGGTCTGAAGACCCTGAGGGGCCGGATGATTTTTCTCTTCGGGGGGGTCTCGGCCCTTCTGCTCCTCCTTATGGGCGCCTTCCTCTTGTGGCAGGGGGGGCGTGCCCAGCGCAGGACCGTGGACAACCTGGTCCAGGAGATTGTGCTGGCCCGGGCCTCCGAGGCAGGGCAATGGATCGAGGGGAACCTGGAGATCCTCCGTCAGGTCTCGGCGTCGCCCGAGTATCTCCGGGGAGATTTTGAGGCCATCACCGATTCACTGATTGCCCGCCACGAACGACGCCCCCGGGAATACGAGGATTACTTCTTCCTGGACACCCANGGGGATTTTGTTGATAGCGCCGCCTACACGGGAAACCTCATGCACCGCGACTACGCCGAGGCGATTCTGCGAAGAAACGAGCCCTTCTATGTCGATAACGGGCTGGTNAGTTCCACCACCGGTAACGGTATTACCGTTATCGCCCGGGAGGTGCGCAACGACCAGGGGGTGCTTCAGGGCGCCTTCGCTGCGGCCGTTTCCCTGGACGCCATAGTCGAGATGACCCGGGGGATGAACTTCGGCGAGGCCGGCCACGGCGTAATCATCGACGGTGAGGGCCTGGTGATCGGCCATCCCGATCCGGCGGTGGTGATGAACCTGAATACCCTGGATGCACCGGACTGGCCGGGGCTCGGGGAGATCGGCGCGCACATTACACAGGGTGTGGCCGGGGCCGGTGATTTTCGCAATCCCCGGGGTGAGCCGTATCATGCGATCTTTGCCCCCATCCCCGGGTCCAACAACTGGAGCGTTGCCTTCTTTTTGCCTTACTCCGACATAAACGCTCCTGTGTACCGCCTGGCCTGGGTGATCGTTATCGCTGTCATTCTTGCCCTGGCCGGTGTGGTGGTCACCACCGTCCTTGTGGCGGGGCGTATCGCCACACCCATTCGCAGCGCGGCCCGGAGGCTGGAAGACCTGGCCCGGGGAACCCTCGATTCAGCGGGTGACCCAAAGGCAGCCCGCCGGTCCGATGAGATCGGTGTCCTCGCCCGGGGGCTGGATTCGCTCCAGGATCGCCTTCGCGGGGTTGTTTTCCAGGTCCAGAGCTCGGCCCGCAAGGTGGCCAGCGGAAGCAGTAATCTCACCACCATCGGAACCAGCACCGCCCGGGGTGCCAGCGAGATGGCAAGCGCTGCCCAGCAACTGTCCCAGGGTGCCTCGGAGCAGGCCGCATCGGTGGAGGAGGTCTCTGCCTCTATCGAGCAGATGACGTCCAATATCCAGCAGAGCGCAGATAACGCCGAGGCGACGGAGAAGATCGCCACCCAGTCGGCGATCAATGCCGAGCAGAGCGGGACTGCCGTGGGAGAAACGGTGCTGGCCATGAAGCAGATCGCCGAAAAGATCAGCATTATCGAGGATATCGCTCGCGAGACCAACATGCTCTCCCTGAATGCAGCGATCGAGGCGGCCCGAGCGGGAGAACACGGCAAGGGTTTTGCCGTTGTGGCCACGCAGGTGCGGAAACTCGCCGAGAGTTCCGCCGAAGCGGCCAAGGAAATCAGCGAGCTGAGCATCTCCTCGGTGAAGGTCGCCGAGGAAGCCGGACGTCTTCTGGAGGAAACCGTTCCCAACATCCGGAAAACGTCGGAACTGGTGCAGGAGATAAGCGCCTCGAGTCAGGAGATGAGCGTCGGGGCAAAGCAGGTGAACCAGGCGATCCTCCAGCTGGACCAGGTGGTGCAGCAGACGGCCGCCTCTTCCGAGGAAGTCGCCTCGGCGAGCGAGGAACAGACATCCCGGACCGAGGAGCTGGCCTCGGCCTCGGCTGATCTCCTGCAGCAGGCGCAAAAGCTGGAGGAGGTGATCTCCTTCTTTAGCACCAGTGTTGCCGGTGGTGATAGCGGGGAAAACTTCGGTGTCGGAGCACCTGCCTCCTCGGGGGGGGCCGGTTCGCTCCGGGGGGCACAGATCCAGGGGCAGCCCTCGCCATCGCCCGATTCCGGGGGGGTGCCCCTTGCCAGGTCAGGCGGTCCGACACCCTCTTCCCGGGAGGCCTTGCCCCCCAGGGAACCTCGCCCCGAAGGAGAGACGCAGACCGCGCAGGAGAAACAGATCGGATCCCTGCCGCAGACCACGGGGATAACGCTGCCCCGGGATACTCGCGGGGGGAGTGCCGATGATATCGATCTCGAGTTTGAGGACATGTAGGGGGTATCGCGGTATGGCCAGGGCAGAGATACAGGATCAGGACGGGGTACGGACCGTGGTGGTCCGGGGCGGGGTGACGCTCGGTGACGCCGATGAGCTCTACAGCCTCTTCGGNCGGGCTCTGGAGCAGGGGGCGGGAACAACCCTCCGGATTGATACCCGGGAGCTGACCTTTGCGGACCTCTCCTTTGTTCAGCTCCTTCTCGCCNTGGCGAGGGAAGCTGCCTCCCGGTCGATCTCCCTGGATATGGTCTCTGCTGCGGGCGATGTCCTNGAGGAAGCGCTCCGTGAACTCGGATGCACCCAGTTTTTTCGGCCCTCCCCGGGGGGAGGTGGAGGAAGATAATGGATTTTTCCAGTGAGCCCTTTTGTATCGAGACACGGGAACTTCTGAAGAAGCTTGAGCAGGATCTTGTCTCCCTTGAAGAGACGCCTCGCGACGAGGAGCTGCTGAACCGGATCTTCCGGAACGTCCACACCATGAAGGGATCGGGGAGCATGTTCGGCTTCGACCACATCTCCCAGGAGGCTCACGTGATGGAGAACGTTTTCGACGCGCTCCGTTCGGGATCGCTCCAGGTGACCAAGGAGATCATCGACGCCTCCTTTGCGGGGCTGGATCGAATCCACCTGATGCTGAACGATCCCGAGTGCCAGGCCGATACCGAAAAATGGAGGACGATTCTGGAGAAGATCTCCCCCGAGGGCTCCCCCGGGAAGGCCCTGCCGGAGGATGGGGGAGATGAGTCTTCCTCCGGGGAGGGGGAGGCCGGAGAGAGCGGTCCATCGCGATCGCTCCCGGCAGAGACGGGCCGTCCGGGGCAGGGAGCGCGGAAGAAGGGGCCCCTCACGGTCTTTCATATTCGCCTGAGACCGGAGGAGTCGGCCCTTCAGAGCGGGAACAGCGTGATTCCCCTGTTCCGGGAGCTGGCTGAGCTGGGCGAGATGCTCATCTTTGCCAACGATCGTCGCCTTCCTTCGTGGGAAGAGCTCGAACCGACCCACTGCTACATCGATTTTGATATGCTCCTTTCCACGGTGGCTGTACAGGAGACGGTGGAAGAGGTCTTCATCTTCATTGCGGCCCACAGTACCGTGGAGGTAACCCCCGTGGCGTTTGTGGAAGANGGTGATGATCCCCCGCGGTTGGGGGAGATTCTCCAGAGGCGATGTAACCTCTCGGAGGAGCACGTGGAGAAACTTCTGGAGGAACAACAAAAGAACAAGCGCCTGGGAGAAATTGCTGTCGAGAAGGGCTTTGCCCGGGAAAGCGATGTGGCCGTATCCCTGGAGGCTCAGAACTTTTTCAGGGACCAGCAGAAAAAGTACCAGCAGAAGGTTCAGTCCTCGTCCCTGATGGTTCCCGATCACAAGATTAACAGCGCTGTGAATCTTGTGGGGGAACTGGTGACACTCAAGGAGCGGCTTCTTCGTCGGGCCTCGGAGTTGAAGGACCCGGCCCTGAACACGATCGCCGAGAATCTGAATTTCCTCACGGGCGACCTTCGCGAGGGAATTATGGAGATGCGTCTGGTTCCGTTGCAGGACACCTTTGTGAGTTTCCGGCGGCTCGTGAGGGATATTTCCCAGGATATGGGGAAAAAGGTAGATCTCCAGGTAGAGGGGGGCGATACGGAGCTGGACAAGAACGTGATCGATGTCCTGAAGTCATCGCTGGTGCACATGATCCGCAATAGTGTCGACCACGGGATCGAATCTCCCGAGGAGCGGGTGGAGGCGGGAAAACCACCGGCGGGATCGATCCTTCTCCGCGCCCAGTACGTGGGTTCACAAGTACAGATAGAGGTCCGCGACGACGGTCGGGGAATCAACCTGGAGAAGGTGAAGAAGAAAGCTATCGAACGGGGGGTCCTCTCTCCCGAGGCGGATCTGAGAATGGAGGATGTTCTCTCGATCCTGGCTGCTCCCGGATTTTCCACNGCTGATCAGGTCTCGTCGGTGTCGGGCCGGGGGGTTGGTACCGACGCGGTCCTCACCGAGGTGGAGCGGTTGTCGGGGCAGCTCTTCCTGGAGTCCCTTCAGGGCCAGGGGNCCACCTTCACCATCCGTTTGCCCCTGACCCTTGCCATCATTGACAGCTTGCTGGTGCGGCTGGACCGGAAGTTCTTCACCATTCACCTGAATGACGTAAAGGAATGCTTCATTCTCCGCGATGCCCCCACGGTATTAGGGCAGGGACAGCAGGTTGTCAACCACGAGGGGCACCCCCTGCCGCTGGTGAACCTGCGCAGACACATGAAGATGGGCGGTGAGGTCCCCGATATCGCCAACGTGGTGGTGGTTGATTCGGGATCGCAGCAGGCGGGGATTGTGGTGGACCAGATCATGGGGCAAAGTCAGGTTGTGATCAAGCCGCTCAACGAGGCGGTCCGGACCGTTCCCGAGATCAGCGGGTCTACCATCCTGGGGGACGGCAGTATCTCCTTCATTCTGGACGTGCCGCGCATGATCACGGGGCTCTCCGCCACCCGATAGGACCCCGAGCCCGGGGGCACGCCGCCGGGGGAGGGCGGGCTCAGGAGGAGCATTCCCTCGCACAGGTCGCCTCGTCCATGAACTCGATGATATGCTCGGCCATCTCGTCCAGGTGCGCGTCCCGTTTCCGGTCTTTCTCGCTGTAGAGATGGATATCAGCTCCCTGAAAAAGATCTTCCGGTGAGGTGGGCCTTCCCGAGTAGACGCCGATGCTCACGCTGTAGGGGACGGGGGCCTGGCCCTTTCCCCGTTCCAGGGCCTCCTCCAGCCGCCGTCTGGCCTCTCTGGCACCGCTCTGGTCCGTCTCGGGCATCACCACGATGAATTCGTCNCCCCCGTAGCGGGATACAACGTCGGTTTCGCGCACNGATTCTTTCAAAATCGATGCCAGATGCTGCAGGACCATGTCCCCCGCAGCGTGTCCCCAGGAATCGTTGATCGCCTTGAAGCGGTCAAGATCGATCAGCAGTGCTGCCAGGGGAGCTCCCGTGCGCGAGCACCGCCGGATTTCCCGTTCCAGGGTACGGCTCAGGCTCCGCCGGTTTTGAAGTCCCGTGAGGGAATCCTCCAGGGCAGCCCGGCGGAGGGCCCTGAAGTAGTAGGCCTTCTCGATCGCGATCGCGGCAAAATCGGCGATTGTACAGAGCACCTTCATGTCCAGGGCGGTGAAGGCCTCGCCGTTAACCTTGTTTATCAGCTCGATCACCCCAAAGACCCGGTTCCGTGTGATCAGGGGAACCCCGATGATGCTCTTTGTTCTGAATTTGGTGAGTTCGTCGATGGAGGCGTCAAAACGGGGATCCCGGGAGACATCCTCGATGATCAGGGGCTGGCGGTTCTCGGCGATCCAGCCCACGATCCCCGTTCCCGGAGGGAGGCGCTTGCCCCGAAGGGCGGCTACGTTTTCCCCGCCGATCGCTATGGCAAAGACCATCTCCCCGGTCTGGTTGTCCTTGAGCAGGAGCGACCAGTTGCGGGGTGCGAAGACAGCGCCGATGTGTTTCATCACCTGCTGGAGGGTCTCTTCCAGGGTGGTGGCTGCGGCGATATCCCGGGCCATATCGGTGAAGAAACTCAGCCGGATGAGATCTTCCGTGGCGGTATTCTGTGCAGAGGCCATGGACCTAACTATACCTCCTTTAGCGGGTCTGTCCAGTGAAAGCGGGCAAAAAAGGGAAAAATCAAACAGAATTCCCCAAAATTATTTTTGTATCGATCTGATTCCTGCTGGTCAAACCCGGCGTGTCATCCCGGTTTGATGAAATCTCNTTCTTCCGGTATCCTCGTCCCCCAAGGAGACCTTCTGTATGAGTTCAATTCTCTGGGCCGGGGCTGAACCGGACGGGGAAATCCCGGGGGAGGGGGCGGGCCCCGAACNGCACCGGACGCCCGATCAGACCCTGATCGACCTGAACCTCCACCGGGCAGTGGCCGATATCACAGCGGGAAAAANGGAATACTCTCTGGAACCCCTCTTCGCCCTTCCCCTGGCCAACCCGGAGGAGGTTTCCTTCCGGCAGGAGATCTTTCGGGACCTGGAAGAGCCCGCTCTTTACCAGGGGCTCTCTGCCTTTGCGCGGAGACTCTCGGCGGTGCGGCGGAGCCGGGCCCAGGCCGANCGGGCGTCCTATCCCAAGGAGCGGCACCGGTGGCACCTGGACGCGGTCACGGGCTACTGCGACGCCCTGAGGGGGCTCGCCGAGACTCTGGAGGCGGCGCCCCTGACCTCGGCCGGTCTGAAGGGATTCCGGGACTGGCTCCGCTCCCATCGGGAGAGCGAGCCCTTCCGGAACCTCTCCCGCAGTCAGGAGACCCTGCAGAAGGAACTCGGAGCGGTGCGTTTTTCTNTCCTTCTGGACCTGCCCGACATAGAAGTTCGCGCCTGGCAGGAGGAGGAAGAGCTCGAGGGCCCCGTATACGAGCTCTTCAGGAAGTTTCGTCGGGGGACATCCAGAAACTACCTGAAGGACTACCCCGGGTCGGGTTCGATGAATCATATGGAGGCCCAGATTCTTGATCGGGTGGCCCTGATGTATCCCGACTCCTTTACCCGTCTGGAATCCTTTTTCGGGACCTGCCGGGATTTTATTGACCCCGGCATAGAGACCTTCGATCGGGAAGCCCAGTTCTATCTCTCGGTCCTGGACTATCTTGCCCCCCTGCAGCAGGCCGGCCTGCCCCTCTGCTACCCTCGGGTCTGGCTCCCGGTATCGGAAGGAGCATCGGAGGAAGATGATCGGCACGAGCACGAACCGGACGATTTCGCCCGAGGGGGGATACACAGAGCGACGGAAATCTTCTTCCGGGACCTCTACGATCCGGTTCTGGCGCGGGAGCTGATCANCCAGGGCGAGGAAACCGTNACGAACGACCTGCACCTTCTTCCCCACGAACAGGTTCTNATCGTTACCGGACCAAACCAGGGGGGCAAGACCACCTTCGCCCGGGCCCTGGGACAGCAGTTTCATCTGGCCTCGCTGGGATGCCCCGTTCCCGGTCGGGAGGCCTCCTTTCCGTACAGCCCCCGGGTCTTCACCCATTTCGGGAAAGAGGAAGACCTTCAGGANCTTCGCAGCGCTCTGGAGGACGATCTCCACCGGCTGGAGGAGATNCTGGAGCAGGCTGGCCCCGGCACCGTGGTACTTCTGAACGAGCTCTTTTCCTCCACAACCCTGGAGGACGCCCTGGTATTATCGCAACGGGTTCTGGCTGAACTACGCCGGGGAGGCGCCCTCACGGTGATGGTCACCTTTCTGGANGACCTGGCAGAGGACACACCCGGTCTGGTGAGCCTGGTGGCGGGGATCGACCCCCGCGACAGGGGAGCGCGAACATTTCGGGTCACCAGGGCACCCGCAGACGGCCAGTCCTTCGCAACAGCCGTGGCCGCCCGGTACGGACTCACCTACGGGCAATTACGGGAAAGGATAGAATCATGAGAGCCTTCCTCCTGGCCCGCCCCAACGACGCCGTGAACCCCTCGACCCCCCCGGCCCGCCCCGACGCCGNCCAGGCAGCTCCCTCAGGCCTTACGGATCCTGGAGTCCCCACAGGCCCGGCAGCTCCCGCAGCGCCGGGAAACCGGAGCCGATGCAGCGATGACCTTCTGCGGGATCTGGAGCTGGAGCCGGTTCTCCGGGAAATGGCCCGGGAAGACCCCCTCATCGCCCGGACCATGGAGACCCAGTTGCTTCGGAGGACCCTCTCACTGGAAACAATCCACTATCGTCAGGAGGTGATGCAGGACGCCCTGGATAACCCCGAGGTGGTGCGCACCCTCTACAGAATCATCGGAGAGGTGATGGAAGAAGAGGGCCGACTCTATCAGGGCGTCTTCTCCACCCAGCCGGCCTCGGTCCTCCAGAACGCCCTGATGCCCCTGGAGGTCTTCACGAACCTGCTGGAAGAACTCTCCCGGATAGCCCGGACGGAACAGGACCGCTTCAGATCCCGGGGGTTCCGCCACCTCTTCGGGATGCTCCAGGACGAACTCCCCCGGGAATACCTGGAGGAGGTCCGNAGCATGATCAAAACCCTCCGGCAGGACCAGGGAACGTTGCTGGGCGCGCGCCTGGGGCCGGGAAACAGCTGCACGGGCCTCTCTCTTCTTCGTCCCCGGGCAGAGCGGCGCTGGAAGGGCTGGCTCCGGAAGAAAATCCCCTCGCCCTACACCTTTTCCCTGGTGGAGGGCGACGAGATAGGCTACCGTATCATGGAAGAAATAAAAAATCGGGGCCTCAACGCAGTCTCCCACGTCCTCCTGCAATCGGCCGATCACATCGTGGGATTCCTGGAACACCTTCGGGAAGAACTCTCCTTCTATGCAGGAGCCCTGAACCTGCGGGACACCCTGGAAGCCCGCGGAAACCCCCTCTGCATNCCCCGCTGCAGCGACCTTCCCCGGCGCCCCCCGGGTCCCACGGGTCCCAGGAATCCCGCAGGCCCCGACGGGGTCCCGGAGACACGGGAACACCGCTTCTCGGGGCTCTACGACCCGGCCCTGGCGGTTCAGCTCCCCGAACCCCTGGCGGGAAACGACGCGATCCTGGACGGCTCCTCCCTGGTGATGGTCACCGGCGCGAACAAGGGAGGAAAATCCACCTTTCTCCGGAGCATCGGCACGGCCCAGCTCATGATGCAGGCGGGGCTCTTTGTCCCGGCCCGGTCCTTCCGGGGATCGCTCTGTCGCGGACTATGTACCCACTACCGGCGCGGCGAGGACCACACCATGAGCAGCGGGAAACTGGACGAGGAACTCCGGCGCATGAGCGGGATCGCCGACGCCCTGGTACCGGGATCGATGGTTCTTTTGAACGAATCCTTCGCCGCCACCAACGAGCGGGAGGGATCGGAAATAGCCCGGGGCGTGATCCGGGCCCTGGCAGACACGCAGGTCACCACCTTCTTTGTGACCCACCTCTACGGGCTGGCAAAGGACCTGCACGACCAGAACCGCCCGGACTGGGTCTTCCTCCGGGCANACCGGGACGATCAGGGAGGGCGAACCTACCGGGTAACCCCGGGCGCCCCCCTCTCGACAAGCTTCGGCACAGACCTCTGGAGGCGCAGCGCCCTGCACAACCGGGCCTGACACTCCGCGCCGGGACTGGCAGCATTCCGGGGAAAGACCTCATCCCGTGGACAGAACGCCCCCGGGCCNGACCCTATTTCCGGGACAAACCCTATTCCCGGGACGGACCATCCTCCACGGAAGAGACCTCCTCCCCGAAGACAAAAACCTCCTGGGCATTCCTGCGNCCCTTCAGGCGGAGCGTCGTAGCGCGCCCCGCACGGCGCGTTCGTAACCGCTCGTGGGCCTCGCGGGAGACAAAGATACACCCCCCCGGACAGGAGGCCGACAAGCGCGCCGCCGTATTCACCACATCCCCCATCACCGTCCAGTCCAGGGAATCGCGCCCCCCCACAGCACCCACCACGCCCGTGCCAAAGTGAATACCGATCCCAAGCGAGAGCACCTCCCCCCGGCCCTCGTTGAAAGCCCCCATCTTCTTCTGGATCTCCCGGGCCGCGCGGAACGCCTGGCCCGGACTCGGGAAAACCGCCATCACCGCATCACCCACAAACTTGTCGATATCCCCATCGAACCGCTGAATCTGATCGACCTGGATATTGAAAATTTCATTCACCGTGGAAACAACCACAAAAGAATCGCTCTGCTCGGCGTAGCGCGTGAACCCCCGGATATCGGAGAAAAAAAGAGACACCTCCTGACGATGAGGCGCCGAGGAAAACTCCCCCGTCTTGAGACTCTCCACCATCTGAGCTGTGGACCTGGAAACATACTTCTCTACGGCAATCTTCTTGCGGAAGACCCGCAACATCTGGTTAAACCGGGTGGCCAGATACCCCCACTGGCAATGCCCCCCCGCCCGCACCCTGGCAGCGTAATCCCCCTGGATCACCGCATCCACAACCCTGCAGAACCGCCCCACAGGCGAAAGATGCAAAAAACTCACCACCCCCGACCAGCACACAAAAAAAAGGACCCCCGCACCCGGAGCCAGCACCCCGGCAGGAAACCCCTTCCCCGGAGGGGACANAAANNCCCCCACCCCCCACATCACCGCCCCGGCCAGAGCAAAGCCCGTCAGAATCCACCCCCAATGAGCAAGAGCGATCGTATCGCGCGGCCCCCCCTCGCGCATCCCGGGCAGAATCTTCATAGCCACTCCTCCCGGTGTACAAGTCTACCCCCGGGACGGTAAAAAAACCAGAATCCGTCGGACCCGGGCGTGCCCCGGCCATCGGCCGGGGGCGCGTGCTCCGGGGGTCCCGTACGCCCCGAAGGGGCGCACCGCCTGCGGCGCCCCTCCGCCCGCTCACGCATCCCCCGCGCAGGGAGCCGGCTNCTCCCCGTCAATCACCTCCCATAATCCCCATATCCTCCAGGAACCTGCCAAAACTGAACAAGTCCCCGGCGTTGTATCTTCTGGAGTCAGTAATGACCCACCCCTGGGCATCGCCCGGTATTTTGTCCTCCTTGAGATCGCTCAGGACCAATCCTCCCTCGCCCTCGGCACCAAACCCGATGTAGCCCAGAGAGTAGCCCTGGATAGTCAAGGCGCCGTCCAGTTCAAGACTCTCCCAGCCATTTTCACCTTGTGTCACCGTCATATCGAAACGGCCCCGAAGCGTCACCCCGCCGCCCGAACGGTACCCATCCAGGTGAATCGCCAGTTTTCCCGCATCCCGGTCCAGCCATTCCACCAGAATATCCGAATCGTGCGTTACACTTTCCCTCCCGGGGGCAGCGTCCAGAAGAGCCAGTGCTGCTCCCACCAAAATATCTGCCGTGAGATCTCCGGCGCTGGCCACTGCACGGAGCGCATCAACGATGGTGGACAGCTCTGCCTCATCTCCTCCGAACGTGACCGTGCCCGATGCCTCGGCTGGAGCCTCGTCGTGATCCCCGAGGGGAAGCCGGGTGAACTTAACCCGCGCATTCTGGAAAGAGATATTCGGAACAGAAGTTCCGGTCGTTAATGAGCCGGATAAGGTAAGAGACTCCTCTCCATCTCCGATGGAAACCCCCACGGTGATTTCGCCATCCAGTTTAAATCCGTCCAGAGACTCGGGAAATCCGGTGGGTGTGGCTGGTTTAAAATCATCAAATTCTATGGTGACGGTACCTCCCCCTTCCAGAATTGATGCCAGATCGACGCCATCGGGGGCCACCGTCACAGATCCTGTGTGCTGTGACATATCCTGGTCCAGCGCCTCGATCACAAAGTGAATCACCCCGAGCGTTCCCCCGGCCTCGGCCTCGGAGATCAGAGTCACATCTCCAACCCTTTCCAGTGGGGATGGTGCCTCCTGGCGCCGCGGCCCCGAACTCGAACTGGTTCCCGTATCGCAGGCCACGGCCGTTACCATGGCCGCCGCCGCGAGTATCACCATCGCTCCCCCGAGGCGCTCCAGCAGGCGGACCCCTCTCTTTGTTGGTACCTGATTCATGATAAATCCTCCTGACATATGTATTGGTTCATACACAAAACCTAGCGCGGAACTGTCAGGAGAGCGTCCCAAAACATGAATTGGGACCTGTAAAGTGGTAGTTCGGGGTTCGTTTCGGGCGTATCGGGGGGGGAGGGGTAAAAAAAAGCCGCCCCCTCGGGAGAGGGCGCGGCCTGCAGCAAAAGATCCTCAGGACTGAGGCTTCTTCATCTCCTTGATCTTGATACCCAGGAACGCGACCAGGACAAGCAGAATTCCCACGTGGGTGAAGATCATGATCGGCATAAACTCCAGGTGGTGATGAATCCGGTGGAGCTCCCGACGGATCTCCCAGGTCCGCCACTCGTCAAGCCGCTCGACAGCCGTGATGAGCGCCTCTTCGCCCGTCTGGGGGGGCTGCACAGNCTCGGCAAAGGCGATCCCCGAAGAGATCAGCACCAACAGGAGTACAAGAGCTCCAACGAAAACAGTCCGGTTCGTTCCTGACATAAGGGTTTTCCCTGACATAAAAGTCGTCCTCCTTGTGACGATTCCGCATAACGATACGTGATGTGGTTCAGGCCAATTTAGTTTGGCCTGACTAACAATAATTGTTTACCCTAACCGTTGCGGACCTGTCAACCCCCCGGAACGATTCTGGAGATCAGTCAGATGCGGCGCTCCACCTCCCGAGACAGGGGTAGAACCGGATCGTCACCGTCCCGGGGTCCAGGGCCTCCCTGAATCGCGTTGTTATATCGCTCCGCATCATCTCCCTGCTGGACGCACGCGCNTCATCAAGAGATCTCCAGTGTTGCACCATGTGCCAGGTCTCCCCCCGGGCATCGTGAAAGAGCTCCGAATCGATGAATCCCTCCTGCCTCCCGTGAAACTCCCGTTCCAGCTCGGATACAATCTCGATGATCTCCGAGTCCGGGCGGTCCCCCAGCGTCTTGAACGAAGCTACTTCTGTAATCAGATTTTTCATGAGCATATCTCCTCCTGTACAGTCTCAGGCTGTACCGTCGCACGAGGCTGATCAGCAGCTATAGTAATTTTCCGACAGAGGAGGATTGGTTCTCTTGAAAAAGTCTGAGTTGCAGCACCGCCATCGGAGAGAGGCCGACAAGGCGCGAAAAATACCGCTCCAGACTTCTGGTAGAGATCCCGTTCACCCTGCAGAAATCACCCACCTTCGCAGAGCTTCCGGTTTCCATAAAATTTTTTACAATCTGCACCGAAGGTTCCGGTTCGGGGAGCACAAGTGTTTCAAAGAAGCTCACGATACCCTGAGCTGTCTTCTCGAAGGCCATTTCTTTCAGGAGGAGTTCCTTCAGGGTGCTCAGGAAGTGCGAGGGGTAGCGGCTGGCGTCCCTGGTCGTTCCTGAAAAAACCGATGCTTTCTGGCCGGTCAGAAACCCGGGAATCTCCGGGTCCAGGGTGATCCCCACATTGTCCGTGACCCCCTCCTGGCGAACCGTGGAGTATCCCGGGAATCCTCCCCGAAGGTGAAAGGCCACTGCCCTGACCGAGTTGTAGTAGATGGGGCTTTTCCTGGTGCAGATTATTTCCGGGAAGGGTGTCGGGAGCAGACGGCTGCGAATAGAGGCATTGCTCTCCCGGAGGAGCCATATCCTCCTGATTCCGTGGGCGTGAACTTCGAAGGTTCGCAGCATCGTTCGTTCCTCTCCCTCCGTTTCACCACACCGGGAAGGATTCTCCGCAGGAGTACAGGACCTTCCGGACCGGGGAATCGCGGGAAGCCGGAGAGCGAANGCACCTGCCTGAACGGAGTATACAGCGACGGGGAGTTGGAACGGCAGCGGTGGACGGGAGTCGAACCCGCGTCTCCAGCTTGGGAAGCTGGGGTAATGCCGTTATACGACCACCGCCTGCGTTCGAAATAATAGAGCCTTTCCGGGGGGGGCGTCAAGTCAGAAATCACGGGTGTCAGGAATCACGGGGAAACCGGGGCCCGGGACCGAAGCGAGGGGGCTTGTCCCGCTCTCTTGCAAAATGTGCAATCCCGATACCTGCCATCACGGCACTGGCGATGCCAGGCGATACTCCTCGTTCTTGTCTCCGTAACGGGTCCGGGAACATTCGCCCGGGATGCGCCACCGCACATTCTCCGGAGCGGGGAGGTTCGCCTTCGTCTGGATCAGGAGGGGGAGCTTCAGGGCCGTTTTGACTGGACCTGGGGGCCAGTCCGCTGGTTTGGTCTCGGGAGCTCGGAGATCATGCTCCACCAGGAAGAGGCCGCACCCCCGGGATATCAGAAGAAATCGGTATCCCTTCGATCACCCCTGGAGGGGCTTTCCTGGACCATGGGCGCGCAGGCGGGGCCTCTTGTTCTGGGGCCGATCCGGGGCCGGGGAATATATCATCGTTTTTTTGATCCCACCGCCGGGGGTGTTCTCTGGGGAGCGCTCTTCGAGGAGTCGCGGTTTGTTCCTGCCCTGCAGGAGGGAGACCAGGACCGTCTTGGTGCAGCGCTCTCCCTGGGTGGAGGGGCCGTCCCGCTGGGGTTCGACCTCTGGTATCTCGCCCGGGAGGATCGATACCAGTCCGAAGGGGTCCGGGGGTGGGTTGACCTGGGACCTGGCGGTGCTGCGGGTCGTCTGGGCGTTCTTCTCTCGCGGGTTACCCTGGACGAGGAGCGGCTGCGCTCCCCCGAGAAGCAGGGGTGGCTTTTTGCAGCGCCTCCCCTGAGATCGAACCAGAGCGAACGTCAGGCCGTCACCTGGGAGCTGGATCGCCGTCGCAGGCCCGGCGAGGAGGGGCTCTGGGCGAGGACGCGGGGGCCCCAGGCTCTGGTAGAGGTCTGGCGGTATCAGGACGAGGGGAGGGGCCCTCCCCGTCTGGCTGGAACCGCCTCGGCCTCGGCGGGCCCGGAGGCTCTCCGCTGGTCCGGCCGGGTCTCGGGGGCAGAACGGGGATTCCGGACCGTCGAGGGGGGCAGAACGCGTTACTCCCGCTCTTCCTCCGTTCAGGTTGCTCACCGGAGCCTNCATCCCGCAGCAATTCTGGAGAGCCACCTGCGGTGGTCCGGGACCCGNGGCTGGAAGGAGGAGCATCCCGGGCCGTCGAGGCAGGAGCTGGAGGGGGTGGTCTCGGCGGGCAGGGTGCGCCTTGCCGGGGCGCCACTTCTCGACCGGGTAGCGCTGGTCGGGGCGGTTCAGCGGTATCCCCGGGAAGAGCTCGACACCGTCTACCGGGGCGAGGCGCGGCTNCATCTGCGCTCTCCGGGAGGGACGCTCCGGTTCCGGGTATCGGGCCGGGGGGACACCAGGGATCAACGGAGTCTGGCGGGAGTTTTCTCTTTGCTGACTCCTCTGGGGTCGCGCAGACGGTCCCTCTCGGTGAGTGCTGCGGCGCGGGTGCAGTGGGATTCCCGGGAGGGCCCTGCCCACTGGTACGGCTCTCTCGATGGGGGGATTCCCCTGGGAGCGCGCTGGCGCCTGATGCCCCGCCTGCGGGTGGATCAGGATGTTCGCCGCGACGATCCCCGGGNACTGACGGGCTCTATCACCCTGGAGGGGCGGTTTTAGGGAGACCTTCTTCCTGAAAGGGGCCTGTTCCCCCGAACCAGTCTCCCTGAAAGAGCACCTCCGGCTCCAGCAGGATTCCCCGTTCCTGGTGTACCCGCTGTTGTACCTCCAGAACCAGTTCCCGGATGTCCCGGGCCAGGGCCCCACCGGTGTTCACGATGATGTTGCCGTGGCGCGGGCTTACGCGGGCTCCGCCGCGTCGAAGGCCGCGCAACCCCACCTCGTCGATGATCTGTCCGCTGGGTGCGCCAAAGGCGCGGTTGTTCTTGAAGATGGAGCCCGCGCAGGGAGCCTCGAAATGCCCCTTGGCGCGGCGATCCTCTTCGTGGCGGCGCATCTCTTCCCACAGTGCGTCCTTGTTGCCCCGGTGCAGCGCAAAGGTCGCTCCCGTGATAAGACGGGNCCCATCCTGAAAGGGAGAGCGCTTGTAGGAAAAATCTTCGGCCCGGGCCGTGTAGACTCCCGGTGTACCGGCCTGGCTTCCCCGGAGGGTCAGGAAGGAGACCTCCTGGAGTATCGCCGAGATCTCCCCCCCGTAGCAGCGGGCGTTCATCCAGACCGCTCCCCCCACGCTGCCGGGCATGCCGTAGATAAAGGCCAGGCCGGCCAGATTCAGGTCTGCAGCCGTGGCAGCAAGATCACTCACGGCGGTGCCCGTTCCCGCCCGCAAAAAGGGCCCCTCCCGGGTGACTCCGTCGAGGTTCCCCGTGTGGAGCACGATGCCCCTGATGCCGTTGTCGCTGATCACCACGTTGGCACCGCCCCCCAGGACGGTGAGAGGTACTTCCAATTCCCGGCTGATGCGGATAAGTTGAGCGGCCTCTTCTTCCGACGAGGGGTGGGCCAGCACCTCGGCGGGGCCGCCCACGCGGAAGGTGGTGTACGGAGCCAGAGGTTCCTGGTAGGAGAGCTGCATGGTGAGGTTGAATTTTTCCAGTTCCCGCTGTAGGTTGGCCATCACCAGAGGATACTATGTAACCTTTGCCGGGGTCCACGTGTTATGAATACCAGCAGGGATGAGCAACGTTTTTTCAATCAGGTTTACGCATCGTCTTTTCCCGTGGTTTTTCGGGTGGTGCTCCGGATCGTGGGTGATCAGGAGTCGGCAGAGGAGATATGTCACGACGCCTTCATCAAGTTTTTTCAGCACAGTAGATCTCTTCCCGACGGAGACCAGGCCCGGTACTGGGTNATCCGGGTTGCCAAAAACCTGGCCTTCAACCTGGCAAAGCGCCGGGGCCGGGAACGGACAGCCTTNGAGCGGGCCTTCTTCGAGCCGCAGCGGCCGTCNCGGCCAGCCGATTCGGATACCCTCGAAAGCGAGTCCCAGGTTTTGATCCGCCAGGCCGTGAACAGGCTGCCCAAAACCCTTCGGGACGTGATTGTGCTGAAGGAGTACGGGGACCTTCCCTATACGGAGATCGCCCGGGTGCTGGGCATCACCGTGAGCAATGTGAAGGTCCGGGTATATCGGGCGCGGGAGCGCCTGGCGTCGATGCTGGAGGAGAGCGATGTACATATTCCGGAGTAGATCGGCCCGACAGGAAGAAATAGTCTCCACCCTTGTTGACCAGTTCCCCGATGGGGGATTCCCTCCCGGTACAGAAGCAGCGGAGTATCCCGGGTTTCTCCCCCAGGGGGGGCTGGANCGGCGCGTAGCGAGGCATCGCGCCCTGGAAGCGCTGCTCGCTGTGGATCCTCCCGGGGAGGAGTCCTGCAAGGNGGCGCAGGAGCGGGTCTACCAGCAGGTGTGCCGCACCCTTCGGGTTCGGCCTCCCGAGACGCCCTGGTGGCGCCAGTCCTTCTCGGTGCCGCTCCCCCTGGCCTCTGCGGCTGTGGCGGTATTCCTTCTTGCCGGGGTTCTCGCAGCGGGGTGGGTTCAGCGCCCCTCCGTTTCGGGAGACACCTCCCGGGGGCTGGCCGGGCTCTCCCTGCAGGATCGGAACATCCATGTCCAGGTCCACGTAGACGCAGACCGGACAGAGCAGTTTCTCCAGTGGCTCAACGAGCAGGGCCAGGCACAGCAGCTCACCATCCAGTTGCCCGAACAGGCCAGGTTTCAGTTCCGGGGTGAGCCCGTGATGGTCCGTCGGGATCCCGCCCGGGATCTGGAAATTCTTCCCCTCGATTCCTATCCGCTCTCCTACCCGATCGAGGAATACCCGGTGCTCCGGGATTATCCGGGAGAGGAGTACCGGCAATGACGGTGCGTCGCGCCGGGCCNCTCCCGGTGGCACTTNTTGCGGCGCTCCTCTGGGCTGGCGCTCCCGTTGGGGCTCGGGCGATCTCCGTGGATGACCTGGCCGAGTCGATCGANGCCTTTGTCCAGGGAGCCCTGCGCCTTCATATTAACGCCCGCCTGGTATCCCCCGATCAGGATGAGGCGGTCTGGGCCATGGACCTCACCCGGGTGACCATCGGAGGCCGCTCCGTGCGGGTTCGGCTGGACGGCACGGGGATCGTGGTGGTGGCCGACTTCACCCCCTATTGGGAGAACGAGGACGATCTGCTTCTCGTTGCCCAGGGTCAAACCTGGATCACCGATCCCCGGGGAGAGGGCGAGACCACCTACCGCACGTCCTTTACAACGCTTCCGATTCGCCTGGGAGAACCCATTATCTTTCTGCCCCTGGGAGCCGGTACAGCCGATGCCGGGAATGGCCTTGACACGGACCTGGCCGATCACCTCAATATCGAACTCGAGATCTCGGTGGAGCGGTATCAGTCCTGAAACGATCGAAGATAGGTCCCATTGTCCCGATTCTCCTCTTTCTGGTCCTTCTGGCGCTCGCGCTGGTTTTCCTCGGTAATGCCCGCAGGGCTCCCCGTCTGGAGGGGATGCGCCCCGAGGAGGTTCGTGGCGGGGAGACCGTCACGCTCACGGGGCGTCATCTGGGCGAATCGGGGCGTCTTGAGGTGGATGGGGTCGCCCTGGACTCGGCTGCCCTGCGGGAGTGGGCTCCCTCCAGAATCGTCTTCACCATGCCCCGGGAGCTTCCCAGCGGCATGGTGCGGGTACGAACCGAAGGGGGGCTGAGCAACGCCCTCTTTCTGATCAACCGGGAGGATATTCCCCGTCTTGACCGGCAGAATCGTCTGCGGGTTGCCCTGATAACTCCCCGGCAGGCCGGACCGGGCGATATGGTCACCCTCCAGGGTGACGGTTTCGGTCCCCGAACTGCCCGGTCCCTGCTGGAGTTTCGCTCTCTTCCCGGTGAGGCTTCTCCCGGTGAGGAATCGGGGCGGGAAGAAATCTTCACCTTTGGAGGGGACCAGTGGTGGATCGTCTCCTGGTCGGATCGGGTGATCCGCTTTGTGGTGCCCCAGGAGCTTCCCCCGGGGGAGCTGGGGCTCTTTATCAACGGTCAGCCCGGGGAGGTGTCGCTGGAGGTGTCTGCCCCGGGAGCGCGTCTGGAGGAGGGCGAGCCCCGGGAGTACCTCCTGCGGCAGCGCGTTGATTTTCCCGATTCTCCCGGTTCGGCGGTTCTGCTGATTCCCCGTATCCCCTCCGCCCCGGGCCAGGTTCTGCGGGAGGAGGTCTCCCTTCTGGGAACCGACGAGGGGGGGCATAGTCCGGCCACCTGGGCGGTTCTCCCCGTTTTCAAACCCCGCGAGGAAGACTCGCAGGGGGATCAGCCCGACCGGGATCTCTCCCCGGACCAGAAGGAACAGCCCGAGAAACCCCGGCCCATGGTGGTGGAGCGGGTTGACCGGCTGGAGCGGCGCTCCCAGCGCTGGGATATAACCGCCAGTCCCGGCCGCGCGCTTCTGGAGGACGCCGGGTTTCGCCGCGCCTTTCGTCCCTTCCTCGCTGATCAGGAAGATCTGCCCGTTTCGGCTCCGGCGGTCCAGCAGATACGCAGCCGGGTGATCAACCTGCGGAACCCGCCCGTGCCCAACGCGCGGAGGATCCATCAGGAGGTTCTGCGCCGCCTCACCCCCGATCGGGAGGGCACCTGGTCCTGGGAGGAGGCGCTGGAGGGTGAGGGCGCGGCCCCGGGGGCCTACGCCGATCTCACGGCGGCGCTTCTGCGTTCTGCCGGTATTCCCTCCCGCCGTTCCTGGGGAGTGCTTCTGAAGGACACGGGAGAGACCGTGGACCACGTCTGGGTGGAGGCCTTCATCCCCCGGGCGGGCTGGATTCCCCTCGATACGGCTCTGGGATCGGGGATGTACGGGAGCGATCCCGGGGAGGGCGAGTTTTCCCGGGTCCTCTCGTTTTACGGAGAGTCTCTCGAGAGCGCTACCTTCGGGGCTCTCGATGACCGGCGAATAGCCTTGCGTGTAGAGGGGGTTCCCGACTCGAGGCGATTTCCCCAGGGTGCCCTGCTTGAGGGGCCCCGGGGATTTTCCGGGGGGGCGTTGCGGCTCGAACTGCCTCCGGGAGAGACCATCGAGGGCGACTCCGGGCAGGAACCGGTCCTCTGGCACCGGCCGGACCTTCAGAATTGACAGAGGTGCCGCTTTGTTTCTATGCTGTCGACCATGGAAACATTACGCCACCGGGACTCCGAACTGTACGATGCAATCTGTCGCGAAACCGAGCGCCAGAAGACCAAACTGGAACTGATTGCCAGCGAAAACTTCACCAGTGACGCTGTCCTGGAGGCAGCGGGAACGGTTCTGACCAACAAGTACGCCGAAGGGTACCCCGGTGCGCGCTACTACGGTGGCTGCGAGCACGTGGATGTGGTGGAGAACCTCGCCCGCGATCGCGCCTGTGCCCTCTTCGAAGCTGAATACAGCAATGTCCAGCCCCATTCGGGAAGCCAGGCCAATATGGCGGTGTATCTGACCGTGCTGAAGCCGGGTGATACCATTCTGGGTATGGATCTCGCTCACGGGGGGCACCTGACCCACGGTGCCGCGGTAAATATTTCCGGAAAACTCTATAACGTGGTGAGCTACGGTGTCGACCGCGAGACCGAACTGATCGACTACGATGCCGTGGCTGCCCTGGCGCGCAAGCATCGACCCCGTCTGATCATCGCCGGAGCGTCGGCCTATCCCCGGCAGATCGATTTTGCCCGGTTCCGCCAGATCGCCGACGAGGTGGATGCCTTTTTTGTCACCGACATGGCCCATATCGCCGGGCTGGTGGCGACGGGAGAGCATCCCTCGCCGATCCCCCACGCTCACTTTACCACCACCACCACCCACAAGACCCTGCGCGGCCCCCGGGGCGGGCTGGTTCTCATCGGGAAGGACGCCGAGAACACGATGGGAGCGGTGGCTGCCAAATCGGGTCGGGTAAAGCGCTGGTCGGAGTTGCTCGATTCGGCGGTTATGCCGGGGATTCAGGGGGGGCCGCTCATGCACGTGATCGCCGCCAAGGCCGTGGCGTTCTACGAGGCGCTGCAACCGGGGTTTGCGCTCTACCAGCGGCAGGTGATCCTGAATGCCCAGGCCCTGGCACGGCACCTCACCGAGGGGGGGCTTCGTCTGGTCTCGGGGGGCACCGATAACCATCTGCTTCTGGTTGATCTTTCATCCTGGGATGTTTCGGGCAAGGACGCCGAGCAGATGCTGGACCGGGCCAACATCACCTGCAACAAGAACGGTATCCCCTTCGACACCCGGAGTCCCCTGGTGACCTCGGGAATTCGTCTGGGTACACCGGCTCTTACCACCCGGGGCATGAAGGAAGACGATATGGCCTTTGTGGCCCAGGCAATTCTGGATGTCCTGCAAAGCAAGGGCTCCGAGTCGACAATCAAGGCTGTGGCCGATCGCGTGGATTCTTTCTGTTCGGATTTTCCCCTTCATGCGTGAAAGATGTGTGAACTGCGTTATGCGTGAACTTCGTTATGTGTGAACTGCGTTATGCGTGAACTTCGTTATGCGTGAACTGCGTTATGTGTGAACTGCGTTATGTGTGAACTGCGTTATGCGTGAAAGTGGAAAAGATGAGAAAGAAAAATTGACATCTTCTGCGGAGGTGACTATGCTGATTGGCGGTAGGAACCCGATATAATGCCCACGCCACTGCAACTGAAGATTGTCAATTTCACAAAAGACGCCTATATCGTCGTTGAAGGCAAGCAGAACGCGGACCACTTTTATATTATCCGCAGTGGCAAGGTCCGCGTCAGCAAAGAGGTGGAGGTCGTTCAGGAAGAGGGCGGCAACGTTCTGGGGCCGGGCGATTTCTTTGGTGTTGTGGCCGCCATGTCGGGGCACAGCCATATCGAGACCGCCCAGGCTCTTACGGACTGTTCCGCGATCTCGGTGAACAAGGACAACTTCGGGGACCTGATCGTCCAGAACACCCCCGTGGCAATGAAGATTATCCAGGGCTTCAGCCGGCGCATGCGCTACCTCGACGAGGCCCTGGCCCGGATCACCCTTCAGCAGAGCACCGAGCCCGATATCGGGCACCTCTTTTTTGTGGCGGAGTTCTACGCGAAGCAGAGTCAGTTCAACCAGGCCCACTACGCCTATCACCAGTACCTGCGGTACTGTCCCAACGGCCCCCACGCGCAGCGGGCACGGGAACGGCTCGAGAAGATCCAGCCCTATTCCCAGGCGGTCTACCTGGACGGCAGCGAGACAGAGTTCACCCGAATCTACAAGAAGAACACCATGATCTTCTCCGAGATGATGCCCGGGGGCGAGCTGTATATTATCCAGAAGGGCTCGGTGAAGATCACCAAGATCGTGAACGACAACGAGGTGCTCCTGGCGGTGCTCAAGCAGGGGGATATTTTCGGGGAGATGTCCCTGATCGAGAACAAACCCCGCTCGGCCAGTGCGATCGCCTTCGAGGATACCCAGCTCCTGGCGGTGAACCGCGAGAACTTTGCCCGCATGGTCTCTTCCCAGCCGCAGATCATCACGCGTCTGACCCAGCTTCTGGCCGAGCGGATCTGGTTCATCTACAAGCAGCTGGCAAATACGTTGCTGAAAGACAAGGTGGGGCGTCTCTACGACGGGCTCCTGATTCAGCTCGAGCGAAACCGGGTTCCCCTGCGGCAGGGTGAGTCCTACATCTTCGAGTTCGGGCCCAAGGAGCTGATCAACATGGTGGGGCTTCCCATGGCCGAGGGGCGGGAGGCGATGCGGGAGCTGCTCAAGAACTCCCGCATCAAGGTCCTCGATGACCGGATCGTGATATCCGACAGGGCCGAGATTGAAAAACAGGCCAAGTACTACCGGAAGATGCAGAAGATAGAACGGGCGCGTCGCCAGAGCCGCCTCTAGCAGCTTTTCCTCCGGAAACAACAGGGACAATACCCCGGGAGTTATGTGTGAAACCTCGCGCGATTCTTAACGATGCTCTTCTTCTTGTAACAGCGGCGATCTGGGGCTTTGCCTTTGTGGCGCAGCGCCTGGGTATGGATCACGTGGGCCCCTTTTTCTTTACGGGGGTCCGCTTTCTCCTGGGAGCGATGGTTCTCCTGCCGGTAGCGCTGCTCCGGGGAGGGCCTTCCCGGCGCGTTCCGGGTGCGCTCCTGCCGGGGGCCGCCGTGACGGGGCTGGTGCTCTTTGCGGGGTCGGCGCTGCAGCAGATCGGGCTCGTCTATACCACTGCCGGAAACGCCGGATTTATCACGGGTCTCTACGTGGTGATGGTTCCCCTGCTGGGCATCTTTCGCCGCCAGGCCGTGGGGGGGCTGCGCTGGGGGGCGGTGCTCCTCGCCGTGGCCGGGCTCTATCTTCTGAGCGTTCAGCCCGGGGCATCGGTGAACCCCGGTGATCTCTTCGTCATGGCCAGTGCCTTGTTCTTCGCCCTTCACGTTCAGCTGATCGATCACCTTTCCCGGCGATATCCGGTCCTCTGGATATCCCTGGTTCAGTACGGGGTGGTGGCTCTGGTGAGCCTCGCCGTGGCGGTGGTTCGTGAGCCGATCGATCTGGCGGGGATGCGCGGGGCCGCCGTGCCCATCCTCTACGGAGGAATCGGGTCCATCGCTATCGCCTATACCCTTCAGACCGTGGCGCAGCGCCGGGCTGCCCCCTCCCACGCAGCGATCCTGCTGAGTCTCGAGGGTTCCTTCGCCGCTCTGGGGGGCTGGCTGATCCTCTCGGAGGTGCTCTCCCTGCGGTCGGTTCTGGGCTGTGCTCTTCTGCTCGCGGGCATGATTCTCTCCCAGGTGGCGGGGTTCCGGCGGGCCGCCTTCTCCCGGCAGGAGCCGCTCCCCTCGGTGGCCTCCTGAGGTCTGTCGGAGCTCCCTGACCTGTGGAGCTTCCCGGGGGCAGCTCCCGGGGCTATCAGAAGATCCTGTCCCGGGCTATGATAACCCCATGAGCAGCCGCACCGACGTACTCTCCGCTGCCGAGCGGGAACAGGGATTTGCCTCCTTTTCCAGGCACATCAGCTGGAACGGCCTGGGAGTATTTCTCCTGAACGATACGATCGTTTCCCTCATGGCGATCCACTTCGGCGCGAGCAACCTCGAGCTGGGCTACATCAACGCCGCCTTCCACGTGACGGGTATCGTCTCTCTGGTGGTGCCCCGGCTTTTCAGGGGGTGCAGGATCACCCGCGTCTTCGGCATGGCCTGGCTGTTGCGCGGTTTTGTGGTGCTTTTTTACGGGGTGCTCTTTTTCCTCAGCGGCCAGGCCGCCCGGATCGCCATCATTACCATCTTTACCGTCTTTTGTGTTACCCGGGCCATGGGGGTGTCTGTGGCTCACGCGGTGCAACGCGATGTCATGCGGGAGCGCGAGATGGGAGGGGCCATGGTGCGCCTCAATATCCGCCTGGCCTATTCCCAGTTCGCTTCGCAGCTTATGGGGTTTTTTCTCCTCTCCCTGGCTTTTTTTGAGGGGCTCGGGGGGTTGGTGACCATCGTCTATATCGGGGCGGTGATGAATACCGTGGCATCGCTCTACCTCCTGAAGATCCCCGGGCGTTCCGTGGTGGAGCACCCCGGCTCGGGGGCCTTTCTGCGCACGGCCAGACGGATCATTCGCCACCGCCACCACGTGGTACCCCTGATGATTCATGCCCTGGGCATGGGGCTCCACGTTCTCTTCGCCTTTCAGGTGGCCTTTCTGCGCCGTGTGCTGGGGATGCCCGACAATATGGCGATCCTCTTTACCCTGGTGGGGGCGGTGGCCTCCATTCTGGCGAATAACTGGCTCAAGCCCTTCGCCGATACCCTGGGTGAGAAGCCCCTCCTGATCATCATGAACGTCGGGCTCGCCGTCATGGCCCTGACCTGGGCCGTTCTGCCGGGATCGCTGCCCGTGGCCGCCTATTTCCTCACAGGATTTTTCACCTTTTTCTTCCTGCGCAGCCTGCTTACCCTGAAGAGCGCCGCCCTGGTCCGGTCCATCCCCGAGCGCGATCGCGTCCCCTACACATCCATGGCCAACATGCTTCTGGGGTTGGTGGCCCTCTCCCTGGGGATCGCCGGGGGGATCCTGGCGGACCTCTCTGCCAGGGCCCCCTTTGTGGTGCACGAGTACAGCCTCACCTTCTTCTTCACCTTTCTGGTGGCCCTGACCACGGCGGTGCTGAGTTTCTTCCTCCCCGACGGAAGAAGCCTCTCCCTGCGCGAGACGGCCGAGATCGTCCTCTCTATCCGAAACCTGCGGGCCTTTCTGGACGCGAACCAGCTCGATTTTTCGGGTGATCCCTCGCGCCGGGAGAGCCTCCTTCTCTCGCTGGAGCGGAGTTCCACCCCCATTGCCACCTCCCGCCTGCGGGACCGTCTGCGGGGGCCCTCGGTGGCGGAGAGAGAACGGGTGCTGCGGAGCCTCTTCCGCTCGCCCCGACCGGAGCTCCTGGAGGATATCCTGAAGGAGGCGGCGGACCAGGGGAGCTATACCCGCAGGGACGCCCTCTTCTGTCTGGGGGCCTACCCCGATGCCCGTAGCGAGACCCTGCTTCGGGAGATCGCCCGCCGGGAAGAGGGGCTCGAGGAGGGAATCATCGCCCTGAAGAGCCTGGCCCGGCTGGATTGTGGCGATGAACTCCCCCGGATCAGGCGGCTCATGGCAGGCCCCCTCTCTCCCCGAATGGAGCTGGACCTGGCCGTGGCGGAGTCGATTCTGGACCCCCGGGGGCCTCATCTGGAGGATCTCTTTCACCGGGCCCTGCGCCGGGGGAGCCGGAGCTTCGCCGAGACGCGTTTCTCTATCGCTCTGGGGCAGCTCGGGTTCTCCCCGGGGATTCAGGAATATCTCCGCTCCGAGGTGGCTGCTCCGGGCAGAGGGCTAATGGAGCTGATCGACGATGCCAGCGAGTTCTCCCTCGTTCTGAAGCATCGTCAGGAGATGCGCGACCACCTCCAGCGGGGGGAATGGCGGGAGGTATGGCTGCTGGTTCAGTCCTTTTTCCGGACGGAGCTGGAGGCCTTCTCCCGGGCACCCTCCTGGGTGACGGGGCTTGCCCGCTCCGTCGAGGGGGCAACCGTGCCGGAGGGGCTGGAGCCTCTGGGTGCGCTGGCCGCCTTGTACGTGTTTCACCATTGTCTCGATGCCGTGATCGAGCCCTGACACAGGTAGTGATGACGGCTTGCACAGGCAGGGCATGACCGGTACCATGGCAGGGCTATTTTCCGGGGAGGTCGCAGAGGGTGCCCACGAGCACGGTTGAACAGTATATCAAGACAATATACCAGCAGGAGGAGCAGGCTCCCGGTGAGATCGTCCCCATGAAGGACCTCTCGTCGGCCATGGAGGTAACCCCCGGCACGGCCACCACCATGGTCAAACACCTGGCAGGGCTCTCCCTGGTCTCCTACGTGCCCCGCAAGGGGGTTGTTCTTACTCCCGAGGGACGCAAGCTGGCGCTCACCATGGTGCGCCGCCACCGGCTGATCGAGACCTTCCTGGAACAGGTTCTGGGATACGACTGGGCCGAGGTCCACGACGATGCCGAGGACCTGGAGCACGCCGTGTCGGACCGCTTTGTGGAACGCATCGACTCCTATCTGGGATACCCCGCCACCGATCCCCACGGGGCTCCCATCCCCTCCCGCGAGGGACGTGTCCAGAACTCCCGGGCAATTCCCCTGGATCAGTGCGAGGAGGGGAGCCGCTTTCGTATCTCCCGGGTGGGCGACACCCAGGAGGATTTTCTCTCCTTCCTGAAAGCCCACCGCCTTACGCCGGGAGAGGAATTCATTCTGGAGACCCGGAGCCTCCAGGCGGGGACCATAACGGTGCGGCACGCCGGCTCGCGGGAGACCCTCACTCTGGGGGCAGACCAGGGCGCGCGGATCGCAGTTGCACCACAGTAGGCCCTTCCCGTATATTTTATATCAGCCCCACAGGCACTCCTGTGCACACGCTCTTTGTGATCCGTGGACCGTGATCCGTGGGCCCGGGGGAGATTCAGATCAACGAGGTGAGAATATGGCAGTGACCAGTCAATTCAGGTCCGAACGCCTGGCGTTGCGGATATCGCTGGTCGGTACGATGGTGATGGCAGGATCTGACCTGGTGGTGGGAAGTCTTGTCAATTCGAACGCAATTCTTCTGGACGGGGTTTTCTCGCTCCTGAGCATGGGCATGACCGGCCTGAGTCTCTACACGGCCTTCCTCATTTCCAAGCCCGACGACGAGTGTTTCCAGTTCGGCTACGCCCACCTGGAACCCCTGATCAACGTGGTGAACGGGGTCTTTATCCTCTCGGCTTGTCTCTTCGCCTTCGTTCAGGGGCTGCGAACCCTTCTCACGGGGGGCAGGGAAATCGCCCTGGAGTTCGCCCTAGTCTATACCATATTTACAACCCTCTTCTGTTTTGGCATTTTCTTCATCGAGCGGCATATCGCCCGGGTGGCCAACTCCGAGATTGTCCGGGTTGATACCCAGGAGTGGCTCGTGGACGGTATTCTGAGTGGAACAATCCTGGTGGGATTCTCCGTGGCCCTCATCCTCTCTCTCCGGGGGTACGCGCATCTGGGGCCCTACGTGGACCCCGTGCTGGTAACGGGTATGTCCCTGGCGGCCTCGATCCTGCCCTTCAAGGTGCTGCGGCGGAACTTCGCCGAGGTGCTCCTGGTGGCCCCCGAGGATACCTACCAGGATGCGGTGGAGGCGCTGGTGAAGGAGCTCTGCAAAAAGTACAAGTTTCAGGATTACACCTGCCATCTGGCCAAGACGGGTCGCGAGTACGATCTGGAGATCAACTTCCTGATCGGCGACGAGGAGAAATGGCCAACCCGGCGTCAGGACCGGATCAGGAAGATCATCTGGGATAAAACCAGAAAACTTGGCATGAAAACCTGGCTCACCGTGAGTTTCACCATGGACAAGCGCTGGCTCTAGCCGGATAACATGAAACTTTCCGGCGCAGGGGCTATGATAGTGCCATGAACATCGAGCTTTACGATGGGCGTGAACAGGCTCTCCGGGACAGACTGAAGAAGAATCTCAGAAAGATCGACCCCGACATGTACGCCACCTGCCGGTTGATGGAGGCGGAGCTGGGAAGTCTCTCCCGGGTCTTCTGCAGCTATCCCTCCATCCTGGACAACCAGCACTTTGGCGACGAGATCCACTCCGTGGACACCCTGATCGAGCGGCTCTTTCGGGATGGCTGCGACCATACCGTCCTTCTGCCCACAAAGGTCATGGTGGGGCGTACCTTCACGGTGGCAAAGTTCAACTTTTTCGGCTTTCTCCGGAAGATCTGCTCCCGCTACGAGGGACTCGCCCGATACGATCAGGAGGTTCAGGAGGTCTGGGAACACCTGCTCTTTTCCCTCCTTATCGAGGATGTCTATCAGGTGATCATCGAGCGGAACGGTTACTACTCCCCGGAGTTGCGGCGCGAGGCGGCCCTGGAGCTGATCCACCTCTGGGAATACCGCTTCGACCAGACCGTTACGGACTACGCCCCGGCTGTGGTGGAACTCTGGCGTGCCCGCCTCCAGATCGCCCCCGTCTTCGGTACCATGATGGGAACCATGGAGCTCATGCGGCTCTCGTCGCTCCTATCGGACCGGTGGTACCGCTTCCTCGACGAACAGGGGGAGGTCCGGGAGGTTCAGCAGGCTCTGGAAGAGTTTGTCTTCGGGATCGTTCACGAGGAGATCTGCCTGGTCCGGGAAACCATGGACAGCCGGGGAATCGCTGCGGTGAACCGGGAGAGTCTCCAGGAGATGCTCGCCCGGGAGGTTCCGCCGGAGCCCATCCAGGAGGACGATCCTCGCGAGATGTACCGCTTCTACCACCGCCGCAGTCGCAAGATCCTCCGGCGCAGGATCGCGGGAGCCGAGGGGCCCCGCCGCACCCTGGAGGAGATTCTCCTGGTCTTTCTGATGAATCAGCGCCTTGCTGCCGGCCTGTTCGGGCCGTCACAGGAAAACCCCGCTCCCTGACTCTTTTTTAATCAAAAAAGAATGTGACAAATGTAACTATGCGGTTCTGAAACGGGCCGTGGTATAATTCGGCACGTTGGTGTTGTTCCGGGGCAGCGCGCTGTCCCGGAAGTATATTGTTCCGGGATCAGGGTGAGCCGGAGACAGAACGTTTCCGGGTGCGTGCCCCTTCCCGAAAAGGAGGACCCCATGAAGAAACTGTTTGTTGTTGCAGTGATGGCCCTGGCTCTGACCGGCGCGGTCTTTGCCGGAGGATCGCGGGAACGGGGGGCGGCCCTGGAGCCCATTCCGTCGTCGGAGTGCCCGCCCGAGGCACGGGGCCATTTCGATGTTTTCTTCTGTGACAAGGATGGTGACCTGCTGGCAGACATGCCCGAGGACGAGCGGTTCTGGCTCGATCCCCAGACCCTGGTCTTTGCCTACACCCCCGTTGAAGATCCGGCGATCTACGAGGATATGTGGCAGCCCTTCCTGGACCACCTGGCAAAGGTAACGGGACGAAACGTCCAGTTCTTCAGTGTCAGTTCCTACACCGCCCAGGTCGAGGCGATGCGCGCGGGCCGGCTCCATATTGCCGGTATCTCCACGGGTCCCACGCCCTTCGCGGTGAACCTGGCAGGCTACGTGCCCATCGCCATTATGGGTGGTGCCGATGGCCAGTTCGGGTATACCCTGCAGATGTACGTCCATGCCGACAGCGATCTCCACAGTCTGGAAGACCTGAAGGGCAAGCGGGTTGCCCACGTGACCCCCACGTCAAACTCGGGCCACCAGGCTCCCATGGCGCTCTTCCCCCGGTACGGACTGACCCCCGGGGTTGACTACGAGCCCGTCTTTTCCGGCAGCCACGAGAACTCCGCCCTGGGCGTGGTGGCTCGTGACTACGACGCGGCGCCCGTGGCATCGGAAGTGGTGGACCGCATGGCAGAGCGGGGCCTCTTTGATCCCGCCGATGTACGGATCATCTTCGAGACCGATCCCTTCCCCACAACCTCCTACGGCATAGCCCACCGGCTCCATCCCGATCTGCAGGAAAAGATCCGCGAGGCCTTCTTCTCCTACAGTTTCGCCGGAACCCCCCTGGGTGAGGAGTTCGAGGTGGACGGCTTTATTCCGATCGTCTACAAGGACCACTGGGACGCCGTCCGTACAATTCAGGAGTATAACGGCGTTCAGTATCGGCTCTCTGATATCGACTAACCCTTTTCTCTCTTCCTGCGGGGCGGGCTATCCCGCTCCGCCTATTTTCCCCTGCAGTATGGAGTGACACAGACAATGCTGAAGATAACAAACCTGGAGAAGAGCTACACCAAGGGAGCCCCCGTACTGAAGGGGCTGAATCTGACAACCGACGAGCGCAGGCTCACGGCGATCATCGGTTCCTCCGGAGCAGGCAAGAGTACCCTTCTCCGGTGCATTAACCGCCTGGTAAAAGCCGATTCGGGATCGATCGAGCTCGACGGGACGGATATCCTCTCCCTCTCGGGGCGAGCGCTTCAGGATTCCCGGCGACAGATCGGGATGATTTTTCAGGCCTATAACCTGGTGGACCGCCTGACGGTGATGGAGAACGTTCTCTCGGGTCGTCTTGGCTACACCGGCTTCTTTCGCGGTGTTTTTCGCAAGTTTCCCCAGGAAGATGTCGACCGCGCCTACGCCTTGCTGAAGCGGGTCGGGCTTTCCCAGTACGTGAACAAGCGGTGCGATGCCCTCTCCGGTGGTGAACGGCAGCGTGTGGGCTGCGCCAGGGCGCTTATGCAGAACCCGCGAATCCTCCTGGCCGACGAGCCCACGGCCTCGCTGGATCCCAAGACATCGGAACGGATCATGGAGCTCATCGCGGGTATCACCGAGGAGCTGGATCTGCCCGTTCTGATCAACCTTCACAACGTTCCCCAGGCGACCACCTACGCAGACAGGATTCTGGGCCTTCGCCACGGGGTGATGATCTTCGATGGAAACCCCGATGAACTCACCGAGGACTGGCTCGAACAGATCTACGCCGGCCACGAGGACGATCTGAAGAAGCAGATGAAGGTCGGGGCAGCGGAGTATGACGATGAGTGACGCAACCACACGGTACCGGTGGCGAAGACCACACTTTATTGAGAACCCCTGGGTGCGTTACACCGTGCTGCTGGTGACGGTGCTTTATCTGATCTTTGCCCTTCAGATGATGCAGGTGAGCTGGCAGCGGGTGCTCGACGGGATACCCCGGGCCGGAAACATGCTTCGCATGGCCTTCCCCCCCGATTACGGATCGCGGGGACGCCTGATCGTGCGGGGCTTTATCGAGAGTTTTCAGATGACCGTGATCGCCACGGCCGCAGGAGTGCTGCTGAGTGTTCCCATCGGGTTTATGGCGGCCAAGAATATCGCTCCCCTGCCGGTGTACCTGGTGGGCCGGGCCATTGTGGTGGTGAGCCGGAGCCTTCACCCCGTGGTTATGGGTGTGCTCTTTGTGGCAGCCGTGGGATTCGGAGCTTTTGCGGGGATTCTCACGCTCATCATGTTTACCATCGGGTTTGTGGGCAAGCTGCTGGCTGAGGCGATCGAGGAGATCAAGTTCGGCCAGGTCGAGGGGGTCCGCTCTACGGGGGCGGGATTTCTCTCTGTCCTGGTCTACGCGGTCTTTCCCCAGGTTCTGCCCCGGCTCATCGGGCTCTCCATGTATCAGCTTGATATTAACCTGCGGGCTTCGGCTATTGTGGGCCTTGTAGGAGCAGGAGGGATCGGAGGCACGCTGAATACCGCCTTCGGCCGCTACGACTACGCCACGGCGGCGGCGATTCTTCTTGTTATGGTAGCGATCATCCTTGTTACGGAGGGGATCAGCGGATACTTGCGGAGGCTGACAAAATGAGTACAGGCAACAACGGTACCACTCTTACAGACATGGCCCGGCCCGACCATTATCAGTGGTTCCGGTTTACCCGGCTCCAGCGGATGGTGCGGAGCATCAGCTACATCCTGGTGGTGGCGCTCATGTACTGGGCTCTCTCAACGGTGAATATTTTCTGGCCCTGGGTCTGGTCGGCTCCCGCCCAGATCGGCGATATGATGTTTCGGATGTTCCCCCCTTCGCTGGTGCAGCTGAATCCGATCCTCTACGCCCTGGTGGAGTCAATTAATATTGCCTTCCTGGGCACGCTCATCGCGATCATCCTGGCTCTTCCCGTGGCCTATTTCGGGGCCCAGACGGTGACCCCCAACGCGATCACACTCTGGTTTGCCCGGCTGATCATCGTGGGAACGCGCTCGGTGGATACCCTGGTCTGGGCGCTCATCTTTGTGGCGATTTTCGGCCCCGGGTCTTTTGCGGGAATCATGGCCGTGGCCTTTCACTCGATCGGGTTCTTGAGCAAGCTGATCGCCGAGGCGATCGAAGAGATCGACTGGGGCCCCATCGAGGCGCTCGAGGCGGTTGGCGCCTCCCGCGCCCACGTGATCGCCTACGGGATCGTTCCCCAGGTTGTGCCCAGTTTCTGCGCGATCTCGATTCTCCGGTGGGATATCAACATCCGGGAGTCTACCGTTCTGGGGCTGGTTGGAGCGGGTGGTATCGGGCTTATCTTCCAGGGTGCGATCGACCTGTTCCAGTGGAACACGGTCTCCATGGTTCTGATCGTGATCGTCGGGGTGGTTTTCTCGGGCGAGTTGATCACCTCCATGGTTCGGCGCAAGCTGATCTGAGGTTCCTGAGGGGGCTTTTCCGGCAGATTCCCGGCAGAAGGGTCTGCCGGGAAGTCCTGGAGATACAAAAAAAACCCGGCGGGGATATCCCCGTCGGGTTTTTTTGTGGTGAACTCCGGCGGGGCTGCCTTGGGGCAACCCGCCGGATCGTGGAATCAGGCGTCGGAGAGTTTCTTCAGATCCTCGAAACGACGCTTGTTGTCTTTCTTGGCCAGCTCGTGCAGCCGTGCAGCCTCCTCGGGCTGGGAGAGTTCCAGTCCCCGGTAGCGGATCTCCGCGCCGGTGTAGACGCTGAAGTCCACCGTGGTTTCGGGAGTCTCCCACTGGAAGGGTGCCTTTCCGGCGAGCTCGTTGGCGGGGTTGAAGCGGTAGATGGGCCAGTACCCCGACTCGGCAGCGTTCTTGGACTGCTTCACGGAGTTCTTCATGTCGTAGCCGTGGGCGATACAGGGGCTGTAGGCCAGGATGATCGACGGTCCGTCGTAGGCTTCTGCCTCCAGGATCGTTTCAAGGACCTGGTCCCTGTTCATGCCCATGTTCACGCTGGCCACGTAGACGTGACCGTAGGTGGTCATCATCAGGCCCAGGTTTTTCTTGCCCGTCTTCTTTCCGTCGGCAGCGAACTTGGCGATCGCTCCCCGGGGGGTGGACTTGGAGGCCTGTCCTCCCGTGTTGGAGTAGACCTCGGTGTCCATGACCAGGACGTTCACGTTCTTCTGCTGCGCCATGACGTGGTCCAGACCGCCGTAGCCGATGTCGTAGGCCCAGCCGTCACCTCCGAAGATCCAGATGGAGCGGTCCACGAAGTAGTCGCCCAGCTCGATGATCTTGGCCAGGATGGGCCTGGTCTCGGTGGTGGCTTTCTTGAGCGCCGCCGGCAGGAGTTCCCTGGTCTGATCGGCTGCGTCCTTGGCTTCGCGGCTCACCGAGGTCCAGAGGTCGAGGTTCTTCTTCAGCGATGCTGTCAGTTCCCCCGTGGTGCCCTTCTCGAGGAGGGCCTCCACGTTATGCTTCAGCTGGTTCCGGTGCGCATCAACGGCCAGGCGCATTCCGAAGCCGTACTCGGCGTTATCCTCGAAGAGGCTGTTTGCCCAGACGGGGCCGCGCCCTCTGCTGTCGGTGGTGTAGGGTACGGCCGGGAAGGTTCCTCCGTAGATCGAGGAACAGCCCGTGGCGTTGGCGATCATCATCCGGTCTCCGTAGAGCTGGGTGATGAGACTCACGTAGGGGATCTCTCCACAGCCCATGCAGCTTCCGGGATACTCGAAATAGGCTTCCTCGAACTGGGCATCCAGGGCCTGGACCCGCTCGCTCTTGGCGGCCCACTTGGTGGTGACCGGTCCGGGGCGTCCGCCCATCTCAAGCCGCTTGGTCCCTGTGGGAATCTGCCCGTCCAGGGGCATGGCGCTCACGGGGATATCGTCGCCCTTCATCTTCCAGATCGGCTCCAGAATCTTCCGGCCGAACTCGCTTCCCGATTCGGGAACCAGGACGGTCTCGGCGACGGACTTTTCAGCCTGCGCGGGGATGGGGACTTCCTTCACGGCGTCCACAGCCATATCGATGGCCTTCCAGTTCTTCTCGACGATCTCCTGGCCCTTGCTGATAAACTGCTTCTCCACGTACTTTTTCACCAGCTCGATCGCCTTGTCGGGATCGATCACTTTGGCGAGTTTGAAGAAGGCTACCTGCATGACCGTGTTGATCCGGTTGCCCAGCCCGGCTTCCTTGGCCAGTTTGGAGGCGTCCACCGCGTAGACCTTCACCTTGCGGTCCAGGATCGTCTGCTGCATGGAGGCGGTAAAGGTAGAGAAGACATCTTCCGGCGCAGCCGTGGTGTTAATCAGGAAGGTTCCTCCCTGGGTGATTCCCTCGAGGATGTCAAAGCGTCCGATATACTGGGGCCGGTGGAGCGCGATGAAATCGCTGGTGGTGAGGAGGTACTCCGACTGGATCTTCTCTTTTCCGAAGCGCAGGTGGCTCACGGTGAAGCCGCCGGACTTGTTGGAGTCGTAGCTGAAGTAGGCCTGGACAAAGAGGTCCGTCTCGGCTCCGATGATCTTGATCGAGTTCTTGTTGGCACTCACGGTACCGTCGGAACCGTAGCCCCAGAACTTGCACCGCACGATGCCTTCCTGTTCGGTGTCGATCACATCGCCCACGGGGAGGCTCTTGTTGGAGACATCGTCGTTGATACCGACGGTGAAATCGTGGGTTGCTGCGCCGTCGGCGTGGTCGTAGACAGCCTTGACCATAGCCGGGGTGAACTCCTTGCTGGAGAGACCGTAGCGGCCGCCGATGATCTCAACGTCCCGGCCCCGCAGGGAATGAACCACGTCCAGGTAGAGGGGTTCGCCCGGTGCGCCCGGTTCCTTGGTCCGGTCCAGGACCACGATCTTTTTTGCCGAGGCGGGGATAGCCTTGGCGAGATCCTCGGCAGACCAGGGGCGGTAGAGGCGGACCTTCAGGAGCCCCACCTTTTCTCCCTGTTTTACCAGGTGGTTTACCGTCTCCTCGATCGTCTCGACACCGCTGCCCATGGCGATAACCACCTTCTCGGGGTTGTCGGCACCGACGTACTGGAAGAGATCGTAGGTGCGGCCTGTCTTCTCGGCGAAGAGCTTCATGTACTTCCGGATGATCTCCGGGGTGGCGTCGTAGAGGTTGTTCACCGTCTCCCGGCCCTGGAAGTAGACATCGGGGTTCTGGGCTCCCACCTTCACCATGGGTTTCTCCGGGCGAAGCGCGTTGGCGCGGAACTGCTCCACGTGGGTCATGTCCAGCATGTCCCGGAGGGTGTCGTAGTCGAGCTCCTCGATCTTCTGCATGGAGTGGCTGGTCCGGAANCCGTCAAAGAAATGAACGAAGGGGATGCGCGATTCCAGGGATGCCAGGTGGGCGATCGCGGCCATGTCCTGGGCTTCCTGTACGTTGGCGCTCGAGAGCAGGCCGAATCCGGTCTGGCGCACGCCCATGACGTCGGAGTGGTCCCCGAAGATGGAGAGCGACTGGGCCGCGATTGACCGGGCCGAGACATGNAAGACCGTGGGGAGGAGCTCTCCTGCGATCTTGTACATGTTGGGGATCATCAGGAGCAGACCCTGGCTGGCGGTGAAGGTGGTGGTCATGGCCCCCGCAGTGAGGGATCCGTGAACAGCACCGGCTGCACCGGCCTCGCTCTGCATTTCGATGATTTCCAGGGTTTCTCCGAAGAGGTTCTTGCGTCCCTCTGCGGCCCAGGCGTCAGCGAACTCCCCCATGTTGGAACTGGGTGTGATGGGGTAGATCGCCGCCACCTCGCTGAAGGCGTAGGCGATTCGTGCTGTCGCCTCGTTTCCGTCGAGTGTGATGAATTTTTTCGGCATATTTCTTCCTTTATCTCGTGATTGCCGCCTCAGGCCGTGCCGAGAGACTCGGCGCGGGAGCCGACGTTTCGGGAGATTTGATGAGGTAACTATAGCTCTCTTTACCGTTCAATGCAAGCGTGGAGATGTGCTAACAGATCGTTTGTTGCACCCAATTTCACGATAAATGACCCTGCGTCACTTCTGGCAGGATCGGGCCTTGCCGGGAGGGTCTTCATTCTCTATTCTGCAGGGATGACGAATATATGCGCGGGCCTCCTGGAGCGGGCCTTTCCGGAGCGATCCGATCTGGTTGATCGCCTCCGTGTCCTGATTGATGGGGTGAGACCGGCCCTGGAAGAGCAGCGGAGCCATTTCCCCTCCCCGCCGGGAGCCTTCCCCCTGGATAGCGGCGAGTCCCTGCTGGTGGTGCCCCGGGATATCCCGGGCGGTATCGTGCCGGAGCAACTGGAGCAGGTGCTGGAGGAGGTCTGGGAGCACACCCTCTCGGGAATTATGGTTTCCTCGCTGGCCGATCTCTCCGGGGCGATTTCCGGGGACCTGGTCCGGGAGNATCGGCTCATGACNGAGCTGCTTCCGGAACCGTCGCCTGAGCCTCCGTCAGGGGCCGAGTCCTTTCTGGCGATGCTGGAGCAGCTTCTGGGAGATCTNTCCCGGGGAGTGCAGATTCTGGCGGTTCCCGATCTTTTCAGGCCTTCCCGGGAGGAAGAGGATGGTATCGTGGGGGTCCTGAAAGAGGCCAATCCGGATCTCCTGCTGGCGGGGGATCATGCCAGGGGCCACGATCTCGCCTGGCCGGGGGGGCGCCCCCGGGAGGGAAGGGAGCCGCTCGGCCAGGTTCTGCTCGAGGCCGTCCTGAATGAGGACGGCCGGGGGCTGGGGGAGTGGCTCCAGGCTCTGCCCGATCGGGAGTCCTGCCGGGCCTGGATCAACCAGGTGCCCTTCCTGTTCAGGGGAGCGGGGGAAGGGGCCAGAATGGACGTAAACCTTCCACTGGACCAGCAGGCCCGGAGCCTCGAGGCGCTTCATACACTGCAGTGTGCCCTGGCGGGGGTTCCCGCCTTTGTTCTGCCCCGGGCTATCCTTCAGGGCGCGGAGGACCTCCGTGCCGGTGCTGGTGACGGTGCCGGTGACGGTGACGCGAAGGGCGACAGCGAGCTGGGGGAACTGGCGGGGCTGGTTCTGCCCCGGCTTCGGGATCTTCTGCGGATACGCCTGGAAGAGCCCGCCTTCGATCCCGTGAGCTCCCAGCGGGTGGTGCCCGGGGATCCCCGGATGGTGGTGCTGGAGCGGGGCGGTGCCGGAGCACGGCCGGTACTCTGCCTGCAGAACCTCTCGCGCGATCCCGTGGAGTTTCGCGACCGGCTGGACAGGTACCCCTGGCCCGAGAGCGCCGTGGTAGAGGATATCCTCACGGGGGATCTGGTTTTTCCCTCCCGGGAAGGGGAGCTCTTCTCCTTCGAACTCCAGCCCCGGGAAGTCCTGTGGCTCCGTTTCGGGGAATCATCGCCGGAGTGAGACGGAACTGACCTCTGTTAACCCGTGATCCGCCCCGGGGTGAGGCACCTCGCCAGGGGCGGCGGTGTTACCGGGGCGGGGGTACTGCCAGGGGTGGGGTCAGCGGATGAGGCGGGAGATATCCCTGAACTCCGGGGCCGCGCTCGAGCGGGTGAGTTCAAAGAGGATCGATTCCGTGGTGGTCAGGCGGGCCCCCTCCTGCTGAAGCCGAACCAGGGCTGTTTCCCGGTCCCGGGGGTTCCGGCTGGAGACGGCGTCCACAGGAACCACGGGGATCAGGCCCCGCTCCAGCAGGTCCAGTGCCGTCTGGAGCACGCAGACGTGGGTTTCTATCCCCGCCAGGATCACCACCTTCCGGTTTTGCCCTTCCAGGTGGGTCATGCAGGCCGGATCGTCGCAGCAGCTGAAGGAGGCCTTCACCAGAAGGGGTGCTTCCTCCCCGGCGGCGTCCCGCACTGCGGGCAGGGTTGCTCCCAGACCCTGGGGGTACTGTTCTGTTACCGTCAGGGGAACTCCCAGAAGATGTAACCCCCTGCAGAGGGTGACGATTCGTGCCACCGTCTGATCCGCCTGGTCGATAACGGGGAGAATCCGTTCCTGAACATCGATGATGAGAGCCATTGTATTGTCACGAGTAATGCGCATGCTGGTATTATGAAGGAATGAACGAACTTGTTGAACTCCCGCCCGCCCTTCCTCCTCTTCTGTTGGAGCCCCTGCGCCTGGGGGTGCTGGATCTTCCCTTCTCGACCCTTCAGCTGGTACTGGAGTTTTTCCTCCCCCTGGTGCTGCTAGGGGGATTGCTGCGGATACTCTTTCTGGTTCTCCGGGGGTTTATCCGGGGGCTCCCCGCCTCGGAAGCGATCAGGGATCGGGCCGAGCGCTGGGTTCACAGGATAACCCGCCTCGCCTGGATCGCGTCGATCCTGCTGCTGGCCTCCCGTTTGCTGGGGGCGGAGATGGCCCGGTGGGTGACCTTCGCCGTGCGGACCCTGAACCAGCCTTTTTTCCAGTCCGGAGGGACCTCCATCTCGGTGGTGACGCTCCTTCTGGTGATCCCTGTCTTTTATTTTGCCGGGTGGTTTTCACGACTCGCCCGGCAGTCCGTGGAGCAGGGCCTCATGCGTCATCTGAATCTCGACGCGGCCCGGGCCTTCTCTCTTCTGAGCGTTGTCCGGTTTTCGGCTATGGGGCTCGCCATCGTGGTGGGGCTCAGCGTCATTGGTATCAACCTCTCTTCGCTGGCTGTTCTCTTTGGTGTGCTTGGTATCGGTGTCGGTTTCGGACTTCAGGATGTGGTGGCCAACAGTTTTGCCGGAATCATCATCGTCCTCACCAGGCCCATCAAGGAGGGTGACCGCATTCTGGTGGGGTCCATTGAGGGAACGGTTCAGCAGATCAAGTTCATTCACACCATTGTGAATACCGTGACCAACGAGACCCTGATTATCCCCAACTCGGAGATAACCAGTAACGCCATGCACAATTATTCCTATAACGACCTCTCGATCCTCCTGCTGAATACCGTCCAGGTGAGTTACTCCACCGATCTTGACCAGGCGGGAGAGGTGCTTCTGGAGGTGGGGAGGCGCTGCCCCTTTGCCGTCCCGGGCAAAGAGCCACTCTTCCGGGTGATTTCCTTCGACGATTCGGGGATCACCCTTCGGCTGGGGACGTGGATCCGTGATGCCCGGGAGCGTATGCCTGCTTCAAGCTGGTGCAATCTGGAGATCTGGCGCGCCTTCCGGAAGGAGGGGATAGAGATTCCCTTTCCCCAGATGGATCTCCATGTGCGCAGCGCAGCCGGGGGCCAGCCGATGGCCGGGGGACTGCCAGGTGCCGGCGAGGGGACCCTCCTGTCCGGAGGGGGCGGTTCCCCCGGAGGGGCCTCGATCGGGGAGGGTTCTAGTCAGGCCGGGACTGGTCCAGGAGGGACTGGAGCTGCTCCTGGTTCTCCTCGAGAATAGTGGCGAGGGTGATGCTCTCAAGATACCGGATAATCTGATCGGAGATCGTTTTCCACACGCTCCGGGCCACGCACTGGTCGGTGTTGCTGCAGGGGTCTGCCCCGTTCCGGAGGTTCTCCCCTTCGGAGTCATCGCAGGGGATGCAGGGGGTGCAGGGGGTCAGGTCCAGCCCCTCCTCGACGGCCAGAAAAATTGCCTTCACCGAGATGGTGGCGGGGTCCCGGTGAATCATGAATCCGCCCCCGGGGCCCCGAACGGAGTTGATCAGGTCGGCTTTTTTCAGCTTGAAGAAGATCTGCTCCAGAAACTCGGGGGATATGTTCTCTTCTTTGGCGATCGCCTTGATCGGTTTGGGTCTTCCCTGGGAGGTGGCTGCCAGGTTGATCAGGGCTCGCAGGGCGTAGCGGCCTTTTGTGGTTACTCGCATGGTCTGTGCTCCGGGTGTGGTTGAAAATAGTTTCTGGAGTATAGTAAGTGTGAGGGAAATGCTCAAGTTTTTCCCGGGTTTTTGTTGGAATCGGGTATACCGGCCGCCGGATGCCGGGGAGCGCCGGGTGGCCAGGGAGGTTCCGGGCCCCAGGGAGGGTTTCTCATGATCAGTCGTTGTCTGGAGTTGCGGGGAGAGACGGTCCGGGAGGTGCCTTCCGGGGAGGTGAACCGCGATCCCCTGCAGGGGGTCTATCTTGTGGCCCGCACCTGGCAGGGGAATAAGGTTCTGGATCTGGACGGGCATTTTCAGCGTCTCGAGGATTCTGCCCGTGCCCTGGGCCGGAACCTGACGGTTCCCCGCCATCGCATCCGCTCGGTTCTGGCCTCGCACCTCCCCGGGACAGCCCCCGGGTCCGGAGCGGTCAGGGATGTGCGGTTTCGTGTTACGGCTGTCCTGGACGATGATCCCTGGTACCGCCTTGTTCTGGAGGAGGCGCTCCCGGTTCCGCCGGAGATTCTTCGGGAGGGGGCGCTCTGCCGGATTCAGCGGGGCGCGGCCCGGACGAACCCCCGGGTCAAATCGCTTTCCTGGGTGCACCAACGCCAGGTCTTCTTCGCGGCCGGGGGAGACGGGGAGGTTTACGAGTATCTTCTGACCGATCGGGAGGGGCGTATTCTCGAGGGGGCGACCTCAAACGCCTACGCCCTGATCGACGGAGTCCTGCGAACGGCCGGAGAGGGGGTTCTCCAGGGGATCGCCCGGAAGATAGTGCTCCACACCGCCCGGGAGGTTCTTCCGCTGGAGTTCACCCCCGTGAGAGAGAAAGATCTGCCCCGGGTACAGGAGTTCTTTATCTCCTCGGCCACACGGGGCGTGGTTCCCGTTCGCCGGATCGACGACCATCGGCTGGGTCCCCCGGGGGAGATTACCCGGGAGATCACCCGCCGCTACAATCGCTGGCTCGACGAGCATCTTGAGCCTCTGGCTCCCCCCGGGGAGGGGTGATCGTCAGGGCAGGCTCGGCCAGGGAGGTGCGGGGCCACCGGGGGAGGAGCGAGAGAAGCTCGGCGAAGATCATCGCCGTGGCCCCCCAGAGCGGTCGGGGGGTGAGGCGGTAGGCCGGAACGCTGCGGAGAACTCCCCGTACCTCCAGGCTCACCGTGCCCTCCGTGCCGGAGAGCCGCCCCGGCGAGAGCGGGAGAATACGCGCGACCTCCCGGGGGTTGGGACAGAGAGGGATCGACTCGAGGGGGGCTTCTGTCCAGGCCAGGACGGGGGTGATCAGGTAGGAACTGACCGCCACGGCCAGGGGAGAGAGCCTCCCCAGGACGGTACAGCCCCCGGTGTCCAGGCCGATCTCTTCCCGGGCTTCCCTGAGGGCGGTCTCTTCCAGACTGGTGTCCCGGGGGTCCCGTCCCCCCCCGGGCAGGGCGATCTGTCCGGCGTGGGGCCCCCCGTCCCGGGCTCGTTCTATCAGAGGGATAAAGACCTCCAGCCCTTCGGGGCCGGGGCGAGGGGTCAGGAGGATCAGAACGGCGCTTTCCCGGTAGATTCCGGGGGCCTCTCCCCGCCTTGTCTTCTGCCGGCGTTCTCCGGAAGGGCCTGGGGGTTCTCTTGTTCCCAGGGGATCCATCGTGGTGTGCGCTCTTGCCCCGGGGAGAGCCTCTCCGGGGGTATTCAGGCGCCTCCCCAGATTATCAAGGAGGAGACGGAACTCTTGATCCTGTGTCATGGGAGAAAGCTACCGCCGGGATCGGGGCAGGATCAACCAGCAGAAGCGCTTCTCTATGGTCCGGTCTTTACAAAGGTCTCCGTTCTTTCCATCATAGCGTATGCAAAGTGAGAATCGTTTTCGCAATCTGTCTCCCCTGGATCATCGGTATTATCTGGCCAACCAGGCTCTTTTTGACCGTCTGGCCGATATTCTCAGCGAGGAGGCCTCCGTGGCGCAGTGCGTCCAGGTGGAGGCGGTATTGCTGCGGCACCTGGTTTCGCACGTGCTCCGCGATGATCCCCGCAGGGAGGAGTATCTCGAAAAGATACAGGATCTGCCCGGCCGGGTCAGCGCCGGTGAGGTCTACCGGGAAGAGGAGACCACCCGCCACAACGTGCGGGCTATCGTGAATGTGATCCAGCGTCACGTTCCGCAGGAGGTGCAGCACCTGGTTCATCTGGGCGCTACCTCGGTGGATATTCTGGATACAGCCGCTGCGATCCGGTATCGCGAGGCGACACAGCAGGTGGTGGTTCCACTGCTTCTGGATCTTCAGGAACTCCTGATTCAGCTGGCCGAGAACGAGGCCGAGACGGTATCGATCGGGCGCACCCACGGCCAGTACGCGGTTCCCATAACCCTGGGCTTTGCCCTGGCGGAGTATGTTTCCCGTCTGGGGGACAGCATCGCCAGGATCGCCGGGGCAGCGGGGGAGCTCCGGGGCAAGCTGGCCGGTGCCGTGGGGGCCTATAACGCCACGAGCGTACTCCATCCCGATCCGGAAGAGCTGGAACGGCAGGTTCTTGCCGATCTGGGGCTCAAACCGGGGGAGCACGCCACGCAGATTGTGAGTCCCGAGCCGCTTCTCCGGCTTCTTCTGGAGATGAACACCGCCTTCGGGGTGGTGGCAAACCTGGCAGACGACCTGCGGCATCTGCAACGCTCCGAGATCGGGGAGTTCTCCGAATATTTTGCCCGGGGCCAGGTGGGATCCTCCACCATGCCCCACAAACGGAATCCCTGGAACGCCGAGCACGTGAAGAGTCTCTGGAAGGCCTTCTCGCCCCGGGCCATGACCTGGTTTATGGACCAGATTTCGGAGCATCAGCGGGATCTTTCCAACTCCGCCTCGGGTCGTTTCGTGGTAGAATACGTGGCGGGTTTTGTGGCAGCCCTGGAGCGNATGCGCTCCATCATCGAGCGCCTTCGGGTCGACCGGGGCGGGATCGAACGGAACCTTCGGGAAGGCGCCCGGCGGGTGATCGCCGAGCCTCTCTATATCCTCCTTGCTGCCGGCGGGGTGGCCGATGCCCACGAGCAGGTTCGGCGCCTTACCCTGGCGGCCGACGAGGGGCAGGGCGAGCTTCTGGAGCTGGCCCGGGCCGACGAGGAGGTGTGGACTGTGGTCTCCGCCACTTACCGGCGTCTGACAGGGGGGGACCCGGAAGAATTTTTTGCGGACCCCTCCCGGTATACCGGGCGTGCCGCTGCCCGAACCAGACAGATTTGCGCCACCCACCGTGAGCGGGTGGCCGGGCTCCGCGCGGAGACCCCTTCCTGAACGGGAGAACTCCCGGGGTCCGTCTGCATCAGCGAGGAGGGAAATGTGAAAATTCTCGTCGTCGGTTCCAGTGCCAGGGAACACGCCCTCGCCTGGCGCCTCTCTGCGGGGGCGTCTCCGGCGGAGGTCACGGTTGTTCCGGGGAACCCCGGGATCGCCCGGGACTACCGGTGCGTCTCCGGGGAGGTGACGCCCGATCTCCTGGAAAGAGAGTCTCCCGACCTGGTGGTGGTAGGGCCTGCGGCGCCTCTGGTGGCGGGGCTCGCCGACGAGGTGCGGCGCCTGGGCATCCCTGTGGTGGGCCCTCCCGCCGAGGCAGCCCGCCTGGGGGGCAGCAAGACGGCGGCCAAGGAGATGATGGTTCGTCACGGAATACCGACCCCACCCTTCCGCTCCTGCAGCGATACCGACCAGGCACTCGCGGCGGTGGATGACCTGGGAATACCCGTAGTTGTAAAGGCCGATGGCCTCACCCGGGGATCGGGAGTGACGGTGTGTACCTCCCGGGACGCCGCCGAAATAGCTATCGACGGGGCCCTGCGGCAGCGTCGCTTCGGAGCCGCCGGGGAACGGGTTGTTATAGAGAAACACCTCCGGGGTGACGGGGTCTCCCTCACCGTCCTGGTGGACGAGTCGGGGTACCTCCTCATGCCCGTGGCCCGCAGCTACGAGCAGGCCGGCGAGGGAGGGCAGGGGCCCAATACCAGCGGCATGGGGGCGATCATCCCCAACCCCGCGGTCTCGCCCGGGATCATCCAGTCGATTGAGGACCTGATCATCAAGCCCAGTATCGAGGCGATTCATCAGGAAGCGGCTCCCGGGGCAGGAGCCTATCGGGGCTTCCTCCACTTCGGACTGATCCTTTCCGACGACGGTCCCCAGATGGTGGACTACAAGATCCGTTTCGGCGATCCCGAGGCGCAGGTGACGCTGCCGCTCCTGGAGGGCGATTTTGCGGGGCTCCTGCTGGGGCTCGCCCAGGGACGACTCATGGAGGCTGCCCGGGAGAGCTCCTTCGGGGTGCGTTCCGGCGCCGCCTGCTCGGTGGTGGCTGTGGCAGCGGGGTATCCCGGGCCCTCCTCCCCGGGTGAGTTTCTGCACGACCAGAGGGGGGGCGACGAAGCCCGGCAGGGGACGTCGATGGTCTTCTTTCACGAGGTTCAGGAGGAGGGTGCGGGGCTTTCTACCGCCGGGGGACGCGTTCTTACCGTCTCCGCCGTGGCAGGCGATCCCGATGAGGCCCGGCTTCGGGCCTACCAGAGGATGCTGCAGCTCTCTTTCCGGGGAATCACCTTCCGGCGCGATATCGGGGGTGATCCCGTCATCTCCCGGGTTATGGAGGAGGGCGATGTCTTCCTGCCCCAGTTCAGCAAGCGGGGAGGGCTTCTCCCCGTGGTGGTTCAGGAGGTGGAGAGTGGCGATATCCTGATGGTGGCCTACGCCAACGATGAGGCCCTGGAGGAAACCCTGACCTCGAGGCGGGCTGCCTTCTGGAGCACCAGCCGGAACAGGCTCTGGATCAAGGGCGAGACCAGCGGTGACACCCTGACGGTGGAAGAGGTTCGGGTGGACTGCGACCAGGATGCCCTTCTCTATCGGGTGCGCCTGAACGGACAGGGTGTCTGCCACACCCGCCAGGCCGATGGGGCCCATCGCAGGCGGTGTTTCTACCGGTCTGTGAAGGAGCGCCGGGAGCTCTCCTTTTCCGATGGTCCTCACGAGGCTCCTCACCATGGCTCCGAGTCGGGAGGGTGCTGTTCATGAAGGGGCCGNCCCCCTCNNCGGAGTCTCCAGACCCCGCGCTGGGGGCCNTGCTGGATCGGCTGGANCGGTTTGCCGAGCTGAAGGAGGTTGCCCGAACGGGGTGGGTGTTGCGGGGCGTTGAGCGCCCCGAATCCGTGGCCGACCACAGCTGGGGTACGGCGCAGCTCTGCCTCGTCCTGGCTCCGCCGGAGGTGGACCCCTTCCGGGCCGTCGCCATGGCGGTGGTTCACGATATCGCCGAGGTTGATACCGGTGATATTCCCCGGAGAGTCTNCCCCGATGCCCGAACCATTCCGGAAGNNGTCAAAGAAGAGCTCGAGGCGGCGGCTCTGGAGGCGCTCTGTGGAGAGACGGGAACGGTGCCGGGGGTGGGCTCCCCCGATCTGGCGNTTCTGGNCGAACTCTGGCGCGAGTACGCCCGGGGTGCCACCGAAACGGCCCGGTTCGTACGGGATATGAATCTGGTCGACCTGTGTCTCCAGGCGGTGATCTACGAGAGAGGCCGNCGCTACGACCCCGAGGAGAACCGGCAGGCTTTCCCCGACTATTCCCGTCTGGAAGAGTTTTTTGCTACCAGCGGGCCCCGTTTCTGCACCCCCCTGGGGAAGGCGCTGTTTCGTGCCCTGGAGCTACGATACCAGGAGATCCTCGGCGAAGGCCACGGTGAANCCTAACCCTTCGGGGAGCGTCTCNTCCTGACAGGTTCCCCGGAGCTGGCTGGCCAGAACCTCCAGCATGTCGGGGCACCCCTCGTTCCAGGCGTGATTGCCTTCGCGGCACCCCTCGGGGAGCGAGAGCCCCTCGGCGGGAGATATCCCGGTAATGGTCAGGACCAGCTGCTCTTCCCGGGAGACAAGAGAGACCGCGATGGTGATGCGCCTGGTCCGTTCCGGCATGAGGCGTTCCATGATCTCCGTGATGATCAGCGAGAGGGGTACAGCGGCGCGCATGGGGAGGAACTCCGCTTCCACGTGGTAGGAGACATCGGCCGTTACCCGGTATTCCGGGGTTGTCAGGCCCAGGCAGATGATCCGCTCGAGCAGGGGCCGGGCCTTGATTCGGGAAAAGGATTGCTCCCGGTAGAGCTCGTCGAAGACCTCGCTCACCGCNGCGATCCTGGTATCCACGTGGAGGGGATTGCTGATNCTGACCAGGCTCGCCACCAGCTGAAGGTTGTCCCGAACCCGGTGCTGAACCTCGTGGAGCAGGGCCTGCCGTTCGTCTTCCAGGTGGCGTCGGGCCGTGATGTCGGTGAGGGCCAACTGGATTCCCATGATCCGGTTGGCCCTGTTCCGAAAAGGGCTGGCCTGGACCTCCCCTATGATCTCCGTGCCGTCGGGTAACATCAGGGGGACCTCCCAGAGATTCGTCTCGGGCGATTCTCCGGAGAGGAAGGCGCCCAGAATCCTGGTGAACCGTTCCTCTGCCTGGTCCCGGTGGGAACAGGCCACGTAATCCCAGGGTTTTCTGCCGATCATCTCCTGGGGCGCGCGGCCTATCATGCGATGGCAGGAGCGGCTCACGTAATTTATGAACCCCTCCTGGTCGGTGGTGCAGATCAGACTGCTCGTACTCTCCACGATATTCTCGTAGTACTCCTCCGAGAGGAGCCGGTCCGTCACGTCCTGCCAGAGCAGGGTGGTGCAGCAGTCTCCCCGGGGCCGGGCCGATATTCTCCGGGCCCGGACCAGCCGGGTTCCCCCCGACGAGAGCGGAACCTCCACCTCTACCGCCAGGGTATCCTGGTCATCCAGGAGAGCCGCCAGGGCAGGTCGGGTTGCGGGGTGGAGGAACGTTTCCAGATCACGCCCCAGGATGAGCTCTTCCGGGGTTTCCAGGAGGTTGCTGAAGGCCACGTTCATCCATATGACCGACCGCGATGAATCGACCCGGCAGATTCCGTCGGTGATGTGATCCAGAATCTTGTCTGTCTCGGCCTTGAAGTCGATCAGCTCCCGGGTTATGTGGCGCGAGTGGATCTCGTCGGCCCCCACAACGCGGCCCTTGTNGCAGATGGTCCGCATCTGCTCAAAATGGCTGATCGAATCCTGGAGATATTTGAGGGTGCTGGCGATGGGCCCCTTGGCGATGTAGATATCGCAGGGCACGGCCTTGCGGAGTTCCGGGGCCTCGGCGGCAACGCCGGAGATCACGATGGTCTTGAGGCCCTTCCACTCCGGGACGGCCCTGATGATCTTCAGGAGCTTCTCGCCACTGATGTTGGGCATGATCAGGTCCGTAACGAGAATATCGGGGACCTCTTCCTCGATCGCCCTGAGCGCTGCCAGACCGCTCTCGGCGGTACGAACCTGGTATCCCAGCGATTCCAGGCCGATTCGCAGGAGGTCAAGAATGTCCGGGTCGTTATCGACTACGAGAAGGCGTACCATACAATTAGTGCGATACCATACCCGCTTTTTTACATTCTGTCACTATATATTTTCCGATTTAAAACAGAAGGTGCNGTTCTCCCGGGCCCCGGCCGGAGATGATCACCTCCGGTAGGCCAGGGCTCGGGTTTTTTCGTAGCCAAAGAGCTCGTCCCGTTTCAGGTCGCCCGGATCGACACTTTCTCCAAAGGCCTCCTCCAGGCGCGCTGCAAAGGCATCGCGGAAGGACTCCAGGGGAGGCCGCGCTCCCGTGAGTTCTTCCACGCTGATCAGGGGTTCCATCACCTTGTCCTTCACCTCGGGAGTCACCCAGATGACCCGGAAAAAATCTTCCGTCTTCAGGGGAGCCAGAAAGCAGACCGTGTTGATCACGTAGAGATTTTCGATCTCCGAGACCAGGATGGTGGCCAGTTTTCTGCCTCGGGCGCGGATGCTGCCCCGGTGTTTGTACCAGGCTTCGTGGGCTCCAAGATCGTGGAGGGTTTTTTCCAGCATCCCGCCAACCCTGCGAAAAGCCTCATCACCGTCGGCAAAGCGGGCTTTCTCCACCACGAACTGGATATTCACCGTCGCATCGGGGCTGACAAAGACCAGTGTGCGCTGGCCCGCCAGGATAACCTGCTCCAGGGCGGGAACCTCGTCGCGGATCTCGTCGAGGAGACTGACAAAATTGGCCAGGAGAATGATCGCCCGGGCCCCGCTGTCGTTCAGGATATGGGCGATCTCCCGCCCCTTGTACATGGCGTTGAAGGGCACCGCCGTGGCGCCCAGCTTCTGAATCCCGTAGAAGCTGTAGATGAACTCGGGGATGTTGGGGAGCATCAGCGCCACCCTGTCTCCCGGTTCGATCCCGAGCTTTTTCAGGCCGTTTGCTACGCGGTTGGCGTTCTTGTCGAGCTCGCCGTAGGATATCTGACGGTTGGCGAAGCGAATNGCCTCTTTCCGCTTCAGTTTCCGGGCAACTTCCTGGAGGATAACCCCCAGGGGTGCCGGCTCTGTCAGGATTGGCTGATTAGACATGGCTGGAATCCTCCCGATTGATAAGTCGATCGTCCTGAACCTCTCCGCGCAATTCCCGCCGCAGGACCTTTCCGGCGGCGCTTTTGGGGAGGGCCTGGACGAACTCGAAGAGCTTGGGCACCTTGTAGGGTGCAAGATGGGCCGTGCAGAACTCCGAAAGCTCTCCCTGGGTCAGGGAGCCCGCTTCCTTGAGTACCACAAAGGCCTTTACCGCCTCGCGTCCCCGCTTGTCCCGGACCGCCACAACGGCCGATTCCTGCACCGCCTGATGGGTGGCGATCGTCTCCTCCACCTCCCGGGGTGATATGTTGAACCCGCCCCGGATGATCAGNTCCTTCTTCCGGTCTGTGATGAAATAGTAGCCGTCGCCATCGCGATAGCCCAGGTCCCCCGTATGAAACCAGCCGTGGTGGATCGCCTCGTCGGTGGCCTCGNGGTTATTCCAGTAGCCCTGGGTAACCACAGGCCCCCGGATCACGATCTCCCCCTCCTGGTTATCCGGGAGCAGCGATCCTTCCTCGTCCATGATCGCCATCTCGATACTCCCTGCGGGAGGGCCGATGGAGCCCTCCTTGTAGGCCTCCCCGCTGGGGTTGAGCGAGACCGCCGAGGTCGTCTCGGTGAGACCGTAGCCCTCGTTGATTCTGGTCTGGAAGAGCTCCTCAAACTCCTGGATCGTTGCCACGGCCAGGGGAGCACCCCCGGAGATGCACCCTCGCAGGGATTTGGGAATCGTCTGTTTTCGCACGCGGGCCGATTGCAGAAGGTGCTGGTACATCGTGGGNATCGCGATCAGCAGGGTGGCCTCCTGTTCCGTGATGGTGGCCAGCAGGTTTGCCGGGGAGTAGTGCGAGACCAGGGCCATGGAGCAGCCGTTGAAAACCGAAGCAACCAGACCGTTGGAAAGACCGTAGACGTGAAACAGGGGAAGCACCAGAACTACCCGGTCCTCGGTCCGCATCTCCATTACCGAGGGAACCACCTGGGAGCACTGGGCGTAGAAATTGGCATGGCTCAGCATGACCCCCTTGGGTTTTCCCGTGGTACCCGAGGTGTAGAGCAGAACCGCCGGTTGATCCATCTCCACCCGCTCGGCGGTGAAGGAGTCGGAAGCCCCGGTCATGAGCGCCCCCAGCGAGACCGTATCTACGGGCTGTGCCCCCGAGCGGCCGCTTCGGGGCTGGCGGGCCACGTCGATCTCCTCCCGTTTTGCTGCCTCCTGGTCCACCGAGAGGTCCGCCCCGGCGATAATGCCCTTGCGGGAGACCCCCTGGATCACCACCGTATCGGGCAGCTGGTCCTTGGAGAGCATATATTTTCCGGCAATTCGTCCCTCGGCCAGCCCCGTGGCGTAGGCCAGGATATCGGCGGCGTCACCCGAGGGGTTGAAGATAAGTCTGAACCCCCGGGGGCCCGGAGCCCCGGGAGGTTCCTGGCGGGCATCCTCCTGTGGGGAGTTCCCGCGCCGGGATGCCCCGGTGCTTTTCCTGAAAAAATTGAAAGCCATGATTTTGCTCCTCCTCCCGGAGTTCTCCTCCGGAATCAGCGGGTGCTCTCGGCGAGGAGAAACTCCTCCACCTCGTCAAAAAAGATCGCCTCGGTCTGCTCGTCTATGGGAGGGCTCAGGAGACTCACCACCACATAGACCAGGGCGTTCAGGGGAAGGGTGGGAATCACGGGATGAAGATCGAAGAGCAGAACCCGGGCACCCTGGGCATCGCGCACGATCAGTCCCAGGATGAGATATATNGTCCCCGTCAGGGTCGCTGCGATAGCTCCCTGTCTTGATCCCCGCTTCCAGAGGAGTCCTCCCACCAGAGCCGGCGCCCATTGGGCAAAGCCCGGCACACTCACGTCGGTAAGATAGAGCGCCATCGCCTCCTGGCCCAGACCCAGTTCGACCGCTGCCGTTACCAGGAGACTGGCGGCCACGATCCCGATCACGGCCCATCGCGCGATGGCCGTAATCTCCCGGTCGCTGGCGTGGGGATTGATTACCCCCTGCACCAGATCGCGGGCCACGAGAATACTGGACATCATGAGTTGTACCGCNGCGGTGGAAATTGCGGCGGCCACAACACCCATGAGGACAAAGACCCCAAACCAGGCGGGNAGATAGGTTTGAATGATGGTCTGGACTATTCGATCGGCCTCGGCGGGATCGGTTATGCCCGGTGCCACGGCCGGAGCGACCAGGGAACCCCAGATGAAGGGAATAATGTAGAAGAAAAGCCCTCCCAGGGTGAAGATCAGCAGGGGAAACCACTTGAAGAGCTTCTTGTCCCGGGCCGTCATGGCACCGATGGTGATATGGGGCCAGGAGAAAGCCAGAAGGCCTACCACGAAGGTTCCGAAGATCAGTACGGGGGTGTAGGTTCCCTCAGGCCCGGGAGCTGCCAGCTTTGCCGGTTCGGCCTGGGCGATCCGGGCCGCCGCCTCGGCGAGCCCCCCCTGGGGAAAGAGAACCGCCACGATCCACACCAGGGAACCCAGCAGGGCCGTCACGTAGACCGTGCCCAGAAAGATATTCACCCAGGCGACGATCCTCATTCCCCCCAGAAGGACCAGGACGATCAGGAGAACCGCCGTGTAGGCCGCCCCCACCCAGAGGGGGAGCCCCGTGAGCGCCTCGAACCCCCGGCCCACGCCCANGGGCTGTACCCCCACGTAGGGAACGATGAAGGCCAGGATCGTCACCGAAAGAATGAGCCGCAGTGCTTTGGACTGATACCGTTCAGCCAGGAGCTCCACGGGCGAGAGAAACTGGTTCAGCTTCGCCAGGGCCCACAAGCGGGGTCCCAGGAACATATAGAGGCCNGCGAAACCNGCTACGGATCCCCAGATGAAGAAAACATAGCCCGGGCCCTCCCGGTAGAGAACCCCCGGGAAGCCGTAGAAGGTCCAGCTCGAGGAGATGGCGAAGAGAACAAAGAAAAACATCACCACCACGCCGATGGTGCGTCCGCCCAGCATGAAGTCCTCGGCCGTACGCGCCGAGATTTTGTAGCCGTAGGCGGCCATGACGATGATAATCAGGCCGAAAAGAGCCAGGGCAAAGAGATCGAATGTCATCACGGTACCTCCCGGGGGTCAGCGATAGGGCCAGAAAAAGAAAAAATAGATCACGTAGGACACCAGCCAGGCCGCCACAAAGGAGACNCCCGTGAAGAGGGGCATGGTCATCCACCCGAAAATCAGAATCGGTTCACCGCCGGGAGGTAGTTCGAGTAACCCCGTGAAAACCGTGGCTGCCAGGGCAACCACCGTTGCCAGAAGAAACAGGAGGTACACTTTCCCCGGGCCGTGACCCAGCATCTCGCGCATGCTGCGCCTCCTCATTGATAAAAGATAAATAGNTAAATTCAAACTACAGCGGACGGGAGGCACTGTCAATAAAAATTCGGTCATCGACCGACAAAATTGCAGAAAAAACCCCGGGGAGNGGCGTTCCCCGGGCGCGGTCCGGTGCGGCGAGCCCCGCCGCGCCCCGGGGACAGAGCCCTTCAGGAGAAGTTGCCCCGGGAGGGAGCCCTCCCCGGGATAGGGCTCCCGGGGGCCGGGGATCGCGGGAGCGGGCTCCCCGGGAGCAGTCGCTCAGGAGAGGGTGAGAAAAATTTCCCTGATTCGCTCGCGTTTTTCCCGGGGGCGATGTTGACTCGCCAGAGCTGACCCCTGGGTCCTGCAGTATTCGCTGGTGGCGATCCCCCAGCGAACCGCCTGGTGGAGGTCCAGGGCCTGCTTGCCCTGGTCCATCTGCTCTGCCAGGGAAGCCACAAGGGCTCCCGTGAAGGGCTCCCAGTAGGCTGGCAGGGGCTGGGTGGTGAGGGACTCCTCCCGGGGCTGAAAGGTTCCGGCGCTGCTCCTGAAGAGGATGNCGCCACCGGTGCAGGCGATGACCACGGCCGATACGCCCCGTCGGAGAAATTCCCGGGCCGCTTCGGAGGNCCCGGACTGGCCCGTGAGCGTCAGGGCCCTGGTCTCGGTGAGAATCAGGAGCTCTGTGGCTGTCCAGGCGGGCTGAAGAGCCTCGGAGCCCCCCCCGGCAGCGTNGAAGCAGCTACTGCGGGTGTTGCTGTCGCCGCTGTGGTTCCCCGGGCTGGTTCCCTCGGGAATCAGNAAACTGTCCGGAGCGTCGTGGACGATGGTGAGCGCTCCGGCAGCCCGGGCCCGGTCCACCGCCTTGTGAAGGCCGGAAAGGAGGGGCGCCAGCGTCCCCGTTGCTTCGAAGGTGGTGATGCTGTGGCGGTAGAAGCTCTCGGGGATATGCTTGAGCCGGAAGGTCTCTGTCACGCCCGGAGTGTAGAACAGCTCGGGCGGACCCGCCGGTTGGGAGGGAGGGTCTGTTCCCTCCCCGGGGGACTTGTCATCCCGGGCATACCGGGCTTGGGGAGTCTTTCCGGGGGTCTGGATAAAGTGATCCCAGTGGATCGACGTCCTGGAGAGGANCTCCACCAGGCGGTTTCCGGCGGAGTCGTTGCCCCGGAGGCCGTAGAGCGAGACGGGGATCCCCCGGGGACGCAGGAGCTGCGCCGCGTGAAANAGTGCCACCGCCACAGATCCCCCCAGGATCCCCCGGGCCGGGTCGTGGTGAGCCTTCCGGGGGTATTCAAGGTAGGGGGCCCCGATTCCCGCAATGGTCACATTCATGGGCGCCTCGCCGAGGAGGCTCGCCTCTGTTCCATCTTCATGTCTCCTCCCGGGCAGGCCCGCGATGGCGCCTGTCAGAGTTGTGCGGTTTTCCCTGGGTGACAGCTTAGCACGGTTCGGGCCGATTTTGGAGAGATCATTCCCGGGGCTCCNGGGGTAACCNCTTCTCTTCGGCCTCTTTCAGGGCGATCCGTTGCCGGATCTCATCGTGACGGGCCCGGGTGATGGGGTAGAAGTGGAGAATCACGATCCCCGCAATGAAGCAGAGCGCCGGCAGCGGACCGGCGATAAGGCGAATTCCGAGCAGGGCCGAGGGGGGCTGCTCGGGAACTACTCCTCCCAGGGCCTCGCGGTATCCGAAGAGGGNGAGGATCCAGCCGTTCAGGGCGATNCCCAGGGCCTGGCCGATTTTGGCCATGAAGGTCCACTGGCCGTAAAAGACGCCTTCCCGCCGGAGACCGTTCTCGGCGTAGTCGTAGTCCACGATATCGGGGAGGATCGCAAAGGGCATCACGTACTGCGTGGCAAAGCCCGCCCCGGCTACGGCCATGATGAGGTAGGCCAGGCCGGGACCGGTGCGGTGCCCCAGCACGTAGAAGATCAGCACCGCTGCCGCAAAGATCCCCATACCCAGGTTGTAGCTGCTCCGCTTGCCGATATGGGCCGATATCCGGACCCACAGGGGAATGCAGACCATGGTGGCCCCCAGGAGGATGGGCAGGGCGATCTGAAAGGCCCCCTCGTCGCGGTAGATGAAGCGGAAATANTAGAGGAGTGCTCCCTGGAGAATATTGATCCCCGCGATGTGGAGGGACCAGGGAATCAGGGCCAGCAGGAATGGCCTCAGGCGGAGTACCGCCAGGTGCGACNTCAGAAGGTTCTGGCCCGNCAGATTTCCGCGCCAGGGCTTCTCCCGGATCGCTGCAACCACCACCAGGCTGGAGGCGGCGATCACCCCGCCNATAACGGCACTCATGGCCACCCACCCCGGCGCACCGCCCCCGAAGAGGTTCACCAGGGGAAGGATCGCCCCGGCGCCGATGAAGGTCCCCACCACGGCAAAGGACATGCGGTAGCCGTTGAGGAGGGTTCTCTCGTGAAAATCGTCGGTCAGGTCCGGTGTGAGAGCCCCGTAGGGAATGTTGATGAAGGTGTAGCCCGTGTTTACCAGACAGTACGTCAGGACAACCCAGAGAAAGGGCTGCCCCCGGGGAGGCAGAAACATCATGATCAGCCCCGCCCAGATCAGCCAGGCCCCGGCAAAAATCCAGGGGCGACGTCGTCCGAAGCGTCCCGGGGTTCGATCCGAGAGATACCCCGTGAGGGGATCGCTCAGGGCGTCCCAGATCTTTCCGATCATCAGGGCCGTACCCGCCGTGGCNGCGGCCATTCCCGCCACGTCGGTCAGGTAAAAGAGCAGATAGAAGCCGCTCATGGTGAAGAAGAGGTTTCCTCCCAGATCCCCTGCGCCAAAGCCGAGTTTGACCCTCCAGGTCAATCCTTTCATGGGTCAGTCCTGCCCGGCTCGCCCCNGCCGGGGGTGTCCCTGTCTGATGTGTTTCTGTCTGGCNTGCCCCTGCCGGGTCTGTTCCTGCCGGGTCTGGCCATATCGGCCTTGTCCATATCGGCGAGCTGGAGCTTGAGCGCCCCGATAGAAATATTCACCTCCCAGAGCGAGAGGCCCAGCGAGGCCAGCATCGCCGCCAGGGCCGCGATAAAGAGAACCTCTCCCGCCAGAATCCGGCCCATGAAGAGCAGCAGCATGGTGACCACGCAGAGAAAGAAGGAGGTCACCCCCATGGCTTGCATCCAGACGATGATCTTCAGGCGAATCCGGAGGTTCCTGATCTGTCCCGCCACGTGGGTTCTGGGATCTTGCTGGTACTGCTGGTGAAGCTGGCGCACCAGACCCGCCAGGGTGATAAAGCGGTTGGTATAGGCAAGCAGGAGCAGGGATATTCCGGGGAAGAGCAGAGCCGGCGTGGTGAGTGTAAAATCCATGAGAAGAATGTACCATAGGGCAGGGGCCGGAGGCATCTCCTTTCCCCTCTGGAGAAGAGTGTTTATACTATGGCGGGGGTGAAATGTATGAAAATTGTGATTTTTACCGATACCTATCTCCCGAAGATCGACGGCGTCGGAATATCGACGGACCAGTTTTGTCGGCTTCTGGTGGCNAAGGGGCACGACTTCATTATTTGCGCGCCCCAGTACGGTGATGACCACAATCAGCCCGATCACAGTGAGTCCGGTCACAGTGAGCCNGGTTACAGTGAGGGCGAGGGTAAGGGCATCAGGATCATCCGCTTTCCCAACAGGGCCCTTCCCTCCTATCCCGAGGTCAAGCTGGCGCGACTCTCGCTCCGGAGGATCCGGGAAGCCATGTCCGAAAAACCCGACCTGGTTCACATCCAGACCCCCGGGCTCCTCGGCCAGTACGGCATCGCCGCAGCCCGGCTCTACTCGGTGCCCGTGGTGGGCACCTATCACACCATGGTGAACGAGGTGGGGATGTATCTCTCACCCTATCGGTTGTTCAAGCTGGACAAACTGGTGGAGAAGGTCAAGGATACCCTCTCGCTGGATCTCAGGACCGAATTGAGCCGGGCCGAGCACTCGCCCCGGCGTTCGCTGGCGAACAAGATCATCCTGCGCCTGACCAACGAGCTCTATAACCGGTGCGAGGTGGTCATCTCACCCACGGAACTGATCGCGGCGGAACTTCGCGCTGCCGGGGTTCGTCGTCCCCTGAAAATCGTCTCCAACGGTCTCGATCTCGAGACCTTCCACGGGGAGCCCCGNCAGCTCGCGGGTGAGGAGATCCGCTATCTCCACGCAGGNCGGATCTCCTTTGAAAAAAACGTGGACATCCTGCTCTGGGCCTTTTCCAGAATCCGCCAGGAGCANCCCCGGGCGCGGCTGGACATCGTGGGTGACGGCCCGGCCCTTTCCTCCCTGCGGGTAGAGGCTGAACGGCTGGGGATTTCCGGGTCGGTCAATTTCATGGGCTTCGTCTCCCGGGAGGAACTGGCCCGGCTCTATCCCCGGTACGACTGTTTTCTGACGGCCTCCACCATGGAGACCCAGGGGCTGGTGGTTCTGGAGGCTCTNGCCAGCGGGCTTCCCGCCGTGGGTGTCGATTCCTACGCGCTGCCCGAGCTNATCCACCCCGAAGAGAACGGGTATCTGGCGAGGCCCTTCGACGATCAGGAGATCGCCGCCCGGGCGCTTCAGATCACCTCCGATGGGGAGCTCTACGCCCGGTTTTCCCGGCGGAGTATAGAGATCGCCCGTGGCCACGACGTGAACCGCAGCGCCGATCTGCTGGAAGAGATCTACGCCGCCGCCGTGGCGGGGAGCTTCCGGACCGGCCCGCGAAGACCCGGTCCGGACCACCCCTCGGAGCCACCTCCCCGCTTTCCCGATCTCTGATTCCCGATCTCTGGCGGNCCCTGGCGGACCCAGGCAGATTCTCCGGCGGGGAGCCTCTGCCTGGGGTCTAGTGGTCTACGCCGCCGGGACCCTGGTGGACGTGGCCGTGGTCGAGCTCGTCGGCCGTGGCTGCGCGGACATCGGTAATCTCCACGTCGAAGACCAGGGTCTCGCCCGCCAGGGGGTGGTTTCCGTCGAGGGTTACCTGCTCGTCGCCCACCTCAACAAGAGTTACCACCAGGTCCTGGCCCTCTGCGGCCTGGGCACGGAACTGCATCCCCGGGGTAAGGGCTTCCTCCGAGGGGAGTCGGTCTCGGGGAACGGTGAAGACCAGCTCCTCCTGGCGTTCGCCGTAGCCATCGGCGGGAGCGATGGTGGTGTTCACCGTGTCGCCCACGGACTTTCCTTCCAGGGCCGATTCCAGCCCGGGGATGATGTTCTGGTGGCCGTGGAGATAGGCCAGCCCCCCCGTCTCGTCGGAAGAGTCGAGGACCGAGCCCTCTCCGTTGCGGAGAGTGTACTGGATTGTTACTACTGAATCATTTGCAATGGTCATGATGGAAGCCTCCTTGCGGCTTGCGTCTGTTCTGAGTGCTCCGCAGATGTAAGTGCCCCGCAGAAAAACAAAAAACCGGGGCTGTCTGTCCGGCTTGGCGCTTCCACACGTCGATGCGGGCGAGACACCTCTCTTCTGCCCGTTTCCTCCATTGTAGGGACCGCCCTGCGGTACTGTCAACAGGAACAAACCCCCTCGGGGCGGGTCCTTTGGGGGACGGGAACCTTTGCAACGCACCATGGGAGGGTGTAGACTGGTAGCAATGGCACAGACAACAACCAAGAGCCGATCCCTTCCCTGGGATTTTCTGGACGACTACCGGGGAGAGCTCTTCTCCGGCAGATGGCCCACCCTTCCCCAGGTATTCGAGATATCCCTCCGGCGGTTCCCGGACCGTCCCTGTTTTACCGTGTACGAGCCCGGGCGGGTCTCTCTCACCTACCGGGAGGCCCACGAACGGATCACCGCCGTGGCGCGGCATCTGCGTTCCCTGGGTGTTCGCCCGGGGGATCGCGTCGCCGTGACGGGCAAGAACAGCCCCGAATGGGCCGTGGCCTATCTGGGGGTGCTCTTTGCCGGNGCCGTGGTGGTNCCCATCGATTACCAGCTCCACCAGGAGGAGATCGCAACCCTCATCAGGGCGGGGGGGGCCGAGGTTCTCTTCGTTGACGAGGAACGGTTCGATTTCTTCCAGGCCGGGGCGGTTCCGCTGAAGGCGGTGCTTAGTCTGGCCCGCTCGAAAGAACCCTACCTGTACTCCCTCGCCCCCCCTCCGGGCCGGGAGCAGGGCCAGCCTGCGGGAGAGCCCGTGGACCAGGAGGAAGAGCTTCCGTCGGTCCCGGTGGAGACCCCGGCGGCGATCCTCTTCACCTCGGGCACAACGGGGCGTCCCAAGGGCGTTGTCCTCTCTCACGAGAACCTGGTAGCCGACTGCTTTCTGGCCCAGGCGCACCTGACGCTCTATCATACCGATGTGTTCTACGCGCTTCTGCCGCTGCACCATAGCTACTGCATGCTGGCGGTCTTCATCGAGAGCCTCTCCGTGGGGGCCGAGACGGTCTTCGGAAAGCGTGTGGTGATCTCCCAGGTCCTTCACGACCTGCGGGCCGCGAAGGTTACCATGTTTCTCGGGGTCCCCCTGCTCTTCAACAAGCTGCTGGCGGGGATCATGCGGGGTATCCGCGAGAAGGGCCCCGTGGTGTACGGAATCATCCGCATCCTCATGTGGAAGAGCGGTCTGGTCAAGAAACTCACGGGGATTAACCTCGGGAAACGGCTCTTCAGCACCGTCCTGGAGAAGGCCTCGCTCTCCACAATCCGTATCTGCATCTCCGGAGGGGGGCCGCTGGCGCCCAGCGTCTTCCGCGCCTACAACCAGCTGGGGATCGATTTCATCCAGGGCTACGGTCTCACCGAGACATCGCCCATCCTCACCCTGAACCCCGTGGAACGCTACAAGGAGACCAGCGTGGGGAAGGTCCTCCCCGAGACGGATATCCGCATCATCGACGCCGACGAGCGGGGTGTGGGTGAGATCGTGGTAAAGGGCCCCATGGTTATGCAGGGCTATTACGAGATGCCCCGGGAGACGGCCCAGGTCTTCACCGACGACGGCTACTTCCGGACGGGCGACATGGGGTATCTGGACGACGAACAGTACCTCTACCTGACGGGGCGCGCCAAGAACCTGATTGTCAGCGAGGGGGGGAAGAACGTCTACCCCGAGGAGATCGAAAACGCCTTTCAGCTCTACGACGAGATCGCCCAGATTCTGGTGCGGGGCTACCAGTCCGAGCGGACCCCGGGGGCAGAGCTGATCGAAGCTCTGGTGTACCCCAACAGGGATTTCTTCGCAGCGGGAGCTCCCGGCGGAGCCGGGCCGGATCAGGAAGCGTCATCCCGGGAGGTGGAGGCTCGAATCAAGGCGATCGTGGACGAGGTAAACAAGCGGCTTCAGCCCTATCAGCGAATCTCCCGGACGCAGCTGGTGGAGCAGGAGATGGCCACCACCTCCACAAAAAAAATCAAGCGCGACACGGTAGATTAGAGCGCCCGCTCCCGTTTATACTCCCTCCCAGGGGGTGCTTCTGCACTCCCCTGGGTAGACCCTGTTGCATCGTCACACCGGAAACCAACTCACAAGGATAGATATATGATTAGTGCATCAAACGTAACCCTCTCTTTTGGCCAGAGGGCTCTCTTCAAGGACGTGAACATCAAGTTCACCCCCGGGAACTGCTACGGCATCATCGGGGCGAACGGGGCCGGAAAATCGACGTTCCTCAAGATCCTCTCGGGAGAGATAACCCCCGACAGCGGAACCATCGCGATCACGCCGGGAGAACGGCTGGCCGTGCTCCAGCAGGATCAGTTTCAGTTCGATCAGTATCCCGTGCTGCATACCGTCATCATGGGCTACCGGAAGCTCTACGATGTGATGGTAGAAAAGGACGCGATCTACCAGAAAGAGGACTTTACTGAAGAGGACGGACTCAGGGCGGCGGAACTGGAAGGCGAGTTCGCCGAGATGGGGGGCTGGGAGGCCGAATCCGAGGCGGCCCGCATGCTCTCCGGTCTGGGGATAGAGGAAAAATACCACCACAAGCTCATGGCCGATCTTGAGGGAGGGCAGAAAGTGCGGGTCCTTCTGGCCCAGGCGCTCTTCGGCGAGCCCGATATCCTGCTTCTCGACGAGCCCACGAACAACCTGGATCTCGAATCGGTGTCGTGGCTCGAGGACTTTCTCTACGGCTTCCCCAATACCGTGATCGTGGTGAGTCACGACCGGCACTTCCTGAACACCGTCTGTACCCACATCGCCGACATCGATTTCGGCAAGATCCAGCTCTACGTGGGTAACTACGATTTCTGGTACCACTCCAGTCAGCTCATTCAGAAGCAGATGCGGGACGAGAAAAAACGCCGCGAGGACAAGGTGGCGGAACTGCGCGAGTTTATTCAGCGCTTCTCCTCAAACGCGGCCCGGTCGCGCCAGGCCACGAGCCGTCAGAAGCTGATCGACAAACTCTCGATCGACGATATCCAGCCCTCAAGCCGGAAACGTCCCTATGTCAACTTCGATCCCGAACGGGAACCGGGCAAGAAGGCGCTGGAGATACGGGGGCTCTCGCTTTCCGTCGAGGGCGAGGATGTACTGAAGGATCTGACGCTCACGGTGCACCCGGGGGACAAGATCGCCTTTGTTGGCCCCTACCACCAGGCAAAGACGGCGCTCTTCTCCGTCCTGGCCGGCGAGGCCGAGGGTGAAACCGGCGAGTACGAGTGGGGCACCACCATGACAGCGGGATACTTTCCCAAGGATAACAGCTCCCATTTCGAGACCGATCTCTCGATCATCGACTGGCTTCGCCAGTACACCAGGATCGAGGAGGAGGCCTACGTCCGGGGGTTTCTGGGGCGAATGCTCTTCTCGGGGGATGAGTCCTTGAAGAGCGTCAAGGTTCTCTCGGGAGGGGAGCGGGTGCGGTGCATGCTCTCGATGCTTATGCTGTCCCGTCCCAACGCCCTGATTCTGGACGAGCCCACGAACCACCTGGATCTGGAATCGATCACCGCCTTGAACGACGCCCTCATCGATTTTCCGGGAAACGTTCTCTTTTCCAGTCACGACCACGAGTTTGTGAATACCGTGGCAAACAGGATCGTGGAGCTCACCCCCGGGGGGATCATCGACAAGACCATGTCTCTTGACGAGTACCTCAAGAGCGATGATGTGCGGGAGTTGCGGGATTCGCTCTATCACGGGCATCACACCCTGGAGATTTAATCCCCGGCGGGCTGCCCCTGGAGTCTCGGGCTCCGGGGGTGGAGGGTCAAAAAAGCCGCTCCGGGGCGGCTTTTTTGCTAGTTCTGGAGAATACCGGATTCGAACCGGTGACCTGTTGATTGCGAACCAACCGCTCTAGCCAACTGAGCTAATTCCCCGATCTCGGCAGGCCCGGTGCACCCCTGCGGAAGGTCACCCTGGGGGGCGCCGATCCTGCCAGGGCCGTGAAGGGCCATGAGCAAAACTACCGGCCCCTCGGGCTTTTGTCAAGGAAAATATTCGGGCCTGGGCGCCTGCGGGACCGCAGTCTTCGGGCGGGCCGGGTCAGGCGGGCCGGAGGCATCACCCGGGGGGATTCTCGGGGACCAGGTAATCCACAACCTGGCGGGACTCCACCAGTTCGCCCATAAAGTCCACCACGGCCTGGTGTTCGGGATGAGCCTGGTAGTTTTCGAGCGCCTGCTGGTCGGAAAACTCCGAGTAGAGGGCAAGATCGGCCGAAGCAGCGGTGCGGCTCCTGTCGATCCCCGCCTCGATCCGGAGCAGGCCGGGAATGCGCCCCTGGAGCGCCTCGAGCCGTTTTTGTATCTCCCCGGCGTTTTCAGCGGCCGACCGGCCTGCCGCGCGGGCTTTCAGTTTCCAGAATACCAGGTGTTTGACCACAGGAACCTCCCGGGAATTTTCCCCATCCTATCACAGCCAGGCAGAATCTGGGGAGGCCCGGTAGCGTCATGGGAGACCCCGCAGAATCCGGGCAGGGCGTGCTTCTGTGGAGTTGTGTATACACCCTTGAGCAGAGCTGCCCGGGGGCCTTCCTGTGGTGCCCTAAATCTGATTAATTCGTTATGCTTGTCTCATGGCCTTGTCCTGGATTTCCCGGTTTTTTCCGGGGCGCCGGAGGGAGCAGGAGCTCCACGAGCTGCGGCGCACCCTGGAGGAGAAAAACCGTATCCTCTCTACCCTGGCTCACGAGCTCAGGACACCCCTGACGGTGATGCAGACCACCACGGCGGTGTTGCTTGAGGAGTTGCCCGGTCCGCTCTCGCCCCGGCAGCGGCACTTTCTCGAATCGATGCACGAGAACACCTGCAGAATGGTTCAGTTCGCCGAGGCGATGCTGGCCGATATCAAGGTGGGCCGTGAATGGATGCCGCTGAACGCGCAATATCTGAATCTGCGCCGTATCGTCCAGCGGGTGAAGACCTCCATGCAGCCCCTTCTGGAGGAACGGCACCAGTCCTTGCGTATCATCTTCCCCTCGCTTCTCTCGCGTCCCCGGGGAAACGAGACCTGGATCTACCACGTCCTGACCAATCTCATTCACAACGCGGCAAAGCACGCCGGTGAGGGAGGGGTGGTGATCATCTCCGTGACCCAGCACGACCATTGTGTCTCCCTCACGGTGAGTGACAACGGGCACGGTCTGCTCCGGGCGGGGCGGGAGAAGATCTTCGAGGAGTTCTATCAGGAGGAGCCCCAGGCGGATGCATCTCTCCAGGGTTCGGGGCTGGGGCTCGCCATCGTGAGAAACGTGATCGAGCGCCACGGGGGAAAGGTCTATGTTACTACGGCCTCCGGTCTGGGGACGATGGTCTCCTTCACCCTTCCCCTGGAGCCGACTCCGGAATCGGCCCCGGAGCCGGATGAGAAAGGATGAACCCCATGGGCGGTGAAAAGATGGCGCGCGTTCTGGTGGTGGACGACGAACAGGCGATTGTGGATCTTCTGGTATTTCTCCTCGAGGATCAGGGCTATGAGGTTCGCTCGGCCGGTCGGGGCGATACGGCTCTGGAGATAGCCCGAATCTGGAACCCTGATCTGGTGATTCTTGATATCGGCCTTCCCGGGATCGGGGGGCTCCAGGTCTGCCGGGTGCTCCACGAGAGGGGTACCCTCGTGCTGGTTCTGAGCTCCCACGACAAGGATGACCAGGTGGTGGAAGGCCTCGAAGAGGGGGCTGACGATTATGTGACCAAGCCCTTCAACCACCGGGAGTTGCTGTTGCGGGTGGAAAAGCTCCTGGAATGGTCCCGTGGCCGGGAGCGGTCCGGTCAGAAAGATCAGGAGGGGACGCCCGGGGGAGCCCTCAAGGGGGTCTTTCTTCGGGAACCTCTGGTCCTGGGGGATCTCCGGATCGATCCGCTGCGGGGCGAGGTCTTTCGGGGCGAGGTGGCGGTGCAGCTCACGGTTACCGAGTTTCGTCTGCTCTCGCTACTGGCCCTGGCGCCGGGCCACCCCGTGGCGGTGGAGACGATCCTGGAACGGATATGGAACAGCTCCGACTGGGAGGGAGGTGCCGAGATGGTGAAGGTAAATATCCGGCGTCTCCGGCAGAAGATCGAACCCGATCCTTCGCGGCCCCTGTACATCCTGAACCGTCGCGGCATGGGCTACTATCTTGCCGAGGGGTGAGATCGCCGGGGCTGTAGCGGGGCTCGCCGGGAAATCCCCTGGTGATGATTTTTTTCGTGATCTTCTGTCCTGTAACCAAAATCTAACGTAACTGTAACCTGATTGTTCCTTGTGAATTTTGCGGAGAGGCACCTACAATAGTGCATCCGTGAACGATTTGCACGGAATTATCTGAAGGAGGATTGTCATGAAAAAAGCGATGATGCTTGGTCTTGTGGCCCTGATGAGCGCCACGGTGCTCTTTGCAGGAGGCCGCCAGGAAGCAGGACAGCGGATTACGGCGTACACGACCCTGGACGAAGAGCTGGCACGGAACGTCTTTGCTGCCTTCACCCGGGAGACGGGTATCCAGGTTGATTGGGTGCGTCTCTCCACGGGAGAAGCCGTGGCCCGGATCGAGGCCGAGCGGGCGAACCCCCAGGCCAGTATCTGGTACGGAGGAGTGGGCCTTGGTCATATCGAGGCGAAGAACAAGGGCCTCACAACTCCCTACAACTCTCCGGCAGCTACCATGCCCGAGCAGTTCCGGGATCCCGACGGCTACTGGTCGGGAATCTACGCCGGTCCCCTGGCCTTCGCGAGTAACAACAACGTTATGGAGCGCCTGGGGATTGATGCTCCCGACTCCTGGGAAGCGCTCCTGGATCCCCGGCTCCGGAACCAGGTCCAGATGGCCAACCCCGGATCTTCGGGAACTTCCTACAACGTGCTTGCCACGATGGTGCAGGTTCACGGGGAAGAGGGCGGATTCGAGTACATGGAGCGGCTGGACCGCAACATAACCCAGTATACCCGCTCCGGCTCCGCACCGGGACGTAACGTTGCTATCGGTGAGGTGGGTGTTGCCATCGGGTACGCCCACGATATCGTGCGGCTGATCGCCGAGGGATATCCCATGACCATGACCGTTCCCGAGGGTACGGGTTTCGAGGTTGCCGCTGTCTCCCTGATCGCCAACGGGCCCGAGGATCAGCAGGAAGCCGCCCGGAAGCTCTTCGACTGGGCTCTGGGAGAGACCGCTGCAAAGCTCTACGCCGAGCAGTTCGTGGTTCCCTTCGTGGATGTGCCCCTCGCACCGGGAGCGGTCCCCATCCGGGAAGTGAACGTGATCGACCAGGACGACGAGTGGGCCGCTCAGGAGCGGGCTCGCCTGGTGGACAAGTGGAACGATACGATCGGCGCCTCGGCACGGACCGAGTAGTCCGGGCCACCGATTCCCTTTCTGTTGTCCGGGGGCCTGTGGCTCCCGGACAATAACTCTTGCCAAACCTGTTAACCTGATCCGGTACACGTGATCCAGAAAAAGGAGAACCGATGTCGTCACAAGCAATAGCCCGGGCTCGCCGGCGTGCTGATTTTGCGCAAGTTCTTCGCGAGCCTGTTGTCGTAATAACGATTCTGGCGATATTCGCAATGCTTGCTCTCTTTATCATTTATCCTATCTACGCGGTCTTTCGTCTGAGTCTTACCCAGGACGGGGGATTTTCGACCGCCGTATATCAGGATCTCTTTTCCCGCGTGCGCTATGTGCGGTCCATAACAAACAGCATCCTTCTGGGTACTGTGGTGGCCACCCTGGCAACGATCGTGGGATTTGTCTTTGCCTTTGCTATCTATCGGGGCGGAATCCGCTTTCGGGGGTTTTTCCAGACCATGGCGATCCTTCCGATCATATCTCCGCCCTTCATGTTTGCCCTCTCGGTTATCCTGCTCTTTGGACGCAACGGGCTGATCACGGCCCGTCTGCTGGGGCTCGATACGAGCGGAATCTACGGCCTGCCGGGGCTGGTTCTGGTGCAGACGATCAACCTCTTCCCCATTGCCTATCTTACCCTGAGCGGGATCCTCCAGGGGATCGATCCCGACGTTGAGACCTGCGCCATGAACCTGGGGGCATCGCGGTTCACCGTGTTTCGCACCATTACCCTTCCTCTGGCAAAACCGGGTATCCTCGCTGCCTGGCTGGTGGTCTTTGTCAGTTCCATGACCGATTTCGGAAACCCCATCATGATCGGGGGGAGTTTCGATGTTCTCTCCGTTCAGGCCTACCTGGAGTTTACCGGAATGGGTAACCTGCCCCGGGGTGCTGCCCTGGCGGTACTGCTGCTGATCCCCACGGTGATGGTCTACTTCCTCCAGAAGTACATCATGGGCCGCGGTTCCTACGCTACCATCACGGGCAAGTCCTCAAAACGGGGCAAGCCTAACTCGAGCCCCGCCTTGAGGGCTCTCCTGACGGTTTTCTGCCTGGGAATTACGGTGATCGTGGTGCTCTTCTACGGTACAATCATTGTGGGGAGCTTTGTCCGGCTCTGGGGTGTGGACTGGAGTTTTACCCTGCGGCATTTCAACTACAGCTGGGATGTGGGACTCTCTACCCTGAGGAACACGATCTTCCTGGCCCTGATCGCGACGCCCATCACGGCGCTCATGGGGACAGCTATCGCCTTCCTGGTGATGCGCAAGCGCTTCCCCGGCCGGAATGCCATGAGCCTTCTGGCGATGCTGAGCTACGCCATTCCCGGTACTGCCATCGGTATCGGCTACGTTCTGGCCTTTAACGTGGCTCCCTTCCGCTGGTCCGGCACGGCCTTTATCCTGGTGACGGCCTATGTGTTCCGCCATGTACCGATCGCCGTGGAGAGCGGGATCGCCGCGCTGAAGCAGATATCGCCCGAGATCGAGGAGTCCTCCACAAACCTGGGAGCGAGCAGTGCCCGAACCTTCCAGAACGTTACCCTGCCGCTCATAAAGCCGGCCTTTTTTGCGGGGGCCACCTTCTCCTTTGTGCGGAGTATGACCGCTATCAGTGCGATCATCTTCCTCGTATCGGCTCGCTGGAACCACGTGACGGTCCTGATCCTGGCGCAGACGGAGATCATGCGTCTCGGTGTCGCCTCGGTCATGTCGTTTATTCTTATTCTTATTATCATGGCCGTTATCGGAATCATGATGAAGCTTACCGGTCTCAAACGGGATCAGGTCTTTTCATCGGGCCAGTAGGGTCCGGGAGGGAGAAATATCATGGAACAACAGACGATCGATCGGTCCGCTGCCGCAGAATTTGCAGCGGACCCCAAGGATTCAAGAAAGCCCGATTATCTCGTCCTGAAGGATATCGTAAAGGATTTTGTCGATGGTTCCGGGGGAATTGTCCGGGCCGTGAACTCCGTCTCCCTGAGTGTGAGCAAGGGAGAGTTTGTGACGCTCCTGGGGCCCTCGGGGTGCGGAAAGACCACGACCCTGCGGATGATCGCCGGGTTCGAGAGCCCCAACGGGGGTACCATTCATCTGGATGGGAAGGATATCACCCAGGTGCCCCCCTTCCAGCGGAACATGCCCATGGTTTTCCAGAGCTATGCCCTGTTTCCGCACCTCACAATCTTTGACAACATCGCCTACGGTCTCAAATTGCGCGGGGTGAGCCGCGAGGAGATGCGTCACGACGTGGCCGTGGCCAGCCAGATGGTGAACCTGGTGGGGCTGGAAAAGCGCTATCCCGGTGAGCTTTCGGGGGGGCAGCAACAGCGGGTCGCCCTGGCGCGGGCTCTGGTGCTGAAGCCGGACATCATCCTCTTCGATGAGCCCCTCTCGAACCTCGACGCGAAGCTGCGAATTCAGACCCGGACGGAGATCAAGCGCGTTCAGCAGCTTCTGGGGATCACGGCGCTCTATGTAACCCACGATCAGTCCGAAGCCTTGAGCCTTTCCGACCAGATCGTGATCATGAACAAGGGCGAGATCGTTCAGCAGGGTCCCCCTGAAGAGATCTACAATGAGCCGAAGACTCCCTTTGTCTCGGATTTTATCGGGAACGCCAACTTTCTCGACGGTGAGGTGGTGGATGTCCAGAACGACAAGGTTACCATCTCGGTGGATCGGGCCAAGTTCGTTCTTCCCGCTTCCCGCTGTCCCCGGGATATCGCTTCGGGTGAAGCGGTTCTGCTCTCGGTAAAGCCCGAGGCGATCAGGGTGACGGGGTCCGCCGGAGCGGGTGCGGAACTCACGGGAAAGATCGATGTTTCGGCCTTTGTGGGTCCCATCACGGAGTACAAGATCGTCTTTGGTGACGGGATTATCACCGCCCTGCAGCCCAATCGTCCTGGCAAGACCCACGTCCACCGGTCGGGCGAGGAGGTTGCGCTCGAGTTCGAGATGGAGTCGCTCCGGGCTTATCGGGCCTGATCAGCGGGAACGTCTCTGAAGAGGATCCCCTGCTCGAGAAATCGGGCAGGGGATTTTTTTGTCCAGCGAGGCGGGGAAACCCGGCCGGGCTGTACTCTCCCGGTCAGGGGAAGGTCCGGTCGGGCCCGCCCGTTGAGGCTTTGCGAAGGCTCGCCACGATCTCTTCCCCGGTCTGGCCAATTCGGGGACCCGTCGTGGGGTCGTCCACGTTGTGGCAGGCCACGGTGTGTTCGGGGCGGAGCTGTCGTGGCTGGGGAACCTCCCGGGAGCATCGGTCCGTTGCGAAGGGGCAACGTGTGGAAAAGACGCACCCCGGAGGGGGAGATGCGGGGCTCGGTACATCCCCCTTCAGCAGGAGCCGGGTTCGGGATTTTTCGATCTCCGGATCGGGGATCGGCACGGCCGACATCAGCGACTGGGTGTAGGGATGGAGCGGGTTCTGGAAGAGCTCGTCGTAGGTGGCGAGTTCCATGATCTTTCCCAGGTACATCACGGCGATGCGATGGGATATGTGACGGACCATGCTCAGGTCGTGGGCGATAAAAAGATAGGTCAGCCCCAGNTCCCGCTGGAGCCGGACCAGGAGGTTCACTACCTGGGCCTGGATCGCCACGTCCAGGGCTGATATCGGTTCATCGCAGACGACAAACTCCGGGTTCAGCGCCAGGGCGCGGGCAATACCTACGCGTTGTCGCTGNCCTCCCGAGAACTCGTGGGGAAACCGTTTCCCGTGGTCGGGGTCGAGCCCCACCATGTCCAGCAGATCGGCTACGCGGGTGCGGATCGCCCCGGGGGTCTCCCTGTTCTGGATCACCAGCGGTTCGGCGATGATCTTTGCCACGGAGTGGCGCGGGTTCAGCGACGAATAGGAGTCCTGAAAGATCATCTGCATTCTGGGGCGGGCGTGGCGAAGCTCCTCCCGGGAAAGGCCGGTGATGGAAACCCCGTCGATGGTGACCTCCCCTGCGGTGGGNTCGTAGAGNCGCAACATGCTCCTGCCGGTGGTGGATTTTCCACACCCGCTCTCTCCTACCAGCCCCAGGGTTTCTCCCCGGGGGATNTCGAAGGAAATATCATCCACGGCGCGGATCGCGCCCACGGGACGGCTGAAGATGACCCCCCGCTTGATGGGAAAATGTTGCTGGAGATGTTCTACCCGGACAAAGGCGTCCCCGGTTGTGGCTTGTGGTGTATCGTTGTGTCTCATGACCGTCCTTTCGAGGTGGCGGGGTTCTTTTCCCCGGGCGGGAGCTGNCGGGGTGCCTGCGTCTCCAGATCGTACCAGCAGGCGCTCTCGTGAGTCTGGTACCGGTCCCGGGGAAGCGCCGCAGGAAGATCTACGGGAAAGAGACGGGGCATCCAGGATCTACAGCGCTGGAACGCCCAGGGACAGCGCGGAGCGAAGGGACACTGCTGGGGCGGGGCGTAGAGATCGGGCGGGGTTCCCGTGATATCNACCAGCTCGGGGGTGTTCTCGTGGAGNTTGGGCAGGGCTCCCAGCAGCCCCACCGTGTAGGGGTGGCGGGGGTGCGAGTAGACCGGATCGGCCGGGCCNCNTTCGACCACGGTTCCTCCGTACATCACCATCACCCGGTCGGCGATCCCGGCCACAACGCCCAGGTCGTGGGATATCCAGATCACGGCGATTCCCCGTTCCTTGCCCAGGCGGTTCATGAGATCCACGATCTGGGCCTGGACCGTCACGTCCAGGGCGGTGGTGGGCTCGTCGGCGATGATGATGTCGGGATCGCAGGCGATGGCGATGGCGATCATCACCCGCTGGCGCATCCCCCCCGAGAACTGGTGGGGGTAGTTGCGATANCGCGCTTCGGGGTCGGGGATTCCCACCTGCTCGAGGAGCGAGAGCACCCGCTTCCGCGCGGCTGGTCCCGTGAGATCGGTATGCTGCTCCAGGGACTCCTCGATCTGTCTCCCGATCGTCATGAGGGGGTTCAGTGAACTCAGGGGGTCCTGGAAGACAAAGCCGATCCGGTTTCCCCGGACCCGGGCCATCTCCTTCCGGTTCAAAGTGAGCAGATCCATGTCGGTATCGCCCGTGCAGAAGCGGGCGGTGCCGGAAACGATCTTCCCCGGTGGTTCCGGGATGAGTCTCAGGAGGGACATCATGGAGACGCTCTTTCCGCTCCCGCTCTCACCCACCACCCCCAGGGTCTCGCCGGGGAAGAGGTCAAAGGAGACACCGTTCACGGCGTGGACTGTGCCGTCAACGGTGTCGAACTGGACCCGAAGGTCCTGGACGTGCAAGATTGGTTTCATATCAGGATGCGCTCCGTCGCATTTTGGGATCCAGGATATCTCTCAGCCAGTCACCCAGGAGGTTCATGCTGAGGGATGTTACAACGATGGCCAGCCCCGGAAAGGCCGCGATCCAGGGAGAAAACTGGATGTACTGACGTCCGGCAGCGAGCATGTTGCCCCAGCTGGGGATGCTCGGGGGGACGCTGAGGCCCAGAAAGCCCAGTCCTGCCTCGTAGAAGATCATTCCCGACATCTCGAAGGTGGCCACCGTGAGGAGCGGTCCCACCAGGTTGGGCAGGATATGATCCACCAGGATGCGGCCCCGGGTTGCGCCCAGGCTGATGGCCGATTCCACGTACCCCGACTGGCGGATTCGCANCACCTCNCCCCGGGTGATCCGGACAAAGAGCGGGGCGTTGGTAAACCCGAAGATCAGGATCACGTTCGTCAGGCTTCGCCCCAGCACCGAGGCTACCACCACCACCAGAAGAAGATAGGGGATCGCCAGAAAGAGGTTGGTCACCCCCATTATAATGTTATCCGTGAGTCCTCCGGTGTAGCCGGCGATCATTCCCAGGACCATTCCGATGGTTGCGGCGATCACAACGCCCAGAAATCCCACCGTCAGGGAGACCCGGGTTCCCACCATGATGCGGCTGAGCATGTCCCTGCCCAGGTTGTCCGTTCCCAGGGGGTATTCCCAGGTTCCTCCCTCCTGCCAGGCCGGGGGCAGACGGCTTGCCCGGAGATTTTGCTGGAGGGGGTCGTGGGGAACGATCCGTGGAGCCAGGGCTGCTGTGGTCAGGATCAGNGCAAAGAGGATGACTCCCGCCAGCCCTGCCTTGTCGCGGCAGATCAGTTTGAAAAAGCGTGCCACCGGTGATCGCAGACCGGTGTCGTCAAGGGTATTAATCTTCATAGCGAATCCTCGGGTCAATCAGCGCGTAGGCCACATCGGTGAGAAGGTTCAGGAGCACCACAAAGCCGGCGCTGAAGACGGCGATAGCCTGGACCAGGGGAAAATCCCGTGCCTGAACCGCTTCGTTTATCATCCGGCCGATTCCGGGCCAGGCAAAGATCGATTCAATATAGATGGAACCGCCCAGCATGTAGCCAAACTGAACCCCCACGATACTTACCAGGGTGATCGCCACGTTTCGGAAGATGTGGCGCGAGAGAATTTTCCGTTCCAGCAGCCCCTTGCTGTAGGCCGTTCTGATGTAGTCCTCGCTTTTTACTTCCAGAACCGCCGATCGTACCAGACGGGTGAACTTTCCCAGGGGGAAGAAGCCCAGGGCGATTGCGGGGAGCACCAGCGAACGGATCCCGTCCCTCCCGAAGGTGGGGAACCACTGGAGCTGCACNGAGAAATAGACGATGAGCATCAGGGCGAGCCAGAAATTGGGAACCGTTTGCCCTACCAGGCCGACTGCGCGGCAGAGGGTGTCCCAGATGCTCCCCGGGCGGGAGCCCCCGATGATGCCCAGGGGGATCGAGATCGCCAGGGCGAAGAGGAGTGCCGCCAGNGCCAGCTCCAGGGTTGCCGGGAGGCGGGCGATGACCAGGGGCATCGCCTGGGAGCGATAGTGAAGGGATCGTCCGAAATCACCCCGCAGGGCACCCCGCAGATAGGAAAAAAACTGGTGGTGCAGGGGTTCGTTGAATCCCATGGCCTCGCGGAAGACCTCAACCTCCTCGGGAGAGGCGTCCCGGGGCATCATGAGCCGCGCCGGGTCCCCCGTGAGGCGCACGATAAAAAAGACTAGAACCAGGACTCCGATCATGAGAAGGATCGACTGGACAAGCCTGGATAAAAGGTACCGTTGCATAGGTTCTCCTGAAATGGGGATAAGAAGGCCGGCCTCTCACGAGGCCGGCCGTGCCGGATCGTAGTATACTATGAGCCTAGCGAAGCGTGGTGAACATAAGGAAATAATCCTCGGCAGCCCGGGGCCGGTAGTCTACCACGTTATCCCGGGTCGCCTCGAAGGTTTCCGGCACGTAGAGGTAGATGAAGGGAGGGTCCTGGTACATATAGGAATGAAGATCCTTGTACAGTTGGGCCCGCTCGTTCTGATCGATCGTCACGGAGATGAGGTCCAGGTACCGGTCGATTTCGGGATCGCTCCAGGCGGAGAAGCTGGCGTCCCAGCCGTCGAGGGCTCCTCTCAGACGGGGCAGGGATTCTCCGGACCGCTCGGACCAGCTGTCGCCAAAGAGGGGAGGAAGCTGTTTTTCCCCTTCCAGATCCCAGAAGCGCCCCGATTCCATGATGTCCAGGTCGGCCCGGATGCCCACATCGGCCAGGTACCCCTGGACCGCTTCGGCGACCTGTTCAAAGTTGGTGTAGGCTCCGCTGGGAGCGGCGAAGCCGATGCTGAAGCCCTCGGGGTAGCCCGCCTCTGCCAGAAGTTGTCGGGCCTTGTCGGGATCGTAGGGGTAGGGCTCGATGGAGTGGTTGTACCCCAGGTTCGATTCGGTCATGAGCCCCGTGGCGAGTCTGGCCCGTCCTCCGAAGAGGCTGTCGATGATCGCCTGGCGGTCCACGGCGTAGTTCATGGCCCGTCGTACCCGGGCATCCTCGGTGGGCTCTCCCACGCCCGAGGTGAGGTTGTTGAAGGCGATGTAGAAGACCCGGTCGATGGGGTAGGTTACCACGGTTACGCCCGAGACGGACTCCAGCGCTTCGGCCTGTTCGTGGGTGAGGCGGCTGACGATATCAACCTGACCCGTCTGGATCGCCGCCATGCGGGTTGAGGCCTCGGGTATGGGGCGGTAGATTACGCGGTCCGCCTTGGGCAGGCCCATGCGCCAGTAGTCGGGGTTGCGTTCCAGGACGATCCGGTCCTCCCGAACCCACTCCACAAATTGAAAGGGCCCCGTTCCCACGGGAGCTTCGCCAAAGGCGTCGTCGCCCGCTTCTTCGGTGTAGAGGGGGGGGACGATGTTCCAGTGTTGGGCCATGACGCTCAAGAAGAGCGGATCCGGCTCCTCGGTGGTTATGCGCAGGGTGTACTCGTCGAGAGCTTCCACCACTTCTGCCCGGGCCCAGCGGTCGCTCCACTCCATGACGGGGCGTTTCCCCCGTTCCCAGGAGTAGACCACGGCCTGGGCGTTGAAGGGTTCGCCGTTGTGAAAGGTGACTCCCTCCCGCAGGTGAAAGATGTACTCCGTACCATCCTCCGAGACCTCCCAGGATTCGGCCAGGGCGGGCTCGATAATGTTGTCATCGTTGGCCCAGACCAGGCTGTCGAACATCTGCCACGCCACGTTCTGGGCGTTCCGCTCGGCGGCGATCGATGCGTCCAGGGAGTTGGGGAAGTTGGAAACCGCCACCCTGAGGGTGACGAGCTGGTCTGCTTCATCCTCCCGGGCCTGGCACCCCGCGATGATCACGGTTGCTGCCAGGGCAGCCATGATCGCTGTGGTAACCAATCGTGCTTTCGTTCTCATGTAATAACTCCTTTTATGAACACGGGTCTGCGAAATCAAGATAGGGACAAAGGCAAAGAGACGCCTTCTCTTTGCTGAAGCAATGCCCTATAATGCATTGAGTTCAAAGCATACCAGATCGGGGCGGGCGTGTTTAGCCCCCCCTTTCGGGTATAGTATGGACCGAAAATCGTCAATAATCCATGAGGAAAAATCATGAAAACCAGAGATGTTCGAGCTGTTCTCTTTGATAAGGACGGGACCCTTTTCGATTTCCGCAGGACCTGGATCCCCGTGATGGAGCGGGTTTCCCTGGATGTTTCCCGGGGAGATCGAGTGCTCTCGGAAGATCTTCTGCGCGCTGCCGGCTACGACCCCGGGGAGGATGTTTTTGCCCCCGATGGGCCGATTGCGGCGGGTAACGCCGGTGATATCGCCCGGGCCTGGCGTCCTCTGGCAGAGGGATTTTCTCTCGCGGAGCTCCAGGAACGTATCGATCGGGCCAGTTCGGACCTGGGGCCCGGGGCGTCCGTGCCGGTTTGTGATCTTTCCGCGCTGTTTGGGGAGCTCCGCCGCGCGGGTTATCCTCTGGGGTTGGCCACGAGTGATTCCGAGGCGGCGGCTCGGGCCACCCTGAAGAGGTTTGGGCTGGAATCGTTCTTTGTCAGGGTGGCGGGCTACGACAGTGGAGGGGCAAAGAAGCCCGATCCGGCGGTGGTGGAGGAGTTTGGCCGCGCTGCGGGGGTCTCTTCCGGTGCCGTGGCGGTGGTGGGTGATACCTGGCACGATCTGACCATGGGCAGGGATGCCGGAGCGGCGCTGGTTGTGGGGGTGCTTACGGGCGCTCTGGGCCGGGAAAGCCTCGAGGGAAGGTGTGATGTTGTCCTCGAGAGCATCGCTGGTCTTCCCTCGCTTCTGGGGTGCGGGGCGGGGAATCCCCCGGAGCAGGGAAAATAGTAAGGGTAATAAATATTTGGATATCGATTTATTTTCCGGTGTCGCGGGAGGTCTTGCGTCACGGGTGTAGCCTCCCGGCTCTTTCCTGTGGTACGATCAGGTTCATGATTGAACAATCCGGTGATCCTCGGGATGGCCTGCTCGCTCGGTGTTCTGGGCGAAGGCGGTTCCGGACGGCTGGTGCGAGCGGCAGAAAGAGAGTAGGGACGTCGGGGGCCAGCGCGAGCCCGGGCGATTGTGGCGAAGTCTGGTGCGGAGAATCACCGGAATTCCCTTCCCGAAAGGACTAGACGAACGGTGCGAAAACGTTACTCCCGTTCCCCCGAGGGGAAAATTATTCAGAGTGCCCTGATCTATACCGCTGCCGACCACGGCATTGATCCCAGGGGGATCGACCACGACGCGGTAAAGGTGGTGCGGAGGCTGCAGCAGCACGGCTACGAGGCGTATATCGTGGGAGGTGCCGTGCGGGACCTTCTGTTGGGCAAGAGCCCCAAGGATTTTGATGTTTCCTGTTCTGCCACGCCGGCCCAGATCCGCAAGATCTTCCGGAACAGCCGGGTGATCGGCAAGCGGTTCCGCCTGGTGCATATCCTTTTTCGGGACAAGATCATCGAGGTCTCTACTTTCCGCAGTTGCGAGGCCGAGGGGTTCAAGAACGTCTACGGTACGATCGAGGAGGACGTGCAGCGCCGCGACTTTACGGCCAACGCGCTCTTCCTGGATCCTCTCGATAACCGGGTGATCGATTACGTGGGCGGTGTGAAGCATATCCGCAAAAGGGTGCTCCAGCCGGTGATTCCCCTGTCGCGCATATTCCGGGAGGATCCGGTGCGAATCATTCGCGCCGTGAAGTACGCCCAGGCCGGGGGGCTCCGCCTTCCCTGGCGCGTGGTGCGGTCCATTCAGCGCGACCGGGCTCTGCTGGCCGATGTTCCCTCCAGCAGGATGACCGAGGAACTCTTCAAGATTCTTTCCACCGGTTCCGCTTCGGGGATCATCGGTGAGCTCCTGCGACTCGATGCGTTCCGCTATATCCTGCCCGTGCCGGCAGAGCTGGCCCGTTCGGACAAGCGCTATCGCCAGAAGTTTCTCGACCGTCTGGCGGCCCTGGACCGCGCACGGGAGACCTCGTCCGGTGAAGCGGACCGCCCCGGCGGATTGGACCGTAAGGATCTGCTCTGTTTCTTCTGTGCCGATTATCTGCTGGATTTCGGGCCCTTTGCCGATCAGCAGCGGATTCCCTTCCGCGAGGGCTACTACGCCATGAAGGAGTTCCTCCAGCCCGTCACCCCCGCAAACAGGGAGGTCGAGGCGGCCCTGCGGGAGATTTTCCGGAACAAGGGGCGACTCCTGCGGGAGGAACCGGCCGAGAGTGACGAGGACCGCCGCGCCGGCGGGAGAGGCCGACGACGAAGGCGCAGGCGGGGAGGCGGCAGTAATGGCGGCCGGGCTTCCTCGGGGTCAGGAGCTGCGTCGCCCGCGCCGAAGGCGTAGCAGCAGCTCCTCTGCCCGGTCCTGGTATTCCGGTTCCAGAAGCAGGGTCTCTTTCAGATACTCCTCGGCTTCTTCGGGGCGGTCGGCGGCGAAGGCCGTTACCGCCAGGGCGTAGAGGGTGGTGGCCCGGTCTGCTCCGCGATCGAGGGCGCGCTGGTAAAACTGCGCGGCCCTCCCGTAATCCCCCCGCTGGTAGTGAATCAGCCCCAGAAAATAGGGCGGCACGTAGTGAGTCTCCTCGATGAAGGCGGCCTGGGTGAAGCTTTCCTCGGCCTCTTCCAGATCCTGGCGGTGAAAGGCCGCTACCCCCGCCTCGACCCACCCCCGGAAGGTTTTTCGGGAACCGATGTAGTCCAGAAAGGCCTCCTTCAGCCGATCCTGCTCGGTCCAGCGAAAGGCGCTGCGGTAGACCCGGCGAATGTTCTCCTCCAGGCTGGCCTCCTCCGAGAGGGCGCTGATGCTGTCCCAGAGAATGCGGTTGATCTCGGGGTCCCCGGCGTTCAGGAGAAAGGATATCATCCCCCAGGCCTGGGGATAGAAGACCTCGCTCCGCTGGAGCACCTCATCGGGTGAGGCTGCCAGGATCTCCTCGAGGGTCATGGGGGCCCCTTCGGTGCGGCCCGCCAGNAGATTGTGCAGGACGTCGAGCCAGGCCAGGTTCTCCCGAAAACTGATGGTTCGGTACTCCTGATCGTATTGCACGGCCTCGAAGTGGAGGGCAAAGCCTTCCCTGATCCAGAGGGGCGGGTGTGGTACGAAGGCCCGAAAGAACTGGACAAAGCTCTGGTGAACCAGCGCGGGGGGGAGGTGCCTTGTCTCCGGGGTATCGGTGGTGGCGAGGCCCGCCAGGAGGTTCTCTGCGGGGTCGCTGTAGTGCAGGTAGACGAAGCGGTGATCGCCTCTTTCCAGGGATTCGGGGAGGAACCGGTCGAGATCCCGGCTGCTCCCGAAAAGCTCGACCCGGAAGGGNNTCTCCAGCGTTTCCAGGGGGAAGCGNAACTTCCTGTTGTAGAGGCCCAGGAGCGCTTCCAGGGTGTCTGCGACCTGCTCGGCCTCGTCCTGGCTGGTTTGGGAGATGACCAGATAGTGCTCGCTGCGGACCTGGTGGGGCCGACTGCTCCCGTGGGTCGGCGCGGGCAGGGCTCCGATCATGATGAGCAGGGAAAAGACCAGCACCAGCGGGGTCGCTGCGAAGGCTGGTGGTGTCTCTCTTCGGGCGGGTCGGTCGGTCATGGTTTCCTCCATATCCAGAACTGTCGGTATCCGGAATTATCGGTCCCTTTGCAGGGGATGTGTAGTTTCCCGGTCTCCCGGCTCCTTTAGTCTAGTGGGTGTCCGTTACGTTATCAATGATAATGTTCAGGGCGTCGATGATGATGCCCGTGAAGCGCTCCACGTGGTCCACGATGTACTGCTGCAGGCTGTAGATGCTCCCCTTGAGTTCCAGTCTGTAGGGGACTCGCAGGTGAACGTCGATGCGGTACCCCCGGTGATCGGTGCTGATGCTCACCCGCCGCACGCTCAGGCCCGGGGTTTTTTCGGCTACGCAGTGCATGATCATCTGGGTGAGAGCCGCCTCGCTGATNGTGACCGTTCCCTTGGTGCTGAAGGAGGGGCGGACTACGGTTTTTTCGTAGGTTTTGTCGCGCTGCACCAGCCCCAGTCCCCGTTTCCAGATGACCTTGATCGAGTCGCCCATGATTTTGGGGTAGTTCCGGCGCACTTCGATGGAGGGAACCGGTATCACGTGCCGCCCCGAGGCGGTCCGGTGGGTGATGGCCGTGCGGATTTCCTCGGCCGTGGCGATCTCCTCTATTCTGATGATCCGCTTGGGTTCGGGGATCTTCAGGGCGCTGCAGATCTTGTAGATCATTCGATCCGATGTGCCCAGGACGAGGATTTTCCTGAATTTTGATTTCTCGATGGCGTGTCGTACGGCCCGCCGATGGGCCCGCTCGGTAAAGAGGGCGGTCCGGACCGCCGCCATGTAGGCGTCCTCGCGCTTTGCCGATTTGCCGGCCACGATCCGCTGGTCCTCGATCAGGAGTCCGTCGTCTACGAGGAGGTTAATGCCGTATTTTTCCATGACCAGCCGGGCCCGGAAGCTTTTGCCGGTGCCGCTTTTTCCCACCAGGGCGTAGACCTGAAGACCCCGCACGAACCAGAAGAGGGTAAAGAAGAGTTGCCTCATGGTTCTATTGTATCGCTCCGGGATGAGCCGGCACAACCTCTGGAGGCCAGGGTATCGGCCCGGGCCAGGAATTGTTCCGTGTCTCCGAAGGTTTTGGCCAGGTGGCGGGTCACCTCCGGGGGGAGGGGGGCNCGCCAGGAGGCGATCGCGGGGATGATCAGGGTTCGGGCGTGGAGAATGTAGCCGGGGTCGTATCTGTCGGGACCCTGGGGGGAGCTCCGGTAGGGGCCGGCGCTGCTGCCGGTGTTTCGGTTGCTGCCCTGGCTGGAGCCCCGGCTACTGNCCCGGCTACTGTCCCGGCTGGTAGTTCCGGCGCGCCGGTCNGGGGGCTGGTACTTTCGGTCGCCCTCCAGGGGGTATCCTGCGGCGGCGCAGTGGCACCTGATCTGGTGGGTTCTTCCGGTGTGGGGAATCGCTGCCGCCAGAGTGGAACGCGAGCCCCAGGCCAGGGGGATCACTTCGGTTTGTGCGGGGGCGTAGCGGAGCGGCTCTTCTCCGGAGTGGTCCGGGGCAGATCCCCGGGGATAGGCCTTTCGCTTTCCGTTCAGGTAGCACAGGGGCAGGTCTATCAGGAGCGGCTCGGCCAGGTTCCCCTCCAGGACCGTGAGATAGAGCTTGATCACCCCNTCGGGGGTCTGAAAGGCCTGGCTGAGTTCCCGGGCCCCCCGGGTCGAGAGGGCGAAGAGCTGCACGCCCGTGGTGTTGCGGTCGAGCCGGTGGACCGGCCCGGGGCGAAAGCTGAGACTCTCCTTCCACCATCCCCGGGCGCGGGCAACCTCCCGGACGATCTGGTCCAGCGATTCCTGACCCGGGGAACTCTGGCCCTGGGANAGGAGGCCCCGGGGTTTTGNCAGGGCGATCCGGTGGGGTGTTTGCTCCAGGATGAGGATCTCCCGGGATCCGGCGATGATCCGGTCCCCCTCCAGCCGGGGCGACCCGCTGGNGCGGGGAGGTTCCCCCCGGGGCTCCCCGGCGGGTGCTTCCCAGGAGGGGGTGGTGATGATGTCGCCCTCCTGGAGACGGCTGTTGTGGCGGTAGCGTTTGCCGTTCACCCGTACCGATCCCTGCCGGACCGCTCGGGCCAGGGCGCCCGGGGGCACGTGGGGGAAGGCTTTCCGCAGGACCCGGTCCAGCCTCCTCTGGTGATCGTCGTCTCTCACTGCGAGGGTTCTCATGGGGCGATTGTAGCCGCTTCGGGCAGACTTGACAAAGGGCAGATACAGCGGTGAAACTCTTCCGGTGCGTAATCCGTCATTGCACTACCTCTACGATCTCGTTTCGAGCCGGATCTTCCTTGCGGGATTTTTCAGCTGGTTTCTCGCGCAGTTTCTGAAAATGGTAATCGATTACGGTCGGGGAAAAACCCGGGGGTCCCGGGATATGGTGGCGGTCTTTATCTGGAAGACCGGCGGAATGCCTTCGAGCCATTCTGCCCTGGTGACGGGGCTGGCCACGGCGATCGGTTTTTCCCAGGGGGCCCATTCCCCGCTCTTCGTTTTCGCGCTCTTCTACGGGGGGCTCACCATTCGCGATGCTCTGGGTGTGCGCCGCTCCTCGGGCCTTCAGGCCCAGGCCCTGAACCGTCTGGGACGGCAGGTGTCGGAAAAACTGGACGTCCCCTTCTCGCCGGTGAAGGAGGTGAGTGGCCACACCCTCTCCGAGGTCTGTGTGGGGGCGCTCCTGGGGTTTGTTATCGCCACAGGGTTCGTTCTCCTTTGATATGGCCCGTCCTAGCATGGCCTCTTCCGGCACGCCCCGATCAAGCACGCCCCGGTTTTGCTCCACCCGACCTGATACCACCCGGCCTGACACCACCTGGTCTGACACGGTCCGATTCAGGCTGGTCCACCAGGGAGCCCCCCGACGCGGGGTGATCCGGATTCTCCTGGTAACGTTCCTGATTCTGCTCCTCTCGGCGGCGATGATGCGGACTTCTCCCGGCGATACGCACGCCATGGCTACTCCCTGGCGGTCCTTCGAGGTTCTCCTGGTTCCGGAAGGGCAAGACCTCCAGGAGGTGCGGGAGCGCCTTCTGGCTGCGGGAAAGCCTCCGCTGGACCGCTATACCGCCACGGTGGAGGTGGAGGACTTTTTCAAGAAGAGTCAGGTTCCGGTGGCAGAGCTGGCCACCCGCTTCGACACAGGCGATCCCCGTTTTGATCCGTTTATGAGGGCCCTGCCCGACCTCTTCCGGGGGAGCCTCGATGGAGAGCCTCTGGAGCTGGTCTTTCTTCCCTCCGGGGATTCTTCTCCCCGAGGGAGCCAGGAAGCGGGCGATTCAGGGGAGGGGGGGGAGCGTCCCCGGGGCGACCGGTTCGGGGAACATCGCTCCAGGGAAGATCGTTTCAGGGCAAGAAAAGAAATTATGGATGTCCTTGAGGGGCTTCCCGTGGAGATCGCCGGTGCCGGCCGCGCGCCATCCCCCCTCGCGGGCCTGCCCTCGGTGCTGGTTTCCCTGGCGGCGCTGGTATTTGTTCGCCGGCGCTGGTGGCCCGTGGTGCTGGCAGGGGGGGTGACCGTTCTGCACGGTCTCGGGGCCGGTCCCGTGGAGGAGGCCGGTGCGGTGCTCCTCTTCCTCGCCTGGACGGTGTGGCAGGACCGGGCGTTTCCACGGGAGGAGGAGTGGTTCTATTACGGGGTTTCTCCGGTCAGGGACGGGGCGTTTCTCCGTCTCTCCCTGGCGGCGATCCTGGCGGGGCTGATCGCGACGGCCGTGACCCTTGGCAGGTATCGTGCTACCGGGGCCGGGCTGTCGTTTCTTCTCTTTTTTCTCGCGCTGGGCTTTGTGTGGCTCCTGGCATTTTTTGTCGGGGCCTGGAGGGGTGCGCGGCGGGAGCATCCGGTTTTTATTCCCCGGCCGATCCTGCCCGGACGGGGCGCGCCCCGTGGGGTGGCGCTTCGGGTGACGGCGGGGGGTGTTATTCTTCTCGCTCTGGCGGGGCCCCTGATCCTCCCNGTGCTGGATGGGGCCGGGAGATTTTCCCCCCCGGCCGGTTCGCTCCTGGGGAATTCCCTCTTTGCCGGGCAGGTGCGGTCTCCCCGGGAGGGGGCGCTGGTTATCCCCGTTCCCTCCCAGCTTCCGGGAGGGACGGAGGGGATCTCTTGGGGTGACTCGGGGAACGATCAGAATCTGGTCTGGGCGTGGCAGGTCTTCGCTCTGGCGCAGGAGTTTCCTCCCGGGGAGTATCCTCTCTCCGTGGCGGGGTATTTGGCCCACCGCCGGTACCAGCAGTCGCTGCTCTACGGGGGGGATTTTTCGGTGCCCGAGCCGGGGGACCGGATCGAGATCACCCGTTTCACCCGGGAGGGGGGGCGCGTTCTCGATTTTTCCGAGACCAGGCTTGTCTTCGATCAGAGCTGGCTCGAGGCACAACGGGTGCCTCCTGCCCGGTCGGTGTACGGGCTTTTTACCCTGGAGGGGCCGCAGACGGTGATCGCTCCCCGGGAGCTGACGCTCCGTCCCGTCCCCCACGATCGGGCGGGGTGGGCTTTTCTTGCCTTTCTTGCGGGACTGGCCGTTCTTGTGTGCGGTATGCGCTTGCCCTACGGGAGTCGGCTTGGTACGGTTGGGCTCGCCCTGCGGAACCCGGAATAGACGCTATGGATTCTGGCGGTACCGGGGTATCGGGGAATGGAGGAATGACTATCAGGGGGTTCGCCATCAGAAGGAACGGGATCGGTGGAATTCGTCCGCTACGGGAAGAGCGGCAACTGGAAGGGGGGTTCTGGAACGCCGCGGTACCGGCGGTATGCGTGGTTCCCCTGCAACAGCACGCGGGTAGCCTGGTTTCTCCCCTGGTGCGCCGGGGGGACCTGGTGCGGGAGGAGATGCTCCTCGCCGACGGCTCGGGGCGGTTCGCGCTTCCCGTGCACGCTCCCGTTCCCGGTCGGGTCGCTACGGTGGGCACGACGGAGCTCCTGGACGGTACCAGGAGCCTCGCCGTGCAGATCGATTTGTCGGGGGAGTTCGACCGTCTGGGTCGACAGCGGGAGGGGTCGCCCTGGGAAGATCTGGAGCCCCGGGAGCTGACGTCTCTCGTGCGGAGCGCCGGTATTATCCTGGGGGGACGTTCTCCCGTGCCGCTTCATCTCTACCTGCAGCGGGGTAGGGACGTGGAGCCCCCCGTGGTGGTTCTCGACATGGCCGAGACCGAGCCCTATCTTACGGCGGGGAGGGAGATCACCCTGCGCTATCCCCTGGAGGTCTTCACGGGGTTGCAGATCGCCGCCAGGATCGCCCGAACCGGGGAGTGTCACGTTGTGGCCGTCCGGGGTGATCGCGGCGCGTACCGGGCCGTGCGCCGGGCCGGTTCCGGGACGTCCTGGAAGCGAACTGTCCGGTTTCATCGCGTGGCCCGGCGGTACCCGGCGAACCTCCACGACCAGCTGTACCGGAGGGTCTTCTCTCCCCGGGANGTCCGCGACCAGGTGCGGGATCTGCTGGTGATCGATCCTGCCGCAGCGCTGGCTCTCTACGAGGCGGTGGTTCTGGGAAAACCCCAGACAGACCAGATCGTGGCCGTCGGGGGAGGGGCTGTGGAGCGGCCTGCCCACGTGCGGGTGAAGGTGGGAACTCCTATTGCCGATATACTTGCCGAGTGTGGCGGGCTCAGGAGCGAGCCCGCCAGGATCATCGCCGGAGGGCCTCTCACGGGCAGGGTTGTCCGCAATATCGAGGCGCCGCTCCCGAAGGGGGTCCCGGCGCTTCTGGCCCTGACCGGGGAAGATGTCCGGGCCGGTGTGGAGATGCCCTGCCTCTCCTGCGGGGCCTGTCTGCGGGCCTGTCCGGCGGGAATTTTCCCGATTCAGGTATGCAACGGCCTTGCCGGGGAGGCTCCGGCGGAGGTGGAGGCCGATCTGGAGCGGTGCGTCGAATGCGGTCTCTGTGCCCACGTCTGCCCTTCCCGGATTCCCCTGGTAGAGCGGTTGCGGCGCGGCAAGATCGCGCTGCGCAGGGGACAGCGAGAGAAGGCATGATGGTCAGAAACAAGGGAAGTATGAAAGGCAGAATCCTGCCGGGAATCCGGCAGGGAGCAGCAGAGGGGTTATTATGAGCGATAAGGCAGGTGCGCCGGCCGCAGCAGGGCTTCCGCAGTTTCCTCATTCCTTCCGGTATCTCACCGTGCACGGTCTCTACTGGAGGCTCTCCGTGGCGGCCTTTATCCCCGTTGCTGCGGGGGTGATGCGGGNAGGGCTTCCGGCGCTGATCCTGGTGGTGGCCGCCGTGACGGGGGCCGTGCTGGCCGATTTGCTCGCGGCGGCGCTCCTCTCGGGCCAGCCGACCCTTCCCTCGGAGGGGCGGTCGGTGTATCTGGGGCTGGTGGTGGCTGCGCTCCTGCCCGTTTCGGTGGACCCCGTGATCGCGACCCTGGCCTCGCTTCTCACGGTNTTTGCCGGNGTCTGGCTCTTCGGCGGGCCGGGCCGCTACTGGATGCACCCGGCCCTGGTGGGGATCGCCCTGGCGGGTGCCCTGATTCCCGGGACGGGTGTGATCCTCGAGGCGGGCGGATCGGGGATCTTCTCCTTTTTCCCGGGGCTGATCTCCCGGGTGGTGCCCTCGCTGGAGCAGGTTCTGCTGGAGCCCCTGGGCGTCAGGGTTCCTGGCGAGGCCTGGAGTCTCGTTCTGGGAGAAACGGCGCTTCACGGGTCTTCCCTGACGGCCGGCCTGGTCTGGCCCTCCCTGCTGGGGGCGATGATCGTCTTTGGTGAGGATCTTTCCCCTGTGGTCACCTCTCTGCTCTTCCTGGTTTCCTATCTGGGGCTGGTATGGCTCCTGGGGGGGCTCCCCCAGGGAGAGGGGNTGGNCGGGGGCGATCCGCTCCAGGCGCTCTTCATGACCAACGCGGTCTTCGTCCTTGTCTTTCTGCTGGCGGACCCCGGGAGCAGGCCCGCTTCCTGGGGGGGGATGGCCTTCTTCGGCGTGCTGGCGGGGGCGCTTGCGGCGCTCTTCTGGATCTCCCGGCAGGTGGCGATCCCCGCAACGGCATCGATCTTTATCGCCGGTTTCTTTGTTCCCCTCGTGGACAATCTGGTGTGCAGGGTGAGGCGGCGGTGAGAGAGTCGCTGGAACGAACGGGAAAGGCGCTGGCCCTGGTTCTGGGGACAGCCCTGGTTGTGGTGGTTGCCNATCTCGCTCTGGAGCCTGGAGTTGCCCGGGTTCAGGCCCGGGCGCTGGCCCGGGCTCTCCAGGAGGTCTCCGNCGGTGCTGATCGGGCAACACCAGGGGTGACTCTGGAGGGCCGGGAGTATTGGGATGTGCCTTCCACGGGAGGGGTGGTGATTCGCGCCGCAGCGCGGGGATATCAGTCCCGAATGGATCTTCTTCTGTATCTTCGGGAGGATCTGTCCCTGGAACGGTTTCTGGTTTTCCGGGGCTACGAGGGGCCCTATCTGGAGCACCGCCTCTCCCGGGGGACTCTGGACGGGCTGACTGGAGCAACCTGGACACGGCGCGCCATCGAGCAGGCGTTGCTGCTCGCCCGGCAGGATATCGTCCGGACAAGAGAGGCTATGGAATGAACCGAGATATTGTACGAGGGATAGCCGAGGGCAACCCGCTCTGGGTGACCCCTCTGGCCCTGCCCATCGCCCTGTTTGCGAGCCAGTCCTGGTATATGACGGCTCTCTTTGCCCTGGCGGTCCCGCTTCTGGTGGTTCTTACCCACGCGCTCGCGGCATTCCTCGAGCGCTGGTTTCCTCCTGATTATTCGTTTCTGGTGGTTTTGCTCACGGGAGGAACCTTGATCTCCCTGACCGAGCTGGGGCTCGCTCTGGCCGGTATTGTCTTGCCCACCCGGGGGCTGTATCTGTTCCGATCCATCGCTGTCTCGGGGGTGATGCTCTGGCCGGTGCGGGAGGGGCGGCGCCGGGAAGAGTCTGCCACGGAGCGAATCTCCCGGGCGACGGGTCTGGCCGTGGGTTTTCTCCTGGGGCTTGTGATATTATCGGTTATGCGTATTCCCGTTATCCAGGGGGGCTTCAAGCCCGCTCACTCGGTCGCGTTTGGTCTTTTTCTGCTCGCCCTGGGGCGCATTGTGGTAAATAAAGTGTCGGTTCGGGGGAACTCCCCGGAGAAGGAGAGAGGGTGACGATGCGATTTGGAGCCTTGCTGCTGACCGCAGCGGTGGCGCAGAACGTTGTGCTGGTTCATTTTCTGGCGCCCTGGCCCCTGCCCGAGCTGGTTCGATCGGTTCGTCAGAGTTTTCTCTTCTCCCTGGCCATAACCTTTGCTCTGGTGTGGGTCTCCCTGATCTACGGGGTTCTCTTCAGGTTTGTGCTGGTTCCCCTCTCCCTGGAGTATCTGGCAACGCTCGCTCTCTTGGGGGTGCTGGCCTTTTCGTCCAGCGCGGGGCTCGCCCTGGTGTCGTGGGTGGCTCCCTTTTCGCGGGAGCGCTGGTGCCGGGCTCTTCCGGTGGTCTTTTTCAACAGTACGCTTTTTGTAGTTCCCATGGCGATCGCCGCCGAGGTTGATTCTCTCCGGCTGATGCCCGCTGTGGCTGCGGCGGCGGGGGTGGGGCTTCTGTGTGCGCTGGTGCCCGTCGCTGCTGTGGCGGATCGCCTCAGGAGACTGCGCCTTCCCCGGGTCTTGCGGGGAGAGGTGGTGGTGCTCCTGGCCGTGGCGGCCTTTGCCCTGGCGCTTCAGCAGATCGATGGTCTTCTGGCGTCCTTTGTACATCCCCTGTGGTGAGGGCGCTGTGTCCGGTGCCCCCCGGATGCGCGGGCACCGGCCGGTTTGTGGTGCGCGGGGTTCCCGGTGTGGCCGGGGTGCACGGTATCGTCGGGGTACGAGATCTGGTTGGGTTGCACGGTCTGGTTGGGTTGCACGGTAAAGGAGGAGAGAGTACACTTCGCTCGATGTTATGAGCTCGATCAACCTCATTCTTGGTTCCCATAATAGCCAGATCCTCGATCTCTCCGAGGCCGACCAGAGGGCGCAGTACGAGTACGGCATCAAGCCCTTTCTGAAGCTCCTCTACAACAGGAGAGATCTGAACTTTACACTCTATTACTCGGGGCTTCTTCTGGAGTGGCTGGAGAAGCATCACTCCGAGTTTGTCGATGTCCTGATGGAGATGGTTCGGCGGAAGCAGGTAGAGCTCCTGGGAGGGGCCTTCTTCGAACCGCTCTTGCCCCTGATTCCCAAGACGGACAGGATCGGCCAGATCGAGCGGATGACCACGCACGTGCGCAAGTGTTTTGGCCGACGACCCCGGGGAGCCTGGGTACCCGAGAGCGTCTGGGACCAGCGTATCGCCGCCAGTCTGAACACGGGAGGGCTCGATTATGTGCTCCTGCGGGAATCGGTCTTCGGCGGGGCGCTCCCCCCGGAGAAGCAGTTCTGGCCCGTCCTCACCGAGGATCAGGGAAAGACCCTGATCGTCCTTCCCGTGGCCCACGGCATGAGCGAGACCCTCTTTCAGCAGACTCCCGAGCAGGTGATCGCCTTCCTGAAGGGGGTGCGCGAGGCCAACCCCGTCAGGAAGGGGGCCGGCGGTTCTGCCCTGAAGCCCCTGGTGGCCCTCATGTTCGACGGGATCCGGGCGGGGTATACTCCCGACCAGTCAGCCTCTGCCATGGTCTGGTACGAGCGGTTCCTGGATCTGGTCACGGCAAACCGGGACTGGATACACGTGGATGTGCCGGGTCGGATCCTCCAGAACGAGCGGCCCGTGGACCGGGCCTACGCCCCGGCCAGCACCGTGGCGGCTCTCATGGACTGGTTGCCGAAGCTCACCCCCGGTGAGCACGGTCAGGAAGGGACGGTCCAGGAGGAAGTTGTCCAGGCCGGCGCCGTAAAAGAGGAGAGCGCTCTCCGGGCAGAGCAGAGCAGTTTCCGCTCGATCATGGAGATGTATCCCGAGAGCGCGCGCCTCTACGCCCGGATGCAGCACACCCATGTGCTGGTAAACCAGATTCGGGGGGACAAGTACCGGAAGATGACGGCCCGCGAGGAGCTGTGGCGCGGGCAGAGCCATTTTGCCTATTGGCCCAACAACTCCGGGGGAATATACCGGGCAAACCTGCGAAAAGCCACCTATGCGGCGCTGATTGAGGCGGAGAAGACGACCCGGGAGCGGGGAATCTTCATTCCCGCCATCTCCCGGGTCGATGTTGATCTCGACGGCCGCGAAGAGGTGCTGTACCAGGGGAACGAGATAAACGCCTACCTTCACCGTTTTGGGGCCCGCCTCTTCGAGCTGGACTGGATCAGCAGGAACTGGAACTACCTCGATACCTTCCAGCGGTGTCCCGAGGATTTTCACGACGAGGCCACCGTAACGGCGGGGTACGATCGCTGGCCCAGGGCCGGCTTTGTGGATCATCTTCTGCTGCCCGAGAACAGGGCCTCGCAGTTCGCCCGGGGAGACCGGCGGTCGCTCTGCGACATCTCCTCTCTGGAGTACCGGATCGCTTCCCTGGACAAGGACCACAACGCCGTGACCTTCCTGGGAACCTGCCGGACGGAAGATACCCTGGTAGAGTTAACCCTGCAAAAGCGGTACCGGTTCATAAAGAACCGTATCGAGGTGGAGTACGAGATCGAAAACACCGGGATGGAGACGCTCGAGGCGGCCTTTGCCGTGGAGCTTAATCTCTCCTTCCATTCCCTGGAGGTGGACAGCCTCCGGTTGCACGTGCGTCAGGGGAGGCTGCGGCAGGAGATCGCCCCCGATATGACCGAGCTCCAGGGGGTATCGGATATCCAGTTCCACGATCTGCGGAACAGCACACGAATCCAGGTTAATCCCTCGGAACGGCCCGATCTGTGGAGCTTCCCCGTGGAAGCCGTGGGTCTCCTGGGTGATCGGCTCCACTGGTTCTACCAGTCGAACTGCAGCGTCTTCCGCTGGCCCCTGAACCTTTCCCCCGGTGAGTCCCGGAGGATTTCCCTTTCCATGAAGATCGAACAGAACCGCTAGCGCCCCCGGAGCGTGTCCCCGGAGCCCCGGGGAGTCAGGTCCGGGAAAGGTCACTCGAGGTGTGCCACCGGAGGCGACCCGAAGGCGTGGCGTCCCCGGAGAAGGTCGGGCGGCCAGGAGTCAGAGTTCTGCCCGGCCCTGGAAGGCGCGCCTCCGGAGGATTCCTTCGGTCCAGGGGCGCACCTCCTGGGAGAGATCTCCCCGGGAAGCCAGGAGAAACTCCGCGAACGCCGGTTCCCGGCGCCCGTCAAAGTAGAGGGACTGCCCCAGATAGAAGCGTACCCGTGCCTCCAGATCCTGGCTCAGGGGGAGCTCCAGAAGGTTTTTCAGGAGTTTTGTGGTGCCGGCGTAGTCGCCCCGCTCGAAATGTTCGGTAATGACCTGGGCAACTGTCCGCTCCGTCCCCTCCGCTGCGGGGTCCCGTTCCGGGGGCAGGATTCTCGGTTTCGGGCTGAAGGGTTCTTCCCGGGGGGCTCCCTCCAGAAGGCGTGCCAGGATTCGTTCCGTCTCGGGGTTCAGCTCCTGGGGGCGTCCCTGGTGGGGGAGTTCCCGGACGATCAGGCGGTGGCTCCCCGGCACGGCCTGGCTGGAGAGCTCCAGCATGGGCAGGGGCGCGGGCCGTTTCGGAGGGCTCGTCAGACGCAGCTGGGGCGAGGGACGCTCCCCGAGAGATATCTGCACGGCCTCGGTGAGGACGTTTGCGCCGGGAACGATCTCCACGGTGCCCCGCTCCACCAGGGAGGTGTCGAAGATTCCGTAATAGTAGGCCACGCCGGGGATCGCATGATCGACGAACCGCCGGGTGTTGCTGTCGATGCGTTCCAGCAGGGTGGCCCCGGCCAGATCCGACTGCTCCAGCAGGGGTTCCAGGCTGCGGTAGACCGCCAGTTCCCGTTCTCCCCGGGAGGGGCTGAAGCGAAGGACCACCACGGCGTCCTGGGGGCGCGCCACCAGGTCGTAGACGCGGGCGGCCCGATCCTCTTCGGTGTCGAGCCGGGAGATCCGGACGGGGCGGATCGTCTTGTTCCTGAAGGGGACAAAGACGGGGTATTCCTGTCCCTCCCTGTCCACAGCCACCACGGCGTAAAAATAGGACCCCACCTCGGGCGGGGTGTCCAGGTAGGTTTCTACTCCCCCGGGCGCGGTGTGCACCAGGCGGGCCCCGGCGAAGGTGTCGGGGGTGATCTCTCGGGTATGGCGGTAGATACGGTAGCTCCCGCCCGGGAGGTCCCGCGAGTCTCGCCAGGTGAGGCGGATCTGGGGGTCCCGGACAGCGACACGGAGCCGCGATACAAAGGGAGCAAAGACCTCCTGCCGCGCTTCTTCTGTCCGGGCCGGTGTTTCTGCCGGTGGGGGATTTTCCCCGGGCCGGGTTTCTCCCGCCAGGAGAGCGGGGGCGGCCATCGCCACGATGACGCTGGAGATCAGAAAAAACGGGGCTCTTCTTCGATTCATGGACTCCTCCCTGATCTTCTCATCGGCACAGAGGGGCCGTCTCCGTAGCCCGGGGCTCCACAAAGTTTCCGAACACCCGGAACACGAGGCCTCTTCAGGAGCACGAGGGCCCTTCAGGAAAAAGTCGAGAAGGGATGGGGGAGCAGTTCTCCCAGGGTGAGGGTACGAGCAATTCCCTGCAGATGAGCCAGATGGATCGGCGTCGTGGGGGCGCAGAACTCCTGGATCACCTGGAGGCAGAGCGCGCAGGGCACCGCCGGGGGGTCGGCATCGGTGACGACCAGAATCCGGGCGACCCGGATCTCCCCGTAGCGGGCGATGGCCGTGAAGAGGGCGTTCCGTTCGGCGCAGACCGTGGCCCCGTAGCTGGCGTTCTCCACGTTGCACCCCGTGATGATCTCCCCCGAGCCTTCCATCTGCAGGGCAGCTCCCACCTTGAAGCCCGAGTAGGGCGCGTAGGCCTTCCGGCGCGCCTCCAGGGCCTTCTGAAAAAGTTGTTCCAGATCGTCCATAGGAGGGGTATTGTAGCGCCCGGAGGGGAAGGGTGCAATGTTTTCATCGATTTTCCTGGCCGGGGAGACCTTCTCCGGGGGTGAGCCTGGCGTAGATGTAGCCCCGGGGCCCCTCGGGGGGGATCTCCTGGAGGTATTCCAGAAGCTCCTGCCGGGTCCACCAGGGGCCGCGCAGGACCAGCCGGTGGGTCTCGTCGAGGGAGAAGTTGTGGAGGTACCTTCCCAGCCGTTCCAGCCGGAGGACTGCCCGGAGTGCGACCTCGGGGTCTTCCGGGGTGAACCGGAGGCGTACCGTTTTGACGGCCCGGGAGAGGGCCGCCAGGATCTCATCCTCCTCGTTCCGGTAGTGGACCGAGAGAAGGTCGGGGAGGCCCTGTCGGGCGATCACCTGGTCTGCCTCCAGGAGCTGTCGGCCCTGAGGGGCGTCCAGGAGGGTGAGCTGCCCCTGCTGGCGGCGCACAGCCCGCTTGAGGGCGCCCGGGACGGGGCCTGCTGCCAGGACGGTTCCCCCCCGGGGGAGGAGGGCAGAAAAATGTTCGACCTCCCGGGGGGAGGGGAAGATCGTCATGGCTTCGTCCTTTTTCCGAGGGGCTGCGGAGTTCAGGGTCCGCAGCCCCGGGGATCGATCTATGCGAGTGCGGCCTGGATGCGCTCCATGGCGCGCTCGACCTGTTCCCGTTCGTTGAATCCGCTGATGCGGATGAACCCTTCGCCGGCGGCGCCAAAGCCCGCCCCCGGGGTTGTGACCACACCGGCCCGTTCCAGGAGCAGGTGGAAGAGATCCCACGAGGGCCTGCGGGCCTCCACCCAGACGTAGGGGGCGTTTTCCCCGCCGAAGCTCCTGAACCCCGCCTGCGCCAGCCCCTGGCGGATGATCCGGGCGTTTTCCAGGTAGTAGTCCGTGAGCTCCCGAACCTCTTCCCTGCCCCGGGTGGTGTAGACCGCCTCGGCAGCGCGCTGTATCGGGTAGGAGGCGCCGTTGAACTTGGTGGTCTGGCGGCGCGACCAGAGGTCCCGCAGCGCCACGGCCGAACCGGTGCTCGTCCAGGCCTGAACGGTAGGGGGGATCACCGTGAAGGCGCAGCGCAGGCCGGTGAAGCCCGCTGTTTTTGAGAAACTCCGAAACTCCACGGCGCAGGTCTCCGCCCCGGGGATCTCGAAGATCGAGTGAGGAAGATCGGGGTCCCTGATGAAGGAGACGTAGGCCGCGTCGAAGAGAATGAGGGCCCGGTGCTTTCGGGCGTAGTCCACGTAGGCCGCGAGCTGCTCCCGCGTGGCCGTTGCTCCCGTGGGGTTGTTGGGGAAGCAGAGGTAGATGAGATCAACCGCTTCCTCGGGAGGGGGCGGCACAAAGCCGTTTTCCTGTGTCCCCGACAGGTAGGTGAGACCCTGGTAGCGGTCTCCCTGGAAGGGGCCTGTGCGACCCGCCATAACGTTGGTATCGACGTAGACCGGATAGACCGGGTCGGGCACGGCTACGCGCTGTTCAGGGGAGAAGAGCTCCTGGATGTTCCCGGTGTCGCACTTGGAGCCGTCGCTCACAAACACGTCGGCGGCCGAGATATTCACACCCCTGCTCTGATAGTCCTCGCGGGCGATCGCCTCCCGGAGAAAATCGTAGCCCTGTTCCGGGCCGTAGCCGCGGAAGGTCCGGGGCGAGGCCATCTCGTCGATGGCGGTATGAAGGGCTTCCAGAGCCGAGGCGGGCAGCGGGCGGGTGACATCGCCGATCCCGAGTTTGATCACCTCCTGTTCGGGGTGTGCCTCCTGGTGGGCCCTGACGCTTTTGGCGATGTCCACAAAGAGGTAGGACGCCTTGAGTTTCTGGTAATGTTCGTTGATTTGTATCATCTCTTGTCTCCGTTCTTGTCTTCGTCCCATAAAATACGCGATAGTAACGGTCATGAAAAGGGTGCTGCCGCGAATACCCGCAGAGGGCACCAACCCCGGGAGCCGAACCACCGGGTTTCCGGGGGCAGGGGACCGGCCCGGCGGGGGGCAACGGGGTTTCGGTGCGAGCCCCCAGGAAGGGGCTTCCAGAAGCGAGCCCCCAGGCCGAGCAGGGCAGAAAGCGAGGAGAACGTGAAAGGCAACATTGACTACGAGACACTTCTTCAGCAGTGCCGCCAGGAGTTGCTGCGGGGAGCCCCGCGCCAGGCCGGGTTGCAGCTGGTCTGTGATCTTCTGAGGCGGGAGGTCCCGCACTACGACTGGTTCGGGCTGTACATCGCCGTTCCCGGGGAACGGATGCTGGTGCTGGGACCCTTCGCGGGGGAACCCACGGAGCACGTGCGGATTCCCTACGGACGGGGTATCTGTGGCCAGGCGGCGGAACGGGCCGAGACCTTTCTGGTGGATGATGTGTCGGCCCAGGAGAACTACCTGGCCTGCAGCCTCAGCGTGCGCAGCGAGATCGTGGTGCCGATCTTCGGCCCGGCCGGTTCGGACCGGGAGGGGGTGGTGATCGGCGAGATCGACATCGACTCCCACCGGCCCGGGGCCTTCTCCGGAGACGACGAGCGGTTTCTCCAGGCCCTGGCTCCCGAGATGGCGCCCTTTATTCCGAGGGTTCCTTCGGGTCGCTAGGGGACTCCGTCCCCTCCCCCGGCGGGGAGATCCAGAGGCCCCGCCGGATCGATCCGCTCCCAAAGCGGTCCCGAAGCTGGCGAATGGTGGGGTCCAGCGCGTCCTCCCGGGAATCGCGGGGGCGGGTCTCCCGGGGAAAGAGGTCCTGTTGCAGGGGTTCCTTCCAGGAGTTCCTCCGCGCCTGGCCGGCGATTCCCACCCCCAGAAGCCTGAGGGGCTTCCCCTGGCGGCGCTTTTCCAGAAGCTGCCAGGCCACCGCAACGAGCTGGCGCGTCCCCCCGGGAGGTTCCGTCAGGGTGCGGGAGGCGGAGTGGGTCTCGAAAGAGGGAAAGCGGAGCTTCACCTGCACCGTGGGGCCCCGCCAGTCCTCCTGAAGCGACCGCTGGATCACCTCCTCTGCCATGGCCAGAATCTGCTGTTTCAGAAGCACCGGATCGTCGATATCGTCGGCAAAGGTCCGTTCCGCCGAGATGCTGTGTCGTTCGTGGAGGCCTTCGTGGATACCCGGGTCCTGGCCACGGCAGAGCTGGTAGAGAAAATCCCCCGTGGAGGCTCCAAAATGGCCCCGGAGGAACTCCGCCCGCTGTTCCCTCAGGGCCAGGACGGTGTTGATCCCCAGTTGTTCCAGCCGTCGCCGGGTGACGGCGCCCAGCCCCCAGAGGTCTTTCAGCTTCAGCCCCGCCACAAAGGAGGCCTCCTCGCCCGGAAAGACCCGGTAGAGCCCGTCGGGTTTGTCCATATCACTGGCAAGTTTGGCGATGAGCCGTGAAGGGCCGATCCCGACGGAGATGGTGAGCCCCGTGGCGGTGCGAATCTCCTCCTTCAGGTTCCGGGCGACCCCTTCGGGGGGGCCCAGGAGACGTTCCGTGCCGGTCATGTCCAGAAAGGCCTCGTCGATGGAGACGATCTGCACCCGGGGTGAATAGTTTTCGAAGCGGCTGGTGATCTCCCGCGAGACCTGGCGGTAGCGCTCCATTCTGCTGGCCGCCACGATCGCCTGGGGGCAGCGTTTCAGGGCGTGCTGCATGGGCATGGCGCTGTGGATGCCGAAGCGGCGGGCCTCGTAGCTGCAGGCCGCGACCACCCCCCGCTTGTTCCGCCCTCCTACCAGAAGGGGTTTCCCCCGGTAGGCCGGGGTATCGAGTTGCTCCACCGAGGCAAAGAAGGCGTCCATATCGACGTGAAAGAAAAGTTTCTCCCGGGGAGGTTCCCCCGGTTGCCGTCCGGGGTGTTTCCCGGGCTGCTCCCCGGGAGAGGGGCCGTTATTCCAGGGTTGCCCGCTCATGGAGTGTCCATCGTCGGGTTATGGTGTTTCGGGCGTAGGCTGCCTCGGGAGGTTCCCCGCCGCTTCGCCAGCCCCGTGGGGGTGATTCCGGGGAGGAGAGCGAAGAGGAGAGCGAAGAGGAGAGCACAAAGACGTCCTCCAGGACCGCGGCGGGCACGGCGAAGGTGGCCTCTGCTCTGGCTGTGATCGTGACCGGCAGCTCGTCGGCGCGGAAGACCAGGGTTCCCCCGACCTGCGAGGGTGGTACGGGCCCGGTCTTCAGGGAGAACGCCACGCCCCGGCTGCCGAAGGGCTCTTCCAGGGGGTGGTCCGAGGCGTAGAGCTGTACGGGCTGGCTCGCCTGGAAGGAGAGATTCAGGTCCCGGGCCTGCTCCTGGAACTCCACGCTCCAGTGGAGAGAATGGCGATCCAGGAGGCGGGAGGTGCGCAGTCGCAGCTGAAGCGGTGGCGGCGGTGCCGACGAGAGCTCTTCCCGGCAGGGAATCGCTTCGCACCGGATCGGTTCCTCGCCGGCCAGGAGAATCGTTACCTCCCGGGGTATCTCCCTTCTTCCCGAGGTGACGCTGCGGTATCCCTCGGGACGGGAGGGTTCGTCGCTGCGGTCGGCCCCGGCAGGTTCCCGGGAAAACTCCTCGATCACCCTGAGCGGCAGGGGCCGGTCCTGCCGGAAATGGGTGATCATGGTAGCCGAGGTCAGGGCCAGCCCCACCGTGGCGGTCATGGTCACCAGGGGCACCAGGGGAATCCTGGAGGCGATCGCGTCCAGGCGGAAGAACATGAGCAACGCCGGCAGGAGTACCGCTGCCGTGAGCGCCTCCTGGTAGAGGGGGGGCGTGAGGAGTGCCGTGATCATGGGCATATCCGCCGCAGGAGTCAGGACCGCGATGAGATAGACCAGGGGGGTCAGGGTCAGAAAGAGGGTCACCATCTTGATCCAGGCGCGATGACCCAGGCTGAAGAGCACGCCAAAGAGGAAGCTCACCGTGAAATAGGCCCCCACCACCAGGCTGGTGAGGCCCGACACGATCGCGCCCGTCAGAAGGAGGAATACCGCTGTGCCGGAATAGACCGCCGTGGCGCGGCGGAGGCGGTGGCGCAGGGTTGTGGCCATGATTCCCAGGGCGGTACAGACCGCCGAGATCTTGCCCGCCACCAGGATGGCTGGCGGCGGCGGGTGGGGGAAGAGGTGCAGGATCGCGCGGATCGCCAGGTTCGCCGCCACGAGACTCCCCAGGATGACCAGGAGACTCACCAGAATCGCCGGCATGTTATGACCCATGGAACGGAGATAGTGGAGCGCCCGGCGGGGAAAGCTCACGGTATAGAGGAGGAGCACCAGGGCGAGCACCACGAGGCTGCGCACCAGGGTAAATTCGTCGATAATGACCGGCCGGTGCAGGGGCAGGATCAGATAGTTCAGGTCCTCCCGGCGGGGCGCGTCGCCACGATCCTGGAGCTGGTCCAGGAGGGGAGCGATCGTCCGGGTGATATCCCCGGGAGATTCCAGAAAGAGCCGTGCCGCCGGGGCCCCCTCGCCGAGGGCGCGCTCCAGGGGCGGGTCGGCCAGGCCGTAGCCCAGACGGGCGGCGTTCAGTTGGGCCGTATTGACCAGGGGAAACCCCTCTTCGGCGATCGCCTCCACGAGCCAGAGGGGAGCGGCCCGGTCGGGAACGGCCACGCGCCATTCCGTGGATGTTCCCGGTGCAAGAAAGAGGCGCGGCACATCGGGAGGAATCCGGGGAAGGGCTGCGGCGATCAGCCCCCGGTCCCCCGGGTCGTGGCGGGGTGCTGTCAGGAGGAGCGCCAGGCGCGGGTCGGTGAGGTGCGAGAGGTGCAGAAGCAGTTCCTCGGCACCGGGATAATCCAGTACCACCAGGAGCAGCGGGGCATCACCCCGGGAGATCAGGTAATCCGGATAAAAGCTGGGACCCAGAGGCTGGTCGGGCAGGATCACCTCCTGGACCAGGGCCCCGGGAAAGAGCTGCTCCAGAGGTGACGCCCCCCCGGTTCCTCCCGGGGTGGAGGCCTCCCCTGCCGTGCCTCCTGGCAGCCGGCCCCCCAGGGCGGAGCCTCCCGGGTCGGAACCCGCCGGAGCGGGGCCCGCCAGAGCGGTCCCGAAGGGGTATAAAAAAGAGAAGATGATTGATACACTCAGAACAATTCGGTTGAGGCCCATGACGATCTATACTCCGAGCATAGGGAGGTGAGGTCCCTCGGGTCAAGGAGGAGGAACCATGGAAATGCTTCCGGAAATCGCGAATCGTCGCAGCATCCGCGTCTACAGACCGGAGCCCCTGGCCGACGATGTGGTCAAGCGGATTCTGGAGGCGGGGCGGCGGGCTCCGTCGGCAAAAAACCGGCAGACCTGGCGCTTCATCGTGGTGACCGACCGGGAGAAAAAGGGGAAACTCGCCGAGGCCTCCTTCGGCCAGGAACAGGTGGATCAGGCGGGCGTGGTCTTCGCGCTCTGCACCACCAATGTCGATTACATCATGCCCAACAACCAGCCCAGCCACCCCGTAGATATCGGGATCGCCTCGGCCTTCATGATGCTCCAGGCCGAACACGAGGGCCTCGGTTCGTGCCCGGTCACGACCTTCCAGGAGGCCGATGTCAAGGTCCTTCTGAGCGTTCCCCACAAGATGAGGGTGGTGATGCTGCTCGCCGTGGGTGTGCCCGGGGAGCGGGGCGATCTGACGCCCCGGTTTCCCCCGGAGCGGGTGGTGGGGTACGAGCACTGGTAGGGCCGGTGTTGTCCGGCCCCCTTCGGGGCCCTATCTGGCCCGGTAGTCCCGGGCTGAGCGGTGACGGGCGCGTTCCAGGGCCAGCGAGATAAGCTCCCGCAGCAGCTCCGCGTAGGTAACCCCTCCGGCCTGGACCATCTTGGGGTACATGCTGATCGGCGTAAACCCGGGGAGGGTATTGATCTCGTTCAGGTAGACCTCTCCGGTCTCGCGATGGAGAAAGCAGTCGACCCGGGCGAGTCCTGCGGCGTCGACGGCGCAAAAGGCCTCCCGGGAGATATCCCGGATTCGCTGCGCCAGGGCCGGTTCCAGATCGGCCGGGATCTTCAGGGCTGCCCCCTCGGGATCGGTGTATTTGGCCTCGTAGTCATAAAACTGGTGCGAGGGGATCACCTCGCCGGGGGGAAAGGTTCGGGGATCCTGGTTCCCCAGAACGGCTGTCTCGATCTCCCGTACCGCCAGGGCCTGCTCGATCAGGACCGTCCCGTCGACACGAAAGGCCCGCTCGAGGGCCGCCGCGAGCCCCTCGGGGGCTTCCACGCGGGTGATTCCCACGCTCGATCCGGCGGCGTTGGGTTTGACGAAGACGGGAAAGCCGAAGGTGCCGGCGATGCGTTCTGCCGCATCCCGGGCCACCCCGGCGGTGCAGTCCCCCACACTTCTGCCATCCACACTCCAGCCATCCAGACTCCTGTCATTCACGGTGATGTAGGGAACGACGGGCAGACCCCGCTGCTCCCAGATCTGCTTTGCCCGTATCTTGTCCATGCCCAGGGCGCTTCCGGTGACACCGCTTCCCACGCAGGGAAGGTGGCACATCTCCAGGAGTCCCTGGACGGTGCCGTCCTCGCCACAGGCCCCGTGGAGCACGGGGAAAACACAGTCGGCTGCAAGAAGTGTGCCCTCGGCATCGACGATTCCCTCGCCGGGCCGCAGGCCGAGCAGGGCTCGGGGGTCGGGGGTGATGCCGAGGGTTCCCTCCTCGCGGGCGCGACGGAGCTGTTCGGCCTGGTCCTGGAGGAACCACCGGCCCTCCAGGGTTATGCCCACCAGGGTGAGGGAGAGATCGGCCATGCCCGCCAGTTCCTGAACCACGCCGGCCGCCGAGACACAGGAGACCTGGTGTTCCTGGGACTGGCCCCCGTAGAGAACGATCACTTTCACGGGAACCTCCTCATGGGGTCAGGCTTTTCGCGAGGGTCTTTTCCAGTTCCTCCCTCACCACGGCCGCCTCGTCCCAGGGCTCGACCCGATCGGCGTAGATGATCGACGATTCGTGGCCCTTGCCGAGGAAGAGCAGGGTGTCTCCCGGCTCGGCCATGTCCAGGGCCCTCCGTATGGCCGTGCGGCGGTCCGGTTCCAGGATGAGCCGCCCCTCGCTACGGATGGCGGGGTCCTCCTGGTCACAGCCCCGGGCGATCTCCTCCAGGATTGTCCAGGAATCCTCCCCCCGGGGGTCTTCATCGGTGAGGATCACTACCTGGGCGTGGCGCGCGGCGATCGATCCCTGCATGGGGCGTTTCTCCAGGTCCCGTTCCCCCGCCGACCCGAAGACCAGGATGAGCCGGTTCCGGGTGAAGTCCTTCATCATGGGAAGCACCGTCTCGAAGGCTCCCGGTGTGTGGGCGTAATCGACGATGGGCAGGAAGGGGTGCTCCCGGGAGATAATCTGCATCCGTCCGGGCAGGGGCTTGATCCGTCCCAGGACATCGAAGAGATCCAGGGGGTTCCGGTCCAGGAGATGGGCCGCCGCGAGAATCGCCGCCAGGACGTTGTCCACGTTGAACCGTCCGGGGAAGGGGATCGTTACCTCCCGGGCCTCCCGGTTCCAGTGGACCACACACCGGGTCTCCTCGGCGGTGGACTCCAGATCGGTGGCAATGAGGTCTGCCTCGGGGTTATCTACCCCGTAGGAGAGGACTTCCTGTCTGGTGGCGTTGCGAAAGTAGTAGGCGTTGGGGTCGTTGGCGTTGACCACGCCGAAGATCGGCCAGTCGGAGTCGCCGATCCGCTTTGCACAGCGGTCCAGCGCCCGGAAGAGGTTGGCCTTGTCGCTGCGGTACTGCTCGAAACTCCCGTGGAACTCCAGGTGCTCGTGGTTGATGTTGGTGAGAACCGCCACGTGAAACTGGACGTCCCGGAGGCGGGAGGTCCGCTCGCTCAGGCCGTGGGATGTGGCCTCCACCACGGCCACCTCCTTGCCGTTGTCGATCATCTCCCGGAGGAAGCCCTGAATCTCGGGGGCCTCGGGCGTGGACTGGCGAAAGCTGTTCTTCTCGGGCCGGATATCCCGCTTGATCAGCACCGTGGAGATGAACCCCGATTCCAGATCCTGCTGCGTCAGAATCTGATCGATCAGCCAGGTGGTGGTGCTCTTGCCGTCGGTGCCGGTAACCCCTATGACGGGGATCTCCCGGGAGGGGTCGGCGTAGAGTCGGGCTGCCAGGGTGCTCATGGCGTGGCGGCTGTCTGCTACCTGGATGTACACGGCCCGGGGGTCGGGTTCGTCGGGGATCGCCTCACAAAAGACCGCCCGCGCACCTGCGGCGATCGCCGGAGCGATGAAATCGTGTCCGTCCACATGGATGCCTGGCAGGGCCACGAAGGCGCTGTCCGGACCGGCCTGACGGGAGTCGTAGACGAGACGGCGGATCAGGGGATCGCCGGAACCACAGGAAGCGACCGTCGGAAGGCACTTGGCCAACCGGGAGAGATGCATTTCAGCCATGGCCCGCATGGTAGCAATTGCGGTGGGTCAAGGCAACCATCCCGGGGGCCTCCCGAAGGAGGCCCCGAGGAGAAACTAGCCCTCCTCGCTGTAGAGGAAGTTGAAATAGTCCATATCGGTGCTGAGGGTCTTGCGGAACTGGGGCATCGTTTTCCGGTAGGACTCGATGGCCCTCCAGAAGGCGAAAAACTCCGGGTCCTGCCGGTACGCGTCGGTGTAGATCATTGCAGCCTGGGCATCGGCCTCTCCCCGGATCGTCTCGGCCCGCTCGTAGGCCTCGGAGAGGATCGACCGGCGTTCGTTGTCCCGCTGTCCCAGGAGCTCCTGCTTGCGCCCCTCTCCGTAGGAGCGGTAGGCCTCGGCGATCTGCCGCCGTTCCGAGACCATCCGCTCGTAGACGCTCTCCGTGAGGTCTGCCGAGTAGCGGATCTGGCGGATCACGATATCCTTGATCTCGATACCCAGTTCCTGGGCGGTCTCGTTGGCCCGGGCGAGCATCACCTCCGAGAGGGCCTGCCGTCCGATGGAAATATTGGGCTGATCCTCCACCACCGCCAGAAGGTTGGTGATCTCGCGCAGCCGCCGGTCGTCGCCATCCTCGGCGGCCAGCTCGGCCTGGGAGGGCATGGGCTGGGACCGGACGATCTTGTTGATCACGTTCGAATCCCGCACCGCCTCTTCCAGGGAGTGTCCCGAGATCACGGTACGCACGGCGCTCTCGATCACGTCGTTCAGGCGAGAATAGGCCCGCTCCATGGTGGTGACGGCCCGGTAGAAGAGGTCCGGGTCCTGAATGACCCAGCGTGCCGTGGTGTCTACCCAGATAAACTGGTTCTCCGAGGTGGGCATCCGCCGGGCTTCGCCGTCCCAGGAGAGGATCTTGGCCGAATAGGGGACCACCTGGTCGATCACGGGGGTCTTCAGGTGGAGGCCCGCCTCCTGGGTGACCTTCACGATCTGGCCGAAGCGGATGATCAGGGCCTGGCGTCCCTCGGGAACGATGTAGAAGGGCCCCAGAATGACCAGAAAGATACCCGCTACGAGGAGTACCGTGAGGATTGATGATATCTTTTTCATCGGGCACCTCCCGGGGTGTTGTCCTGACGCTGCATGTTCAGCAAGGGAATGAAGTTTGAGAGATTCCGGTCGATCAGCTCGGGCCGGTCGTGCTCCGTTTTGGGTTCATCGGGTGCGAAGACGTCTTCCACCATCTCGTAGTAGAGACGGGTTCTGGTGGTGCGGGGGTCGTTGCGGTATTCCCGCAGAACGTTGACAAAGCGTGACGCGTCTCCCCGGGCACGGTTGACCCGTTCGGCGGCGTACCCTCGGGCAACCTGCACCAGCTGTTCCGCCTCACCCCGGGCGCGGGGAATCTCCCGGTTGTAGGCCTCGCGGCCCTCGTTAATCAGGCGGTTCATGTCCTGAATCGCCCGGTTCACATCCTCGAACGCGTCCTGGACCCGTCCCGAGGGAGGAACGATGTTCTGGAGACGGACGGCCGTGACCGTTACGCCCAGGTTATAGCCCTGGAAGACCTCGTTCATCTGGTCCTGGGCCAGAAGTTCGATGGCGGGGCGCTCGTCGCCTAGGACGTCGATGATCGCCCGGTCCCCCACGAGGCGGTTTACCGTGGACTGGGAGATATCCCGGATCGTCCGTTCCTGATCCTCCACGTTGAAGAGCCAGTCCGTGGGGGTGGTGATGCGGTACTGGATGATCCATTCCACATCGACGATGTTCAGATCCCCCGTGAGCATGAGGGACTCTTCCTTGTAGTCACTTTGAGACATGACGGGAGTTATGCCCGGTTGTTGAAGGCGGAAGCCGAACTGCATGTTCTGCACCGCCTGGGTTGGCACGTTGTAGTTTTGCTCCAGCCCCAGGGGCAACTTGAAGTGAAGGCCCGGGGCTGCTGTCCGGTGATAGCGCCCGAGCCGCAATACCACGGCCTCCTCGGTTTGATCGACCACGAAGAAACTGGTGGTGATCATACCCAGAAGAACGATGACCGCCGCCACGATCGCCAGGGCCTTCCCGTTGACCGAAAAGGGGAAGCGGGGCGTAGAGTCGTCCTGTTCCGACATACGAATGCTCCTTGATAGTGTGATCCTGGATTCAGGATCGGTCTGGTTCGATTCATCACCACAGTAGCTTGGGAAGGCAAGGTCGTCAAGGAAGGTTCCCCCGGAAGGCTCCTTTACAGACCCCTCCGATTCGTGGTGGACTGGAGGCATTATAACGAACCTCAATGACAGGCGAAGGAGTATAGGAATGAAACATACACGGATACCCGCAGTAGCGGCAGTCTTGTTCCTCCTCATGGCGAGCCCCCTCTGGGCACGGGGAGGACAGGAAAAAGAGCAGGAGGCAGCACCCACCGCACCGGCGGTGCAGGAAGAGCAGCAGGCCGGGGAAGAACTCTCCCGGGAGGAGATGGTGGCCCGGGTAAACGGTCGGGGAATCTCCCGGGAGGAGTTCAACGACGTGGTGGAGACCAACATCTACCGTTTTGAGAAGCACAATGAGGAACCCTTTCCCCAGGACCGGCGGGGACAGCTGGAGCAGCAGGTTCTGGACGGGCTCATCACCCGTACCGTTCTGGAGACCGAGGCCGAGGCCCAGGGGATCACCGTCTCCGACGAGCAGCTGGGTGAGACCCTGGCCCAGTTCCGGAGTCAGTTCCCCGACGATGACTCCTACCGTGCGGCCTTGGAGCAGCAGGGGTTTTCCGAGAAACTCTTCGAAGCCGAGGTCCTGCGGCAGATCGCCATCGAGACGCTGATCAACACCCGGGCCTTTGAGGGGCTGACCGTGGACGAGGCCACGGCCCGGGAGTTCTACGATGCCCATCCCGAGTATTTCGAACGGCCCGAGCAGGTAGCGGCCCGCCATATCCTCCTCGCCACCGACGAGGGCGCAGACACGGATGAGCTGCGGACCCGGCTCGGTGAGATCCGGCAGCAGCTTCTGGAGGGCGCCGACTTCGAGGCGCTGGCTCGGGAGTACAGCGATTGCCCCAGCTCGGACCAGGGCGGTGATCTCGGGGCCTTCGGTCGTGGCCAGATGGTTCCCGCCTTCGAGGAGGCTGCCTTCGCCCTGGAAGCGGGGGAGCTCTCGGAGATCGTGGAGACCCAGTTCGGCCTCCACCTGGTGCAGGTGACGGAGCGGATCCCCGGTCGGGTCATCGCCTTCACCGATGTTCTCCCCGAGATCGAGGAGTTCCTTCTGGAGGACCTGCAGAACGAGGCGGCCCGCACCTACGTGACCTCCCTGCGTGAGGCCGCCCGGATCGAGAAATTTATCGAGATCGACTGACCCCGGATGTCTTGCCGGGGCCGGGTATCGTCCGGACCTGGCTATCCCCCGGGCATGGTACGGTTGACCACCCGGGGGGGCTCTCCCTATAGTGAGGCGTCATGAAAAAACGCCTCATTACCAGTGCGCTTCCCTACGTAAATAACATTCCTCATCTGGGCAACCTGATCCAGGTTCTCTCGGCCGATGTCTTCGCCCGGTTCTGCCGCTCCCGGGGGTACGAGACGCTCTACGTCTGTGGTACCGACGAGTACGGTACCGCCACGGAGACCAGGGCTCGCGAGGAGGGGATCTCCCCCGAGGAACTCTGTTCGCGCTACCACGCCGTCCATACCGAGATCTATGAGTGGTTCCGGATCTCCTTCGACAAATGGGGCCGGACCTCCACGCCCCAACAAACGGAGATCGTCCAGTCGATCTTCCTGAGCCTCCACGCCCAGGGATTCATTCGGGAACGGACGATTGAACAGCTCTACAGCGAAAAATCTGCCATGTTTCTGGCCGATCGCTACGTGGCGGGAACCTGCCCCAAATGCGGTTACACCGATGCCCGGGGTGATCAGTGTGAGGAGTGCGGATCGCTCCTGGATCCCACCGACCTGATCGACCCCCGGAGCGTGATGGATGGAACACGGCCGGTGATCCGCGAGACCACCCACCTCTACATCGACCTTCCGGCGATCCTGCCCAGATTGCAGACCTGGATGGCCGAGGCGAGCGAGCGGGGCCGCTGGGCGCGCAACGCGATCCGCATGACCGAGGCCTGGATTCGGGACGGCCTGAAGGAGCGGGCGATCACCAGGGACCTGAAGTGGGGAATCCCCGTTCCGCTGGAGGGGTTTGAGGATAAGGTCTTCTACGTCTGGTTCGACGCCCCCATCGGCTATATCTCGATCACCGCTACCCTGACCGACCAGTGGGAGCAGTGGTGGAAGAATCCCCGGGAGGTCGAGCTCTTTCAGTTCATCGGAAAGGATAATATTCCCTTTCACACGGTGATCTTTCCCTCGTCGCTCCTCGGGAGCGGCCAGGACTGGACCATGCTGCACCATATGAGCTCCTCGGAGTATCTGAACTACGAGGGGGGGCAGTTTTCCAAGAGCAAGGGGATCGGTGTTTTTGGCACCGATGCCCGGGAGACGGGTATCCCCGCCGATGTCTGGCGCTTCTACCTCTTCTACAACCGGCCCGAGACCAGCGACTATACCTTTACCTGGGATGATTTTCAGGAGAAGGTAAACGGCGAGCTGATCGGAAACCTGGCGAATCTGGTGAACCGCACCACCACGTTTCTGACTCGCTTCTTTGATGGGGCCCTGCCCCCCGAGGGAGCGGCCCTCTCTGAGGGAACGGTGCCCCCCGAGGGAGCGGCCCCGGCCGGAGCGCACCATCGCCAGGCCTTCTGGAACGAGGTGCGCCAGCGCGAGGCCGAGATAACGGAGAAGATGGAGTGGGCCGGGCTCCGCGACGGGTTGCGGCGGATCTTCGCCCTCTCGAGCTACGGAAACCGGGTCTTTCAGGCGGCGGAGCCCTGGAAAACCCGCACGACCGACCCCGAGGGCACCCACCTGCTCCTGGCCGACCTGGTCTATCTGGTACGGGATCTGGCGATTCTGATCGAACCCTACCTTCCCGCTACGGCGGAGCGGATCAGGTTGCTCCTGGGGGCTGCCCCCGGGGAGTCCTGGAGCTGGGATATGCTGGGTGAACCGCGCGGGCTCTCCCGGATCGCTCTTCCCGAGATTCTCTTCGAGCAGCTTTCGGACGAACTGATTCAGGAGCTGCGGGACCGCTTCTCCGGCAGTCAGGCCGACCGTGCCCGGCGGGCCCTCGAGGCAGACGCTGCCTCCGGGGCGAAGCCCGGGAGCCCCAAAGGAGCCCGGGATGGCAAACCCGGCGCGAAGAGCGACAAAACCAGAAAGGATCACACCGTGAGTGAAAATACTGTGAGTGAAAATACCGTGAACGAGAACAGACCGGACGGGAATGCCGCAAGCGAAAAAATCGAGGACCGGTTTGCCGAAAAGGTCGAGCTCCGGGCCGCGAAGATCATCGAGGTGGAGCAGCACCCCGAGGCGGACAAGCTCTACATCGAGCGGCTCGACGATGGAACCCCCGAGGGGCGGACGATCGTGAGCGGCCTGCGCGGTCACTATACGCCGGAGGAGCTTCTGGGAAAAACGATCGTGGTGGTGGCAAACCTGAAACCGGCCAAGCTCCGGGGGGTCAAGAGCGAGGGGATGCTTCTGGCGGCCAGCTCCGGCGAGGGCGACCAGGAGATCGTGGATGTGCTCTTCCTGGAAGGGGTGGAGCCGGGGTCCCGGGTTCTTCTGCAGGGGCAGGAGCGGCAGGCCTCCCCCGAGGATTCCCTGAAGCGGCTGAAGGCCGACGATTTCTTTGCCCTTCCCATACGGGCCTCGGGCGGAACGGTTTTTGTGGGCGAGACACCGCTGGTGGACGCCGGGGGGAACCCCCTGAAGACACTCCGCGTTTCCGATGGAGCCGTGGGCTGACCCTGGCATGACGGGATCGCTCCTGCAGACGGCCTGGTGGGGTGAGCTGAAGGAGGAGTTCGGCTGGTCGGTGACCGCCGTCTCCGGGGGGGAGCGGGTTTTTTGCCGCTCCCTGGGGCCCTTCAGGCTGGGGTATATCCCCTTCGGGTTTTCCCGGCCCGGTGGGGATCTTCCCGGACCGGAGGCAACCGACGGGGTTGTCCGGTCCATGAGAGCAGCCGCCCGGGAACTTCCGGGGCGGCTCGACCTGTTGCGCTGGGATGTCCCCTGGGGGGTGGATCATTTTGACCGGGAGGCTGCCCTGGCAGCGGGGTTGCGGCCCGCTCCTGTTCGGGTTCAGCCCCCCGATACGGTGGTGGTCTCCCTGGACGGGGACGAGGAGACCCTGCTCTCGCGGATGAAGTCCAAGACGCGCTATAATATCCGCCTGGCCCGGCGCCGGGGGGTCACGATCGAGGCGTTTCCCGCCGATGATCCCCGGGCGGACCGCGAACTGGCTCTGTGGTACCGCCTCTACCAGGATACGGCCCGGCGGGACCGGATCACCATCCATCCCCTCCGGTACTACCAGCGGGTGCTGGAACTGTCGCGCCGGGAGGATGCCCCGCTGCTCACGCTGTATCAGGCTCGTCACGAGGGGGATCTCCTCGGGGGAATCGTGGTGGTCTCCTGGGAGGGGACCTCGACCTACCTCTACGGCGCCGGAGCCGACATAAAGCGGAACCTCATGGCGAGCTACCTCCTCCAGTGGGAGGCCCTGCGCGGGGCCCGGGCCCGGGGCGACGGGGCCTACGACCTCTTCGGGATTCCCCCCTCGGATGATCCCGCCCACCCCATGCACGGCCTCTACCGTTTCAAGACGGGCTTTGGAGGGGAGATCCTCCACCGGCCCGGGTGCTGGGATCTGCCGCTCCGCCGGGGGCGGGCCTGGTGCTATCGCGGCGCCGAGGGGGTGCGGGGATGGTATTATCAGAGTCTCCGCAAGAGCCTCGCCGGGAGTCTCGGCCGGATCGGGACCGCCCTCGGGAGGGGGAGCGCGTGATCTCCCCGGGCTGGCTCGGGGGGAGGGTGCTCGGGGCGCTCCTGGTGGTGCTCCTGGGAGCGCTCGCGGGGTGCCGGTCCGTTCCCGAGGAGGAGTTTCCCCCCGGGGAGGAGGACTGGCAGGTCCGCTTTTATCAGGTCCCTGCCGATGGTGCCGTCCTGACCACCGACGAGGTTCCCCTGGTGATCTCCCCGGGAACTCTGGAGACCGCCCGGATTCAGGCGGTGCTTCTCCGGCTGACCTGGCCCGGGGCTGATCCGGACTCACGGGCCGATTCTGACGGCGAAGGCGGGGCGGGGGAACTCGAGGTACGGAAGGAGCTCTCCGGTCTCTCCTCCCGCCAGGACCCGCCGCTGATCTCCCTTCTGCTCCCCCTCCAGGGCGTCCCCCAGGGGAGACCCGTCAGGGTCGAGGCCTCTCTCGAACTTCACCAGGGTCGCTCTGTGCCCGTGGCCGATCCCTTCAGGGTCACCTTCGACCTTGGCCTCTCCCCGCCCGGGGGGAGGGGCGACGATTTTCTGACACTGGACCCCCGGCCGCTNCTCTCCTGGAGCCGGGATGATGCCCCTTCGACCTTTGAGATATCCCTGGCCGGGCAACGCGAGATCGTCGAGGCGGACCGGGAGGCCGGGGATGATCGGGTAACCTTCAGACCCTCCCGGGATATTCTCTCCCCCGGGGAGATCANCCAGGGGGCCGAGCTTTCCTGGCGGGTGCGGGCTGTCTCCCCCCGGGGTGTGCGGGGTCCCTGGTCGGGNGAGGGCCGCATCAGCTACGATCCTGCCAGGAGCGTGCCCCTTCCCGGGGGGCTCAGATCGGGGGACCGCACCGTGGTTTCCCGGCCGGCCCTGGTCTGGACGGGTGTGGAGGGAACCCTGCGGTATCATCTGGAGTACCATCTGGAGGTGGGGGACCGCCGTCTGGAGGGGAGTGCCACCACCGGGGAGAAGGGCTACCATTTTTCCGGTGAAGAGGCGGAGTTCCTCTCGGCGGCGGGTGCCGGGGCAACCCTGCGCTGGCGTCTGCGCGGCGAGAACAGCCAGGGAGTTTCCACGCCCTGGAGTGACTATCACGAGGCAACGTATCTCCTGCTCGTCTCGGCCCTGGAGCCCCTGATTCATCCCGGCGGGGAGGTGCANCTTCTTCTGGGAGCTCCCCGGGGAACGCCCGGGGCCCGGTCCGACGAGATGCCCCAGGTGCCGGTGGTGCTGGATGGCCCCTTCGGNATCGCCCGGACGCCGCTCACGGTGGAGGCCGTGGCGGAACTCTTTAACCAGGGGCTCCGTTCGGGNGAGCTCTCTCTCTCGGGGGGGCGCCTCACGGGGTTCGATCAGGAGTTTGTGCTGCTGGCGCTGGAGGGGCTCGATTTCGGTTCCCAGNTGGGACTCCGGGAAGAGCTGAAACCGGACCGGGGCAGCCGGGACGGACGGGAAGCNCCGCGCCTGGGAGTCATCCCGGGGTATCGCTCCCATCCTGCCGTGGGGGTCACCTGGTTCGGGGCGGTGTGGCTCATGAACCGTCTCTCGCTCCTGGAGGGGCGGGACCCGGCCTACCTGGTCAGGGATGGNGAAATCGTCTGGGATCGCGGGGCCTCGGGGTATCGCCTTCCCACGGAGGCCGAGTGGGCCCTGGCATCGGCTGCCCGCAGGCGTCTTCCCCGGGAGGGGTGGGCCGAGCCGCTGGTGGTTTTCCGGGAACTTTCTTCCCGGGAACTCCGGGGGATCAACTTTCTTCGCAGCGGCGACGCCTGGGAGGATCCCCTGCCGCCCTATACCCGGGCCGGCGGTCCCACCTCTCCCGTGGGGGCGCTCACCGGGGCCGCGCCGGCGGGAATCCAGGATCTTCTGGGGAACGTCTGGGAGTGGTGCTGGGACTGGTACAGCCCGAAGCGGGAGGGAGACCTGGTCCGGAACTACGCGGGACCCGAAGAACCCGAGCCCGACCTCTACGGGAGAGTCCTGCGGGTTGTCCGCGGCGGGGCCTGGAACACCCCCCGGGAGGGGCTCCGCCCGACCCTGCGAGGAGCCTTTGCCCCCGGTGCGGCGAGCCACAGCATCGGTGTTCGCCCGGCCCGGGGGGCTCCAGCGCCCCCTCCCGGGGAAGCTCCCTGAGGGCGGGGCGGGGTCAGACGATGCCGTACTGCTTTTCCAGCTCCTCGTAGCGGGTGATGACGCGGCGCACGTATTCCCGCTTCTGGGGGTACCGCTTGTACGAAAAGGACCGCTTGAACCCGTAGACGATGATATCCTTCAGCTGTTTTGGCGGGATGGAGAAGCTCTCCAGGGCCAGTTCGATCTCCTTGGTCACGGTGGTGTGCGACACCAGACGGTTGTCGGTGCAGAACGAGACCGAGAGACGGTGCGTGAGCATGTCTTTCAGGGAATGATCCTGAACGGTGGGAATATCCGGGGCTGTCTGGAGGTTGCTGGTGAGGCAGACCTCGATGGTGGTGCGGTTGTTGGCGATGTAGTCGATCAGGCGTTCCACGTACTGCTGCGGGTCCTCAATCGAGGTGTCCCGGATATGGTGGGGGCTGAAGAGGCGGAGGCCGTGGCCGATCCGGTCGGCGTGGAGTTTTGTAATGGCCTGGAAGATCGATTCGGGCCCGTAGGCCTCCCCGGCGTGGACAGTCTTGTTCAGGAAATGCTCGTGGACGTAGTCGAAGGCTTCCTCGTGATCACCGGCGGGGTAGCCGAACTCGCTTCCGGCGAGGTCGAAGCCCACGATCTGCAGGTCCGTCTCGTTCCGGAGCTTCACCGTGGCCCGGGCCAGCTCCCGCGAGGCCATCTGGATGATCTCCTGCTGGCTTGAATAACTGTGGACGGAGCTGAGGGTCTGGTAGTAGCGGGAAAAGTTCGGCGCAAAGAAGCGCATGGCGATCACGATGATGCCGTAGTCGAACTCCGGTTCTTCCGGGGGGAGGGTGGCGTTTATCTCTGTGCGGGCCCGGCGCAACCCCTCGTCCACGGCGTGCATGACCTGGGAAAAAGAGAGATCCTCCGTGACGTGCAGCTGCGGTGCAAAGCGGACTTCCAGGTGCCGCACCCCCTCCCGGGCGTTATCCCAGGCGAGTTCGAAGGCGATCTGCTGCAGGTGCTCTGCCCGCTGCATCACCTTTGTGGTCAGGCCGAAGCCCCGCAGATACTCGTCGAGGCTCTCGTAATGAGGCTTGAAGACCAGCTCGTTCAGCCCCTCGGGGGTGTACGAGGGAAGTTCGATCTTCTCTTCCCGGGCGATATCGATCAGGGTCTGCTCGCGCAGGCTCCCGTCGAGGTGNACGTGAAGGTCGGTCTTGGGAATGCTCTGAATAAACTCTTTTGGATAGTGGTGCATGGTAATACTATACCCCCGAAGGAGGGCGCCGAAAACCCGGAAAGAAAAAAGGGGAAGGAAAAAATACGGACTCGGGGAGCCCTTCTCAGGAGGGCGCTTCCCGCCGCGCCTCCGGGGCCGCTGCCAGGGCCTCCCGGACCAGATCGCGGAACTGGTTCCCCCGGTCGAACTCGTTCCTGAACATCCCGAAGGAGGCGCACCCCGGCGAGAGCAGAACCGTTCCCGACGGTTCGTGCCCCCGGCCTCGGGCCGGGACCCGGACCAGATCCAGCGCCAGGGAGAAGGCCTCCTTCAGGGACGGACAGGGACCGTGGAAGGGCACCTTCCGCTCCCCAAGGAGCGCCAAAAGCCGCTCCGTGGCGGACCCCGCCAGAAGAACCAGGGCTCCCCCCCCGGCGACCGCCTCCGCCCCTGCCTCCGCCAGGGGGGCAAGATCGAGGCCCTTGTCGCTTCCTCCGGCCAGAAGGATCGTCCTCCCCGGGTAGGCCCGGGCGGCTGCCCGGGCCGCCTCGGGAATGGTGGCGGCCGTGTCGTTTATGAAGGAGATCCCCCCCGCCTGGCCCAGGTGCTCGAGCCGGTGGGGGACCCCCGCGAAGGTCTCTGCCCCGGAACGGATTACCTCGGGGGGGACCCCCAGATACCGGGCTGCCGAGGCGGCGAGGGCAAGATTCCCCAGCATGTGATCTCCCCGGAGGAGGGGCTGTTCCGGCAGAAGCCCTGGAGGAACGGTCTCCCGGGCGATCACCTCCAGGGTTACCCCCGGGCGCGCACCCAGGGTTCGCCGGAAGCGGTCGCTCCAGGGGGGCTGGTGACCCACGAGGCAGAGCGCCTCTCCGTGAAGGGAGAGAAGCAGCTCCTCCTTGTCCAGGACGTATTCCTCCAGGGAGGGGTAGTAGTCCTGGTGATCGGGGAGGATGTTGGTGATGATCCCCACCGAGGGGGCGAGGTCGGGGAAGAGAATCTCCCGGGGGAGGGTCTGGTGTGGGCGCTGGCTGTTGTGGCGGTGGCAGAACCGGAGGTCTCCCAGCTGAAACGACGAGAGCTCCAGCACCACGGGGTCTCCCGGTCCGAGATCGTTCAGAAAGCTCAGGGGGGAGATGGTTATGTTCCCTCCCAGCCGTGTCCCGGGAAGGTGCTGCGAGAGCAGCGCGGCCACGGCGCCGGCGGTGCTGCTCTTCCCCTTGGTNCCGGTGATCGCCACGAGCGGACCCGGNCGGGNCNGCTNTCCCCGCCGGGGGGCTCGCCAGTGGGCCAGAAAGAGGGCGATGTCGGTGGTCACAGCCGGGGCCCTCCCCAGGAGGGGAGCCGTGCGGGGGACGGCGGGGTTTTTCACCACCAGGTCTGCCCCGGCAAAGTCCTCTTCCCGGTGTTCTCCCAGGACGCAGCGGACCTCCCGGGGAAGCTGCTCCAGAGTCGGGGCGAGCTCACGGGGCGAGCGCAGGTCNGTGACCGTTACCCGGGCCCCGCAGCCTGCCAGGTACCGGGCCGCAGCGAGCCCGCCCCCGTGGAGACCCAGCCCCATGACGGTTACGCGACGCCCCTCCAGGGGGGATTCTTCCTCCGGTGCTGCTCTGTCCGGCCGGTCTGTCACGACGGGGCTCCGGGGATATGTACTTCGAACTCTTTCATGTCGTCCTCGTTCAGATAGACCCGGAGGGAGATATCCTGCCAGGGGGCCTGGAGTTCCTCCGGGACCTGTTGTTTCAGTTCCCGGAAGAGGGGAAGTTCCTCCGAGAAGGATTCGGATCGGAGGGTCTGCTGGATCGCCTCCAGGTGGGGCTCCAGAAAGAGCCTCGCCCTGTGGAGCAGCGGTACCGTCCGGGGCAGTTCCCGGGTACGGAGATCCAGGGGCGTGTGGGAGACGGTCCTGAAACGGCTCGTCAGGGGATAGTAGGGATAGAGCCGTTTCCCCTGGGGGATAATCAGTCGGGAAAAAAATTTCGTCAGGTCGTTGTCGATCCAGATTCCCTCCACAAAGTAGCCCCGTCCGGTCTCGCCGATCCAGGTGTCGGAGATCAACTGGTCTATCCGGATTTCCCGGGGGTCTCCCCCTGCCGGGGGGGACGCCAGGGGCAGGATGCTGGCCTCCAGGCGGGCCTGGTCCGTCTCGTAGAGCGGTGTCTGGTCGTTGGTGCCTTTCTCCAGCACCCGGTGGAGGGCGGGCCGAAAGGATATGTCCAGACGGAGATGGTAGAGAAAGAGCCGTTCCTCGAGGCGGAAGAGCTTGTAGAAGACGGGCCGGAGGATCTCCCGGGGGTCGAAGGCGTAGTGGAGCCCCTGAAAGATCTCGGGCAGGAGCCGGTAGAGGTCCTGCGTCAGGGAGCGGAGCGCGCTCTGGTATTCCCTGCCGGGGGTGGTGAGGCGAACGTCGTGATGGATGGGAAAGGAGGGGACCTGAAAGGGCCGGTCGAGCTTCAGAAAGAACTCCTCGCTCTGGCTGAAGTGGGAGGTGTAGCGCACGTCCTGGGCGAGGGGAGTTTGAAGAAGCTCGGTGATTTCCGCATCGGCGGCGACCAGGCCGAGCATGCCGGGGGTCGCAGAGAGGTTCACCCGTAAAAAGTACTCTTAAACGAGGGCTCGCGCAAGTCATGGGGTGCGGCTCCCGTGGGGGAACGCCTCCGGGGGCGTTCCGGCAGTTGTGATTCCCGGCCTCTGGCAGTACAGTAAGGGTATGAACCGTTTCTTTCCTCCTGGTTTTCGCGGGCGGGTTTTCTCTGGGTCGGCTTTCGGCGGATGTGCCTTCGATGGGCCTGCCTTCGGCGGGTCTGCCTTCGACGGCTTGATCCGGGGTGGTCTTCCTCTCTTTCTCTCTGTTCTGGTTCTGGCGGTGGCCGGGCCAGGGGGTGTCTTCGCCGGGGACGGCGGCAGGGCCCCGGCGGAGCGGCCCTTTGCGGTGGTGATCTACGCCGAGGGGTACGATATGTCGGTTTTCCGCAACGGCCAGCTCTCCTCCTACGATGTCATTACCGACGACGTGATCGGAATGCCCCTTCTGGCGGGTGATCTGGTCCAGACCGACCCCGAAACGTTTCTGGAAATTCAGCTCCTTCCCTCCCGGACGGTGGTGAAGGTCGCCGAGAACACCACCTTCGAGATCGAACGCCTCGGCGGGGAGGGGGGCGGCGGACTGGCGGTCTCCTACGGCCGTCTGCGGGCCAGGGTGGAGCGGGTTCTTCAGGATGACCCCTTCGAGGTTCGCGGATTTTCAGCCGTGGCGGGGGTTCGTGGTACCGATTTCGGGTTCGACACGATGATCGACCGGGAGAGCCCCGGAGAGCTGCAGACCCGGGTCTATACCTTCTCGGGCCTCGTGGAGGTGCGCGATCGCCCCGACCCCGAGGCTCCGGCCGATGCCGGGGAACCCCAGGTGGTCCGGCTCGGCGCAAACGAGATGGTTCTGGTCAGGACCGAGGTCCCCGAGGCACTGATTCCGAAGGACGAGGACGACCCGGGGCATCGGGTGGTTTCTCCCGGGGAGATCGCCCCGGTCCGGCCCGCCCGGTTCGAGCAGCGGGAGCTGGAGGAGGAGATTCAGGTCTTCTGGCAGCGCCAGGATTACCGCGAAGCGCCGATTGATCCGGGGGCGGTGGAGGATCGCTTCCCCGGGCTCCGCCAGCGGGTGGATGAGATCGATCAGGAGCGTCAGCGCTTTGAGGAGACCCGGCGGCTTCGGGAGAGCGGTGACTCCCCGGTGCTGGAGTCCTTCCTGGCCGAGGAAGAGCTTCTCCCGGAGAGGGCGGTTGTCCCCGACAGGACCCTCGATCTGCGGGACGAGACNCCCTCGGGCCGGGCCCGGAGGGTTATCGAGCCCCGGGACGCGCCCACTCCGGGACGGCAGATCCGCCGGGCNGGGCACTGGATGGTGGGGCTGGGGCTCGCCCTGGAGATCGGGGGGGCTGCCCTCGCCTGGTACGACGACGGATACCGCAGTTTTTCCGATCTCGAGGAGGGAGGGGCCTCGGTGGCGCTCCTGGGCACGGGAGCGGTGCTGATCAGCTCGGGCCTCATCTCCTACCTGATCAGCCTCGTGGTGGATTAGTCGCCCCGGGGAGGTTATTCCGGGATGATCTCCTCCAGCTCCTTCACCGAGGAGGAGATCTCTGTGATGATCCATCCGTGGCGTGAGGGTTCGAGCCTCAGCAGGTCCCGGGTGCGGGCCACGATGATCAGGGCCTGGTCCTGCTCCTCCGAGGCTGCCCCCTCGGGCCTCCAGAGGGCGTACTCGGCCTGGACCAGCAGGGCCTGGTCCTCTTCCCCCAGGGGGGTAATAACCAGGTCCGATATCCCGTAGGGGATCAGGTCCGGGGGGCTTCCGGCCTCCTGCCATTCCCGGGGAGTCCGAAACCGGCTGTGCCGTTCGTGGGCGGTCTGGACCCGGTCGATCACGTACAGATTTGTTACCTCCCGGATCGTGGCGCGGGCTACGCCTTTCGCCGTGGCGTCGTCCAGAAAGAGATGGTCCAGATCGTTCCAGGCCCGGTAGAACCCCTGGACCAGCTCCAGGGGGGCGAGCCCGGCCGTGGCGGGAGGGGCCAGGCGGTTTCTGATCATCGCTATCGGGATCGACGAGAGCACCAGGGTTACGGCAGCGATCACGGCGATACGGGAGCGGTTTTTTCGCCAGAAGGTTTTCCCCCGGCGCTGGCGCTGGNCCCGGTGAAACTCCTCCAGGGCGGCGGCCTTTCTGGCCTGGCACTCCCGGGGAGAGATNTCGTCGAGCCATCGTCCCTGGTGTGTCCGGACCGCCTCGAGGATCTGCCGGAGCGCCTCGAGATCGGCCTGTCGTTCTCCCTGGAGCAGTTCGTCCAGAACGGTGGCCACCGGCGGGATAACCTCGGGGCNAAGACTCTGGATCGGCCGGGGCGCCGGGGTCTCTCCCTCCGGGGCTTGCCCCAGGGGGGGCTCTCCCGTCAGGGCGTGAAAAATGATCGCCCCTATCTGGTATACCGCNGCGGGGAGCGGATCGGCCGCTGCCTGTCGGCCCAGGCGATCGTCCCAGTAGGGTTCGTGGACCTCGTTTCGGAGCGTTCCCGGGAGGCCCTGGTTGATCTCCTGGCAGAGTCGGGAATCGAGGAGGAGTACCTCCCCCCGGGGGGTGACCAGGGAGGTTCTGATGTTGCACAGGAAGAACCGCTCCCGGGGCAGCTCCCGGATCAGGGCCTGCAGGAAGGGCGTGAGCCAGGAGGGAACGGCCTGNCCGGGTTCGCGGGGCAGGAGTGCCTCCAGAGGTTCGCCCTCCAGGGAGGGGCCGGCGAGGCAGGATGCCCCCTGGTGCAGAACCACCCGGGTTATCGGCCAGGGGATGGTTTCTTCGGGGCCGGCCAGGGCCCCGCCGTGTCTGGCTGCGGCGCTTACCTTCTGCGCGATGTGTCCCCGGGGTTCTATGCCGCAGGATATCGCCAGGAGGGGCGGCTCCTGATCAGAATGATGATCCTGAAGATGATCCTGAAGATGATCCGAAAGATGGCCCGAGAGAAAAACCCCCGTTTCGGGGTGGTGTGTGGTCATGGCGCGTCCTTCCCTGTCCTGCCCGGCGGTGCTGTGCCGGAGGTTAGATGTAGGCGATCGAGGCGAAGACAACACTCGCCGTTTCGCCGTGGTAATCGGTCTCGAAGGTACCACGGCTGAGCAGGGAAGGGCGAGTGGTATCGCCCGCCAGGATGTGCCCTACGGCGAGGGGCGAGAGCGACCGGGGCGGTGAGGTGATCGTTTCCAGGGGGGTGAGAATGGCTTCCCCCGGGGAGTCCATGATGAGTCTGATCATGGTTCGGGCCCGGACGTCGGCCTCGCGGGATGTGGTGAACCCGCTGAGGTTGGCGCTCACCAGGGTGAGGGCCTGGCCCTCTGCGGCCAGGTGAGCGAGCGTTCTGGCCACGTAGCGGATCTCCAGGGGGGTGAGTTCCCCCACCAGCAGGGGAATCAGGGGGACCGGCCCGAAGAGGTAGTGCAGGGGCGGAAGCATCAGCTCGAGGCTGTGGTTCTGGAGGTGCGCCACCTCGTCGAACTGGAAGATCGTCGAGGTTTTCGCCAGGGTCGAGACGGCGCCGGTTTCTACGGGAAGCTCCCCGAAGGGTGTGGCAAAGCTGGTCGATTCGGGGAGCAACACCCGGCCCCGGGCGTCGGCGTGGGGCGCTGCCAGGAGGATGATGACCTGGGGGCGCTGGTCCAGGACGGTGCGGAGGGCTTTCATGACGTAGGGGAGGGTGATGCTGTAGGCTCCGTAGGGAGCCACCACCGTGCGGGAGTGGCCCGGGGTCGCCGAGGTATTCGCCAGGGCCCGCTGCAGGGTTTTCCGCAGCTGCCCGGGGTCGCTTTCGTAGAACAGGCCTTCGGCAACCATCGCTCGAATCATTGATCCCAGTATAGATTATTTCCCGGGGAGATTCGAGTTGATCCTGTTTTTTCCCGGTTCTTCCCGATTTTTCCCGGTTTTTTGGGTGNGGGGGCTCCCGGGCGTGCCCTGCCNGTGGATGCGCCCCGGGCGCGCCCGTTTCTATTCTTCCAGGGCGAGGTCCGAGCCGATCCCCAGGGTGCGGAGCCGTTCCTGGTCGAGTCGGATTTCCAGGTTTTTCTCCTGCGTGGGGAGGACCAGCCCCCTGGGGCCATCCTTGGCGCGGCGCAGGTACTTGACCTGGGTGTAGTAGAGGTGGGCCTGGCCGTTCTTTCTGGCCCTGCTGAAGAACACCGCCAGGTTTCCCGCATCGAGCAGCACATCCAGGGGGACGGAGCGGTTCTTCTGGCCCTTGATAAAGACGTAGCCCCCGGGGTAGTCCCTGGTGTGGAGCCACCAGTCGTTTCCGCGCACGGANCGCCGCAGCAACTCGTCGTTTTCCCGGGAGTTTCGNCCCACCAGAATCTGAAAGCCCCGGGAGGAGAAGTGGAGGCCCGTTTCGGGGGGGGCTCCGGTCCCGCTGCCCCTGTTGCCCTGGCCGATCTGCTCCAGCTCCCGCGCCAGTTCCCGGAGCCGGGGGAGGTCGCAGCGGTCCAGCTCGAGCAGGGTCTCCTCGGCCGCGGCGATGCCCCGCTGGAGGTTCCCGGCGGTATCCCGGAGAAAATCCCTGGTCTTTCGCGCTTTGGCGGCCTTCCCGAAGTAGGCTTGGGCGTTGTCGGTGAGGGAGAGCCCCGGATCCAGGGTGATCCGCAGGGGGCGGTTCTCCCGGGCGTAGTCCTCCACATCGATCCAGGCCTGGCCGGGGGTCCCCCGGTACAGAAAGGCGAGGATCAGCTCTCCGTAGTGCTGGTACTGGTCCGCTTCGGCTGCCCTGTGCCGGCCCTGGTCGATCTCGGCCAGGCGCGCCCGCAGGCGGTCCCGGCGTCGTTCCAGGGTNCGGCGGCAGGTGGNTTCGAGCCGTTCCNGCTCCAGGGTCTCTTCCTGGTGCCGGTAGATCCCGGCGATTGCCTCGTTGAAGGAGCTGCCCTCGGGNACGGCCCGGGGTTCGCGCAGCTCGAACCGCTCCGGCGGGGTGGGCTGGAAGGGCTGTCCGCTCTCTATTCCCTGGGAGGGCTTGCGGAAGAAGGCGTCCAGAATGGTGGCGGAGCTATCGGTGACGATGATGTTCGAGCGGGTGCCCCAGAAGCGCAGATAGGTCCAGGTGAGTTCGCCGTTGTGCAGCACCTCCAGCCGGACGATCCGGTCCTGGAAAAGGTGTTCCGCCGAGACGATGCGCCCGCCCCGGAGGCGGGCGTGGAGAAAGGATTCGAAGCGCTGGTGGCTCCGCTTTGCCCGGGGTGGGGTGTTCGTGCTGTGCAGCCTCACCCGGGGGTGCTCCAGGCATATCCGCAGCCACCAGGTCTGGCCGGGCCGGTGGGTCTGGTCGGGCTGGTTCGTCTGGTCGGGCCGGTGCGCCTGGCCCGGCCGATAGAGCTGAAGGAAGAGGTTGCGGAAGTCGGGCTGGATGATCTTCTGGATCGACTGGCCCGGAAGTTCCAGCTCCCCCAGAATCAGGTCGATTTCGGCGTTGTTCAGCGACACGGCCCTGCTCCTTCTGTACGGGGTGTACGGGCTGTACGGGGTTCCCGGGCAGGAGATGGTTCTGCCAGGACGAGGCGACGGATCTCTCCCACCATGTAGAACGATCCCGTCACCACGATGGGGGGGGGCTCCTCGGCAGGGGGGGCGATGAGGCGGTTCAGTTCCCGCGCCCGGGTGAGGGCCTCCAGGGGGTCGGGGATCAGTTCTGCCTGGATTCCCTCGTCCAGAAGNGTTCTGAAAACCTCAGAGGGGTCTCCCGGCTTGAATGTCCCCGGTCGGGAGACGACTACCCGGGAGACTGCCGGTGCGAGAGCTCTGGCGATGCCCCGCAGATCTTTTCCCTGGACCACGCCCAGGATCGCCACGCCCCCCGGCGGGGTCAGGGTCCGGACCACCTGGGCCACGCTTTCGGGGGTGTGGGCGCCGTCCAGGTAGAGGTCCGCCAGTCGCTCGCCCCGGCCGGGCAGGGTCGTGCGGGTCAGGGCTTCTTCCAGGACCCGCNNGGGTGCGTCCTNNACGCGGCCCTGCCGGTGGAGTTCCCCGAAGGCCCCCAGGGCCAGGGCGGCGTTGATCCGCTGGACTTCGCCCCCCAGGGTCAGNGGGATGGACCGGTCCAGGGGGCGNAGCCGCAGGAGCGGTGCCTTCTGGAGGGCTNCCTGGCGGGCCAGGACGCTTCGGGCCTCTCTTCGCTGGGGTGCGGTGATCAGGGGGATCCCCGGTTTGATGATTCCTGCCTTTTCCCGGGCGATTTCCGCCAGGGTTTCGCCCAGGTATTCCTGGTGTTCCAGTTCCAGCCGCGTGATGATCGTCACCAGGGGGACGCAGAGGTTGGTGGCGTCCAGGCGGCCCCCCAGCCCCGTCTCGAGGAGGGCGAACTCGCAGTCAGCGGCTGTAAAGGCNCAGAAGGCCAGGGCCGTGAGGAGCTCGAAGGTGGTGGGGAGTTCATCGGGGGGGCATCCCTCGCGCTCCAGGGCGGGGACCAGCTCCCAGACGCGGCGGCTCTCTTTCAGGAGGATTTCCTCCGGCGAGTCTCCCCGGGGGGGCTCCCGGGTTTCGCCGGTTCCGCTTCGGGGAGTCAGGACCCGGAATCGCTCCCGGTAGTCTGTCACGTGGGGAGAGGTGTAGAGCCCGACCCGGTGGCCCGCTGCGGCGAGAAGTTCCGCCGTGAAGGCTGCGGTGGAGCCCTTTCCCTTGGAGCCCGCCACGTGGATCACGGGAAGGCTTTCCTGGGGGTTGCCCAGCCGCTGCAAAAGGGCCTCCATCCGGTTGAGGCGGTACTGACGCAGGTGGGGGGTGCCGCCTCGCTCCAGGTTTGTCCGGGACTCGAAGCGGCGGAAGGCCCCGTCCAGGGTCCACTCCTCCCGGGGGNCTCCATCNTGAGGGTCTNCCTCTCGATGGTCTCCCGTCNGGGAGGGGAGTGGCTGCGCTCCCCGGTCCTGATCGTCGGGGGTCATGAGGTGGTGGAGCCCTCGTCCCGTCGCCGGAGGGCCATGGCGTGGGTATAGAANCCCTCGCTGTCGGCCAGGGCGATCACGTGATCTTTCATCGCCTCGTATCCCCGGGGGGTCACCTCGATCAGGGAAGAACTTTTCCGGAAATCCCGCACCGACACGGGGCCGAAGGTGCGNGCCCANCCCCCTGTGGGGAGAACGGCGTTGGGGCCAGTGGCATAATTTGCCAGGCTGAAGGCGGTGTGTTCGCCGATCAGGATCTCCGAGGCGTTGGTGATTCTCGAGGCCACAGCCCGGGAATCCCGGCAGGTGATCAGCAGGTGCTCCGGGGCAAAGTCGTTCACGATCTCCACGGCCTGGTCCTCGCCGGAGGTGACGATGATNCCCCCGTAGCCCGTGAAGACGTCGCGCAGGAAGGTCTTGCGTGGCTCGGGAACCTCNTCGATCAGGGATGACACCTGGAGGGCTACCTCCCGGGCAAGTTTCTCCGAGGGGGTAACCAGGAGGGCCGAGGAGTCGCTCCCGTGTTCGGCCTCGATCATCAGGTCCAGCGAGACCTTCCAGGCCTGGGCGCTCTCGTCGGCGAGAACGANCGACTCCGAGGGGCCCGCAGGGACGCCCACATCGACCCGGTCCGCCACGATCCGCTTGGCTGCGGCCACCCAGGCGCTCCCGGGACCGACAATCTTGCAGACGGCGGGAACCGTTTCCGTTCCAAAGGCCAGGGCGGCTACGGCCTGGGCGCCGCCGGCCCGGTAGACCCGCTCCAGACCGCACCGGCGGGCGGCGTAGAGTACCGCCGGGTCCACCGAGCCATCGGGCCGGGGCGGGGTGGTCACGGCCAGGAGGGGCACCTCGGCCAGTACCGCCGGTACAGCCAGCATGTAGAGCATGGAGGGAAAGCTGCCCCTGCCGCTGGGGACGTAGAGCCCCACCCGCTCGATGGGAGTAGATCGTTCCGAAGCGATGATCCCGGGCCGGACCTCCACGGTGATCATGGCGCGTTCTACCTGGGCCTGGTGAAAGCGCCGGATGTTCTCGATCGAGAAATCGATCGCCTCCCGCAGTTCCCGGGGCAGCTCCGCCTCGGCCTGGTCAAACTCGGCGGGCGATACGGCGATTCCCCGGGAAGTAAGGTCGGCCTGGTCCAGTTGGCGGGCGTAGCGGATCANGGCCGCGTCCCCCTCGTGCTGGACAGCCTGGACGATCGGCCGGGCNTGCTCGACCAGAGAATCGATNTCGATCTGGGAGCGGGCCATGATGCGGGCCCGTTCGGGATCGCTCAGGGCATCCCATCGTTTTGGTTCAATCTTGGTGGTGCTCATACCGCCGGATCATACCACGCAGGGGGGTGAGACGGTAGACGTCGGCGGTGAATCCCGTCGAAAAGCAGGAGGATTCCCGCCGTNGNNGCAGCGCCCAGNGCCGCTCCCCGCAGAAAGGAATCCCCCTCCGCCAGGGGAGCNGTCACGGCACCGGCCAGAAGAANCAGCANCTCCAGCCGCAGGGCCAGCCCCAGGCTCCTGCGCAGGCCCAGCGTCCGGGCGATTGCCCGATATTCGTCGGGGTAGCCCCGCGCACCCCGCCGCGCCCGGAGCCCCGCGCAGATCCCCGAAAGGAGTAAAACCGCCCCCCCCGTTGCGAGAACCGTCCCCGCCCCGCGCCCGGCGGGAGGAGCAGCAAGAAGCGCCCCCGCCCCCGCAAGGGCCAGAATCGTCCCCAGGAGGAGCCTTCGCACCGCAAGGTCTGTCAGAAACCGGTAGATATCCATTATACTTCCAGAATAGAAGGTTTTTGTGGTGCTGGCCAGAGGCTGCTCATCTGTGGTATTTTAGCGGTCTCGGACCGACACTGCCTGGCCGAAGCTGGACGGAGCTGGCCGAAGCCGGGGTAATCCCGGCCACGCGAGGCCGGACACCACCGGACCAGAGGTGTGCAGGACCACAGGGAGGGCCCCGGAGGGGGCCACAGAAGACACGTAGTAGAAGACAAGCAGTAGAAGACAAACAGACAAGCAGAAAAAAGAACGGGGAAACACCATGATTATCAAACCGATGATACGAAACAATATATGCATGAACGCCCACCCCGGGGGGTGCGAGCTCAACGTGAAGCAGCAGATCGACTACGTACGCCGCAACAGCCCGGTACCGGCCCCCCAACGGGTTCTGGTTATCGGGGCCTCCGCCGGCTACGGTCTCTCTTCGCGCATCGCCGCAGCCTTCGGAGCCGGAGCCCGGACGATNGGCGTCTCCTTCGAGACCCCCGCCAAAGGNTCCCGCACCGCCTCGGCGGGCTGGTACCTGGACCAGGCCTTCCGGAAGGAGGCCAGCGCGGCGGGGTTGGAGCACAAGAGCATCATCGGTGATGCCTTCTCCCACCAGATCAAGGAAGAAACGGTGCAGGAGATCCGCTCCATGATGGNCCAGGTGGACCTGGTGGTGTACAGCCTCGCCTCGGGAATCCGGATCGATCCCGACACGGGCGAGATGTACCGCTCAACCCTCAAGCCGATCGGCCGGGACTACCGGGCNCTCTCCCTGGACAGCCGCACCGGCGAGGTCGCAGAAGCCACCGTCCCCGCCGCCACGGAGGAAGAGATCGCCCAGACCGTGAAGGTCATGGGGGGAGAGGACTGGGAGCTCTGGATCAGGGCGCTTCAGGAGGGGGGCGTTCTGGCCCCCGGAGCGGTCACCGTGGCCTATTCCTACATCGGCCCCAAGCTGACCTTCCCCCTCTATCGTGACGGAACAATCGGGCGGGCCAAGGATCACCTGGAAGAGACCGCCCGCAGGCTGGACACGGNCNTGCGCGATTCCGGCGGACGGGCCTGGGTCTCGGTGAACAAGGCTCTTGTCACCAGAGCCAGNTCGGTNATCCCTGCGGTTCCCCTCTACCTGGCGCTCCTCTACCGGATCATGAAGGAAAAGGGGATCCACGAGGGGACCATCGAGCAGTGTGTCCGCCTCTTCTCGGAGAAGCTCTTCGCCGGAGAGGAGCCGCCCGTTGACTCCCTGGGCAGAATTCGCATCGACGATTGGGAGATGCGCCAGGACGTGCAGGACGAGGTCGAGCGGGACTGGGAGAAGATCACCGCCGAGACCCTCCCNCGCCTGGGCGATGTCGAGGGGATCAAGGAAGATTTTCTCAGAATTCACGGCTTCGGNTTTCCCGGGATCGATTATTCTGCCGATGTGGATATCCAGGCCCNGACCGACGACAACGGGGCCGGGTGAAAGATCCCCGGAAGAGGGCGGCCGGGGCTGACTCCGGGGCAACTCCGGAACATTTCCGGAACAACGCAGGGACACCTTCGGCACAACTCCGGGGCAGAAGAGCGCCCCGGCACGTTGTCGTTGAGCGCAATATCAGATAGGCTGGGATGATATGAAATTCGACGAACTTCAACTGGATGATGCGATCCTCGCGGGCGTTGCGGCTGCCGGATTCGAGGAGTGCACTCCTGTACAGGCGGAGGCCATCCCCCTGGTCCTGAACGGGCGGGACGTGATGGTTCAGTCCCAAACCGGAACGGGAAAAACAGCCGCTTTCCTGCTGCCCACCTTTCATCTGCTTTTACACAACGAACGTTTTCGCGGTACCACCGCCATTGTCATCGCTCCGACCCGGGAGCTGGCGGTCCAGATCAAGGACGAGGCGAATCTTCTGGCCGAAGGGCTCCCCATCACAACCGAAGTCTTTCACGGTGGCGTAGGCTACGAGGGGCAGCAAAGAGCCCTCTCCCAGGGTGTGAACATCCTGGTTGGCACTCCGGGGCGGATCCTCGATCTGAGCCAGTCCGGCCACATGGACCTGCGGACCAACGGGGTGGTGATCATCGACGAGGCCGACCGGTTGCTGGACATGGGTTTTTACCCGGATCTGCGGAAGATGCTTCGCAGAATGCGGCCCCGCGAGGAGCGGCTCAACATGCTCTTCAGCGCCACCCTGGGGACCAAAGCCCGAAACATCGCCTGGGAGCACATGAATAACCCCGCCGAGATCGAGGTGGAGCCCGAGCATATCACGGTGGACAAGGTTCACCAGGAGCTCCTCCACGTAGCCTCCCGGGACAAGATGTCGGTGTTGCTGGGAATCCTCGAACGCGATCAGCCCCGGAACGCGATCATCTTTACCAACACCAAGCGCGCGGCCGAGGAAATCTCCCGCCGTCTGGCCATGAACGGCTTTCCCACAGAGTATATCAGCGGTGATCTCCCCCAGAGAAAACGGCTCTCGATCATCAAGAAACTCAAGGCGGGCGAGGCCGAGTTCCTGGTAGCCACCGACGTGGCCGCCCGGGGACTCCACATCGACAACCTGGAGATGGTGGTCAACTACGATCTNCCCGAGGATATCGAGGCCTATGTNCACCGGATCGGGCGCACCGCGCGGGCCGGCGAGAGTGGCAAGGCCGTTACCCTGGCCTGCGAGCGCTATGTTTTCAGCCTTGACGCGATCGAGCGTTATATCAACCAGAANATCCCCGTGGGGGAGCTCACACCCGAGTTGTATCGGGAGGACGCCAGCGCCGGCAAGCGGATCCATCTTGAATCGGGGAACCGCGACGGTCAGCGGGGCCGTGATCGCGACGGAGGACGTCGCAGCTCCGGTGGCGATCGGCGACGGGATCGCCCCCGTTCGGAAGGGCGNCATCACGAGGGGCGCCGTCACGAAGGACGGCGTCATGAGGGACCCCGGCGGGATGCCCGCCAGGAGGATCANCGNGACGATCGTCCGCGGACCAGAAAACCCGCGCCCCCGGNACGGGCCCGACGCAGCGCCGAGCCCCTGGGAGCCGCTCCCGGTTCNGGGGACAGCCTGGAACAGCGCCTGGCCTACTACCGCAAGAAATACGGCGAGGATTTTCAGCCCACCGACGAGATGCTGGCCAACTTCGGGGGGGAGAAGCCCCGGAAAAAGAGCAGCCGCTCCTCGNGGCGNCGCCGGGGAGGTTCTTCCGGTGNTCCCGGGGGAAGCTCCGGGTCCACCGCTGCCGCAGCCGGAGCGGGCGCGGCACCGNCCAAAGCCGCCGACGGACAGCGACACCGGGGTGCGCCGAAACAGGCACCGCCCGCGACGACGGAGNCCTCCCGGGACGAANCCCGGGGTGTTCTGGATAAACTGAAAGGCCTCTTCGGAGTCCGCAAGAAACAATGAACCGACTTGACAGGGCGCGGTCGTTGGCATATTATTCCGCCTCGATACGCGTTCGTTGGAAGAAACAAGGAGAATAGTGAATGGCCCGACCTTCAAAAGCCCGGGGAAAGATCGCACGTCACCTCGGCATTAACGTCTTTGGAAACCCTAAGTACGACCGTCTGCTCAAAAAGAAACCCTACGGGCCGGGCAACCCCAAAAAGGGGCGCATTCGCGAGACCGAGTATGCACGTCAGCTGAAAGAGAAACAGAAAGTCAAGTTCGCCTATGGCCTCTCGGAGCGGCAGTTCCGGAACCTTTTCTACAAGGCAAAGGCAATGCGCGGCGTGGCCGGACACAACATGCTGATCATGCTGGAACGGCGGCTGGATAACGTGGTGTATCGCATGGGAATGGCTGCAAGCCGACGGCAGGCCCGTCAGCTCGTGAGCCACGGTCACATCCACCTCAACGGACGCAAGGTGACCGTTCCCAGCGCGCTGGTACGCCCCGGAGATCTGATCGCCGGAAAGCCAAAAAAGAGCACCGAAATGCTCATGCGCCGACTCGTCTCGGAGAACTCTTCCCGGCAGGCATCGCCGTGGATCGAGGTCTCCCAGGATGACCTCACCGGTAAGGTGACTATGCTTCCCACGCGGGATATGATTCCCACGATTGCGGAAGAGCAGCTTATTGTCGAGTTCTACTCGAAGTAAGATTGCACAAGCAGACCGGCTGTCCCCGCGGGGGGTGGTCGCCGTTCGAAAAGAACGGGGTTGCAGAGGGAACGGGGCCGCTTCGGTGGCTCCGTTTTTTTTATGTGCGCCCGGCAAGGGCGCACCCACGTGGAGGTGAAAGTCCTCTACGGGCCCTCCTGGTCTCTCCTGGCCTTCCCGGCCCCGGGCGATTCAATAGATTTGGCCTGCCTGCCGATACTTGCACAATGCGACGTTTTCCCGTTATCAGCAGCGATCCGGCCCTGAACGACCGGATCGGGCGAATCTGCAGCCGCTTTGGCCAGGCCTTCGAGCCGCTCTTCCTGACCTCCGCCGAGGAGGCCCTGGAGTATATCCGGTACGAGCTCCCGGAGTTCCAGGTGGTTCACTTCTCCGACCCCCGCATAGACGGGGTCGCCCTGATCCAGGCCATAACGGAAGATCCCTGGCTTCACTACGGCGGGGTCATCGGCGTCTACTCCCGCAAGGACAGTTCGCGTGTGGAGAACCTGCCCCGCGAGACCAACGTGGTGACCATGATCCGTCGGGGGGAGTTTGTGGAGACCTTCTTTCGGGTCCTNTACCTGCTCCACAAGAACAGGCAGATTCTTTTCCAGCGGGATCTGCAGATGGATTTCATCGGGACCATTCATGGAAATCTGGAGATGGACAACGACCCCTACAACGCCCGGACCTACGCCGCCCTGATCGCCAACTTTCTCTTTAACAGCAACTATATCGATCTGGAACTCCGGGACCGGCTCCACGTGACCCTCTTCGAGCTCATCATGAACGCGATCGAGCACGGCAACTGNGGGATCTCCTACGAGGAAAAAAACCGGTACCTCCACGATCACGGCGATATCATCCCCCTGATCAGGGAAAAGTGCCGGGACCCCGAGACGGGACGGCGCCGCGTAGGCGTCTCCTACACGATCGGGAAGGACTCATCGTCCTTCACCGTCTCCGACGAGGGAGCGGGCTTCGACTGGCGGAAGCGCTTCGAGGACAACCAGGTGAACCTGGACCTCCACGGCCACGGAATCCGCATGGCCCGCCACTACTTCAGCGATCTCTCCTATAACGACCGGGGCACGGAGGTCTCCTTCGAGGTGCGCCATCAGAAGGAAGCCAACGCCACGCCGGGAATCTTCTCCGAGGAGCCCCCCCTCACCCTGGAGGAGGGGGAGACGGTCTTCCGCGAGGGTGACGATTCGAACGATCTCTACTACATCGTGAGCGGGACCCTGGATATCNTGAGCAAGAANCAGCTCGTGGCAACCCTGAGCCCCGACGATATCTTTCTNGGGGAGATGTCCTTCCTCCTGGGAAACCGGCGCTCCGCCACGGTNGTGGCCAGGACGCCCAGCACCCTGATCAGGGTCTCAAAAAACACCTTCGTCTCGGGGATCCGGCGCCAGCCCCATTACGGTATCTTTCTCGCGNGGCTTCTGGCGCAACGGCTCTCCCGTCTGAACCGGCAGATCGCCATCACGGGGTAGCCCCGGGTCAGNTAGCTGCGCCGTCGGGGNGCGCGCCTTCCGGGGGCGCGTCCTGGGCGTTCTCCACGCGATCCAGGGTGATGTCGTAGCCGATNGCCTGGACAAAGCCCCNGATTTTNNTGATCGTTTCGGGGTTTCCGTCAAAATCCAGGTGCAGGGTGCCCGTGGCCCGGTCCACCTGGGCTGTGTCGACCCCGGGGAGTCTGCGGGCCATGTGGACAATTCCGATCGAGCAGGATGTGCAGGTTGCCCCCGCCAGGGAAAGCGTTGCAGTTTTCATGATCACAAGGTAATAAACCTTATCTCTCTGGTAAAGTATTTACCCCAGGGAAGGGCCCCCTCCGGGCCCTGAAACGCCCCCGGAGAGCGGGGCCTGGCGGCGGCCGATGAGCTCTTCCAGGTGGGCCCGGTTGAGGGTGATCCAGAGGGGGCGCCCGTGGGGACACCGGGGCTCGTCCAGCTCCAGAACGCGACGAGCCAGTTCCTCACCGGTGATGCTGTCCAGATAGTCCCCCGCTTTTATGGCAGCCTTGCAGGCGATCCGGGCNAGAAACTCCCGGTCGAACTGGTCCTGGAGCCCTCCCAGTTCCAGGACGGTCTCCACCAGGGTCTCCCGGCAGAGGCGATACTCGCCGGGCAGGGCCGTGATGGACCAGCGGAGGCCCTCTGTTCGCTCCAGGATGATGCCCAGTTTCCGGTACTCCTCCTGGTGGCGTTCCAGGAGCGTATCCTGATCGGCCGTGACCTCGAACTCCTCGGGTATGAGGAGCTTCTGGGGGATCCGGTCTGCCCCCAGGCGGTCGTAGAGGAGCCGCTCGTGGGCTGCGTGCTGGTCGATCATGTACAGATCGTCTCCCCGTTCCACCAGATTGAAGGTGCCGAAGACCGTTCCNTGAAAGCGGAGGGCCCCCGTCGGGGAGGCTGCGGAGGGCTCCCGGGGATCAGCGTGCCCCCGGGGGGGCGGCTCTCTCCGGGATGAGGTGNGATCCTGCAGGGGGATCTCCTCCCGGGAGGGCGCCGGGGAAGGCGGGGGAGCAGGCCAGACCGCATCGGTGGGGGAGGGTACGGCCCGGAGGGTGTGGCCGAAGGGTTCCTTCGGGCCGTGTCCTCCCCGGGAGGGAAGGGCACCCGGNGAGGACTTGCCCCCCCGGGGTGGCAGGTGCGGCCGGGACGGCCGAGGCGACGGGTTCTCCCGGGGGAAGAGCGAAGGGGGCGCCTCGGCTGCTTCCTCCCACCGTGCCGCGCGCAGGGCAAAGGCGTGGAGGTGGCTGCGGAGCAGCTCCACCAGGCGGTGGTGGATCTCGGCAGCCCTGCGCAGGCGGACCTCCCGCTTTGCGGGGTGAATGTTGAAATCGGTCAGTTCGGGGTCAACCGTGAGAAAAACCGCCGCCACGGGAAAAACCCCTCCGTGCTGGACATCCTGGTAGGCATACTCCACGGCCTGGACGAACTTGAACTCCGTCACGCGGCGGTTGTTGATATAGATATGGATCGCTTTCCGGTTCCTGCGGATAACCTCGGGGTGGGCGGCGATGACGGTGCAGGAGAAACCCTCGCCGCTGCCCTGGAGCTGGGTCAGGCTCTGGGGCGGGCAGACTCTGGAAAAGATGTGACCAGCCCGCTCCAGCAGGGTCTGCTCGGGCAATACCTCCTGGCGTCCCCCGGCGGCAGGAAAGGAAAACCGGACTCCGGGAAAGGGGAAGGCCTTCTCCAGGATCGTCTCCCTGATCGCCTGGGCCTCGTTCTGGGGCCTCGAGAGAAACCGTTTGCGGGCGGGCATATTTGCAAAGAGCCGCGCCACGGTGATGGCCGTGCCCGGCCTGGGGGGAGCCGCCTGAATCCGTTGCAGCTCGGCGTCGCGTACCTCGACCCGGTGCCCCGAGGGGTGGTTGCCGGGGGTGCTCTCGATGGTGAGATCGCTCACGGCAGCGATGCTGGCCAGCGCCTCGCCCCGGAATCCCAGGGAGGTGGCCCGTTCCAGATCCTCCATCGATCTGATTTTGCTGGTGGCGTGGGTCTGCCAGCAGAGAAGCAGGTCTTCCCGGCTCATCCCAGCCCCGTCATCGCGAACCCTGATCAGATCGCTTCCGCCGTTCTCCCAGGAAATATCGATGGACGACGACCCCGCATCGAGGGCGTTGTCGAGAAGTTCGCGTACAACCGAAGCCGGTTTCTCTATGACCTCCCCCGCGGCGATCCGCCGGGCCACCTCGGGCGGAAGAAGGGCAACGCCGGGCCGGGGGGAGGAGGGGGNCTGGTTCTCCTGGTGTTCCATCCCCCTACTAAAACCCGATCTCGGTCTGAATGACAACCGTGGGGGTCATCTTGGGGCGTCCCGACGAATCGTAGACGATCTCCCCGTCCCTGTCCCGTTCCAGGGCAGTCGAGATCCGGGCGGTGACCCTCACCAGATCGGTCACGGGGTAGGTGACGTGGCCCGCCAGGGTGGTGTGTTCGTCCAGGAGATCCGACCGGTCGTAGCCGTTCCATTCGCCCAGGGCCGGGGCAAAATAGCTCCGCCGNTACTCTGCCCCCAGGCCGATACCCAGGGGCAGAACCCCCTCGTCGATACCGAGGCGGAGGAGAAACTCGTCNTCCGGGAGCGCTTCCCAGGATCCCGACGAGGTGACTTCCCAGGGCCACCGGTAGCTCGCCGTCAGGTGAAGCACCTGAAAGAGGGTGATCCCCGCCTCTCCGGCCACAGCCATGGACTGGTCGCGGTATTCCCGCGCGTCGGGGTCGGCCAGATAAGCCATGGTCTCGGCGGCGTAGGTGCCCCGAAGGCGGTCGTAGGTGGGGCCGTAGAAGCCCGGCCGGAAGGCGCCATTATAGAACTGGTACTCCAGGCGGTAGCGCAGGGACGGGGTCCACCCCCGGATGCCCGTGGTCCAGCCGAAGTTCCGGGGGCGACCCGAGTCGAAATCCACCAGGGCGTTGGTCTTGATCCCCGAGGAGATCGACTGGCCCTCCAGATCCGTGGAGTTCCGCACGATGGGGACCAGAAAGCCCGCCTCGGTGTAGCCGATGAGGGACGATCGCTCCCTGCGAATGAAGGGGATCGCCACGTCCATGGCGAGAGTGGTAAAGCGGGGGTCGCCCTCGCTGGCGGCCTCCTGGGCGTCGGTCNGTTCCCGGGGCAGGGTGGCTGCGGGAGTGCGGTCGGCCACGGCGCTGAACCCCACCTCGGCGGGGATCACCGGTGCTGCGGGGCGGGCAAAGAGGCGGCCTCCGTATATCCCGGGATCGGCTGCGTCGTTCACCATCGCCTGGAACCCCCAGTCGGGGCGGTCGATAGCCAGGAAAACNCCCAGCCGGCGGGTGGTGGGAAACTCCTGGTCGTTGGCGTAGTCCCTCATGAGAAGGCCCTGGCCGATGGTGAAGGAGTCCAGGTTTCCCAGATGAAGCTGGAAGGGGTCCCCCTCCCGGCCGTAGCGGATGTACTGGACCTTCAGNGCCAGGTCGGTGAGCAGATCGTGCAGCGCTCCGGCNGGATCGCCCGACCAGTCCTGGTCGCTGCCGAAGGTCCACTCGTTGTTTCCTTCGGGCTGGTACCAGTCGTCGGGGTCAAAGAGGTTTTCCCGATAGGTAAAGGGGAGGTAGAAGGCCGCGTCCAGGCGCTCCGTGGTGATCCGGGGCTGGAAGACCACCTGCCCNTAGGTCTCGCGNTTGATCGTGACGGCCCCCACCTGCATTCCCGTGGCCTGGACAACCCGGCCCAGACCGCGTTCGAGGGCCCCCGGGGGAGCTGGTTCTTCTGCTTCGGGGGCTNNATCGCGGGGACGCTCCAGCGGTACCGCCACGGTGGCGGAGAGGTCCGGGGCTCCTTCCCGGGTATCCTCCCGGTCGGGATCGTCTGCTTCGGTTGTGTCGGTTTCCTGCTCCACAAGGCTCGCGGGGTTGAGAAACTCGAATTCCAGCTCTTCCTGGAAGGCCTGGATTCGTTCATCGCTCCAGGTCTGGGGCAGAAAGGGTTCCCTGCCCAGGGTAACGCCCTGCCGGGCCGCCAGGTAGATCTCCCGTTCCCGGGCGCGTTCGGTGACGATGATCTGTCCCGAGAAGACAAAAACATCCTCCAGGGGGAGGTCTTCCGGGGAGTTTGCTCCCTCCGGGGCGGCGTCTCCCTCAGGCGGGACGGTTCCCTCGGGTGAGGCGGTTCCCTCGGGCGAGGCGTCTTCCCCGGGCAGAAGGGTTCCTTCCGGCGGGATGATTCTTTCCGGTGGGCCATCTCCCTCCGGGGCGGGCTCCTCCGTGGGCGGGCCTTCCTCACCCGGAGGGCCCTCCTCAGGGCCTTCCCGGGGCGGCTCGCTCCCGCGGGGCCCCAGGGAAACGGCGAAGTCCGTACCCCGAACGCCCAGGACGGCCCCGGGGGTCTCCAGGGTGTAGCGGGCACTGCGGTCCCCCGAGGGAGCTACCACGAGCCTGGCGGCGCCCCTGCGGAGGGTGCTCCGGGTGGTGGTGGCCCCCCGGTGCCCCTGAATCGAGTTGATCTCGAAGACGGTGCGGGGTGCGATGCGCAGGAGGCTCCCCGCAGGGTCCAGGCGGAGCTCTGCCCCGCTCTCTCCCGTGGTGATCCGGTCCCCCGGCGAGAGACCGATCCCCAGAAAGAGTTCCACCGTGAAGCCGTCGGAGTCGACCACCTCCAGCTCCTGGAGATCATCGGCGTACTCCAGAACCGCCACGGCCCCTTCCTGGGCCCAGAGGAACGAACCTTCCGGGGAAAGAAATCCTCCCGCCAGGGGAGCCAGGAGCCCCGCCAGAAGGAGAAGAGAAGATCTGTAACCGCGCTTCATGATGCCTCCTGTCCTCGCCGCCCGTGCGAAGATCCTAAAATGCAATGCTCGTCTCCAGCCCCGAGGTGACCGTCCAGGGATCGCCCTGAGCCAGAGGGTCGTGGCGCAAATCCGTTACCAGGGAGATCACCACCGGACCGGAACGGATGTTAAGACGCAGGCCCATCAGGGTGTTTTCTGCCTCCACGATATCGGCCGGTTCGGTCAGGTCGAAGGCCTGGTAGGTGCCGGAGACACTCAGGCCGGGGAACCCCGGGAAGGCCCCCTCGGCGATGGTGAGGGTGCTCTTCAGGTCCGGACCCGTTCCTGTTCCATCCTCGAAGGGACCGCTCATGGTGGTGACAAACCGCAGGCCCTCCCGGGCAGAGGAGAAGCCCAGGCGGGCGAGCCAGCCCAGGGTTCCCTTCACGTCCCGCTCTCCGTCGTAGATCCGGAAGCGTTCGACCCTGCGCCGGTCGTAGGTGCCGTCAAAATAGGTGGGAACGAAGTTGTCCTCGTAGAGGCGGAGTTGGCCGCCGTAGATAAGCCCCAGGGGACCCGTCTGGAGGACTCCCCCCGTGCCGACCATTCCCCCCAGGCGGTTGTCCTGGTTCACCACATCGCCGAAGACGGCCAGGCTCAGCCGCTCCGCTTCGACCAGGGGAATGCGGGTATCCACCCCCCAGATAATCACCGGGTCCGGTGTGGACTCGTCGGCGAAGGGGTTCTGGGGGGTCTCCTGTTTCTGGACGTGGTAGTAGGGGTCCCGGTCCACCGCCAGGGTGGCTCCTGTCTGGATGCGGGAGAGCAGAACCGATTCCATCCCCCCCAGGGGGCGGATGAAGAGCCGTCCGGCGATCACGTCCCAGGCAGCGGTGTTGGCCACCACCGTCTCGATTCCCCCGTAGGGGAGCCCCACCAGGCGGGAGTCGATGTCCAGGAGGGCGCCGAAGAGGGGCCGCTCCGGCCGGAAGAGGAGGTTCGAGTAGGANTCCATNATGAACCCGTTNCCCAGGGTCGCGTCGGAGAAGGATCCCAGGCTCAGGTAGAGGGGATCCCCCTTTTCGCCGTAGCGCAGGTAGTCGATCTTGGGGAGGTAGAGTTCCAGGGCGTTGATCTCTCCCTGGGGGTTCCAGTCTTCCTCGCGGATCTCGAAGTCCTGGCCGTCGCCGCCGGTGAAGCGGTAGTGGATCTCCAGGTTGAGTCCGATGCTGAATTTGCCCACCCTCAGGTGCGGGCGCAGGGCCAGCTGCTGGTAGGAGAGGGTCTCTCCCGTTGCATCGTCGGAGAAGGAGACGACCCCCAGGCCGATGGAGGCGCCCCGTTCCAGGCTTTGGAGAGGCAGGACCCCCAGGAGGATTCCCAGTATGCCCGCCGGTATTATCAATCGCTTCATCTGATCGCTCCTTTACCGCTCCCTATCTAAATATAATCGGCATGGTGAGGTATTGCAATTTACCTGTAAGCAGCGGGTTGTGTCGCTGCCACCGAGGCAATCCGGATCTGCCGGGACAAGGCGTGGTGAAGAAAGGGTTCTGCTGGATCCTGTTTCCGGTCACCAAGTGGCAGCGGGAAATCTGTCAGGCCTTCGGCGTCGTCCCGTCGGTGCAGGTATAATGTTTTCGGGGAAGCCAGGGGTGCCCAAAACAGGTTGCAATAATCCAGAAACGAATCAATACTATGCCAAGAAAAATCCTGAAGTATCTCGCGCCTTATGAGGCACAGAACATAAAAGAAGTAGTGCACGTGGGCTTGAATTTCGCGTGTATGCCCTGGGGGAAATTCAGGGATAGGGAATCAGANCGCGATATTTTTTAGTTGAAACATGAAATAAACAAAAGCGATATTGCCACGAAAGACATGTATCGGGGAAAAATGGAAAATACTAATCTGCGCAAANTATCACTGCTTTTGACCGGGCTGGCTTTTACATTTTTATTNGGCACAATAGGTCTTCATCTCGTTGAGGGCTGGACAGTATTTGAATCCTTTTACATGACCGTTATCACTATAAGTACTGTCGGATTCCAGGAATTAAAACCCCTCTCGAACTCAGGCAGAATCATTACCATCTTTACAATCATATTCGGGATTACAATTGTTGCCTATTCTATTGGTTCATTGATGCGTATTTTAGTAGAAGGCGAACTGCAAAAAACAATGGGGAGGCGCAAATTGGACAAAAAAATTGCATCNTTAAAAAACCACTACATCGTTTGCGGCTACGGCAGAGTCGGGCGNTTAATAGCACGAGAGCTTATCGCGAACAAGAAAGACTGTGTTGTGATCGAGCATATTCCGAAGCACACGCTTGCTTTAGAAAAAGACAATGTTCCTCACATAATAAGCAATGCCATTTCGGAAGAAGCGTTGACAAATGCCGGAATCAAGCGCGCAAAAGCACTAGTAACCGCGGTAAGCGAAGATAGCGATAATATATTTATTACGCTCACCGCCAGAGAGTTAAATCCGGATATTTTNATCCTGGCAAGAGCCGGCGAAGAGATAAACGAAAAAAAACTGCTGCGTGCCGGAGCAAACAAGGTNGTGCTCCCATACAATATCGGCGGTCAGAGAATGGTCGATTCGTTATTAAAACCCACAGTTATCGACTTTCTCGATAGCGCCATGACAAACAGCGAATTAAGCCTGGTAATGCATGAAATGAGAATAAACCCACAATCAAACTTCGCAGGGAAGACCATTCTGGAAAGCAATCTCAGAAACGATTTCGGAATAATCGTTGTTGCCATAAAAAAGCACTCGGGCATAATGATCTTCAATCCTGTTTCAACAGAAATTCTTGAATCAAATGATGTTCTGGTTGTAATAGGAAAAAATCAGCAGATGCACGAAATCTAAGACCGCAAAACAGGGATTTCTGCAAATTTGNGTACGCCGGTGATTTGGGACAGTGATTCCGGGGAAAACGGACAGCTCCCTGAGGGAAGATAATCCCTGTGGCCACGATACCACTATAAAATGCTGTCCAGTTTCAGGGTAATCCAGGGCACCCAGGTGCCTCTTCACGGTGTTGTAATCATCCCCGCCAGGTGTAAAATGTCG
>NZ_KB891693.1 GCF_000373545.1 Alkalispirochaeta alkalica DSM 8900
TGGAAGATCGGGATCCCCGCAGCGGGAATCCTCGGGCTCGCTGGCGGCCTCTCTCTGGGAGGAACGTTGTGAGCCCGATTGATGACACTGGATCGGCCCGGGTCATCCGGGATGAGGACAGCTTTTTCCGGGACCACCGGGGCCTCCTGGCCATGGGGCACCTCATCGCCTTTGCGGCGGGGGCTGTAGGGGTCCTGTTCGCCCTGGCTACAGTTTATGGCTACCTGCAGCGCTTCGATGACTGGGTGTCGATGGGGCAGTATGCAGTGGGTCTTCTGGTGGCCGGGGCCGGACTCGAGTACGGGCAGACGCGCATAGAAGGAACGCTGCAAAAACCGAGGTAATCATGGGGCACTTTGAGGGAACAGAAATCGAGATCAGTGAACTCCGGGCGGAAGACCGCAGGCATAATGCCCGCTTACGGGACATCGAGCAGGAAATGAAAGAACTCCGGCGGGAGAGCATCGAAGTCAGGACAGCCTTGATCGGCCCCGATGGTTCAAACGGCCTGAGGCGAAACGTCCGGGATATCGAGACAAAGTTAGACAAGATGCCCCACCAGATTTTCGGGATGCTCGTGGGGACCTTCACGATCCTAGCTGCCCTGGCATCTCTGGTAGCGGTGATCATTCAGGGGTAGGGGTGGGCCTACCGGAGAATCAGCAACCTTTTGGGAAATAGAAACCCGCCGAAGGACAGAAGAAAAACTTGCAGATAAATCTGGCTCGAGCATCAATTTTTTTGGCGGCCAACGATTATCCGCGTCGACGATGGACTCACCCACCTTCGTGCTTCATATCCTTGTATCCAGACCCATTTTCGCTTCTTGAGTCCTGGCCCGTACGGTTGGTGTCGTAAATGAGCTCGGACAGGCACATTCATCAAAGTCTTGCCGACAGTTCCGTCGGACGATGGTTTTTCGTTGAACGCAGTTTGATAGATGCGATCAACGTATAGTCGCTGCATGATCCATTCTGATCGATCCCGTGTCCGGTCCGCATTTCGCTTTTTGGTAGTTTCAGTGTGTGTCTTCTGCGCGATAGGCGTATGCTCGGCGTCGAGGATTGCACCGAGCACTACCGCAAACCGCATTGCCTGAACGCTCCAGTCGCCAAGTGCTGTTGCATCACCAAGCACCGGATCATCAAACTCTATGCCCAATATTTCTTCCCCCGTCCATTTTGGCTTCATCGGAGCAACGAATGTTCCGTCGGGATATTCAGCTCCTACCAGATAAAGTATTCCGTCCAGTGTATAGCCACCAAGGCTTGCAGTCCAACCGAATAATGGTAGATCTGGGCGTTTGCTCTCAATCAGGAACGGCTGTCGCAACAGCGTCGGAGCCTCGCTTGGATACACGTGGAGATCCGTGCTTGCAACCAGTCCAATGACGCCGAGAGTGGGTTCAAGGACGGTAAGTTTCGGTGTCATGAGTATTGACAGCATTGCTATGTTTACGAGCTCTGGGACTTGCACTCCCGACAGGGGACCGAATGCGGACACAACGAGCCCGCCCGCGCGATCACGCAGTTCCGAAGAATCGGGGACCGGGTGCTGGTTGAGTCTGCGGACGAGTTCGCTAACCGGTGTCCAATCACTCATTCGACTGTCCTCTCATTCCACCAGTTCTCAATCAACTCAACGAGCGTAAATTGTTGAACGACGGTCAGGTCGCGGAGTTTGCTCTCGAGTGCTTCGCGTTCCGCCCCAAAAGCCTGAATTTCCTCATCGAGGCTGTCCTGTATCTTCGCAAGGACGCCAGCTCTGATGGTTGCCGCTGGCTGCCACCATGTTCCATTGCAGGCATTCCGCATCGCGTTCCATTCACTCTCGGAAAACATCGCCTCGACGCGCTTTCGCTCGCTACCGATCATCTCTTGGTATCGGTCTGCGACCTCGTGCAGGGCCGAGGAGAGCCCTCGACCTTCGGTCAGGCGCAGCTTCTGGATCAGATCGTCAGTCAGGTACACGCTCGTTTTTTTTCCCATTGTTTTCCCCTTAGTAGTTGTTGCGCCCGGGGATCGCCCGGGCGTCCGTAACCGGCGAGGTGTTTCGGCCCGGCCGAAGCCGGGCCTCGTCAGGCGGTTAGTCTTCGTCAATCCACCCATTGGCAGGGTCACACCAACGACCGCCAATAATAGAATTAGCACCCCAAGAATCGTTCTTGGATGCGATTGCTATTCGCGCCGGAATCCAGCCAGCGAAATTGTCACCGAATACTGCGTACTCATTTCGCAGCTGTCTGATTCTGCGGTTCAGTCCTCTCTCAGTCGTGTATGTGACAGTAACAATGCTGGCCGCTTGCTCATACTGTCCTGCGGACACAACCAGTTTGATTTTTTTCTTGTCACTCATCTTTCCTCTCTCCTCCGCCTTGCCCGTAGGCTGGCGATTTGGTTTGTCGCAATCAACGATTGCTATACTCAGTATTATACCGCATAGTGCGGTATAATCAAGTCATGAGTGTTGAAATTTTCCAGTCTTTTCCGATGACCTAATGAGGATTGATCTGGCAGTTTTCATCGGCTTGTTCCGGATCATCGTGGCATAAATGGAGCATCTACCAGAATCGTAAGGAAAACAGCAGAATCAGCTGCTCTGCACCCTGCCTGGCTCACCGGAGTTTTCGATTGCTTTTTTTTACGTATTGCTGGTGCACCAGGTGTCCACAAACAACAAAAAAAGACTGAATCATGCTATATTCAGGGCAGAGTAAATGTGATCAAATAAGTCCTGTTGCCATTCAGGAAGTTGTGCTAGGATGGATTTAAGGAGGGATGAGCCGAGAACAATCCGACAAAAATCCGACAACCGAAATCTGTTGTCCGAGCTTATTGAAATGGATGAAATACAGGCTTTGATCCTGTTATTTCTTTGCTGTGAATGGATTTGTGTGAAAATCAGGGATGCTGAGGGGTCTTCGGGGATTCATAGGGTGGAGGCGATGATTCCTCTCCGGAGCCGAAGGTCGTGGGTTCGAATCCCGCCGTGTTCATTCCCCTCCCATCTGGGTGCTTCCCGTTTCAGAGGTTCTGAATGCAGTCAGAGTCGGCTCAGGACCGGCCAGCGAGCGTTACCATACTATGAACAAACACCACCGCGAATATGCAAACCAGTACCTTCAGCTCCTGTCCCGGGAGGAGCGGGAGCGGATCCCCCGGATTACGGCAGAGCATTTCTGTAACGATCAGTACAACGCCAATGAATGTGCACGCCTGGTCAATGAGGGGATCAAGAGGGCAACCTCGAGCCTCGCCGGGGCCTATCGCATCGAGGGTGATCCGTTTCCCGAGCGGGGGTCTCTCCTGGTGGTTCTGGACTGGCACCAGGAACCGGTCTGTATCGTCCGGATCACCGAAGTCTCGATCTGCCCCTTCCATGAGGTGACCGGGGAGTTCGCCGCTGCCGAGGGCGAAGGTGACGGCTCCTATCGGTGGTGGCGTGAAACCCACAGCGCTGTCTTTTCACAGTGCGCTCAAGAGTTGGGTATCGAGTTCAACGAGTCCTCCCAGGTGGTGCTGGAACGGTTCGAGAAGGTCTATCCCCTTTCGCCTCGGACTCCCAGCTTCAAGGCCGCCAGGGCCACCCCCAGATAAGCCCCGCAGGAGACTATCCACGCCCCCGACAGGCCNATTCGCGCACAGAGAAGCGTTGTCACCGCCGCNGCCGCCACAGAGCAGGAGCTGTCGATAGCGCAGGCCCAGGGAAGATGGTCCTCTCCCGGACCGGCGAGGCGACGCAAACCCAGGGGGAAGACCATTCCCGCCACGAGCCCCGTGGGAACGATTCCCGCAGCTATCATGGCCAGCCCCGCAGCTGGAGACGCTGTCAGAGCTGCCACTGCCAGGGACCTGCCCGGGAGAGCTCGTGCCAGAATGAGAGCCGCCGTGGCCAGAGCGGCCCCTGCCAGGACGGGGGAACTGGGTTGTACGCGCCGGGAGAGAAGACTCCCTGCCCCGGAACTGGTGAGCAACAGCGCCAGNACTGCCGCCGAAGCCTCCAGGTGGTGTCCCAGGGGAAGGATGGTCTCCTGAATCAGGGCGATTTCGGCAACGATAAAGCCCGTCCCCGTTCCGGCAAAATAGAGGAAGGTCCAGATNCTCCCTCCTGANCNCCAGCGACTTCGGCCGCAGAGCGGTGCCGCTATCAGGACCAGGGCAGCTACCAGCGCCTGGATCGCCGCGAGAATCGCGGTAAAGAATCCGATCTCGAAATAGGGGAGGGCCGCTCCTCCTGCGGAGGAGGCGATTCGGGGAATCGCCCGGGGGTCGAGAAACTGGAAAAAGAAGGGCGACGAGTCGCTCCGGGGAGATACATCGAACCAGTAATCTCCGAATCCCGAGAGCCCCTCTCCCTCCAGAATCCCCTGAAGTGCCTCGTGAAACCCCTGGTCAATCCTTCGATGGAACCGTTCCCGCTCGTCCTCTTTCAGATCAGGCAGAATCAGNAGGTCGAACCCCAGGGATTCCGCGCTCCGCCGCACCGCCTGTTGTTCATCCCCGGTAAAAGGAGTCCTGCTGACCAGAAGGGTGGCGCTGTTCCAGCTCTGGATCGCAGCGATGTGGTCCGATGGTCGATGAACTCCCTCGTCCTCCAGGACGGCGATCCAGGTGGNGAGGAGACGCAGGGAGATCGAAGGAGGATCTTCCAGCCAGAGGGTAGTGCTGATCATCCCCCGGGGAGTCAGGAGGCGGAAGATCCCCCCAAGAGCTTCCCGGGTATAGTCGTAACGCGGTTCCATGGCTCCCGTTCCGGAGGTTCCTCCGAATTGACCCAGCTGGGGGGTCACGATGAGGTCGTAGGTCTTTCCCTCTCCCTCCCNGAGGGGCTCGCTCTCCCGGAGGGGGGCCTTCGTGAGATNCTGGTTCAGCTGGTTGTGNCGNGCGATCCAGGGCCTGATCGCCAGGGATGTGGTGGAGACCCGTGGATCCTGGTAGAGGTGGTGTATCCACTCGGGGTGCCTCTCGCGGAGCAGGTTCAGGGCCGGTGAGTGCGATTCCTGGACCGTCACCTGCCGGGCTCCCCGCGCAAGGGCGTGGGCTGCATCGGTCCCGGTGCGCCCTCCCAGAATGGCCACGTGCCGGGGGGAGCGAACCTCGTAGGGCAGCATCCGGGTGGTGTAGTCCAGCAGATTCCNGTCTCTCTTCTGCCTTGGGAGGGTCCCGTCTTCAGGAAGGGTTCCAAAATAGTCCCCGTCGTTGAAGAGGACGGGCCACTGGGGAGGCTCGTGGGGAAACTGGAGGCTGATTCCCGGGGCGTAACGAAGCGCCGGGGCCCGGACAACCGTGAGGTGACCCCGGTGGGTGGATTCGCTGTGGATGATCCGCGCCTGGGGAAGCTGCAGGGCTGCACTGATATCCTTGTATTGCGAGGNTTCGGGGAGACCGGGGGATATCAGCGCCCTGCCCGCGAGGATCAGCGCCAGAATTCCTGTCGCTGCCGGGAGCGGGATCGACCTGTGGCCGGGTGAGGAGGGATTCCCGGAGTCCTGGGAAGGCAGGGCAGGAAGCAGAAGTATTCCTCCCGCCAGGGGGAGAAGCGCCGTGAGCCCGGGAAGGGATGCCAGGGGAAGGAGGCGNAGAGCCGCGAGACCCAGCAGGGCTCCTGCGGCCGATCCGCCGAGGTTTGCCGCGTAGAGCAGGCCGATCTGCAGGGGGTTTTGCAGAAAGAAGAGCGTGATAGCCAGNCCTGCAAAGAAAAAGGGCACGGCGTAGAGCAGATAGACTCCTGCCAGGAGGATCCCCTGGTGGGGCTCGGAGAAAAGCAGAAAGAGATCGAGCCGTTCCGTGATTCCCGTGAGAGAAGCCGTGGCGGCCATGGCCGCAGCGGAGAGAAAGAAAAGAGAGATCAGGTTCCGGAAGAGGTGGCGGAAGAGGAGATCCTTCCCCAGGAAGGCCGCAGACCCGGCTGCTCCGAAACCCAGCATGGCGGCGGAGATGACCAGCCCCGTAAAGGGGGCTCCCTGGGCTGCCGAGAGNGTCCTCATGATCACGAGCTGGAAGGCGATAACCCCAGCCGAGAGAAGGGCCAGGGCGGGGAGCGATCCCCGGGAGTTATTCGGGCCTGACAAAGGGAACAAAGCGCACGGGCAGAATCTGTTCGGTCTGAAAGGTATCATCCCGGCGGTGCACCAGGGTCAGCACCTGGGTGCGAAAGGGGGAGCCCACGGGAATGATCATCCTTCCCCCCGGGGCGAGCTGGGCAAGAAGGGGCGGTGGAATCGATGCCGCCGCTGCGGTTACCACGATCGCGTCGAAGGGTGCCTTTTCTTCCCAGCCGTAGTAGCCGTCGCCCGAAGCTGCCTGGACCCGATGGTACCCTGCTTTCCTGAGGTTGCTCTGCCCCCATTCGGCCAAAGCCTCCACAATCTCGATGGTATAGACCTGATCGGTGATCTCGGCCAGGATTGCCGCCTGATAGCCCGAACCGGTGCCGATTTCCAGGATTCGGTGGCCCGGCCGGGGTTCGATCAGCTCTGTCATGAGCGCCACGATATAGGGTTGGGAGATTGTCTGGCCGTGGCCGATCGGCAGGGGACGGTCGTCGTAGGCTCGCTGAAGGTGTTCCTGCCGCACGAAGTAGTGCCGGGGGACGCGCCTGAAGGCTTCCAGGGTCGGTTCGTGGCTGATTCCCCGGGCGATCAGTTGTGTGGTGACCATTTCTTCTCTCCGGGGCCGGTGAGGTTCTGTGGCCTCTGCCTCCGGCAGGAACCCTGGCAGGGCCAGCAAGGCTGTCAGAGCCAGGAATATGTGCCTCCATGCCCGGCCGGGTCCGCCCGGTGCCTGGGGATCTGCGCTGTTCACCGTGCCTCCCTGTGCGGTCGGGAACGCATGGCCGGAGTTTCCGGCTGGACCCTCCGGTCGAAAAAAACGCTCCTGGTCAAGAAAGAAGTTGGCAGGCGCTCGTGGTGAGACACCTGCCAACCGGACCAACCCCAGGCAGCCCCCGCACGGCTGGAAGCGATCCCGCCTGAGGTGTACCAGCCATATAGTCCCGTACGGGCAATACCGGAAATTGTAGCACAGGATTCTGTCGATAACTACATGTTCTGTTGATATCTCCTGAAAAGAGATCGCTTCTGCAGAGGAGCACTCGCCGGTCTTCCCGCTCCTGTCGGGCGGTTGACAACCTGCCCGGTTTGCGAGAGTATTAGCGCGGACTAACTAATTATGGTAGCAGTAACACCGTCGCGGTACGGTTGGACATCTTCTGTGGCTCGCCGGGTTCTTCGGGCCGGGATNGCCCTGATCTGGTTTCTTCACCACGGGAGAGGCGGCGACCACCGTCGAGGGGCTGCTCTCTGTGGCGGCTGCCCCTTGCGCAGTCGGTGCGATTCCAGGGGGGATGAGCGATGCAGATAATAAAACCTCTTGTNGCAACCCTTGAAAAGCTCTGTGCCTCGTCACGGACCCTTTTNTGGTGTTATGCGGCTCCCTATCGCGGTGTGGTCGCCAGGGAGATCGCTCTGGCCCGTATTGGTGAGGGCGATCGCGTTCTCGCTATCGGGTGCGGTTCTCTCCCTTTTACGGCGGTTCTGGTGGCGACTCTCGCCCGGGCGCAGGTGGTGGCCGTCGATATCGATCCCGTTTCGGCCGGCAAGGCCCGGACGCTGATAGCGCGGCTCGGTCTCTCCTCCCGCATCCAGGTTCTTGCCGGGGATGCCGCCTCGCTCCCCATGCCCCGGGCCGAGGTTGCCCTGGTGGCGCTTCAGGCTGCTCCCAAGAAGGAAATTCTCGATAACCTGNCAGGATCGCTTCCCCGTGGCTCCGGGCGGGTTTTGCTGCGCCTGCCCCGTCCCGGTCTGGAGGGGCAGTACGGTATGGAGGGAGCGTGTTTTCTGGAGGGGCAGTACGGTATGGAGGGAGCGTGTTTTCTGGAGGGGCAGTATGGGCTGGGTTCCCCGGAAGATTTTTCCCCTTCCCTGGGAGCGGTATATCATGCCATGCCTACCTTCGACAGATCGGTTCTGGTGGCTCTCCCTGCGGAGGGTTCCCGAAGAGAGTTCTCCGGCGAGGACGGCGGGTGCTCTGGAGAGAGGAATCTCTCCGGCGAGGCGGGAGTAGCGTGAGAGTTCCTGTTCCCGGAGCGCTTTTTCAGAACCCCCTGCTCCGGGGGCTGATTCTGGTGGGGGCTGTTGCCCTGATGTCGCGGTTGGTCTCCCGGGAGGCCCTGGGGGCCGCTCTGGTGAGTCTGGGGGGGNTATCCCCGGGGGCAATGGTGTTGCTGCTCCTTCTGCAGGTGCTGGTTCTGGGGGTCCTCTGCTTTCAGTGGAGCCTGCTGCTGGCCGCTCGGGCTCCCTCGGGAAGGGCGCCCTGGTTGTCGGTGGTGCCCCCCTATCTGGCCGGGGCCTTTGTGGAGTCCGTGACTCCCTCGGCGAAGCTGGGGGGCGGGATCACCCGGGGCATTCTGTTCCAGCGCCGGTTTGGTATCTCCTCCCGGGATGTGGCGCTGGTGATCGGCCTGCAGGCGGCTGTCATGATTCTGGGGGCTGCCCTGGTGCTGGTCCCCGCAGGGATCTTCTTCGGAGGTGCTGCTCTGGAGATACTGGGAGGGGGAGCGCGCGTCCCGTCTTTCCCATCTCCCCACGGAAGGAGCCTCCTGCCGGGGGGGATTGCCTTTTTCCTGATGGCTGCGCTGGCCGGGGTCATCCTCTTTTCGAAGAGATCCTGGTTGCAGAGGCGGGGGCAGCGGTCTGCCTTTTCCCGGAGAAGACTCGCCGTGGCCACGGCCCTGGCAGCGGCGGTGTGGGCGCTCTATCCTCTGAAGGTTTTTTGTGCTGCCTGGGCGCTGGGTGTTCCCCTGGCTTTCTCCGTAACCCTGGTTGCGACCTTCACGGCCTATCTGGCGGGGTTGCTTCCCCTCACGCCGGGGGGGCTGGGNAGTTACGAGGCGGTGATGACCCTGGTTCTGGCTCGTTCGGGCGTGCCCCTGGATCGGGCGCTGGCGGTGACGATGCTCTCCCGGGTTGTGAGTTTCTGGTGGCCCCTGGCCCTTTCATCCCTGGCGGCGGCNGTTCTTCTGGTCAGGTCCGGGGGAAGGGGCAACGGCAGGGGGGCGCCGGGGAATCAGGGGGGAATGACCTTGTCAGCGAAGGATTCGCCAGAGGTTCGGGCTCATCGCAAGGCACGGAAACAGTTTATGACAAAGGACGGAGGGATGGGTTCTTTTTTTCTTTCCGCGGTGGTACATTTCGAGCGCTGTGCGGCCGGGAACAGCCTGGCCGGGGCCTTGTATCATCGGTGTTTTTACAGGANAATTATCGATACAGAAATCGCTGCTGCCGGGATAGAGCCCGGGGCCCGGGTCCTGCAACTCGGATGCGGCCCCTTTCCCATGACGGCGATCGCCCTGGCGGAACGGGGGTATCGTGTTACCGCCGTGGATCGGTGCGCCGGNACGGTGCGCAGCGCCNCGTCTCTGGTACCTTCGTCNGTGCAGATNCTCTGCGCCGACGGGTTGGAACTTGATTATTCGGGCTACGATGCGGTCTTTGTGGCCTTGCATGTGCAGCCCCGGCAGGAGATCGTCCGCCGCATTCTTGCAACGGCAGATCGGGGGACTCCCGTATTGTGCCGNAACGGGCGGGGGGTTCTCTGCCGGTCCTACGGGCGCGTGACGCCCCATACTATCGGTGGCGCTGTGTCGGGCTGGAGCCGACCGCTGCCGGGAAAAAAGGAGCTGGTGGTGCTCAGAAAAAAAGGATTTTCTCCGAAGGCCTGTCCCANGGCCTGTGCCAAGGATATCATTCCGACGACTCCGNCGAGCATGCAATCCGACCCTTCCGGGGCAGGCCTTCTCGCGGAGCGCCCGGGTAACGGACAGGAGGTCTGTTGCCCGGGTGATCNCGCCGGGATCTGCCGACTCTGCGACCTGGCCCCCTGCCAGGGCGGGGAAATCACGGCGATTCCCGATATGCCCATGCTGGCCGCCATGGGGTTGCGCCCCGGCAAGGCCTGTACCATTCTGGCGGTCCAGCCTTGGGGAGGTCCCGTGATCTGCTCCNTCGGGGGGCGTCAGATCGCTCTGGAACGGACCGTGGCCGAGGACATCACCGTTTCCTCCCTCGCCGGACGGGCTGAAGCACCGGAGGAGGGCCAGGCAGAGAACGCCCNGGTTGACCAGAAAGGGTCTCTCGTCTCCTGATGGCGTGNCATACCCCGGCAGGATCGGCTCCACAGGGTCACAAGGAGGTCCTCCTGATCGGACCTCCCAATGTGGGAAAGAGCGTTGTCTTCAATCACCTCACGGGAATGAACGTCTCCATGGCGAATTACGCCGGTACAACCGTGGATATCGCCCGTGGGACGGGGCGGTTCGGTGAGTTCCCGGTCTCGCTGGTGGATCTTCCCGGCACGTATACCCTGGCTGCCTCCAATCAGGCCGAGGAGGTCGCAACGGATATGCTGGCCGGTCCGGCTGATCTGGTATTGATTGTGGCCGATGCGGTCCATCTGGAGAGTAGCCTCTTCCTTGTTCTGCAAATTCTTGAAGCGGGGCACCCGGCGATTGTGATTCTGAATCGCATCGATGTGGCCCGGCGCCGGGGAATCGAGGTCGATGCGGGNCTCCTGGCAGAACGCCTGGGGGTCCCCGTGGTTCCCACCGTGGCGGTTCGATCGGAGGGGTTCGATGCGCTCCGTCATGAGGTCGTTCAGGCCCTCAGAGAGCCTCGCGTACCNGNCCCTCTGCGGGGGGATCCCTGGGAGATCTCGGAAGAGCTCTGCCGTGCTGTGCAGCAGACCTCGGGTGACGATTCGGACCTGCACGATCTTCCTCCCCACGGTGCGGTGCCACANCCCCGGCGGCGAATACGCTTTGGCGANAACGCGCTCATCCAGCCCTGGCCCGGGCTCCTCATAGCGGGCCTGGCTCTTCTGACCGCCGTGGGAATTATTGTGGGTCTCGGCATGGGAATGCGCCAGTTTCTGCTGCTTCCCCTGGTGAGGGGCCACCTCTTTCCCCTTCTGCGGAGTCTGGTGACGGCCCTGGTGGGGCAGGAGATGATCAGAAATATCCTCATCGGCGAATACGGTCTGCTCATCAAGGGGATCGAGTGGCCCTTTACGCTGGTGCTCCCCTACGTGATCTCCTTTTATCTGGTGATCAGTATCATGGAGGATACGGGGTATCTGCCCCGCTTTGCCGTGCTCCTGGACGGAGCTTTCGGCAAGATCGGTCTTCGCGGGTCTCACAGCATCTCCCTGCTCCTGGGCTACGGCTGTGCGATCCCGGGGATTCTCTCCTCCCGGGCCATGGGGTCCCGCAAGGAGCGGATCATTCTGGCTACCATGATCTCCCTGGCGGTGCCCTGCATTTCCCAGACCGGAGCGATTTTTGCGCTCCTGGCAGAGGCGAACCTGCTCCTGGTGCCGGTGATTTTCCTCCTCTCCTTCATCGTAATGATCGGCGCGGGGTTGATCCTGGATCGCCTTGTTCCGGGGACCCGATCTCGTCTGGTCTACGAGATGCCCGTGCTGCTGGTTCCCCAGAGACGGGTGATTCTCCGCAAGATGATCGGGCAGATCCGCCATTACATCATCGATGGAGCCTTGCCCATGGTGGTGGCCGTGGGGATCGCTTCGGTCCTCTACGAGACGGGAATTCTGGCGTACCTCGGCCGTTTTCTGGCTCCCCTGGTGACGGGCTGGTTGCGTCTTCCCGAAGAGGCAGCGGTGCCCCTCGTGCTGGGGGTCGTGCGTCGGGAGCTCACGGTGCTGCCCCTGCTCGATATGGGGCTCTCGCCGGTTCAGCTCCTGGTGGGGGCATCGGTGGGGCTCTTTTATGTTCCCTGCATCGCTGTGGTGGCGACCTTGAGCAGAGAGTTCGGGGTGANGATCGCCTTTGGTCATCTCCTTCTGACGGTGGCTACGGCTTTTCTCGTTGGTGGGGTGATCGCCCGGGTGGGAGCGTTTCTGTAGTTTCGTCTACNGTCCCGTTTGACCGGTCCCGGGAGTGAGAGGGGGCGGGCGGAGTCGGTGCGAAGGCAGGGGCAGACGATAGCGCCGGATTACTCCGNAGGGCAGNGAATCCCTGAAAAAATCGTCCAGGTCTGTGTGCGCAAAGAGGTGTTCCAGGCATCGCAGGACACCTTCGTGGGTTATNGCCAGTGCCGNGCCCTCTCCGGGAAGGTCCTCACAGAAGGTCTGGACCCGGTTGATCATCTCCGGCAGGCTTTCTCCTCCNGGAGGCGATCGGGTTTGCCAGTTTTCCATCCAGGGTTCCGTCTCTTCCCGGGGAATCTCTTCCCAGGGTCGTCCCTCCCANAGTCCGTAGTCGAACTCCAGAAGCCTGGNATCTTCCCTCACGGGGTACCCCAGGGCCACGCCGAGGTCCCCCGCCAGGGTGCGGCACCGCTCCAGGGGACTCGTATAGATGACACCTCCGGCCAGGGNGCGTCCCGGCAGATCCCCGGTCGTCCGGAGTTCCTTCGCGATTTCCCGCTGTTCCTCCAGATAACTCCTGGCCAGGGTCAGTGGTGTTCTGCCCAGACAGATTCCTCGGGGTTTCTCTACCCGGGTGTGTCGAACCGCCACCAGCAGGCGCCAGGGGNTATCGTCGGTGATCGCTTCCGGGGCCACCCGCTTTCGGCTCCCGCGGTCGGGATCGGTCATAGCACCAGCGCCAGCGCCAGGAGTGTGAGTTCGGCAACCTGNTCCGTTGCTCCCAGGGTATCCCCTGTGTATCCACCCAGCTGGCGCCGGAAAAAAAGAATCGCCAGGGGAACCAGCAGGGCCAGCCCGGCGAGCCCCAGAATGCCCCTGCCTCCCGTGAGGGCCACCGTAGAGCCCACTGTAATCGCCAGGGCCAGAAGGACGGCTCCGGGGGTGACACCCTTGCTGATCGGCTTTGCCTTGCTCAGTTCGTCTGCACGGAGGTAGGGAAGAAAAGCGATCACCAGGACGGGTGCGAACCGGGCCCCCACGTGAACAGCGATGATTGTTCGGACCATGCTCTCCGCAGGCAGAGCCAGGAAGAGGTGAAATCGCACGAGCAGGGTCAGGACCAGCGCCACAACGCCGTAGGTGCCGGCGCGGCTGTCCTTCATGATCTCCAGCTTCTGTTCCACCGTCCACCCGCCGCCAAAGCCGTCGGCCGTATCGGCCAGGCCGTCCTCGTGAAAGGCGCCGGTGCAGAGTATCGCTGCGGTCATGCTCAGGAGAATTGCCACGGCCGGCGGGAAGAGAAGGTGGGCAGCCCACCAGACGGTGGCCGCCACCCCCCCTGTAACGAGGCCCATGGCGGGGAAATAGGCCGTGGCCGGACCAAGAAGGTGCGTCTCGGCCATCACCCGTGACGGGACGGGAATCCGCGTGTAAAAACCCAGGGCAACGAGAAAGAGCTTGAGCTGCCGGGGCAGCCGCGAGGGATGATCGTAGTGGTCCATGGGGATGGAGTATATCAGATTTTTGCTCCTCAGGCGGGGCGGGCTGCTCCCTTCAGGTTAAACGGTTCCAGGACTCGTTCCAGGACTCCCTGCATATGGGATATGGCGACCCCGTAGTTTGTCACGGGAACCCCGGCGAGCCGGGCCTCTTCCAGGCGGGCCAGCATCTGCCGGCGGGTGATCATGCACCCTCCGCAATGGATGATCAGATCGTAGCAGTCCAGCTCCTCGGGAATGGTTCCTCCCGTGACTTCCAGGCGATGTTCCTTGCCCGTATAGGTCCGTATCCATTTGGGTATCTTTACCCGGCCGATATCGTCGCACTGAATCTGGTGGCTGCAGCTCTCGGTGACAAGAATTCGTGACCCCTGGGGAAGGGTGTCCAGGAGGTAGACGCTCTCCACGAAGGAGGGGAGGTCGCCCCTGAGACGGGAAAAGAGGATCGAGAAGGTGGTGAGCGGCACCTCGGGAGGCAACAGCGCTGCTGCCCGGTCCACCACCTGGGAATCGGTTATGGCCAGATCGGGGGGGTGCTTGAGCTGGTCCAGCACCCAGGGAAGCTCCTGGTCCTTCACCACCAGGGTTGCGGCGTTCCCGTCGAGAACCTCGCGAATCGTCTGAACCTGGGGAAGAATGAGCCGCCCCGCCGGAGCTTCCAGGTCGATGGGGACAATCAGAAGTACCAGGCGCTTTGACCCGATGAGGCCCTCCAGGAGTCGCCGGTCTCCCTTTTTTCGGGCCGCTTCCAGAATTCCTGCCAGCTGGTCCCGAAGCTCCCATATACCCTCGCCCGAAGTCGAGGAGACCACGGCGGGTTTGCGCGAGGTGATCCGCTCCAGCTCGCGGAGCAACTCCAGGTCGGGCCTGGTGGTATCGCTGTGGGTCACCACGGCCAGGGTCGGCCGCTGGGTCGCGCATGAAGCGAGTTGCTCCAGATCATCCTTGTCCCAGCGGGCGGGGTGTATCGTATAGAGCGCCAGATCGCTTCCTGCCAGGGCCGCGCGGGTCTTTCTGTTTCGGGCAGAGCCCAGAGCTCCGGTGTCATCCAGTCCCGCCGTGTCCACGTAGACCACAGGTCCAAAGGGCAGAAGCTCCGAGGAACGGAGCACGGGATCTGTTGTGGTGCCGCGGGTAGAAGAGACGATGGCCAGATCCTGTCCCACCAGAGCGTTCAGCAAGGCCGATTTCCCGGCGTTGCATTTTCCTGCCAGAACGATGTGGGGCCGCATACTCCTGGGAGTTCCCTGGGGTCCCCCGCTCATGGTTTTTCTCCGGACTCGGCACCGGGCGTGGTGGCGCCGGGAAGGCTCTGGAGACCCGTCTTTACGGTGACGCCGGGCAGAGCGCCGAGCTTTCCGCTGAGAGACCCCATCTCGTCGGTGCTGGCCCGTACGATGAGCGTGATGATCGAGAGGGTTCCCTCCTCAAGGTTGGGGAGTCCCAGTCGCCCGACGATGCAGTCGGCGTGGGCCGCGAGGATCTGGTTTATCCGGGCCCCCAGACGCTGGCGGTTCTCCACAATGATTCCCACAAAGCCGTAGCGGATTTTCTGTTCAGATGTTGCCGTCATGTACTTCTCCCTTCGGGTGGACTCGTTGGTCTCGGGCCTGGCTCTGGCCCTGGGGCGTCGCTTCCTGTAGTACCTGATATCTTCCGGTGTCCACGCCCAGGAGCTTCATTACTCCGTCGCTCCAGGCAGAGGCGGTGGCTGGTTCGGTCTTCAGGGGAGAGCCGGCGGGAAGCGGGAAGGTCTTTCCCAGAATACCCGCAGCGTAGGCGTCGAAGAGATCTCCCTCGCTCCGCAGGGGCAGCTGCAGGAGTTCTTCCAGGTGAGAGAGGAACTTCGCCGCGCCAGGGAGCGCTTCGCTGATTTCCGGGATGGTCCAGAAGGAGCAAAAATGCACGGGGAAGGGGGCTTCGGGCGAGTAGAGGAGATCCTGAAGAAACTCGAGCCCCGCCGAATCCCCCCGGGGAGGAATCCGATAGAAGAGGATCGGTTTTGAGGGATCGGGAAAGCGCAGTATTACTCCGGGGATTGTTTCCGAAGGCTCGTCCGGTGCCGATCGTCGGTCCATCATCACCAGATCGCCGGTTTTCAGGGAGGGTGCCAGGAGGGTAAACTCCAGTTCTGTCACGAGGGGCTCCTTTCTGCGAATGCTTTCGTTGGTCCTGTTGCTTCTGTTGTGCCTGAGCGTGCCGGAGGGGTTGTTCCGGAGGCGGTTTCGGGTTTTCGCCGTGCGTGGGGAGCGTCTCCCCAGGAATGGTACGATACAGGTCGCCGGGCCCAGGCAGCACGGCGGGGAGTACAGGCGATGCACTCCCGGGCAGTCTCCTCCACACAGGGTTTTCCCTGGTAGAGCTGGTAGGCCTTGCGTTGCCCGCCGGGGGTGACGATCGGCATCAGTACGTTGGCACCGAAGGCGAGCCCCTGTTCCCGTCCCGTGGGCGAGAGGGCCTGCAGGGCTGTGGCAGCGGCAATATTTACATCTCTCAGGGCCAGTCGTGTTGCGGCGATCATCCGCAGGGAGAGGCGCAACCGTTCCGGAGGGGATGATTCGGGAAGCAGCCCGCGGTGGAGCATTTCCTGCCGGGCGCTCCCGGCCGCTTCGATGTAGGGTCCCATGCCGATCATGTCGGCATCGATCTCCCGGAAAAAGAGNATATCCCGAGCCAGGTCCCGGGCTGTCTGACCGGGAATACCGATCATCACGCCCGTGCCCACCTGAAAACCCGTGGCCTTGAGGTCTTCCAGTGCCCGGATGCGCCGTTCCAGGGTCTGNTCCGGGGGGTGAAGGCGCGCAAAGAGACGGGGGTCGCTGGTCTCTACACGCAGGAGATAGCGGTGTGCCCCGGCATCAAAGAATCTGGCGTAGGTCTCCCGGGTCTGCTCTCCCACGGAGAGGGTAATGCCCAGCCCCCGGGGGAGGTCTGGCGTGACCGTTTCCTCTTTTATTTTTCTCAGCACCCCTTCGACAAAGTCGATAAAGGCCCGGTCTCTGCGTTCACCCGCCTGGAGGGTCATGGATCCGTATCCCTCCTGCAGGCAAAGCTGCGCCCCTTCCAGGATCGCCTCCTCGGTCAGGTCAAAGCGGACGAGGGGATGCCCCCCATCGTCGGTATCGCTGGAGCGGCGAATTCCGCAGTAGTAGCAGTCGCTGGCGCAGCGGTTGGAGAACTCCAGAAGCCCCCGGAGCCGGACCTCTTCTCCCACCTCCTCGGCCATGACCTGCCGTGCCCGGGCTGCCAGCGCGGCGTCTCCCCCCGGCCAGTGGCCCAGAAGGAGCTCTTCCAGCTCCGCCAGGGAGAAGCTCTCCCGGGACATAATCGTATCAGACATAGAGGTCTCTCGCTCCTTCGCTGGTTCGCCTGTAATAGTCCAGGAACTTCGTGTGGAGCGCGGGCGTTCTCTGCTCTGCTCCCGCCAGTTCCTGCCGGATCAGGGCCTCGCCTATCTCTCGGGTTTCCGGGGTTGCAAAGTCGTCGAGCCATTCCCGGAAGGTGATGATCGCATTAAGTTTGCAGAAATTTCCCTCGTTGCAGCTCCGCAGAAGGCGCATGATTCGTTCTCCCCGGCGGCCGATCCGGTACCCGGCGGTGCAGAAGCTGCTGATGAAACCCATGGCGGCCAGATCCCGGACAAGATCCTCCACCGTGCGGGGATCGCCCAGAAGAAACTGCTGCTCCTCTTCTTTCTGACTGTAGGAATCTTCCGGGTTGCAGGAATCCCTCTGGCTGCAGGAGTCCTGGCTGGGCTGACCTTCCTGTGCGAGTGGGTCCGGCGGGGTTTCTCCGAAGTTGTTCTGGTGGCCGCTGCTGTAGGCGCCCAGCCCGATTCTGGTAGAGGCATCCATCTGGGTGATGCCCCGGAGTACCGCCTGATTCCGGATATCCCGGGTCTCCCGGGCGGTGCAGATCAGGCCCGTATAGGGTACGGCCAGGCGCAGAACGGTAATAATCTTCAGAAAATCAGCATCGCTCACGGCGTAGCGGCTCGACCTTGTCAGGGGCGCGTTGTGGGCCGGTTCAAGGCGGGGAAAGCTGATTGTATGGGCGCCGATCCCGCAGGCGGTGCTTTCCAGAGCCCGGACGTGGCTCAGAAGTCCCATAACCTCGAACTTCCAGTCGTAGAGGCCGAAAAGCACGCCCAGCCCCACGTCATCCACCTGGGCATCCTGGGCCCGGTGCATGGCGTAGAGCCGCCAGCGGTAATCTGCCTTAAGGCTTTGCGTCCCGTGAACGCGGCGGTAGGTATCGCGGTGGTAGGTCTCCTGAAAGACCTGGTACGTTCCCAGACCTACCTCGCGCAACCGTCTCAGGGAAGCGATATCCAGGGGTGCGCAGTTCACGTTTACCCGGCGGATGTTGGCGTGGCCCCGGCGCGTGGGGACGCGCACCCCGTAAACAGCGTTGATGCTCTCCTCAAGATAATCGATATCGGTGAGGGGGTGCTCGCCGTAGACCACCACCAGCCGCTTGTGGCCGAAGGTCCCCGCCAGGGCCGATGCCTCGTGACGTATCTCCTCCATGGTCAGGTGCCGTCGGTGCATCCCGGTGTTTTCCCGGCGAAAGCCGCAGTAGCTGCAACTGTTCACGCAATGGTTCGCCATGTAGAGGGGGGCAAAGGTGACGATCCGGTTATCGTAGACCTTGAGTTTTATCTCCAACCCGGTCTGGCGCATCTCTTCCAGCATGTCCGGGTCTTCCACGTTCAGGAGAACCGCCGTCTCCCGGGGCGTCAGAGTCTGAATCGCCCGGGATTTATCCAGGATATCCCTCACAGTCCGGGGATCGGGGGTTCGAGTCTCCTCCAGAGCGCGGAAGATCGCCTCTTCGTCGATGAAGTCCAGCCCCCGGCTATCCAGGTACTTCTCTACTTCGCCGGGTTTTACAACGCTTCTGGACCACTGGAGGTCGCGGGTCGGGGCTGAGATCGCCATGGTACATCCTCTCTCGATAAAACTGTCGTGTGTTTCAGGAGAGTTCCTTCTCCCTTGGGAAACCCCTTGGGATCAGTACAATCCAGACGCCTTGGAACGATTCCTGCTGACCCCGGCGCACCGGAGCCAGAACCCTTCCTCAGCTGTTTCGTCCCTGACAGTAGAGCATCCGCAGGGGCAATTGTCAATGGTTTGTATAGATAAAAATGCCACGAATATGCTCCCGTCTCTTCCTCCCCCGAGGAACCAGTGTGCGGAAGGGGTCTGGCCCATGCTTTCCCGGCGGGAGTGTGCTAGATTTTTACCATGCTTTTCTTCGGAACTGGTTTCATCGTGCCGGGCTTCGCGAAGGCCCGCCGCGGAATGCCCGCTTCTGGCCTGGTGTTGCCGGCGATCTTTTTTTTCCTCACTCTGCCTTCTGCGGCCGCCGAAAGCCCGAGGGTCGTCCCCGGGGAGTCTCCCGACGTCAGGGCCGAGATGCTCCTGGCCCCTCTGGTAGGCCGGAATATGCATCCTCTCTTTCTCGCGCTTCCTCCGCTCCCCGCCCGCCGGTCGGCGCTCCTGGCCGCAGGTGAGAGCGAGATCTCCTCTGCCGTGCACTGGGGGAACAACTTCACCATGGAAGAGCTTCAGAGCGATCGTACCACGGTAAATCTCGAATTGGACTCGGAGGCACTCTACAGTGGAATAGCCTGGGCGCGGGGGCTCCCGGGCCGCAGGGAGGTCCATCTCGGGTTTGATATCTCCTGGCATTTCGGGGGGGCCATGGATCCCCATATCTCGAACTTTCACCATTTCTTTGGATTTCCCGACGGAAGTCGGGAGATCCGCTCCCACTACCAGTGCAGGATGGTGGTCTTTCAGGAAGACGAAAGAATCCTCGACGAGCGTGGCCCTCTCCACCCCCTTCTTCATCTCTCGGGGGAGATTCGCCAGTCCCTGGTCTCCCACAGGCCTCTCGGCACCGGGGTGGCGCACCTTTCTCTTGGAGTTATGGGAGCGCAACCGCTCCCGGTGGGAGAGAGAGAGCACCCCCTTTCGTCGAACCGCCCCTCGGGGGCGATCCGCCTCTACGGAGGGTACCAGCGGGGCCTCTGGACTACGGAGTTTTCCACGGGAGTTGCTGCGGTCTCCCGTCCTGCCTACCTTACTTCCAGCCAATTTCATCCTTTCATCGTTCCCTTCGATGCGACCCTGGGACGTATTCTCGGTCAGAGAGCTTCCCTGGTGGTGACGGTCTCCGGTTCAACGAGTCCCTTCCGGCTCGGCTACGACCGAACGGACCGCCACAGCGCCACGGTGAACGTGGGGACCCGCCTGGCCCTGTCGGAACGCGACGTTCTTCAACTCAGTTTCACCGAGGAGTTTTTCACCTTCGCCGCGACGGATATCGGCTTCCACCTCGGCTGGAACCGGAGATTGCCGGCAGCGCGGAAGCGATGAAACGAGTCTCCCCCAGGAAGGCTGGAGACGGTGAACATACCCGAAGGGTGAGGGAAAAACGGGAAAAGGGAGGACAGCGCCTCTGTTAGTCTTGACAAACAATAAAAATCATTCTAAACAAAGTTAGTATGAGCTGCTGTCCTGGCACCCCAGATATTTGCGCCCCTCCGGGGGAGCTACCGGTCTTCTCCTGTCAGGACCTTTCCTTCTCCTATGGTCGCACGGGAGTGCTTCATCAGGTCTCTCTCTCTGCCGGAAAGGGCGAGATCATCGGATTGCTTGGCCCCAACGGGTGCGGAAAGTCCACCCTGTTGCGGTGCATCGCGGGCATCCTCAGGGTTTCCAGCGGATCCTTCCGGTACGGCACAACACCGGGGTTATCGCTTTCGCCGAGAGAGCGGGCGCGTCGGGTGAGTTTTCTTCCCCAGCATCAACGAGAACTGCCAGGTATCACCGTAAGGAAACTGGTCCAGCTGGGGAGAAACCCCTATTCGGTCACGGGATGGCATCAGTCTCCGGATGACCGCAGGGCGGTCGACCGGGCCCTGGAACAACTTCAGCTCCTGGATTTTCAGCACAAGCTCTTGGCAAACCTCTCGGGAGGGGAGCGGCAGCGGGCCTGGATTGCCATGACGATTGCCCAGGATACCCCCCTTATTCTTCTGGACGAGCCGGTGAGCTACCTCGATCTGCGTCATCAGTGGGCGGTACTGGAAGTGCTCACCGAGCTTAAGCGGAGAATGAACAAAACCCTGATCACCGTTTTCCACGATGTAAATCACGCCATGGCGGTCTGCGATCGCCTGTATGTCATGAAAGAGGGCCGCGTACACAGCCAGGGGTATCCCGAGGAGGTTCTGAACGAGGAATGCCTCCAGGCTGTCTACGGGGTGTGTACCTGTCTCTGCTCTGCCGGGGAGGGAGAAAGGCCGGTGGTGGTCCCTCTCTGTCCCTGGGCGACGCACAAGAAAAAGGAGTGTTACGTATCATGATGAGTTCCTGCACAGCCGGTGACTCCGGCGCAACCGGACCCGGGGTATTTCCCTCCAGAGTCGGGGTTCTCCGGAAAAAGAAAAGGGGTCTTCCCGTGATTCCCGTCATAACGGCTCTGGCGGTTCTTCTCTTTACCTCCTTCGGCCGGGCCGAAAGGGCCGAGGAAATCCCGGGGGAGGGGGGCGAACAAGGGTGGGTCGTCGTCGATCACCTGGGGAGAGAGGTTTATCTCGAGGCCCCTCCTGAACGGGTGGTGGGGCTTTCCCGGCAGTTCATGGAAGAATTCTATGCCATCGGAGTGATTCCCGTGGGGAAGGTGGAAGAGTACAACAACCGCCCCGAGATGAATGCCCTTCCCAGCCTGGGGCGTCAGAACAGTCCCGACATCGAAGCAATTCTGGCGGTCCAGCCCGATCTGATCGTCGCGAATGTGCGGCAGCACTTGGAGATGACGGAGATGCTGGAATCGATGGGGGCCACCGTCGTCTTTGTGGATCCCTCCTTCGAGGGGGATAATTTCTTTACCGATCGAGTCCTTCTCTTTGCCGCGCTCACAGGGCGGGAGGAAGAGGCCGCTGCGTATTGCGATCATATCAGATCGGTCCTCGAGGAGGTTCAGCAGCGGATCGCACCCCTGGGATACGAGCGGGGAATCATCGTTCAGGGTGGAAGCGAGATGATTCAGGCGGCTCAGCCCACCGGTCTCTACGGAGCCTTGCTCCCTTCTCTGGGAATAAAGAACGTGGTTCCCGCGAATCTGCCCGGCTCCGGGCGCTCCACCTTTGTTACCTACGATATCGAGGCTATAACCGAGGCAGACCCCGATATCCTGATAATCCGCTCCGCCGGAAGCGGTGAACGCAACCTGGAACGGCTTCGCGCCTCCTATATGGATAATCCTCTCTGGCAGGGAGTGAGGGCTGTCCGTCAGGGGAAGGTCTTTGTCCTTCCCCAGCGGGTGAACCCGGGTAATCTTTCCAGCGAAGAGGCTCTGCGGATCACCGCCGATGTCATCAGCGGCAACTGATCCCCGACGGGTGGGGCTCGCCTTTGCGGCGCTGCTTCTGGCCACAGGGCTGGTGGTAGCGCTCAGTCTGAACTCCGGGACGATCAGCTTTACCCTCTCCGAGGTCTCGGAGGCCCTCTTCGGCCAGAGCCGGCAGGGTCTGGCCCCACAGGTTATCAGGAATATCCGCCTGCCCAGAGCCCTGGTGGCCGCCCTGTGCGGGATGAATCTGGCTGTTTCGGGGAACCTGTTGCAGTCGGTCCTGAGAAACCCCCTGGCGTCACCCAATATCATAGGTGTCTCCGCCGGAGCAGGCCTTGTGGCAGTTCTGGTGATGGTTGCGCTGCCCGGGCATCTCCATCTGCTCCCCCCGGCTGCGTTTGCAGGAGCCCTGGGAGCCGCAGCGCTGGTCTACGCCCTGGCGTCCTGGCCCGGGGCTATCGAGACGGGCGGTGGAACGGTGATGATCATTCTGGCCGGGGTTGCTGTCTCGGCGCTTCTGAACGCGATCACCTCGGGAATCATGGTGCTCCATAGCGACGATCTGGATGTGACCTACACGTGGCTCATTGGCGGCCTCTCGGGACGGAGCTGGAACCACGTGGCCCTCATTGCCCCCTACAGCCTTCCCGGAGTCGTTCTGGCGGTGATAATGAGCCCGAAACTGAATCTCTTTCCCCTGGGGGACGAGATAGGGTCCAGCCTGGGAAGCAATATTGGTGCCCTGCGATTTCTTTTTATCGGCCTGGCCGCAGCACTGGCCGGGAGCGCCGTGAGCGTGGCCGGAACGATCGGATTTGTCGGCCTGGTGGCGCCTCACATCGGCCGTCTCGTGACGGGGAACGATAGCCGGATCCTTGTGCCCTTTTCGGCTCTCATGGGGGCCTTCCTGCTGCTGGCGGCAGATCTCTGCGCCAGAACTGTTTTCATGCCCGTCGAGCTTCCCGTGGGGGTGGTCACGGCGGCTCTGGGGGCTCCGTTCTTCATCCTCCTCCTGCTTCACCGGGGGAGGGGAGGGAGTCCTGTCGGGACGGGATGATCCGGTGGATTCTCTCTTCCGGAAGATAATCATATCAAACCCTATGAAGGAGCGTGTGAAATGGCCTATAAAGACGGACACCTTTCAATCCTGTGCATTATTCCCTGTCCCCTGCGGCCCCGGTTCAACCGGATCTTCGAGGAGCACCTGGAGTCGTACAATCGCCGGGCCTCCCTGCCTGTCTATTGCCCCAGTTTGGAGGGGATGAGTTGCGATGACGCCGAGGAGTTGTTTGAAGGAGCCCACACGCGGGAGGATTTGCCGGAGCTGATTGTGGCAACGGCGGGACACGGGACGTTCGGCCGCAATTTCCGCAGCCACTTTGTCGATACCGGTCTCTATGAGCCCTACCGACCCGAGGGGTTTCACGATTCCCTCCCGACTGCCCTGAAAAGCGCGATGGATCGTCACAAGATAGGGCTTTTGGCAGCGAGCGGGTGGTGCTGCCTGCTCGATCAATCGGTGGAGAGCGATGCTCCCCTTCCCGGCTCGTGGCTTGATCTCGCCGATTCCTGCTACGCCGGGGAGATCTGCTTGCACGGGTGCGATGAGACGGTGTCAAATACGGCCTTGCTCTACAGAATACTCCAGGCCCGGGGCGAGGCCGGACTGGAGCAGTTCGCCCGGAACGTGACGGGGGTCAGGCATTTTTCCCGGATCATCAAGGCCATGGACAGCTCTTCGCCTGAGCGGAGCCGTTTCAACATTATGCCGGGGGCGGCGGCCACACAGATTCCCCGGCACAAACGGGTAGCCCTCCTCGATTTTGCCGAAGGTCCTCTTTTCGCCCCTCTGCAGGTTCTGGCGGCGAGGGAGACCGAGGGGACCCGCGAGGAGGCCCTGTCTTTCTTTTACGGTGATGATTTCAGGGGTCTTCTGCATCTGGGGGGCTACATCATGGCCGACAGGATATCTCCCGAGGACGCCTTTGTGCTTCCCGACTACGATCATCTCTTCTCCGAGGGGTACCAGGAGGAGACCGAAGAGCTGAAGCGACGGTTTGCGGGATATCTTGTCGCATGAAGCTCATTACCGTCTCGGGGCCTCCCTCATCGGGAAAAACCGCAGTCATGCTGAAGGTCATCGGCGTTCTGAAAGACCAGGGATTCCGCGCGGGGGTGGTCAAGTTTGATTGCCTGACAACTCACGACAAAGAGTTGTATCAGGGGCTGGGTATTCCCGTGCGGGTTGGGCTCTCGGGAAACCTCTGTCCCGATCACTATTTTGTCAGTAACATCGAGAATTGCCTGAACTGGGGCCTTCAGGAGGAGCTCGATTATCTGGTCTCCGAGAGCGCCGGCCTCTGTAATCGCTGTTCGCCCCATATCAAGGGGGTGATGTCCCTCTGCGTCATCGATAATCTGATGGGGATCCACACCCCCCGGAAGATAGGGCCCATGCTCAAGCTGGCAGATCTGGTAGTGATAACCAAGGGCGACATCGTTTCCCAGGCAGAGAGAGAGGTCTTTTCCTTCAAGGTTCTTCAGGCCAACGCCGGTGCCAGGATTCTCTTTGTGAATGGCATCACTGGTCAGGGAGCTTGGGAGCTTTCCCGGCTTATCGCCGACGCTCCCGACCAGGAAACCCTTTCGGGGGGGCGCTTTCCCATGCCCGCAGCGCTCTGCTCCTACTGTCTTGGAGAGACCCGCATCGGAGAACAGCACCAGGTTGGAAACATCCGAAAGATGAAGGTCTGAGCGATGAATCGATGTGATTATGTGTTATCTCTTTCCTGGGAAGAGCTTCGCAGCGAGGCCCCCCAGTTGACTGATTTTTTCACGGGTTTTGGTATCGATACCTCGCCGGGAGCTCCCCCCGCCGGGGTTCAAATTGAAGGAATGGGGGAGGAGGATTTTCTCGACATCGGCCTCAGTAAAGGGCAGCTGCTCCGGAACCTGAGAGATTTTCTGGAGAAGATCGACGAAATGACCCGGGCCGGGCGGAGGGAGGTGCGTGAACTCTCTCTCCTGGGCGGTCACGACAAGGACGGTGCCCCTGAAGATCTGGTCATCACCCTGAAACGGGGCGAGATCACGGGTATTGTGGGGGCCCACGGGATCAGGAAAGAGCAGACTTCTGGCCGATATCGAATGGCTCGCCCAGGGAGATACTCCCACGGGGAGAAAGGTTCTGATCAATCAGGAAACTCCCGACCCGGAACTGCGCTTTTCCATCGAACACCGGATCGTTGCACAACTCTCGCAGAATATGAACTTTGTCATGGACACCAGGGTGGGGGAATTTCTGAAGCTCCACGCCGAGAGCAGAATGATCGACAGTCCTTGCATTGTGAGCGATATCATCGCCATGGCTAATGAACTGGCGGGTGAATCCTTCACGGCAGAAACGGCCGTTACGGCCCTGTCGGGGGGACAGAGCCGTGCCCTGATGATCGCCGATACCGCCTGCCTGAGCACTTCGCCCATCGTTCTCATCGACGAGATAGAGAACGCCGGCGTTGACAAAAGCAAGGCTCTGGATCTTCTATGCAGTCAGGAAAAGATTGTGCTGATCGCAACTCACGATCCGCTTCTGGCCCTGATGTGTTCCCAGCGCCTGGTGATCTGCAACGGAGCCGTCCAGAAGGTTATTGCCGCCGATGCCGGCGAGAGGAGGCAGCTGGAACAGCTCCTGCGAATCGACGAACTGGTGCAGGAGCTTCGCCGCAGGATCAGGGCCGGCGAACGGATCGAAGAAAACGCTCTGGAACAGATGCTCCGGAGCGAGGCGGGGATGACCTGACCTCCGCCGGCTTCTCGGGACTGCAGATCCCTGGTAGGGCAGGGCTTTCCTTCGATAGTGAATTCTTTTATTTCGTTTTAATCTTCAAAAAGCAAGCTTTTCAGGGGATTTGTTTTCATATCGGAACTATTCTTCACAACTTGTCCCGGGAGTGATACATTTTTTCTTGACAGGTGGACAAACGCAGGCTACCATCTCTTTTCGTTTCTATAAGTAAGGAGGAAGAATGAACAAAATGAAAACCCTTGGTCTGGTGGCTTTGATGGTCTGCGCTGCAACGACGGCGCTCTACGCGGGCGGGCGGTCCGAAGCAAAAGATGGTGATGACTATAAGCTGGTGCTCCGGCTTAGCCACGTCTTTAACCCCGTGGAGCAGCTCTCACAGTCCATGGACTGGGTAGCCGAGCGCATCTACGAACGGACCAACGGTGCCATCGAGATCCAGACCTTTCCCCAGGCGCAGCTCGCTGCTTACAAGGAAGGTGTAGAGCAGGTTGTGCGGGGAGCAAACTTTATTTCCGTGGAAGACCCCTCGTTCATCGGTGACTACGTACCGGATATGAAGGCCCTCTACGCTCCCATGCTCTACCAGAGCTTTGACGAGTACGTGGAGCTGGTGCGGACCGAGCTGGTGCAGGATATGATGGCCCGTGCCGAGGAGCAGGGGATCAAGATTCTGGCGCTGGATTACATCTACGGTTTCCGCAACATGATGACCCGCCGCCCCGTGCGAACCCCCGAAGATCTCTCGGGTCTTCAGATTCGGGTTCCCGGAACGGATCTGTACATCAACACCCTGAACAACATGGGCGCCATCGCCAACCCCCTCCCCTGGGGAGAGACTCTCTCTGCGGTGCAGCAGGGTGTTGTCGATGGTCTTGAGGGTTCGGAGTTTACCAACATCGGAAACAAGGTCTACGAGACCGGCGCGGTCCACGTGGGTCTCACGCGTCATATCCTGGGAACCTGCGGTGTTTATATCAACATCGATGTCTGGAACGGGATTCCCGAGCAGTACCGGGAGATCATCCAGGAGGAGTTCACCAAAGGTGCCGCCGAGGGGAACGCGATCCTCATGGCTAACCACGCCGACGTTGTGGCCGAGCTTGAGGCGAACGGTGTGCAGTTCCACGAGGTGGACGGCGACGCCTTCCGCGCCCGTCTGGCACCCATGTATCGGGAGCAGCCCGGCATGACCCCCGGGATCTTCGACGCTGTATTTGCTGAGCTCGACGCGATCAGGAACAGAGACTGATTTCTCAAGTTTTCTGAAAAATCTTAACCGGGGCCTGTGCGTTGGCGCAGCGCCCCGGTTTTCAGTGAGTACAAACCATGAAAAACAAGCTTTCAACTATTTTATTTCACGCCGAGGAGATCGTGAGTGCGGTCTTTCTCTCGGTAACAGTTTCGGTTGTTATTCTCAACGTAATCCTGCGCTACGGCTTCAGGAGCGGCCTTTTCTGGGTTGAGGAAGTTGCCACCACGGCCTTCATATGGAGTGTCTTTATCGGTGCAGCCGCAGTATACAAGCGAAGAATGCACATCGGTATCGATCTGATCACGCGCCTCTTTCCGGAATCGTTTCAGCGGGTTATCGCTGTCCTGATAGATTTGATGATGGTTATAATCAACGGCTATGTCTGTTATCTGAGCGTCCTGATGATCCAGTCCAACCGGCTCAAAACTACGCCGGTTCTGAATATTCCCGCAGTCTATGTAAACCTGGCGATCACCGTGGGCTTCGGACTCATCATGCTCCACGCCATGGGGTTCGTGTACCAGGACATAAAGCTGATCGTACAGGCCGGACTCTCGTCGGATCCCCCGGCAGAGACTGCGGCTGAGTAGAAAGGACATAACTTATGGCACTTTTTCCCATCGTTATCGTGATGGTGCTGTACTTCTCGAGTATTCCCATAGCCTTNGCATTGATCGCTGCCACGCTGGCTTATTTTACCTTTGGTGATGTCGGGTCTCCGCCCGATCTCGTTCTCCAGAGCTTCATAACCTCGGCCTCATCGTTCCCCCTCCTGGCGGTGCCCTTCTTTATCATGGTCGGCGAGATCATGAACTACTCCGGGATCAGCGCCAGCCTGATGCGCATGGCCGATGTTCTCACGGGGCACATGAAGGGTGGCCTGGCCCAGGTAAACGTGGTGCTGAGTACCCTCATGGGAGGCATCTCCGGTTCTGCCAACGCCGATGCTGCGATGCAGTCAAAGATTCTGGTGCCGGAGATGGAAAAACGCGGCTACAGCGCCGAGTTTTCCACGGCGATCACGGCGGCATCTTCCTCGATCGCCCCGGTGATTCCCCCGGGGATCAACCTGATCATCTACGCCCTGATCGCCCAGGTCTCGGTGGCCCGGATGTTCATCGGTGGCTACATGCCCGGAATCCTCATGGCCCTCGCCCTGATGGTGACGGTTCATATCATCGCCGTACGACGTGGCTACAAGCCGGTGCGCGAGAAGATGTCTTCCCCCAGGGAAATTCTCCTGCAGCTTCGGGAGTCGATCTGGGCATTGCTCATGCCCTTCGGAATTATTCTGGGTATTCGCTTCGGCATCTTTACCCCCACCGAGGCGGGGGCGATCGCCGTGGTCTTCTGTACCCTCGTGGGCGTCTTCTTTTACAAGGAGCTCAAGTGGCACCACTTCCCGATCATCATGAAGAACACCGTTCGGGCCACGAGCGCCGTTATTTTGATCATCGTGGCAGCCTCGATCTTCGGCCGGTACCTCAGCTGGGAAAGAATCCCTTTTCTGCTCACCCAGTCGCTGTTGCAGTTTGCCGATAGCCCCTGGATCATGCTGGTGGCCATCAATATCTTTCTCCTCCTCATGGGAATGTTCCTCGAGGGTGGGGCGGTATTGATCATCGTGGCACCCCTGCTGGTGCCGGTAGTGACCGCCATGGGAATGCATCCCGTTCACTTTGGTCTGGTGATCATCGTAAATATCATGATCGGCGGTATCACGCCTCCCTTCGGCTCCATGATGTTTACCACCTGTTCAATTACGGGAGTTTCCATCGGGTCTTTCATCAAAGAGGTTTACCCCTTCATCATCGCGCTCCTTCTGGTGCTGGCGGTCGTTACCTACGTGCCCTCGCTGATGATGTTCCTGCCGAACCTGCTGTAACCGGCACGGCTCTGGCAGGGATCGAGTTCCGGCTGGCTCCCCGGGAGGGGGCGCCGGAGCGCCCCTCGGGCAGGGCAGCCTGTGGAAAGAGAGGGGAGAACCATGCGAGTCCTTCACACCGCTGACTGGCATATCGGCCGGTCCCTCTACGGTCGCCAGCGCTACGAAGAGTTCCAGGCCTTTCTGGACTGGCTCGTCACGGTGATCGGGGAGTACCGGATCGACCTTCTGCTGGTGGCAGGAGACATCTTCGACACCACCGCGCCGAGCCATCGGGCGCAGGAACTTTACTACCGGTTTCTGTGCCGGGTCGCTGCATCATCCTGCCGCCACGTGGTAATCGTGGCGGGGAATCACGATTCACCCTCCTTCCTGAACGCTCCCCGGGAACTCCTGAAAGCGCTCTCCGTTCATGTTGTGGGCAGAGCCGGGCCTCCCGAGGAGGAGTTGCTGGTTCTGGAAGATCCCGAGGGATCGCCCGAACTCCTGGTGTGCGCTGTGCCCTATCTTCGCGACAGGGACCTCCGGATCGCCGAGGCTGGCGAGCAGGTCGAAGAGAAGGAACGCAAACTCCTGGAAGGACTCCGCAGCCACTACGATGCCGTGACAGAGCTGGCCCTGGAAACACGGGCATCCCTGGGGTCGGCGGTTCCTCTCATCGCCACGGGCCACCTCTTTGCTGCAGGAGGAACCACCATCGATGGTGACGGCGTGCGCGATCTCTACGTGGGAACCCTGGCGCAGGTTCCGGCGGGGATCTTCTCGTCCTCCCTCAGCTACGTCGCCCTGGGGCATCTCCATGTGCCCCAGACCGTGGGGGGGCGGGAGCGGTGCCGCTACAGCGGATCCCCCCTGCCCATGGGATTTGGTGAGGCGACACAGCAGAAGAGCCTCTGTCTGGTGACCTTCCCCGGAGCTGGTGAAGACCCTGCCACCAGAGAAGACCCTGCCACCAGAGAAGACCAGAACCTGTCGCCTCCCGTTCCATCGGTTGAGCTGATCCCCGTTCCGGTCTTTCAGCGACTCGCCCGTCTTCAGGGGGATTGGCCTGCCCTGGAGGAGGGGATCCGGACCCTGGCCGCAGAAAATCAGTCGGTATGGCTCGAGGTTGTCTACGAGGGGAACAGCGGTGCCGGTGACCTTCGGCGCCGTCTGGAGGAGCTCGCCGAAGGAACGGCCCTGGAAGTGCTCAGGGTAAAGAATGCCCGGCTTGCCGTTTCCGGGCTCGAGAGGGCAGACGACGAGGAGGAACCGGGAGATCTGGACCCCCAGGAGGTGTTCCTTCGGTGCCTGGCGCTTCACGACGTTCCTCGCGATCGCCACTCTGAATTGCTGCGGACCTACCGGGAGGCCCTGACCTCACTACACGAGGCGGACCACCAGGCGGAATGAGGGAGAGCCGTGCGAATAATACAGATACGCTTCAAAAACCTGAACTCCCTGACGGGGGAGTGGCTGATCGACCTGGGCCACCCGGATTTTGTCGCCGAGGGGATCTTCGCCATCACCGGCCCCACGGGAGCGGGCAAAAGCACCATCCTGGACGCGCTCTGTCTGGCCCTCTACGGCCAGACCCCCCGGCTGGGTAAAATTACCAAGACCAGTAACGAGATCATGTCCCGCCAGAGCGGCGAATGCTTTGCCGAGGCAACCTTCGAGACCCAGGCCGGGTGTTTCCGTTGCCACTGGAGCCAGCGCAGGGCCCGAAAACATCCCGAGGGAGAACTACAGCCCCCGAGACACGAGATCGCCCGGGCTGACTCCGGCAAGATCCTGGAGAGCAGCCTTCGGGGAGTTGCCGGGCAGATCGAGGCGGTGACAGGGATGGATTTTGACCGCTTCACCCGCTCCATGCTCCTTGCCCAGGGAGGATTTGCCGCCTTTCTGCAGGCTCCCCCGGACGAGCGGGCTCCTCTGCTGGAACAGATCACGGGCACGGAGTTGTACAGCCAGATATCCCGACACGTTCACGAGCGATACCGTGATGAACGGACCCGGCTGGCTCAGCTGGAGAGCGAGACCGCCGGCATCACCCTTCTGGCTCCCCGGGAAGAGGAGGATCTGCTCCTGAAGCAGGCAGAGGGACGGGCCCGGGAAAAAACTCTGGAGGCACGCCTGACCGAAACAGGAAGCGCCCGGGACTGGCTTCTGGTGGTGGAACGCCTGAAGTGTGAGATCAGCGACCTCGCCACCGAAACAGAAGAACTGCAGGAACGGCTGGAATCGTTCGAGCCCGATCGCCGGAGGCTGGATCGTGCCCGGGCAGCCCTCTCCCTGGAGGGACTCCAGGCAGGGCTGGACGCTCTGCGGAAGGCTCAGGAGGAGGACCGGCAGGCCCTGGCCGCTGGTGAGGCTGCGCTCCCCGAACTGGAGGCCCTGGCCACGGCAGGCGCCCGGGCCGTGAGCTTGGCGGAAGCTCGCGTCGCGGAAAAACGGAAGGACCAGGGAGAGGCCGCCCCCCGGCTTCGAGCGATCCGGGCCCTGGACCAGCGGTGTTCCGATCAGGAAGAGACCCTGCGAAGGGAGAGAGACTCCCTCGGGAAGGACACCAGCCTTATAAAAGAGAAAGAACACGCCCTGGCCCGCCTGGAGGAAGAGGAGCGTGCCATCGACGCCACCCTGGCAGGGATTCGTGCTTACCTGGACGCTCACCACCAGGATCAGGTCTTGCCGCACAAGATGGCCGGTCTTGAGGAGCAGATGCAGCAGCTCCACCTCCATCGCCAGCGTGCAGCGCAGCACGGGGAGGCCCTGGTGGGCTCCGGGGCTGCACTGGAACGGGCCAGGGCTGCCCGGGAGGCCCGGGAGATCGCGCGGACCGATCTGGAGAGGGAACTTGGCGAGGTTGGCCGATCTATTCGGGAGAGCAGAGCAGGCCTGGAAGAACTTCTGCAGGGGAAGCTTTTGCGCGAACACCGTGCGGAAAAGGACGCGCTCCACCGGGAGCTGCTCCTCCAGAGGACCATCGCTGATCTTGAGGAGCACCGCACCCGCCTGGAGGACGGGTGCCCCTGTCCGCTCTGCGGCTCCAGGGATCACCCCTTTGCCGAGGGAAACATTCCCCCTCTGGGGGAGACCGAAAGCCGGATCGCGGGGCTCACCGCCCTGATAGCCCGGGCAGAGGGCGAGGAGGAGAAGATCCGGCAGCTCGAAGGTACCGAGAGAGATCTCCGGGAGGGACTGACAGTGCAGGAGACGCACCTGGCTCGGGCCACCCATGACGAGGAGATGGCTCGGGAACGTCTGGCCGGAGTGACCCGGGAGCTGGAGCGGCTTTCCCTGGAGGAAGAGGACCTCCTCTCCCGCCTGGAGGACGAGCTTCTTCCCCTGGGGATCACCGGGATTTCTTCCGTCGATCCGGGGCAGCTCCGGTCAGAGCTTGCGAGGCGCCTCGAACGGTGGGCGCACCAGAAGGAACAACAGGAGGAAGCGGAACAACGCCAGCGAGACCTCAGAANTCAGCTGGGGGAGATTGAGGCGATTCTTGCCGCGAAAGGCGAAGTCCTGGAGGAAAAAAAGGAGCGTCACCAGACCCTGGAGCGGGAACTGGCTACCCTGAGGGAGGAACGGCTCTCGCGCTACGGTTCCCTGGACCCCGACGAAGAGGAACGTCGGCTCCAGCGGGCCCGGGACGAGGCGGAAGAGGAGGAGCGCCAGACCCGGGAAGATCACGCCAGGGCGGTTCAGGGGGTTCAGGACCTTCGGGGCCGCCTGGAGATGCTCAGGGACAGACTTTCCCGGCGTGAACCGGAGCTGGCAGGGCGCACCGAAACGTTCTCCCAGGCCCTGGCAGAACAGGGCTTTTCCCGGGAAGAGGAGTTCCTGGCAGCCCGGTTGGGCCCCGCAGAGAGAGATCGCCTGGCGGAGCAGGCCCGGGAACTCGATGATCTGGCCACAGACCTGAGGGCTCGCCGGAATGATCGCGAGCAGCGGCTCGCTGCAGAACGCGCAAAAGATCGTACCCGGGAGTCCCTGCAGGTTCTGGAAGAACGGTTTCTGGATTGCACCACCTCCCTGGAGGAGTTGCGGGAGGAGCTTCGGGGTATCTTCCTGCGGCTGGAAGAACAGAAGCGAGCCCTTCGGCAGCACCAGGAAAAGCAGGACGCTCTGGAAAGGCAGGAGCAGGAGACCCGGCGCTGGGCCGACCTCCACGAGTTGATCGGGTCATCGGACGGGAAAAAGTACCGGAACTTCGTCCAGGGACTCACCTTCGAGATCATGATCGGTCAGGCCAATGGACAGCTCCGGAGGATGAGCGACCGCTACATCCTGACACGCCAGGGAGGTGATCCGCTGGAACTGCGGGTAGTGGATACCTATCAGGCAGGGGAGGTGCGCTCCACCCGCACCCTCTCGGGTGGTGAGAGCTTTATCGTCAGCCTGGCCCTGGCTCTGGGGCTCTCCCGGATGGCGAGCAAGAAGGTGCGGGTAGACTCACTCTTCCTTGACGAGGGCTTCGGCACCCTCGACGAGGAGGCCCTGGACGTAGCCCTGGATACCCTGGGGAGCCTCCACCAGGAGGGAAAGATGATCGGCATCATCTCCCATGTTTCGGCCCTGAAAGACCGGATCAGCACCCGGATCTCCGTTGAACCCCGCACAGGGGGACGGAGTCGTCTCCGGGGTCCGGGCTGCAGCGGCACTCCTCACCCCTGAGCAGAGCCTTGAGGAGCTGGGCAGAGCCGGGGCTACTCTCTCCCCAGGATAAACCCCTGCACCTCGTCGTCGGCGTCCCGGGAGAACCGCAGGAGCTCCTCCCGGGGAAGTTCGGCGAACTCCCCAAAGGTAGTGATGGCGTCGCTGTTGATATCGCGGCTGTGGCGTATCCAGGTGGTCTGGTAGAAGGCCAGGGGCTTTTTCCGGTCCACGCCCGTCTTGATGAGGGTTCGGGCCCCCTCGCGAAGGAGGATCAGCTTTTTCAGAAGGTCCTCTTCGGAGTCGACGCTCCAGACACCCAGAAAGATCGGTTTCTCCGTGCTGTTCACATCGCCGATAAACTCTCCCCGCAGGAGTTTTTCCCGCTCCGCCCCCAGATAGGGAGCAAAATCGAGATGCTCCGCCAGCTTGCGGTCCGTTGCGTAGAACGCTCCCGTCCGGGGGTTGAGGGTAAAGATGATCACGTTGTCGAGGGCCTGGCCGTAGCTCTTGAGCATGGCATCGCCCAGGTTCTTTCCCTCTCCTGCCGCATGAATGAGAATCCAGCGGGAACGCACGCGCTGGGAGGTCTCCAGGAGCCACTCCTTCATGACCGGACGGTCTACGCGGAGTCCTTCGATGTACTCCTTGAGCTGCGACTCCGGGGTCTCTCCCACGAGATACCCGAAGATCGACCGGAAGATCGTTCTGATATTCTGGTGAGCGCTGAAATGGAGGATCACATCGAAGAGGAGAATCTCTATTTTTCTGGTTTGCCAGATATAGGAGACGATCTCCTGGTAGCCCGACGAGGCCGTGAGGGGTCGACTCTGCTGCAGGTGGGTCGCCTCGAGAAAGCGTCGCTCCAGGCGCGTGTACCAGGGGTCGCTCTGGAGAAGCGGTTTGGAAAAGCTTATCTTCCAGGTGCAGCCCCGGTTCGGTCTGGCATCGACGGTGATGTTGTCGGGGCCAAAGGTGCTGAAGATCTGGACTGTTCCAAGGCCCTCGCCCTCGTTTCGGGCCTTTGTGGACTTTCCCACAAAAAGAGGAATCCCCTCGGGGCCGCGCACGAGGCGTTTCTCGTCCATCCCGATCCCGTTATCCCTGAATCGCACGTAGGGCGTTCCCTGATCCTCACCAATCTTGATCTCCATAATCCCCGTCTCCCGGTTCGAAGCCGCAATCGCCTCCAGAGAGTTGGCTACGATGTTAATGAAGGCCCGGCTCACATCGACGTAGTTTCCCAGTACCACCTGGTTCGTTTTTTGCAGCTTCAGGCGTAACTCGCAGGGGATCGAAGATCCCCCCACATAGGGGACGATCCGCTCCAGAATGAGCTCGGTGATATTTACCTCGTGGACCCGACTCATGGAATCGCGGAAGGAGTTCAGGGTATTCACCAGGGAGGTCGTCTCGCGGTTTATATCCTCGATAATTCGTCCGCAGTTATCCAGGGAGAGCATGTCCACCATGTGGGAGAGAAAGCGTATGGTCTTTCGGGCATCGTGGCGGGTGCGGCCGATCTCTTCCCGCTTGTCTGGTCCCTGCTCGCTCTCCTCCTTTCGCTTGAAAAGGATCTCCGATGCCTGTCCCCAGAGGTGACGGAAGATGAGGTTCCGATAGACCAGGGACTCGCCCAGGTGAAACCCCTTGTTCAGGAAAAACTCCAGCGAATCGGCCTGTTTTTCCCAGACGTAGAGATAGACCGAGGCCTCCCGGGGGATGGAGGCCACCATGTGCCCTCCCAGGGCGGTGCCGATTCCGGCTCCCCGTACAAAGGGGCTTGTTACCAACTTGTATATGAGAAAGCATTTCTGGTCCGGATCGGAATAAACCAGGATGTAACCCAGAATTTCTCCCTCCTGAACCCAAACAAAGCTGTGCTCGTAGTCCTTGGCGATTCCTGCATCCCGTATGTAGGGACTGGGAATCAGAAAGGTATCGATGCTCAGGAGGGGGTTCTGCTCGATCGAGCGTTCCAGCTCGGGCGTGAGGTGACGTATCGCATTTCGCGGGTGTGCCGACATGGGGGCTAGTATACACCAGAGGCTCCCTGCGGAGGGAGCCTCTGGGAGGAGTCCGTCCTGATCACTGATCAGGACAGCTGTGTTAGAGGGAGCAGCCCTGGGAGATCACCACATCGGAGATGCTTTGGGTGCTCTTCTGGAACTGTCCCGACACGGGGGTAATCTGTTGCTGGGCCTGTTGTACGGCCGTGCCTGCCCTGCGAATGTCTGCCAGGTATCCCTCAACTCTGTCCAGGAGCCGATCGAGTTCTTCTATCCCGGGGATGGGAGGAATCTGGATGTTCAAGCGCTGGAGCAGGGGATTCATGATAGCCTCGGCAGCTCGTCTGATCGCTCCCGTGCTGGAATCTATGGCCTCCTGAACGGAGAAGGACCGTCCCAGGACCGATATTTGTCTGTTCAGAGCGCTCTGAATCTCGTTTGTTACCGAGCTGATTCTGTCCAGGGGCTGCATGACCCGTTCAACGCCGGTATTCACCCGCCCGATCAGGGGAACCGCCTCACCGAGCTGGAGGAGGGTGGTATTCACTTCCTGCTGCATCGCCGCAAGCTGGGCGATCCCTTCCTGGAGGCCCGAGAGAGATTGTCTGAGAGTTTTCAGATCCCGCTCCAACTGCTGCAGGGGGTGCAGTTCCGTGATCGTCCGGGTGCAATTGTTTAGGCCTCGAACGATAGCGTGGGCTGCGTCGAGCTCCCGCTTGATCTCTCCCATGGAGGCAGATATCCCGTCGGTCTGTTCCTTCACGGAGGTGATCTCCCGCAGCGCCGGGTCCAGGGCAGGAGTCTTTATCAGGCGAGCCTTCCGGTTTACCGAATCCACGGGCTCGTGGACCATACCCAGGGAGGTGGAGGTGGCCCGGAAGACGGTGCCTACCACGGGGGCGACGCTGAGAGTATCGCTCACGGTGATGACCGTCTTGAGCTGATCCTCCAGCTGTTCCACCCGGTTTACAATGTTGTGGAGATCACTGATGCCCTGGTGGGCCCGGTTCACCGATCGCGAGAGACTTGTGACCTGTCCCTCGACCTTGGAAAAGTCGTTTCGCACGGGGGTCAGCTCCTGGGAGAGATCGATGATCTCCCGGGCCACCACCAGGCGCTGTCGAAGGACCGGCGTATCGCGGAAGTTGGGTATCCATTCCAGGGCCTGATCGAAGGCGGCGATTCCCTGCTCCACCTGGTTCCGGTCGTTGAGACGGTTGCTCAGGCGTACTCCCTGCTGATAGTAGTGGTCCGCGATCCGTTCGGTAACGCGGGGAACCCCATCCTGAGCGGCCTGGTTGCCGGGGTTGTATTCCAGGGACTTCCGGAAGTACTCGATAGCAGCTTCCCAACCCTGGAGGGTGTTACGGTTTTCCTCGGCCTGTCCCAGCGCAAGATATACGTCGGAGAGGACCAGACGCTTTCGCTCCCGCCCCTCGCGTGCTCTCTCCTCAGCTGAATCGAAGTGCAGGGCCACCTCGTAGGATTCGATGGCCTGGAGAAGTTCATCGGGGTTTTGGGAGCCGTGAAAGTGGGCGCCCCGGGCTACAAAGGCCTCGATGATTCGTGCCAGATCCTCTTCCTGTTCCCTGGATCCTTCCTGGGCGAACTTTGTGATAACCTTCCGGAGAAGATCGTGGGCGGCAGCGATCTTGCCTGCCTCGATATGCTCTTCCCCCGCCGCGAGGAACCCTGACCGGGCAGCTCTTCGGGATTCCTCCAGTTCCTTGGTGAAATCGAGGATCGGCGTAGACCAGGTCCATCCCTTGATGAGGCCGAAGAGACGCTTGTCTGCCACGAGGGGCATCCGCATCTTGCCCAGGTTGTCGTAGAACTTCACCAGATAATAGTAGGTATCGTAACGCTCTTCCAGTTCGGCCGGGACGGTGGTGTTCTCCGTGGCCATGAAGAGATTTCGTGACCGTTCCAGAGCTTCGTCGGTATTGTCGCGCAGGAAGGCCTTGGCCGAGGTGAGGTCGGGGTTTTCCCGAAGCGCCTCCGAAGCGTGATAGAGTGCCTCGGCGTAGAGATTCTCGCTCCAGGCCCGGCGGGCCTCGTTGAGTGTTCCCCTTCCTGCTGTGGCACATCCGGCAAAAAGAACCAGCGCCCCCAGGAGCGCCCATCGGAACAGATTGTTTTTTGTCATTTTCTTCATAGCCTCTCCCGTCAAGGTTAGCAGAGGACTCTTAAATGCTTCTTAAAATTCATGATAAAAAAGGATGATTTGCTTTGGACGTTCCTGTGTTCGTCGGATCTGTTTTCGCCGGACCTGTGTTCTGGTTTGACCTGTTTTTGATTGGGCCTGCGGGTCGGGCTCGTTCCGGTCGGGCGGTGCCGGAAGAAGGTGGCGCAGGAGCGGGATAACAGAGCCGGGAACTCAGGGGCGGGGAATGAGAGCGACCAGGCGTTGCAGGCGCCGCGTGAGCTCCTGGGGGCGAAAGGGTTTGGCGATAAAGTCCCGGGCGCCCAGAGCGTAGCAGCGGGTTCGCACAGAGAAATCCATGGTGGAGGAGACCACCAGAATCAGCGTATCCGGTGCGAGCCGGGGAAAGGATTCCAGAAGGGTGAGGCCCGAACCGTCCCGCAACCCCAGGTCAACCACGGCGATGTCGAAACAGGCCTGTTCCAGTTCCTGCCGGGCCTCCTCTACGGAAGCGGCTCCAGAGGCGGCGATCTCCATCTCCTGGAGGATCCGGATCAGCTCCTGCTGAATGACCGGTTCGTCCTCAACCACCAGGGCGTTGATGCGTTTCACGATGGGGTTTTCCCGTGCTGGTCGCGGGGGAGCCCGAAGAGCCATATCGCGCCGGGCTGTTCCAGTCGCTCTGCACCCCCCAAGCTGTCCGCGAGCCAGAGGGGAAGCTCCTCCAGGAGGACGAGTTCCCCCCCAAGGCGCTCGGTGAGACGGGCCGAGACAAAGAGTCCTACCCCCGTAGATCTCTCGCCCCGAGTAGGGCGGGCGCTCAGGCGCGAGTACTTCCGGAAGAGCCGGTCCCGGTCTTCGCCGGTGAAGCCCGGCCCCTCATCGGCGACAAGGAACTCCAGACCTGTAGCAATGCTCCGGTAGGAGAAGATGATTCTGGTATGGGTGGGGCTGTATTTTATGGCGTTGCTCAACAGGTTCAGCAGTACGTGAAAGACCAGGTCCTCATCGGTCTCCAGGGGAGGCTGATTGTCGGAAGGAACCTCCCGGGGGAGGATCAGCTTCTGTTGCTTGCCCTGGAGGGAAGACCGGCAACTCAGGATCAGACGGTCCTGCAGGGCCGCTATATCCAGAGGCTGGGGGAAAACGGCGGCCTTCCCATCACCCTGCTGAGCCGAGTAGATTGCATTCTGGAGGACCTGCTCCATGTCCAGCAGAATAGGATCGAGCTGTTCCTGGTAGGGCAGGGGGTGGCCGGCCAGGGAACAGCGCAGTGACTGCAGATCGTTGCCCAGACTGTGGGTGAGTACCGAGATCAGCTCGTCCAGCTGGGCCCGGTTGCGCTGGATCAGGAAGAGCTGGCTCGCGCTGTGGTTTGTATACACCACCATGAGAATCAGATAGCCGCCGATGACCAGTGCAAAGGTGATCAACAGGGCTGTCATCTGCCGGAACGCCACGGTCCGTACGTATTCCACCCGATCCCGGGTGTTCAGAAAGACCCGGGCCGTTACATCCAGGGGAAAGAGCGAAAAAACCCCCACCGCGTAATCGCCATCGGAGGTTATTATGGGGCGGTCGAGCTCCCGGGCCATTTCGATATACGAAGGGGGTATCATCAATGATTCCGATGGAGCTGCCTGTTCCTCGAACCCCGTGGTGGTATAGACAGGAAGAAACTCCCGTAGCGTATCGGTGCTGATCTCGAGGATTATCTGATCCTCGTTATCCACGAGGTAGACAAACTCGCCCCGCGAAAGATCTCTCTGTACCCGATAGGCCAGTTCTTCGAGCTCTACCAGGGCGCCGAGAATTCCCAGAGGCTCACCCCGGGGATCGCGGAGCAGGAAATCGTAGAAAAAGGCCCGTCCACCCATGGTGTCATCGTAGTAGAAGGCGATGCTCCGTTCCGGAGGGGTGGGACCCTTCCAGGTCTGATAGAACCAGGCGTCCCGGTCGAGGGACGGATCCATCCGGACCGGTTCGCCCGACCAGTAGGTGTAGACCACCTCCCGGGGAATGTCCACAACGGTGATGTCGCTCACGCCGAGGATGGATGCCCACTCGACGGCCCTCTCCCTGAAGGCCTGGGGATTATCCCAGGCCTCGTCCAGGACATCCTGCCACTCGCCATGGGATACCAGGAGATCCAGCGAGCGGGTGAGGGGATCAAAAAAAGTCTCCACCCGATCGTAGGTGGACCGCACGAGTCGGGGAAAGTCATGATCCAGAATGCGGGCTTCCTGCTCGCGGAGCGTACCAAAATAGGAGAAGACTATTGTGGCTCCAAAGAATATAAACGCGACGAGCCCACCGATGAGTACCAGGATCTGTACGCGCCGGGCGATTCGTGATTCGGCCAGGTTTTGGTTCATTACGCGCTCATGATCTCCCGGTACCTATGGTAGTATGTTCCTGAAGAAACTTTCAACGTTTGTTAATAATAATTTAAGGTATTTTTAAGGTCCCTGCGGTATTATCTTGATGGTTTTCTGCCGTTGGGGCGGGGACCACAGGGAACATGGGGGAGAAACAGGATCGTATGATCAGGGAGAACGGGTCGGACAGCCAGAGACTTCTTACGGGTTTTGTCGCGCATTCTCTCAAGAACTCCCTGGCCGAGATCTCTGCTGAAGCTCACCGGTTGCCTGGTAACGCCCTGCTCCTGCGGGCGGTTCAGGGGCTGTCCCGGATCGTTGCGGACTCCCTGTATTTCCAACAGCTGCAGTCCCGGGAGATGGGCGAATCTTCGCTGGCGCCCCCCCCGGGGGAGCACCTTCCGGCGGAGGAACTCTTCGAGTTGCTCCAGCTTCGTCTTCAGGCCGAGGCAGAGGCTCTGAAAGTGGAGCTGTTCTTTTCCTGCGATCCCCGGGTGCGGCTCTTTACCAATCTTGATCTCTCCCTGGACGCCCTGGAGCGGCTCGTTCTGATTGCGATGAACGGCCTTTCTCCCGGCGGGGTGCTGCCCGTTTCTGCCCTGGCAGACCCTCCTTCCATTATTATTACCGCCCCCGACCCGGCCCTCTGGCCCGACCCCGACTCTTCCGTGGCCTTTCCCGAGAAACAGCGTCTCTCCTTCCTGGTGGCCCGGGGGCTCCTGGAGTTTCTTGACTGCCATCTGAGTCTGGGAGGGGTCGGCGATCCGGCTTCGGGGACGTGCCGGGTTGCTTTTCCGGATCCTTCTTCAGCTTCAGGTAACAGGGCGAATCAGACCGGGCTTCGGGAGCGACCACCGCGCAGTACAGGAGACTCCGCCCCGTGACAGAAGCAGCCCATATTCTGGTGATAGAGGATAACGAGCCTGTGCGCGCCTTTATCGCGCGCACGCTGGAAGATGAGGGCTTCGTTGTAGAGCAGGCGCCGGACTGTCCCGTGGCATTCAGCAAGCTGCGCCACGATTGCTATGACCTGGTCCTGCTGGATCTGAGGCTGGGCGACGACGACGGGATGGAGATTCTCAAGACGATCCGTCGGCAGGACGAAACCCTGCCCGTGATCATCGTATCTTCCCTGCAGGATATACACACCAAAGTGGGGGGCTTCGAGATCGGTTGCGATGACTACATCACCAAGCCCTTCCAGTCGGCAGAACTCCTCTGGAGAATCAGGCGCTTGTTGCGCCGAAGTTCCCGCCAGGGGTGCCGGGATCTCATTCGCCAGCATCTTCAGGCTGGACCCTTCTCTCTGGACATCAAGGAGGTCCGGGTCTACCGGGACGGGGTCCTCTTGCAGATGCGCAGGAAACTTTTTGACATTCTGCTCTTTATGGCCCAGAATCCCGAGGTGGTCCTCACAAAAGAGGCGATCCACGAACGGGTCTGGGATCCCCGGGAGGCAATGAACGAGAACTCCCTCTACGTGCATATCCACCAGCTGCGAACGATTATAGAGGATGACCCCTCCCGGCCCAGGTATCTGCGAACGGTCAGGGGGCTGGGGTTCTCCTTTCATCCCCGGGGTTAATCATTCGGTAGAGTCAGGGTTAGAGCCAGCCTGGTTGCCGGTCGGCAGATATCTCCGAAGTCTGGCCCTGCCGGGGGGACAGGCGCGGGGCTGGTCAGGACCCGGACTCACCCGAAAGGAGCGTTGTTCATGTACTGGTTTACCGTTGATTTCTGGCACGATACGGGCCTTCGATTTCTCTCCTGGGCCCTGGGGGCTGTGCCCGGGATTTTCCTTATCCTCCTTCTGGCCCTGGTGGTCTCCCGCTTTCTGGACAGGGTGATGGCCTCTTCGTCGCGGTTCATGACGGCCTCTATCACCCGTGACCGGAGCCTCGACGACGGAGAGGTCCAGAAACGGCTCAAGACCTTGACGGGCATTCTCACCGCAGGTACACGGATTCTCCTCTGGCTTGTGGTGGGGATGATGATCCTCCGTCGTCTGGGAATTGACGTGGCTCCGCTCATGGCCGGGGCCGGAGTTCTGGGGCTGGCCCTGGGATTCGGGGCGCAGGAGCTGGTGCGGGACTTCATCGCCGGTTTTTTCATCCTCATGGAGAACCAGATTCGTCTGGGCGATGTGGTATCAATCAACGGAACTGGCGGGCTCGTGGAGCACGTGGGGTTTCGCACGGTGGTTCTGCGGGATAACACCGGAACGGTCCATGTCTTTCAGAACGGCAAGATCAACACGATCTCCAACATGACCAAGGACTGGTCTGCCCAGGTCTTCGATATCGGGGTGGCCTACAAGGAGGACACCGACCGGGTTGTGGCGGTGATGCGCAGCGTTGCGGCCGATCTCAGGCAGGATCAGCTCCTGGGGCCCGATATTCTGGAAGACCTGGAGGTGATGGGGGTCGATTCCTTTGCCGACAGCGCCGTGGTGATCAAGGCCCGTATCAAAACCCGTCCGATCCGCCAGTGGGCCGTGGGGCGTGAGTACCGGAGACGCCTCAAGTACGCCTTCGACCGCGAGGGGATCGAGATCCCCTTCCCCCACCGCACCATCTTTTGGGGACAGGATCAGTCAGCTTCGCTTCCCGCCTCCCCGCCGGAGGAGACGGGCGCTACCGACGGTGGCGGGCCTCAGTAGCCTGCCCNCTCGGTATGTTCGATAATATACCGCACAGACCTCCGCAGGAGCTCCTTCTCATCGTGGGCGAGATCGTACTGGAGGCGTCCCTTTGTTCCCGCATCCAGAACAATNCCCNTGTGTCCTATNAAATGGGGATAGCTGAAGGCCACCTCGCGGAAGTCNTCAAAGTCTGATACGACGGCCGTGACGGGAAGGATGCGACGCTCGTCGCGGAGCACCGCCTGGGTGATGATTGCCACCGCCTGGGCCACAGCGTAGTAGGTTGACCCCTTGGCCTTGATAATCTGTTGCGCTGCCTGACGAACGTACTCCGTTGCCTCGGCGCGCAGATCATCNTGNTGGCAGCCCCCGGGGCACCCCGGGCAAAACTCTCCGACGTGAACGCCTCCGAAGGTGACATTTGACCACGCCGGGAAAGAGGTGTCGCCGTGCTCGCCGATCACGTAGCCGTGTATATTCTGGGGGTTGATCTTGCAGTGTCGCCCCAGAAATGTCCGCAACCGCGACGAGTCGATNACCGTTCCCGAACCGATCACCTGTTCCCGGGGAAGCCCGCTCTCGCGATAGGCCACGTAGGTCAGGACATCCACGGGGTTGGTGACTACCAGGAGCACCCCTGCAAAGCCGGAGTCCATCAGGGAGGCCGTCATGGAGCGCATGATCTCCACATTCCTGTCCATCAGCTGGACCCTGGANTCGTCGGGGCGCTGNTTTGCCCCCGCCGTGATAATNGCTATTTCGGCATCGCCACAATCCTGGTAGGTTCCCGCGTAGAGATGGGCCGTGTTGCCCAGGGGCATTCCCTGNGTGATATCCAGGACTTCTGCCTCGGCCCTGGCCTGGTCAATATCAACCAGGACCATCTGGTTTGCCAGTCCCCGGGTCGAGAGGGTATAGGTAATCGTGGCGCCCACAGAGCCCGCTCCGATGATGGCGATCTTGTTCTTGATCATTCGCTGCTCCTTGCAGTTCCGGTTCCTTGATCTTCACTTCCCNGTCGGCCTTCCTGATTTCTGCCGACCGGCTTCCTGTGGCACGGGTGAATGTACTGAAAGATGACTGCTTTCGTCAGCNTTGATNGGAAACTTCCGTCCTCTTGCCCGACTCGCCTCGTGTGCNGTCCGAAAGGGTTCGCAGTCGGGCAAAGTTTGCCAGGAGAATCAGGGCATAGGCCATCAGAAAGAAGGGGAGCATCCCCATGCCGGTGAAGGTGGAGATATATCCGAAGAAGAGCGGCAGGAAGGTCGACCCGATGTAGGCCAGGGCCATCTGAAACCCCATGATGGAACGGGAGTATTCCCGGCCAAACCTGAGGGGTGTTTCGTGGAGCATGCAGGGAAAGATCGGTGCACACCCAAAGCCGGTCAGGAAGAATCCCGTGAGAATCACCGGCAGGGGAAGGGGCAGGGCCATCAGGANGATTCCGCCCAGGGCGATCAGGGCCCCTCCGCCNATCATGGTGTTGTTTTTCAGACGGTAGGTGAGAAATCCCGTGAGAAANCGTCCCGCCGTTATGCTGGCGTAAAAGAGGGAGACCCCCCTGGCGGCCAGGGCGGGCTCGAGGTTCCTNACCTTGAAGAGAAAGGATCCTCCCCAAAGCCCCAGGGTCGCCTCGATTCCACAGTAGAACAGGAAAACCGCCAGNGCNGAGGGAACTCCCCGAATCCTCGCGGCCCGTCCNGGGGAAATGATCCGGTGCTCCCGGGTCTCGTCGGTCTGGATGGTACTCACCTTGTCCCACAGGGGGAGGGCTGCGCAGAGAAGCGCNACCAGGAAAATCTGGAAGGATCCCACGGTGAGGTAACTCTTCCGCCAGGATTCCCCNCCGGCGAGGAANATCGAGAGAATCATGGGCCCGCCCAGCGCTCCCACCCCCCAGAAACAGTGAATCCAGCTCATATGCCGGGACTGGTAATGGTTGGCAACGTAGGAGTTCAGCGTGGCATCGACGGCACCGGCCCCGATTCCCAGGGGCAAGGCACAGAGGAGGATCCACAGAAACGACGGAGCCAGGGCGTAGCCCACCAGGGCTGTGGCCGTTATGGCGACGCTTCCTGCGGTGAGCCTGCCCGTGCCGAAGCGGTGGATAGCTACCCCCGAGAGCATGCTGGAGATGATCGTCCCCCCCGAGACGAGCATCTGGGCCAGACCGGCAAAACCGTAGGGCACGGCCAGTTCGGCCTGCATCACCGGCCAGGCCGCGCCGAGGATGCCGTCGGGAAGACCGAGACTGATGAAAGAGATATAAATCAGAACCAGAAGAAGTGTTGCCATAGCCCGTCCTTGGTATTGGTATGTTTCCGGATAATTTCTTTGCTTCCGGATTTTCCTCCGGATTTGCCTTCGAGTTTCAAACCTGCCTTCGAATTATGGATCTGCCTCCGGGAGATCTTCTTCCAGCAGATCCAGAAGAATTTTTTTCAGGCCCCGCTCGAAATCGGCGGTAAAGTCCTCAGAGCAATGGATCTCCGGAAGCGCCTGGGCGGGAAGAAGGGCCCGGCAGATATCGCGTATTCTCCGGAGATGATCCTCGCCCAGGTGCTCGCCGTAGAGGACGATCGATGCGGGGTCTATCAGGGCCGTCACGCTCGCCGTGACTCTGGCTGCAGCGGAGCAGCACGCTTCAAAGGAATCGGCTATTTCCGGTCCCCAGGATATTCCCAGAGGGAGCCAGCCCACCTCCCCGGCGAAATGGCGGTGCCCCTTAAGAAGCTTTCCTTCTATCCGCAGCCCCGCCCCGGGAGGATATTTCCGGGGNAAATAGATGTAGGCCTCGCACNCCCTGCCCAGCACAGCGGCGTTGACATCGTTTTCTANCACTACCGGTATTTCGAACCGTGTCCGAAGGTGTTTTGCCAGAGGAAGCCCCACAAAGGACTGGTAATCGAGGGCGAGGATGTCNCCCTTATACTCGATTCCGGGCAAGCCGAGCACGATTGCCCCAAGGCGCGGGATTTCCCGGACTTTCTCGCCGATAATCCGCTCCAGTACCTCCGGTTCGGGAGCGGAGAGNTCGCAGCTCACAGCGTCTATTGTCTCACCACAGAGATCGACAACCCTGAGAAAGACCGTATCCCTGCCGTTCACCTCCCGGGTGAACACGGCCATTCCCAGGGTGTGGNGCTTGTTGAAGATGTAGCGCTGNGAGGGTCTGCCCCCGCTCGAGGGTGCCTTGCCGCCGGAGAAGGCTTTCTCCTGATGCACCAGATCTTCCACGATCGTCTTGACAGTTACCACGCTGAGCCCGCNTTGCTGAGCCAGTTCCCGCACCGTTGCTGTTCCTGATTCCCTGAGGCATCCCAGAACGGTCCGGGTGTTGATCTCCTTCAGGACCATCGTGTTGGCGCCTCTCCTCCTGGGGTGCTTCATACATCACTTTTAAAATGTATTTTAAAAAGTGTCAAGNGGAGTTCTTCGCAGCGCTCTCTGCTTCTACCGGTTTTTCCAGAGGTGAAGCAGGGCAAAGAAGCTCTGCTGTGTCAGAGGGTTGCCCTGGTAATCGCCGCAGACCTGGCTGCGGGAAAAGCCCGCCCTGGCAGCAGTCTCTTGCAGGAGAGGGGCGGGGAAGGGCCAATGGAGGTGAAGATCTGTCAGGGAGGCGCCCGTCTCCTTGTGGGTTACCCGGGTCTCGAACCCGTAGCCNCGGGCCGGGACGGACGGCGCGGTCTCGGGGGAGGGGGGGCGTGCGGGATCTGTCTCAAGGGCCACGTATCGTCGGGAGAAAGATATCCGGGGCGTTTCCAGCANCGGGAAGACGAAACCCGGCCGGANGGCGGGGTTGGAATAATTCAGGATCTGTACGGCCAGATACCCTCCCGGGCGGAGNACCCGGGCCGCCTGGGTCAGAAACTGCTCGAGTTCCNCGCACCCACCTGCGTAGGCCAGGGTGTTACCCAGACAGAGAAGTGCGTCCCGGCTCCCGGGNGGGCTCTTCTGAAGGAAGCCGGTCATCTCGGCTCTTACAAAGGAGAGATCCCGAAGGGTGCCGCTCTGAAGCCGGGCCTCGCGGATCATCTCTTCATCCAGGTCCAGCCCCGTAACGGTTCGTCCGGGAGCTGCGATCTGGCGGGTAAACTCGCCGCTGGCGCAGCCGATATCGAGGAGATCCCTGGCNCCGNTCGCGGNGAGCTGGGTCTCGATGGCTCGAAATTTTTCTGGTGACGAGGGGAACAGNTGCGAATACTCCGATGCAATGGTTCGGTAGAGGTTCATCCCGGTAGTATACCACCTGCCGTGGATCGGGGCGACGCAGAGGGAAAACCCTCGGGACCGGGGAAGGCCTGGCCGACGGGAAACCGGGAAGCCAAGAGTGGGATTCGAACCCACGGCCTGCTCATTACGAGTGAGCTGCTCTACCCCTGAGCTATCTTGGCGCACTGTACTGTGTTGCAACCAGGGGGCTGCAACGGCGCGAACTATAGTGCAGATCGTGAAAAAAGGGAAGCCCCCGCATTCTCTCCCGCCCCTNATTTCTTCGGGGTGTGGTTCCCTGGACCGCGCAATAACGCTTAATCACGGCCACGACCTGTCCGATACTCTTGCTATGGTTCGTGGAGTTTTTACCGCAGCGAGCGGAATGATAGCGCAGCAGCATCGCCTGGATGCCCTCTCGAATAATCTCGCCAACGCCGACACGGTGGGATACAAGCGGGATGTCTCAGTCCAGAAGGCCTTTCCGGAGCTCCTGCTCCGCCGGATGAACGATGACGGGGTAGTTCAATTTCCCTATCGGGGAGAGCCGGTTGGTTCCGTGGACAAGGCTCCCGTCGTGGGCAAGCTGGGGACGGGGGTGGAGCAGAACGAGGTTTTTACCATCTTCGAGCAGGGAGCGGTACACCCCACAGAGAACGCCTTCGACCTCGCCCTGGAGGGCGACGGTTTCTTTGTGGTTCGCACACCCCNGGGAGACCGTCTGACCCGGAACGGCAGCTTCTCTCTGGGGCCTGAGGGGATTCTGGTGACCCAGCAGGGCTATCCCGTGCTGGGCGACGATGGAAACCCTGTGGAGGTAAAGCTCAACAACTTCGTCGTAGACGAGACGGGAGCGATTTTTGCCAACGAGCGGTACCTGGACGATCCGGACCGGCTCGTCCAGATGCGGGAAAACCAGTGGGACGAGACGCTCCAGGTGGGACAGCTTCGCCTTGTGGGGGTCGAAGAGGCCCGGTATCTGCGAAAGCAGGGCACAAACCTCTGGCGGACCACCCGGGAGAGCGGCGAGGCCCGGGATCTCCTGGGTGACCGGCGCCCGCAGGTGCTTCAGGGATTTCTTGAAAAGGCCAATATCAATGTGGTGGNGGAGATGACGAACATGATCGAGGTGAACCGGGCCTACGAGGCAAATCAGAAGGTCGTCCAGAGCCACGATCAGAGCACGGGACGGCTCATATCGGAGATTCTCCGTGCGCAATAACCCTTCCCCGGCTTTGGCCTGTTCGGGGGTAGCTACATCGGGAACAACCGGGTGGAGCGTGCCCGGAGAAAGAGAGAAGAGCTGAGATGATGCGATCACTCTGGACCGCTGCGTCGGGTATGATGGGGCAGCAGTTTAACATCGATACGATTTCAAATAACCTCTCCAACGTGAACACCACGGGGTTCAAGCGGAACCGCGCTGATTTTGAGGATCTGCTGTATCAGACGGTTCGAACAGCCGGAACTCCCGCCACGGAGCAGACCCTGGTGCCCGTGGGTGTGCAGGTCGGCCACGGGGTGAATATTGCCGGAACACAGAAACTCCATATCCAGGGAAGTCTTCAGAACACCGGCAATGTGACGGACATCGCTATCGAAGGNGAAGGGTTTTTTCGGGTGATGCAGTACGACGGGTCCTTTGCCTATACCCGCGACGGGGCGTTTCAGATCGATTCTCTGGGACAGCTCGTGACAAACAACGGCCTGCGGGTGATGCCCGAGGTTATTCTTCCCCAGGGGTTTCTGCGGGATACCCTGGCGATTTCCCAGGACGGCCGTATCACTGTTCAGATCCCCGGTGCCGATGATCCCCTGGAAGTGGGGCAGGTAGAGCTGAACCGCTTTGTGAACCCCGCAGGACTCAACGCGATCGGGGACAACCTCTTCAAGGAGACCTCGGCCAGCGGTGGACCTATAAGTGGCCAGCCCGGGTTCGACGGGATGGGGCAAACGCTCCACAAGTTTCTGGAGATGTCCAACGTTTCCGTGGTGAGCGAGATGGTGAACATGATCGTGGCCCAGCGTGCCTACGAGACGAACAGCAAGGCGATCCAGACCAGCGATTCCATGCTGGGTATCGCTACCGGTCTGAAACGGTAAGGGCCATGAGCGATAGCGTGGGAGGAATGAACGCAGCCGGGTCGGCTAACCTGGCCCAGCTGCAACTGCAGAACCTTCGATATAACCTTCCCGAGGGGAGCGAGGCTGATCAGTTGCGGCAGGTGGCTCAGGATTTTGAGGCACTCTTCATGAAAAAGATGCTCGATAGCATGCGGGCAACCCTGAATCCCGAGAACCGTCTGGTTGATACCGGCATGGCCGGTGAATTTTACGAGGACATGCTCTACGACGAGTACGCTCAGGTGATGGCCAAGACCGGTGGAATCGGACTTGCCGATATGATAGTTAAACAGATTGCGCCGTGATATATTCTTCAGAGGGTGTACAAAATTGCCTGACCTCTCTCTGATTGGTGTCTGTTTTTTTGTACACCTTCTCTCTTCTTGCAGGAGAAAATCTTCTTGCCATATTTTAAATACTTACAAGACAAGCAATTAGTTAGTTTCTGATTTTTTCTACTGCCTTGGCACGTTTATTGCATATAAATGTGCAGGAGGTGTGTATGGCCAAGAAAATCAGCGCCGACTATAGTCAGAACGATGCGTTGCAGACCTATTATACCCAGATACGAAAAAACGCCCTGCTTACGGCGGAAGAAGAATGGGAGCTTTCCCGCAGGATAGAACAGGGCGATGCCGAAGCAAAGCGGATCCTGGTGGAGCACAACCTTCGCCTCGTGGTGAAGATCGCCAAAGCCTATGTGACCCACGATACCTCGTTGCTGGATCTGATTCAGGATGGAAACCTGGGGCTTCTGAAGGCTGCAAGCCGGTTTGATTACCGGAAGGGAGTCCGGTTCAGCACATACGCGAGCTGGTGGATCAAGCAGTCCCTCTCCCGCTCGCTGGCCAACCGTCGCAGGACGATCCGCCTTCCTCACCGGAAGGAAGATGTGCTCAANCGAATTCAGCGCGCCTATAATTATCTTAACCAGCACCTTATGCGCACTCCCTCGGTGGAGGAGATAGCTCGGGAAGCCCATATTTCCCCCGAAGATGTTTCCGAGATTATGAACATTGCCGCTGTTCCCGTGTCGCTCGATACGGAGATCAACGACGAAAATAGCACCGTGATGGATCTCCTGGAAGATGATACCTTCTCACCCGATGTACAGGTGATGGACAGGATCCTCCGGGAAGAGACAATCAAGGGGCTGAAAATCCTTCAGGATCGGGAACGACAGGTCATCTGGTACCGCTACGCCCTGGACGGCGGGGAGCGCTACACCCTCAAGCGTGTTTCCGCTACAATGGGAATCTCTCCCGAAACGGTCCGGCAGATAGAGATGAAGGCGATTCGCAAGCTTCGAGACCAGGCTGGACATCTCCGGGAGATGCTGACAAACTGATGTTCCGGCGGGGGTCATGGTACGGCGACAAGGAATTTTTCTCGGCTTTCTGCTGCTTGGTGTGGCGGGGAGTATCGCATTTCTGGTGTTTCAGGGCGGCGGCTACCCCTCCGATCGGGTAGTCTCCCTTCCTTCTCTGGACATTTCCGATCCCTCCCGGCAGCCGGATTCTTCCCGGCAACCCGATCCTCCCCGGCAGGAAGAGTGGCCCCCGGGGGAGGAGCCTCCTCGGGTGATCTCTCCCGAAGAGGGGCCACAGCCGGGGCCCCTGCTCTTTCTGGTTCTGGATGATGCCGGGCAGTCCTGGCAGGAGATGGAGTTCTTCGNGGAGCTGGCTGTACCCTATACCGTGGCGGTCCTGCCCGGGTTGCCAGAAAGCCGGGAGGTGATCCGGCAGGCCCGGGGATGGGGCTACGAGGTGATTCTGCATCAGCCCATGGAGGCCTTCAACGGTCAGGACCCGGGTCCCCGTGCAATTACCGCCTCCCATACCATCGAGGAGGCCCTGGAGATACTGAAGGGGAATCTGGACCGCTACACCGGTGTGGTGGGGGTGAACAACCACATGGGAAGCCGCATCACCAGCGATCCCTCCTTCATGGGCCCCCTCCTGAAGGAGGTAGCGGGGAGGGACCTCCTCTTTCTGGATAGTCTTACCACCAGCAGGAGCGTGGTTTCCGCCGTGGCTGCCCGGGAGGGCATCGCTGTACTGGTTCGGGATGTCTTTCTTGACCACCACCGGACCAGAGCCGACATAGAGGCCCAGCTGGAGCGGGCGCTGGAGATAGCCCGCCTCAGGGGGCAGGTAATCATGATTGGTCACGTGACCGTTCCCGAGACGGCCCGGGTCCTGATAGAACGGCAGGAGGAGATCCTGCGGGAGGGGTTTCGCTTTCTCCCGCTCTCCTGTGCCCGGGAGGTTTGTGATGCTGACACTTGGAATTGAGAGCTCCTGTGACGAGACATCGGCTGCGGTTGTACGCGATGGTCGCAGGATAGAATCGCTGGTAGTGGCGAGCCAGAGCGATATTCACGCCCGCCACCACGGCGTTGTCCCCGAGATCGCCTCGCGGGCCCACGTTGAGCAAATCCTGCCCGTGGTTTCCCGGGCGCTTCACGAAGCGGGGGTTGATCCTGTAGCACCTGGTCTCCTGGGTGTGGCTGCGACGAACCGCCCCGGCTTGAGCGGCTCCCTGGCCGTGGGGCTCTCCTTTGCCAAGGCCTATGCCCTCGGAGCGGGACTCCCCTTTGTGGCGGTGGATCATATGGCGGCCCACGCCTACGCGGCACAGCTGGTTCACCCCCAGGATCCTCCCCTGGCGTACCCCTATATTGTCCTTCTTGTTTCCGGGGGGCATACGATCATCGCCGTAAGCCGTAGCCCCGAGGAGCTGGAGATTCTGGGGACAACGATCGACGATGCCTGCGGAGAAGCCTATGACAAGGTCAGTGCCTATCTTGGCACGGGATACCCCGGTGGGCCGGTGATCGACGAGATGGCACGCCAGGGAGATCCCCGGGCCTGCCGCTTCCCCCGTCCCAGGCTGAATCGCAACGACAATCGCTACGATTTCTCCTATTCGGGCCTCAAGACTGCTGTGGTTCACCAGCTCGACCGGTTCTGGAACGACCAGTACCCGCGAACCCGGGAAAACATCGCGGCTGCCTTTCAGGCTGCGGCGATCGACATGCTCATGACCAGGGTAGAGAACGCCCTGGAGGATACGGGGATTCCCAGGGTGACCGCCGGGGGCGGAGTTGCTGCCAACGGGTATCTGCGGGAGCGCCTGCTTTCCCTGGCCGACCAGGGGGTAACGGTGGTGCTGCCTTCACCTCTGCTCTGTATGGATAACGCCGCCATGGTGGCAGGCNTGGGGCACCAGATGCTCGCTGCCGGTGTGCGCAGCGGTCTCGATGAGGGGGTCACGGCCCGGGTCGCCTCTTTCCGTCGCCGGGGGCGACCTCACCCCTCACAGTAGGGACTCGAACCGCTGGGCCAGCTCCTGCAAATCCTGATCATCCTCAAAGAGGGGCGCCGGGGGAGGCGCCGGTTCCTGGATGATCCGGTGTGCACAGTGAGCGATGCTTCGGGAATAGGGGCATTCGGGGTATCGCAGAAGGGTGGGGCTCCGCTCGAGGGGGCTTCGTGAGGCCAGCTCGTCCTGGGGCAGGCAGGCGATAAACTCGATCCCGCTCTTCAGATTGTCCTGAACGACCTTGCGAAGCCGCCCCCCCAGGCCGATATCCTGGGCTGTGCGGCCCATGTTCATCACAACCCGGGGGCGGAATTGCCCCAGGGCGTCCCGGGCGCGGTCACCGCTCTCGGGGTGTATGCCGCGGATCCGGGTTACGAGCTCCTGGATATGAAGGGAGCTTCCCTCCATCTTTTGTTGAAGAAAATCCAGCACCAGGTGTCGTTCGGCGCTTTTGGCAGGAAAACTGCGTTGCAACAGGCGGAACATGGCCGATTTCAGGAAGGAGTAGGCGTTCAGAATCGCCGTTGTATCCGGCGAGGTTACGAGCAACCCCGCGGAAGAGGTAAGGAAGAGATCCAGGGTGTTGTAGGTAGTGCCGGAACCCAGATCGAGAATGATAAAATCCGCCGGTATCTCCGGCAGCTGTTTGAGAATGGCCTGCTTCCGGTGAAAGGGGAGGTTCGCCGTTCCGCAAAAGAGTCCGTCTCCAGGGATCAGGAAAAGCCGTTGCTGCGGGGTCTCTACCAGCAGCTCCTCCAGGGTTTCGGCCTGCTTGTAAATAAAATGGCCGATACCGGGGTGGCTGTTCCGGATCCCCAGCAGGGTATGGAGGTTGCTTCCTCCCAAGTCCAGGTCTACCAGGACCACAGTTTTTCCTTGCTGTGCCAGAGCGATGCCCAGGTTTGCTGCAAGAAGGGTTTTTCCAACCCCCCCTTTTCCGCTTGCGATGGGGATCAGGTGCTGCATGGTTTCAACTATAGGACGAAGCGGGGGAGAGATCAACAAAAGAGTTCTCTCCTTTCTGTTGTGTTTTCCCGGGAAAACTCCCTCGGGGCAGTTCAGGTGAGGGGCACAGAGGTGGACGGACACCACCCGTTGACCCCCCGGGACGATCCGATAATACTACCGCCCATGAGTTACGATGCAATCATTGACGGGGCAATTCGACGGGTTCAGGATTTCCCCAAGCCGGGAGTTCTCTTCTATGATCTCACCAGCCTTCTGGCTCACCCCGATGCGTTCCGCCATACCCTGGATCGCATGGTGGAGACCTACCGTGATACCAGGCTGGATGCTGTAGCCGCCATCGAGGCTCGAGGGTTTTTGCTGGCCGCTCCATTCGCGTACCGTTTGGGAATCCCCCTGATCCTGTTGCGAAAGAAGGGCAAGCTCCCCGGGGATACCCTGCGCCGGTCCTTCGATCTCGAGTACGGCCAGGACACCATTGAGGTTCACCGGGAGGATGTCCCCTCCGGGGGAAGTGTTCTGGTGGTGGACGACCTGATCGCCACGGGAGGAACGGTCGAGGCTGCCTGCTCCCTGCTGGAGGAGGCCGGCGCTGTGGTGTCGGGGGTCTTCGCCGTGGTGGGCCTTCCCTTCCTTGGATATCAGGAGCGTCTTGGGACGCGTGAGGTCCGGTGTTTGCAATGTTATCAGAGCGAAACGGCTTGACACCTTTCATNAAAAGGAGATAGTATCCGCTTCGAAAGAGCTGATTCCCGGTGGTGTAATTGGTAGCACATCAGATTCTGGCTCTGACAGTGGGGGTTCAAGTCCTCCCCGGGAAGTCTTTCTACCCGGCCCGTTCGTCTAGCGGCTAGGACGCGGGATTCTCATTCCCGAAACAGGGGTTCGATTCCCCTACGGGCTATCAGGCCGGTGAGTCTATAACGATTCACCGGCTTTTTTTTATGATTTGGGTAACTGCGCAGCAAAATCCCGGATCGCTTCTTCCCTGAGGTTGAATTCGCTCTTTCCCGTTTTTGATATGACCCGGACAATCAGCCTGAACAGGATATTCATTTTGCTGTAATCGAACTCGTAGCCAAAACTCCCGAGAGCCAGGGCCCGGGCCACGAGGTCTGCACCCAAAGCGTTTTGGAGATACTCCCGGGCCTTGTGCTCCTCACCGCAGCACACGAAGAGCCCCAGGGGTTTCCGGAGCAACAGGTGCCGATTGGCAGTGCAGAACTGTACAACTTCTTTCTGTATGGAGCCCCCATAGACAGACCCCCCAACCAGTACCAGATCATAGTCGGCGGGGCTTGGCGCCGATCCCTTCGCAAGATTGATCTGCCTGATCTCCCCGTGTATCCGTCCGGCGAGCATGTGGGCGGCTTTCTCGGTAGCACCGTACCGGGTGCCGTACACGATCAGTGTTTTCATGGGGCCTCCTTCCATCTGTGTAGCATACTCTGGCGTAACCGTAAAACTATCCCCGCCTGCCAAGGGGGGTGCTTTTGGCGTATGGCGGATTTGGAGTCGGAGTGATACTCCGGCGCGTCCGCCACACCGGGACGGACGTACATATCCCGCAAGCGGTAATACCGATCACCCAGGAATTTTCTGGACAGCCCGTGAATTCTGTCTTGATGATTGGTCGCAGATCGTGCTTCCCGCCGGCCATCAAGAGCAGAAAAAATTTACGAAAAAACTTCCTGCAGAACCGGGTGGTGGTATATAACACAGGAACCCGAATATCAAGGAGNCCGTCCATGCCCCGTTCAATCGGAACCATCTTCCGGCCATACCGAATCGGTCTTGCAGGAACCTACACCCTGGCAGTCTCAGAATCGGTGCTGGGATTGATGTATCCCTTCACGATCGGGCTCGCGATTAACGGACTTATGGGTGGCCAGGGAATCAGGAGCGTCATCCCGCTGGTGATGGTCTGGCTGGGTCAGACCCTTGTCGGTGCAATCTACCAGCTGGTCTCATCCCGTGTTGTGGCACGAATATATCGGACCCTGGCAGATACGCTTGTTCTGGGGAAATCGGAAGTCACCCCGTCAATCAGCGAGGTTGCTGCCCGAGTGGATATGGTCGAAAAGGTCTGCGACGCCTTGACCGAGGTGGTGCCGCTGCTCCTGAATGGAGCAGTGGGGATCGTCGTTTCGGCAGTCATGCTGTTTCTCTACGATTCCCACGCAGGAGCTGTCGCCCTCGCGTTGATCGTCGTGATCGGTCTGATCCAATGGTGGTTTGGTATCAGAGCCCTGCACCTGAACGAGAGAATAAACACCCGGCGGGAGTCCCAGGTGCAGGTCATAGAAAAGCGAAAACCGGCTCGCGTAACGGCGCATTTCAGGGCCATCACAAGGTTGAATATTCGCTTCAAGGACATCGAGGCCGGTACATGGGCCATCGCTGATATCTGCTCCCTTATTGCGCTCCTGGCGGTTCTCTTTCTCATCGCCGGCATTGGCGCCTACGATGTGGGCTCCATTTATGCGATGGTCACCTACATCATGACTCTCACCGATTCCATGGAGAGTGCTCCCATTCTTGTGGACGAAGGGGCTCACTTCTACGATGTATCTGCGCGGGTTGCCCGGACGATCGTGTGATCGGTATGACCCACAGGGCGANGATTCTGTTTGACAGCCCACGCGACCGGTCCATATAATGCACCCATGACGAGTGATATTCACGATCCGGCACAGGAAGAGCGTCAGCACCTGGCGCAGGAGGCAGAGCAACGTCTTTTTGAGCGGAACTTCACCCGCTGGGGCCTGGACATGAACCCTGTGGTAAGTNTGGCAGCGGCTGCCTTCGTCCTGCTCTTTGCCGGGCTGGCAATGCTCGATCTGGAGCGAGCCAATGAAGTCTTTGTGGCTCTGCAGATGTTCATCATTACCCGCTTCGATTGGGTATTTATCCTGGCCAGCAATTTTTTCATTGTCGTGAGTCTTGTCTTTGCTTTCTCACGTCTGGGTACCGTCAAGATTGGTGGTGTNGATGCCAAGCCGGAGTTCTCCAACTTCGCCTGGTACTCCATGCTGATCTCGGCCGGGATGGGCATCGGCTTGATGTTCTGGGCTGTGGGTGAACCGCTCTACCACGCGGCCTTTCCGCCACCTGTTTTTACGAGCGCCGACGCAGCCGTGAGCGCCATGGCGACCACCTTTTTCCACTGGGGACTCCATCCCTGGGGGGTCTACACCATTATTGCCCTGGCGCTTGCTTTCTTTGCCTATAACAAGGGGTTGCCGCTCTCGTTACGATCGGTTTTTTTCCCGCTTCTGGGGAAGCGGGTATTTGGGCTCTGGGGCGACCTGATCGATATCCTGGCCATTCTGGCGACCCTTTTTGGTCTGGCCACCTCGCTGGGTCTGGGAGTTCAGCAAATCAACAGTGGTCTCAACTATCTGACAGGATTGCCTTTCAGTACCATGGTTCAGATCGCTCTGATTGCTGGTGTGACAGCGATCGCGACAATTTCTGTGGTCAGCGGTATAGACAAGGGTGTCCGCATCCTTTCGGAGCTGAACATGAGACTCGCCGCAGTCTTTCTGGTTTTTATCCTGATCGTCGGTCCCACGGGATACATTATTCGACTCTTCACCAACGCTCTGGGGCTCTACCTGGGNGATCTGGTCACGTCCTCCTTCTTTATCGGTTCGGGNGAACAAAGCGCCTGGCAGGGAAGCTGGTCAGTGTTCTATCTGGCCTGGTGGATATCCTGGTCACCCTTTGTGGGTATGTTCATTGCTCGTATTTCACGGGGACGCAGTATCCGCGAGTTTGTAACGGCCGTTATGGTGATTCCTCCCCTGTTGTCTTTCCTGTGGATGTCGGTCTTTGGAGGCACAGCGATATACGTGAATCAGCTCGGTGATGGGGCGCTTTTCGCAACCGTGCAGGGAAATCTTCCCGTGGCCCTGTTTGAAATGCTCGCTCGCATTAACATGCCTTTCCTGCAGGGAGCAACCGCCCTGATTCTCAGTATCNTGGCAACGGTGATGGTGATCTTCTTTTTTGTCACCTCCAGTGACTCCGGGTCGCTGGTAATCAACAACATCACGTCGGGGGGGCGCATTAAAACTCCCGTGGGGCAACGGATTTTTTGGGCCGTTCTGGAAGGCGCGGTGGCGGCTGTGCTCCTGCTGATCGGCGGTGAGCAGGCTCTGGCGGCTTTGCAGACTGCGGTTATTAGCACGGGGCTCCCCTTTGCGCTCCTCCTGGTGCTTATGAGTATCATGCTGGTGAACAGCGTGCGCGTCTCCCAGGAACGTCAAAAACGGTTGAGGGATCTGAAACTGTTTCAGCAGCTCATGAAGATATCGGGTCGTCGTCACGGGCAGGTCGGTGCCGGAGCAGGAACAGCCCGAGGTCCCCAGGGAAGGCCCTGATATCTTTGCCTTTATGGGTCGTACTGCTCGAAGCTGATCCGGGCATCGAGAAACCGGGTGTAGTCGGCGATGGTCCTGCGCAGGTTTTGCTGCTGGAAGGTGAGCTGGTGGATCGCTTCCCACATGAATACCCAGCCACCCACGTTGAGTCCCTGTCTGAGGGTCATTCTGGCCAGGTGACTCCCTGTCTCGGGCCCAAGCAGGGTTCCCGCAACCAGAAAAACCACGGAGATCGCCATATACTGGAGCACCCGTTGCCAAAGACGCCGTAGCCTGCGGCGCTCGATAAAGAGCTCGTAGCGGAAATATTTCCTGATACTGATGCTGAGCTCCCGCTCCATGGCCTGGCCTCGGGGACCCTCGATACCGAAGACAATCTGCAGCGGCGCCTCGGGGGGGATATCGTCGGAGCATTCTTTCAGATACTGCACCAGCCCGGGGTTTACCTCGGGGACCTCTTCCCAGGGGTGAGCCCATTGGCTGAAGGCACAGGAGTAATCGGGGAGACGCACATCGATAGTGTAGGAGGCGGTCTCCGGGTCGTAGCGGTAGATCTTCCGGAGGTATTCCAGAGCAACAGCCCGGCGCTGGTTCCATCTCACGGGGAAGCGTCCCGTTCCGGGGCGATTGTTCCGGTGCCTGTGCTCCGGGGTAGGGGGGCCATTTCACTCATACTCCCCGAGTTTAGCAAAGAGAACCGGTTATGGCAAAGAGGAGATCTTCCGGCTACCTGGGCAGGGCGTTCGCCTTGGTCAGGCCTTTCCAGCACGCACGTTGTTTGGCCATCGGCAGAGTCTGCGTGTTTCCCGCCCCCANGTCGCTTCGGATCCCGGATTTCCCGCCGAAAGTTTTGAAAAACTGCCCTGCATCGGCTATCCTTGGAAGAGACTATCTCTCGACAGGAGGGCCGATGGGCGGGGTCGGAGCCGGAACAAAAAGAAAATCGTCTTGTTCCTTCGGGGTGGCGGTCCTGACTCTCTGCCTGGGCTTTTTTCCGCTGCTCCCCGGCGTGGCTTCCCCCGAACATCTTGTCCTGGCAACCGATGTCTGGCCGCCNTTCAGGATGGCCGATTCTTCGGGAAACCTGGTCTCAGGTATAGATCTGGAGCTGATCCGGGAGATTGAGGCGAGACTGGGAATACCCCTGGAAGTTCAGCGCCATCCCTGGCCACGCGCCCTGGCGATGCTCAGGGTCGGCGATGCCCACATCATGACCGGCATCGCCTGGTCGGCCGAGCGGGAGGAGTATCTCCACTATATCTCTCCCTCCTATACGGTTGTGGCCCCCGCTTTTTATACTCTGCGGGGCTCCGAGACCATTCTGCAGAGCTATCGGGATCTGCACTTTCTCAGAGTGGGACAGGTGCGCGATTCGGTCTATTTCGACCCCTTCAACTCGGATTCAAAGATAGAGAAAGTTACCGTTTCCTCGGAACAGCAGTTACTCCGGATGCTTCAGCACGGCCGGGTATCGGTGCTGATCGGCACCACGCCCAACCTTCTTTGGGATATACGGCAGGCGGGGCTGGAAGAGCTGATTGTCCCTNCAGTCTACCAGCCGCCACACAGAACAGAGCTTTTTGTTGCCCTGTCCCGGGCCGCTCCGGCGATGGAACTTCGCTCTGTGCTGGAGAAAATCCTCCGGGACATCATCGATGAGGGCATCGTGGACGCAATACTTGAGGAGTATCGATGAAACGACAACGAAGGCTTCTCTCGGAAACCCAGCGAATGACGATCCTGGTCTCGGCGGCCATCATTGTTGCCTTCGAGGTTGCCACAATTATCTTTATGACCAGCGCCATGACAGACGATCTGATCAGGAGTTCCCGGATCGTCGCTGACGAGATCGAGGTTATCCTGGAAGACCCGCTCTACAATATTGACGATGACCAGGCGCGCCGAATTGCCGAGGCGCTGCTTTCGTCGGGGCGTATTTCGGGCATCGTGCTGAACTCCTCCGCCACGGGAGAGGTCATCTCCCGCCCTGCTTCGGCCCCCTCCCGTTTTATTCCTCCCGTGCACCGTCTGGTAGAACGGGAAGGGCTCGTGCTGGGCGAGGTCTACCTGGAGTTTAGTGATTCCGAGATCCGGGGGATGCGCCTGCGGTTTATTGTGCTCGCCCTGGTTATCATCGGGGCGGTGATCCTGGCAAACCTGATCGCCACGCGGTTTCTTATCGTGAAGAAGATCTCCCGGGAGTTTGTCCCCATCCGCGAGGGGATCGACGAGATCTCCCGGGGGAACTACGGGCGTCCCATCGCCCTTGGATCGTATCAGGATCTGAACGCCCTGATTGTCCTGATAAACGATATGGCCCGTCACATTCTGGAGAAAAACCGGGAGCTCACCGAGGCCAAGGAAGGGTTGGAGGAACGCGTAGCCGAGCGTACGGCCGAGCTGGAACAGTCGCTGCAGGAGCTTGAGGATGCCCAGGCCAGGCTGGTTGAGTCTGAACGATTGTCGGCCCTGGGAAAACTCTCGGCCGGCATCGCCCACGAGCTGAACACCCCCCTGGCGGCGATCTCCTCCTCGGCGGGCGCCTTGATGTATTACCTCGATTCTCAGGAGAAGAGCGATCAGGACTCCGATGCTCCCTGGAGTGGCGGGATGAACGCTCTCTATACGAACCTTCTGGAGGTGGCTTTTCCCCGGTGTAGCCAGCTTGTTTTCTCCCCGGGAGGGCGCGCNCGCAAGGAGGAACTNCGGCTCTTTCTCGAGCAGCAGGGAGTGGCTGAGTCCGGAGAGATCGCCGATCTTCTGGTGGAGATGGAAATAGACGACGAGGTGGAGCGGTTTTTATCCGCTCTCCACGATCCCCGCAGTGTCGAGGTTCTGCGCCGGGCCTCATCTCTGGTGGCTGCCAGAAGAACGGCCCAGGTAGTGGCCGTGGCAGCCGGCAAGGGAGAGAAGGTTGTGGCGGCGCTCCGGGCCTATCTGCACCCCGAGTCAGAGGGGGCTCTTCGTCCTGTGTCCCTGGAGGATGGGATAGAGAGCGTGCTCACGATTCTGTATAACCGCATCAAGCGGGGAATAAAGCTGACCCGGAATTTTGCCGGCCTGCGTGTCCTGGGGGCCGCCGATCAGCTGGGCCAGGTCTGGATGAACCTGATCCTCAACTCGATCCAGGCGATCGAGAGCGCGGGAGGCGAGGGGGAGATTGTGATCACCACCGAGAGTGATGGAGGCGAGGTCCGTGTTATTATCGAGGACTCCGGTCCGGGTATTCCCGCAGGGGTGCAGGAGAAGATTTTTGATCCCTTCTTTACCACGAAGGAGCACGGCGAGGGGATCGGACTGGGGCTCGAGATATGCCGAACTATCCTGACAAAGCACCAGGGGAGTATCCGCTTCACCTCGGAGCCGGGGAAGACCCGCTTTACCGTGGTTCTCCCTGATATCGTGGGGCAGGACCATTGAGTGGGACAGGNAGAGAGGACAGGCCGATCAGTTGAGTTGCGACTGATCCCCCTGGCCCAGGCAGGCCTGAACAGCGTTAATGATATCAGCGTGACGCCAGGGCTTGTGAATGACCCTGATGTCGCCGAGCTGTTCCCTCATTTTCTGGATTGATTCGGGGTCTGCGTGGCCCGTCACCATGATTGCCGATATGCCAGGGTGGGATTGGTGAACGCGAAGCAGAAACTCGTCACCCTTGATTCCCGGCATCAGCCAGTCCGAGATGATCAGGATCACCGAAACGCCCTCGCGNTCCAGATCGCTGATGGTCTCGAGAGCCTCCTGGGCATCGCCGGCTCCCTCGTAGATGAACTGNTCCTTGAAATGGGAACGCAATTCCTGCTTGAGGGCCATGAGAATAATAACTTCGTCGTCAACGCAGAGTATCGCTTGTTTGCTCATAGTACCCTTCCAAGGTAATGCAAAAATTCCGGCGACGCAAGGTTCGGGGCTTCTTCTGTCTCCTATCCGCAGGCAACCTGGTTCCGTCCCTGGCTCTTTGCCCGATAGAGGGCCTCGTCGGCGCGCTTCATGAGCTCGCGCAGGGATCCTTCATCTCCGAGACAGGCAACGCCGAAACTCGCCGTGATGGTGACTGCTATCTGGTTTTCCAGAAGGATCGGTTCCTGGCAGAGGAATCGCCGAACTTCCCCGGTTTTGTGCAGGGCTTCCTCCNGGGTTGCTCGGGGCAGAAGAAAGACAAACTCCTCGCCTCCGTATCGGCTCAGTGCATCGGAATCGCGCAGATGGTGGCTCAACCGTGTGGCCACCATCTGGAGGACGGTATCGCCTGCGTCGTGACCGTGGGTATCGTTCACCGCCTTGAAATGGTCCAGATCGAGGATCACCAGAGCCAGGTCTGTCCCTGCAGAGCGGGCGCCCTGTATCATCTGACCGGCGTATTCTTCAAAGTATCTTCGGTTGGTCAGTCCTGTGAGGCCATCGGTGGCGGCCTGGTGGCGGGCTATCTTCCGTTGCTGATCGAGCAGGCGTGCCCGGTGTGCCAGGGCGAGGGAGAGCATGAGAATCTCCAGGATCGAGGCGATCTGGATCCCGAAGAGCGTGATGAAGGAATGGGGGAGAATCGCCAGGCTCCGGGCGCTCAGAAGGAATCCCGCTGTGATCATGAGCCCCCAGGCCGCGAAGAAATAGAGGCTGAGGCGATCTCCCCCATTGCGGACAGCCAGAATGGTCACGAAAAAAATGGCCGAGGCGGTGCCGAAGCCTGTAATCGTTATGAGCATCGCCGGAGTGTAGGGAAGCAGCAGGGCNGGAACAATCATGAGGACCGCTCCGGCCGCCGAGCACCTGAGGAGGCGATAGAAGAGGCGCGCCCGCTTTTTCAGCGAGAGCAATTCCGATGCAAAGATCTGCAGGGTCGCCACTGACCCCGCAATGAAAACCATGACCGATCTGTTCGCCCACCAGGGGTGCCCGGGCCAGAGATACTGGAAGGCCAGCCCCGTCAGGGAGAGGTGGAATCCGGCGATACAGGAGACATAGAGTAGATAGTAGAGGTAGGAACGACGTCGCACAAAAAGATAGAGAAAAAGGTTGTAGAGCACCAGGATCAGGAGAATACCAAAGTAGGCCCCCAGAAGGAGATATTCCCTGGCCAGGGAGGCGGTAAAATCTCCGCCCCTCCAGAGGTAGAGGGGAAGGACCAGTGCTGCCTCGGAGCGCACCCTGAGGTAGACCTCGTAGGGAGGGTCGGAGAGCTCTCCCAGGGGAAAGACCACGTTCCGGTACGAAACCTGTCGTCGGTGAAAGGGATAGCGGGACCCGCCGCGATGATGGAGTATCTCGCGGGATTCCCGATAATCCAGGAGGTACATATCCATTTCCTGGACCAGGGGATAGGCCACTTCCAAGATCCAGGCGCTCCCCGGAGCTCCTCCGGCGGAGAGCGGGAAACGCAACCAGAAGGCAGATGTGCTGTAGGAAAAACTTGGAGCAGTCCCTTCCTGCCAGGGGGTAAAGGCCTCGTCCCCCAGGGCCAGCACGTCCTGAAGGGTCATGCGCCCTGTGGGGTCCTCCAGAACCGCAACGGCCTCCACGGCCCCGCTCTGGAGCTGGCCACCAGCCTCGCGAGCCGCTGCNGGGAGCGAGACCAGAACCAGAATCAGGACNAGAGGAGCGAGAAAAGAAGATCCCCTCTGGGGGTGTGATACCGTGGTGCTCTGCTTTATCTTCTACACTCCCGGAACCGCTCGTCGTACCCCGGCGAAACCGCGCGGGAAGGGGTTCCCATAAAAGTATCAAACTCGACCAGGGAGATGTCAAGGAGGGGTCTCTCAGTATCTCTCTTCATCCCTCTTGGGGTTCACGGAAAGCAGGCGATGATGCTTTGTCTGATTTTCACATTTTTGAAAATTTTTTTCATCTCCCTGTGTACGCGTTGCATATCACCGGCAAGATTAGTTATAATGGGAGTTCAAGAGTCGTTCGCAAAGGAGGGGCGGTGCGCGACGTACTTTCTGACTTTCAGGGGATGCTCAAACCCTCGATGGTTCTGGCCGATCTCGCTGGTGATTCCCGGGAGGAGGTTCTGCGGACCATGGCGGAGCATCTCGTCAGGGAGGGGCGCTGTCGCTGGACCTTTGTTGAGGCCATCCTCGCCCGGGAACGGCTCTATCCTTCGGGCCTCCCCCTGGAGGGGCCAAAGATCGCCATTCCCCACACCGATACCATTCACGTCCAGCGGTCTGCCCTGCTCTTTGTTCGTCTGCGTAATCCCGTGGAGTTTGCTTCCATGGGGGATCCCTCGGTTACCTTCCCGGTGCAGCTGGTCTCCATGTTTGCCCTGCAGAATGACGACCTTGTGGGGAACGTCCTCCATACCCTGATAACGCTCTATCAACGGCGACAGCTGCTGGAAGACCTGCTCNGGGCGGAGGATGCCCGGGAGATGTATTGCCTGCTCCGGGCAGCGGTGAAATCCTGCCAGGGGGAGGCCCGATGCACCTGACCGGTCTGGTGGCTTCGCCCGGCATTGCCCTGGGGCAGGCGGTGCTCTTTGCGCCTCCCCTGACAGTCCCCGGGAACCGGAACGTCGGTACGCCCCAGGAGGAGGTATTACGCCTGCGCAGCGCCCTGGAGTCTTCGATCGCCGAGCTCGAGCGCCTTCAGGGGTGCGTGAAAGAGCGGCTGGGTAGCCACTTTGCCCATATTTTTCGCTCCCAGCAGACGATCGCCGAGGATGAGGCGATGCTCGCCGAGGTGGAGACCATGATTCGGGAGCGTTCCTTCTCGGCCGAGGGGGCGGTGCAGATCGTCTTTGATCAGTATGTGCAGCTCTTTGCAGAGCTCGACGCCGATGATCATAACCGGGCCCGCTCGGCCGATCTTGAAGATGTGGCAAAGCGTATACGCCGCAACCTCCTGGGACTCCCTGCAGCGGACCTCTCGGATCTTCCCCAGGGGTCCATTGTTGTCGCCCGGGATCTCTATCCCAGCGATACGGCGATGCTCGACACCAGTCGGGTGGTGGGTATCGTGACCGAGAGGGGAGGAGTCTCCTCCCACGTGGCGATCCTCGCCAAGAGTCTCAAGATTCCTGCCGCTGTGGGTGTCTCCGGGGCGATGGCNGCGATCGCTTTCCACGACCAGGTTGTGCTCGATGGTGGTGATCGGGAGATCGCCCGGGTCATGGTGAACCCTCCCCGGCGGATGCTCCAGCACGTCCGNTCCCGCAAGGCTCTCCAGGTAGCCTGGCGAACCAAGGTAGAGGATTTCCGGGGTCTGGATACGGTGACCTCCGACGGTGTGGAGATAACCCTCTCGGTGAACATGGGGTCAACCCGGGATATCCCGTCGGCTTGCACTGCCGGGGCTCGAAGCGTNGGGCTCTACCGGAGCGAGTTCCTCTTCCTCGGGTCGCCCCGGATTCCTTCGGAGGAGACCCAGTTCCAGGCGTACCGTCAGGCAGCCGAGGCCTTTCCCCGGGGGTTTGTGATCATCCGGACCCTCGATGTGGGGGGCGACAAGCAGGTTCCCTCGATTCCCGTCTCCTCCGAGGACAATCCCTTTTTGGGAAACCGGGGAATCCGCCTGTGTCTNGCGAGGCCCGAGATCTTTCTGCCCCAGCTCCGGGCTATCCTGCGGGCGAGTGCCTTCGGGTCGGTGAAGCTCATGCTTCCCCTGNTAGGGGGCGTGCCGGAGCTCGAAGAGGCGCTGGAGATGATCGAGACGGCGCGGCAACAGCTGGAACGGGAGGGGAAACCCTTCGACCCCGAGATGGAAGTGGGCATCACCGTGGAGGTTCCTTCGGCGGTGTGGATGGCCGATGCTCTGGCCCGAAGGGTGGATTTTTTCAGTATCGGGACCAACGATCTGACCCAGTATCTGCTCGCTGCCGATCGGCTGAACGGTGATATATCCCGCTACTACCGCATGTACGATCCGGCGGTTTTTCTCGCGATCCGGCAGGTGGTTCAGGCGGCCCAACGCCAGCGCCGCTGGGTGGGGGTCTGCGGTGAGCTCGGTGGGGATCCTCTGGCGATTCCCGCGCTGATCGGTCTGGGGGTTCGCGAGTTGAGCATGCTGCCNGGGCAGCTGGCCGAGGCCACCTGGCTGGTCCGGACCACGTCGCTTCACGAGGCCTCGGGGCTGGCCGAGAGCGTTCTCGCCTCAGATTCTCACGGGGAGGTGCGCGACCTCCTCGGTGAGCGGTATCGGCTGAAATCGGCAGAACTCTCCCCGCGCCCGGTTACNATTCACGAAAGGAATGGTCTGTGCAATCAATTACACTCTCGGTTCTGACAAAAACAGGTCTTCACAGCAGGCCGGCAGACCTCTTCGTACGCACGGCAAAACTGTACCGGAGTACCATCATTGTCCGGAAGAACGGAGCCTGTGCCGATGCAAAGAACATTATCAAGATGATTCTTCTGAATGTCTGCCAGGGACAGGAGATAGAGATCGAGGCCGATGGTCCCGACGAGAAAGACGCCCTGGCCGATCTGCAACGCCTTGTGGAGTCAGATTTTACTGCTATTAACGATCAGGTGCGCCCCTAGGGAGCCCCGCTGTCGCTTGTCCCCGGGGAAGGGCCTTCTGCCCCGGGAATACGCTGCATTTTTCTCCTCGTTTTGTGATTGTGGCCCTTCAACGTCAATTCCTCTTCCCGGGCACTTGTAACGAGCCCGCCTCACCGGGCACAATCGCGAAGCACACGAAAAGGAGACCAGGTTGGATCACGCACTACTCATTCTGTCAGACGGAACGGTATTTCCGGGAAGGTCCTTTGGTGCGCCCGCACCGGCGCTGAAGGATCTGGCCACAGCCGCAGCTCCCGGGGATTGTGAAACGAGCGAGGGAGGCAGGCCGAGTTTCTCCCGTCGTTTACACGATATCGGAGAGGTGGTATTCAATACCGCCATGAGCGGTTATGGAGAGGTCCTGACCGATCCTTCCTATACGGGACAGATCGTTGTCATGACCTATCCTCACGCGGGCAACTACGGCATCGACGAAGCCTGGTCCGAGACCGGGCCCCAGGAGGGGCGTTCCGGGTCGGCCCTGGNGCGAACGGTGAAACCCGCTGCATTGATAGTGCGAAGTCTCTACGAGGGGCCCGTGCCCGAGGGGCGGATAAAACTCGCCGATTATCTGGCCCGGAACGGTATCACCGGAATCACCGGCCTGGATACCCGGGCCCTGACGCTGAATCTGCGCAGGCACGGCAGCCGGAATGGTCTCATCTGCCGGCCCGCCCGGGGTAGAGAGCTCTGCCAGGAGGAGAAAGAACTGGCTCTGGAGCTTCTCCGGGCGTTTCCTGCCATGGAAGGGCGCTCCCTGGTGGACACGGTGGGCACGGGCAAAGGGGTTCACCTGCCTCCCCCCTCGGGCTCACACCAGGGCCCTCACATTGTCGTGTACGATTGCGGAGCCAAGGCGAATATCCTGCGCGAGTTTCACGACCTGGGCTGCCCGATCACGCTCCTGCCCGCTTCGGCCACGGCCGAAGAGATCCTGGCTGCCCGGGGCGACGCCGTGATGATCTCCAACGGCCCCGGCGATCCCGCAGTCCTGANCCATCAGGTCGAGCAGGTGCGCCAGCTTATGGGGAGGGTCCCCCTCCTGGGGATATGTCTGGGTCACCAGATCATCGCCGAGGCCGCGGGGGCCGAGACCTTCAAGATGAAGTTTGGCCACCACGGGGTGAATCATCCCGTGCGGGAAGAGGTCTGGCAGGGAGACCGCGAGAGAGGGCGGGTCTTTGTCACCAGCCAGAACCACGGCTTTGCCGTACGAGAGGAGTCGCTTCCGCCGGGAATGGCCGTGTGGTTCCGCAACGCCAACGACGGCACCGTGGAGGGGCTTTGGGACGAGGAACGGCGTCTTCGCACTGCCCAGTTTCACCCCGAGAGTGCCCCGGGACCGATCGACAGCCGCTGGATTTTTTCTGCTTTTTTGGAGGTGATCTGAGATGCCCGCACGACGAGATATCGAGTCAATTCTGGTGATCGGGAGCGGCCCCATCGTTATCGGTCAGGCCTGCGAGTTCGACTATTCGGGAAATCAGGCGGTAACCGTTCTGAAGGAAGAGGGTTATCGGGTCATCCTGGTGAACCCCAACCCCGCCACGGTGATGACCACTCCGGGCACGGCTGATGCGATCTATATGGAGCCTCTGGAGGTGGAATATCTGGAAGAGATTATCCGCACCGAGCGGCCCGACGCAGTGCTGGCCACCATGGGGGGGCAGACGGCGCTCAACCTCGCCATGGATCTGGATGCGGCAGGCGTTTTCCGTACCTACGGGGTGGAGATCATAGGAGCGGGTATCGATTCGATCCGTCTCGCCGAAGACCGGGGGGAGTTCAAGAAGCTCATGGACTCAATCGGCCTTGAGAGTCCTCGCAGCGCCCTCGTGGGGAGTCTGGAGGAGGGCGAGCAAATGATGGGCCACTTCGGCTTGCCCCTGATCATTCGTCCCAGCTACACCCTGGGGGGCAAGGGCGGCAGTATCGCGGCTACGGCGGAAGAGGCCCGCACGGCGATCCGTCGGGCTCTGGCCGAGAGCCCCGTTCATACCGCTCTGGTAGAAGAATCCCTTCTGGGCTGGAAGGAGTTCGAGCTGGAGGTGATGCGCGATGCCGCCGATAACGCCGTGATCGTCTGCTCCATCGAGAACATCGACCCCATGGGGGTCCATACCGGGGATAGTATCACCATCGCCCCCGTTCAGACCCTGAGCGATCGGGAGTACCAGCGCATGAGGACCGCAGCGATCGATATTCTGCGGGCTGTGGGTGTCGATTGTGGGGGATCCAACGTCCAGTTCGGCCTGAACCCCGTCGATGGCCGCATGGTCGTGATCGAGATGAATCCCCGGGTCTCCCGGAGTTCGGCCCTGGCCAGCAAGGCCACGGGGTTTCCCATTGCCCGGGCCTCGGCGCGACTGGCCGTGGGGTGTACTCTCGATGAGGTGATGAACGAGATCACGGGGAAAACCGTGTCCTGTTTTGAACCGACCCTGGATTATACGGCGGTGAAGGTCCCCCGGTTCGAACTCGAGAAGTTTCCTTCGGGATACGCGTCCCTGGGAACGCAGATGAAGTCTGTAGGAGAATCCCTGGCACTGGGACGTACTGCCCTGGAGGCCCTGAACAAGGCGATTCGGGCAGCCGAGTACGGGTTCCAGGGGCTTCAGGAGCTGCCCGGATATTCCCCGGAGGAGCTCCGGACTATGGTCTCTACCCTTCATCCCCGCAGGATCTTCGCGATCTATTCCCTGATCCGCCGCGCCGTGGCGGAAGGGGAGGACCTGGGAGAGCTTCTGGCCTGGATCTACGCCGAGAGCGGCTTCGATCACTGGTTCCTCGCGCTCTTTCAGGAGCTGGCTCTGCTTGAGCAGGAGATGCAGGATGCCGCAATGCCTCTGGAGCGGGACCTGCTGCTGCGGGCGCTTCAGGCGGGCCTCACCGACGGGAGAATCGCCACGATCTGCGGAGTATCCTCCGGTGATATCGGCCGCAGGCGGGAGGAGCTGGATCTTCGCAGCGTCTATCACCTGGTGGACACCTGTGCCGGCGAGTTCGAGGCCGAGACTCCCTATTTCTATTCTACCTGGGGAGAAGAGGACGAGGGCGAGCCCGTTGGTCCCGGTGGTGTGCTTGTGATCGGCAGCGGCCCCAACCGTATCGGTCAGGGACTGGAGTTCGATACCTGCTGCACCCTCTCATCCCTGGCTTTTCGTGGCCTGGGACGCAAGACCGTCATGGTGAACTCCAACCCCGAGACGGTTTCGACGGACTATAACGTCTCGGACCGGCTTTATCTGGAACCTCTCACGGCGGGGGATATCCAGGGGATTCTTCGCAAGGAGGGGATCCGTCGGGTGGTGGTGCAGTTGGGAGGCCAGACGCCGCTCAACATGGCCAGGGCCCTGGAAGAGTGGGGGGCCGAGATCGTAGGGACCTCCCTTGACGGCATCGACACCGCCGAGGATCGGGCCAGGTTCGCTGACCTTCTGAACCGCCTGGGGCTCCAGCAGCCCCGGAACAGCATGGCCGGAACCCCCGGGGAGGTATGTCGGGAGGCAGAACGGATTGGCTACCCCGTACTGCTTCGGCCATCCTTTGTGCTGGGTGGACGTTCCATGATGATCGCCTATACCGAGGAAGAGCTGAAACGGTACCTGGAGGGGCCTGTAGAGCTCTCGCCGGAGCGGCCCATACTGGTCGACCAGTTTCTGGAGGACGCCTTCGAGTACGATCTGGATGCCGTCTCGGACGGGCAGAACGTCTACGTGGGGGGCATCATGCAGCATATCGAGGCGGCTGGTGTCCATTCCGGGGATTCGGCCTGTGTTTTTCCTCCCTTTCACTCCGATCCCGCCATGGAAGAGGCCATGGTCGATGCCGCAGCAGCGATCGCCCGGGCGCTGAATGTCCAGGGTTTCCTGAATATTCAGTTCGCCGTGCAGCGGGGAGAACTCTACCTTCTGGAGGTGAACCCCCGGGCGTCGCGGACGGTGCCCTATCTCTCCAAATCTTCCGGGGTCAACCTGGTGGAGGCGGTGGTCCGCCTCTGGGAGGGCGAGAATCTGGTGGATCAGGGGCTGGTCCCCAGTGCCTTCGATCGGGCCGTGCCGGGTTCGGGTGTTGCCCGGGGACGGTGTATCGTGGGGTGGGCCGTGAAGGAGGCGATGTTCAGCTTTGATCGCTTCATGGATCACGATCCGCTTCTGGGGCCGGAAATGCGTTCCACCGGCGAGACCATCGGCATGGGGGCATCCTTCGGGGAGGCCTTTGCCAAGGCAAGTGCTGCTGCCGGTACGCCCCTGCCAAAAAAGGGAAGGGTCTTTGTCTCTGTTCATGATTCTGATAAGGAGGCTCTGGTGCCGGTGGTGCGCAGGCTTCAGGAGAACGGGTTCTCCCTGGCCGCTACCAGGGGGACTGCGGCCTTTCTCTTTGAGCAGGGAATCCTGGCCGAGGTTGTTCTCAAGGTTCACGAGGGGCATCCCCACATCCTGGATCACCTCGAATCGGGGCGTATCGATCTGGTGATCAACACGCCTCTGGGGCGGTTCAGCCAAGCCGACGACGGGTACCTCCGGATCGCAGCGCTCCAGCAGCGAATACCCTATACCACCACCATTTCCGCTGCCCAGGCTGCGGTGGAGGCGATCCAGTATCTGCGAAAGGGGTGCGTTCAGGTGCAGCCCCTGCCCGAGGGAAGCGCCCCCCGGAAGGGACGCTGATCCCTGCCACGGGAGCGGGTCGGAGCCGCTCCCGCTTTGGTTGTTCCTGCGGGGCGTCTGTTGCCCCCCCCTCGGGGGGCCTCGCCTCGGGATGGCTCCCCCTTCAGGGAGCCCCTTGTTCAGGAACTCTCGCTGTTCAGGATGATCGTGTTGTAGTAGAACTCGATGGCGTCTACCAGGGCCTGCCACGAGGCCTCTACGATGTTTTCGTGGACTCCCACGGTATCCCAGGTGGTGTCGTGGTCGGTGTAGGTGATGAAGACCCGAACCCTGGCCGATACGCCGCTTTCGGGGTTGAGTACCCGCACGCGGTAGTCGCTCAGGGTTATTTTTTTCAGCCAGGGGTAGAGCGGTTCCAGCGCATCCCGCAGGGCGTGGTCCAGGGTGTCCACGGGCCCGACGCAGACCGAGGCCCCCAGGAGTTCCCGCCCCCGGGTCTCAAGAAAGAGGCGACCCACGGTCTTTGAGGGCATCTCTGCGGTCTTGTAGCTTTCCAGATGATAGTTCCGCAGGCTGATCAGGGGCTGGTAGAGNTTCAGGGCGCGCCGAATGAGGAGATCAAAGCTCGCCTCGGCGGCTTCGTACTCGAACCCCTCGTGCTCTTTCTGCTTCAGAAGCCGGGTCAGATCGTCCACCACCGGTGACTGTTTGGTGAAGTCCCCGTATTCCCGCAGTTTTTCCACGATCGTGGACTTCCCCGCCAGCTCGGAGAGGACAATTCTGCGCTCGTTGCCAACGAGCCTGCCGTCGATGTGTTCCATCAGGGATGAGTCCTTGTTGATCACATCGGCGTGCTGTCCCGCCTTGTGGGTGAAGGCCGCGTCACCCACGTAGGGCATGCGTCGGTCGGGGATAATGTTGGCCTTCTCCGCAACGAAGCGGGAGAGGTGGGTCAGCCGCTGGATGTGGGGCGCGCAGCTGGCCTGGTAGGGGGTCTTCAGGACGATGTTGGGAATGAAGCTGCAGAGGTTGGCGTTGCCGCACCGTTCTCCCCAGCCATTGACCGTTCCCTGAATCTGCAGAGCCCCCGCCTCCACAGCCGCGAGGCTGTTTGCGATCGCCACGCCGCAGTCGTCGTGGAAATGTCCTCCCAGGGGAGCCAGTTTTTGTCGGGGAAGGCTCTCCATGATACGGGCTACCTCTCCGGGGAGGGTTCCCCCGTTGGTATCGCAGAGGATGAGGCAGTCTGCCCCGGCGTCGCTCCCCGCCTGGAGAACCTGCAGGGCGTAGGCCGGGTCGTCACGAAATCCGTCGAAGAAGTGTTCCAGGTCAAAGAAGACCTCGCGTCCCTGGGACTTGAGAAACTGCACAGAGTCGTAGATCATGCGCAGATTTTCTTCCTGGTCTGTTTTCAGGACCGTGGTTACGTGGGCTTTCCAGGTTTTTCCTACCACGATCACCGCAGGAGTTTCAGCATCCAGCAAGGCCCGCACCATGGGATCCTGGTCGGCGCTCATTCCCGCTCGCCGGGTGGAGCCAAAGGCTACGACCCGGGCGTGGGTGAGGGATTCCTTCCTGATTTGCCTGAAGAAGGCAGCTTCCTTCTCGTTCGAGAGGGGGAACCCCCCCTCGATGTAGTCGATTTTCATCTCGTCCAGGGCGTGAGCGATCTTGATCTTGTCGTCCAGGGTGTAACTCACCTGGATCCCCTGCATGCCATCGCGAAGGGTGGTGTCGTAGATCATGACCTGATGGCCGGATTCCCCGTTCCTGCTCTTCTGCTGATTATTCATGGGTGTACCACCTCCTGGAGAAGCCGATGCCGACTGATGGCGTTCACGAAGGCCTTGGCGCTGGCCTCGACAATGTCGGTGCTGGAACCGCGCCCCGTCGNTCGNCGACCGTCGATTTCGATGATCACCGAGGTTTCGCCCATGGCCTGTTTCCCGGGAGTTATGGCCTGCACGTTGTACTCCACCAGGGTCGCCGTGATGTTCAGGGCCCGTTCGATCGCCCGGAAGGCNGCATCCACCGGACCGTCACCCGTGGAGGCCTCTTCGTAGATCTCCTGCTGATCCCTGATCCGCACCGTAGCGGTGGGTACCGAGGTGTTGCCCGAGTGAAACTGCAGGTACTCCAGTACCAGAGATCGGGTGGTTGTGCCGAACTGCTCGCTCACGATGGAAAAAAGGTCCTCGTCGAAGATCTCCTTTTTCCGGTCTGCCACCTTCAGGAAGGCCTCGTAAGCCCGTTTGAGCTCCTCTTCCTTGATNATGATATTGAGTTCGGCCAGGCGTTTCCGGAAGCCGTGCATGCCCGAGTGGCGGCCCAGGACGATCCTGGTTGTTTCGCGGCCCACAGACTGGGGGGTCATGATCTCGTAGGTCTCGCGGTGACTCAGCATTCCGTGTTGATGAATTCCCGATTCGTGGGCAAAGGCGTTCTCGCCGACGATCGCCTTGTTCCGNGGGATNGGAAAGCCGATCATGGTGGAGAGCATGCGCGATGTCGTATAGAGCTGGCGCGTGTTGATTCCCGTTTCGAGGCCCAGGAGATCCTTCCGGACGTTCAGGGCCATCACCACCTCTTCAAGAGCGGCGTTGCCCGCNCGCTCGCCGATGCCGTTGATCGTCACCTCGGCCTGGCGTGCGCCGGCGTTGATGGCGCTGATCGTGTTTGCCACGGCCAGGCCAAGATCGTTATGGCAGTGGACGCTCAGGATCGCCTTGTCNATATTGGGAACCCGGTTCCGGAGCATCGTGATCAGTCGGGCGTACTCGTCGGGTACGGTATANCCCACGGTNTCGGGGATGTTCAGGATCGTCGCTCCCTCCTCGATCGCCACTTCCAGAACCTGGCACAGAAAATCCGGTTCCGTGCGAGTAGCATCTTCCGGTGANAACTCCACCTCGGCACAGCGGTTGCGGGCGTAGCGAACCGCCTTGCGGGTCATCTCGAGGACCTCCTGGGGAGTCTTTTTCAGCTTGAACTCCCTGTGGATGGGGGAGGTGGAGACAAAGGTGTGGATCCGGGAGCGGGCTGCCGTACCGATGGAGTCGGCTGCGGCGTCTATGTCTTTCTCGGTGCTCCGGGCCAGGGCTGCGATGGTGCTGTTCTTTACGTTCTCCGAGATAAGCTTGCACGCCCGGAACTGCTCCGGCGAGGAGACGGGGAAGCCCGACTCGATCACGTCAACGCCGAGCTGCTCCAGCTGCAGGGCTATCTCGAGCTTCTGCTCCACATCCATGGATGCGCCNGGTGACTGCTCTCCGTCCCGCAGGGTGGTGTCAAAAATCTGAATCCGTTCCATGTCCTGGTCTCCCCTTTTCGTGGTGACTCATCGGAGTCGTTTTGTAGAAACGTCAGCTGTGGCGAAAAAAAAGGCCGTCTTCCCGGTGGGAAGACGGCCTCGTTCCATGACGAATCGCCGGGGGCTATCCTCCCACACCTACTCCACGCCCACCAATAATAATGAGGCNGAGAAGGGATAGTAGGATGGTCGTCATGTTCAGCATTCCGTTCATTGCTCTTGATAGTTGTCGATTTCCTTCTGTCTGTCAAGAAAAAAATGTCCTCTCCGGGATTTTTCGGAATATTTCTGGTGAAACCCGGAGAAAGGCGAGATAAAACCGAAATATAAGGCGTTTCTTTTGTTCCGGGAGGTCTTTATCTGGTATATTGCAGGTTGTATGGCACAGACGAAGGCAGGTACCAGTGTTTTTGACCGTCTGGCACGGTCCATCCCGCGGGAAGAGCGGGAGAAGATTCTCTCGTCGATCCGGCAATCCCTGGAACAGGACCTGGCGCCCCTGGCACCCGAAGAGATCGATACGCCGCCATCACTGGAAGAACAGATCAAGGCTCTTGGCTTGTGGGGAAAGATAAAACTCTTCTTCCTGCAGATCTTCACCAGCGAGACCCGGGAATCGATTATCACCGGATGGGTCCTGGCGGGAATGCGCCAGCAGGTGCAAAAGATCGCTGGTGACGCTCTGGACGCGCGGCGCGGGATCTTCCTCGGAGGGTTTGCCACCTCTCTCGAGGCGTTACAGCTTACCCTGCACCGGGCTTCGCCCTATCTGGATACTGCAGCAGCCCGCCGGGAAGAACTGGTTTTTCATTTTGCAGCCGACCTCTTTCCCGTGATCAACGAGAAACTTCTGCAGCGCACCTCCGAGGAGTATCTGAACCAGCAGGAAGAAAAGAACGAACGTACCCTGAAGCACGATCTTACCCGCTACCTGGAGGAACGCATCGCCGATATCCCTTCAAGAAGCAGTGCCCGCATTCGACGCGCCCTCTCCCAGGCCGACAATCTTGTGCGGATCGGTTCCTTTCCCTTTCATAGTGTGCTGGGCTCGTTCTCCGGTTCTGCCGAGGCGGGCGACCGCCAGTGCCCGTTCGACTACATCACCCACTCTGTGGAGCGTCTGGCCAGCGACCTGGTCTCCTTCTCGGATCCTCTGGAACCGATGGCTCTGGAAAACATGGTGCTGCTTTCCTGCGACCGTGATGCCCTGGATACTCCCGAGGCGCTGCAAAAGGAGCTGGAGACGGGTCTTGCCATTCTGACAGCCGTGGTCCGTGCTTTCCGGGAGTTCGCCGATCGGTATCCCCTGGTGCTGCTGGTCAGGCTGATCCGGGAGGATCCCTGGTGGAATCCTCCCGAGGCCGACTACAGCGGGAATGACTGGCTTTCCATATACAAGGGCAAGCTCGAGGAGCGCATCCGTCGTGAGGCTCTGCGGGTCTCGTTGCACCGTCAGGCCCAGGATCAGATTCTTCTGCTGGAAGAAATTGTGGATGACCGGGTGACGCGTCTCAAGGGACTCCCCGACGGGAGCGAGGGGGTCTTCCTGGCGCACTGGCATCTGGCCCTGGCAGCCCAGACCTTCGCCTCGAGTCTCTGGCGCAATACCATGTCCCCACTCAGGCAGATTCTGAACGGTGCGGATTTTTACAAGAGTTCAAACAGGGCGCAGTTCAACGACACCTTCAACGAATANGAGAAAATCCCCGGAGATCTCGCCGGTCTGGAAGCGCTGGTCCTTCCNGGCGGGGACTGGGGCCAGGTGCTTCACAGCGATGAATCCCTCTCGCGGCGTCGGGAGATGGCCCATCGCGTGGACCGGGAGATCGAGATGATCGTCACGAGTCTTCAGACCACCCTGGAGATGATGAAGAACCTCCTGGGAGGGATTCTGTACTCCCGCCCCGGCAGCTCCTACGATACCATCGCCAACTACGGCCAGATCGGGGGGCGGAGGAACGCAGAGCTTATCGAGGAGCTGAAAGAGATCCATTCCGCCATACAGCGTCTCGTGGGGGTTATCGGGGAGATCGGGGCTCTGGAGAAACGGGCCTCGGAAAACGACATGTTTCTGCGTCCTTCCCTGTAGGGATCTTCCGGAAAAGATACTACCCCTGTTTTCGCTTTTCCGCTATGCTGGGCCGGTATGAAACAATTCTGGAGTACTTGGAAGGGCATCGTGGCAGAGGCGGTGCAACGCGCCTACCCCGATGCCGACCCGAAGCAGGTGGATCAGGCTCTCTCGGTGGAGACGCCCCCCGATACGGGAAAGGGGGACATCGCCTTCCCCATGTTCCCCTTCGCGAAGATCCTGCGGGCCAACCCCCAGGCGATCGCCCTGGCCGTGGCACGCGAGACGGGAGCGGCTGTTGCCGCCGACGGCGCCCCCGGCGGGCGTGCTGAGGCGTTGGGGCCCTACGTAAACATTTTTCTGGACCGGCCCTCGGTTGGTGCCCAGGTAGTGAACGCTGTCCTGAGCGATCCCGAAGCTTTTGGAAACAGCGATGCCCTGGCGGAGCAGCGGATAACCATTGAGTTTTCCTGTCCCAATACCAACAAACCCCTCCACCTGGGGCATCTGAGAAACGACGCGCTGGGAGAGAGCGTGGCTCGGCTCCTCCGGGCCGCCGGTGCCACGGTCCGGCGGGTCAACCTGATCAACGATCGGGGTATTCATATCTGCAAGTCCATGGTGGCCTACCAGGAGTTNGGGGAAGGCGCAACCCCGGAGTCGGAGGGAAAAAAGTCGGACCACTTCGTGGGCGACTACTACGTCCGCTACGCCCGCTGGGAGAAGGAAGACCCCTCGGCGGAAGAGCGGGCTCGGGAGCTCCTCCAGGCCTGGGAGAAGGGCGACGCCCAGGTTCACGAGCTGTGGCTCACCATGAACCGCTGGGCCATCGAAGGGATCGAGAGAACCTACGAGCGCACGGGGATCTCCTTCGATCAGGTCTATTACGAGAGCGAAACCTATACCCAGGGCCGGGATGAGATCCTGCGTGGTCTGGAGCAGGGGCTTTTCTCGCGCGATGAGAACGGTACCGTCTGGGTCGATCTGACCGATATCGGGCTGGACAAGAAGGTCCTCCTCCGGGCCGATGGAACATCGCTCTACCTGACTCAGGATATCGGTACGGCCATCCAGCGGCAGCAGGACTGGCCCTTCGATCAGCTGGTGTACGTGGTCGCCAGCGAGCAGCGCTATCACTTTCAGGTGCTCTTCGAGGTTCTGCGGCGGCTGGGCCATCCCTGGGCAGAGAATCTCCATCANCTGGCGTACGGCATGGTGAATCTCCCCGAGGGGAAGATGAAGTCCCGCGAGGGAACGGTGGTCGACGCCGACGATCTGATCGACGAGCTGGCCTCGCTGGCTCTGGAAGAGATCCGCAAGAAGGGCCGTGACGAGGATCAGGAGGACGCCCTCCGTCGGGCCGAGGCGATTGCCCTGGGTGCGCTCCATTATTACCTGCTCCAGACGGGGCCGGTGAAGGACATGATCTTCAATCCCCAGGAGTCGCTCTCCTTTACGGGCAATACCGGCCCCTACCTGCAGTATGTGGGGGCCCGGGTGTCCAGCATGCTCCGGAAAGAGCCCGCTCCCTCGCTGGTCGAGCCACCCCGGGAACTGGTGGAGGAGGAGTGGCAGCTGCTTCACCGAATCGCAGGCTACCCCCAGGCGGTAACCGAGGCAGCCCGGGGTTTTAACCCCTCCCTGCTCGCGGGATACCTCTACGAGACGGCAAAGACCTTCTCCCGCTTCTACCACGATCATCCCATCGCTGTTGCCGAGGATCCCCAGGTCAGGGCTTTTCGGCTGGGGCTTTCCCGGGCGGTAATGCAGGTGATGCAGCACGGCCTGGGGGTGCTGAACATTCCCTTCCTTGAGGTTATGTAGCGCACCTCTTTGGAATAATCCTACATTTGCGTCCTACATATCGGGGGTTTTCCCACCGATATGTAGGATTTTTTATGCTTCGTTTTTGACGCTTTCTATCTTGTTTCCTGGTAACGTCTTAGAAGTTTGCTTTCTTGGCACGAAAATTGCTTCATTTTCTTGTGAAGGAGTGTCTATGCAGCAAACGATTCGTCCGGGAAACCGGGCCCTCTACAGTCCCGATAACGAGCACGATTCTTGCGGGGTCGGCTTTGTGGCACATATCTCCGGGGAGCCCCGAAGCGATATACTGCCTCTGGCCCGGGATGTCCTGGTTCGAATGACCCACAGGGGTGCTGTGGGAGCCGAAGAGGACACCGGTGACGGGGCAGGGGTGCTGGTGGCCCTGCCGCAGGACTTTCTCCGGCACGTCCTTCGGGAGGAGCTCTCGCTGGAGCTGCCCGATCGGGGAAGCTATGCCCTGGGGATGATCTTTCTCCCGCCCTCCCGCGAGGAGCGTCAGGCTTGCCAGGATTCTCTCGCCTGGATAGTCCGGGAAGAGGGGCTCTCTCTCCTGGGGTGGCGCGAGGTCCCCCGGGACAATACCATGATCGGCCCCTCGGCCAGAGCTTCGGAACCGGCGATGGTTCAGCTTTTTCTGGGCGCTCCCCCCGATATGGATCAGGAGCGGTTCGAACGAACGCTCTATGTCCTGCGGAAAAAAGCTTCCCGGACCCTTCGGGGCAGCTCCTTTGATCAGCACCATCACTTCTACATCGCCAGTCTCAGTTCCCGGACCATGGTGTACAAGGGGATGCTCACGCCGGAGCAGCTCTTTCTCTATTACAGCGATCTTCAGGATCCCCGATTCCGTACACCCTTCGCGATGGTGCACAGCCGGTTCTCTACCAACACGTTTCCCAGCTGGGACCGTGCCCAGCCCTTGCGCTGCATGAGCCACAACGGTGAGATCAACACCCTTCGGGGGAACGTGAACAAGATGAGAGCCCGTCAGGGGGTGCTCCGGAGCGATCTCTTTGGCGGGAACCTCGAGGGTGTCTTGCCGGTCTTCGAACCGGACCTCTCCGATTCGGGAAGCTTTGACAATCTTCTGGAGTTGCTCCTTCGCAGCGGACGGGAGCTGCCCGAGGCGGTTATGATGATGGTCCCCGAGGCCTGGCAGGGCGATCGCCTGATGAGCGATGAGCGGAGGGCGCTCTACGAGTTCATGAGCGCCCAAATGGAGCCCTGGGATGGTCCCGCCTCGATCGCTTTCACCGACGGTACCGTTCTTGGGGCTGTGCTGGACCGTAACGGTTTGCGGCCCAGCCGGTACTGCGTCACCGACGAGGGGCTGGTAGTTATGGCCAGCGAGGCTGGAACGGTGGCNCTCGACCAAAGCAGGATCGTAAGGAAGGGGCGCCTCCAGCCCGGGAGAATGTTTCTGGTCGACTTCGCGAGTCAGCGCATCGTCGATGACGAGGAGATTAAGCTCCGCTACGCCCGGAAGCACCCCTACCGTGACTGGATCGAGGGGCAGAAGCTGACTCTGGAGATGGTTCCCGCCGGTGATCGCCGTGATTCTTCCGGCGAGAAAGGGGCTGGTGAGGAAGGGCCCGGCGGGGCTGCATCGCCCGACGTGGCCACCCTTTTGCGGGTCTTCGGCTACACACGGGAGCACCTGGAACTCATTCTGAAGGGTATGGCCGAGACGGGAAAGGAGCCCCTGGGGTCGATGGGAAACGATACTCCCCTGGCGGTCCTCTCGGAGCGTCCCCGCCTGGTCTACGAGTACTTCAAGCAGCTTTTCGCCCAGGTCACCAACCCTCCCATCGATTCGATCCGGGAGGAGATCGTCATGAGCCTGGGATCGTTTATAGGACCCGAGGGAAACCTTCTGGACCAGGAGNCCCGGGCCGTCCACCGGTTGTGGCTGGATCAGCCCATCCTCTCCGGGGAAGAGATGCAGAAGATCTCCGGCCTTTCCTCTCGGGGGTGGCAATCGGTCCGGATAGACTGCACCTTCCCCCTGGATAATCCTGATCCGGAGAAGTTGCTCGGTCAGGACGAATCCCTCCAGTCTCTGGAGAGGGAGGGGCGTCTCCTGGAGGAGACCCTGGAGTCTCTGGCAGATCAGGCCGAGGCCGCGACAGACCAGGGGTCGAGCCTGATCATTCTCTCCGACAGAGCTGTTTCTCCCGGGAGGGTGCCGGTGTCGGCGCTGTTGGCCACAGGCGCGGTTCATCATCGTCTGGTGCGTCGGGGAAAACGNGCTCGGGTGGGGCTGATTGTGGAGAGCGGAGAGCCCCGGGAGGTCCATCACGTCTGCGCCCTCCTGGGGTACGGGGCCGATGCGATACACCCCTACCTTGCCTGTCAGGCCATCGAGCACATGCAGGAGCGGGGAGAGATAGAAGCCGATCTTTCCCGGGAAGAACTCTTTTTTTCGTACCGGTCAGCCCTGGAAAAGGGTATGAGAAAAGTCTTTGGGAAGATGGGGATCAGCACCCTCGAATCCTATAAGGGAGCCCAGATTTTCGAGATTCTCGGGCTCTCCCGGGAGGTGGTGGAGCGATGTTTTGAAGGCACGGCCAGCCGAATCGCCGGTGCCGGCTTCGGTCAGCTGGCCCGGGAATCCCTGATGCGCCATCGCAGGGCCTTTNCCGGTCTCCCCTCGCTCGTCGGACAGGGATACCTCGACGGGGGAGATTATCAGTGGCGCGCGGGAGGGGAGGTCCATCTCTGGCACCCCAGGGCTATCGCCGATCTCCAGGAAGCTGTCCGTTTCAATGATTTCGAGGCCTTCACCCGTTTCAGTACCAGCCAGAACGAGGACGCTGCCGCCCGGGCTACCCTTCGGGGAATTCTGGCTTTTCAGGAGGAGGGGAGAGAGCCCCTTCCTCTGGATGAGGTGGAATCCGAGGAGGAGATTATGCGGCGCTTTGCCACGGGTGCCATGAGCTACGGTTCTATCAGTGCCGAGGCTCACGAGGCGCTGGCCGTGGCCATGAACAGGATCGGAGGAAAGTCCAACACCGGTGAGGGAGGGGAAGACCCGGCCCGGTTTCGGCCTCTCCCTGGTGGAGACAGCAAGCGTTCGGCGATCAAGCAGGTCGCCTCGGGTCGTTTCGGGGTAACCATCGAATATCTTGCCAACGCCGACGAGATCCAGATAAAGATGGCCCAGGGGGCGAAACCTGGCGAGGGAGGAGAACTTCCGGGCCACAAGGTCTTTGACCGGATTGCCGCTACCCGCCATTCAACACCGGGGGTCGGACTTATCAGTCCGCCGCCTCACCACGATATCTACTCCATAGAGGATCTGGCGCAGCTTATCTTCGACCTGAAGAACGCCAACGAAAAAGCCCGGATCAGTGTGAAGCTGGTGAGCGAGGTGGGAGTCGGAACCGTCGCAGCCGGTGTTGCCAAGGCTCACGCTGACCATATTCTTGTCTCGGGCCACGATGGCGGGACGGGGGCGAGTCCTCTCACGGGTATCAAGAACGCCGGTGTTCCCTGGGAACTGGGTCTGGCCGAGACACATCAGACTCTGGTGATGAACGATCTGCGCAGCCGCGTGGTTCTTCAGGTGGACGGTCAGATCAAGACAGGTCGTGATGTGGTGATCGCGGCTCTCCTGGGAGCCGAGGAGATGGGCTTTGCCACGAGTGCCCTGATCAGTCTGGGCTGCGTCATGATGAGAAAGTGTGAAAAGAACACCTGCCCCGTGGGGATCGCTACGCAGGATGAAAAGCTTCGGGAGAAGTTCCCCGGGCGCCCCGAACACGTAGTGGCCATGATGCGCTTTATTGCCCGGGAGACCAGGGAGATCATGGCTCGTCTGGGGTTTCGCCGTTTTGATGAGATGGTGGGGCGACGGGACCTGCTCCGGATGGATCGGGGCCGCACGAACTGGAAGAGCCGGGAAGTGGACCTCTCGGGTTTGCTGGAGACGCTGGATACCCCGCCGGATCATTCCGGTGTGATCTGTTGCCAGCCGCAGCGCCACGGTCTGGAAACGATCCTGGACCGGACCATTCTTGCCAGGGTTGAGNCCCTGCTCNATCGCCCGGGGGAGACGATATCTCTGGAGTTCCCCCTGGAAAATACCGATCGCTCCGTGGGGACGTTTCTGAGCAATCAGCTCGTTACCCGTCTGGCGCCGCAGGGGCTGGAGCCGGACACTGTCCATCTTCGTTTCCGGGGGAGCGCCGGCCAGAGTTTCGGAGCCTGGCTCGCCCGGGGTATCACCCTGGAGCTCGAGGGGGAGGCCAACGACTACGTGGGCAAGGGGCTCTCGGGAGGGCGGGTGATCGTCTATCCGCCCCGGGAATCTGGCTTTGTGGCCGAGGAAAACGTGATCGCGGGAAATGTGGCGTTCTACGGAGCCACCTCGGGAGAGGCCTTCCTGCGAGGTGTCGTGGCGGAGCGCTTCTGCGTGCGCAACTCCGGGGCCTGGGTTGTGGTGGAGGGCATGGGAGATCACGGTCTCGAGTACATGACCGGAGGGCGCGCCCTTGTCCTGGGTGATGTGGGGAAGAACTTTGCCGCCGGGATGAGCGGTGGCGTGGCCTGGGTCTGGGATCCCCGGGGCAGATTGCCCGAGCTGGTGAATCCCGAGATGGTGGAGCTCGCTTCCCTGGACCGTTTTGACGAAGAGGAGCTCCTGCCCTTGTTGCGCCGCCATCAGGGGTACACCGGAAGCCTGCGGGCGCGGCAGCTTCTGGATGACTGGCCGAAGGCGCGCGGTGGGTTCGTGCGGGTGATCTCTCCGGCCTACCGCGGAGTGATCGAGACCCTTCGGGAACGCCCCTCGGGGAGGGCTGANGCTCTTTCCGGGCAGGGTTTCTCCGGAAATGACGGGAACCCCGGAGAGGATCGGAGTCCCGGAGAGGATCGGAAAGAGGAGGTTTTGCATGGGTAAGCCCACAGGTTTTATGGAGTATTCCCGGAAGGTGGCTGGTGCAGTTCCTCCCGGGCAGCGTCTGAACGGCTTCTACGAGTTCAGAAACCCCCTGGATCTCCGGGAACAGGAGGAGCAGGGGGCNCGGTGCATGGATTGCGGGNTTCCCTTCTGTCAGTCCGACTACGGATGTCCTGTGGACAATCTTATTCCTGAATGGAACGATCTTATCTACCACGGCCGGTGGGAAGAAGCCTTCCACCGGCTGATGAAGACCAATAATTTTCCCGAATACACNGGGCGGGTCTGTCCTGCTCCCTGCGAGCACGCCTGTGTGCTCGCCATGAACGACCCCGCCGTGACCATAAAGGAAAACGAGGCGGCCATCATCGATTGGGGGTACGAGGCGGGGCTTATGACGCCCCGGGTCCCCGCGCTCCGCACGGGAAAGACCGTTGCCATCGTCGGAAGCGGTCCNGCTGGCCTTGCTGCTGCGGACCAGCTNAACCAGGCCGGGTACCAGGTGACGATCTACGAGCGNGCCGATCGNCCCGGGGGACTTCTCATGTACGGAATTCCCGCCATGAAACTCGACAAGAAACTGGTTCAGCGCCGCAACGATCTCCTCGAGGCCGAGGGGGTGATCTTTCGTACCGGCGTCGATGTGGGGCGCGATATTTCCCTGGCCGGGCTCCAGAGGGAGNATGACGCGGTGATTATCGCGTCCGGGGCGACGCGGCCCAGGGACCTGGCCGTGGCAGGGAGAGATCTGCAGGGGGTGAGTTTCGCCATGGACTACCTTTCGGCCTCCACNCGCAGGGTGCTCGATCCGTCCCGGGAGNTTCCNCCCGAACTTTCCGCCCGGGGAAAGCGGGTTGTGGTTATCGGCGGAGGCGATACGGGGAACGATTGTCTGGGCACGGCTCTTCGGCAGGAGGCTGCATCGGTGCTGAATCTGGAAATACTCGCCCGCCCCCCCCTGGAGCGGACCCGCGAAATGCCCTGGCCCACCTTTGCCCGAACATTCAAGAGCGATTATGGTCATCAGGAGGCCCAGGCCGTTCTCGGCGATACGGGGAACGATTGTCTGGGCACGGCTCTTCGGCAGGAGGCTGCATCGGTGCTGAATCTGGAAATACTCGCCCGCCCTCCCCTGGAGCGGACCCGCGAAATGCCCTGGCCCACCTTTGCCCGAACATTCAAGAGCGATTANGGTCATCAGGAGGCCCAGGCCGTTCTCGGTGAGGACCCCCGGCTCTTCTCGCGCAGAACCCTCCGCTTTGTGGGGGACAGGATCGGGCGGCTTCGCGGTGTCGAGACGATTCAGGTGCGCTGGGAAAAAGAGCCCGGCGAGGCTCCCCGCCCGGTCGATGTGGCCGGTACCGAGGAGGTCCATCCCGCTGATCTGGTACTCCTGGCACTGGGATTTACAGGTCCCGAGGAATACCTGGCGGCAGATATTTNCCTGGAAAGAGATGNGCGAAGNAATTTCCGGGCCGATGAAAAGACCTATCTCTCGTCGGTGCCGGGAATTTTCGTGGCGGGGGATGCACGACGCGGGCAAAGTCTGGTAGTCTGGGCCATCAAAGAGGGGCGCGGCGTCGCCCGGGAGGTAGACCGGTATCTCAGAGGGTTCTCGGAGTTGCCCTAGGCGTGGCCTGTGCCGGGCCAGGTCTGTCCCTGTCGGGCTTGACGTACCGGGCATAAAACGGTTAAATGGCGTGTTCATAAAGCGGGAGAGTAATCGATGTACGCATTGGTAGAAATTAAAGGCAGACAGTACAAGGTAGCGCAGGACAGTGTGATCAAGGTTGATCTCCTGGGATCAGAAGAGGGAGCCGATGTAGAGTTCTCCAAGGTTCTGATGGTGCGCACCGAGAAGGACATCACCCTGGGGAAACCCTACGTAGAGGGTGTGGCGNTCAAGGCGACGGTAGAAAGTAACGGTCGTGATCCCAAGATCATCGTCTACAAAAACAAGCGCCGGAAAAACTACCGGCGGACCAAGGGTCACCGGCAGCACTACTCGCTGGTCCGGGTCAAAGAAATCGCCGGGGTGGCGTGATCGCCCTTTCGATCCGTACCAGGGAGGGNCTCCCGGTACGGATNGAGGCTCACGGACACGCATCGGCCGGGTCCGGCGCTCTCAGCGCACCCTGCGCTGCGGTCTCGGTTCTTCTGAAAAGTCTGGGAGGTATCCTGGTGGATCATCCCTCCTGCGCAGTTCGGGGGAGCGTTTCCGAGCCCGGAGCGTTTATTCTGGAGATCGAGGGGTGTCGCGACCAGGCNTGGTTGCGGGGAGTGGGAGATCTGCTCCGGTGCNCCCTGCAGGAAGTGGCCCGATCGTGGCCCGAAGAGGTCTGTTTTTCGACAGGCGAGGTTTCAGAGAGCATTTTTTCAGGAAACGAGGAGAACAGCGATGGCACATAAAAAAGGTGGCGGTAGTTCAAAGAACGGTCGCGATTCCAACGCGCAACGCCTGGGAGTCAAGAAGTTTGGTGGCGAGCTTATTCGNGCTGGTAGCATCATTATTCGCCAGCGGGGCACCAAGGTTCATCCCGGTGACGATGTGGGNCGCGGAAAGGACGACACTCTCTTTGCCAANGCCGACGGAAGNGTCAAATTCCATANCCGTCGTGGCAAAAAGGTTGTCTCCGTAGAGCCGGCGTAACCGGCGGAAGGATACCCGTTCTGTTTGTAGACGAGGCAAAAATACTGGTTCGTTCCGGTAAGGGCGGAGCAGGAGCGGTCTCGTTCCGGCGGGAGAAATACATCCCNCGGGGCGGTCCCGATGGAGGAGACGGCGGACGGGGCGGGAATGTAGTCTTCCGCGTCAAGAGCAACGTGAAGACGCTGTCGTATATACGTATGCGACAGCGTTTTTTTGCGCAGAATGGCCGTCCCGGTGCGGGGCGTAACAAGACCGGATCTGCCGGTGACGATGTGGTGATCGAGGTCCCCCCGGGAACGGTGGTGACCGATCTGGAGACGGGTGAGCGTCTGCTCGATCTGGTTACGGAGCATCAGGAAGCGGTTCTGCTTCAGGGTGGTCGCGGCGGGAAGGGGAACGCCCATTTCAAGAGCTCGCGACACCAGACACCCCGCTTCTCCCAGCCCGGTGAGGAGGGCGAGGAGCGCTCCGTGAAAGTCGAGATCCAGGTCATCGCCGACATCGGTTTTGTGGGCCTTCCCAACGCCGGGAAATCGACACTCCTGAAGGTCCTTACCGCCGCTGATCCAAAGATCGGAAACTACCCCTTCACCACGGTGATTCCCAACCTGGGGGTGATGCACCATTTTGAGCAAGATGTTGTCCTTGCCGATATCCCCGGTCTGATCGAGGGTGCGAGCGATGGTGCCGGCCTGGGNACCCGTTTTCTGAAGCACATCGCCCGAACCAGGGGGCTTGCCTTTGTCCTGGATGCGGGTGAACCCGACATGGCGGGGGCCTTTTCCGTTCTCACGGGTGAACTGCGATCCTTTTCCCGGGANCTTNCGGAGAAACCCTTTCTTGTGGTGGTAACCAAGACTGACCGGTTGCGAACCGAGGAAATAGATCGGGAACAGATCGACCTCTTCAGGCAATCTCTCTCTCCCGATGTTCCGGTTGTGGAGGTCTCGGCCCTGGCCCGGGAGAACCTGGAGGCGCTTCAGGCTGCGCTGGTGGAGCTGGCGCTCCTGCCGGAGAAAGACTCCGGGGATGTTCGGGTAGACCAGGTCTCCCGGGAGGTCGCTTCCGATGAGGGGCCTCGGGCTGTCGCTCCCGGTCAGGCTCTCTGGGACGAACTGGAGCCCCCGAAGGACTGATCATGACGGACTCGCCTTCCTATCAGGCTTTCCTGGGAGGGTCCTTCGACCCCTTTCATCTGGGTCATCGCCACGCTCTGCAGGCCCTTCGACGGGCCCGGCCTCGGGACCGGGTGCTCCTTGTTCCGGCNGGGTTGAACCCCCTGAAAGGAGAGGGTCCGCGGGCAGAGAGCAGTCTGCGACTGGAGATGGTCCGTCGGGGTGTGGCCGATCTGGANTGGTGCGGAGTGACCTCGGTGGAGATCGACCGGTCCGGGCCCTCCTACACTGTNGAGACCCTGGAGCACCTGCTGAATCAGGGCGTGCTGGCGCCCCGGCCCGGTATGATTGCAGGGGATGATCTNCTCCAGGANTTGCCCCGGTGGCGCGCCTTCCCGCGCCTTCTCGAGCTGGTTGGCTTTCTGGTTCTTCAGCGTGAGCACGATGCCGGGGCGGTTCGCCGGTTTTGCNGGGACTGGCCCTCGGCGAGGGTAACGGCAATTCCTGCCCCCCCCCTGGAAGTGTCATCCACGGAGATACGNCGGAGGCTGGCTGATCCGGNGTTGCGCGATTCCGCAGCCGATCTTCTTCCCCCCGAGGTCTACGAGTGCATANTNCAACATGATGCATATCATTGAGTTTCTTCGGCAGGAGCTTCCCCGGGTTCTCTCGCGGGAGCGATATCACCACACCCTGGGGGTGCTCTCGGTGGCGGTTTCTCTGGGTGAGCGTTTCGCCCTCGATCTTCCGTCCCTGGAACTGGCTGCTCTGGCCCACGACCTGGACCGGGAGCGCAGCCCAACGGAACTGCTTGCGCTGGCAGGGGAGTGGATGATCCCNGTAACCGCCCGCGAGGTCTCTGCTCCCGTCCTGCTTCACGGCCCGGTGGCGGCGGAACGGCTCCGTCGGGAGCACCACCTCTCGGACGAAGCGGTGCTGCAGGCCGTTCGCCACCATACCCTGGGGCACCCCTGTTTTGCCGAGCCCCGGCANCGGGTGGGACAGGCCCTCTTCGTGGCTGATTTTTGCGAGCCCGGACGTCCCGGACTCGATGCGGAGTTGCAGAAGCGCATTCTGGCTCTGACCGACCTCTCGGCCATGGTCCGCGAGGTGATCGCTGCGACGCGGGAGATCTTCGGTGCGCTTGAAGAACCAACAGAGCAGTTGTATGCTCGGTTGGAGTGATGGCCGAACCGGGCCGTCAGACCAAGCCGGGCCAGGCCTGGCTGGGCGGGGCCAGGTTTGACCAGGCCAGCCTGGACTGCGGGCCCTGGACGCGGGGCGGACCAAACTGCATGCCCGATTATGGAGTGAACCGAAATGGCGCGTGACGGCTTCAATATGACAACGATTTTTCTGGTGATCATCTTCGGCGCCCTTGTTACGACTCTGGGATTTCTCTACGTCCAGTTGCGCACCGATGCGGTGAGCGCCGCCGTGGCCGATGATCCCTCGCTGCGGGTTCTGGTCGTGGCCCACGATGAGGGGACCCCCTTTCTCTCGTTTCTGCTCTTTGCCCACGCAAAGACCGGCAGGGGAGCGGTGCTCGATATCCCCGGCTCCGTGGGTGGGGTGTTGCGCCCCCTGGGAAGGGTGGACGGTATCGATGCTCTCTTCGATGGAGCTGATCCGCATCTCTATCGCCGCCAGGTGGAGTCTCTGACGGGAACGACCGTGCCCTTTGTCTTTTCCTACTCAGCGGATCAGCTGGTCGATTTCATCGATCTTCTGGGAGGACTNGATATATTTGTTATTGCCGACTATCGGGATCAGGCTGGTGCTGACCCCATGCTCCTGCCTTCGGGGACGGTGCGCCTGGATGGAGAAAAGGCGGTTCGCTATCTCCGCAAGGAGGGTGAGGCTTCGGGGGATCTGGAGCAGGCCGGGCGGCGTCAGGCTTTTACCCAGGCCTTCCTGAGAGAGGTCCACGCCAGTTCGGAGTTTCTGCAGCATCGCCAGGTTGTTCCCCTGCGCGACCGCCTCATTGAAACCTCCCTGGAATCCCGGGGTGTGGGGACCTTCTTTGATATTCTCGGGAGGGTGGACCCCGACAGGATCATACGCAGGCGTATCCAGGGAACTCTCCGGCAGGTAGAGGTGGAGGGGCGCACCCGGGAGCTTCTCTTTCCCCACTTCGAGGGGCAATGGCTGAAGCAGACGGTGCAGCAGATCTTTACGGCGCTCCAGGCCGTTGAAGGCACGGGAGGACAGGAAATTCCTGTAGTCCTGGAGGTTCTGAACGGGACTTCCCAGACCGGTCTGGCCCGCCGAACGGGAGACTACCTCCAGGAGGTAGGTTTTGACGTTCAGGCCGTGGGAAATGCCGAATCGTCGTCCCTGGAGCATACCATCGTCATAGACCGTCGGGGTCTGGGAGATACGGCGGCGCGGGTGGCAGAGGCAATCGGTACGCGCCGGGTTGTTACAGAGGTTATTCCGGAGAGCAGCGTCGATGTGACGCTTATATTGGGAGGAGATTTTGATGGAAGANCAGTGCGGTCCTCTGGACAGCAATAGCGCAGCCTGCAGGGTTGCCGGTTTTCTCGACGAGCTGGGGGCAACCGATGTGATCGCCCTGGATATCAGTNCTCACTCGGCCTTCGCCGACGCCTTCGTGATAGCCCAGGCAAACAGCCGGGGGCAGTTGCAGGGGTTCCAGAGGCAGGTGGAGGAGCAGCTCTTTGAGCTGGGATTGCTCGCCTCGAACCACCGGAAGCGTGGTGACGAGAGNGGCTGGTATCTGATCGATTGCGGGTCTGTTATCGTGCACCTGATGCTGCAGGAGCAGCGGGAGTTCTACGGGCTGGAAAAACTNTGGTACGACGCGACGGTTCTCTGGAAAAGCGGGAGCCAATCCTGAGAGGAAGGAAGATTTGTTTGACACCTCCCGAGGGGATTGTATACTGGTAAGATAAGAATCGGTTCGCGCAGGAGCCTAACAATGGAGATAACTGATATTCGTGTGCGTCGTGTAGGCGGTGAGGGGAAGCTCAGGGCGTACGTTACAGTGACCTTTAGTGATTGCTTCGTGGTCCACAACATCAAGGTTATTCACGGAAGGGGAGGGGTCTTTATCGCGATGCCGAGTCGCCGGACCAACGCGGGCGAGTACAAGGATGTGGCCCACCCCATTAATTCCGATTTCCGGACAACCTTGCAGAACGAAATTCTTCGCGCCTACGAGACCTCGCTCGGAGATGGATCGGTGCCCTCCGGTGGGGAGGATGATTCCGCTTTCGACCAGGAGTAGTCCCCGCTTCTTCACCCGCTTCGGCCGGACCCTGCTCTTGACCAGCGCACCCCACCCGGGGTAGTGTGTCGCCTCGGTTGAGAGACGGTGGGGCGTCGCCAAGCGGTAAGGCACCGGGTTTTGATCCCGGCATGCGCAGGTTCGATTCCTGCCGCCCCAGCAAGACCGTTCACAGTTTCAAGGAGATTTCAGCATGGCACAGACAATTCTTCGCGGTGAGCCGCGGACAGAGACCGGAAAAGGCGGAGCCCGGAGATTGCGGCGTGACGGACGTATCCCGGCTGTAGTGTACGGCCACACCGAGCCGGTTCATTTTTCGGTGAGCAGTCGCGATTTTTTCAAGACCTTCAGCACCATTTCGGAGAGCACCATCGTGACTCTCGAGGTCGGGTCCAGTCAGCGCGACGTCCTGATCAAGGATTACGACGAGGACATTACCACGGGTACGATCGTTCACCTCGATTTCTTCGAGGTAGAGAAGGGCAAGAAGCTCCGTACCCACGTGGCGATCGAGCTCACGGGATCACCCGTCGGGGTGCGTCTGGGTGGTATCCTGGACAATAACCTCCATCAGGTGGAGGTCGAGTGTCTTCCCAAGGACATCCCCGAGAAATTTGTCATCGATGTGAGCGGTCTCGACAGGGACGAGTCCATTCACGTGAGCGATCTCGCCCTTCCCGAGGGCGTCCGGGTTCTTACAGCTCCCGAACAGACCATCGCTTCTATCGTTATGCCCCGGGCCGAAGTTGAGAGCGACGATGAGGCTGGCGACGGCGAAGGTGCGGGCGAGGCCTCGGCAGAGTAGGGCCTCCTTGGCTGCGCCGCTGATTCTTGTCGGCCTGGGAAACCCCGGGCCGAGGTACGATCATACCCGGCATAACGTTGGATTTGATTTTCTGGACCGCCTGGCGAGCTCGCGTGAGCTCTCCTGGCGGTCTTTGTGGTTTCGTCCCCTCTCCCTGGCCGCGTCCCCGGCGATCGTCCTGGTGAAGCCCCGGACCTACATGAACCGTAGTGGTCAGGTTTTCCCCTGGCTTCTTTCCCGGTTCGGGGTTCTTCCCGACCAGATCTGCGTGGTGGTCGATAATATGGATCTTCCCGTGGGAGAGATCCGCATGAAGCGCAAGGGGAGCCCTGCGGGACATAACGGGCTGAAATCGATTCACGCCGTTCTGGGGAGCGATGCCTATCCCCGGTTGTATGTGGGTATCGGCAGGCCTGCTGCGGGTACGACCACGGTGGAGCACGTTCTGGGACGTTTCAGCCCCGAGGAACGAGCCCTGGTGGAAGCCGCCTTTGAGCGGGTTCTCCCCCCCTTTCTCTGTGCAGATGACGAAGCCCGTTCTCTGGAACAATGGATATCGGCTGTGAATGATCTGCGCCGACCCCCGGAGGATGAGGTTCTTCTTCAGGGCCTCTCCCGGTGAGACCCTCCGCCGGATCGCCCGGGGCGCTCCAGAGCGTGATCGCTGACCAGCTGGATCTGTCGGGCCTCGAGGGAGAGACTCCGCTCGTTGTGGCCTGTTCGGGAGGCACCGACAGTGTCGCTCTGGCCCATGCCGTGGNTGTTCGGCGTTCCCTGGTGATAGCCCATATCGATCATGGCCTTCGTGAGGCATCCTCCCGGAGAGAGGAATGCCGGTGTGTGGACAGGCTGGGAGAGATTCTCTCTGTGCCGGTCCTGCGGCGCACCGTTCCTCCCGGGGAGATTGCGGGCCGGGCAGGGGANGCAGGCCGAAGCCTGGAAGAGGTGGCCCGGGACGAGCGNTACCGGCTCCTTCTGGATATCCTCGGGCAGATCGCAGAAGAGAGAGGGGNCGACCCCGTTCTCCTCACGGCTCATCACCGGCAGGACCAGTTGGAGACCTTTGTAATGAGGGCCTTTTCCGGGAGATCTCCCCTGGGGGCCCTGGGGATACCGAGGGAGCGCTGGCTTTCGGGGCCACGGGGGGGGCGGCTTCCCCGGTTCAGGGTCCTTCGTCCCCTTCTGGAGTGCCCCCGTCGCGATCTGGTCGCCTACGTGCGCCACCAGAAGCTCCCCTGCATCCACGATCCAACGAACGACGACCTTCACCACCTCCGAAACCGGGTGCGCCTGCGGGCTCTTCCTCTCCTGGAGGAGCTCTTTTCTCCCTCCGATCTCTCGCTCCGGGTGTCGTCCTTTCTTGGGGAGCTCGATCTTCTTCGTGAGGGGCTGCGCGCGCTGATTCCTCACGACGCCTGGGGTGATTTTGGAACGGATCGGTGGTCCCTCGATGCCGGGGTGTTTCACGCTCTTCCCCGGGCTGCGAGGGAGCTGGTCCTTCGCGATGCGGTGTACCGTCTCGCTTCGGGCGATCGGGTCTCTTTCCGTCCCTTTCAGCGTCTTGTCGCAGGGGAGGGGCCGGTTGAATCGGCGGGGCTTGTTGCTTCGTTCAGGAAAGGGCGCCTGGAGATCCGTCAGGCGGTTGTCCGGCCCGTCTCTATTGGTTACCTTTGGGTGGTCGATACCGAACTCCGGCTTCGCCTGGTCTGTGAGGGCGTCTCGGCGATTCGGATCGGGGAGGAGCCGACTGCCCGGAGGGGATGGCATCTGGGTCCGGTGGTTCCTCCCGTGGTTGTTCGGCCCCGCCGCAGGGGAGATAGAGTCCTTCACAGGGGAAAAAAGCGCGAGGTCGCGCGCCTTCTGGAAGCGCCCGGGGTATCCTCCCTGATCAGGGGGTGTGCACCAGTGGTGGAAGACCGGGAGGGGGTGCTTGCACTCCTGGGTCGGGGGGACCCCCTTTGTATCCGCGATGGGGTACGGTATACTCGTGATACACACGCGCGGCCTCCGGGGTTTATTACTCTGGGGGTTGCTTATGAGGAAGCTGAAAACTATGCAGAACGGGAATGACAAGGAGCCTCGGAAGACCGGAACGGACGACCAGGGGCCGAATAATCGCGGTGACAGGAAGGGTCTGAAAAACGGCAAGGATAATAACCGCGATCCCAATAACTTCAATTTTAACTTCAGGAACAACCGTTTTGCCCTGGTTTTCCTGGTTGCGCTCCTGGGAATGTTTCTGATGATGCTCTTCTCCAACACCCAGACTGTGGGTCAGGAGATTCCCTACTCCCAGTTCATGGGGTACCTCAGGGAGGGTCAGGTAGAAACGGTCCGGATTGTAGACCAGTCCGAGATCCAGGGCACCCTGCGCACCAGGGACGGGGAGACCCGGTCCTTCACGACAAATATTCCCTACTTTGATGACGATCTCATCCGAACCCTCCGGGAGCAGGAGGTCCGTTTCTCCGGAGCTCCCCGGCCGGTTTCTCCCCTGCAGATGCTGGCCGAGCTCTTTCCCTGGATGATCGGGTTTTTCTTCATCTGGTTCATGTTCCGCCAGCTCCAGGGGAGCGGAAACCGGGCCTTCTCTTTTGGCAAGAGCAAGGCCAAGCGCTATCTGGAAGAGGGAATCAAGATCACCTTTGCCGACGTGGCCGGGCAGAATGAGGCAAAATACGAGCTGCAGGAGATCGTGGAATTCCTCAAGAGTCCCGACAAGTTCACCCGGATCGGTGCAAAAATTCCCAAGGGTGTTCTTCTGGTGGGGATGCCCGGAACGGGAAAGACCCTGCTGGCCAAGGCCTGCGCCGGTGAGGCCGGGGTCTCCTTCTTCCACATGAGTGGCTCCGACTTTGTGGAGATGTTTGTGGGTGTGGGAGCCAGCCGGGTGCGCGACCTCTTTGAACAGGGGCGGAAAAGCGCTCCTTGTATCATCTTTATCGACGAGCTCGACGCCGTGGGCCGTACGCGAGGGGCCGGGTACGGCGGGGGTCACGATGAACGCGAGCAGACCCTGAACCAGATGCTGGTCGAGATGGACGGCTTCGACACCAAATCAGGGGTTATCGTCCTGGCGGCCACGAACAGGCCCGATGTCCTGGATCCGGCCATTCTGCGGCCCGGCCGGTTCGACCGGCAGGTGACGGTGGATATGCCCGATGTCCAGGAACGGGAGGCGATCCTGGCTGTGCACTGCGCAAAGATAAAGCTCGACACTTCGGTGAATCTCAACCGGTTTGCCCGGGCCACGCCGGGATCGAGCGGTGCTGATCTGGCGAACCTGGTAAACGAGGCAGCGCTCTACGCGGCTCGCAAAAACAAGGACCTGGTAGAGGCCGAGGACTTTGAGGAGGCCCGCGACAAGTTGCTCATGGGAGTTGCCCGGAAATCGAGAATCATCAACGACGAGGAGAAGCTCAAGACCGCTCGTCACGAGGCGGGTCACGCGCTCCTCCATTACTACCTGGAGAACGCCGATCCCCTTCACAAGGTAACGGTTATTCCGCGCGGCCGGGCCCTGGGTGTGGCTTTTTCCCTGCCCGAGCAGGATAGTTACAGCAAAGGGTCGGGGTATCTGCGAGATCGCATAAAGATCGCCTTCGGCGGGTACATCGCGGAGCGCCTCTTTTACCAGGACACCACCACGGGGGTTCAGAACGATCTCAAACAGGCCACCGATATGGCCCGGCGCATGGTGACGGAGTGGGGGATGAGCAGTCTTGGGCCGGTCTCGTTCGGCCAGGAGGACGAGCCCATCTTCCTGGGCAAGCAGATCGCAACTCACAAGGACTACTCCGAGAGTACCGCCAACGCTATTGATCTGGAGGTGAGGAAAATCCTTGAGGAGTGTTTCCGTCAGGCCGAAGAAATTCTTCAGGAGCATCAGGATCAGCTGGAGCTTCTGGCGGCAACCCTCGTGGAGAAAGAGACCCTTTCGGATAACGAGATCCGGGATCTCCTCGGGTTCCCCCTGGTCTCGAACCCCGAAGATCCCCTGGCGTCCCTTCCCGATTCAGGGCTAAACACCGATGGATCCCCCGCCGGAGCTCAGGAAGGCGATCTGGATGAGGATAATTCGCATGAGGTGCATACCGACGGAGATGGCCAGCAGGGCGAAGCGGAAGAGGATCATCCCCGGGATGAGGCCCCCGCCTCCGGCGAGGATGGTTTCGATGATCAGGGAGGTTCCGGTGAAACCCGTGATAGTTCCCCCGGTTCCGGGCAGGATCGTTCCGAGTAGATTTGTCCTCGTCGCGTCTCTGGCCCTTCTGTGGGGAGGGATGGTTCATCAGGCGATCTCCGCCTCGCCCCTCCTGGAAGAGGGGATAGCCCGGGACCTGGTGGCAGAAGCCCGGATACGTCTGGAACAGGACGACGCCGAGACGGCGGGGTTCCTTCTCCGGCGTGCCTACGGCATCGCACCCCACCAGGGGGATTCCCTCTTTTTGCTGGCCGGGATACTACCCCGGGACCGGTCCCATGCCGTGGTGCGTGAACGGCTTCTGCGGAGGGCCGGGAACCTCTCCCTGGACGAGACCGATCCCGCCCTGGTGGTGGGAGATCTGGCGCAACTTCTGATAGAGACGGGCCGTCCTGCCCGGGCGAGGGAGCTTCTGGAGGAGTTTCACCGTCAGGACCGGAACGGGGGAGCCCTGGAGGCGGCTCTTGCCCTGGCTCGTGCCGCCGATTCGGGGATACCCCGGCTTCCCGGGTCGGAAGATCAGGGGGTGGAGCATTCCGGGTTGGAGGAGATGACACGCCTGGATTATCTCTTTCTGCAGGCTCTTCTCGAGACGGAGCCTTTCGGGGCGTCGTCGGCCCTGATCCAGCGCTTTCGTTCCCGCTATCCCCGGGATCGTGCCCTGGCAGCTCTGGATTTCCGGCGGTCGCACCGGGTGGGGCTGGGGCCGCTGGAATGGTTCGAGGCGGCTCTGGCCGAGCCCCCCGGGAGCTCTCGGGAAGCGTCGCTCCTGGCCGGGGCGATCGCCTCCTTTCTTCCCCGGGTTCCCTGGGGTCTCCAGGGTGAGGCGGGCCACCTTCGCTACGATCTTGCCCGATGGTACTATCACCTGGGGGGGGAAGATCCGCTCTTCGCGGTGCCCTTTCTCGCTCTCCCCGGGGGGGGCTGGGCAGAAAACCATACCCTGTCCGGGCAGACCATCGCGCTCGTCGAGGAGGCTCTCCAGCAGGGTGACAAACGGCTCTGGGAGGCGCTCTCGCGGACGCTCCGGGAGAACACCCCGGAGGAGCGTTTCTGGGACGAGGGCCCCTTCCCTCTGGGAGAAGTCTTTGACACGGCCTGGCAGAACCTGAGCCGGGAGCGGTCGGCGCGGCTCGTTCTCCAGGATAAGCCCCGGCTCACGGTGGAGGAATACCACTTCGAGGAAGGCCGGCTCGTCGCCTGGAAGCGGGACAGGAAGGGCAACGGCCTTTTTGAGGAGGTCCTGCTCTTCCCTGGAGGACATCAGGGAAGAGCGATCCTCTTTTCCCGTGCCGGTTCGCGGGATCAGGAGGTGCTGGCTGTGCACTATTCCCGCTATCCCCTGGTCTCCCGGGTGGTACGCTACGACCTGGTTCAGGGCGAGGAAGGGCAGGGGGCGCTGTGGCGCGAGAGCCCCCCGGCTGAGGAGATCCGCTCCCGGAGCAGCTTGCTCTGGGTTCCCGCCGGACCGGTGCCGTATGACATCGAGTTGCGTCTGGAAGAGAAAGAAGGCTTTGTCAGGGCCCTCCCCACCCGAAGGGAGGAAGAGCCTCTCTCGCTCTGGAATGGTCTGGTCGGGCGTATCAGGTTTTCTCTCGGGAGTGATCGTTTTCTGCGTCAGCTTGCTTCCGATGATGCCCGGAGCCTCACAGCCGCTCAGGCTCGGGAGGCAACGGCAGAGTTGCGGGAGTTGGGAGTGATACGATGAAGAGCGGTAGCACAAAAGTTTTTCCTGGTTCAGCCTCTGCCCCGGTACTCCCCGTGGGGCTGACAGTCCTCCCGGTGGTGTTCCTGGTGTTGCTCCTGGGCGCGTGCGCCTCTTCCGGCCCCGACCAGTTCGGCGCGCCCCTGGACAGAAAGGAGCTGGTTGTACAGCGGGTTGAGCAGTACCTCCAGCAGGGAGAGGTGGGTCCTGCCATAGACCGCCTCACCTACGGGCTCCGCCGGGAACTGCTCGACCGGGCCTGGGCAGGTGAGGCCCTTCTCGGCATTATGGAGGAATGGCATCGGGACTATCACCAGGCTCTGGAGGGCCGTGAATACGGTCGGGCTCTCCAGCTCCACTGGAACCTGGGGGTGCTCCGCGAGGATCCTCTCGGTATAGAGCTGGAGATACCTCCCGAGCTCCTGGAGCCGCCGGATCTGTCCCGGGACGATCTGCTGCTGCGCTGGGCAGAGCTGGAGATCGAGCGGGAGGAACCCGTGCTGGCGCTCTACCTCCTGCTGCGCCGGTCAACTCTGGCCGATCTTGATCCCGAGAGGGCGCTCCGTTTTCTGGAAATTGCCCGGACCTTCAACAACGATGAAGCAGCAGGGCGAATTCTGGAGGATCTGGAAGGAAGCCCCTGGGGCGATGAAAGCATGCCCCTCCTGGCGGTTCCCTCGAGAACACCGCCACAGATGCTCGAAGGAACTGTCACGGTTTGGGTAAACCGGGGGATGCGCATCTCCCAGGGCGTGGGGGTCCCCGATCGTGGTATCGGGAGTGGCTTTTTTATAGACCCCCGGGGGTACCTCCTTACAAACTACCACGTTATCTACAGCGAGGTTGATCCCACGTACAACGGCTTTTCCCGGCTCTACGTCAAGCTCGCCGGCCGTCCCAACGAGCGCATTCCCGCACGGGTAGTCGGTTACGACCGTGTCTTCGATCTGGCCCTCCTGAAGGTCGAGGTCGACGCACCCTATGTCTTTTCACTCAGCGACACGCGACGGCTTACTCCGGGGGAGCGGGTTCTGGCGCTGGGGTCCCCTGGCGGCCTGGATAGCACTATCACGGCCGGGATCGTTTCCGCCGAGGGACGGCGGTTCTTCCAGATGGGCGAGGCCGTCCAGATCGATGCACCGGTAAACCCGGGGAACAGCGGAGGCCCCCTCATATTGCCCGACGGCCAGGTGGCGGGGATCGTCTTTGCCGGTATCCCCCAGTTCGAGGGAGTCAACTTTGCCATCCCCTCCTACTGGGTGCGGCACTTCTTCCCCCGCCTCTTTCAGGGTGGCGAGGTGGTTCATCCCTGGCTCGGTTTCGCTGTCCACGCCGGTCGGGAGGGACTCCGGGTNGTCTACGTTGCGCCGGGGTCCCCCGCCCATCGCGCCGGTGTCCGGGAGGGTGATTTCCTTCGGTCGATCCAGGGNCGCCCCGTACGGACGCTNTCGGCGGCCCAGGACGTCATCCTGGAACGCCGTCCCGGGGATATCCTGGATACCCGNTGGTCTGCGGGCAGCCAGCGGGAGGAGATATCCCGGGTGATCGCTCTCGATTCCCGTCCCTTCAGCCCCATCGAGGAGGCCCTGAAGCGTCAGCCCATCGAGGCTCTCTTTCCCGTTCTCTTTGGCATGAAGGTGGAAGAACTATCGAGCCCTCCNTGGGGNCCGGATTTTGTGATCACCGAGGTCTTNCCGGGAACATCGGCCGACGAGTCGAGCCTCTCCCCCAATGATCCCTTCTCCCTGCGGAACTGGCGTGTCGACACCGATCTTCGCGCTGCCTTCATCCAGATCGTTATCAGGAAACGCAAGGCCGGTTTTCTTGAGGGAGGGCTTCANCTNGGTTCCTTTCTCGAGACCGACTCCTTCCTCTGATCCTTCTGCTCAGCGCTTTTTCNGATCTGTGCTCTTTCAGGAGTTTTTTGCTTCCCGGGAGGACAAAAAACGTTTGTTCTGTCTTATACTGGGATGTGTCACGATCGGTGGCGGGGTGCGACTGGCCAGCCTGCCGGTGCCGACACCGGTTTCCTGTCGGTCCTGCCGGAAGACCGGTAGTGTACACCGTCGGGCATGGCTCGGGCTGATGCAGCCCGGGGAGATTTTTCGGCAGGATCCATNTTCGGGAAATCTGCCGCAAGCGAGGACAGGATGAGCGGGAATGTCAAAGTGGTAAATCTGGTTGGCGCCGTTACCCTGAGAACCGTCACAGCCAGGGCCTCCGAGATCCGGCAGGCCTTCGGGGAGGTCTCCATGGTACTGGTAAGCCTGAGCCAGGCTACCGAAATAGATCTGGCCGGTATACAGCTTCTCTACGGGGCCCGTCGCTACGCCGATTCCCAGGGCAAGGATTTCCATATAACGGGAGCGGTGCCGGACCAGATCGCGCAGCGGTTGTGTCGGAGCGGNTTCATTCCGGAACCCCTGCGTGAAGGGCGCCAGCTCGATCAGGCGCTCGCCGGTTTTTCAGGAACGGGAAGGACNCCATGATTGATGGTTTTCAGGAGAGCTTTCGCACCGAGGCACGGGAGCTTCTGAACGGTCTGGAGCAGTCCCTGCTGGAGCTTGAGCAGAATCCCGACGATACCGAAAATATCGCGGCGGTCTTCCGGGTGATGCATACCATCAAGGGCTCGGCCGGAATGTTCGGGTTTGACAGTATATCGGCCTTTGCCCATCATCTGGAGTCGAGTCTCCAGGAGGTGCGCGATGGTCGTGTTCCGGTAACGGAGGACCTGGTAGACGCCACGCTGCATTGCCGGGATCATATTCTCTTCATGCTGGACCAGCCCGACGATCCTTCGGCCGGGGAGCGATCCCGGGAGTTGCAGGATCAACTGGCGGTGATCGTTTCACGGTCGGCAAAGGATTCTCCTTCGCCCGATGGGGCCTCTGCTGGCACCGGTCCGGACCAGACTGCGCATCCCCCCGAATCGGAAGAAACGGTTCNGGCCCAGGAGCCCCTGTCGACAGATGCGCCCCGGGAGAGCTCGGTCGCTCGGGATCCTTCTNGTTCGGGGGCTCCCGAGACGTGGTTTATCCGTTTTGCTCCCCACCGGGAGATCATGAAGAACGGAACAAACCCCCTCCTTCTTCTGGAAGAACTCCAGGAGCTCGGATCGTGTACGGTGGTGGCTCATACGGGAAAGATCACCAGCCTCGAGGCAGTTGAGAACCTTGACTGCCTTGTTTCGTGGGATGTTTTTCTCACAACCACCNCCNCGGAGGCATCGATACGGGAAATTTTCCTCTTCGTGGACGACAGCAGTACCGTCTCGGTCAAAAAGTTCGATTCAATCGATCTTTCCGATGAGAGCGGAGAGTACAAGCGCCTGGGACAGATCCTGGTCGATCGGGGCGTTGTCGGTGCCCAGGTGGTAGAGGAGGCCCTGGCGGGGCAGAAGAAGCTTGGCGAGGTTCTCCTTGAGCACGGTGTAGACTCCGACGAGATCAACTCGGCGCTCCGGGAACAGGAGCACGCACGAAAGGCCCGGGAGCGGGGAACTCCCGAGGGAACGACCTCGAGCATTCGGGTCCAGTCGGAGAAGCTCGACGATCTTGTGGATCTGGTGGGCGAACTGGTAACGCTTCAAGCCCGGCTTACCCAGGTTTCCCAGGATGACCAGGTGGATCAGACCTCGCTCGAGACGATCGCCGAGACCTTCGAACGTCTCATCGGTTCTCTCCGGGATCACACCATGAGCATTCGCATGCTCCCCGTGGCGAGCATCTTCAGCAGGTTCAGGCGNCTGGTGCGGGATCTCTCGCGTGATCTCGGCAAGGACGTGGAGCTCGTCACATCGGGAGGGGAGACGGAACTTGACAAATCGGTGCTCGAACGGTTGCAGGATCCGCTGGTTCACGTGATTCGGAACAGTATCGATCACGGAATAGAGGCTCCGTCGGTGCGAACCGCTGCGGGAAAACCCGCCGTTGGAAAGATCGCCCTCCGGGCCCGCCATGTGGGTGCCTCCGTGGAGATACGCGTGGAGGACGATGGTCAGGGGCTGGACCGGGAGCGAATACTCTCGATTGCCCGGGAACGGGGGATTATCTCCCCCGGGGTTTCCCCCGATGATCAGGAGGTCTGTGATCTGGTCTTCCAGCCGGGGTTTTCAACGGCNCAGGAGGTTACCACCGTCTCGGGGCGGGGCGTGGGAATGGACGTGGTCCGTCGCGAGATGGACGCCATCGGGGGAACGGTGGGCTTTGACCCCTCGGCAACCCGGGGGACGGCCCTGGTTATGACGATCCCCCTGACTCTGGCGATCATCGACGGTCTGCTGATCAGGATCGGGGCCGAACGTTTTGTTATTCCCCTGGCAAACGTTGAAGAGTGTATCGAGTACCAGCGGAACGGTTCCGACGAGAAGGACACCGTCCACAACAGGGGCGAGTTGTTGCCCCTGGTGAATCTGCGCAAAATCTTCCGCGTCTCCGGTAAGCGGCCAGCCATCGAGCAGGCCGTGGTGGTCATGACAGGGGTGGGGCGAATCGGATTTATCGTCGATCAGGTTATAGGAGAGCATCAGACAGTGATAAAAAACCTCGGACACCTCTACCGGTCCATCGAAGCCGTGAGCGGCGCAACCATCCTGGGTGATGGTACGGTCGCTCTCATCCTGGATATCCAGCGCCTTTCAGGTCAGATCAGTCATGCCGGAAGCCTCGCTGAGTGACAGGCAGTTCCAGCGACTGAGCGCCTTCATCGAGGGCGAGGTGGGGATCAAGATGCCTCCCGTCAAGCGGATCATGCTGGAGGGGCGGTTGCGGAAGCGGTTGCGCGCCCTCTCGATGAGTTCCTTCGACGAGTACGTGGACTACGTCTTTTCCCGCGACGATGGCGANATCGTTCACATGATNGATGTGGTAACCACCAACAAGACCGATTTCTTTCGGGAACCGGAGCATTTCGAGTACTTGAGTGATACCCTCCTTCCCCGTCAGGTCGCTCAGGGTTGGGGAATCGGCAGCCCCTTCCTCGCCTGGTCCGCAGCGTCCTCCACGGGTGAGGAGGCCTACAGTCTGGCCGTGACCTTCGAGGAGTTTCGNCGGACAAACTCCTCCTTTTCCTACCGCATNCTGGGTACCGATATCTCGACGGCGGTCTTGCATACCGCCGAGAAGGCCGTGTACCCGGCCTCGCGGATCCAGCCGGTTTCGCAGATCCTNCGGAAGCGTTATTTTCTGCGAAGCCGGGATCGTGCGGCTGACCTTGTGCGCGTACGTCCCGAGGTTCGTCAGAACCTTCTCTTCAAGCGNCTGAACCTGATGCAGGAGCGATANCCCCTGCGGGATCTCTTCCACGTGATTTTTTGNCGGAACGTGATCATCTACTTTGATCGGCCCCGCCAGGAGGCGCTCCTGCGCAGACTCTGCAATTATCTGGTGCCCGGGGGATACCTCTTTCTTGGTCACTCCGAAAGCATGGCCAGCAGTAATCTTCCCTTCGAATCGGTGGCTCCCACNGTCTATCGTCGTCTGGAGGGAGTNGCGCTGGATGGATCACCCCCGGATGGATCTGCTGATGTATCATCAAAACAGGGTGTGTTCTCAAAACAGAAGGAGCGATGGTGATGGCAGGAAAGATAAAAGTGATGATCGTCGATGATTCTGCTGTGGTCCGGCAAACCCTGACGCAGATTTTCGAGCAGAGCAGCGATTTTGAGGTGGTGGGAATCGCTCCCGACCCCTACATCGCCGCAAAAAAGATGGCCTCCTGNGCACCCGACGTGATAACCCTGGATATCGAGATGCCCCGCATGGACGGCCTGAGTTTTCTCCGCCACCTGATGCGGCAGCATCCCATGCCGGTGGTGATCTGCTCTTCCATGGCCGAATCCGGTTCAGTCAACGCCCTGACCGCTCTGGAATATGGTGCCCTGGAAATTGTGGAAAAACCCAAGGTGGGCACCAAGACCTTTCTGGAGGAATCCCGGGTCAGNATCTACGACGCCGTCCGGGCAGCTTATGCNGCGCGGTTCTCTATCCCCTCGATTCACGCCTCGGGTGCGACTGAANCAAAAATGACTGAGGCGAGAACTGCTGCCGGGGACGCTNTGGCGCCACCGCGGGGGCGGGAACCCGCTTCCGGCAGTCTCTCCCGCAGGGAGGAGGGGTTGCAGCCCAAACAGACGGCCGACGCCATATTGCCGCCTCCTTCGGGAAAGCGGATTCCCGAGACAACGGAAAAGATCGTTTGCGTCGGGGCCTCCACGGGCGGAACCGAGGCGTTGCGGGTCTTCCTGGAAGCGATGCCCCTGAACGCACCCGGGATCGTGATCGTGCAGCACATGCCTGAAAAGTTCACCGCAGCCTTTGCNACCCGGCTCGATTCGCTCTGCGAGATCACCGTAAAGGAGGCGGAGCACAACGATACCATTCTNACGGGCAGGGCTCTGATAGCTCCCGGCAACAAGCACCTGCTGGTGCGGCGCAGCGGAGCCCGGTACTATGTGGAAGTGCGGGAGGGCCCCCTGGTGAGTCGCCACCGGCCCTCGGTGGATGTGCTCTTTCGTTCTGCCGCCCAGAGCGCGGGCCAGAACGCGATCGGGGTGATCATGACCGGCATGGGCGACGACGGGGCCAGGGGAATGGAGGAGATGCACAATACAGGAGCCTGGACGATCGCCCAGGACGAGAAGAGCTGCATCGTCTACGGCATGCCCCAGGAGGCGGTCAAGCGGGGGGCGGTCGACGAGATCGTGGGGTTGCAGGAGATCGTTCGGCACGTTCTGGAGCGGGTAGGGCGCAGTGGTAGCCTCAATTCTCATCGTTGAAGATGAGCGGATTGTAGCGCTCGACATCCAGACTCGCCTGGAGTCGCTGGGCTTTCGGGTGGTGGGTATCGCCAGGGACGGTGAGACCGCCCTCCGCCTGGCCNATGCAGAATCACCCGACCTCGCCCTGATGGATATCCAGATCGTGGGGGATCTCGATGGAATCGAGGTTGCCCGGCATATTCACGAGCATTTTGGTATCCCCTCGATTTTCCTCACGGCCTTTTCGGACCGGCANAACCTGGCCCGTGCCAAGGNNGCCCAGGCCTANGGGTACCTTCTGAAACCCTTCCAGGAGCGCGAGCTGGTCATCTCCATCGAGATGGCACTGTTCAAGCATTACGCCGAACAGAACCTGCGTATTCAGCGGGCTATTCTCGACGCAACCATGAACACCATCGACGAAGGGGTGCTCACGGCTTCGTCAAAGGAAACGGTGATTCTCATAAACGCTGCGGCGGAGCAGCTTCTGGGATGGAGCCGCGAAGATGCTCTGGGGGAGAAGATATCGGACGTNCTGGTATTACAGGAGGTCGTTCTTCAGGAGACACAAGATACCCTTGCAGAAGTCCCGGGACGGGTTGTCAGGCTNCGGAGGAGAGACGGCACCACCTTTCCTGCGCAGCTCTCGAAAATCCCCGTGGAAGACTGTGGCCTCAGCGGAGGGGCCTGGGTGATCGTTTTCCGGGATGTGACCAAACTCCTGGAATATCAGCAGAAGCTGATCGCCTCCCGGGATGNCGCCGAGAGCGCGGCCCGGGCCAAGAGCGAGTTCATGGCCAGGATGAGTCACGAGTTCCGTACACCCCTGAACGCGATTCTGGGGATGACCCGCCTCATGCTCGATTCACCCGAAGACCCGTCGATGCAGGAATATCTCCGGATAACCCACAGTTCCGCCGAGACCATGATTCGGTTGGTGACGGATATTCTCGATTTCTCCACCTACGAGGCGGGTTTCGGACGGCTGATCCAGGAGCCCTTCTCGCTGGCCGAGTTGGTCCAGTCCACGGTGCAGGCCCACGCCCCCGAGGCAATGGCGCGGGGAATACGACTCGCCCTGGCAGAAACGCCCCCCGTGCCGGGAGAGATCCAGGGAGACCCCCAGCGATTTCGGCAGATTCTGAACAACCTCCTCTCGAATGCGATCAAGTTTACTCCCTCGGGGGGGGAGGTAGTGGTAGGGCTCTCTGTTGCGGGTGAATCCTCCGGTGATATCCCCGGTGGGCAGGTGCGTATCGAGTTGGAGGTCGAGGATACGGGTGTGGGGATTCCCGAAGAGCAGCAGGAATCTGCCTTTGAAGCGTTTCAGCAGCTCGAGGATTCCCGCACGCGTACTGCCGGTGGGACCGGGCTTGGTCTGGCCATTGCCCGGCGTTTTGCCCGGGCCATGGGCGGTGATATCACGCTCCATCCTCGGGAAGGCGGGGGGACCCGGGCCTGTTGCACCCTGACCGCACCGGCCTGTCTGGAGGAAGGGNCCGAACTGATGCCCGATTTTTCGGGGATCTCCGTGGTCATCGCGGATCCCCTGATCAACAGAGTTGTCGCGCCCTGGATTACACGCTACGGTGGGCGGGTGGTCGCCCCGGGGGAAGAAANTCCTCCCGGAGGNNTGCTNCTTCTGGGCTATGCCGAATACAAAAAAGATTTCCCCGAAGGCCCTGCGGGGGAGGCGAAGTCAAAGCCGGAACGAATCGTTGTGGTGGGGCCCGCCCGGGAGCGGCGGCGTATGCCGGACTGCGCCGATTCTTTCTGCTACGTCGCTGAACCCGTTACGGCTCGGTCGATCATCTCCGCCCTTTCCCGGGGCTGCGAGGAGATCGCTCGGGAGTTCTTCAACCCCCAGGATCCGGTGGATACCCCGGGGGAGGCGCGGGAGGAACCGCCTGTGCCGGAACCATACCGGCGTCTCTTGTGCCTCCTGGATCAGGAGGACATCCCCGAGGCTACCGCCTTCGCACGGGACCAGCGTCAGGCCCTGACAGAGGAGCGGCGGCCGGGACTGGCTGACTCCGAGGTCTTCTTTCGGGTCTACCTGCTCCTTCGGAGAGGGAACATTCCTGGCGCCCGGGCGGTAATAACCGAGGCAATTCATGAGATTGGGTAAGCAAATGAAGAAAACAGTGTGCAGAGGGGGAAATCCATGCGAATCCTGATAGTAGAAGATGACTTTGGCAGCCGACGATTTCTTCAGGCCCTGTTTCAGGGGAGACCCTCGGTCTTTGTCGATGTGGTGGTTGACGGGGACGAGGCGGTCCAGGCCTTCAGGCTTGCCTGGGAAGAGAAGACACCCTACGAGCTGATCCTGCTGGATATCATGATGCCCAATATGGATGGCCATGAGGCGCTTCGGGAGATACGGAAGTTCGAGGAATCGATCGGTGTTCACCACAAGGATCGGGTCTCGGTTATCATGACCACCGCTCTGGGCGATCCCCGAAACGTGGTAGACGCCTATTACAAGGGCGAGGCCGATGCNTACCTGGTAAAGCCCATAGAGCAGCAGAAGCTCTTTACCACGATGGCTCAGCTCGGGTTCGAGCTCTGACGTGATGGAGGCGTTCCCTGCGCTTGCAATCCAGCCGTGGCGCGTAGTACAACTGCATCCTGATGAACCAAAGCCACGTCCGTAACTTTTGCATTATTGCACACATTGATCACGGCAAATCGACCCTGGCAGATCGCTTTATTCAGCGNTCCAGGATTGTTGAAGAGCGGGATTTTCGGGATCAGCTCCTGGATTCCATGGATATCGAGCGCGAGCGGGGAATAACGATCAAGAGCCAGGCCGTCACCCTCCCCGTGGAGTTTGACGACGGTCTGTACCATCTTAATCTGGTTGATACGCCGGGCCACGTGGACTTCTCCTACGAGGTTTCCCGGGCCATTTCCTCCTGCGAAGGAGCTGTGCTGCTCATCGATGCGGCCCAGGGGGTAGAGGCCCAGACCCTGAGCAACCTCTATCTGGCNTTTGATCACGATCTCCAGATCATACCGGTGGTTAACAAGATCGATCTGCCCGCAGCCGATATCGAAAACTGTCTTCACCAGATCGACCACGATCTGGGGCTCGATCCCGACAGCGCCGTTTTGGTGAGCGGCAAGACAGGCCAGGGCGTGGAAGATCTGCTTCGGGCGATCGTGGAGCAGATTCCCCCTCCCGCAGGAAATCCCGAAAACCCTCTGCAGGCGCTGGTCTTCGACAGCCATTACGACCCCTACCGGGGGGTGATTGTTCACCTCCGTGTCTTTGAGGGGACCCTCAAAACGGGGGACACCATCGAGATGTGGTCCAGCGGTGTCCAGTACGAGGTGGAGGAAATCGGGCGTTTCAAGATCGCCCTGGAGAAGACCGGACAGCTCTCGGCGGGTGATGTGGGGTACTTTATCGCGGGAATCAAGACGATCCGCGACGTCCGGGTGGGGGACACCGTGACGCGTCCCGACGCGCGGTGCAAGGCGGCCCTCCCCGGGTTCCGGGAGGTGAAGCCCGTAGTCTTCTCATCGATTTATCCCGTGGACACCAACGAGTATCAGGGCCTGGTTCGGGCCATGGACAAGTTGCGCCTCAACGATGCCTCGCTGGTCTTCGAAAAGGATAACTCCGCCGCTCTGGGTTTCGGCTTCCGGTGCGGCTTTCTGGGGATGTTGCATCTTGAGGTTATCCAGGAGCGGCTCGAGCGGGAGTTCGACCTGAACCTGGTTCTGACCGCTCCTTCGGTTGAATACGAGATCGAGCTGAACGATGGCACCAGGCTTCTGGTCGACAGCCCCATGGATTACCCCGACCCGGGAACGATCAAACTTGCCATGGAGCCTTTTATCCGTGCCTCGATCATAACCCCCGATACCTACCTGGGGCCCATGCTCAGCCTGTGCAACGATCGCCGGGGTATCCAGAAAGATATGATCTACCTTGATACCTCCCGGGTAGAGCTGGTCTTCGAGATGCCGCTCTCGGAGGTGCTCTTCGATTTCTACGATAATCTGAAATCTCTTTCGCGTGGTTATGCCTCCTTCGACTACGAGCTTATCGACCGCAGGCCGGTCCAGCTCGCCCGGCTTGACATCCTGGTGAACGGCAAGCCCGTGGACGCCCTCTCCATGCTGGTGTATCGGGGGAACGCCGAGTACCGAGCCCGGGCTGCCTGTCGCCAGTTGCGGGAGGAGATTCCCCGACACCAGTTCAAGGTGCCGATCCAGGGAGCGATCGGGGGAACCATTATCGCCCGCGAGACGATTCCTGCCCTCCGGAAGGATGTTACCGCCAAGTGTTACGGTGGTGATATCAGCCGGAAGCGGAAACTCCTGGAAAAACAGAAAGAGGGAAAGAAGCGGATGAAGACCGTGGGGAACGTGGAACTGCCCCAGTCGGCTTTTCTCTCGGTTCTGAAGGGCTCCCCCGAGGACTAGGGGAGCNGGAGAAAAAACCCCGGGCGGGGTCTGTGTGCCCGGGGTCGTTGTGGTTCAGTCCTCCAGGCCCTGTTCCAGNCGCAGGGTGATTGTGGGCTGGTTGCAGATCTCGTCGGGCCCGTAGTACTGGATTGCTCCGGGGTAGACGAAGGATGTCCNGCTTGCCCATTCCTCCCGGTGGCGGGCAAAATAGATAAAGGGAGCTCCCTCCAGTTCTACCAGGGCCTTCTTGATNACGGGTTTCTTCTCGCCGTGACGCTGCTCCATGTTCATCATCATCGTCAGGGGGATGCCCCCTGCAACCCACTGGCTGGCAGGNTTTGCGATNTTGCGGACGCTGGAGAGATATCCCGTAAGCCCGTTGGCGATCAGCAGAAAGGCGCTGTAGCCCAGGGAATAGGTGTAGTCGGCGTCAAAATTGCTGGGGAAGGCGCACCGCCCCTCGTACCCGAAGAAGTGGTTCAGGGCGTTGAATTTGCCCTGGTAGCTCCCGGTCCGGGCGCGCTCCTTCAGCTCCTCTCCCACCATCTGGATAAGAAGTTTCTCTGTCTCGATCCGGGAGACCTGGACGTTTCCGTGGGGGTCGCGGTCCATCAGGAGCTGGTGCTGGATATCCCGGGGGAGGGAGGTGAAAACCGGAGCGCTCTCGCTGCTCAGCTTTCCCGAAAGCCACCGGGCCTGTTCGTCGGGTCCGGCAATTCCGGAAAACTCTGTGCTATGGATCGCCAGAAGGTCGTTCACTTCGGCGATCAGGCGTCCCATCTCGGGGATGAACTCGATCAGCCCCTCGGGAATCAGGACAACACCGAAGTTTTCCCCTCCCTCGGCGCGTTTTGCCACCGTCTCGGCCAGGGAGGATACGATTTCCTGAAGCGTCTGCTGTTTTTCTGCCACCTCTTCGGAGATGATACAGGCCGTGGGTCTGGTCTGGAGGGCGCACTCCAGGGCGATATGGCTGGCCGAGCGACCCATGAGTTTTACAAAGTGCCAGTATTTCTTTGCACTGTTGGCGTCGCGCTGGATGTTGCCGATGAGCTCCGAATAGGTTTTTACGGCGGTGTCAAATCCGAAGGATGCCTCGATGTATTCGTTTTTCAGGTCCCCGTCAATTGTTTTGGGAACGCCGATGACTTGCACGGGGTCACCTTGGGCGACAAAATACTCTGCCAGGAGAGCNGCGTTGGTGTTGCTGTCGTCACCACCGATCACAACCAGGGCATCGATCTTGTTGGTCTTGCAGGTCTTCCGGGTTGCGGCGAACTGCTCGGGGGTCTCGATCTTGGTGCGGCCACTGCCGATGATGTCGAACCCTCCGGTATTGCGGAAGTCGTCCATGTATTCAGCGGTGATCTCGATCTTCTGGTCCTCTACAAGCCCCGAGGGTCCGCCAAGAAAGCCCAGGAGCCTGTTCTCGGGGTTTGCCTTTTTGAGTGCATCGAAGAGACCCGAGATGACGTTATGACCCCCTGGAGCCTGCCCCCCCGAGAGGATGACGCCCACGGTTCGTCTGGCCCCCGCCTGGGGATTGGTGCCTCCGCTCTCCATGGTCGCGATCGGTTTGCCGTAGGTGTGGGCGAAGGTCTTTTTCAGAGCCTCCTGATCGCGTATGGCCTGGGTGGGTTCTCCCAGAGAGAGGGCGATCGACGCGATATCTCCCCGGATAGCCGGGGGAAGCTTTGGTTCGTAGGTATACCGGATTTTTTGCAGCTGTGATTGTTTCATAACGGGGCCATTCTATCCGGTGAGGGCTGCCGGAGGCAACGGCGCGCCGGGTCTGGGAGAAACTGCGGGCCGGCCGTAACAAAGATGCTTGACCGGACGGGAAGAGGCCGGTAGCATCCCCTCGTGGCACACTATAAAATGATTAACCAGGTGAAAGATTACGCTTGGGGAAGCCCCGATTTGCTGGCACAAATTCAGGGTCGGGTTCCGGAGGGCCGCCCCGAGGCGGAAATGTGGATGGGTTCGCACCCGAACGGGTCGAGTCAGGTGGTGACTCCCCGGGGAGAGACGGTGTCCCTGGCTGATCTTCTGGCGGGTTCGCCCGATATGCTGGGGCAGCGGGCTCTGACGTTGCAGGCCCCCGGAGAGGATGTGCCGGGCCTGCCCTTTTTGCTGAAGATTCTGACCGCAGGGAAGGGGCTTTCGATCCAGGCCCATCCCGACCGGGAACAGGCCCGGGAGGGCTACGCTCGGGAAGATGCCCGGGGCATAGCCCGCGATGCTCCCCGGCGAACCTATCGGGACCAGAATCACAAGCCCGAGCTGGTCTGTGCCCTCACCGAGTTCTGGGGGCTGTGCGGGTTCCGGCCCCTGGAGGAACTGCAGCGGGAGTTTCAGGGTCTTGCTCCGGCGCTGGCGCGTCTGGATCATCCCCTTCTGGGTCCGGCGCTGAGGTCATTTCTTGAGAAGCCCCGGGAAGAGACCTGGCAGGCGCTGTTCCTGGCGATTCTCGACTGCGGAGTTGATCGCTCCTTTCGGGACGATCTGGTCCGGACACTGGGATCGTGTCTGGAGGGTTCTTCCGGGGACGGGCCTTCGTCCCGGGATCGCTACTGGTGGGTCGGGGAACTTCTGGATCAATACCCGGGAGATCCCGGGGCGTTCGCTCCGCTGTACCTGAATCTCTTTCACCTTCAGCCCGGTGAGGCGGTCTTTTTGGGCCCCCGGATTCTCCACGCCTACCTGCGTGGTGCGGGGGTAGAGATCATGGCGAACTCCGACAACGTTCTGCGTTCGGGGTGCACCGGGAAACACGTGGACAGCCAGGAGCTTGCCCGGATTCTCTCCTTCGAGAGTTTTGTGCCTCGCCCGTCCCGGGGGAAGGACGAGCAGGGGCTTCGGGCATACACGACACCTGCCCGGGAGTTCGAGTTGGTTCGGGTGCTCCGGCAGGGGCGGCTGGAGAAGCGGGAGGGGCCGGCGATCCTCCTCGCCACGGCGGGGCAGGTTCGGTGCGGGGATCTGCTTCTGGAATCGGGTGAGTCCGCCTTTGTTGATGATGCTACGGACGCGATCGAGCTCTCCGGACCCGGCGTTGCCTCGACCTATGTCGCGGCTCTTCCCGGGGCGATCTCCTTCGCTCCCACCGTGCTTCCTGCCGGGGCCGATCGTCCAGACGCCGGAGCGGCTTGCGATGGAGCGTCCTGACCGGGCAGACTCTCCCGCCGGGGGAGTGGAGATCTGGGTTGATGGAGATTCCTGTCCCGTGCCGGTCAGGGAAATCCTCCAGAGAGTGTCCCGAAAAAGGGGAATCCCCGTCCGGTTCTGCGCCAACCGCGACCTTCCCCTCGGAACGGGCGGTGGGGATCTTCTAAAGATGCTGGTTATTCGCGATGAGTCTGTCGATGACTATCTTCTGCGGGAAACGGCCGCTGCCGGGGGTATTCCCCTGGTGGTGACCCGGGATATACCCCTGGCAGAGGGGCTGGTCGAGCTGGGTGTGCCCGTGATGAACGATCGGGGACGCCTTTTTGAGCGGGATTCGATCAGAGAGCTGCGTTCTCTCCGGGATGCCCGGGCAGAGATCCGGGCCCAGGGGCTGGAGAGAATGAGCCGGGCTGCAACCTTTGGCAAGCGCGAACAGAAGGCTTTTGCCGACGCCCTGGACCGGTTTCTTGCGAAACCGCCCCGGCCGAGAGGTTTCCCGGAAAAAGACACCCTCCGTTCTTGATGACCGGTCTGTTCCGGTAGTACTTTACACCCATAACGATACACCGACGGAGCAGATGAACCAATGAAAACAACCCAAGTTACGGAAAATACCTGGAGACTCTCGGCCAACGTCACGGACATTCTCTTCGAGGGAATGTGGCCCATCCCCCAGGGGGTGTCCATGAACTCTTACATTGTAAAGGGCGAGAAGGTGGCGATCATCGATGGGGTCTGCAACTGGGACGGTACCCCCCAGGTGCTTTTCGATCAGTTTGACCAGATGGGGGTCGATTACAACGATATCGACTACGTTGTTATCAATCACATGGAGCCCGATCATTCGGGGTGGCTCGAGGATTTTAAAAAAATTCGCTCCGATTTCAGGATAGTTACCACGGCCAAGGCGCAGGCCCTGCTCAAGGCGTTCTTCGACATCGATAACGAGGTGATTGTGGTGAAATCCGGCGACACCCTGGACCTGGGAAACGGCCATGTCCTGGCTTTTGAGGAGATCCCCAACGTCCACTGGCCCGAAACGATGGCTACCTTCGATACCAAAACAGGAACTCTCTTCCCCTGCGATGCCTTCGGTTCCTTTGGTGCGATCACCGATTCACCCTATGACGATCAGCTTTCGCAGGAGGAGATCGATTTTTTCGAGCGCCAGGCGAGTCGCTACTACGCGAACATCGTGGGCCCCTTCTCGGGACCGACCCAGAAGGCGATCGCCAAGACCGAGAGTTTGCCGGTGAAGANTATTGCTCCCGGTCACGGGATCGTCTGGCGAAGCAACCCCCAGAAGATTATCGACGATTACAAGCGATACGCTTCCTACAGCAAGGGCCCGGCGAAGGAAGAGATCACCGTGATCTGGGGGTCGATGTACGGCAATACCGAACGGGCGGTCCGGAAGGTGGTTGAGGCGATTGAGGCCGAGGGAATGAAGGTCCACGAACATCAGGTTCCCCAGAGTCACTATTCCGAGATTCTCCGCGATGTCTGGAGTTCCAGCGGGGTGGTTCTGGCGATGCCGACCTACGAGTACAAGATGTTCGCTCCCATGGCGGTGGTTCTGGACGAACTGGGGCGAAAGAAGGCACTCAACCGAAAGGCTTTCCGCTTCGGAAGTTACGGGTGGTCGGGCGGAGCCCAGAAGGAGCTGGACGAGATTATGGCACGCTACAAGATGAACTGGGATTTCCTGGAGCCCCGGGAGTTCCTCGGGGCGCCGAGGGACGAAGACCTGGAGGTTATTGCCACGCGGGGTCGCGAGCTGGTTTCGGCGGTGCGGGAGTGGGTTCGCCAGGGCTGATACACTACCCCCGGCCGGGGTGAGCCGGTTTCCGGAAGGGCTCCCGGGGATGATATCCCCGGGGCTCATTTTGTGGGCGGTTCAGAATTGTGGGCGGTTCAGAAATCAGCGCTTCCCACGGCCCGGGGAAAGGGAATAACGTCGCGGATGTTCTGCATGCCCGTAACGTACCGCACCAGCCGTTCAAAGCCCAGGCCGAACCCGGCGTGGGGTACCGTTCCGAAGCGACGCAGATCCAGATACCACTGATACGCCCCGGTCTCGAGGCCACACCGGCGGATCGCCTCCTCCAGGGGAGTGAGTTCCTCTTCGCGCTGGCTTCCGCCGATGATCTCTCCCAGGCGGGGGACCAGCACATCCATGGCCCGGACGGTCCTGCCGTCGGGGTTCTGCTTCATGTAGAAGGCCTTGATCTCCCGGGGGTAATCGGTGACGATCACCGGCCCCTGGGCGTAGTCCTCGGTGAGGAACTTCTCGTGCTCCGTTTGAAGGTCGATCCCCCAGTGAGGAGAATAGGCGAAGGAACGGCCGCTCTTTTCGAGGACATCGATCGCCTCGGTGTAGGTCATCCTCCGGAAATCGCTCTCGGCAACCTTGCGAAGACTTTCCGCGATTCCCGGTTCGATCCGCTTGTCGAAGAACTCCATATCTTCAGGGCACCGTTCCAGGATGTCCCTCAGGAGAAACCTGACAAAATCCTCGGCCAGCCCCATGTTTCCCTCGAGATCGCAGAAGGCCATCTCTGGTTCGATCATCCAGAACTCTGCCAGATGGCGTGTGGTGTTGGAGTTCTCCGCCCGGAAGGTAGGCCCAAAGGTGTAGACCCGATCCAGAGCTGTGGCGTAGGCCTCGGCGTTGAGCTGGCCGCTCACGGTGAGGTAGGCCGGTTTTCCGAAGAAGTCCTGGCTGTAGTCCAGCGAGCCGTCTTCCCGGCGCGGCGGGTTTTCCATATCCAGGGTTGTCACCTGGAAGAGGGCTCCTGCTCCCTCAGCGTCGCTGGCGGTGATGATGGGAGTATTGAGATAGAGGAACTCCCGTTCCTGAAAGAACTGGTGTACGGCGATGCTCAGGCGGTTGCGGACGCGCATGACCGCCCCGAAGGTATTGGTGCGCCCCCGGAGGTGGGCGATCTCCCGGAGGAACTCGAAGGAGTGGCGTTTTTTCTGGAGAGGGTAGGTCTCGGCCGGGGCCTCGCCCAGGAGGTCCAGGCCGGTGCAGGCCAGCTCGACGGACTGGCCTGTGCCGGGAGACGCTACCAGGATGCCCCGGGCAAGGACGGAGGCCCCCGTCTGGAGGCGGTCCAGGGTGCTTTGAAGGTCCGTGGCGCTCTTGTCTATGATCGCCTGAAGGCCCTGGAGGGAGCTGCCATCGTTGATCTCGAGGAAGCAGACGTTCTTGGAATCCCGNTTGGTGCGTANCCAGCCGGGAACCTCCCGGGGTGTCTCCGAGGGGCTGCTCCGGAGCAACTCGGCGATTCGGGGGCGTTCTATTCTGTTCGTGGCCTGGTTGTTCATGGGATAATAGGTATCACAGGGGAGGCCCCGAGGCAAGAGCGCCCGACCGCAGGAGGGAGGGAAAGATCCTCCTGGAGCGGTCCGGAGACCGGANGGNCTCTGCGGTGTGGCACGGTATCGACAGGGACCGCCGGAGTGGGTACTCTCTCGGGTATGCCGAAGATCAGTGATATACATGTAACTGCCGAGTCGCCCCTTCTGGCGCCGGCAGAGCTCAAGAGGCGTCTGCCCATCAGCGACGCCTGCGCCGAGACGGTGCTGGAAAGCCGCCGGGAGATCACCGATATCCTGGAGGGGCGNGACTCCCGCATGATTGCCGTGGTGGGACCCTGCTCGATCCACGATAATCGGGGGGCAATCGATTATGCCCGAAAGATCAGGGNGCTTCAGGGGGAGCTCTCGGATGTGCTGCTTCTGGTGATGCGGGTTTATTTCGAGAAGCCCCGTACCGCCCTGGGATGGCGAGGCCTCATTCTGGACCCCAATCTCGACGGCAGTTACGATATCGATCAGGGGCTTCACAAGGCACGGGAGATCCTTCTGGCCGTTACCTCCATGGGAGTTCCCGCCGGCAGCGAGATGCTGGATCCGATCGTTCCTCAGTACATCGACGATCTGGTCTCCTGGGCATCTATCGGAGCTCGCACCATCGAGAGCCAGACCCACCGCGAGATGGCCAGCGGNCTCTCCATGCCCGTGGGGTTCAAGAACGGTACCGACGGAAGTATCGAGACCGCCCTGAACGCCATGATCAGCTCTCTCAGACCCCACAGTTTTATCGGGATCGATCAGGAGGGGCATACCGCCGTGATTCATACCACGGGGAACCAGGCGGTCCACGTGATCCTGCGGGGAGGGCGGGGAGGCCCCAACTACCGGAGCTGGGATATCGTGCGGGTCGAGGAGCTCCTGCGCTGCATGGACCTGCCTCTGAACATCCTGGTGGATTGCAGCCACGGAAACAGCGAGAAGGACCCTCGTCGCCAGGGGAAGGTCCTGGAGGCGGTTCTGGATCAGCGCCTGGGAGGGGGCCGGTCTATCACGGGGTTCATGCTGGAGAGCAACCTCGTGGCAGGACGCCAGGATCTGGCGGGGGATCCCTCGTTACTCACCTACGGNCAGTCTATCACCGATGCCTGCATCGGCTGGGACGAGACGGTGGGGCTCCTCAGGGAGGCTGCCCGGCGCCTTCGAAGCGACCGCGGCTCCGGTGGCGGCGCGAAGGACGACGCCGTGAGCGCGCCCGCCGTGACCCGGGGCGCCGTGAGGGCCGTGAAGAATGACACCGCGAGCAACGATGGCGTGAAGAAGGGAACAGGAGATTCGGCATGAGCGCAACCACCGTAGAAGAACGGGCCCGTGGGGTCCGGGCCGCTGCCCGGGTGCTGGCAGCCTGTCCCGGCCGGATCCGGGAGGCGGCGCTGGAAGAGGTCGCCAGAGCCCTGGAAGCAGCAGACCACCAGATAGAGGAAGCGAACCAGATCGATTGCGCCCGGGCCCGCGAGGCGAGCCTGGCCGATCCGCTGCAGCGGCGACTGAGTTTTGGACCGGAGAAACGGCGCCAGGCCCTGGATGGGGTCCGCTCCGTGGCTGCGCTCCCCGACCCGGTTGGAAAGATCCTGGAGCGGCGCGAGCTGGATCAGGGGCTGCTCCTGACGCGCCGGACGACCCCCATCGGGGTGATCGCCATGATCTTTGAGTCCCGGCCGGACGCGCTCCTCCAGATCGCCTCCCTGGCCCTGAAAAGCGGCAACGGGGTGATCCTCAAGGGGGGATCCGAAGCCCTGGAGAGCAACCGTGTCCTGGCCAGGATCGTTCACGATGCCGCCGTTTCAGCGGGNATACCCTCGGGGTGGCTGGCCCTGATCGAGACTCGCCAGGATGTGGGGGAGCTGCTCCGCCTCGATGCCTGGATCGATCTGATCATCCCNCGGGGTTCCAACGACTTTGTCCGGTTCATCATGGACAATACCCGCATACCCGTGCTGGGGCACGCCGACGGCATCTGCCACGTCTATCTGGATCGGGACGCCGATCCCGCCGTGGCCGAGGCCGTCACGGTGGATGCCAAAACCCAGTACGAGGCGGTCTGCAACGCTGCCGAGACGCTCCTGGTTCATCAGGATGCGCTCTCCCGGGTATTTCCCGGTGTGGCCCGGGCGCTTCAGGACCGGGGTGTGGAGTTGCGGGGGTGTCCCCGAACCCGGNCGGTGCTTCCCGGAATCGGAGTCGCGTCGGATGAGGACTGGGGGGCAGAGTATCTGGACAGGATTCTGGCCGTCCGGGTAGTGGATTCCCTGGGGGAGGCGGTAGATCACATNAATACCTGGGGGAGCGGTCACACCGATGCCATCGTCACCACCGACGGGGATCGGGCCCGGCGGTTTATNGATGGTGTTGACTCGGCCTCGGTTATGTGGAACGCCAGTACCCGCTTTGCCGACGGCTTTCGCTACGGTCTGGGGGCCGAGGTCGGGGTGAGCACCACCCGGATTCACGCCCGGGGGCCTGTGGGGGTCGAGGGTCTTCTGAGTTCCAAGTGGATTCTGGCCGGGGCAGGTCATNTCGTGGCCGATTACGCCACGGGTCTGCGTTCCTTCACTCACCGGGACCTCTCGCTTCACGAGGGGTCCTGCTGCGGGGACGGGGAGGGAGATGCGTAATTTCGGGGAGCTGCGCCGGGTTGTGGTGAAGGTGGGAACCAACGTTCTCACCCGGAATGACCGCATAGACCGGGAATACATCGAGGAACTGGCTCGACAGATCGCCTGGCTTCGCTCCACAGGACGCGAGGTTTGTCTGGTTTCGTCGGGAGCGATCGGGCTGGGTGCGAGGGAGCTGGGGATCACCGGGCGCGTCCAGGATGTGGTGCTCCGTCAGGCCTGCGCTGCCGTGGGGCAGCCGTTGTTGATGCAGGTGTATCGGGAAATTTTCTCCCGCCAGTCCGTGCCGATTGCCCAGGTTCTGCTGACCCGGGAGGTTCTGAACGACCGGACCAGCTACGTCCAGATGAGAAACGCCGTGGAGCGCCTGCTGGAACTGGGAGTGCTGCCCGTGTTCAACGAGAACGACAGCGTCGCCGTGGCCGAGATATCCAGAGCCTTCGGGGACAACGATCAACTCAGCGCCCTTATCGCGAGCAAGGTCGACGCCGAGCTTCTGGTCCTCCTGAGCGATGTCCCGGGCTACTATTCGGCTGATCCCCGAACCAGCCCCGGGGCCGAACTGATCTCCCTGGTCGAGGCGGTGACTCCCGCCATGATCGCTGNCGCCGGGAAGGCCGGCTCCTCGCTGGGTACGGGGGGGATGGCCACCAAGTTGCGGGCGGTCCAGATCGCGGCCGAGGGAGGGTGCCGGGTCGTTCTGGCTCACGGTCGGGAAGAGCGCGTTCTTCCGCGCATTCTCCAGGGGGAAGAGGTGGGGACGGTCTTCGGTGCCCGCCGACGGCTGAAAAACCGCTCCCGCTGGCTTCTTCACAGTGCCCCCCGGGGAAAAATTATCGTCGATTCCGGGGCCATGAGAGCGATCAGAAATCACAACAGTCTTCTTCCTTCGGGGATCGTCGCCGTGGAAGGTTCCTTCGAAGCCGGTTCGGTGGTGATGGTGAACGAGGGCGTCAAGATCGTCTCGTCCTTTTCCAGCAGCGAGCTCGGGGCTCTGGCCGGGAGGCACAGCTCCGAGGCGGGGCAGATCCTTGCTACCGGTCGTTCGCGGCGCATCATCGCCCGCCCCGAGGACATGGTGTTCTTCGAGGAGGATCAGGACCTGTCAGGATCCACTTCGCCCGAGGAGGCGGAGTAGATGCGGGGTACCACGGGTTTCCGGGACCAGGAGGTCTCCTGCATCATCGGGGTTCGGCCCGCCGAACGCCATACCGAGCAACCTCTCCTGGTAGATCTTGCCCTGGAGTACGATTTTTCCCGCCCTGCAGCGAGCGATGATGTGGTCGACGCGGTGGATTATTCGGCTGTGGCGCGTCTGGTGACGGCTCACCTCCAGGAGAAGCGGTACGGTCTGCTCGAGGCCGCTGCCGTCGGGGTTGCCTCGCTGGTCACAACTGCGTATCCTGTAGTGAGCCGGGTGGTTGTGGAGCTCCGCAAGCCCCGGGCACTGCCGGGTTCGGCAGTGAGCTATGTCCGGCTTGATACGGCGCGGGAATAATCCCGAAAAAGAGTCTCTCTGCCCTTGCAAGAGACGCCGTATTTTGCCATAGTACCGCAGCGCCGATAAAGATCGGCGCTTCCATGTGTCTGATAGAGGAGGCAAACAAATGGCAGGGAAAATTTCAAAGAACGCCCGCCGTGAGGGTGCACAGGATTTGACGAGTCGGTGGGGTGGCAAAATTGTCATGAAGAGTACCTTCGAGAACGGAAAGATGCGCCACTTCGCTGTCTGTGAAAAAACAGGTCATCAGGGCCGTCGCCCCAAAGACTTGATGTAAGGCATCCCCTTGAAACTGGTTCGCCGCGATTCGGTGCGGCGGTTGTATGGACACCGCTCGCAGGGGGGGGCTTCGTGATTCTATCGGGACGCGAGATCAAGTCCCACCTGGGCGAGCGGATCGTCATCGATCCTTTTTGCGACAGTCAGCTCAATCCGAACAGCTATAACCTCAAACTCCACGATACGCTCCGGGTGTACCGGAACAAAACGCTGGATATGCGGGTGGAAAACCTCTCCGACGAGATTTCGATCCCTCCCGAGGGGTTGCTCCTGGAACCCCAGAAACTCTATCTGGGCCGGACCGTGGAGTTTACCGCCACCGAGGGGTTCGTACCGATGCTGGAGGGGCGCTCCTCGGTGGGCCGGCTGGGGCTTTTCATTCATGTTACAGCCGGTTTCGGTGATGTGGGGTTTCGGGGGTTCTGGACGCTGGAGATGTTCTGCGTGCAGCCCATCCGCATCTACGCAGGGGTGGAGATCTGTCAGATCTTCTACCACACCCTGGAAGGGGCCTACGAACCCTACCGGAGCGGCAAATATCAGGACAACCGGGGGATCCAGCACAGCCTGCTCTTTCGGGACTTCCAGCGCTCCTGATCAGGCCCGGTCCCTGTTCTCTGAAAATATCTTTAAGTAGATAGAACATTACGTACGGAGGCAGTTTAAAGCCAGATTGTGAAATTTATACTTGACAGGAGGTTTTTCATATCAGGCTCCGGCCCTGGCTTATAGTTTCTGGCCAGTCCCTGGCTTTTCGCCCGCGCCTGCGGGCTCACCATCGCGGATACGCTCAGGACAACTCTCGGGGATCGGTTGGAACCCACCGCCCCTCGACCAGCCTCATCCCGTATTCTTCCTTCAGAAGGCGCGTCAGCCCCTGTGAGAGCTGTTCCACCGTCGGCTGGAGTTCCCGTGCCCGTTCCAGGTGCAGGCCGCTTGTAAGAAGCGTCTCCAGGAGCATTTTTGCTGCGAGAAAACGCCGGTACTTGTCGATTCCGAAGACCAGGGGGTTCTCCAGCATGGCGATCACCTCCCAGGTGACCTGTTCTGCCTGGCTGTAGCGACCGGCATCCTTATCCTGATCGGAAATCCTCATGGGCAGGTCTCGAATGATCCGGTCCAGATGGTTCGTCAGATATTCCAGATCCAGAAGGCCCGTGGCGCAATTAAAAAGGATCCGTTCTCCCTTCTCCTCTGCTGCAAGGACGTCATCCCGGGAGATGGCCGCGCCGATATCGGCGCAGTTGAGTCTGCCCTGCTGGTCGAAGACCAGGACACCCCCCTTTACGTCCACGGGGGTCCGGAAGGCAAAATCGAAGGCTCCGGGAGCCTGCCGCAGGGCCGTTATGGCCAGCGATACCGGGTCCAGGGTGCACCCCAGGTTGTCCACGTTGCCGATATAAACAAAACGTTTTCCCCGGGCAAAGAGCTTCCGGTAGACCGGTGCCAGAACGGAAAAGTTCTGTCCGTGGCCACCGGGGAGGCCCAGGGGTTCTCCCGGTGTGCCGAAGGCTTCGGCGAATACTCCCCGGGGCCGTCCCCGGGAACTGTGGGTAAAGGCCGCCAGAAGGGGCTGCAGGGCGTGCTCGGTCTCCAGGGCCTCCTCCCGGCCGGGGAGATCCCGCAGGAGCGGGCTTTCCCGGAAGGACCGGTAGGCTTCCCGCAGAGGCGCCTCGGTTGCATGACTGGTCATCTCGAAAAAGGGCAGGCCCGGAGTCAGTTCTCCGGGAGGCGTCACCTGAAAGCGTGCTGCCGTGGTTTTGTATCGCAACCCCGCCAGCAGGACCATCCGGAATTTGAGTTCCAGAAAACTTGCTCCCCGGGAGCCGTCGGGGTTTACCCAGGCGGGGGTTATCCCCTTGGGTTTCCCCGCGAGTTCCGGTGCCAGACGGGCGAACTCCTCCTGGTAGAGATCGAGCAACTGCGCATCGAGGGCCTCGTTCTTTTTTCTGTCGCCGTAGCTGGTTGCGCTCCCGCCGTTGAGGACTCCGTAGGAGAGATAGGGATAAAGGAGAACTCCGATATTTTCAAGATCTTCCTGGGACAGGATGCGGTTCTTCCCTTCCGGGCGGCCGAAGCGTTCCCGGGGAATCTCGGGGGCCAGCTCCTGGAGCCTCCTCTGGTACTGCTCCCCGGAAATGGTGAGGGTCACCTCACAGGTTCGGTCGATCACCTGCTCTCCATCGATCCGGGGTATTCCCTGGGGACGAATCGGTTCGATCGAGTCATAGTCGCCACGGTTCAGGTTCTCCAGAATCTGGAGGGATCGCTCGACATCCACGCCCGACTCGAGCAGACGCTGCCCCAGGGCGGGTGAGATGGGCGGTGTAGTTCGGGGTGTCTCGTCGTTCTTCATCGGTTTTGTTCCTTCCCTGTAGCGACAATCCCCTCCCGGGAGGGGCCGTCGGGTGTTATCGGCGCGTCGTCAGATAGGCTCCGTAGGCCGCGCCGTAGAGAGATACCTCGTAATCCCGGACGATAAAGACGGGGATGCTCCGAAGCAGGTCCTGGATGTTTTTCCGGTAACTGCCGTGGAAGGCTGCGATGAAACGGTCCTCGCCCAGAAACCACTCCTCGTTCTTCGTCACGATTCCTCCTGCCAGATAGAGTCCTCCCAGAGGAAGGAAGTGCAGGGCTGCGGCCTTCGCGGCATGGCCGTAGCTGGTGACAAAACGGCTCATGATTTCCCGGGCTGCCTCGTCCCCCCGGGAGGCCTCGCGGGACACCAGTTGAGCCAGATCGGTTTCCGGCGGAGGTGAGAAGAGGGCTGAATCCCGGGAGATGCGACCCGTCTCGCGGAAAAAGGCGAGCATGTTGGTGATTCCCCGGCCGGAGACGAAGCATTCGGCCCCCGGGGGAGCCGGTTCGTGGCGGGAGACATAATCGAGAAGATCCCGGTTGAAGTCGTCGCAGGGAGCGAACGGTGCGTGCCCCCCCTCCGAGGGAAGAGCCAGGTATTCTCCCTGGTGTTCCACCACGTATCCCACGCCGAGCCCCGTGCCGGCTCCCACCACGGCGCGTACGGTCTGGCCCGAGGATGGAGCAGGATCACCGGAGGGAGTAAAAACCCGCGTGATCTTTCCGGAATCGCCGGTGTCGAGGAGGGGGATGCCGTAACTGATCGATGTGAAATCATTTATCACCGCCACGGGAACCCCCAGAAGGGATTCGAGGGAGGAGGTCTCGATGTCCCAGGAGAGGTTTGTCAGGTGGCAACGCCCGTCCCGGACGGGTCCGGCGCCGCTCGTGCAGGCTGCCCGGGGCTTCAGGTCGGCCGGGAGTTGTGCGAGATGTCCCCGCACATCTTCCAGGGCTTCCTCGAGGCAGGAAAGCTGCTGTGACTTGTACTGATAGCGCTCAAGAATTGAGAAGCCCCTGCCCCTGCGCTCTACCAGGGCGCAGCTGGTGTTGGTTCCCCCCACATCGCAGGCGAGAAAGGTCTCCCGCCGGGAGGAGTCTGTCTGGTGTGATTCCTTCCGTTCCATCGAGTCTCGTTATAGTACAAGGAGATAGAATTGTCCATTCTGATTCTCCTCTATTCGGGTGCCTCGGGGTATTCTGCCATGTTCCGGGAGATGGTGTGGGATAAAAAATGCTTTTCCGGCTTTTACTTGAGAAATCAATCTTATTCGGGTACACTGGTTTCGCAGGCGGAGGTGTAATGGAATCAGGCGACAAGAAGTTCCGGCTCGTGACCCGAAGCGATTTCGATGGGCTCGTGTGTGCGGTATTGCTCCGCGATCGGGGCCTGATAGACGAAATAAAGTTCGTTCACCCGAAGGACATGCAGGATGGGCTCATTGCAATCTCCGGTGATGATATCACGACAAATCTCCCCTACGTAGAAGGGGTGTATCAAGCTTTCGATCATCATTATTCCGAGTCGGTGCGGGTAGGGGAAAAAGACCGCTACATCTGCGATCCCTCGGCGCCCAGCACCGCCCGGGTTGTGTATAACCACTTCGGGGGGGAGCAGGCCTTCCCGTCGATCAGTGAAAAGATGATGATCGCCGTGGACAAGGGCGACAGCGCTGATTTCACCATGGAAGAGGTGCTGAATCCCCAGGGGTGGAACCTCCTGAACTTTATCATGGACGCCAGGACGGGCCTCGGCCGGTTCAGGAACTTCCGCATTTCCAATTACCAGCTCATGATGGATCTGATCGATTACTGTCGGGATCACGATATCGATGATATTCTGGGTCTGCCCGATGTGGCCGAGCGGGTCGACCTCTATCAGGAGCACCGCGAGCTCTTCCAGAAGCAGCTCAGGTCAGTGGGCAGAATGGATGAGCAGGTTCTGGTGGTGGATATGCGTACCCAGGAGACAATCTATGCGGGGAACCGGTTTGTGAAGTACGCACTCTTCCCCGAAGCGACCGTTTCGGTACAGATCCTCTGGGGGTTCAAACGGCAGAACACGGTCCTCACCGTGGGAAAATCGATCTTCCATGAGGGCTGCACCACAAACATCGGTGAGCTCATGCTCTCCTATGGCGGGGGTGGCCACGTGGCGGCCGGAACCTGTCAGGTGGCCAACGACGACGCCGAGCGGGTGATCCAGGAGGTCGTTGCCGTTTTGCAGGAGTCCTGATTCCGCGACTATTTGCAGCTATTCCGGGGGCGCCCGATCCCCCGGAAAGGACATCACAGGAGTTTCTGACACCATGAAAGAGATAGCGAAGCATCTCGTTGCGCTGGAACAGGAGAGCCAGGAAGCGCGGCTCCAGGCTCTTCGAGACCTTGTCGCCTCCCGGGAGGCCCCCCTTGCCGGCCGACCGCAGACAGAGGAAGTCAACAACCACGTTCATACCCATTATTCCTTCAGCCCCTACTCGCCTTCGGCAGCGGCCTTCCTGGCCCGCTGGAGTGGCCTCCGCGCTGTGGGGAGTGTGGACCACGACTCGATTGGCGCTGCCCGTGAGCTTGTGGAGGCAGCGCGCATCGTGGGAATTGGTTCCACCGTGGGGGCGGAGTTGCGGGTCAGTTTTGAGAACACTCCCTTCTCGACGAGACGCTTGAACAACCCCGATTCCATCGGTATCGCCTATATCGTTCTTCATGGGGTCCCGCTTCCGATGGTTCCCCGGGTGGAAGCGTTCCTGGCTCCGCTTCAGAGGGTCCGAAACGAACGGAATCGGGCCCAGGTAGAGGGTCTCAACGGAATTCTTGCTTCCCGGGGACTTCCGGAGATCGATTTTGATCGTCAGGTGCTGCCACTCTCCTGGGCTGACCGGGGCGGGAGCGTCACGGAACGACATATTCTCTCCGCTCTGGCCCGCCTCATGGAGGACCATTTCGGGCGAGGGGAGAAACTGGTCCGGGTACTGAACAGGGATTTCGGGCTGACCCTCTCACCAACGCAGGAAGGGGTGCTCCTCGATCGGGAGAACCCCCACTACCACTACGATCTCCTGGGAGCGTTCAAGGGGAACTTTGTGGAGAGCTTCTTTATCCAGCCTGCCCCGGCGGAGTGCCTGCCCGTGGAAGAGGTCGTGGCCTTCGGGAACGAGATCGGTGCCGTCCCGGCCTACGCCTATCTGGGCGACGTGGGGGAATCACCCACAGGCGACAAGGCTGCCCAGGCCTTCGAGGATGCCTTCCTTGACGAACTCTTCCTGGAGTTGCCCCGGATCGGTTTTCGGGCGGTTACCTACATGCCGCCCCGGAATACCAGGCAACAGCTACAGCGGGTGAGAACGCTCTCGGAAGGTTATGGGCTGATGGAAATAAGCGGTGTTGATATCAATTCCAGCCGACAGGTCTTCACCTGCCCGGAAGTGATGCAGCCCGAGTTCCGCCACCTCGTGACTACTACCTGGGGGCTGATCGCCCACGAGAAGCTTTCTGCCCTGGATCCCCGATGGGGGCTCTTCCACCGGGAAAATCCCCTGGCTGAGCTACCCCTGCCGGACCGGATTACCCGCTACGGTGAGGTCGCCCGTGGCAGCGACCTCCACCGTCCCGAGGACCTCGGCGAACGCGCTATCGCAGCATTTCCTGCCCTCCCGTAACGGGGAGGGCCTGGCCCGTCTCGTACTGCTGTTCTACCACGTAGAGAATCGCCCGCACCACGTCCCGGCCGGTACAGCCCCGTTTCATGGGGACCCGCTCCTCGTAGGCACGGCGAACATCTTCCAGCGTTCTTGCTCCGGGGACCTTCCCCGTTCGCAGGTACTGCACAAAGAGCCCCTCCTCGGGATCGCTCCAGAGGGGGCCGTCCAGAAAATTCCCCGGACAAACAGCGTTGACCTTGATGTTGTCCGCGATCAGCTCCAGGGCGAAGCTCTGGACCAGGCCGATGCCACCGAATTTGCTCCCCGCGTAGGCCCCGTTCCGGTTGCTTCCCGAGAGGCCACTCTTGGAGTTAATCTCGATGATATCGGTGCTGAAGGGAGGTACAGGTTGATCATCCCGGGCTGCAACGGCCCGGGCCGCTGCGTTTTGATTCGTCAGGATCGGGACGGCGTGCTTTGTCATGAGAAAGAAGCCGGTGTAATTTACGTTTGTTACCAGCTGGAAATCCCTGAGTTCGAGATCCCGGACGCTTCCCGCCTTCAGAACTCCGGCGTTGCTGATCACCAGATCCAGGCCGCCGTAGTGGCGAAGCACCTCTCCGTAGAGGGCGTGCACCGATTCTTCCTTCGTTACATCCAGGCTCAAGGCGAGATGGCGCATCCCCTGACACAGGGCGTTGAGTTTTTCTGCCTCCTCCCGGGCACCCTGAAGATTCAGGTCCGCCAGGATGACCTGGGCTCCCGCTGCCGCCAGTTCCCGGGCAATCTCGAGGCCGAACCCCTGGGCTCCTCCCGTGATGAGCGTCACCTTGTTACGAATTATCGAAGAACGCTCCTGGGGGAGATCTTTTTTTCCCGAAGTCAGCGGGCAGGGTATCCCCAGAGAATCCTGGTTCTCGCCCAGGAGAAAACACCGGGAACCCCAGAGGACAACTCCCGGTGTCATTCCGCTGCGGCGAGTGTAGGCGATCCACTGCTCCACAAGGTCTTCCAGGGAGCTTGCTTCGGGGGATATCTCCAGTATCGGAGCGTTCTCTCCCGGTCTTTCCTGCTGATACCGTTCCGCTTCCCCCGTGGGAACAGCCCGGACCGTGAGCGCTCTGGAACCGTTCCAGGAGCAGCCCCGCAGGGCTGCCTGAAACGTCTCGGGTGTCATTTTTGTCATGAAATCAGACTCCCTCCCGGTAGCGCCGGAGAAGTTCCCCATTCGTCTGGACCGTCGACACCCGATGGCCCGGCAGGGGGAGTATCTTCTCGTGGATCGCGTCGATGATCCATTCCTTCTGGGGAAAGAAGGAATCCTCCAGCTCCGAAGCGGGGGTGATCCAGTTGCGGGACCCCACTACCACGGGAGGCGCGTCGAGGTAGTCAAAGGCGAGCTGAGCCACGGTTCCACCCAGGGAATAGAGAAAACTCCCCCGCTCCACGGCATCGGAGGCGAGGACGAGACGACCNGTCTTGCGGACCGATTCAACGATCGGTTCCAGATTCAGGGGGTTGATGAAGCGGGCGTCGATAACCTCTGCAGAGATTCCGTAGCGCTCCTCCAGTTCCCGGGCAGCCTCCAGGGCGCGGTAGAGGGTTGCTCCGATGGTCACGATGGTGAGGTCCGTACCTGCCTTCTTGATGTCCGGTTCCCCCGGGGTGATCTCGTAGTACTCCCGGGGTACGCCGTCGGTGTGGAAGAGCTCCCCGATNTCGTAGAGACGCTGGCTCTCGAAGAATATGACCGGGTCAGTTCCTGCCAGGGCCTGGTTGAGCATCCCCTTGGCGTCGTAGGGAGTCGCGGGGAAATAGACCTTCAGGCCGGGGATGTGGGAGGTTATGCTNCACCAGTCCTGGGAGTGTTGCGCACCGTATTTGCTCCCCACCGAGACCCGTACCACCAGGGGCATGNTAAGAACACCGGCGCTCATGGCTTGCCACTTCGCCATCTGGTTGAAAATTTCATCGCCGGCACGGCCCATAAAGTCATTGTACATCAGTTCGACCACGGCACGGCCTCCCGAGAGGGCGTAGCCCACGCCACTGCCGACAATGGCACCCTCGGCGATGGAGCTGTTGAAGAGGCGCTGGTAGGGAAGTGCTTCGGTGAGACCCCGGTAGACAGCGAAGGCGCCCCCCCAGTCCCGGTTCTCCTCGCCGTAGGCCACCATGGTGGGGTCCTTGTAAAAGCGGTGGATCATCGCCTCGAAGAGGGCGTCCCGGAGCTGATAGGTCTTCATTTTGGACACGGGCGTGCCGTCGGGGCCGATGGCGAAGCGTTCCTTCTTCTCGAGCTGTTTCACCCGGGGGTTTTCCTCCAGGGGAAGAAGCACCCGGGGCTCTCCCTGATCAAGAGCCTCAGCGCGGCCGTTACTGAACATGTAGCCGGCAATGGCCTCGGGGTTCATGCGGGGGCTCGCCTCCAGATCAACGGCCAGGCGAGTCGCCTTGATCAGTTTTTCCCGGACCTGCTGGTCCACATCCTGGAGGGTGGACTCGTCGGCCATACCGTTTTCCAGCAGATACGAGCGGAACTCCCCGATCGGATCGTGATCCTTCCAGAGGTCGATCTCCTCTTTGGAGCGGTAGCTGGAGGCGTCCGAGGGGGAGTGGCCGCTGATCCGGTAGGTGATGGTATCGAGGAGCACGGGACCGCGCCCCTGTGCCAGGACCTCCTTCTTCCGGAGGATCGCGTCGGCCACGGCCAGGGGATTCGAGCCATCAACGCGCTCGGCGTGCATATTGTCCTCGTTCACACCCGCTCCAAGACGGGCGAGAATCTTGAAGCCCATGGTCTCTCCCACGGTCTGCCCGCCCATTCCGTAGAAGTTGTTGAAGAAGTTGAAGATCACCGNGGGGGCGCCGCCAGCCTCCTCGGGCCAGAGCGTGCGGTACTGATCCATGGCGGCGATCATGATCGCTTCCCAGACAGGACCGCAGGCAGCGCTGGCGTCGCCAATGTTCGCGATGACGATCCCCGGTTTTCCGTTGATACGCTTGTACAGGGCCGATCCCAGGGCGATATCGGCGCTTCCTCCGACGATCGCGTTGTTGGGCATGCTCCCGAAGGGAGCAAAGAAAGCGTGCATGGATCCGCCCAGACCCCGGTTGAGTCCCGTGTNGCGTGCAAAGATCTCCGCCAGGGTTCCGTAGAGGATAAAATCTTCAGCCAGGTCCCTCGCCGANCCGGCCGTGCCCTGCTTTTCCAGGACCCGGAGGATNTCCCCCCCCAGATAGGTCTCCATCACGCTCTGGAGGGTCGTCTCATCGCTCTGGTCAATCGCCGAGAAGCATTTGGCCAGGATCTCGCCGTGGCTCCGGTGGCTGCCGAAGATGAAATCCTGTGCATCGAGGTGTATGGCCTGACCCACAGCGGCGCTTTCCTGCCCGATAGAGAGGTGGGCCGGGCCTGCGTGGTTGTAGGCGATTCCCTCCCACTCGCCGGTCATCTTGATGGTATTGAGCATCGTCTCGAACTCGCGGATTACCATCATGTCGTGGTATACCCGCTGGAGTCGCTGGATCCCGTAGCGTTTTTTCTCCGCTTCGGGATCGCTCTGGTAGTGATTCACGGGGATGGGGGCAATCGTGAGGGTGTCTTTTTTACGTACATCCCGGGGGTGGACAAGTTGTTCCTTAGGCATGGTTGGTATCCTTTCTGTGTGTCTTCGTTCCAGGGGTTTTCGGTGTTTCAACGGTATTCTGTGCTTCACCAGCCCTTTCTGATCCCGTGGCATGAGGTGTCATATCCCGGGGGGATCCCGAAGGGACCGCCCAGAGGGCATCGCGCAGGGCCTCGCTCACCGTGGGGTGGGGGAAGACGATCTTCCGCAGGTTCTCCACAGTCCAGCCCGTCTCTATCATGGCGGCGGCGCTGTGGATAATCTCGCTGGTGCCGCTTCCCAGCATCTGAACCCCCAGCAGGCGCCTGTCACGGGCGTTCACCACGACGGTGACGGTACCCCGTTCCCGGGGGTGTTCTGCCACGTAGCGTCCGCTCACCATCAGGGGGAGGGTGACCGTCTCGGTCTGGTAGCCCCGGGAGTTAGCTTCCCGGGCGGTGAGTCCGCAGCCAGCCACCTCGGGGCTCGTGAAGACCACCCAGGGGATGGTGTCGAAGCGCATTTTATTGGGCCAGTTCTGGCGCCCTGCGGCGGTTCTCGACCCGTCCGGGAGCGAATCACCGCGGAACATGTGAGAGACAGCCACCTCGCCCATGCGATAGGCGGCATGGGCGAGGAGCATCCTGCCCGTGATGTCTCCTGCCGCGTAGACGCCGGGCAGGTTCGTCTGCAGGTACTCGTCAACCACCACGCATCCCTCGTGGAGGGCCACGCCGGCCTCTCCGAGCCCTTCTTCAACGGCGCGGGATACGCGGCCCGTGGCAAGGAGGATCAGATCGGTCTGGATCGTTTCCGCTCCGGTTGCAGTGGCGGCTCCAGTGGCGGCTGCGGTGGCGGAGGAATCACTTTGAACCGGGCTGATATGGAGGGTTCCTTCCTGGATCCGGTCAACCCGGTATCCCCTGCGGAAGGTTATCCCCGGCAGATGGGACCGCAGGTTTCGGGCCATCTCGGGATCCAGGGTGGGGATGATCTCGGGCATCATCTCTATCACCGTAACGTCGGTGCCGATTGAGGCAAAGAAAGCAGCAAACTCCATCCCGATGTAGCCGCCCCCGATCACGGCGAGCCGTTTTGGTCGCTCCCGGATCTCCAGAATTTCCGTACTGGTCACGACCCGGGGATTCTCCCGGGATCCGGGAATGGGAGGTCGGGCGCTGGAGCTTCCCTGGGCAAGAAGGATGAACCGCCCCTGGATCTCCTCGCCATCGATGGATACAAGGCCGGGGCGGAGAAATCTGCCCTCGCCTGTGCGGAGTTCGACACCCAGGCGTTTCAGTTGCCCCAGGATTCCCTTCTGAAGCGTGGAGATCACCGAAGCTTTGTGCTTCATGGCGGTCTCCAGGTCGAAGGTGACCTCCCGGGCCATGACCCCCAGGGAGGCCGAATTTCTGGACTGGTGATATATCTTTGCCCCGTAGAGAAGCGATTTTGTTGGAATACAGCCCTCGTTCAGACAGGTTCCCCCGATGGCTTTTTTCTCTGCCAGGAGAACCTTCTTTCCCAGGGCGGCAGCGCGTTCGGCTGCAATGTATCCGGCGGGTCCCCCTCCCAGAACAATCAGGTCGTAGTGTTTCATTGCTCCCTCTCTTATCGCGCCAGCAGAAGGTCTATCCGCGANACGCGCTGGGCCAGTTCCNGGAGAAAGCGCGCCGCCGGCGCCCCGTCCACCGCCTGGTGGTCCACCGTGAGGGAGAGCCCGATATGCGGATGGTGCTGCACCTGGCCGTNCTCGTCCAGAACGGCCTTTACGGTAATGGTGTTCACACCCAGAATCGCCACCTGGGGAGGATTCAGGACGGGTGTGAAGGCCTCGATCCCCAGGGAACCCAGATTCGTGATGGTACACGTCCCTGGTGCCAGATCTTNGCCGGAGGCTGTGCCCGAGAGGCACCGCTGCGCCAGGTTCTTGCCCTGTTCGGCCAGATCNCGGAGCGAGAGGGTGTCCGCCGATGCTATGGTCGGCACCATGAGACCCCGTTCGGTGTCAACGGCGAAGGAGAGATCNACCCGNCTGAACCGGCGGATCTCGTCGTCCTGCAGGTGGGCGTTCAGGGCCGGGTAGTCGGGAAGGGTTCGGGCCACGGCGAAGAGGATCATGTCGTTGATCGTGATCTGATCGAGGCCGAGGGGGCCACCGTCCTTCTTGAAACGGGTGCGCAGCGCCAGGAGCGCCCTGGCATCGGCGCTGGTCTGGAGTGTGAACTGGGCCGTTGTAGCCAGGGATTCCCGCATGCGCCGGGCGATAACCTTCCTGACACCCTGAAGGGGCAGGGTGCTNTCCACGGGCGGTGGCGTTTCCGCCTCGGGACGGGGAAGCTGNTCGGAACGGGGCTCGCGCTGCTCCCTTTCCTCCCGGCGGGCGAGGGATTCGATCACATCGCGCTCGATGATTCGCCCTCCAGGACCCGAGCCGGGGAGTGCTCCCACCTCGATTCCCTCGGCCTGGGCGCGAGTTCGTGCCCGGGGACTCGCCGCGATTCCNGAAAATTCTGCTGCGCTGATTTCGCCGGCAGGGGAGGATGGCCCCTCCGGAGTTTTTGCCGGGATATCACCCCGGTGAGCAGTTGCTCCAGGCAAGGGTGTCTCGGGTGATCGTCGGGAGCTTTCTTGTTCTTCCGGGCTCTCTGCTCCCCCCGGGGGGGCGATATCGGGGATCTCGCCCGGTTCCCCCACGAGGGCGATCGCTGTTTTTACCGGGACCTCGTCTCCCTCCTGAAAGAGGTGTTTCAGGAGGGTCCCTCCAGCGGTGGATTCAACCTCCATGGTGGTCTTATCGGTCTCCACCTCGCAAAGCACGTCTCCCGGTTCTACCGTTTCTCCCACCTGTTTTGTCCACTGCAAGAGAATCACGCTCTCCACGGAGTTTCCCTGCTGTGGAAGAAGCACTGTGTCTGCCATTATTCCTCCGATTCTGTTCCTGCCCGCAGAACCTGCGGTCCCAGTTCTTCGATCGCCCGGGCATCCTCGGGAGAGAGATCGCTGTCCACGATAATAGTGGTGACCTCTTCCAGGGGAAGCACCTTGACAAAGCCGCTTTTATTGAACTTGCTGCTATCGGCCAGGACGACCACCTGATCGGCCTGGGCCGCCATGGCCTTCACCACCTCGGCACCCTCAACCAGGTGGGTCGAGAGGCCGTGGGCGGCGGAGAATCCGTCGGTTCCCACAAAGGCGATCCGCACGCGGAAACGCTTGATGTGTTCCAGTGCCACGGGGCCCACGATGCTCTCCGTGGCGGGGCGGTATTCGCCGCCCACAACCTGGACGCGGAGTCCCGGGTTNCCCCGGCAGTGGCCCANGGCGAAGGCGTTGTTGGTGACAACGCTGATGTCCCGTTTTCCCAGCAGGAACCGGGCGATCATGGCCGTGGTTGTGCCTGCCTCGATCATGATGGTGTCGCCGTCCTGGACCATCCNGGCTGCCATTCGGGCTATGGCGTGTTTCTCTGTTTGTCGGGACTGTTCTCGTTCGATGATCTCCGGATGAAGTGTGGGTACCGCGCCTCCCCGAACCCGGTAAAGGTAGCCTTTTTCGCTGAGGCTCTTCAGATAGGCTCTCATCGTTACGGCTGACACAGCCAGATGCTCTGCGAGATCGGTGACCCCCAGGTTGGGGTCTCCCACCAGAAGAGCGAGTATTTGCTGTTCCTTTTCGTTAAGCTGTGGAATCATAACCTGTTGATCCGCCTTTCATTAACAAATAATAAGTCATAAGAAAGAAATGCGCAAGATTCTTTTTTCTTCTTCAGCACGGCGGGTGCTCAGAGGTTTCCAGAGGGAGTAGTGGGGAGTGTTGGGGTAAGGTGAGGGACTGTTGGAGGAGAAGCAAGGAGGATAGAAGGAAGATAGGGATAGAGGATAGAGGATAGAGGATAGAGGATAGAGGATAGAGGATACGGGAGGCGAAAGAGTGGCTGGGCAAAAAAAAAGGGCTGCCCGGGAACGGCAGCCCAAAAACCGGAAACCCGGGCCTCCCGGGAGGGGGGCCCTAATCGGTGATAACACCCTTTTTCAGAATAATGTTCGCATAAAGCGCGGTCTCGCCCGTAGCAACCACGGCAAAGGCCCGGCTGGCCCGCTCGTAGAAGGCAAAGCGCTCTACCATCTCGAACCCCGCCCCGGCGTGGGGAGGATGAGCCTCGCAGAGGATGTTCCCGTAGATCTCCCATATCGCAGGAGGGTCCCCCGAGCCGGGCAGAACCTCCATGAGGGCCGCCGGCTGGGGCACAAAGGTATCCAGCGGAAAGAGCTGGAGAATCGCCTCCAGCAGGGGCGGCACCCCGTGACCATCGGCCCTGACAACCCGGCGACCCAACGTGGCGGCGGGAAAGTTCCCGTCGCCCAGGACCAGTTCATCACCGTGGCCCATGGAGGCCAGCACGTGGAGCAACTCGGGACTGATAATGCTCTTTATTCCTCGAAGCATCGTAGCCGGCCCTCTCAGGATCCCTTGTAGAGGGGGCCAAAGTTCTGGCACGCCCGGAAATCACCCGACTCCAGATCCATTCCGAAGAGCGTCCACGCGCTGGGCCGGAAAATCTGGTCCTCGGGGATATTGTGCATATACACAGGAATTCGCAGCATCCCCGCCAGAGTAATCAGATCTGCCCCGTAGTGGCCGTAGCCGATCGCACCGTGATTAGCACCCCAGCTGGCCATCACCGTGTAGACATCGCGGAACCGGCTGTTATCGGCCAGGCGCGGCACAAACCAGGTAGTGGGCCAGGTGGGATTTGTCCGGTCGTCCAGAGTCGCGTGAACATCCTCGGGAATCTCCACAGCCCAGCCCTCGGCGATCTGGAGAGCCGGCCCCAGGCCCGCCACAATATTGATTCGGGCCATCGTGACAGGCATCTCTCCCCGGGTGGTATAGTCCGTGCTCCAGCCCCCACCCCGGAAGTAGCCCAGCTCTGCCGCACGCCACTTCGTTGCACTGAGGCAGCGTTGGGCCTCTTCGGGGGTAACCTGCCACCAGGGCTTCATGGCCGGTTTTCCATCGATTTCCTGCTCTCCCGTTCCATCCAGCGCTGCGGGACCGGAGTTGATCAGGTGGATGATTCCCCCGGCAGCCCGGCCCGTGAGCTCCGTGCCCGTGACGCGGTGAACCGCCTCGGGACTCCAGTAGGTGCGGACATCGGCAAAAATCTGGGCACTCCCCGTGAGAAGATGGCCGAAGGTCATGGTCATGGCATTCAGGTTATCGTTCTCTGTAGCCACCATGTAGGGCTGGCGAATCCCGTTCCAGTCAAAACTGGAGGTAAGGATAGCCTCCATCATATCGCCGTTGGGCATAAAATCGGTCCACTGGCGTTGCCCCTGGAACCCTGCCGCCAGGGCATTATGGCCCAAAGCCTCTTCGCCGTGCCCCCTTTCTGCAAGACGGGGGTTCCCCGTCATCAGATCCCTGGCGATCAGAGCCATCTTGACGCTGATCTCCCAGTCCTGATCCTTCTGTTGCCGTGTTCGCTGGTGCTCGGGCTGGTTGGGATCATCCCCCTCCTGGCAGTGCTCTTTGACCCAGGCCAGAGCGCGAACGTACTCGTCGGTATCGTAAATCTCCTGATCCATGCGGCGGATAAACTCGGTCATATCGATATATTCGTTCCGCATACCCAGATAATCTTTGAAAAAACTCTCGGTCACGTAACATCCGGCGATCCCCATACTGGACCCCCCCATGGAGAGGTAGCTCTTCCCGCGCATATAGGCCACAGCGAGACCGGCCTGGGCAAAGCGCAGGAGCTTCTCCCGCACATCGGCAGGGATACTCTGATCATCGCTGTCCTGAACATCCTGGCCATAGATCCCGAAAGCGGGAATCCCCTTCTGGGCGTGCCCCGCCAGAGCCGCCGCGAGGTAGACCGCCCCGGGCCGCTCGGTTCCATTGAACCCCCAAATCGCCTTGGGAATGAGAGGCGTGGTATCGATCGTCTCCGAACCGTAGCACCAGCAAGGCGTCACCGTGAGAGAGACCGCCACTCCCTCCCGCTCGAACTGAGCCGCGCACCGGGCAGCCTCGGAAACCCGGCCGATGGTAGTATCGGAGATAACAACCTCCACGGGGAGCCCGTTGGGATACCGGAGCGTCTCCTCAAAAAGTCTCTTTGCAGCGCGAGCCATATTCATGGTCTGCTCCTCCAGACTTTCCCGGACACCCCGCAGACGACCATCGATGGTAGGGCGGATCCCTATCCGCGGAAGATTCCCCTGGAGCCGTTCGGCGGGGGGATTCACGGTCATTCGCGTTTCAGACATACTTTCCTCTCCTGCTGGATCGTGTTCCGTAATGCAATCGTTTGCACATTCAGTATACACCGACTCCTGCTTCTTCGCAAAGGGAAATTCCAGCGGTCTCTCGTCCCCTTTCCATCGAGCGAAGGGGGTTGGAGCAGCCCCTGCCAGTACCTGCCAGCCCTGCCAGCCCTGCCAGCCCTGCCAGCCCTGCGCCGGAACGAAGGCATCCGTAAACTGCCCTCGGGGGAGAGCACCTGCACCTTTCGCTGGTCGGGAGTTCTCTTCTGGTCCAGGGTGGTCTCTGGGGGGCAGGGCGTGCCCCTCGCCTTCGCTCGGGTCGTGCTTTGCGGGGCTCCGCTGATCGCTCCGGCCCTGCCGGGCCCGGCAGGGCAGCCTGCGGCTCCCCTCCAATCACTCACGCATCCACTGCGTCAGGTCCTTCTCTCGGGCCCGCATCCGCAGCCTGCTCCGCGCCGGCGAACCAGGCTGCGGGGGCGGGGAGGGTATGTAGCATCACCTCGGGTGGGCTAATCCCACCATTCATCCTCTTCGTAATCGTAGTCATCGAGAAAATGGTGCTCCCCGGGGTTGGCCACATAGACCAGGGGAACAGGATAGTAGCGATCCTCCTCGG
>NZ_KB891694.1 GCF_000373545.1 Alkalispirochaeta alkalica DSM 8900
CGCGAGGAAGAACGGGCAAAGCGCATTGAATCCGCGCGCAGAATGAAAGCCGCCGGACTCCNGCCAGAGGACATTGCCCGTTTCACGGACCTGCCGGAGGAGGAAATCAGGGAGTTGTAACCCCTCCCCGGCCCGGGTGCTTCCGGGCCCTCACGGGGAACACCTCAGGACCGCTCCTGCCGCGCAGGAACCCCGAGAACCACCCGGGCACCTCCNCAGAGCTCGCTCCGGGAAAACTCCAGAGTTCCCCCCAGTTGCGTAGCCAGAGCATGAAGCAGGATCATCCCCATGGAGAGCGCCTGCGCCCCCCCGAAGTCACCACCAAAACCCGGCCCCCCATCGTGAACCTCCAGAAAGAATCCACCCTCCCCACGCTCGTCCCCGGGGGAGATCTCCCGAAAGAAGATCCAAATCCGCGCGACCCCATCCGACCCCGCCCCGTGGAGCGCCGCGTTTGCCAGAAGCTCGTTTACCACAAGCGCCAGAGGCACAGCCTGATCNAGATGAACCCAAGCGTTCCCGGGACCCATCCGAATATCCACGGTTATATCGGGATAGATCCCCCGNCTCACCACAACCAGATGCTCCAGAAGCTCCTCCAGGGGAATCGAGGCGAAGGAGCTCCCACCGTAGAGACTCTCGTGGACCGAGGCGATCGCCCTGAGACGGCTTTCGAGCTGCACCACAAAGCTCTCCAGGTCTTCGCGGTAGTCTGCTTCCAGATGNAGAATGCTCAAAATAAGCTGCATATTGTTCTTGACCCGGTGGTGCACCTCGCGAAGGAGCTCCTCCCGCTCTTCCAGAGACGCCGANAGCTCCTGCTCCGTTCTGTCCCGCTCGTGGCTGCGCGCTTCCAGAGCCTCGGCCATATNGTCCACAGCACGGGCCAGGCGCAAGAGCTCCCGGGGCGCGTTGTTCAGGGAGACCCGGGCCGCAAGGTCGCCCNGGCTGATCCGGGAGACGGCCCCCATAAGATAGACCAGCCTGGACTGGAGCATGCGGCGCGAGAAGAAGAGCGCGATCCCCAGACTCCCCGCTCCCGAGCAGATCATGATCAGAAGATTTCTCAGGAGTATCCTCTGGGCCGGGCGGCGCACCACCTCCTCGGGCTGGGCCAGAAGCAGATAGAGAAACGGCGGGTCCAGGGGAGAAAGGCGCAGGGCCCGGGAAGCCACAAAGGTGCGTTGCCCCTCCTGATTCCGGTAGAGACCGGTGAGAACTTCCTCCTCCCGGGGAAGAGGATCCTCCCCGCCCCGGAGCGGGCTCTCGGGAGAAAAGAGCAGGGACCGGGCAAANCCCGCCTCCAGGCAGCCGGGGCTGTTCGAGAAAAGCGTAACCCCCCGGTGGTCGGCCATGCAGATTATGGTTTCCTCNGAGATATTCAGCAGATCCAGCACATCCCCGTAGGCACCGAGACGATAGGTCANGGTGAGCGCTCCCGAGACCTGGCCCCAGCGGTCACGGAGAGTCACGGCGTAGGGGAAGACCGCCTCGCCATCTACCAGAGCACGAACGTACTCACCCGCCACAAACCCCTCGCCCGCCAGGGCCCGGGAGACGTGGAGACGACCCGAGAGATCCCGGGGTTCCTCGAGACGGGGAGCAACCCTGGTGATCCCCTGGGTATCGGTGCGCACCATGTGGAGATACTCGGGATTTCGCCAGAGCACCTCCCGAAGGATCNCCTCCTGTTCTTCCCTCTGGTCATCCAGAAAGGCCGGNANCGTTGCCAGGGTACTGAGAGTCTGGCGTACTCCTGCGGTAACGGTGTTCTGGATGAGCGCCAGCGTGGTGAGGTGCCACACGGCCTGGTCCCGGGCATCCGCTTTCAGGGCTGCTCCGTACTCGAACCCCGTGGCGATGATGATCGCCAGGGGCGGTATCAGAGCCACGGCGGTGATCATGGTAAAGACCCGCTGAAAGGGTGCCCGGCCCCACCGGGTGATCAGGGAATCTTTTTTATCCATCACCGAACCTGTCCGTTGCCGAAGCAGCCATCGCCGCATCTCCCATCGCCCCACCTACCCGTTGGTATAGAAGGAGGCGCCCCTCCGGGGGAACCGAACCGCGAATGCCACGGGCGGCCCGGGCTCCGGTGGCAGGGCCTCTCCCTCNAGCTGGTCGGCGAGGATCTGCACCAGGGTGAGTCCCAGTCTTCCCTGGCTTTGGGCAGAGAACTCCCGAGGAAGGAACGCCCCGTCGTTTTCCACGCGCAGCATCAGATCGTCACCCCACCGGGCGAGTCTGATCAGGATCTCACCCTCCTGGCCCCGGTTATAGCCGTGGATCAGGGCGTTGGAAACCAGCTCGTTCAGGATCAGCGCGCAGGGCACGGCCTGGTCCAGACCCATGGCCAGGGGATCGATCTCCAGGCGAAAGCGCACCCGCGCCCCCTGGGGATGAGTTATCCTGATCTTTTCGGCCGCTTCGCGAATGTAGACGTCCATATCCAGGGCAGCGTGATCGTCCATGCAGTAGAGGTGCTGGTAGACCATGGCCATGGTCTCGATACGCAGCTGCATGGCGGCGAAGGCCCGGGCCGGATCGGCCTCCTCCTGGGCCTGAAGCCTGAGAAGACTCGCGATGACCGAGAGGCTGTTAAAGACCCGGTGGTGCACCTCGGCCAGNAGGGTCTCGCGTTCGCGCAACTGATTCTGCAACCGCTCCCGGGCGCGTTTCTCCCGGGTGATATCCTCGGAGACACCCAGGAGACCGATNACCTCCCCCGCTTCATCGCGCAGGGGAATCTTGCTGGTCCTGAACCATCCCGTGGTTCCATCCGGTAACTGGTGTTCCTCCTCGTAGCGAAGGCGCGGAACGCCCGAGGCGAGAACCGCTTCGTCGTCCCGGCGATACTGCTCGGCCCGTTCAGCCCAGCCGAGAGATGTGTCGTCGCGGCCTGCCAGGTCCCGGGGAGAGCTGCACCCGGCATCCTTGGCAAAGGCGGTGTTACAGCCGCTGTAGCGGAGGAGGCGGTCTTTCCAGAAGACGCGCGCCGGGATGGTGTCCAGCACGTTGAAGAGAAGCTGTCGCGATTCCCAGAGGTGAGCGGCGTTGTCCCGACACCCCCAGGCCGAGCGGGCCAGCTTTCCGTTGATTTCCAGGAGCGCCTTCTGGAGGTGCTCCTCCAGGGGCGCGGGCGAACGCAGGAGCAGGAGCCAGCCAAACCCCTCCAGGGGGAACCAGTGATGGTGAAAGCCCGCAGGTCCCTGCCCCTGGCAGGGGAGCGTCGGGTCCCGGCCTGGACGCCAGCCGGGGTTTTCCATCGCCACCTGGTACCCCCGATGAGAAGCGATCGTCCGGGGCCGGGGGATGGAGACCAGGGGATCGGACAGGGCCCGGCCGGAGAAGACCGCTCCACCGTAGCAGTTGAGGGTGCGCAGGTAGGCCAGCAGCGATTGCTCCAGGTTCTCTTTCAGGTCCAGGGAGTTTCCTATGGAGAGGGCCAGCTCGTAGAGGACCTCCAGGGGAACATCATCGCGGGGGGTGGGGTGCGCTGGTGGTTCCCTCATGGGACCTCCCCGGCGCGCTGTGGCGGAAGCGGCCCGGAGGCTCCCTCCTGAAGGGCAACGGGATCGTCGGCAAGGTCGGCAACCACGGAGGTCATGTTATAAAATTCCAGATAGCTCTGACCGTTGTTCGCCACCTCGCCGATGCTGCAGGCTCCCACCAGGGGCTGCCCGGCACCGTGAACCATGGCAAGTTCCTCGCTGTAGCACTCTTTCAGAAAGAGCACCCGGGAGATGCAGTCAAAAAAGAACCGGGTCCCCCCCGGGGCACCCCGCGTTCGCTCGCTCATTCGCCGCGCCTCGGCGGCGGCCGATACAAGGGAGTGGCGGTCGCCGTGGAGGATATGAACAAACGCCCCCTGGCGCACCGCCCCCACGCAGGTGAGGGATCCGTCGGGGTGGAGCTGATAGGGATCCCGCACAACCCGCTCGGCCCCTACCCGGGTAATTCCGAAGGGATAGGAGCGGGATACGGCGAAAAAATCCCCCGGGTCTATGGCGTGGACGCCGAGGCGTTCCAGAACGTCCCGGTAGACCTGAAACGCCGGTTTCCAGTCCAGGGTTTCCAGGGTTGTACCCCGCGACGAGGTGACCCTGAAGGGCCCCGCCACGGGGTTCCAGCCGTGGCTCACCCCCAGAGATGATTCTGCCCCGAGAAAACCCACCAGGGCTGCGTCGGCCAGAAGGCCCTGGTTGCAAAGAATCATGGGAGCCTGGTCCATGGCCAGGGTGCCCGCACCCCCGCCCAGGTAGGTGCGCCCCACACCCAGAAGCCTGTAGAGGGCCTCCACGAAGGGTTCTATNCGACGCGAGAGCCCGTCCAGCAGGACCAGCACGGTGGGTGCATCGAACCCCGGAGAGGGGGAATCCTCGCCCCCCAGAGCTCGTTCCAGATACTGTGTGTAATCCACGTCGGGATNGCTCAANCCGGGGACAACCAGGGTCCGCAGGGGAACTCCCAGCCCCACCACGATGGTGCCCCGCTCCAGCCGNTCCGCCCCCTCCAGGATCGCCGGGAATATTCCCCCCGCCAGGGGGAGGGNCTGGCTTTGCAACAGCGGGTCCAGTTCTTCGGGGGTAAAGCCGTTTTCGCCGCAGGCGAAGATCAGGAGGCCCTGTACGCGGGGGTCGGACGAGACCCGCTGCAAGAGTTCCCCCAGCTCCGCTACTCCGCCNCTTCGGTCAGTTTCTATGATCACAGGCGTCTCCTTGTCGTTCATTCCGTGCAGGGCCCCTGCAGGGCTGATCCTGCCACAGGGTTGATCTCGCCCCACGGGTGATCCCCACGCCCTGTCCCGACTCTCTATCTCTAGATAATAATCGATTCTCCCGCTCTTTTCACGGGGAACCTTCGGGAAGTTCCCTGACCATGTTCTGACGCTGGCGGTACTGGCCGGGGCTCATACCGTAGCGACGGCGAAAGACGTGATAAAAATGGCTCAGGTTGTTGAACCCCGATTCCGTGGCGATCTGGAGTACCGTTTTCTCCGTGGTCACCAGCAGCTCCGCTGCCCGGGTGCAGCGCAGCGCCGAGAGGTACTCCACAAAGGTCTGGCCCGTCTCCCGCTTGAAGAGAGCGTGAAAATGGCTGCGGCTGAGACCGCAGGATTCCAGCACATCCTCCACACTGATGGGGTTCATGTAGTCCGTGTTGAGATAGAGCACGGCGTCCTGAATGCGCGTGCTCGACCAGGGCTTGAGGCCCTTGATGGAGATGTTAAACCGGGCATCCCGCATGAGGGTGATCAGNAGCCCCACCAGCTTGAGCCGGATCGCCCAGGAATACCCNCGGTAGCGATTCTGGTACTCCCAGAGCATTCCCTCCATGAGAGAGTTCATCCGTTCCGTTCCGATCCTCGAGAGGGCGATATGGTTCTGACGCCGGGCGTGGATCTTTACGATTCCCAGAACGTACAGGGCCTCGCGATCCATNTTCACCTGGGGAGAGAAGAGTTCCTCGGCAAAGAGGATCTGCACCACCGTCATTCGCCCCCGGGAAGAGACCAGGCGCCCCCGGGGGTTAAAGAGNAGACTTCCTTCCTGAATTTCCACGGAGGCTTCACGGCGGACCAGGGTTCCCTTGCCCCGCCTGCAAAAAATCAGCTCGTGTGTATCGGGATCGTCCTCTGTTCCCGACCCCAGGTTTCGCGACGTGATCTCCATGGAGCGGATGAAAAAAAGCAGTTTCACGGCTCCCCTCCTTACTAATCAGACAATAGCACACCAAAAAGCGATTATCCCGAAGGACACGCCCCCCTTCTCTGGACCATGATACCCCCACGGGAGGATTTGATGAACCAGAGAAGAGTTGTTATTACCGGTATGGGGACGGTGAATCCCCTGGGAAACTCCGTGGAGCAGACCTGGGAGGCCCTCCTGGCGGGTCGTTCCGGGATCGGCCCCATCACGCGTTTCGACGCATCGCACCTGCCCACGCAGATCGCCGGGGAGGTGAAGGATTTCGATTACCGGGACTACTTCTCCGGTGATCTGGCCAAAAAGGCCAAACGGATGGCGCCCTTTTGCCACTACGCGGCGGCGGCCACCCGCGAAGCAGCCCTGCAGGCGGGGCTCGAAACGATCAAGGACAAAAGCACAATAGGCATCTCCTACGGCAGCGGCGTGGGCGGGCTGGGGGTCCAGCACGAGAACTCCCTGGTCCTGAAAGATCGTGGCCATCGCCGGGTGAGCCCCTTCTACGTACCCATGTCGATCGGCAACATTGCGGCGGGGGTTCTGAGCATGATCTGGGGCGTCACCGGTCCCAATATTTCGCTTCAGACGGCCTGCGCCTCGGCGAATCACGCCATCGCCACAGCGTTTATGGTACTCCGCAGCGGCATGGCCGAGGTGATGATCGCCGGTGGCAGCGAGGGAGCGCTGATCGAGATTTCGATCGCCGGGTTCGGCAATATGCAGGCTCTCTCGACGCGCAACGACTCTCCCGAAACCGCCTCGCGCCCCTACGACACCGACCGGGACGGCTTTGTCCTGAGCGAGGGCGGGGCGACGCTGATCCTGGAAGACTACGACCACGCCCGGCGCCGGGGAGCCCCCATTCTGGCAGAGGTTCTTTCCTGCGGCATGTCGGGCGACGCCTGCGATCTGGTTGCACCCGACCCCCAGGGACGGGGAGCAGCACTCTCCATGAAGATGGCCCTGAACCAGGCCGGGGTCTCTCCCGGGGATCTGGGCTACATCAACACCCACGGAACCTCTACCCCCGTGGGGGATATCGCCGAACTGCGGGGGATCGCCGAGGCCCTGGGCGATGCGGCGGACGTCCCTCTGGTGGGCTCGACCAAGTCCTACCACGGCCATCTCCTGGGAGCGGCTGCTGGCCTTGAGGCGGTTATCACGACCCAGGCGCTGCGCGAACAGGTAGTCCCCGCCAACCTGAATCTGGATACCCCCGATCCGGAGCTGCCGCCCCTGCAGCTTCCCCGGGAAACGGTGAAGGCGTCTTTCTCGAGGGCTCTCTCCAACTCCTTTGGCTTTGGGGGACACAACTCGAGCCTGCTTCTGGGCACGGCTCCGCAGGAGATCTAGCCGGAAAGAGGGTAGCAGGAGGCCCCGCGGGAAGAACAGCGCGGGGCCAGTCCCGGCTCAGGTCAGGGCAAAGAGCCCCCAGATCCCCAGGGGGACCAGGTAGAAACTGAAGACCCAGAGCTTCCCTCCCTGAATCAGGCGGACCAGAAGCGAGAGCGAGAGGAATCCGAACACCAGGGAGGCCAGGAATCCCCCGGCCATCGCCAGGGGACTCACCATCTCGCCCAGCTCTCCCAGATGGCGCATCTCCAGCACCAGGGCCCCCAGAATTGCCGGGATCGAGAGCAGGAAGGAAAACTCCCCGGCCTCCTCGCGGGAGATCCCCGAATAAAGCGCTGCCGTGATGGTGCTCCCCGAGCGGGATATACCGGGAATCACCGCCAGCCCCTGGACAGCCCCTACCACCAGGGCGTGACGCCCGCCGATGCCGTCAAAACCGACCCGCCCCTTTGCCAGGTGGGCCACCGCCAGAAACGTCGCCGTCACCAGAAAGGCTCCGGCCGTGATCCGGGGGGCGTTATGCAGCTCCAGGGGGCGTATCACCAGGGCGATCGCCACGGTAACCATCGTGGCCAGGATAACCAGAACGGTCAGCTTCAACTCCCGGGCATCCTCCGGGCGCGATCGCCTGCCGCACCACCGCAGAAGAGCCACGATCATTCGCATGATTCGTTCCCGAAAAAAGACGATCACCACAATGAGGGTGGCGATATGCAGGACCACATCGTAGATCAGGGGTATCTCCCCTATTCCGAGCACGGCCCGCATGACCACCAGGTGGCCCGAGCTGCTGATGGGGATAAACTCACTGATTCCCTGGACGATGCCAAGCAGAATAGATTGCCAGAAGTTCATATTGGTTGGATTCTCCTTGCCAGATTGCGCGCATACGCGGGGTTATCAGGGGAGAGCCGGCCACCGGGCGACATCAGCAGGCGATACCAGCAGGCACAACCTGCGGGCAACACCAGGGCACAACACCAGGCGCGAGCGCTCCCGGGCACCGAGTGTAGCCCAGAACGGGGCGGGTGACAATTCTCCTGTTATGCCGTATACCAGAACCATGCGAGCACCCGAAATTTCAACAATCTCTCTCCCTTTCCTGTTCTTTCTCCCCCGTCTGACGTCGCAGCCGCGCCCGCTACGCCCGCTGCGGCAGCATCCGGCGGTTTCCCCGGGGAACAGGCTTCTCCTGGTCACCCTCTTCCTGACCGTGCCCCTCCTCTGGGGATGCTCAGCCTCGTCCCCGGCCAGGCGCTCCCAAACGGAGTTTCTTCTGGGCACGGCGGTGACCATCACCGTCTTTGAGGCGAACAACCCTCGCCCGGCCCTGACAGCGGCCTTCGAGCGAACCCGGGAGATTCAGAACCGGATGAGTATCAACCGGGAGGAGTACGAGACCACGGAAATCCTGGAGGTGAACCGCCACGCCGGCCAGGCCCCTGTGAAGGTCTCGGACGACACCCTTCTGGTGATCCGCGAGGGAATCAAGGCGGGGCATCTCACGGGAGGGGCCTTCGATATTACCATCGCGCCCCTGATCGCACTCTGGGGCATGGGAACCGAAACCCCCTCGGTCCCGACGAAAGAGGAAATTCTCCGGGCCCGGTCAGCCCTGGACTTCCGCAGCCTCGTGGTGGACGAGGAGAGCCGAACGGTCTTTCTGCCCCGACCCGGGATGGCCCTCGACGTGGGGGGGATCGCCAAGGGCTACGCCGTCGACGAGGGGGCCAGAATTCTCCGGGAGGCCGGGATACAACACGCCCTTCTGGACTACGGCGGTGATATTGTCACCGTGGGAGAGCATCCCCGGGGAACCCCCTGGCGAATCGGCCTTCAGCACCCCAGCGGAGAGCGGGACCGCTACCTGGGGGTCCTCTCCTCCCGGGACGAGAGCGTGGTGAGTTCCGGGGCCTACGAGCGATTTTTTGAGGAGGAGGGAGTCCGCTACCACCATATCTTTGACCCCGCCACGGGCTACCCCAGCGAATCGGGCCTGACCAGCGTCACCGTGGTTGGTCCCCGGGCGATCATCACCGACGCCCTCTCCACGGCCATCTTTGTGATGGGGCTCGAGGCGGGAATGAAACTCATGGAGGAACTGCCCGGCTACGAAGCGATCATCGCCACCGGGGACGACCGGATTATCCTGACCCCCGGTGTGGCCGACCGCTTCGAGCGCACTGCCCCGGAGTACGCCCTCTTTGTGGCCTGTTCCTGCGGAACCGATCACCCCCTGGGAGGAGGTCAGCCCCGGGAAGGGCTCGCCCTCCCGGAGAGCCCGGTCTGCCCCGAAGGGCTGGCATCGTCACCCTTCACAAATCGTCTGGTCGGCACGCCCCCCCGGCAGCAAGACCAGAAAGGGCCAGGGAAAAACTAGAGCAGGAAGGGCGCAACCAGAAAGAGCCCGAAGATAACCATGGCGGCGGCGCTGCCGATCTCGATGCCGTGGTGCAGGGAATGGCCTCGACGACTCTCCAGGAGCAGGTGGATTCGCTCCTTAACAAAGATCGTGGCGATACAGACCCCCGAGAGGGAAAGGGCCATCCCCACGGCGAAGGCCCCCACGGCGACCAGCCCCAGAGCGAGAACTCCCACGGAGAGGGCAAAGATCATGATCATCGATGACCCCGGGCAGGGCACGATCCCCGAGAGCACGATCACCGGCAGAAGCTTCCGCGAGGTATCGGCGGGTCGCTTCCGGAGGGCCGCCGTACACCCGCAACCCGACCCGTGCCTGACCTCGTCGGCCTGATCGTGCTCGTCGGCCAGATCGTGCTCGCCGGCCAGATCCCCGGCGTGACTGTGGTCGTGGTGGTGACCATGGTCGTGACTATGACCGTGACCACGGGCCTCCCTGATCTTGAGAACCAGCATCACCAGCCCCACAAGAAGCACCAGAACCGACGTGGTGAGGTGAATAGCCAGACTCGCCTGGGCCACGGTGGCGCTCAGGGAGGTCTCCACCAGGAAATAGGCCCCCAGCACAACCATCACGGCCGCTCCGGCGTGAACCGCCGCAAGAGAGAACCCCGCGACAAGCCCCGTCAGGGGCCGGGCCGTGCCCGCCATAAAATAGGAAACCAGCAACACCTTCCTGTGGCCCGGCAACAGGGAGTGAATAACCCCGTAGACAAAAGACAAGGAGAGAATGAGCCAGAATGCACCCGAGGTCTCACCCCGCCGCACCGCCCGCAGGGTCTGCGCCAGGGAACGGCTCAAATCGCGCTGGGTGCTGCGCAACCACGCGCCCAGGGCGGTCCGGGGCGGACCGTACTCGGTGAAGGCCATCGGCCGGGCTGCCGGGGCGGCACCCCCGGCGCCATCCTTCCCCTCAGCAGCATCCCCGGCAGGAGCCCCTCCCGGCAGGGCCTCCCCGGATGCGCTCCCCCCGGGGGGAACCCCATCACCGGGAGAAACATCCCTGGAAGGCGCCGTCTGTCGCCCTCCCCCCAGAAAGGGGTTCGCCTGGGCCACTGCCCGGTGAGGCACCAGGGCCCCCGCCAGAAACAGGGCCGCAAGCACCAGGAACAGCGCCGGAGCAGGCGCGGAACGGGCCAGGCCGCTAGATCTCGCAGGAACCGGCCAGACAAGCCAGCTCCTGCGCCGCCGTAGTGTAGTCCCGATCCTCGTAGCGATAGATCCGGGAGAAATCAATATCGGGAAAGGTCCGTTCAAGGCGTTCGTACTCCTCTTGGGTAATCTCCACATAGGGCATCTGCTCGTACTGCGCATCACTGGCGGGGAGAAAGGCCATCCCTCCCAGCTTGTCCTGATATTCCCATATCCATTTGATGATGTCGATCACCTCGTCGGGGCGATAGGTAATGGTCACGGAGGGATTATGTTCGGTGTAATGAACTTTGTTTTGCAACCAGTACGCGCACTGCTCCAGGGCCGTCCGGCTGTGTCTGGTAACGGCCGAATCGGGACTCTTCACCGGGAAATGGGCCACCCAGGTAGTGGCGTTATCCACGGTCTGGCCGTTTTCCGGATCCATGGGAACCCCCTCGTCGCGCAGCGCGTGGAAAATGGGCGTATGCGCTCCCACCCGGACGTTCCGGATGTAGAAGGAGGACCACCGGGCGTGGATCCCCGAAGCGCTGTTCATGAGCTGGCTCGAGTTCCCCGAGGGCTTTACCGTGGTTACCGCAGCAGACTGGTTAATACCAAGCTTCTTGGCGTACCGCCGGTTTGTCTCCACCGCCACGTAGCGCAGGCGGCTCTGGACGTCCGGGTCCTGGCAGGCGGGGCTGTCCATCTGGCCGTTGAGATCCACGCCGAGCAGACGCTCCTCCTCGCAGTTTTCCTGCCACTGGGGGCGCAGCCCCGGAAAGGCAGTCGCCATGGACTGGATCGTCCCGATGATCGTCGCCAGCTCCACCTTTTCCTTCAGGGTCTCGAAGGTATCATCCTCCCGGGCGATCGCGCTGGAGAGATTGCAGAATTGAAAGGGTCGAAGGACGATCTCCCCGCAGGGATTGGTGCCGAACTCGGCCTCGGCCCGCCGGGGAGGACGGCTCGCCAGGGCTGCCCGACGGTTGAAGATTCCCGGCTCACCCCGGCCCGAGCGGACCATGTCCAGAACGAAGGTGGCTACCTCTTCCTGGGAGAGCTCCCGGTTGGGCCAGACGGCGGAGTTGTTGGCGTTCCACCGCTGGGAGTTATGGTGCCAGAAATCACCATCCTTGCAGTGGCGCATCTCCTGATCGTCGTAATCGAAGAGGGAGATCATGGCCGTGCGCCGGACCCCGCCGGAGACGGCGGCCCCCCCCACGGCACACATGATATCGTGAGCGTCCACGGAGGTAATGAACCCGCCCTGACGGGCCAGAATACGCTGTCGGGCAAAGTTGAGCATCACCCGCAGGGGCTCGGGCCCCGACGCGCTCCCGCCCTTGATCCGCAGGGGTGCCCCGGCGGGCCTCACCCGGGAGAAATCGAACCCGATATCCTCTCCGGCGAACCAGGCCTCCAGCCCCGTGCGAAGCGCCTCGGCCCAGCCCTCGGAGGTATCTTTCACAACCAGGGACCCCCGATGCACGCCGGTCTGACGGAGCACCCGGGGCAAACACTCGATGTACCGCCGTTCCACGCTGTATCCCACGCCGCAGCCGTTCATGCTGATAATGAGCGCCTCCACGAAAGAGTCCAGGGCATCCACGGGGAGGTAGGAACAGTTATAGATGGCGATGTTGTTCCGCTCGGCCGGGGCGCCAGCCATGGCAAGGAGCCTCATGGAGGGCATCACCTTCATCTCCAGAATTCCCTGGCGCAGGCGATCGTAGTCCTTCTGATCCAGCCGATCCCGCGAGAGCGTTTTCAGGTACCCCACGGCCCGATCCACCGTCTCGATCCAGGTTTCCCGGCGGCCCAGCTCGTAGTTATAGCGGGAGTACTTGTCGTAGAACTGGAACTTCTGGATCGGTGTCGGGAAATAGGGGTCCGAGGCGGCCACAGCATCGCGGACGTCCTGCGGCACGGGCCGCTGGCGTCGCAGCTTCTCGTGCTCTGCCCGGTAGAGAATATAGGCCTTGGCCGCTTCGTACTCTCCCGCAGCCTGGAGGACCATCTCCACCACGTCCTGGATCTGCTCTACCGAGGGCTCCGGAAACTTGGCGGCCACCACGTTTATCACCTGGCTGGTCAGCTCCGTCAGGGGCGTGCGGGACTGACGATGGACCCCCTCGAAGCACCGCTCCATGGCCCGGAGAATACGGTCGGGATCAAATTCGACCTGCCGTCCGTCCCGCTTTATCACGTGGGCAGGGATATCACCCTGCCAGGAAATAGTTGCTGTTTCTGTCTTCTGCGCTGTCTCGTGCTCTGTCATCTCTTCCCCTCCTGGAGTGCTCGTTATACACCACATATAGGGTCAATGTATAGAAAAGCTGAGAAAAAAACACCTTTATTTCGGAAATCCGGAAGGCCCGCCCTGCACCGCCAGGGATCAGGGATGGGGCAGCATGATCGCGTGGATCCGTACATCCAGCTCCCGGGCAGCGTCAAAGACCATATCCTTCGTCACCGCCCCTCTGGGCAGGGGATGAGGGGGCGCGTCACCGATGAGAATGATCTTTCGCCGGGGGGCTTCCCAGTCGAACCTCATGAGCCCCGTATAGAGCCCTTCGTAGACCGCTTCGGGAATGTCCCGGCCGCCCCGTGCAACAGCGCGGTCCACGATCCGCTGGACCTGGGAGAGATCTTCCTGGAAGGGAAAGGGCCGGGTCAGGTATTCCTCAAAGTAGTCCCGGAAAAAGACCAGGCCAACCCGAAAACGATCAAACCGGGCAGCCCTCTCCAGAAGGGCCGGGACCAGCTCCTCCCGGGCAACACGGATGGAGTGGCCCATGCTCTGGGTGGTATCCAGCACGATGACCAGATCCAGCTCGGGCCCCTCGGCCTGATCCACGATCCCGGCGATCCGCTCCGGGAGAAGGTCGGCCGATTCGGCAGGAACCAGGGAGGCGCCCGTCTCCCGGGCGATCTCGGAAAAGCTCTCCAGGGTCATCTCCATGTAGATGGAGAGGTCCTGTTCGGGCTCCTGCTCCGGCTGGGGCTCTGGCTCTGGTTCAGGCTCGGGTTCTGGTTCGGGTTCGGGCTCCGGTTCTGGCTCGGGTTCCGGTGGTGCCGGCTGGGTTACCCTGAGAATGAAGGGGTTATCCTGATAGGCTCCCCGGTAATCGGCGTAGGGCAACTCAAAAGCCCGGATGCTCAGGTAGGAGCCATCCAGAATCATTACCTGGCCGTGGCGGGTCCAGGGGTACCCGTAGTCCACCACGTAGGGGACAAAGAGCTTGAAGGCCGCTCCAAACTGGTCGTCCTGCTCGGGGGTGCTGTCGATGATGAAATACTGCCCCTCCCCCCGAGGCAGAAACTGACCATCCAGAATGCGCCGTTCGTCCCCGTTCATGGGGTGATACCGGGGGTTGCGAAACGCATAGGTGGCAGCCAGGTTATCGGGCCGCTCCGTCGATTCCGTGAGAAGCACCGAACCGATCCCGGTCGCGCGGATCGTCAGAATATACCCGCCCTGGGTGGTCTGATCGATACGAATATCCTCGGGACCGAGGCGCAACTCCGCCGAGAGGGAAGAGACCGCGCAGAAGAGCCCCATAGCCAGACACCATCCCAGAACCGATCGTCGCTCCATAGTATGTTCTATCGGCACAAGCCGAAGAAATATTGAGACGAACCGCCGGGAACCCGGCGAGTGGATCAGGGAAGTTCGGGTCTACACCAGGGGACGCCTAGCGGCGACGGGACGAAGCGGTGCCACCCCGGGGAAAGGTGTTGCTGATCTTCAGGAAGGGAGCGGGATCCAGAACCTCGCCACCCACGATAACCTCCAGGTGGACGTGGGGTCCCGAGGACATTCCGCTGGAACCGAGGGTTCCGATCTGCTGGCCCTGGGAAACGCGCTGACCCTCGCGGACGTGGACGGTGTGAAGGTGCGCGTAGCGGGTATAAAAACCGTAACGGTGGCGGATGATCACGTTATTGCCGTACCCCAGATCGTAGGAGCTGTCCACCACCACTCCCTCTGCCGTAGCCACCAGGGGAAGCCCCACGGGCCCGGCCACATCAAACCCCTTGTGGAGATACCACTGCCCCGTGAAGGGGTGGATGTTCGGCCCGAACTCCATGGTAACAACACCGCCGCCGTTTGCTACAGGCCAGTGATGCGGAACGTGACGCAGGTGGGACTCCAGCGAGGAGAGGACCTCTCTGGTCTGGGAAAGGCCCGCCAGGGAACTTCCCAGGGTATCGACAAAGGAACGGAGTTCTTCCACCTCCCGGAGTGCCACGGGCTGATCCTCGGGAACGCCCGCCGTCCCCCGGAAGAAATCGGTAAACTGGGATCTGCTCATGGCGGCAGGAGCGCTCTCGTGTGACCCCGCACCACCAAAACGCGCGAAAGTTCCTTCGAGCTCCTCGTCCAGGGGACGGAGGTTACGTAACAGCCCCTGCAACTCCGTGAGGGCCTCGTCCAGGTTTGCCTGCAACACCTGAAGGTCCGAACGCTGGTCCTGGACAAGGACCGTTCCATCCCGGGCAGAGAGATGAAGGTAGGCAACCCCACCGGCCAGGCCACTCGTCACCAGGGCTGCAAAGAGGAGCACCAGGACACTAACGCGGAAGCTCACCGCCTCCTGTGCCGACTCGGGGATTATTTTCACTGTAATGTGCTGCGCGAAGACCGCCTGCGCGGCACGCCGCACCACCCTCACCAGCGCCGTCATAAGACCTCTGCCCACATCCTGACCCATGATAATTCAGATACACCTGCCCGTCAATCGTAAGTATCGGCACAGCCCTCCTTAAAATAAAGGAGGGCCCGCTGGCTCCGGCTCTCGGCAATCAGCTCCAGCCCCTGCCTGAAGTGCAGAACCCGCAGCACTCCCTGCCAGCGCTGGACCTTTCGGGCCGGGAGATAGTCCCCCAGAAAGTTTTCCTGCCCTTCCAGCCAGTCCAGATCCAGAACCGTTCCCTCCCGGCCCAGACGGACCGCAAGATACAGGAGATCCCGCTCCACCAGCTCGTGGAAAAAGTGCGTACCCAGCGACATATCGGCGATCAGCCCCTGGTGCATCTGGTCGATCTCGCACAGGACCTTCGCCTCACCCAGGTCAGAGCCCCCCACGGGAACCCCCAGGGAGGGCATGGTTGTTCCCCAGCGACCGGGACCAAGAAGGACCAGGGCCCCCTGCTCCGAAAGACCCCGATCCGGGGGAGGCCCGGCGGTAGTAACAGCCCGAAGCACTTCGGGAACCTCGTACCGTTCCTGCGTGGAGAGTTCAGCGTACCCCCGGGGACTAACCAGAAGAATCCGGCTTACGGGAAAGGTTCCCCCGCACCCCACCACACCGCTCCTGGTATCCAGAAGAATCTGTCGGGGCCGGGGGTCCGGGAAGGTCGCGCCCGGGGAGGCCTTCTTCCGGAGCTGAATCTGCAGGGGCCGACACTGAACCAGATTCATGCGGTACCCGCCGGAGGGACCAAGCAGGAGCGTGAACTCCACGTCCAGATCGGTACCGTAGGCTTCCCGCAGGGTCTCCAGGAGATCCCTCATGTCCGCCACAAAGGAGGAGTCCCGGAGAAAGGAATCGAAGGTGAGCGTCCAGACAGGCCTGGCGGTGTGTCGCTCCCGCCGGGCCACGCGTGGCAACAGCAGCGCCGCCTCCTCCTGGTCCAGGCGGGCCGTCAGGTCGGAGAAGTAGAGGCTCCGCTCCCGGCCCTCCTGGAGGTCCAGGAGGTCGACCCGGCGCTGGGCGTGGCGGCGAACCTCGTCCGCTCCCGCTTCGGGTCGGCGTTCGGGGGCGTTCAGGGCCACCACCCGGGTATAGTCGTCGTCGGAACGGTCCACGGCCCGCGTGCCCAGGCCAAAGACCAGCCGCACCACCCCCGCCCGGGGGTCTATCTCGGGGTGCCAGGCGTAGGGATTAAAGGAGAACGCGACCCCGGCCAGGTGCGGAAAGAACCAGCCGCCCCGGGGGGCCTCGGGGGTCGGTGCGCAGGAGGCTCCCGAGACGCGCTGTACCAGGAGCGCCATCTGTTCGTCCTGGTCGAGAATTCCCCGATCCCGGCGGTAACGCAGGGCCGTGTCGCTGATGGTGCTGGCGTAGATTCTCAGGACCGCCGCCAGAAACTCCCGGAGTCGCTCTTCCCGGGTACCCTGCATGGTGCAGAAAACGCTCTCGTAGGTTCCGGCGAAGGCGTTTCCGAAGTTATCCTCAAGAAGACTGGAAGAACGAACGATCACCGGTGAGGTCCCGAAATAGTCGAGCATCTCGGCAAAACGGGCCATGATGTAGGGGGGAAATCGTCCCTGAAGGATGCGCTGCCGGACCTCGCTCGTTCCCTCCAGAAAGGTCTCGGGCCGTTTCTGGCGTTGCCGCTCCCACCAGCAGTCGTTGATCACCAGAAAGGTATAGTAGACATCGGACCCCACAAAAAAGGAATCGTGGGGCTCCAGAAGGGGCTCCCACCGGGTCCGGTCCCTGAGCAGGATCGCCCTGGCCAGGAGCATGCCCACGGCCTTGCCCCCGATAAAACCGGTACCGATCATGCGTCGCCAGATCTGCTGCAGGTCCGCCACGGAGAAGAAACGTCGGGCCAGCTCGAAGACGGGCCCATCCCTGGCGATGATCAGCCGCAGAAGACGTTCCTGGTCCCGGGAGGACTTCCGGGCCTGGAGGAAGGTTCGGTCCCAGACACCGGCCTGGCGGTACCCTGCACCGGGAAGGCCCGGCCAGGGGAGCTGGTTCAGCACCCGGGTTACCCCGTCGCTGTCGGTGAGGGGGACCAGATCCCGGGGCGCCTCGGGCCCCCAGCGAAAGAGCGTGCCCAGGGCCCGATCGTTCCGCCCGTCGGTCTTGACCGGCCGAAAGAAGAGGGTTCCCTCCCGGCCGGGGAGATCACCAGGAATATTACCCGAAATATCGCCGGGTATATTGCCGGGATCAAGGCCAACGGGGGGTTCCCCGGCCGGACCGGGGGGGAGGCCGTAGAGATCAAGAAAGATCTGGGTAGTCTCCTGAAGGGGGGTCACGGCGTGAGCAGAGTGAACGTTCCTCACCAGGGCAAACCAGGCCAGGCTCCCCGTGCGCAGGACCAACGGACAGGTGAGCTGAAAAAAGTTCCCGATCATGCGGTCCGAGTAGGCGCACTCGCTCAGTTCCGAGAGAGAATCAAAGAAGAGCACCGCCCGCGGGCCAAGCTCGAGGATATGCCCGTGGGCGGTGGTGATGAAGTGCTCGAACCCCTGGTCCAGGGGAAGATGGCAGATCTCTACCCCCAGACGGCGACACTCCTCTTCGTTCAGGAGCGATTCGTGGCGGGCGAAGCGAAAATACGCCAGCCGGTCCCCGGCCGCGCCCCCCCGAAGGGCCGCCCGGCGGCAAAAATCCCGGTAGAGCGAGAGCTGGTCCACCCGCAGAACCACGTTATCGCCCGGCCGGGGCCCCCGGATCAGCTCGTCCAGACCGGCGATACCCGTGGAGCGTTCTGCCGGCTCCCCCCGCCCCGGTCCGGCGGTATCCTTCATTGAGACTCCCCGCTCCCCGGGGGGAGTTCCTCCTGATGAGGCTCGGCCCCGTGGACATCCTCCTGATCGTCGCAGGCAAGGTGGGGTTCACCGCAGACTTCGCAGGTTACAAGGCTGTGGTGTTCCCGGAAGGCCCGCCAGTGAGCCATCTGGTTCACCGAGAGGGTTCCCGTACCGTGACAGAGGGGACACTCCATTTCCAGAGCCTGAAGCACGGCCTGCCTGATAAACTCGGAACGGTTGGGGAGCGAGCGGAGCTGCTCCGCCAGGGCACCGTCCACCTTAAAGGTGATCACCTCGTCTTTCATGTTCATAGAGACCACCAGTGTAGTCCCCCTCGGCAACTTCGGTCCAGACGCGGCCCGTTATGTTGGGGGAGAAGACCAGATCCCGGGCAGAGAGGACCTCCCTGACCCGGCCGGGCTCACCCGGCACGACCAGCGACCGTTCCAGAACGGATTTCATCTCCCGCAGGTTTCCCGGCCACCGCTGGTGCTGGAGCGCCACCAGCGCATCGGGCGTCAGAACCACCTCGGGTCTGCCCGGGCGCTGCAGTATGCGCGATGCCAGGAGGGGGATATCCTCGCGGCGGTGCCGCAGGGGCGGAACCTCAATAATCACCGAGGCGAGACGGTACCAGAGATCCTGTCTGAACCGGCCGGACCTCACCATATGCTCGATATTCCTGTTGGTAGCGCAGATGAGCCTGGTCTCTATCCGCCGGGATTCGTCGCTCCCCACGGAGAAGACGCTCCCCTGTTCGATCGCCTTCAGCAGCTTGGGCTGGAGCGATCCCGGCAGGTCGCCGATCTCGTCCAGAAAGAGCGTCCCGCCCCGGGCCAGCGAGAGATACCCTTTCCTGCGCACCGCTCCGGTGTACGCTCCCGGAACGGTTCCAAAAAATTCCGATTCAAAAATCCCCTCGGGAACACCGCAGACGTTGACGTCCACGAGGGGTTTGTTCCGTCGGGACGAGAGACCGTGAATCGTCTGTGCCACGACCTGCTTGCCCGCCCCCGATTCCCCCGTAATGACCACGGGCAGGGCGCTCGCAGCGGCGGCGAGGACGGCCCCCTGGAGTGTTCTGCCCGCTGCACTGGCCCCGCCCAGGGCCTGCAGCAGAGCCGCATCCCCCTGGCAGGGGGGCTCTTTCGGGGGGCCCTGCCGGTTCATGGGGCCCTCCCGAAAGCTGTCCCTCACCGCCCCTCCCCCCGGACCCGGGGCCCCCTCGGGGAGGAGATCCCCCGGNGCAACCNGGTGCTCCCGGAGGAGATCCTCCAGAACAGCCCTCATCGAGTCCCCATCGGGAACTCCCGGGAACCAGACGCCCACACCCCGGCGGGCCAGATCAAAGAGCAACGCTCCCTGACTCTCCTCGACCACAGCCACAACCGTCAGCGTCCTCTTCTGACGCCACAGCCGGTCGACCAGACAGAAGCGCTCCCTGGAATGATCACGAAAGTCCAGGACCATTCCCCTCCAGCAGGACGATAGCCCCCGAGGGTGATCCTGCGCCTCCTGAACCCCCGAGGCGTGCCAGACCCGGCCAAGCCCCCGGGCCGCCCGACTTACCGTTCGCGCCAGATCGGCTCTGGATGTTATGGTAATAAACATTTCAGCTTATTTATAGATCGAATATCAATAATATTCAAACANNCNGAGCGGAAAAGAAGGGGATTATTCCACTTTTTTTCGGAAAACCCCGGAGGTCTCTCCTCCGCTCCTCTTCCCCGGAGGGAGAAGATCGCGCACAATGGGGGGGTGAAAGCAGAATGGCTCCTGCTCCTGGTGGACCGCCGCGAGGTGGCATCTCTCTTCTCGGGCCTGCTGGTTCTGGCGGCGTTGCTCCTGGCCGACGGGTGGCTCCTGGTGCTGGTCTCGCGGGAGATCGGTCTCTACGCNGCCCTGGCTGCCCAGGGGGCGGTCGCGCTGGGTGCAGCGATCATTCTGGGAAACTCGATTCACCACCGGATACGAGTCATCCGCAACGAGGCCCGCCGGGGGGTCTTCCGACCCTTCCGGTACGCTCGTCTGGCGGCGGTGGTAACAGCGGGGGTACTTCTGGTTCTTCCGGGATTTGTCAGCGATTTTCTGGGACTGGTGCTCTATTATCCACCGGGCCGGTTCATCTTNGCGGCGATCTTTCTCCGCTGCCACCGGGAAATNTTCCCGGTGGTGCAGGAATACCTCACCCTTGCAGCTTTTTCCAGCGGTGAATCAGCACCAGCCGGTGAACCACCAGAAGCAGCGGCACCAGAAGTTGCAGGGGAGCCCCCACAAGAGCCCAGGGAGATACCCCCCGGCGACGCCCCGCCATGCGATCCGCCGCCCGGGATGCCACAATAGCCAGGGAGTTCCCCACCTGATCGTACTGATCGATCATCCACCGGAGAACGGGCGTTCTGGCACAGCCGATCAGAACGATCCGGGGCTCGGCCTTCCTGATCGCCGTGGTNACCGATGCGGCGATACCGGGAGAAAAGGCGGCCCTGCCCACAATTCGCAGACCCGGGAAGGTTACGCGCAGGTTTTCCTCNATCCGCCGCACCGCCCGGGGGTCGCTGTCGACGATAAACAGCGAGGCCTGGTCCTCCTCGGCCCGGGAAAGCAGCCGCACCAGCCCCTGAAAAGCCTCGTATCTGCCGATATCGCACCCGCAGGCCAGACGGGTCTGCCAGCGGGCCCCGCCACCTGCGGGGACAACGGCGGCGTTTTTCCCCGCCAGCCCCAGGCGCACCCGGCGGGAACGCACCAGGCGCCACAGAAAGGACCGGCTCGCAAAGAGGAGAATTCCCGGAGCCCTGCGGCCCGCCCCCCAGACGGGAGCAAGATCGGGTGGTGCGTCTTCAACCAGGGGCAACCCAAAAAACTGTCGGAACGTACAGGACATGCTTCTCCAACCTCAACTTTGTTTTATTATTCGGGAGTCAGGAGCGGGAAGGCAAGTCTAATTCGCTTTGCAGATGCAGGACAATAGCCAAGCCCGCCACGGCCGCCGTTTCTGCCCGCAAAACCGGCGTNGGCAGGGANGAAACCAGCCATCCCCTCCCGNCCAGGTCGGNCACNTCCCCGGAGGAGAGCCCCCCCTCGGGACCGGTCAGAACTCTCCGGGGGCCGCCACCGGCCCAGAGCCCGGCCACGGCCTNCCGGGAAAGCCCCCGGGAAGCCAGCTCGTGAAAGACGATCCCCGGCCCCTGGCCGGAGAGCGCCGGGAGCTCCTGCACCAGGGCGAGTTCGGGGAGGCACCTGCGACCGCTCTGCTGGCAGGCTTCGCGGATAATCGTTTCCCAGCGCTGATTTTTCTTGCGGAGTTCCGCCTGCTCCCGGGGAGGCCGCTTGACGCAGTGCCGGGTCACCACGGGGACGATCCGGTCTGCCCCGAGCTCCGTCACCTGCCGCAGGACCCGATCGAAGAGCTTCCCCTTCAGAAGGGGCACCAGAACCTCCAGGGGAGCCCCCCCCGGGGAGGCCCCCGACGCCCCCTCCCGGCGGGGCGCATCGCCGAGAATCTCCTGGACGGTCAGCACCAGCCCCTCCCCGGTGACGGCCGAGACCAGGGCCCTGCAGACCCGCCCCCTCCCGTCGGTGCAATCCAGGAAATCACCCCGGCGCAACCGCCGCACCTGGAGAAGATAATGGGCATCGCTCCCGGAAAGCGGGATCGTCCCCCCCGGTGCGGGAACAGAGGCCACCACCAGATGCTTCATCGGCAGCCCCTCCTGCAACAGCGCTCCATCACCGCTGCCGCAGGTATTCCAGAGCCCGCCGGAGCACCCGATCGTTCTCCAGGTCAAAGAGGATATCCCGGTGCAACGCCCGGTTTACCTCGGCCACCACGAGGCGACGCAAATTATCGGCCTCTATCTCCACCCCCTCCCGCAGGAGTTCCTGGACAAAACGGTCGATATCGCCCCCCGAAGGATCCCCCGTACGCTCGACAAAATCGGCGAACCGGTTTTCCCGGCGCAACTCGATATACGCCCGTTGCTCCTCCTCCGAGAGACGGGCCTCCTTCACCTCTTCGTGGGGGGAAATTCCCTTCTTGTCGATATCCGTCCCCGCCGGGGTGTAGTAGCGGGACATGGTGAGCCGGAACCCCCCATCGCCAATTCCCCGGACCTGTTGCACCGAACCCTTGCCGTAGGTGGTGGAACCGAAGAGACGAGCCCGGTCGCGATCCTTCAGGGCCGCAGCCAGAATTTCCGAGGCTGAAGCGGAGCCGTCGTTGATCAGAACCGCCAGGGTGATATCGTCACCCACGGACCGCCCCGACCGGGCGTTGAAGCGCTTGTTCTCGCTGGCAACGCGCCCCCGGGTCTCTACCACCAGCCCCCCGTCAAAGAAGAGATCCGCCACGTCCACCACGGCATCGAGAAGCCCTCCGGGGTTCGAACGGAGATCAATCACCATGGAGCGGTAGCCCTCGTTGCGAAATTCCTCGATTGCCTCGGCAACCCGGTCCCGGGTATGGGGCGTGAACTGGATAATCCGCAGAAAGGCCGTGGAAGAATCGATCATCCCCCAGCGCACCGTGGGAATCTGGATAATCGCCCGGGTGAGGGTAACGGGGAACTCCAGATCCCGGCCCCGGAGAATCGTCACCTCCACGGAAGACCCGGGAGCGCCCCGCAACCGTTCCACCACCTCGTCCACGGCAAGATCGGCTGTGGACTCCCCTTCGACCTTCTTGATCCGGTCTCCTGCCTCGAGCCCCGCCCGATCGGCGGGGGTCCCCTCGATGGGCGAGACCACCTCTATGTATACGGGCCCTCCGTCGCGGGACGAGAAGGGTTTATTGATATACAGCCCCACACCACCGAACTGGCCGCTGGTGGTATCGGTGAGACTTCGCATCTGATCCGGCAAGAGGTACGCCGAGTGGGGATCGTCGAGACTCTCGAACATCCCCTTCAGGGCACCCTGAATAAGCACATCGGGGTCTACCTCGTCCACATAATTCCGCTGAATGAAACGATAGACCTGTTCAAAGAGAGCCAGGGACTGATCGGGAGAGCGGGAACCGCCCTGCGCCGCAAGAGCGGGCGCAGCAAAAAACCCGAGAACCACCACCGCCCCTACGGCGGCCCAGACAAACCAGATTCCGGACCGCGACGACGGACCTTTTTTCAACATTCCTGCCTCCTCACATATTTCATCACCACCAGCCCGTCTGCACCAGCCCGACTATCCCGGCAATACCGAAAATTGGCGAACCCGAACCTGCACCGCGGGCGACCCCTGCGACGCACAGCGGCCCGGCCGTACACAAACCAATTCTGTATACGCACCATAATATACACACCAATACCATAATAGTAGTCATGGCAGGTTGACCACAGCAAGGACTGGTGCGTACCATCTGTTCCTGTTTTTGTTATTCCCCGTTTCCTGTTATCATAGTGGCCAACCGTGGGTGGCCAATCCTGGGTGACCAAACCCGGGTGGCCAATCCTGGATGTCCAAACCTGGAGGTTCCCTGATGTATATCGTACCCGTAGCAAGCGGGAAGGGCGGAGTTGGAAAATCCCTCGTCTCGGCAAACCTGGCGATAGCCCTGGCTCAGGCGGGCAAACGCGTGATCCTGGCCGATCTCGACCTGGGGGGATCCAACCTCCATCTCATCCTGGGGATGAACTCCATAAACGGGTCCATCGGCACCCTCCTGAACAACTCCCGGGAAAAAATCTCCTCCATCCTGAACGACACGGGGATTCCCAACCTTCAGTTCATCCCCGGCGATTCCGAGATCCCCGGCCTGGCAAACCTCACGGCAAGCCAGAAACGGATGCTCGTGCGGAAACTCACCTCCCTGGAAGCGGACTACCTGATCATGGACCTGGGAGCGGGCACCGGTCAAACCACGCTGGATTTTTTCCTCACCTCTAGCCACGGGATCATCTGCACCACCCCGACCCCCACAGCCACGGTGAGCGCCTACCTCTTCCTGAAGAACGCCGTCTTCCGCGTGCTCCAGGGAACGGTGGGGAAGACAGGAGCCGGGGCAGACTACATCAAGGAACTCTTCCAGGANAAGAACAACCTNCGCCAGGTCTATTTNCCCGATATCGCCCGGGAGCTGGATCAGCGGGATCCCGAGGCGGGCCAGAACTTTCGGCACGCCATGCGGCGCTTCAACCCCAGACTGATCATGAACATGCTGGAAAACCCCAAGGACGCCGAGAAAATCAACCGCCTCCGCCGGAGCGCCCAGCAGTATCTGGATCTGGACCTCCTGCATCTGGGGGTCATCTTCCGGGATGANCTCCAGGACACGGCCCTCTCGGCGCGGCTCCCCATCATCCGGTACAAACCCAGCTCCATTCTCTCCCAGGCCGTNTACCGCATCGCCGACAAGATGGTCCAGCTCGAGGCCGATACCGACGGCAGCGTCCTCGATCTGGAAACGATCAACGACTCCTTCGAGGCCGCTGAAACGGAAGCAGAGAGTGATTTTGAGAACAGAATGAATTATATTGAAGAACTACTGAACACCGGCGCCTTGTCGACGGGGGACCTGGTAGAGACGATCAAGAGCCAGCACCACGAGCTGGTTCAGCTGAAAAAGCAGGTGAACCTCTACCGGTCGAAGGTAGTTCGGGCGATCAATCAGGGGTTCACCGTCTGACGCGATGGACGGACTGGCTAGCGAAAGCGGACCGGGCGTTCGACACAGGGGCGTCCAGCACAGGCGGGTTCAGCGGGACGCTGAAAAGCACACCGGGCGGGCCCAGGTGGCACAGGTGGCGCAGGCCACACAGGGTACACAGGGTACACAGAAGGATTCATGGCTGAAGCAGAAAAACCCCTCTCGGGGGTACTGAAGATCGACATCGCCGACCCCGCGCTCAAGGTCGTACTCACCTTCGAGGCCAGCAACGACGGCGACGAGTGGACTCCCGCAACACTGGGTGCCGCGCTGGCCGAGCGGGGAATCGAGAACGTCCCCGGGCAGGCCGTCCTGGCGGAGTTTCTCAAGACGGCAGCTGCATCGGCCGGGAAAGGCCCCGTTTCCGCCGAGGTGGCCACGGGCATTGCCCCCGTTCAACCGGCCCCGGAGACTCCCCTCTGGGAAGACCTCCCCGTGCCGGAGGACCTCCGGCAGATCAGCTCGGACGTCCTGGCCCAGACACCGCCCCCCGTGATAGTGCGCACAATCCGCGAGCCCGTAGAGCGGGAAACCACGGTAACGCAAAAAAGCGGGTTTCCCTTCGGGAAGGAACGGGTAGAAAAAAAGATCGTCCGCGACACCGTGGAACGCCAGGAACGCGTCTACATCGACCCCTCGGTGAAGGAGCTCTTCTTTGCCCGCCAGGGCGATCTGGTGGGGCGAATCACCCCCGCTTCTGCGGGCATCCCCGGNCGGGACGTCTTCGGACGCCCCCTTCCCATCAGAAAACTGGCCGATCCCGCCTTCCACTGCGGACCGAACCTCCAGAAAATACGCGACGAGATCCGCGCTGGCCAGTCGGGCTTCGTCCGGGCAGGCCAGAACTGGGCCGACCTGATCCCCTTCTCGGAGCACTCCTGGTCGGTGGAACTCAGCCCCGACAAGGCCACGGCCTTTCTGCTCTTTACACCGGGACACCGGGCGCTCCCCCTCCCCGATCCGGAGGAGATCCTCCAGGCAGCCCGGGAACTCCCCTACCCCGAAGAATCCCTTATTCAGGCCCGGGAAATCCTTCAGATTCTNACCGATCAAACCGAGGCGGGAACGGAAGAGCGGGTCGTGATCTCCAGCTCCCGCGACGCCTCCTTCGATATCTACGTTCCCGAGGACAAGCTCTCGGCCTACCTGAACGTCCACAAGGGCAAGGGGCGGGGACGCCCCCTGAACCTGCGCGACGTGGGCACGGCGATCAAGGAGAGCGGCCTCAAAAAACTCAACTTCGAGACGATCAAGAAGGATATTCTGGCCTTTTACGAGAGCGGCGAGATGGACCTGACCAGCTACCTGCTCTGCGAGGGAACCCCTCCCGTGCCGGGCCCCGAGCGGCAGGTGGAGTACGCCATCACCTTCAACCCTCCCGAGACCACCGAGAAGATCACCTCCCGTCTGGTTGAACTTCTCCGGGAGACCACGGGACGCGCCGACGATCCCTCCACCCCCGACGACGCTCCCCGGGTAAACCCCGAGGAGATACGCCTGGAGTCGCTGAAGGACTTTCCCGCCGACGAGATCCAGAAGACGGCCTTCGTCAAGACCGAACAGCTACTCTGTTCCATCGATCCCCCGACTCCGGGGGAACCGGGGGTCGATGTCTACGGCGCGATCATCCCTGCGGAACCGGGCGCCGTAGCGGAGATCACCCTCCACGAGAATATCACCCAGCAAAAAGCGGTGATCGCCACAACCCGGGGGGGCGTTCTCGATTATCGCGAGTCCGACGGGGTGGTCTCCCTCCGCGTACGCCCCCACCAGGACGCCAGAATACAGGTTGAACTGACCGAAGACCGCATGGAAGCCCGTCTCTCCCTGGAAGAAGGCGCCGGCACGGGCACGCTCCTGACCCGGGAGGCGATTGATCAGGCCCTCGCCCAGGCCCGCGTAACCCACGGCCTGGACCAGGAAGCCCTCTCCGCAGCCCTGCGGGCTGCCCGGGCCTCGGGGGCGGGTGCGCCCCTTACGCAGATCACCGTGGCCCGGGGAACCGACCCGGTCAACCAGAGCGAGAACCGGGTCGAACACCTGGTGGGAGGCCCCTCGGCGGCACCGGTACGCATCCGCAAGGACGGGACAGCCGACTACCGGAGCCGGGGCGATATCATCACCGTCGAGCAGGGGCAGGAACTCTGCAGGCTCCTTCCCTCGCAGCAGAAGGCGATCGACGGAACCGACGTGACGGGAGCCCCCGTGCCCGCGCGAAAACTGGGTGGGTTCGAGCTGGAGATTGGCCCCAACGTCTCACGCCGGGAGGAAGCGGACGGCTCCGTTACCCTCTGCTCCGAGATACGGGGGGAACTCCTGGCCACGGCCAAGCGGATCGAGGTGCTCTCTTCCCACACCGTCCAGGGCGATGTGGATATGTCCGTGGGGAACATCCGCTTTCCCGGAGCCGTCACCATCGGGGGAACCGTCAGGAGCGGCTTCTTCGTGGTCTCCACGGGAGACATCAAGATCGCCGGGGGGGTCGAGGGCGCGCTGATCTCCTCGGACGGGGATATCATGATCAAGGGGGGCGTCAAGGGGGGCGGCAAGGCCGTTCTCCGGAGCAAGCGGAACATCCTGAGCCCCTTTGTGGAGCTCGCCACGGTGCTCGCCGTGGGCGATGTGGTGCTCAAGACCGCCCTGGTCCGGTCCCGCATCAAGTGCAACGGCAAGATCACCTTCAAGGGCGACAAGGGCCGGATTGTGGGGGGAACCCTGCGGGCCCGGAACGGCTTCGAGGTGGCCAGCGTGGGATCACCCCGGGGGATCAGAACCAAGCTCTCCTTCGGCCAGGACTATCTGGTGGCCGACCTGATCGAGAAGGAAGAGAAGGAGATCGAGAAGGTGAAACGCCGCATCACCCAGGTGGATCTGGAGATGCGCAAGAGCGAGAAAACGGGAGCAACAGAAGCGCTGGAAACGCTGCGCGCGGAGAAGATCAAGCTTCTGAAACTTATGGAAAAGCGGGGGTTGCGGCTCTTCACGCTGCGGGAACGGTTCGAGCAACACTTTCCCAGTAAAGTGGTGATCAGCGGCGAGGTCCACAGCGGCACGGTCTTCGAGAGCCACGGCCGGACCTTTGAGGTCACCTCACCCCGGAAGGCGATTGCCGTGGAGTTCAACCCCCACACCGGCAACATAGACATCAGCGAACTGAACGGGAGTTAAGACGATGCCTCTCTATTTTGAATACCCTCACTGGCTTTCACCGGAGATAATCCCGGGCCTTCCCCTGCGGTGGTACGGCCTGATGTATCTGGTGGCCTTCTCCCTGGCCTACCTGCTCACACGGGTACAGCTGCGGGACAAGCGGTTCGGCGTGAGCCACACCGTGAGCGAAGACGATCTGGTGAACCTCTTTTTCTGGACGATTCTGGGACTCCTGGCGGGGGCCCGAATCTTCGCCGCCCTGGTCTACGACACCTCGGGACGCTACCTCTCGCGACCCTGGCTTATCTTCTGGCCCTTCGACGAGCGGGGCGCCTTCACGGGGCTTCAGGGCATGAGCTACCACGGAGGGCTCCTGGGTGCCGTTGTGGGGTTTGTCGCCTACGCACGGATACGCAAGATCGATATCCTGGAAATGGGAGATCTTCTGGTAACGGCGATCCCCCTGGGCTACACCTTCGGGAGGATCGGGAACTTCATCAACGGCGAACTCTACGGCCGTATCACAAGCCGCCCCTGGGGCGTTCTCTTCCCCGGAGCCCGGGAGGTTCCCGCCCGACACCCCGCAGTACAGGAGACGGCGGCCCGCCTCCAGATCAACCTGGAGGGGCTGGACTTCGTGAACCTGCCCCGGCACCCGTCGCAACTCTACGAGGCGGCCCTGGAAGGGGTGGTGCTCTGGGCGATCCTCTGGTTTATCTTCCGGCACCGGAAGCCCTTCAAGGGGTTCATGATCGGCCTGTACCTGATCGGCTACGCCCTGGCCCGGTTTGTGGCAGAATATTTCCGCGTCCCCGACAGCGACCTGGGCTTTGTTATCCAGGCAGGGCCCGAAAACAACCCGGAATGGCTCTTTCTCTCGCTGCTGAACATAACCACCGGCCAGATCCTGAGCCTCCTGATGGCCCTGGCGGGAGTGGTCCTCCTGGGAATTCTCTGGTTCCGGGCCAGCCAGGCCCCCCGGGTCCAGACCTTTCAGGAGGCGCCCCCCGAACACCGCCGGAACGCCCGGCGACAGTTGCGAAAAAAACTCAACCGTCGCTGAGGCGGTCTGCCCCTTCCCTGCCCTGTTCCCGGCGGGGCCTGCGCTCGCGCAGCTCGACCAGGCCCTGCCACCCCAGCAGAAGAACCAGCACCACGGCAGCGCTCCAGGGAACCCAGTCGCCCCAGCGTTCGTAGAGGGTAACCCGGGAACCGTCGGGGATCTCCACAGTGGCAAGGAGATACTGCTCGGAATACTGGGGAACGGTAGCGACAATTCTCCCGGCAGCATCGATATGGGAGGTGACGCCGCTGGCGGTTGACCGCACCATGGGACGGCGGAGCTCCACCGTCCGGAAGAGGGCAGCTACAAAATGCTGCTGGGCCGCCACCTCCTGGAGAGACCAGTAGTCGTTGGTGAGGTTCACCACCACCTCCATCCCCGCCCGGGCGAACTCCCGGACCTGTCCCGGAAAGACATCCTCAAAACAGATGGGTGTGGCAAACCGAAAATCGGGGTGGTGAAAGATGGTACGCTCCTCGCCGGGAGTCCAGAACGCCACATCGAAGTCCAGGAGCATCTGATACACCCAGGGAAACTGCCGCTCGTAGGGGAAGTACTCCGTGAAGGGAACCAGCTTGATCTTGTGGTAGGTCTCGTGGCGCACCCCCTCGGGCGAGAGAAGCACGGCGGCGTTGAAATTATGGCGCTCGAGCTCCTCGCCCTCCTCATCCAGCACCTGGCGGTAGTCATCGTTTCCCGTGACAAGCCAGGTCCCCATGGTCTCCTGATAGGCTAGGAACTCCTGCACCAGCCGGGCGAGACCATACCGCCGGGGATCCTCCCGGGACCATCGGCGAATATTGGGCACAAAGGCCGTCTCGGACCAGACTACCAGGTCGGGCTCGTAGGAACGCGTCGCCTCGGTCAGGGCCATCAGCGAATCCAGGGTCCTGCGGTATTCGTGCTTCCGGGGGTCGCTATTCTGCTGGATCAGGGCCAGCCGGACCTCGCCCCGCGAGGGGAGGGGCCGGGAAAGGAGGAAGGCGCCTCCCCCCAGGGAGAGCACCAGAACCCCGGCGATCCCCAGGGCCGAGGCCCGGAGCCCTCGAACCCTGGCCGCGACGGAACAATCCCTCCGCAACAGGAGGAGCACCATCTCGGCCCCCAGGCTGTTCACCAGAAGCACCACAAAACTCACCAGCCAGACCCCGCCCAGCTCGGCCAGCTGGATCAACGGCAGAAGCCGGTACTGGCTGTGGGCCACCAGCAACCAGGGATACCCCAGAAAACCGCTGCTGCGCGCCAGCTCGAAGGCGGTCCAGGCCAGGGGCAGCACCACCACACACCAGGGCTCGTTCCGGGCCCGGCGAAGCGCCCCCGCAGCCAGGGGCATGAACAGCCCGTAGAAGCCGAGGAAAATCACCCCCACCGCCTGGAGCGAGATAAGATTGAACGTACCGAGCCAGAAGTTCCCCAAAAGCGTAAAAAGAACCCCGTAGAGAAGCCCGTACCAGACGGCCCTCCCCGTTCTGGCGGCTCTGGTCTGCCCCCGGAGAACCACAAAAAGCGGCACCAGAGAGACCCACCCCAGAAGGGGAAGCCCCTCCAGAAAGAAGGCCGACGGAGCAGCCAGCACCGAAAGCCCCACCGAGAGGAGCACCAGCAGCGGCGAGAGGAAGAGCCACCCCTCGCCCTCGTGCCCCTCTGCCCGGCGCCGGACCCCCGCCAGCAGCCAGATCACCAGATCGGCCCCCAGGAGCGGAGCAAAGCGACTCACCGCGATGAGCCGTTCCGTGCGCGTATCCAGGGCAAGGCGAAGGTTCCCTCCGCTCTCGATGAAGCGCTGGACGTAATCCATATTTGCGTTCAGGGCAAAGATGTAGGCAAAGAGGAAGAGGAAAAAGCCGAAGAAGAACAGCCCCTCCGCAGCGGGCCCCAGCAAATCCCAGAAGAGGGGCCCCCGCCGGAGACGGCTCGCCAGCACCACCATCCAGAGACAGTGCAGGGAGAACCACGCCAGAAGCAGGCTGTCTCCCCCCCCCGGAGGCATAACCGCCGTGGCAGGAAGGAAAAAGAGGAAGACCCCCGTGAGAAGAGTCGCCAGAAAGAGCCCCAGCATCACCAGAAATCCCTGGTGTTGATCAGCAATCCTCATGGCGGGCATCATAACAACCACCGGAGCCCGCCACAACAGGAAAACGGTTGACCCCGGGGCATTTTTCATGCTACCTATAGACCTCCCGAATTGAAGACAGGAGTTAGACAGTGGCTAAATCAAAAAAGGGTAACCTGACACGGGTTCGCCTCAAGAGCACCGAGAGTGGTTTCTGCTACTACACGGTAAAGAACAAGAAGAACACTCCCAACAAAATGGAGTTCATGAAGTACGACCCGTTTGTGCGGAAGCACGTCCTCTTCAAGGAATCGGGCAAGGTCTGACAAGGAGCGCCTCATGAGTCGTCGATGTTCCATATCGGGTAAAAAACCGATGGCGGGGAACAACGTTTCCCACGCCCACAACAAAACGCGCCGCTGGCAGCGCCCCAATGTCCAGAACAAGCGGCTGTTCGTCCCCGAACTCAACCGGTTTGTACGCATCAAATTGAGTACTCGAGCACTCCGCACCATCAACAAGATCGGGCTGATGTCCTACCTCCGCAAGGAGAACCTCTCTCTCAAGGACGTTACCTGATCCAGCTGCACCCGGGACAGTGTCCCGGGTACCGCTTTTCCCGCCGGTTTCCCGGCTGATTCGCCCTCCCTGGCTGTTTGCCCTCCCCGGCTCTTCGCACGGGATTTTTTATTCTTCCGGATCTCTCGGCTCTCCCGTCTCTGGCGACGCTCTGTCCTCTGGCCCCGTTCCCCCTGATCTTCTCCACCGTCGCACGGAGCGGTCCCGGTATTCCTGAACAAGCGTCCCCAAGGCCCACTCCGACGGAACCGGGTCGTAGCCCCCGAAAAAGAAGGCCGAGCACCGCCCGATCCGCAAAGCCCCCATGATCACCCCCCGGACCACACCATGAGCCTCCAGAGCCTGCCGGGTATACTCCGAGCAGGAGGGATAATAATTACACCTGGCGGGGAGCAAGGGAGATATCACCCGTTGGTACAACATAAGGGGCAGAAGCACGATTTTTTTGACAATTTTCATACATTCCCTCTCCACGACGGCCCCGAATGGTGTAGAATGCCCCCATTGGCATGATTCAGGACACAGAACGGCTACGCAACATTATCTCCCTTGATTCTGAATTGAACAAGATTCAGGACGAGGACATCCTCCTGGAGAGGATCCTGCTGGAAGCCCGGCGGGTGGTGGGTGCCGACGCCGGGTCCATCTACGCCGTAAACGGCGACCACCTGGTGATAAACTACGCCCAGAACGACACACTCCAGAAGAACCTCCCTCCCGGGAAAAAGCTGATCTACAACATCTTCACCGTTCCCGTCACGACAAACACCATCTCGGGCTACGCCGCGGCCACAGGGAGGGCCCTGAACGTCTCCGACGTGTACCAGATCCCCCCCTCAGCCCCCTATGGCTTTGATCCTTCCTACGACACCCGGGCAGGTTACCGCAGCACCTCCATGCTGGCGGTCCCCCTCAAGACGAACACGGGAGCTATTCTGGGAGTCATCCAGATCATCAACAAGATGACCGACCAGGGGGAGGTGACAGCCTTCGACCGGGACGACGAGCTCCTGGTGACGCACTTTGCCGCCAACGCCACGGTAACGCTCCAGCGGGCACGCATGACCCGGGCGATTCTGCTCCGCATGATCCGCATGGCCGAGCTGCGGGATCCCAAGGAGACGGGCCCCCACGTCAACCGTGTGGCCGGGTACAGCGTGGAGATCTACGAGGCCTGGGCAAGCCGGACGGGGGTCCCCCGGGCAGCGCTCGAGCGGACCCGGGACAACCTTCGCATGGCGGCCATGCTTCACGACGCAGGCAAGGTGGCGATCTCCGACACGATCCTGAAAAAGCCAGGCCGCTTCACCGAAGACGAATATAACATCATGAAAACCCACACCTGGCAGGGAGCCCGGCTCTTTCTGGACAAGCAGTCGGAATTTGACGAGCTGGCCCAGGAGGTAGCCCTGAACCACCACGAGAACTGGGACGGCTCGGGCTACCCGGGACACGTGGACATCCAGACCGGCGAGCCCATCGACCCGAACCCCGACGGCTCGGCCCGGGGAAAGGCCGGCACGGAGATCCCCCTCTTCGGGCGCATCGTAGCCATAGCCGATGTCTACGACGCGCTTCTCTCGAACCGGGTCTACAAGGACGCCTGGACCGAGGAGGACGCCCTGGCGGAACTGAAGCGCCTGCGGGGGACCAAGTTCGATCCGGACCTGATCGATATCTTCTTTCAGGTTCTTCCCAATATCCAGACCATCACCGAGCGCTACGCCCGGGAGGACTGACCCGGCCCCCTCCGGAAACGCCCCAGGGGGACCACCGATATATTAACGCAGCGGCACCGCGACCTGCTGGCCCGGAGGCAGAGCCACCTCGGAGGAACCAACCTCGAGGGTGATCTCCCGGGAGTTATCCTCCCGGGCCCGCACCGTCATGGCACGCTGGTGAAGGGTTACCTCCAGGCTGTCACCCCACCGTTTCAGGGTAAAGGCGAGCGTCTCCCACCCCGAGGGAAGGTGCGGATCAAAACCGAAGCCACTCCGGGTCAGGTACATCCCGGCAAACCCGCTCACCACGATCTGCCAGGCCACACCGCAGGCGGCGGTATGGATCCCCCCAATGAAGGTTCCCCCGCTGACAGCCTTCCCCCTGTTGAGCAGATCCACCGTGCAGGACCTCAAAAAATACCGATACGCCTCCTGATCGTGCCCGATCCAGGCGGCGCAGATGGCGTACACGGCGTAACTCAGGGAGGACCCGTGCTGGGTTCTCGGCTCGTAGTACTCCCAGTTGGCACGGATCACCTCGCGGCTGCAGGCCTTGGGGTGCAGCATAAAGAGCTGGGTCACATCGGCCTGCTTCGAGACCTGGGTCTCCACGGCAATTCCGTTGGGCCAGCCCCAGTACTCCCCGGGGTCCAGCAACCGTTCCCTGATCACCTCGGGGCGGGTATCTTCCAGCTCGAAAAATCCCTGGAACTGCTCGATCAGCCCCGTCTCATGATCGGCCTCGGGAATATGGATCCGCCGGGCGATATCGTCCCAGGCATCGCGCTCTCCCCGCTCCAGACCGATCCGCCGGGCCACATCGTCGAAGACCCGGGGATGGTCCGTGCTCAGGCTGTCGTAGACCTCCACGGCGTAGCGGCAGACAAACTGCGCCTGGAAGTTGGTGAAATAGTTGTTATCCACGTTCTCGTGGTACTCGTCGGGCCCCAGAACACGGATAATCTCGTAGCGCTCCAGACCGGGCCGGTAATGAACCCGCGACGCCAGAAAGCGAGCCACCTCGAAGAGAATCTCCGCCCCGTAGAGCTCGAGAAACTCCTGGTCGCCCGTGGCGGTGACGTACTTCCAGACGGTGTAGGCGATATCGGGGGAGACGTGAATCTGCCAGTCGTTGAAGTGGTTCCGGATCCGCCGCCCCGTGAGAACGTCGCGGAAGAACCAGGAGGGACAGATCTCCTCACCCGTGTCGCCGCTGACCCAGGCGTAGAAGGCTCCCCGGTATCCCAGATCACGGGCCTTTTTCCGCGCCCCGTCGAGCGTGCGGTAGCGATAGACCAAGAGCCGTCGGGCCGTCTCGGGATCGGTGAAGAGAAACATGGGGAGGTTGAAGATCTCCTGATCCCAGAAGGCTGCCCCCTGGTAGGCCTGGCAGGAGAGCCCCCGGGCCCCCAAGGGCAGGTGATCGGCGTGAGCCGGTGCGGCGATCACGTTGTGATAGAGATTGTAGCGGATCAGGGTCTGGGCAACCCTGTCGCCACCGATCAGGATATCGGCGGAGTCCCAGCGATCCCTCCAGATCTTCCGGTGAGCTTCGCGCAGCTCCTCCCAGCTCCGGGAAACCGCCCGGGAGAGCCCCCCAGCGGTGGCCTGGCGAACCTCCTCCTGCGTGGGCAGGGGCCCCCGGGCGGCGTCGCTGGTGATCCGCGAGGTATCACGCAGATCGTTGGACGAGTAGAGAACCACCCGTTTTTCCAGAACCAGCGCCTGCCCCTCCTCGAGGGAAACCCGGAAAACCCGGCAGAGCGCTCCCTCCCGAGAGGCAGTCTCGCAGGGCTCGATCGCCGCTCCCCCCGCTCGCCGAAGGAGCGCGTCCTCCCGGAGAACCAGGTGGTACCCCTGCTCCCCCGTCACACAGGACGCCTCCAGACAGTCCGGGCCCTCCTCCAGGGAGAGCGAGGAGAAATGGTTTCCATTGAGGCTCCAGACCTTCCCGTCGATCCCCGTGGCGATTTCCAGCTCCACCTCTCCGAGAGCGGTTATTCTGGTGCGGCTCGTGAGCAGGTGAAGGTCGTCGTAGCTGCAAAAACGCTCCTCCTCCACCAGAATTCCCGGGTCATCCCATCGGGCACGGGCGCTCCACTCCCCCCGGAGCATACTCAACCGGCGTTCGTACTCCCCGAATCCCCCCTGTCGCCACAGGATATCCTTGCCCCGGCAGGAAAGAAGGGTAAAGAGACCGTTCGGGGCCGTCACCAGCTCCTTCCAGGTCCCGTCGGCGTTGTCGTAGGTATCGGTCACCACCAGGGCCGGGTACTGATCGGCCCGGTCATCGGCAAACGTTCCCCGATACCCCATGTAGCCGTTCCCGATCATAAAGTTACTGCCCGCCGTTACGGCCTGATCGGGGTCAAAGCGGCTCTCGCCGATCTCCCAGCAGGTCTCGCTCCAGATCTCGTCCGAGAGCTCTACCCTCTGCTCCATCTTTGTGTTCATCGATTGACTCCAGTTATATTATTGCAGGCAGGGGCCTGACCCGGGAGAGAGATTCCTTCCCGGGCGCACCGACCCCCTGCTCCGGAACCCGCTCCACGCTGCCAGCCGGTACACCCGGGCGTCCCCGAAACTCCGGGGACGAAGCCCCCTCACAGGCGGGTCTACCCCTTGACGGAACCGGCCATCATGCCCCGAACGAAGAACCGCTGGAGGCTGAAAAAGACGATCAGCGGCATAATCATGGTGAGAAAGGCCCCCGAAGTGAGAACATACCAGGTCTGTCCCCGGGACCCCACCAGCTCGGAAAGTCTCGTCGTCACCACAGCCACGTCCACGCTCGTTCCCAGGAAGATAAGCGCCACCAGCAGATCGTTCCAGACCCAGAGAAACTGGAAGATCGCGAAGGAGGCCACAGCCGGGACGGAGATGGGCAGCACCAGAAAGATGAACTTCGTCATGGGCGTGGTGCCGTCCACCTCGGCAGCCTCGATCAGGTCCCGGGGAATCTGCGAGATATAGCCGTAGAGCAGGTAGGTAGCCAGGGGCAAACCGAACCCCGTATGGGCCAGCCAGATCCCCAGATAGGTCCCGGCGAGCCCCACATCGTTATAGAGGCGGAAGAGGGGCAGCAGCGAGGTCTGCAAAGGCACCACCATGAGGCCCACCACCAGAACGAAGAGGAGCCGTCTCCCGGCAAAGCGCATCCAGGCCAGGGCGTAGGCCGCAAAGGCCGCGATCGTTATGGGAATGACCGTGGCAGGGATCGTCACCAGCAGACTGTTCAGGAAGGCATTTCCCATGGCGTCTTCGGTGAGAACCTCGATGTAGTTACCCAGCGTCCAGTGCCCATGGGTAAAGGGCTGGAACACCGCCATCCACCACCCCGTGGAATCGATGGCCACGGGATCCCTGAAGGAACTCACCAGGAGCCCGAAGGTGGGGATTGTCCAGACGATGACGATACAGGCCACCGCCAGGTTCAGCATCACCCGCCGGAATATCTCCTGGGGAGTTTTTTGTCGTTTCTGTATTGCAAGAGTGTGTCCCACGGGATCCTCCTAGACCTGATTCATTCTGCGGATGTTGTAGATCATCACCGGCGTCACACCGATAAAGATGATCACCGCCAGAGCGGCCCCCCGTCCGTAGGCACCCTGGATAAACATCTGGTTGTACATCATGTTTGCCACTACTTCCGTGCTGAACCGGCCGCTGGTCATGACGTAGACCACATCGAAAACCTTGAGCACCAGAATGACGATGGTGGTGGTCACCGTGAGAATGGTGCCGCTCACAAAGGGAATGATCACCTGGAAAAAGATGCGAAACTCCCCCGCCCCGTCGATCCGGGCAGCCTCGAGGAGGCTTGAAGGGACCCCCTTCACCGCCGACGAGAGAATGACCATGGCAAAACCCGTCTGAAGCCAGATCATGATGATAATGAGGAAGAAGTTGTTCCACGGCTCGAGCCGGAGCCACCCCAAAGGTTCTGCCCCCAGGGCAACCCTGATCGCGTTCAGGAGGCCGATCTGGGCTCCAAAGCTCGCCCGATAATAGATAAAGCGCCAGATAACCGAGGCCCCCACAAAGGAGATCGCCATGGGCAGAAAGATGAGAGACTTGGCAAAGCGCTCCCACCTGATCCGGTCCACCAGAACGGCGATGATCAACCCCAGAGAGACCGCAAAGAGGGGAACAAAAATCAGCCAGAGGGCGTTGTTCCGCAGGGCGATCTGCAGAGCCGGGTCCGTGAAGGCCCGCAGATAGTTCTGGAATCCGAAGTTTACCGGCGATCCCCCCCTCTGAAAATCAAAGAAGCTGATATAGATCGTCCTCACCGTGGGATAGATGATATATACCAGAAGGATCAGAAAAGCCGGAGTGATAAACACATAGGGACGCAGAAGATCGCGCGTTCGTCCCGGCAGCAGCGCCACCAGGCGGTCCGCCACGAGGAAGAGCCCCCAGATACCGCCCACTCCAACCAGCAGCGCCACCAGGGCGATCACCGGACGGGGAGCAGAGCCGTCGCGCATGAAGAGAAAACTCCAGGAGAAGACCGCCACCAGCGCGACCGCTCCCAGGACTGTCATCAGAATATGGGAAAACTTGCCTTGCTCGCTTACCCTGTCGCTCATTCAATCCCCCCGTGAAAGATAGGGCTACACCCCGGTGGCGAAGCGCCCGTGCAAGGCGCCCCGCCACCGGGAAAGAGGCGAAACAGCACCCCCCGCCTTAGCGGCCGGGCCAGCTGTTGTCGATGTTCTGCAGAGTCCGCTCGAGATTCACGTTGGGATAGTTGTTTACATAATCGGTGATCTCGGTCCAGAACGATCCCGCGCCAACCGGGCCGGGCATGAGGTCAGAGCCGTCGAACCGGAAAGTATCGGCGTTGGCGATGATCTCGGCGTAGCGCCGGTCCGCCTCGGTGGGATACCAGGAGAGGTCGGCATCGGCGTGGGGAGAGACGAACCCTCCCGCCTGGACCCAGGCCTTGGTGGAGATTCCCTGGGTCATGTAGCGGGCCAGGGCACGAACCTCGGGGCGATCGTTAAAGACGCCGTAGATGTCACCTGCGCCGAGCACGGGCCGTCCGAACTCCTCGTCGATGGGGGGAAGATAGAAGAAATCTGCATCGACCCCGACCTGGACCCCACGGGGGAAGAAGGCGGGAATAAAACTCGCCTGGCGGTGCATCCACGCCGAGGGGGGATCCGTGAAGAGGGCATTGGGAGCGTCCCCGAAGGGAGTGAGCACGATTCCGTCGGTCCCGCCCAGGACATAGTCCTCGTTGAACCAGATTTCGCTCATGATCTCGAAGGCCCGCTTTACTTCGGGGCTGTTGAAGGGGTGTTTCCCCTCTACCCAGTTGTCGTAGACCTCGACGGGAGCGATGCGAAGCAGGATATCCTCGATCCAGTCCGTTCCCGGCCACCCCGTGGCACCGGCAGACTCGATACCGATGGACCAGGGCACTCCACCGTCGGCGACGATCTGGTCCGAGAGCGCGATCAGCTCGTCCCAGGTCTCGGGAATCTGGTAGCCCGCCGCGTCCCAGGCTTTCTTGGGGTACCAGACCAGGCTTTTTACGTTGGCCCGGTGCCAGAATCCCGACATGATACCATCCATGGTGGCCATATCGAGCCAGCTCTGGTCGTACTGCTGCTCCAGGTAGTCCTGGGAGAACCACTGGTTCAGATCGATCACCTGACCGCCCTGAACGAAGTCGCTCAGAAGACCGGGCTGGGGAAAGGCCGCCATGTCGGGAGGACTCCCGCCCTCGACCCGCACGGTGATGAGGGACTCGAAATCACCAGACCCCTCGTAGACCACATTGATTCCCGTGGCCTCCTTGAAGATCTCCATGGAGCGGTTGAACCGCCGGGCGTCTTCGTCCACGAAGGCTCCGAAGATCCGCACCGTCTTTCCCGAGAGATCCTGTCCCTCGGTCCAGGGGTTATCGGTGTAATCCACATCAGCAGCGGGCGCTTTCTCGGCCTGTCCTCCGGCGAAGAGAGCGACTGCAGAGAAGAGAAATACTCCCGCAAGTAACGAAACAGCTATTTTCCTGAACATAGCACCTCCTGTTTTTGGCTTGTTCTTTTAGTTGCGATATGCAACCAACCATGAGGGTACCACGGCGAATTCCTGCTGTCAACGAAAAAAATCTCGATTTCAGGGGGAATGGAACGCCGAATTTGACAGCTCCCCCATTGTCGTGTAGAGTTGGTTTCGGAAACCAACTGAAGGCAGGAGCGACAGGCCCCGACGAAGAGACCCGGGCAGCCCGGACACAGGACGGCGGCGGGCCCCAAGGTCCAGGCCGGCAGGACTTACAATAACACGAAACGGTGGCGGCAATGGAACGATACGTCAGCAAGGTAAATATCACCCGCGTTCTCCGGACAATCTATCTCACCCAGGGGCTCAGCCGGGTCGAAATCGCCAGGATCCTCGATATAAACAAGTCAACCGTCTCGAAGATCGTCTCCTTCCTGGAGGAGCTGGGGATCGTGGAGACCGCCGCCGTGGGCGAGGCGGGCCCCACCGGCGGCAGACGCCCCCTGCACCTGCGCATACGCCCCGACTGGGGGTGTGTCATGGGGCTGGAGATCCAGACCGAGGCCTTCACCGTCGTGGGGGTCAACCTTCAGGGGGAGGTCTTTTTCAGCCACACCGAACCGCTGGACCTGCGAACCATCAGCCTGGTGGATGCCTTCATCGCCATTGTGGACCGCTTCCGGCCCAGTCTGGAGAACACGGGCATGCCCGTTCTGGGTATCGGCGTGGGGCTCCCGGGGTTTGTCGATCCCCTGCGGGGCGTACTCTGCGCCTCCATGCCCTTCGAGCACTACGAGGAAATCAACTTTGTCCGCGAGGCCCGGGAGCGGCTCGGTATCCGCGTGCCCGTTCTGGTGGACAACGATGCGAACTGCGGGTGCTGGGGCGAACTCGCCTTTCGCCACAGCTCCCGGCCCAGCAACTTTATCTTTGTCCTGGGAGAGCACCGGAAACACACCATCGCCATGGACAACCACCGGATCATGGCTCTGGGCGTGGGGCTGGTTCTGAACGGCCAGGTCCACCACGGGGAGACCTTCTCGGCGGGCGAGTTCCGGAGCATCCTCTACAAGAGACAGCAGGTAAACCAGTTTTCCATAACCGATGAGCAGGCCAAACTCTTTCTCCAGGACCCCCGGGTGGACGAACTGATCGTGGACGAGCTGGCCCGGCACATCTCCTTTCTGGTAAATATGCTCAACCTTCGCAAGGTGGTAATCGGTGGCCCCGTGGAGGTTCTGGCCGAGCAGATCGAGGAGGCTGTGCGAAAATATACGCGGATAAACTGGGCCTATCCCCGGCAGGTGGAGTTCGAGATGGAGGTCTCCCGCCTGGGAGAACGGGCCGTCGCCTACGGTGCGGCGGGGATGTATCTGGAACGGTTGATCAGGATCCCTTCGGTAGAGACCGACCGCGAGGCTACGGCCCCCTGCGGGATCGATCTTCTGCCCCAGATGGGGCAGGATCAGCTGGTGCGGCGGTAGACCTCTTCCACCAGCTGCAGATGCTCGGGGGTCCCCATCTGCACCGTCTCGGGCACGAACCGCAGGGGGCGGAGGAACCTTCCCTCGGGGAGCTCTTCCGGGAAGTCCGCCGGGGGGACCAGGAGCCCCCGCTCGAGCTTGACCCGCAGAATGCGCCGGACCGCCCCGTTCAGGGCCTCTTCGGAGATCTCCCCCTCCTCCAGGGCGCGCAGGATTCGCCGGAAACTCCGCTCGGGAGACGCGGGGTAGAGCAACAGGTCAGCTCCCGCCTGAAAGGCCCGCAGGGGACGCTCGTCGGGGTGCGCAAAGCGATCGAGGGCCTTCATAACGAGCGAGTCCGTCACGATCAGCCCCGGGTATTCCAGGTCCTCCCGCAGGATTCCCTGGAGCACCTCCCGGGAGAAGGTTGCCGGCGTGTCGTCACCCACCACCCGGGGGAGGCTGATATGGGCGGTCATGACCCCCTCGGCTCCCGCCGTAATCCCCTGGCGAAAGGGAACAAACTCCAGGGAACGAAGCCGTTCCAGATCGTGCTCGACGACCACCGATTGATAGTGGGTGTCCTCCCGGGTGTCCCCGTGGCCGGGGAAATGCTTTATTACGGCACTCACGCCGTTGTCCTGGAGCCCCCGAACGGTGGCAGCCACCATGCGTGCCACCAGGTGGGGGTCGCTTCCGAAGGCGCGACTGCCGATAACGGGGTTTTCGGGGTTGGTCAGGATATCGGCCACGGGGGCAAAGTTCATGGTTATTCCCAGACTCCGCAGCTCCCGCGCCATGGCGCCGGCGATGGCGTAGGCCAGCTCCTCGCTCCCCGTGCGGCCGATCCTGGAGGCCGAGGGAATCGCCGTGGCGGGCATGCGGCTGCTGCTGCTGAGGCGACTCACCACCCCTCCCTCCTGATCAACCGCCACGAGCAGGGGGAGCGGGCTCGCCTCCTGAAGGTCTTCCACGAGCCGTCTGGTCTGCTCGGGGTCCCGCAGGTTCGCACCGAAGAGGATTACCCCCCCGGGCTGGACGGTGGCGATCATCTCCCGCGTCGCCTGGTCCAGCTCCGTCAGGGGCGCTCCCCGGGAATCGCTCATCAGGGCCGGCATGAAGAGCTGCCCCACCCGTTCTTCCAGGGTCATGCGGGAGAGGATCGCTCCGGCTACCCGATCCAGGAGGGCCCCCTCCTGCAGGTGGATCTCTCCGGGAAGGGTAGCGCCGGGGGCGATTTCCGCCGGGAGATCCTCCCCGGGGGCGTCTCCCCGACGTCCTTCCTGCCGGGGCCGTTCTTCAGCGGTGGCTCCTCCCTGGTCGGGCCCCGGTGTAGCGCAGGAGAGAAAAACCGCGAGAAGTAACACAAACGTAGTGGAGATAGCACAGAGTTGTACACAAAAGTACACACAATTATGCGAAAAAAGATGCGTTCCTCTTTTCAAAATCCGGAATCCTTTGCAATATGAACAGTTAGAAAACCAAAGAGCGGGCGCAACGGGTGGCACGCTTCTTGCATTTAATCTTCTGAATGGAACAAACAGTGCTGGTGAAAAACCAAAGCCCCCTGTCGGACGAGCTTCGGACGGAGCTGATCCGCAAGTCGGTACATATTCTCATAGCCGCAGTCCCCTCCATGACGGCTTTTCTTGGCACGGCCCTGACGCTGGGAATCCTCGCCACGGGTATCGTGCTCTATACCACGGCGGAAGCCCTGCGCCAGCGCGGGTGTTCCGTGCCGATCATAACACACATCACCCGGGTTTCGTCACGGTCCCGGGAGGCCAATCACTTTGTCCTGGGCCCGGTCACCCTGGGGATCGGGGCCATGCTGGCGATCATGCTCTATCCCCACCCCGCCGCGTCGATCGCCGTCTACGCCCTGGCCTTTGGTGACAGCGCCGCCAGTGTGGCGGGAAAGTTCCTGGGCAGACTCACGATCCCCCTGACGGGGGGAAAGACCCTGGCGGGCAGCCTGGCCTGCACCGCGGTGGTGGCCCTCACCGTGGCGATCATGCTTCAGGGGCAGGTCCTCATCGCCCTCGCCCTGGGAATCACGGCGGCCCTGCTGGAGGCGCTCCCCACCCGCGACGCCGATAACCTCCTCCTGCCCGTGGGGGTAGGCCTTGCAGCAACGCTGATTCTCTAAAGAGCACCCCCCGAGGTCCGGCCAACGGGTTATTCCAGCAGGTAATCCCGATAATTCTCCACAGCAAAGACCAGCACGCCCAGGAGCAGGAACCCCGCCCCCAGGAGGATCAGGGATATCTCGGTTCGGTAAAAGAGCAGGACCCGGCCCAGGGCGAGAGCTGCCGCCGCCAGGGCGGTAAAGAGGGGCCTCCGCTCCCGAACAGCCAGGGCGACCTGAAAAAAACTGACCACCCCCAGAAAGAGCACCACCAGCATCACCGTATCAACCGAGAGGCGCAGCCCCATGGGATAAACCAGATGCTCCGGCAAGGCCAGGCTATCCAGAGGAACGGTCCAGCTCAACCCCAGCGAAACGGCCAGGAGAGCCAGCAGAGATACGCCGTGTCGCTGCAGGGAACCCCCTCCCGCGCAGAGCCCTCCCGTAAAGAGCGCCAGCGTTCCTGCGATCCAACCAAAGGAGGTCACCCGCGAGAGGATGGGCGACAAGTGCCGCCAGGAGGTGGCGGGGATCATGAGCTGGCCCACCTTGGTGATATCCAGGGAGGAGAAGAGAAAAAAGAGGATCACGAAGAACACCGTCACCGAGGGGCTCCGGCGGAACACACGCATATAGGCCGCAGCGGCGCTGCAAAAGATTCCCCAGGTGATCACCGCCCCCAGGAGCGCCCACCCCTGGGAGGGGGAAAATCCGGGCCCGTCGCCCCCCTGAAAGAGAGGCATCGTGCGGGCCAGCGATCCCAGAAGGAACCCTCCTGTCAGAAAAACCAGTGCCATCAGAGCTGCCAGCGTGTGTATTCGTGCGATTCGTGTCATTGCTCCTCTACTATACCCTTTTTTTCGCCAAAAAACCGCACCTCCTGCGGCTCCGGGGTAATGATTCCCCCCAGTCGGGACGATAACAAGGGATGAGGAGTTCTGATTCCATGGAGAAACACATGAAACGCACAGGCCTGTTCGCCCTCATGCTCACCCTGGCGGTCGCTGCGGCGAGTGCCGGAGATATCGCCCGCTTCGCTAATCTCGGCTTCTCTCCCGATTCCCGGGTCTTTCTCTTTGGCCAGTACGGGATCACCCACCCCGAGGGACACCCCTTCGCGGAGATCTACGCCGTCGATGTCCCGGGAAACGTCTTCCTTCCCCAGGGAGTGCAGCGTCGCACCTTCTCGCGAACCCTCTCGGGGGGGCAGGACGGGAGCGGAGCCCTCTATACCCTGTTGCCCCTCTTTCAGCCCCTGATCGGCGAGCACCAGATCGATCATCTCGCCCAGGGGCGCATCATCTATCTCTTCATCGACGGTGAGGACGATCCCCAGCCCCGGATATCCTTCCGGGACTTCCGCACGGGGACCCGCTACACCCTGGAGATCATCCAGGAGTCGCGGGGCAGGGGGGCCGAGGGAAGCGCCGCCTTCCACTTGAACCTCCAGGCTCACCACAGCGACGGAACCACGCTGGAGCGCCAGATAGGACGCCCCACCCTCTTCCGCGACGGGGTAAACCGCTACCGTGTAGGCCGGGTGATCGTCTCACCCGATAATTCCTCCCTGGTGGTGGTGGTGGAACGGATCACCGATATCGCCGGAGGACGGCGGATTCGCTACATGGTGGAGACCCTGCGCCTGCGCTGACACCACGCGCCCCCACCGGGCACCACGCATCGGGACCCCGGGCCTGCCCGAGGGACCCGGCGGTACTGACCCCTCCAATTCCACCCGATTTCCCCGGGATTACCCGAGGATTCCCCCGGGATACGAGGAAAATCTTGACGCCCGGGGGTTTTGCCCATACACTCTCGCCGAAATATCATGGCAGAACAGATAACAAAACGATCCACCAGCTACTCTGACTGGTACGTCGATATAGTCCTGCGTGCGCAGCTCGCAGACTACAGCCCCGTAAAAGGGTCCATGGTGATCCGCCCCCGGGGGTACGCCCTGTGGGAGCGAATGCAGCAGGGCCTGGACAACATGTTCAAGGAAACGGGCCACAGCAACGCCTATTTCCCGCTTCTCATTCCCGAGAGCTTCCTGAAGAAGGAGGCCGAGCACGTCGAGGGCTTTGCCCCGGAGCTCGCCGTGGTAACCCACGGGGGCGGCCAGGAGCTGGAAGAACCCCTGGTGATCAGGCCCACCTCGGAAACGATCATCTGGAGCATGTACAAGAAGTGGATCCAGTCCTACCGGGATCTGCCTCTGCTGATCAACCAGTGGGCAAACGTGGTCCGCTGGGAGAAACGAACCCGCCTCTTTTTGCGGTCCACGGAGTTTCTCTGGCAGGAGGGGCACACGGCCCACGAGACGGAGCAGGAAGCCCGGGACGAGACGCTGCAGATGCTCGATGTCTACAAACGCTTCGCCGAGGAATACATGGCGGTGCCCGTCCTCACGGGGGTCAAGACCGAGAGCGAGAAGTTTGCCGGAGCGGTAGACACCTACGCGATCGAGGCGCTCATGCAGGACCGGAAAGCTCTCCAGGCGGGGACCTCCCACTTTCTGGGGCAGAACTTCGCCCGAGCCTTCGACGTGCAGTATCAGACGAGAGAGAGTTCCCTGGAGTACGTCTGGGCCACCAGCTGGGGTGTCTCGACCCGCCTGATCGGTGCGCTCATCATGGCCCATTCCGACGACAGCGGACTGGTACTTCCCCCCCGCCTGGCCCCCACCGAGGTGGTGCTGATCCCCATCTTCCGCAGCAAGACCAGGGAGGCCGTCCTGGAGGCTGCCCAGACCCTGGCCCGGGAACTCCGCCAGGAGTTCCGCCTGGAGCTGGACACCGACGAGAACTCTTCTCCGGGGTGGAAGTTTGCCGAGTGGGAGATGCGGGGTGTCCCGATCCGGGCAGAACTGGGCCCCCGGGACCTGGAAAACAGCCAGGTGACCCTGGTGCGGAGGGACACGGGCGAGAAGGAGTCGGTGCCGATCACCGGCGCAGCAGAACGAATCCGATCCCTGCTGGAGGAGATCCAGCAGAACCTCTTTGACCGGGCTCTGGCCTTCCGCCAGGAGAACACCCACCGCCCCGAAACGTGGGAAGAGATGAAGACCCTCTTTAACGGCGACGGCTCCGACGAGCAGACAGCCCGGGGAGGGTTCGCCCTGGTACCCTGGGACGGAGACCCCGCAACAGAGGCGCTGGTGAAGGAAGAGACAAAGGCCACCATCCGGGTTCTTCCCTTCGGGAACGAGGAGGAAGCCCGGGGAAAGACCTGCCTGATCAGCGGAAAACCGGCCCGGCACATGGCGGTCTTCGCCAAGTCCTACTGACCACTGGATCTGACAGCTGAATCCGGGGCCCGGGATCGCCGGGCCTGTGGCGCCCGGTGATTTTGTGCTATAGTGTGGAGAGTGAAAGCGATCACCCCCCGCAACGTGCTCGGCCTGGCCTGGATCCTCGCGGTGGTGCTCACGCCCCACCCCGTCCGGGCCGGTAGAGTCACGGCGCTCCACCTTTCGGCCATGCCCGTCTGGATCTACAACGGCTTTACCACCGACAGCGACGGCGAGAGCGTTCAGGGGAGCGACACCAGCCCCCTGCGCATGACCTTCGGCATCGGCCTGGAACTCGATCTGGGCGGTGCCGGCCGTCTTGAGCCCCACCTCTGGGTATACACCCAGGAATACGCCGCCTTGCGGGAACACGACAAGACCGTCCCCACCCAGATCGAGACGGGGTCCGCCGTGGGGGATATCGTCAACACCCTGGGAATAGCGCTGAGCCTGCCCTGGCTCTATACCCTGCCCTGGCCCGCCAACGAGGCCTGGCGCGTCTCGGCAGGAGGGGGAATCACCCTGATCTTCCGGATTCCCCTGGAGGCGATAGACGGGTCCGACGCGAGCCCCGTGACGGAATACTGGATCGCCGGGCGCTTTTTCTACCCCCACCTCCAGATTGCCGCCGACTACAGGCTCACCGAAACCATGGAGGTCGGAGCCGGGCTGGAGTGGTATATCCCGGCCTATAACCTCTGGGTAGACAACGGGGAGGATACGCCCTTTCTGGACGAGACGATGGTGCGCTTCGGTTTACGCCTTCGTCACCGCCTGGGATCGCCCTGAACCCCGGGTAGCCACAATCTGGGTAACAAAACCGGCGGTCATCATATCCAGGAAGGCGCCGATCCTCTCGAGCAGGGGCATAACGGGGAGCAGAATCAGGTAGGACTCCTCCATCCCCCGGCCGTAACGGGAGGCCAGGAAGGAGAGCATCAGCAGCACTCCCCCCGCCGGCGTCCGGGCCAGGAAAAACGAATAGAGCACCGTGGAGACGGCCAGGACCACGAGATCCCCCAGACCGATATCAAGAGCTGTATAGGAGCGAATCACCAGAAGGAACCCCGCCATGCTCACCAGGGCCGTACCGGCCCGGCCGTAGAGGACAACCCAGGGAGAGACCGAGGCGCCCATGGCGCGGGGAATCCCCAGGGAATCCCTGTTCACCCTGGTGAGGGTCGAGAGGGAGAAGAAGGCATCTCCCGATCCCAGGGCGGCCACCGCCACAGGGATCATCGCCGAGAGCCACCGCAGGGGATGGGTCCGGCGGCGATCGAAGAGGTAGAGGATCGCCGGATAGACCAGAACCCCCACGACCAGGACGGCCACGATCAGGACCAGTAAAAACTGGCTGAAGAGGAGCAACTCCGTCCCCTCGCGCAGCAGCACCGTCAGGGCCGCCACGGGCACCAGCACCAGGATACCCAGAACCCCCGCCACAAGGTGATTCAGACGATAGAAGATCCGGTTCGCCGAATCCACCACCAGGGAGAGGGGAGAGCTCACGCTCCGGTCGTGTCTGAAGGAGACCCCCACCAGCAGAGCCATCAGGAGAATCCCCGCCAGCGCGCCGTCGTCGAGAACGAAGACCCGAAAAGCGTTGGAGGGAAGGGCCCCCAGGAGCGACGCGATCAGCGAGGGAGGCGCCGTGATGGTGCCCTCCTGGACCATGGGAGGAATGCGCTGGGGAGAAAAGACCAGAATGGCCAGCCCCCCCAGAAGGGTAGAGACCAGGGTGCACAAAAAGAGCACCGCCGCACCAAGAAGCCCCGTTTTCCCCAGGGTATCCCTGGTATGGAGTTCGTCCACGGCGGCTATCATGGCAAAGAATACCAGGGGAAAGAGCAGAAACCGCCCGGCCAGCACGACCAGTTGGGAGAGCTCTCCGAGAAGAGCCGCCGTATCCCCCCCTGCCAGGGGGAGCACCATACCCAGGACGACCCCTGCGGCAGCCCCCAGGGTATAGCGAAAAGAAATGTTCATACCGTTACGCTCTCTTGAAGGAGAGGAGCCCCGAGCGCTGGCCGTACTTCTGCCATCGCCCCGAGGATTTCTCCGCCTTGTCAATAATCTGCTCAGCCGCCCACCGGGCGACGGCCCTGCTGTCGCTCTCCGAAGCCTGGAGCCCCCGAATCGTCACAGCCTCACCCTCGTAGAAGGCGAAGAGGGAACGCACCAGCCCCTGAACGGCACCGCAGAGGGTCGCATCGAAGGGGGGCAACACCTCGGCTCCGCCGTCGTACCAGACAACGGTGATGTCTCCCGAACCGCGCCGCAGGAAGTACCCCAGCACCTCCTTGAGGATGAAGAGATACCCCTTCAGGGCCGCGTCCACCCCCTGTTCGATCAGGGCTGATTCGGTCTGATGCAGGGGAGTGTGAATCCCCTCGGGCGCGCAGACCACCACGGCCCGGGACATATCCCGGGTCTCACCATCCAGAGCCAGCATCACCGACCGCGCCGAGAGGAGAGACCTCCGCGACCAGGGGAGATAGTGGAGGCCGGAACCTACCGAATCGGGCACCTGGGGATGCTCGTCGGCAGAATCGGCGGTGGCAAAGACCTGGTGCTGCCGATTCAGGAACTCCTGGATCATATCGTCTGTAAAGGCCGACTGNTTACCCGTTATCAGGACTGGCTCTTTACCCGTTATCAGGACTGGCTCTTGCATGGTACGGTATAGTAGTAACCGCTTCCCGTGAGGTCAACGCCATGAAGATTGCTATCGGTCAGATTAACAGCACCATCGGAGATTTTTCCGGCAACCAGGCGCGCATTCTCGAGGCCAGCCTGGCCGCGCAGAACCAGGGGGCCCGGGTGATCGTCTTTCCCGAACTCTCCCTCTGCGGGTACCCGCCCATGGATCTCCTGGATCACGCCACCTTTATAGAGGAGAACAACCGCGCCCTGCGGCAGCTTCAGCAGGATCTTCCCCGGGAGATCGCCGTCGTGGTGGGGCTGGTGGAGTGGAAATCGGGCGCCCCGGGAACCACCATCCAGAATACCGCCGTGGTGATCCACCAGGGACAGGTGGTCTTCCGCCAGGCCAAGCGACTCTTGCCTACCTACGATGTCTTTGACGAGGCCCGCTACTTTGAACCGGCAGAATCCTCGGGGATATGGACCTTTGAGGGCCATCGTCTGGGGATCGCCATCTGCGAGGATCTCTGGGCAGGAACGGAACCCGCCCCGGGAATACGGTACCGGAGAAACCCCGTGCGGGACCTTCTGGACCAGGGGGCAACGATACTGCTCTCGCCGGCGGCCAGCCCCTTTTACAAGGGCAAGGCCNCCTTTCGCCGGGACCTGGCCGAGCAGATCGGCCGCCAGGCGGAGATTCCCCTTATCTACGTAAACGCCGCAGGCGGCAACGACNGCCTGATCTTTGACGGGGGATCCTTCGCGACCCGGGGTGCCGGGGAGGTTCTGGCCGAGAGCAGCCGTTTCCGGGAAGACCTGACCCTGGTTGATCTGGAAGCTCCCCGGAAACCGCCCGGGGCTGTCGGAGCCCCCCGGACACACCTGGCGCAGCTCCACGAACTGGAAGAGCTCCAGGAGGCCCTCGTTCTGGGGCTGCGGGACTACCTGGCAAAGACGGGCTTTTCCCGGGTTCACCTGGGNCTCTCCGGAGGGATCGACTCAGCCGTGGTGGCGGTTCTGGCCGTGAAGGCCCTGGGAGCGGAGCGGGTCACGGGTTTTCTCATGCCCTCCCGCTATTCCAGCCCGGGGAGTATCACCGATGCCGAGGCACTGGCCGATGCCCTGGGGATCGAACGGGATACCCTCCCCATCGACCCCCTCTACCAGGCGGTGACGGCCTCCCTGCAGGAGCAGTTCGCCGGAACCAGCCCGGGGCTGGCCGAGGAGAACATCCAGGCCAGGCTGCGGGGGCTGCTCATGATGTCCTGGTCCAACAAGTTCGGATCGCTCACCCTCACCACGGGAAACAAGAGCGAGCTCGCCGTGGGGTACTGCACCCTCTACGGCGATATGGCCGGTGCGCTGGCCGTGCTGGGGGATGTCCTGAAAACGGAAGTCTTCGCCCTGGCCCGGTACATAAACCGGGAAAAAGAGATCATCCCGGAAAATACCATCCTGAAGCCCCCCTCGGCGGAGCTGCGGCCCGACCAGACCGACCAGGACAGCCTGCCCCCCTACCCCGTCCTGGACGGCATTCTCGAGGAGTATCTCCTGGAGAACCGGACCTTTCAGGAGATCGTCACCCGGGGCTACGACCCTGCCACGGTTGAACACGTTCTGAACCTGGTAGCCCGCAGCGAGTACAAGCGACGCCAGGCGCCGCCGGTGCTGAAGGTGAGCCGCCGAGCCTTCGGCACGGGCCGGAGGATCCCCGTGGCGCGTCACGTTTACGAGTCCTCCCGCTAGGAAACTCTGCCGATACTCCCCGGTAACGTTGATTATCCGGCGGGGCAGCGTTATCATTAATTACGGGGCTATCAGATCGGGACTATTCACCGAGACTGTGCACTGTGGCCCCGGACCGGGGAGCGAGCGCAGGCTGGGTCGGGAAGGCCGGGCCCCGGCCGTGCCGGACAGCCTGCAGGACGGAGAGCCCGTGAAGGAGCGTATGAGAAGAACCATGCTGATCGAAGCAGAAATCTGGACCGTAGCCCGAACGGAGAAAGGCAACGCCGTACTGATCAAGCCCGTGGGGAGCGACAGAGCCGTGCCGATCTTCATCGGCCAGCTCGAGGCGCAGTCCATTCTCTTCGGCCTTGCCGGGGTTCCCGTACCCCGCCCCATGACCCATGACCTTTTCCTCTCGGTCCTGGAGAAGACCAACGTCTCGGTGGAACGGGTGGAAATCACCGAACTCAAGGACCGCACCTTTTATTCCCGGCTGCTGCTCAAGCACGGCATGAAGCGCCTCACCCTGGACGCGCGCCCCTCGGACAGCCTGGGGATCGCCTCCCGGGTTCACTGTCCCGTGTTCATCGCCGAGACCATCGTGGACGAGGCCAGCGTAGCGGTCAATCTCATCTCCGAGGACGAGGCCCGGCTCGAGCCGGACGACCCCTTTCAGGAGGACCTCCAGGAGGAATCCAACCGGGAAGAGCTGGAAAAAGCCCTGGAACAGGCCGTGGAAACCGAGAACTACGAGGAGGCCGCACGAATCCGCGATCAGCTGAACGAATTGTAACCTCCCCCTGCTCTCGTCATTGCAGGCAGAGTTTTTCTCCCCTATAATCAGAGTATCCATTATGGAGGTTACTCGGTGAAATATCCCCACGGAACGGCCCGAATCACGGGCGTCCTGGTTCCCCTGGCGGCGCTTCGCAGCAACAGAAGCGTCGGGTGCGGCGAGTTTGCGGATCTCCCCGACCTGGCCAGCTGGTGCTCTGCAACGGGCCTCAAACTCATCCAGCTCTTGCCGGTGAACGATACGGGTGGGGAGAGTTCCCCCTACAGCGCCCTCAGCGCCTGCGCCCTGCACCCCATGTACATCAGAATTCAGGATCTGCCGGAGTTGCAGGAGTTCCCCCCGGAGACCCGGGTCGCCCTGGAAACGGAGCTGGAACGGGTCCGTCAGGAGCTCGATGGCCCGGACCGCTTCGATCACGGCCGGGTTCTGGCGGCCAAGACCGACCTCCTGCGGCAGATCTTTACCAGCCCTTCCTCCCGGGAGGGGAGCTCCACCCCGGGAGGGAAGGACCTCACCTCGTTCATCCGGGAAAACCCCTGGGTAAAACCCTACAGCGTCTTCCGCGCCCTCAAGGCCGCCCACCAGGAACGCGCCTGGACCACCTGGGAGGAACACCGCCAGGCCGACCAGGAGACGGTGGAGAGGCTCTGGAAGCGGGCCTCTCTGAAGGAGGAGACCCGTTTCCACGCCTGGGTCCAGATGCGGCTGGCCCAACAGTTTCTGGAGGCCTCCCGGGAAGTGGCCCGTCAGGGGATCGCCCTGAAGGGGGACCTCCCCATTCTCATGAACGAGGACAGCGTGGACGCCTGGTTCGACCGGGAGGTCTTCCGTCCCGACCTCCGGGCCGGGGCTCCTCCGGACATGTTCAGCGACCTGGGACAGAACTGGGGCTTTCCCATCTACAACTGGGACCACCTGGAAAAAGATGATTACCGATGGTGGCGCCAGCGGCTCCGGCAGGCGGCCCGCTATTACCACGCCTACCGGATAGATCACGTTCTTGGATTTTTCCGCATCTGGTCCATCCCGGCGCGCAGCACCTCGGGAACACTGGGGTTTTTCTGGCCCCAGAGCGGCCTCACCCGGGACGATTTGAGCGGAATCGGCCTCGATGCGGGCCGGATTCGCTGGCTCAGCGAGCCCCATCTGCGCGGAGATGAACTCCGCCAGGGCCTGGGCCAGGATCTCCCCGACCTGATCTCCTCCCTCTTCGAGCAGATCGGTCAGGAAGATCTCTTTCTCTTCTCTCGAGCTATCGGGGGAGAGGCCGATATCATCGCCCTGGACCGGCCGGCGGAACAGCAGGAATGGCTCCTGGAGCGTTACCGGGACCGGGCGCTCCTGGAACTGCCCGATGGCACCTTCGCCCCGAGCTGGTTCTTTCGGGACTGCTCCCGCTACCAGACGCTCTCACCGGAAGAACGCTCCCGTTTCGAGGAGCTGATCGCGCACCGGGGGAGAGAGAACAATGAGCTCTGGGCGGAACAGGGGCGGAAACTCCTGAAGTTCATGCAGGACACCACGGATATGCTCACCTGCGCCGAGGACCTGGGGGTTGTACCCGAGGCGGTTCCCCGCGTTCTGGGGGAGCTGGGAATCCTGAGCCTGCGCATACCCCGCTGGAGCCACTACTGGGACAGGCCGGGGGAACCGCTGATCCCCCTGGGGGAATACCCCGAAGCCAGCGTCTGCGCTCCCGGCGTTCACGATACCTCCACCCTGCGGGGCTGGTGGGAAGGGGAGTCGGGACGGGAAGAACTCTGGGCTGCGCTCAACCCCGGTACAGACCGCCCCTGTCCGGAGCGGTTCAGCCCCGAGGTGGCCCGCGAGGTCTATCGGGGCATCCTGGCCTGCACCAGCAGGATCGTGGTTTTTCAGCTCCAGGATCTCTTTGCCCTGGCCCCGGAGCTTCTGCACGAGGATCCCCACCAGGACAGAATCAACGTACCCGGCACCGCCAACAGCTTCAACTGGACCTGGCGGATGCCCCTGACTATAGAGGCGCTCCGGGAAGAGCCGGCGCTGGCGGACCAGATCCGGCAGCTCGCAGCCCGGGACTGAGGCCACGCGCAGAACCGGCTGTGGCTGTGGCTGTGGCTGTGGCTGTGGCTGTGGCTGTGGCTGTGGCTGAGAAAGCAACAGAGATTGTCAAAGGATCAAGAGGGAGAGTGAACTAATGCAGACCATCTACAGGACAGACTCGTTCGTGCCGGGCCCGCGTCGGGAGTTTCATATATCCCGCGCCGCCCGCGATACCTATCACTTCTCCCAGGGGATATTCTCTATCCAGGGTCACGTCCTCTTTGCCGAGACCCGCCAGGCCCGGGACTTTGCCATGCGGATGAATACCGTGCGCAAGAGCGCGCTCCACCCCGAGCGGGCCGTCCGCGCCGGTGACATCCTGGCCATGGGGCTGATCGACGAGATCTTTCACTACGTAATCTCTCTCTACCTTCAACAGTACGGCCAGGATATGCTGCTGCGCCTGCAGGCCCACCTGGAAAACACCCTGGGAGCGACCGAACTGGAACGGCTGTTGCTCCTCTTCTCGGAGCGGTTCCCCACGGTGGCCTGCTACCAGGAGAAGGAAAGCCCCCGGGAGAGCCTGGACCGCACACTCCAGGGCGTCTCGGGCCGCGAGGTTGCCCTGGAAGAACTGATCCTTCTCTGGGTCGGGAACCGGAACCTGGCCTTCTACCCCCTGCTGGAACTCTTCGACGAGCAGCTCCTGGCGCCGGATACCAGTTACGAACGGATCATGACCGCCACGGGAGACTTCTTTGCCAGCCAGCCCTCCTTCGGTCCCGACGACCAGACCCTGATTGATCTGCTCCTGGCGCCGGCCCGGGCCCACCCCGATGATCTGCAGGCCCAGCTCGACTACATCCGCCGCCGCTGGGACAGCCTGGTGGGGTCCTTCCTGGACCGGATTCTGCGCTCCCTGGATGTGCTGGCCGAGGAACACAAGGCCCGGTTCTTTGGTCCCGGCCAGAGCCCTGTTCTGGAATTTCCCCGGGGTGGTGATCTTGCGGGAGAAGAGGCCGATTACGCCCGGTTCAGCCCCGATCAGGAGTGGATGCCCCGGGCCGTCATCCTCGCCAAAAGCACCCTGGTCTGGCTGGACCAGCTCTCAAAGAAATACCAGCAGCAGATCTCCACCCTGGACGCCATCCCCGATTCCGAACTCGACCTGCTCGCCCGACAGGGGTTCACCGGTCTCTGGCTCATCGGGNTCTGGCAACGCTCCCGGGCATCGCAGCGCATCAAGAACCTCTGCGGAAATCCCGAAGCCGAGGCGAGCGCCTACTCCCTCTACGACTACGATATCTCCCGGGAACTGGGCGGGTGGGAGGCCCTGGACACCCTGCGCCGCCGGCTCTGGCAGCGGGGGATCCGGATCGCCAGCGATATGGTCCCCAACCACACGGGCATCGACTCGCGGTGGGTCCACGAACACCCCGACTGGTTCATCTCCCTTCCCGAGAGTCCCTTCCCGGGATATACCTTTCAGGGGGAGAACCTCAGCAGCCGCGAGGGGGTAGAGATTTACCTGGAAGATCACTACTACAACCGCAGCGATGCGGCGGTGGTCTTCAAGCGGGTGGACAGCTCCAATGGCGATGTCCGCTACATCTACCACGGCAACGACGGCACCAGCATGCCCTGGAACGACACGGCCCAGCTGAACTACCTCAACGCCGAGGCCCGCGAGGCCGTGATCAAGACAATCATCACCGTGGCAAAAAACTTTCCCATCATCCGCTTCGACGCGGCCATGACCCTGGCGAAGAAACACATCCAGCGGCTCTGGTTCCCCGCCCCCGGACAGGGGGGCGACATTCCCTCCCGAAGCGAGCACGGCCTCTCCCGGGCCGATTTTGATCGGGCCATTCCCCTGGAATTCTGGCGGGAAGTGGTAGACCGGGTTGCCCTGGAGGTACCGGACACGTTGCTCCTGGCCGAGGCCTTCTGGATGATGGAGGGGTACTTTGTGCGCAACCTGGGAATGCACCGGGTCTATAACAGCGCCTTCATGAACATGCTCAAGAACGAGGAGAACGAGAACTACCGGACTACCATCAAGAACACCCTGGAATACGACCCGGAGGTCCTCAAGCGGTTTGTCAACTTTATGAACAACCCCGACGAAGAGACCGCCGTGGCCCAGTTCGGCACGGGCGACAAGTACTTCGGCGTGGCCACCATGATGGTCACCATGCCGGGGCTCCCCATGTTCGGCCACGGCCAGATCGAGGGCTTCGCCGAGAAATACGGCATGGAGTACAGCAAGGCCTACTGGGACGAGACCCCGAACCAGGGGCTCATCGAGCGGCACCAGCGGGAGATCTTCCCNCTCATGCACCAGCGGCATCTCTTTGCCGACGCCACCCGCTTCCGTCTCTACGATCTCTACGACGCCAACGGTGATATAAACTCCAACGTCTTTGTCTATTCCAACCTCCACACCCCCAGCCACCACCAGACGGGGAATCACCAGGAGGAACGCACCCTGGTGATGTACAACAACAGCTATCAGGAGGCCGCCGGGTGGATCCACACCTCGGCACCCTACGTGATTCACGGTGATGAATCGCGGGCCCGCATGACAGAGCAACTCGTGCCTGCCCTGAACCTCACCCCCTCGTGGAAGCACTTTGTAATCTTCCAGGAGCAACGAAGCGGTCTCTGGTTCATCCGGAACTGCGGCGAGATTCTGGAACGGGGTCTCTATCTGCAGCTCAAGGGCTACGAGAGCCAGGTTTGCCTGAACATGTACGAGGTAGAGGACAACCGCTACTCCCATTACGCGCGCCTCTCCGATTCTCTGGGAGGGGGAGGAACCCCCGATATCTCCCGTGCCATGAAGCGGTTGCTCCTGCAACCGCTCCACGATGCCTTCGGGGCGCTGGCGAACACCGGCATCATGCGAACCCTCATGGAAGCCCTGGTGGGTACCGCCGCCCCCGTGGACTGGGAGGAACTGGCCACCCAGTACCGGACCTTCCTGGGAATAGCCGGGCAGTTCTGCGAGCACACCACCCGCCTGGAGGACGCCGTGGCGCTCTTCCAGCATAACGGCGAGGCCCTGGACCGACTCTCGCAGCTGGTAAAACGGGCACCCGACGAGGTGGGGGCCCTGGTGGCCTCCCACATGGAGGCCGAACGGGAGGACGCCTCGATCTTCCTGGCCCTGACGCTCCTGTTGCCGCTGGATGTCTTCATCTCCGGCCAGGACCGGATCACCCCCCAGCTTGTGGGATACCACGCCCTGGACCAGGCCGGTGAGTGGCAGCTCATCGAGACGCTCCGCCCCGTGCTGATGCAGATCCAGCCCGACGGCTCTCTGCCCGATTACTGGTCACAGCTGGTCCAGATCACCCTGGCACACCATAANTGGTGGCGCTACGGAATCGGCGAACCCCAGGAGACGACGGCCCTGACGATTGTGGAATCGCTCCTGGCGGATCCCAACGTGGAGAACTTCCTCCGGATCCACAGCCACAACGGCATCACCTGGTTTAACCAGGAGGCCTTTGATCTGCTGATCGACTGGCTCCTGGTTATCGGGGCCTGGCACGAACTCACGGCGGCTGTGGCCGCGGGAACCCGGATCAGCTGGAAACGGGTCCTGAAGGAGACTTCCGGCATGGCCCGGGTCTACCGGGAGTGGCGCCGGGCCGAAAAGGCCAGCCGCTACCGGGTTGACCGCCTTCTGGAGGCGCTCCAGCCGGAACCGGAAGAGGAGCTCGAGGAAGCCCCCGAGGCGGAAGAGGACCGGAACGCCACCTCGGGCCCCGGGCAACAGCCCGGGAGCGGAGAAAAAAAGGTCGTCCCGCCAAAGAAGAACACCCGGTCGGGCACATCCCGATCGGAGGGTCCCGATCAGAAAGCGCCCGGCCGGAAAAAAAAGAAAGGAACCGAATGACCTTTGAGTATTCCATGACCATCCCCAGTTTCCTCTGTGCCCCCGACGACCGGNTGGGGCTCGACGGCATGGCCAGCCTCTTTCAGGAGGGCGCCTGGCGACACGCCGAGAAACTGGGGATAGCCTTCACCGAAGAAGAACCTCCCCTCTTCTGGGTTCTGCACCGCCTGGGGGTTCGATGCACCCGCCGTCCCGCCTGGGGGGAAGAGGTGGTGGTCACCACCTGGCCCAGCCGCATGGAACGCCTTCTGGCGCTGCGCGAGTTCACCCTTCATACCACCCGGGGAGAGCTCCTGGCAGAAGCCTCTTCGTCGTGGCTGATCCTCACTGCGGGAGAGAGCAAGCCCGTGAGACCCGAGCGCTATTTCCCTCCCGAAAAACTTACCGGGACCTGGCAGGTGGAGATGCCCCTGGGACGGATGCCGACGATCTCCCCCGACGAGGCCCGGCCCCTGCTGGAGGCGGCCCAATGGCACCGCGTCCGTCCCAGCGACACCGACCGGAACGCCCACGTGAACAATACCCGCTACGCCCAGTGGTTCCTCGATGGAGCGCCCGACCTTTTCTCCTCGCCCGAGACACTCCGGGCCCTGAGCTTCACCGCCGANACCAGGGCGGGCCAGGACTACNCCGTCATCACCGGGGGCNCTCCCCGGGAACCGATCGCCGAGATCCACGTGCGCGATGCCGAAGCTCCGGCGGAGAGCGCGCGCTGCGCCTGCCGGCTCAACTGCCTCACCTGAAGACACATCACCTGTAAGCTGCCCCGGAGCTGCCATGCTCCCGGGGACAGGCCTTTCCGGAGACTGCTGCCTCCGGGGGGCGGCCAGGAGGGAGCTCCCGGGGATTTCCTGCCCGGGAGCAGGAAGGATCCATCGTAACTACTTTACTTCATCCCGCCCTGTTCCGATATTCATATAGAAGGGGTGGCGGTTGCGCTTGAAGAACCCTTGACACAATTTGAGCCACCCGGTATGTATACTGGGGGATGTAGTTGTCATGCACACCGGCTTTTTTCCACCGGGCAGCGTTCTCTGGGACCTGACCCAAACAAACAAGTTTGATGCAATCCGCGAGACGATCCACCAGACCAGCACGTTCCGGGCGATCCCGGGGCTCGACCTGGAGGCCTTTACCCGGGCCGTTATCAAACGGGAACAGGAACAGTCAACGGGATTCGGTCACGGAATCGCCATCGCCCACGGCAGAACCAGTCAGGTTGCAACCAGCGAGATCGCCCTGGGAGTCTCCCGGGAGGGAATAGACTTTCAGGCCTTCGACGGCTTGCCGGTACACCTGCTCTTCATTGTTGCAAGCCACCCGGACCGGCAGATCGACTATCTGCGCATTCTCTCGTGCCTGGCAACGCTCGCCCGGAACGAGCTGTTTCGCCAGGAACTCCTGGCCTGCCTCTGCCAGGAGGAGGTAGAGCAGAAGGTCTGCAGCGCCTTTCAGGGAGCGCTCCTGCGTTCGCACTGCTAGAACTCTGCCCTTGTCTATATTCCCGCGTATTCCCGCGTCCAGTGTTCATCCAGAGTTCCTGCCTGTTGAACCGTCCTTTGGTCTCTCGTCTGCGCTGCTCTCCCCTGGCCGTTACAGCCGTCCCCTTACCGCCGGGTTGCTCCTGAGGCGCTCTGGCTGGAAGGGCCCCTCAGGGAACGGCATCCCACAGAATCGTCTGCAACACATCGTCCACCGTCTCGGCCCGCCGGATTAACCGGACAGAGCGGTCGCTCCGAAGCAGCACCTCGGCGCACCGGGGCTTGCCGTTGTAGTTGAACCCCATGGCGTGACCGTGGGCACCGGTATCGTGAATCACCAGGAGGTCACCCACCTCTACCTCGGGAAGCTCCCGGTCCAGGGCAAACTTGTCGTTGTTCTCGCAGAGACTGCCCGTGACATCCCAGACATTCACGGGAGCGTTNCCTGTTTTCTCCNGTCCNTGTTCCNGTCCTTGTTCCGGTGTTCCTTCCAGANGGGATTTCTCCGGGAGGGCTTTTCCCGGAACAGTAATATGATGGTACGCTCCGTACATTCCCGGCCGCATCAGATCGGCCATGGTGGCATCCACGCCGAGATAGCGCTTGTAGGTCTCCTTCTTGTGACGCACCCGCGTGACCAGCCANCCGTAGGGCCCTGTCACGACGCGNCCGTTCTCTGTAACTACCCGAACCGGATCAAGACCGGCTGATACGATNATCTCCTGATAGGCCNTCTCGATACCCCGGGAGAGAATCTGGTAGTCCACAGCCTTCTGCTCCGGCCGGTAGGGGATACCGATCCCGCCCCCCAGGTTNACAAACTCGATATCGATCCCCAGANCGGCCTTCAGCTCCACNACCAGCTCAAAGAGAATGCGGGCGGTCTCGACAAAGTAGTCGGGGTTCAGCTCGTTGGAGGCCACCATCGTATGAAGGCCGAACCGGCGCGCACCCAGATCGCGCGCCCTGCGGTACCCCTCAAAAAGCTGCTCCCTGGTGAAGCCGTATTTTGCCTCCCGGGGGGTCCCGATGATGGCGTTCCCCTCTTTCAGGGAACCCGGGTTGTAGCGAAGACAGATCAGCTCGGGCATGCCCGCCTCGCGGGCAAGGAAGTCCACGTGGCTCAGATCGTCGAGGTTGATAATCGCCCCCAGATCCCGGGCCTGCCGGAACTCCTCGGCGGGGGTATTGTTGGAGGTAAAGATGATGTCCTCGCCCCGGATGCCCAACCGTTCCATGAGTGTAAGCTCCGTACCGCTGCTGCAGTCGAAGCCCATTCCCTCGTCCCGGAGAATCGCCAGAATTGCCGGGTTGGGCAGGGCTTTTACGGCGTAGTAGTTGCAGAACCCCCCGGGAACCCAGGAAAAGGCCCCCTGAAACCGGCGCGCGTGGTCGCGGATCGCCGCCTCGTCGTAGATGTGGAACGGGGTGGGACAGGAGGCCGCCACCTCCTCNAGAAAGGATACGTCGAAGGGAAGGGATCTCTCGGGTACTGTGTTCATGGCGCAGAAGGTACGCAGGGAGCGCCCCGAGGTCAACCCCGGAACGTCGGCAGGAACAGAAAAAAGCTGGCCGCTTCAGGCAGGACAGGGCCCCGAACCAGGCCCCGCCCCGCCGGGGATTTACCGCTCCGGATCATCGCAGCCGGGATCACCCAGCCGCTTGGCCTCCACCAGAAGGATCAGTTGTTCCGGCAGGCCGTTCAGCAGATTTCGGGGAATAATGAGGTCAAAATCCCGGGCAAGCTCTATAATAAACTCAAGATGATCGTAATCCCAGCGGTGAAAATCGTCGGCGCCACACTCGGCGTTGATCGTCTCCAGGACCCTCCCGCAGACTTCGGCCATCTCGGCTCCGGAGAAATGGTCCTGGATTCGGGCGAAGATCCCCCGGGTTGCCTCGGGGTCCAGGCCAGGCAGTTCCCGGAAGAAGGCCTCCTGCAGAGCCGCTTCGTCGACCTGATCGTCCTGGTAGATCTGGGGATTGAATACATCGTCGCTTTTCACAAAAAACCTCCCTGGAAAAAACTGTGGAGCTGTAACTTTAGCAGAATAATTATAACAANATATATGAGAAAGGCATATATTAAATTTCGCAGGAGGGTCAAAAAGAACCGTTGACGATCTATATAGATACCTTTATACTTATTTCGTTGCCGATATAGCCCGTATTGATATACGGGACAACGAATACTGACGGTTTGATATACACATNTGTGCGAAGGAGCATTGTTATGGGCGAAGCAACTGAGCCTGTCGGGACACCATCGTCCTCGCCGGGTATCCGCCGGAGCGGAGGTTCCCGGTCAAGAAAGAAAAAGAAGAGCCAGATTCCTCTGGGACTGCTCGCGGGGGTCGCCATCATCGCCATTGGCCTGGTGATCATGAGGGAGTCGGGGTTGCTGGCCTTTTTCTGGTTCACGGGGATCGCCTTCGGGTTCATCCTCCAGAAGGCGCGGTTCTGTTTCACCGCTTCCCTGCGGGATCCCTATCTCACGGGGGGGACCAGTCTGACCAAGGCGGTCCTGACAGCCTTCGCTGTTACCAGCGTGGGTTTCTGGGCGATCCTCTACGGAGCGCATCTTGCGGGACAGCCGCTGCCGGGCCAGGGTTTTGTCGCACCCATCAGCGTCTCCACCGCCGTGGGGGCCACCATGTTCGGTATCGGCATGGTTATCGCCGGGGGGTGCGCCTCGGGAACGCTCATGCGCGTGGGTGAGGGCTTTCTCATGCAGATTCTGGCGCTGGTCTTCTTTGTTGTGGGGTCCCTCCTGGGCGCCGCCTCTTTCGGCTGGTGGGAACTCAACTTTATCGCCACCTCGCCTCGGGTTTTCCTGCCCGATGTGTTCGGCTGGTTCGGAGCAATTGCAGTGCAGCTGCTGATCATCGCGCTCTTGTGGATCGCAGCAGACAAGTTTGCCAAGGCGAAGCAACGTGCGGGAACGCACTGAGAACTAACGTGCGGGAACGCACTAAAATTTAACAGGGATTCCTGAAGGAGATTGTCATGAAAGAAGAAACACTGGATTGTTTGGGCGAGGCCTGTCCTGTTCCGCTGGTGAAAACCCAGAAGGCTCTGGAAAAACTCGATGTCGGTGATGTCCTGATCGTTCAGATCGATCACTCCTGCGCCATGAAGAACGTTCCCGAGTGGGCCCGCGAGGCGGGACACAACGTCGAGATCGAAGAGGTCGACGATGGTGAATGGGACGTGGTTATCGAGAAAGTGAAGTAAGGACGGAGCGTTCTATGTTGAAGAAACTGTCGGATACTATCGCCGCCAACGACTACTACAAACTGTGGCTCAAGGATGCGTGGCCCTATATCACCGGCGCGATTCTGCTCTCGGTATTCCAGATTGTTTCCCTGGCTGTTGCCGGTAATCCCTGGGGTGTATCCGCAGCCTTCGCAAACTGGGGCGCCTGGATCTACGAAGCCCTGGGCGGTTCNGTCGGAAAGTGGTACTACTTCTCTTCCGACGGCGCCCAGGCGGTGCTGGAACGGGGATTCCTCCGGGATCCTGCCACCATCCGAAACCTCGGAATTATTGCGGGAGCCCTCTTCTCGGTGCTCATCGCCTCGGGGTTCAAGGTCAAGCAGATCAAGACAAAGAAGCAGGTCGTGGCAGCCACCCTGGGAGGCCTCCTGATGGGCTACGGCGCACGGATCGCTTTCGGTTGCAACATCGGGGCTCTCTTCTCGGGGATTTCCATGCTCTCCCTCTCGGGGTGGGTCTTTGGAGCATTCCTCTTTCTGGGAGCGGTCATCGGCAGCAAGATGCTGGTGAAGTTCTTCATGTAATCCCGGGGAACAGTTTCCCAAGGAACAGATCATGCGCGAAAAGAAACGTGAACAATACGATGTGGTGGTGATCGGCGGCGGCCCCGCCGGCCTCACGGCCGCAATTTACTGCGGCAGGGCGCACCTCTCCACGCTGCTCATAGAAAAATCGCTTATCGGGGGCTTGGCCACCTATACAAACGAGATAGAAAACTACCCGGGCTTTCCCGAGGGGACCACCGGCCTGGGCCTGATGGAACTCTTTCACAAGCAGGCCAAGAAGTTCGGGGTAACCTTCAAGCTCACCGACGTAAAGACGGTGAATCTCGAGGGCGAGACAAAAGAGGTGGAGACCTTCCGCACCATCTACGAGGCCAAGACGGTCATCGTCGCCTCGGGGGGACGTCCCCGGGTAACCAAGGCAAAGGACGAGGAAAAATATCTCTTTGATAAGGGTATCTCCTTCTGCGCCACCTGCGATGCCGCCGCCAATACGGGCAAGACCGTCATGGTGATCGGCTCGGGCGACGCAGCTATTGAAGAGGGGACCTTTCTCTCCAAATTTGCCAAAGAGGTGATCGTCAGCGTGATCCACGACGAGGGCAAGATGGACTGCAACGAGATCGCCCGCGATGCGGCCCTGGCGAACCCCAAGATGACCTTTATCTGGAACACCGTGGTGGAGAGTTTCGAGGGCGAGGGCCACTTGAGCCGGGTGAATCTGAAGAACCTCAAGACCGGCGATATCATTCCCGTGGATGTCGATAACTGTTTCGAGTTTATCGGCTACGAGCCCAACACGGAGATTTTTGTGGACAAACTCCCCATGTCCCAGCGGAACTACATCATCACCAACGAGCATATGGAGACGGGTATTCCCGGGGTTTTTGCCTGCGGTGACGTGCGGGAGAAGGAGCTCAAGCAGGTGGCTACCGCCGTGGGTGACGGGGCCATAGCCGGTGTAGGCGCCGAGAAATACATCGCCGAGACGGAGATGTTCGAGAACCAGCTGATGCAGAAGGAGAAGGTGGGGATCATCTACGTCTACAGCGCCATCGATGCCCCCAGCCGGGAACTGCTGCCCATGATGCAGGAGATCGAGAACGCCTTCCAGGGCCAGGTAAAGCTCAATGTGATCGACCAGTACAAGGGCAAGAGCCTCTGCGAACGCCTGGGCTGTGATGTGGAACCGATGACGGTGTTCTACACCAAAGGGGGCGAGGTGGTGGAGACCTCCACGCGCTGCGACAAGAAGAGCGTGGCCGAGGCCCTGAACAAGCTGGTGGCGACGCCCGTTGAGGTGGCGCTATGAAGAGCACACAGACCGTTCTGACGAGGGGGGCTGCCCGTATGGTGGCCCCGGTTCTGGCCATGGGGGTGGTGATTCTGGGAATGTTCGTGCTTGCCGGTTGCGCTCCCAGGCCCGTGGGCGAGACGGGAACAGAGATTGTGGAGGCCTCGGCCGTGGCATCGCTCCTGGAGCAGCCCGGGGCAGTGCTGGTGGATGCCCGGAGCGCACCCGACTACCGGCAGGGCCATCTCCCGGGGGCGGTGAACATCTCCCGGGCCGATATCGTGGTAATGAGCCCCTTCCCCGCGCTCCTGGCTCCTCCGGAGCAGATCGAGAATGCCCTGGGGTCCCGGGGGATCAGCAATGATTCCCTGGTGGTGGTCTACGACGACAACAATAACATGGATGCGGCCCGCCTCTGGTGGACCCTGAAGGTCTACGGGCACCACGATGTAAAGGTGGTGAGCGGGGGGCTGGAAGCGCTGAAACGGGAGGGCTATACCCTCACGACCCAGGCTCCGACGGTCACTCCCGCCACCTTCAGGGCCCAGCCTGCTGACGAGTCCATGATGGTGAGCGCCCGGGAGATCCGCGCTCATCTGGATGATCCCGATCCCTCGGTGGTGCTCATCGATACCCGCTCGGACGAGGAGTTCCTGGAGGGGCATATTCCGGGGGCCCTGCATATCGACTATCGGGAGAACAATTTTCGCGATGGCACCTTCAGGCCCGTGAATCATATCAGGATCAATTACCTGAAGCAGGGGATCGACTACACAAAGGAGGTGATCCTCTACTGCCATACCTCGATCCGGGGGACCCCCACCTTCCTGGCGCTCTATAACGCAGGGTACCGCTCGTTGCGGCTCTTCGATGGGGCCTGGGTGGAGTGGACGGCCAACCCCATGAATCCGATATACCGGCCTGATCCGGAAACTGCACGCCTCAGGGCGCCGGATCAGTCCTGACCCCGACTCGAAGACTGACTCGAACGAGCCGGCCCCGACAGGGGTCGGCCCACGAAAGCTAGCACGAAAGGGCCGGCAAAAAAAAGGAGGAAGAGCGTATGAAAAGGAACCTGGTGGTATTGATGCTCCTGGCGGGAGCGCTCCTGCTGACAAGTTGCGGAAAAGCAGAGGAAACAGCCTCGGCGACCCCCGCAGCAGAAGCACCGGCGGCGGTCTCCGTCCAGGATTTTGTAGCGGGCTATCTGGCAGCCCTGCCGGAAAACCGGAACTACATCGTCTCCATGGATGACTTTGTGGAGAAGGTCCGTTCGGGCGAGGATATGTACATTGTGGATATCCGCCGCGCCGACGATTACGCCAAGAGCCACGCCCGGGGCGCGGTGAACGTTCCCTGGGGAACCAGCGCCATGTGGGAGTCGATCCCCTACCTGCCCCAGGACCGGACGGTCTACGTTCACTGCTACAGCGGACAGACGGCGGGGCAGGCGATCGTGATGATGCGCCTGGCCGGTATTCAGGCTGTCTCGGTGAACTCCGGGTGGAATCTGGGCATATCCCGGGTTGAGGGCTACGAGGATATCCTGGAGAGCGAGGGGACTCCCCTGGGGACAACGCGTCACGACGTACCGGCCCAGGTGATGGAGATGATCCAGAACCACTACCAGAAGATGGCCCAGCAGGCGGGAACGCCCTTCGCCAACTTCTTCATCTCCGAAGAGAACGCCAAGGCTGTCCTCGACGCACAGGACNCGTCGGTCCNGTTTGTCTCGATCCGCCGGCCCGACGACTACGCTGCGGGCCACATCGAGACGGCGATCAACGTTCCCTATAACCCCTCCATGGCGGAGATGATCCCNATGCTTCCGGCTGACAAGACGCTGGTGGTCTACTGTTACAGCGGCCAGCAGTCGAACCAGGCCGTGGGACTGCTCCGGCTCCTGGGGTACGACGCGGTATCGCTCATCTACGGNATGGGCACACCCCGCACCGCTCCCCGGGGCTGGGCAAACAACGGGTTTCCCGTTGTCGCCGCAAACTGACCGGACCCCTTCCGGTCTGGCACGCTCCCTGTCCGCGGGCTTCCNGCCCTNCCGGACGGGGGGCTTTTTTTTCCCCGCCGGGGCTCCCCTTCCGGCGGTGTTCCGCTCTCCCGCGGTGGGTTTCTCCGCTCTCGTCGGGCTGGCCTGGCTTGCCCTCCACCTCTGGAGTCTGGAGTGGTTTCCCTTTGTTCACTCCGACGAGGCCTGGCTCGCTTCGCTGAGCCGCACCATCTGGCTCGAGAAAAATCCGGCCGCCACGGAAGAGTTTTTTCGCCTGACGCCCCGCACTCCCCACGCGATCAAGACGCTCTACCATCTTCTTCAGGGGCCCCTGGTAGCGACCTGGTGGACCATTGGCGCTGCCAGACTGCCCTCCCTGGCGGGAGGGGTGACGGCCGTGGCTCTTCTGGGGGTGATTCTTCGGCGTCAGGGGCTCCCCTTCCCGGTGGCGGCAGCCATCACCCTGGCTTTTGCCCTGGACCCCCTGGTCTTCGCGGCGAGCCACCTGGCCCGGCAGGAGGCGCTCATTCTGGCGGCACTCGCCGGGGGGATCGCTGCGGGATCGGCTCCGGCGGCGGGGGTCATCCTGGGGCTGGCGGTGTTTGTTCACCCTAACTCTTTTATTGCCGCTTCTGGGGTCCTCCCCTGGGTCCTCTACCGGAGCAGGCCCGGCAGGAGATTTCGCGATCTGGCGGTCTACCTGGGGATGCTGGCCCTGGCGGGAGCGATCGCCCTGGCTCTGAGTCTTCGCTGGGATCCCGCCTTTTTCAGCAATTATCTCGCCTTCGGTCGTTCCGTGGGGGTCACCGCGCACCCCCTGGTGAGGTTCGGCGAGGCGCTGAACTTCATCGTCAAGATGAGTCTCGGGATAGCCGGAACCTATTACTTGCCGCCCGCTCTGGTCCAGCTGGTGACGCTCGCCGTGGTTACGCCCCTGGCACTGGCTCTCTCGTGCTGGCCGGGGGTCCCCGAAACAACCCGCCGCCTCCTGGGGACCTGCGCGTGGTCCAGCCTCTGTACCGCTGCAGCGTTGGTGATGATCGGCAAGTACAGTCCCCCCTCGACGGTGTTTCTGGTTCCGGGCCTCTATTGCACCCTGGGGGCCCTGGCCCAAGCCATGGTACGGCGCTGGTCCCGGCGCAGGGTAACCATCGTTCTTACCGGGATCGCTCTGGCCATGGCAGGAATAACGGGCACCCTCCTGACGGGGGAGCTTCTGGGGATGTACCCCCCCAGGATTTCACCGGATCCTTCGCCCGGGACCGCACCCGAAGCCTCATCAGAAATCTCACCCGAAGCCTCACCCGGCGTTTCACGCGGAGCGTTGCCGGAAGAGCGCGCTTCCTACGGCCGGTATCTGGCGCGGATCACCGCCGCCGTTCCCCCGGGCACGCCCGTTCTGGCGCCCCTCAACAGCGCCTTTGCCTTTGAGCCGGGGCAGCTCCGGGTCTGGAGGGATCTGGATCTTCTCCCCTCCGGGGAGGCTTCCCTGGAACGATTTCTCCGGGAAGAGGGGGTCCAGTGGCTGGTGGTTCCCCGGGAGGAGTTGCGTCTGATCTACCGGGAACGGCCCCTCTGGAACCAGGTCTACGGGAATCCCCACCGGTTCTATCGGGAGCTGGAGGATCTGCTGNAAAGGCGGGGNCGGTTACGGGATTCCTTCCTGGCTCCCTGGTACGGGGCGCGCATGATCCCCCTGGCGAGGCGGGTGGAGCCCCTGGTTGAGATCTATCAGCTCGATTTTTCCCCTGGGGGTCAGGAGCGGCCCGGGGAGGTCCCGGTCAGGAGCGAACCTGGTCCCCCTGAAGAGCCCGGTTCAGCCGCTCCCGATCCGGGGCGGGNTCTTCGGGGAGGATCTCCCCCCGGCGGTTCATGACGAGAACGCGGCTCCCCAGGGTGAGGGCCTCCTCTACGTCGTGGGTGACAAAGAGCGCCGTTCCCCGGTGGTCCCGAAGAAGCCGCTGCAGGAGGTGTTGCAGCTCCCGTCGCTGGGGCGCATCCACCGAGGCAAAGGGCTCGTCCATCAGAAAGAGCCGGGGCCGTCCCGCAAAGGCCCGGGCCAGGGCTGCCCGCTGACGCATGCCCCCCGAGAGCTGATGCGGATAACGGCGCAGGGACTCGCCGAGTCCCACCTCGGCCAGAATTGCCCGGGCGGCTTCTTTCTGGTCGGGGGTGGGGCGCCCGCGGGTTATCCCGAAGAGCACGTTATCCTCTACCCGCTTCCAGGGGAAGAGCTGGTCCTGATCCTGAAAGACCATAATGCGCTGGGGGTCGGGGGCCGTCACGGGCCGCCCCTGGAGGAAGACCCGGCCAGACTGGGGCGCGAGAAAGGATCCGGCCACTTTCAGCAAGGTTGTCTTTCCGCACCCCGAAGGACCCAGCAGGCAGACCAGCTCCCCCTCCTGGAGCGTGAGCGAAGAGTCCTGCAAAACGGGAGCTCCGTCGTAGGCCAGGGTGATCCCCTCCAGATGCAGGAGGGGCGCCGAGCCCCCCCGGGAAGTATCTTCGGCGCTCCTGCCCGCGCCATTTCCACGGTTCTTCATAGGGTCATCCCCCAGCGACGGATCGTCCGGTCCTCTGCCACCCGGAAGACCACGGTTTCTACCAGACTTCCCACGGCCATAACCGTGACGATTCCTGCAAAGAGGCCAGCCGTGTCCATAAAGACCCGCCGGGAGTGAATAAACCACCCCAACCCGCCCGATCCCGAGACGGAGCCGAAGAGCATCTCGGCGCTGATCAGGGCGCGCCAGGCTCTGGCCCAGGCGATGCGGAGCCCCGCCAGCAGGTAGGGAGCCGTGGCAGGGAGGGCGATCCGCACCAGATAGCCCAGCCCCCCCAGGCGGTAGTTTCGCGCTACCAGACGCCAGGTCAGGGGAATCGCGCTGTAACCAGCCTGAAGGTTGGTCAGGACGGGCCAGAACACGCTATGTACGATCACTACCAGCACCGCAGCGGGACCAATCCCAGCCCACAGAACGATCACCGGCAGCAGAACGATCCCCGGCAGGGGGTGCAGAAGCGCTCCCAGAATGCGCATGATCACGGCCACGCTCCGCAGGGAAGCCGAGAGCAGCACCGCCGTCAGGGCCAGAACGAGGGCGATCGCCGCCCCGGCCAGGATAAATCCCAGAGACGTCAGGACCTGTTCAGCCAGGGCCCCGCCCCGCAGCGCCTCCAGCAGCGCCACGGCGATCTCCCGCAGGGGAGGCATCAGAAGCGGGGAGACCCCTCCCAGGCGGCGCAGAACCTCCCAGAGGGGCAGAGCAGCCAGGACCACCGCCCAGGCGATGATCCGGGGACGCCAGGGAGAGGGATCGGAGGTCATGGGGTGGCCTGAAATACCAGGGGGGCCGCCTCGGTGAGAAAATCCCGCACCCGCTCATCCTCGAGGTAGCCATAGCGGGCCATGGCCCCGATAAACCGGTCGAAACCCCGCACCTCCCGGGAATAGACCTGGCCGGGATGATCCATCTGTGCACGGAGAACCTCTGCCTCGACACCGTAGACCTGGCAGAGCGATCTGAAGAGCTCCTGTTCTTCTCCGGCCTGAACCTTCCGGGCCAGACCGATAGCCCGGTCCAGGGCCCGCAGAAAGGCCTCCTCGATCCTGGCCTCGCGGGGGGTCTTCCCCCAATCGGGAGCAGCGGCCCCGATAATGAAGGTGAAGGCCCCTCCGAAGGCATCCTCGCCGCTCAGCAGCAGCCTTCCCCGGGGATCCTCCAGGGCAGAGAAGAGAAAGGGCGGTGCCGTGAACTGGGCGGCCACATCGCGCCCCGCCAGGAGCGCCGTGAGTCCCTCGGGGTGGCCCATGCTCACCAGCCGGTCGTCAAACCGGCGGGGGTCGCCGTAGCGCTCCTCCGAAGCCATGGCCAGCAGGATATGCTGAATGCTTCCCGGCTGGGGCAGGGCAATTCGATCCCGGGGTTGCAGATCGTCCAGGGAACGGAGCCCCTCCCTGACCGTGACCAGCCCCAGGGGAGCCTCGGAGAGGCCCGTGAAGACCCGCCACCCCGTGCCCCGATCGACCCCGATCAGGTAGGGGGGGATTCCCATGAAGCCGATGTCCAGGTGCCCCGCCAGCATGGCCTCGCGAATGGCCGAGGCGTTGCCCGTGCGTCGCCACTCCACGGCCGGGGCCGGATCGGGATCGAAATCACGACGGAGTTCCTCCTCCAGAAGGCCCTCGACCTGCATGATCACCAGCGGGAGATAGGCCAGTCCGTGCTGTTCGGCGATCCGTACCGCCCCGGGGCCGGTCGCCTCGCCGGAAGAATCCCCCCGGGGGGCGCACCCGGCAAACAGAACCAGCAAAGCTGCAATTNTTTTCATCACCATGGCCGCATCATACCCCGGAGTGCACCTGAATATCACCCCGGGTATCGATAAGAAGATTCTCTCCCCGGGCGTTCTCTGCGCGCAGGGTCTCAAAAAGACGGTCCACCAGAAGATTCACCTCCCGGCGGGAGCTGCCCCGGAGGACGGCGAAGGCGATCCGCTGGGTGGAGTTGCTCCGGGGAGCGATTACCGTTCCCGCTGGTAAAAGAAACCGGCAGGCCTCCACGCCGGGAAGTTTCAGCAGCTCCTCCTCACCGCGATAGCGAACTACCCGGCCGGGACGCGCAAAGATCAGGGGCACCGCGCAGAACGCCCCCTGCGGGAGGACCGGTTCCTCCTGGCGGGGCAGGCCGAGAGCGGTCTGGAACCACCCCAGTTGCCGTCCCAGAACGTCCACGCCCGTCACGGGGGGCAGGGAAATATCCTCGTAGGCACCGCCCAGACGACAGGCGATCTCGTTCACCCGCACCCCGTCATCCCCCAGGAGGAACTGAAAGTAGAGGGGCACCCCCCCGAGGCCGAAGGCGCGGGTAATCTTCCCTGTGATCACCCCGATCTCTTTCTCCCGGTCCCGGGCAAAACAGGAAGGATAGCGGTGGGCCAGACAGACGCCCAGCCCCTGCCCTCCTGCTGGATCGGGAGGAAAGGTGATGCGGTCCGTTATGGCCCATATCTCGGGGGGATCACCCTCGCGGGGGACCCAGCCACTGAGAGTTACCTCCCGGGAAGGATAGTATTCCTCTACCAGGATAGCCTTCTCCCGGGAAAAGGCGAGGGCCCGGGGGCGATGCTCCAGAAGTTCCCGGCGATCATGGACGATCGCTATCCCCCGCTGGCCCTGGCTATCCAGGGGCTTGACCACCCAGGGGGGAGCCAGCCGGGCCAGCCCCTCCTGATCCCACCGCGCCGGATCCTCGCCCAGAACCGCCCAGGGCACGGTGGGGATTCCGGCATTGCGGAAGCGCTCTTTCATGTGGAACTTGTTTGTCACCATCAGGGCCGTCCCGGGGGAGAGCGCACAGGGCAGCCCCAGCTCCCGGGATGCCAGAGCCGCAGTATACACGGGCTGATCCGAGCCGGCCGCCACGATCGCAGAAACCCGCAACGCCCGCGCAGCCCGGGAGACCGCCCGGGGATCGAAGGTAGAGGCCCGGACGAAGTAATCTGCCAGGCCACGGCCGGGCGGGTTTTCGGCCTGATCGGCCAGAACCACGGAGAACCCCTCCCGGCGTGCCCGCGCCAGGATACCCAGCTGACTGCTTCCTCCCCCCAGAACCATGAGCCGGGGCAGGCTGCGCCGGGGAGGGCGCAGGACCCGCCCCAGGGAGCGCAGGGGGCCCCAATAGAGAAAGAGCGACCCGTACACCCTCAGGAGTCGCCTCAGGGTATAGCTGCTCGCAGACCCGTCGATCTCGCGGGAGCCCCGGGCATCGCCGTAGCGCACCGCCGCCGTAACGGGCCGGAACTGCAGGAGCATCGCCGAGAGGTAGGGAAACGCCACGGGCCGGTTCAGGGCTTTCACGAGCAGTTCCCGCCGGATCATGCGGAAACTCCCCACGGGGATGCTCCAGGGCAACCCCAGAAAAAGGTGAAACAGAAGAGAGTTCAGCCGCGTCCCCAGCCCCCGGATACCCCGGGCCTTCCGGCGCGGAACGCCATACACCAGAGCACACCCCGGCACCTCCTCCAGACGGCGGCGCAGACGCGGAATCACCTCGGGGGGATGGGCCCCATCGTCGTCCAGAGTAACCACCAGCTCCCCCCGCGCCGCCGCGACCCCCGCCAGGGTGGCCCCGATCTGTCCTGTCCGCCGGGGCATCATAACCAGCCGCACCCGAGGCCCGGGCTCCCCCGTCACCCCGGCGGCCGCCTGCCCGGGCTCGTTCACCCCGCCCACCCCGGTCAGGGAGACCTCCCCGGCCAGGGTGGCCTCGGTCAGGGCGGCCCCGGCCAGGGCAGCCAGGGCCGCCCGGTGAACAGCATCGCTTCCATCGTCAACAATAATCACCTCGCCACCGCCTTCCCGGGCCAGGACAGACCGCAGCCGGGGCAGGAGCCGCGCCAGACGAGCGCTCCCGTTCAGGGAGGGAATAACCAGAGAAAGAAAAGGGGAGCTCTCCATGACGCCATTCTAGCCTAATGCACCGGACCCGGTCGATGTGGTACACTTTTTTCATGGACCACTCCGCCGATCTGGTACTGCGCAACCTGGACGTTCTTGTAACGCCCCGGGGAAGGCTCACAAATCAGGACCTCTGGATATCCCGGGGATCAATCACCGCGATCCTTCCCCAGGGCTCCTCGCCACCAACCCCGCCCCCCGCAGGGTCCCGTCCCCCCCGCAGTCTGGACTGCCGGGGCAAGGGAGCGATCCCGGGGTTCAAGAACGGCCACACCCACGCCGCCATGACCCTGCTGCGCGGCTACGGCGACGACATGCCCCTTCAGACCTGGCTCCAGGAGCGAATCTGGCCCGCCGAAGCTCATATGACACCGGAAGACATCTACTGGGGGACGCGCCTGGCGGCGCTGGAGATGATCAAAAGCGGCACCACCTTTGCCAACGACATGTACTTTCACCCTGCCCAGGCGGCCCGGGCCTTCCACGACGCGGGACTGCGGGCGGGGCTGGGGCTGGCCCTCTTCGACTTTGACGACCCCCGCAGGCAGGAGCAGGTCCGGGAACGGCTCCTGCAGAACCTGGAGACGATCTGGCCCGGTCGCAAGGAGCCCCCCCCGGCAGAATCCGAGCTGGTCTTCCCCGTAATAGCCCCTCACAGTGTCTACACCTGCAGCAACGAGCTTCTCCAGTGGTGTGCCCGCCAGGCCACGGAGCACCAGCTCCTCTACCACATTCACATGAACGAAACCCGCCGCGAGGTAGAAGACTGTCTCTCGCTCCGGGGAGCACGACCCCTGATCCATCTGCAGAACCTGGGGGTCCTGGAGGCGATGGAACACCGGGTCGTGGCAGCCCACATGGTCTGGCTGGACTCATCGGAGCTCGAGAGCGCCACCCGATGGGGCGTCACGGCAGTTCACAATCCCGCGAGCAACATGAAACTGGCCTCGGGGTGCTTCCCCTGGCAGGACTACGCCCGACGGGGAACACCCCTGATGCTCGCCACGGACGGCACAGCCAGCAACAACAACCTGGACATGTTCGACGAAATGAAACTGGCGGCGCTCCTCCAGAAGCACCACTTCCAGGACGCCACGCGCCTTCCCGCTGGAGAAATCCTGGCCATCGCCACGGGAGCACGGAGTAACGTCTTCGAGCCCTGGGGTGTGGGCGGCGCCCTCACCGAAGGCGCACCCGCCGACATCGCCCTGATCGATCTGGACCATCCCCGAATGGTCCCCCTCCACAACCTGGAGAGCAACCTGGTCTACAGCGCCAGCGGCTCCGTGGTGGACACGGTGATCTGCAACGGCCGGGTACTCATGGAAGACCGCCAGGTCCCGGGTGAAGCCGAGGTCCTGAGGGAAGCCCGCCGATGCAGCCAGTCCCTGGGCGACCGGATTCTCCGGCAGGTCTCCTGAGGAGGATTACCCGGCAGGGTCGAAGCCATCGACACCGGGCAAATCCCCCTGGAGATCCTCCCCGACAGGGCTCTCCATACCGGGGCTCTCCGTAAAGGGACGCAGGTACTCTTCCAGCCCCAGCAGGATCCGGCGAACCCGCCACTCGGGCAGAAAGAAGGGATACTCCTCGCCGGTGATCCGGGCCGGGACCAGCCGCCCTCCCGAGGAATCACCCCGGGGAGGGAAAAACTCCAGGAGCGTCTCCCCGCCATCAGCGGAGGTGAAGAACACCCCCGCAAAGGCCTCCTCCCCCGCCAGCTCCTGCGCCTCCTCTGTGGTCAGGAAGGACGAAGCACGCACAGCACCCACCTCCTGAAAAAAGTCCCGAATCCGGCCGGGAGCGACCTCCCGGGAAGCCCTCCAGCCAGGATCGTCCCCGGAGAACTCCTCCGAAACATCCCGATCGGGCCTCATCGTCACAGGCTCTACGCCGGGAGCCTCGATCCGGACCGCCTCCAGCTCCTCCCGGGGAAGACGTGCCACCAGGAGATCACGAAAGTCATCGGGATCGGCGCTCACCCGGTTATGGAGAGCCCGGGGCAGCCGCACCACCTCCCTGCCTGTGTTCAGGCGCCCGTACACCGCCGCTCCGGCCCGGGCCGAATCGCCCAGATCGAGGGTGAACTCCCCGCCCCGGTCGTCCTCGAAGGTCACGCGTCGCCGGGTATCACCGGTGAGCCCGTAGGCCTCGAAGCGCCCTCGGGTCGAAACAACCTCGAGACGCGAGAGATCGGCCACCGCCTGGATCAGCTCCTCCACCACCGGGGCATCTCCCCGGAACCCCTGGGGCCCCACCAGCCAGCGATCCCCCTGCCGATCATACTCCAGGGTGAGGGTCCGTCCCCGGGCCTCCAGAGTGATCCGGGAGATCCCCGAGAAGAGATCGGGCGCCTCCATCGTATTGGGCGCCTCCCGTTCCAGCTGCTGCACGGCCAGCACCGCCAGCAACACCAGAAGAATCGCTCCGTAGATCCCCGTGGACCGGGGAACCCCTGGAAACCTCTTACCCAGGGCATCGACGGCCCTTCTGGCGGTCGCGGAAAATCCGGTATCGGGCTTCATGACGAGACCTCCTCGCGGGAAAAGAGCGCCTGCACGGCCCTGCTCCGGGCCCGACGACGCCCGCGAACGACCAGCCCCAGCACGACCACCAGGGCAGGGACGACCAGAACATTAAACCAGCGGATCATCCCGGGCAGAAGGGGTGAGACCACCTGCAACCGGGGCACGGTGAGGCCCTTGCTGCGCAACTCGGCACGGCCCGGCTGATCCTTGAGATAATCCAGGGCGTTCAGCAGGAAGGTTCCGTTGGGCGTACGGTTCCGGGGATCCAGAAGCTGCGCCGAGGCGAGTTCGGAAGACCCCACCAGCAGAACCGCCGCCTCGGGAAGCGATTCCGACCGAAACCGCTCGGGAAAGGAATCGCCACCGGCCAGGGTCCCCTCCTCGAGAGGAGCGGGAGGATCGGGAGGATCGGGAGGCGCGGAAAAAAAGGAAGGAATCTCCCCTTCCAGAAGCGCCGCCAGAACGCGCCGGTCCGGCGTCTCCCCCGGCGGGACCCCCTGAAGCCAGGGCCCCACCAGGGAGGGATCATCCACCGTCCAGCTCCGGGGAGAGGATTGCAGAAGCCTCGTAACCCGCCGCCCCGGCAGCGCATCTTCTGCCCGAGGGACCCCGATCTCCTGGGCGTTCAGGACGATCAGATCCTCCAGCGCCCGGGTAATAACGGAGTCCCTGTTGAGCGATCCCCCCCGCAGCACCGGAGCCTGATAGATCTTCTGGCGTCCTCCCCGGGCCGAGGAGACAAAGCTCTCCTCATCCAGAACGAACCCGGGAGTCAGATCGAGTCCGTAATGGGCAAGAACCTCTTCCAGCCCCGTCTCGATCTGCTCCCACCGGGGCTCGGCCCCAAGGAGCATCTCCTGCTGCGAGGGCATCTCCTGATGGTATCGGTCCAGGAAAACCAGAAGCCGTCCGCCGCGCATGACGAACTGATCCAGCCGGTACAGGGCCTGGCGGGAATACTCCCGGCGGGGACCATTCACAATTAACGTATCCAGATCGGGGGGAATCTCCTCCTCCGAGAGATCCAGGGGAACCAGTTCGTAGCGGTCCTCCAGCAGAAGCGCCAGCGCCCCCGCTCCCTGACGGTAATCCTGAAGATCCCGCTCGCCCGAACCCCGGGAATAGCCCACCCGGGGGTTGGCCGCCACGAAGGACCGAAGCCCCCAGCGGAGGGACTCCTCGATATCCCCGGGATCGTCCAGGGCGTATCCCCCGAAGAGCCCCGAGTAGACGTGAAGCGGCACCGTCTGAAGACGGTCACCCTGAACAAACTGAACCTCCAGACGCCCCTCGTCGTGCCGGGGCCGGGACAGTTCATAGGTCAGGCGACCGTAGGAATCATCGTTCATCCGGTGAAAGATCTCCTCCAGCAGATCCGGGAGCTCCTCGAACCCCTGAATGCGGTAGCGTTCCAGATCGGCCGAGAGGACAGCCCGCATCTCCACGGGCTCGGTCATTCCCGCCAGGGCGTCGACCCTGGAAATGGCCCGTTCCATGGCCGAGGTAAGCCGGTATTCCAGCCCGTCCGTCCCGGTGATCCCGTCTACGGTCTCCACGGAGCTGCCGTAGAGGACCACGGCCCCCAGGAATACAGCCCGCGACTGAAACTCGTCGGAACGGACCTCCTGAATCTCCACCTGTTCCAGACCGTACTCCCGGGCAGCGGCCCGGCCCTCGGAGGACGAGAGATCCACCACGTCGTAGCTGAACGCCCGCCCGCCCAGAGTCTGATACTCCCGCAGCAGATCCAGAAGGTACTGACGCACCCCGCTATAGGGCGGGGGCACCCCGTCGGTATAGAACACCCGCACCCGCAGGGGATCCTCGGCCCGGGCCAGGGTCTCCCGCGAGAGCGCAGAAAGGCTGTAGGCACCGCCCGAGGTAAGATCTATCCGCAGGAAGGCCCGGGAACTCACCAGATTGAGGGCCACCAGAATCGCCACGATCAATACCAGATTAATCGTGGTCGTGCGTTTTCTGCTTCCCCCCAGGGTTGTGGCATTTCTGCTCGGTCCCTTCCTGCTGGTCCCGTTCCTTCCTCTTTTACTTTTGTCCGCCGCGTTTTGTGCTGTTTCGTTCCTGTTCGTCGATTTCATGGTCACCGCTCCTGCACCAGCCGGTGATGCGCCAGAACCAGAAAGAAGAGGGTGAGACTGAAAAAGTAGACCAGCGACCGCGAATCGATCACACCCCGGGTGAACCCCGAAAAGTGATGGGTCGTGGCCAGATACTGCACCACCGGCACAAGCCCTCCCGGAAGAAGAACCAGAAAGAACTCCACCAGGGAGAGCACCAGAGTCACCACCGTTCCCGTCACCAGGGCAACCGTCTCGGTTCGGGCGACCGCCGAGGCCCAGAGCCCCACAGCCCCGTAGGCACCGGCCAGCAAGAGCGCCCCCAGATACCCCCCCGCAACGGGCCCCGGATCGAGGGGCCCCAGAAGCCGCAGCGAGAGCGCAAAAAAGAGCGTCGGCACCAGCAGGGCCGCGCCGGTAAGCCAGAGCGCACCGAACTTGGCCGCCACGATACGCGCCGTCCCCACGGGGAGGGTCGCCAGAACCTCCCAGGTCCCGCGCCGCCGCTCCTCAGCGATGAGCCGCATGGCCAGAGCCGGCATGAGCAGCGCCAGCAGAAGCGGCAGGAGCGAGAAAAACTGGCGCATCTCCAGACGCTGCACCAGGAAAAAAGTCGAGAAAAAGAGCGCCGCCGAAGCACCCAGAAAAACCACACCCACCACGTAGGCCACGGGAGACTGAAAATACCCCGCCAGCTCGCGCCGCAGAAGCGCACGCACCCGATTATCCATGGTGAACCTCCCGGCCCTGATCTTCCCGGGCCCCCTCCTCCGCGGTGAGCGCGTGGAACACGTCCTCCAGGGAAGACCGCTCCTGCACCAGCTCGTAGAGCTCGCAGGAGAGAGCCTCCCGGGCCAGCTCGGGGCGGAGCTCCTCTCCCGGCCGGGGAAAGACCCGGGCAACCAGAACGGCCGGATCGGGATAGACCCCGGCCCCGTCCCGGCCCGGCTCGCACAGTTCAACCCGCTCCACCCCGGGAATGGCCTCGAGCCGTTTCTTCAGCACCCCGGGCTCGATCCCGGCCAGAACGATCCGGACAGGCACGCCCCCGGTAAGGCCGCCACCCAGAGAAAAATCCTCCAGGAGCCCCTGGAACCGCACCTGACCCTGGTGAATCACCACCACCCGGCTGCAGAGAGCCGCCACCTCCTGCATGATGTGGGTAGAAAGAATAACCGTCTTGGTCTCGGCAATTCGCCTGATCAGGGCACGGACCTCCAGAATCTGGTTCGGATCGAGGCCACTGGTGGGCTCGTCCAGAACGAGAATCTCGGGATCGTGCACCAGCGCGTGGGCCAGTCCCACCCGTTGCCGGTACCCCTTGGAGAGTTCCCGGATCGGCTTGTGGGCGTGACTTGCAAGCCCCACCTGGCGAATAACCCGGGGAACCCGCTCCGCGGGATCGAGCCCGTGGAGGCGCGCCTCGTAGGCCAGATAATCCCAGGCGAACATGTCCCCGTAGAGCGGAGCCGACTCGGGCAGGTAGCCGATCCTGCGCCGGGCCTCCACGGAATCGGGAGTGAAGGGCTCACCCTCCAGAAAAACCCTGCCCGCCGAGGGTTCCAGAAAACCCGTCATGATGCGCAGGGCCGTGGTCTTGCCCGCCCCGTTGGGCCCCAGCAACCCCACAATCCCCCCCGGGGGAACCTCGAAGGAGACCCCGCGCAGGGCCTTCACATCGCCGTAATCCTTTTCAACCGTTTCGAAGCGTATCATCGTGACTTGTACATAGTAAGAGAAGGTTACCCCACCCTTGCGGAAACATTACATTTTTGTAATGCCCGGCCGGGGGTCGAAGGGGGACGAGCCGGGGTCGAAGCCCCCGGCGGGATCCCCGCTCACTTGTTAAAATCGTCCAGATAGGCCCGCTGCCTCGCCGTGAGGGCGTCGTGGCGGATTCCCCGGGCAGCCAGCAAAACCCGGGCAACACCCTGATCAATCTCATCCGGCACGGGGATCACCTGGGCGGGAAGCGGCGCGCCCCTCCTGGCAGAGAGCGCCACGTACTCGGCGCTCAGGGCCTGGACAGCAAAACTGGTATCCATAATCTCTGCAGGGTGCCCATCGGCGGCGGCGATGTTCACAATCTTGCCCTGGGCGATCAGATTGATCCAGCGCCCGTCCCCCAGACGGTAGCCCGTGAGGTTTTCCCTCACCTCCTGGACCTCCCCCGCCATGGCAGCGAGCCCCTCAAGATCGATCTCGTCGTAAAAATGTCCTGCGTTGGCTAGAACGGCACCATCCTTCATGCAGGCCACCTCCCGGGGAGTAATCACATCGCACACCCCCGTGGCGGTCACAAAGAAATCCCCCTCCCGGGCCGCGCAGGGAGCCCCCTCCTCGAGGGGACCCAGAGGCATCACCCGATAGCCGTCCATCACCGCCTCCAGAGCCTTCACCTCGTCCACTTCGCAGACGATCACCCGAGCCCCCAGACCGGCAGCGCAGGACGCGATCCCCCGGCCGCACCAGCCGTAGCCGGCCACCACCACCGTCGCCCCCGTGAGCACCCGGTTGGTGGTCCGCATCAGGGCGTCCACCGTACTGTGGCCCGTGCCGTAGCGATTGTCAAAGAGGTGTTTCATCCGGGCGTTGTTCACGGCGATCACGGGAAACCGCAGCTGCCCCGCCTCAAACCGGGCCTGGTTGCGCAAGACCCCGGCGGTGGTCTCCTCGCAGCCCCCCAGGGTATCGCCGGAAAACTCGCTGGCCCCCTGATGAAGATGGTGAACCAGATCCCCCCCGTCGTCGATCACCACGTGGGGGGCGATCCTCAGAGCCGTGAGCTGGTGCTCCTCGAACTCCCCGGGCGTCGCGCCGTGCCAGGCGTAGACGTGAAGCCCCAGCTCCTGAAGCGCCGCCACCACGTCGTCCTTGGTAGAGAGGGGATTGCTCCCCGTAACCGAAACCTGGGCCCCCCCAGCGGCCATGACCAGGGCGAGATAGGCCGTCTTCGCCTCGAGGTGAACACTCACCGCAGCCCGCATCCCTGCAAAGGGCTGCTCCCGGGAAAACCGCTCTTCCAGACTCCGGAGAACGGGCATATTCCGGCGGACCCACTGGATCTTCCGGTGCCCCTCGGGCGCACTGGCGGGATTTCGCAGAATGTCGGCGGGCATGGATCGTCTGGTACTCATCAGAGGGCCTCCACAAGCGACTGGATCAGGGCGATAAAACGGTCCCGCACGCGCAGGCCCGTCTCCATTACTTCCTCGTGGTTCAGGGGCTGGTCGAGTATGCCCGCAGCCATATTGCTGATGGCGCTGATCCCCAGCACCTCGAGCCCCGCGTGGGCAGCGGTTATCACCTCGGGCACCGTCGACATTCCCACGGCCGAAGCACCCAGCGTCCGCAGCATGGTTATCTCTGCCGGTGTCTCGAAACTGGGCCCGGCCATGAAGGCGTACACCCCCTCGCGCAGGGTAATTCCCTGGTCACGCGCCACCTCCCGAGCCAGCTTCTGCAGGCGGGGCGTGTAGGCGGTGCTCATATCGTTAAACCGGGGACCGAAGGAATCGTCGTTGGGCCCTCGCAGGGGACTATCGGTAAAAAACTTGATGTGGTCCGTGATCAGCATCAACTCCCCCGGAGAGAAGCTCTTCTCCACCCCCCCGGCAGCATTGGTTACCACCAGGGTCTCCACTCCCAGGCGCTTCATGACCCGCACGGGGAAGACCACCTCTTCCATGGGGTACCCCTCGTAGTAGTGAAAGCGGCCCTGCATGATCACCACCGTCTTCGCCCGAGGCCCCTCCCCCAGCGTTCCCACCACCAGCCGCCCGGCGTGGCCCTCGACGGTGCTCAGGGGAAATCCCGGAATCTCCGCGTAGGGAATCGCCACGGCACCGCTGATATCATCACCCAGAACACCCAGACCGCTTCCCAGAATCAGACCGACCCGGGGCTCCCGGGGAATCCTGGATCGAATATAATCGGCCGCTTTCTCAATGGTGGCCATAATAGTTCCTCCGTTTCCAATGGCTTGTTCCGATGACTCCCCCCGCCACTCCGATGGCCCGGAAGCCCCGATTGCCCGATCGCTCGAAAGACCAGATCACTCGAAAGATATGGAAATCTCGTCGATCCAGGCAGCATCCTCGCCCCGGTCCACGCTCCCGTCCTTCTCGTAGCTCCAGAGAAAGATCATCTCTTCGGGAGCACCCGAACCCAGGGGGATCGAGTGGGAAAAGTCGGTCCACCCGGTCTCACCGGACCACTCGCCGTGCCGGGTCTCGTTCACCGAAAAGATCAGCCGGTCGTAGTAATCCTCGGAGGAGGTCATGACAGCGAAGGAAATACGAACCTCCGACGCTCCCGGAGGAATAGCTGTTCGATACCAGACCTGACTGACCCCGTTGGAGCCGATCTCTCCCGACCTGAGAGAATAGCCCCCCGATGCGGCCCGGCCCGACGTAATGACCCAGGGACGGTCACTCGGGACTCCATCTCCCCTGGTCTCGAGCTCCGCCGGGAGCCGACCGTCCGAAAAGTTCGTCTGCAGCCCCAGAGGAGCCACGACAAGAGCCTCGTACCGGCTGAAGCGGTAACTCCGGGAAAGGGGGATCACCGCCAGAACGGGCAGGGAATCGGCGGAATCGCTGAGCTGCACCTGGTGCACCACCAGGGTATACTGCTCGTCCAGGCCGCCCCGCAGCGAGAACCCCAACTTCACCTCCAGGGACCCCCGGGAGAGCCCCCTCGAAACCGCCGTGGAATGCTCGTCGGGTATCCGTACCCGGAAGGTATCCTTCTCGGGAAGAAACCCGAGATCACTGATAATCTCCAGCTCCCGGGTATCCCGGCGCGCCAGCTCCACCGATTCCCGGGGTACATGGAAGACCTGGCGGCCCAACTCTTCCAGCTGAAACTGGAGAAACCGGTATTCCCGCCCCGCGCCCCGGGCCACGGCACGGTCAACCCTGGCCATAAACTCCTGCACCTCTTCCCAGGGCTGGATATCGAGCTGGGCCGTCACCTCGCCCCGGCGCGCTTCCCAGCGGGAGCGAGCCTCTTCAACTTCCTCCAGGGCCTCCTGAACGGGCCCCGGCAGGAAATCGAACCCCTCCGCCGAAACAACCCGGGGAGCGATCCCCAGGACCAGAGCCACCAGAAATACCCCTACCAGTAATTTGTCTTTGATCATCCTGTCTTTCCTTTCACGAGTTCGTCGCGGACACGGCACACCGCCTCCACCAGCGCCTGCGATTCCAGAGCCTGGACCCGGCTTTTCAGCGTTTCCGGGGTATCACCGGGCAAGACGGGACAGCGCTTTTGCAGCAACACCGGACCGGCGTCTACCTCGGCTGTCACCAGATGCACGGTGCACCCCGTCTCCTGCCGCCCTGCGGCGAGCACCGCCTCATGGACCGCGCCGTCCATGGAACCGGCAAAATCGGGGAGCAGCGACGGGTGGATGTTCAGAGCCTTTCCGTACCAGGTACGGCAGAATTCCTCCGAGAGGATCCTCATGTACCCCACACACAGTATCACGTCCACCCCGAAAAACCCGAACTCCCGGGTGAGTTCCCGGTCAAAGAGGGTCCGGTCTTTTCGCCCCCCCCGGGGTGTCCGCGGGGAGATAGCACGAGCAGGGATTCCCCGCTCCCGGGCACGCTCCAGAATCACCGCATCGGCCCGGTCCGAGAGAACCACCTCCACCGAGGCGGGGACGGAAAACCCCTCCACCGCGTCAAAAAGCCCCTCAAGAGAGGTGCCCCGGGTAGATCCCAGCACACCCACGCGCACCGTTCGTCCCCGGATCGCCTCCATATGCCCGATCCGCTTCCGGATCAGCTCCGGAGTCCCGATATCGCTTCGGTGAAAGAGCCCTCCCCCAACCGAGGCGATCCACGACTCGGCCCGGGCTTCGGCCTCTTCCAGGGTCGCTCCGGAGCCGGTCACGGCCAGGGTTCGGGACCCCTCCGTCACGAGTTGTCCCTCCCGGAGCGAGAGAGACCCCAAAAAGCACTCCGTTCCCGCCGCCGGGGGCGGAACATCCACCACAAGCCCCCGCTCTCCCCCCTGGGGATACCCCGGTGGCACCAGATACTTGCAGACCGTAGCCTCGGGCCTGAACGAGGCCGAGACCTCCTTCAGGCGCCCCTCCACCAGGGCACAACAGATCTCTGCCAGATCCCCCTCGAGAAGGGGAAGGACGTTCAGCGCCTCGGGGTCTCCAAAACGGGCGTTATACTCCACGATGGAAACGCCCCTGGCGGTGGCCATGAACCCTCCGTAGAGGATCCCCTGGTAGGGGACACCCGTGATCTCCCTGAGCCCCCGCACCACCCGCTCGTTCAGTCTGTGGGCGGCCGTGATATCCTGGCGACCAAGAAAGGGCAGGGAGCCCCCGGAATCGGTATAGCTTCCCATGCCCCCCGTGTTGGGCCCCTGGTCATCCCGGTAGGCCCGCTTGTGATCCTGAGCCGGGGGCATGTGCAGGCAGTGCTCGCCGTCGGCGAAGGAGAGAAGGGAGAACTCCTCCCCCACAAGTTTTTCCTCGATCACCAGCTGCGGGGCCGTCTCCAGAACCTCCCGGCAGAAGGCCAGGGCCTCGTCGCGGGAGTGCAGGTGCTCGCCCGAGACCTTCACCCCCTTGCCCCCCCGCAGACCGTCTTCTTTCACCACGTAGTGATCGCCCAGCTCGTCCAGCGCCCGCTCGGCCTCTTCCAGGGAGGAAACCAGGTAGAAGGCGGGCACCGCCTCGGGGCAGATCTTCTGCAACAGCTCCCGGCAGAAGGCCTTGCTCGTCTCGATCCTCGCCACGGCCTGGCGCGGCCCCACCACGGGCACACCGGCATCCCAGAGCGCGTCGGCAACAGCCGTCTCCAGGGGCGCCTCGGGACCGATGCAGGCCAGATCCGCCTGAATCTCCCGGGCCATCTCCCGGGCCAGATCGGGATCGGTGATATCCCCCGTACGATACTGGCCCGAACAGAGATCGCGAACCCCCGGGTTCAGGTGACTCCCCAGGCAAGAGAGCTCCGGCGCCCGGGGCGAACGGGCAAAGGCCTGTGCCAGGGCGTGCTCCCGGGCCCCGGAACCGATAATCAGGATACGCATCGTTTCATCTCCTCCTGGTCCTGCCTGTGAATGTAGACACCCCCCAGGCAGGCCGTGCAGGGTGTATCGATGTGGTGATCGCCCTTGCGTGTCACCGCCTCTACCAGGTAATCCAGGGGTTGATACAGGAGCAGGTCTGCTCCCAGATAGTCCCGGATCTCCTCCTCCCCCAGCGTGGAGGCGATCAGCTCCTCCCTGGTGGGAATATCAACGCCGTAGTAGCAGGGGTGCGTCACGGGAGGACAGGCCGAGGCAAAGTAGACCCGGCGAGCCCCGAACTCCCGCACCATCTGGACGATTTCCTTGCTCGTGGTTCCCCGCACAATGCTGTCGTCCACGATCAGGACATCCTTGTTTCGCAACTCCAGCTCCTGGGGAGAGAGCTTGTACCGCACGGACTGGCGGCGCCGCTCCTGGTTGGGCATGATGAAGGTCCTCCCGATGAAGGGGTTCTTGTAGAGCCCCTCGGAGTAGTTCACCCCCAGCTCCCGGGCCATGGAGAGGGCCACCGTATTGGCCGTGGCAGGAGCCGGAATGATCACATCGGGGCGCACCCCGGGGAAGGTCTCCTTCCAGGCCTTGCCGAGGTTCTCCCCCATGCGAAGGCGGGAACGGTAGACGTTGACGTTATTCAGCATCGCATCGGGGCGGGCAAAATAGACGTACTCGAAGATACAGGGGGTAAAGGCCCGGGGCGCCAGACGCCTGGTATAGATCTGGCGATCGCTGGCAATGTAGATGATCTCGCCCGGCAGGACATCCCGCACCCGGCGGTAGCCCAGCATATAAAACATGGTATCCTCCGAGGCGAAGATGTGGTCCACCCCGCCGTCGGGAAGATCGCGCTGCCCGTAGACCAGGGGCCGCAGACCGTGGGGGTCCCTCATCGCCAGGAGCCCCCGGTCCTTGATCAGCATCACCGCCGAGACCGCTCCGGCGATGCGGTAGAAGAGCTCCGCCGTGGAAGAAAAGAGCGCCTCGAAGAAGGCCCGGTCCGGGAGCGCCGAGGCGGGCCCCGCCCCGATCCGCCGGTGCAGCTCGTCGGCAAAGAGCTGCAGGAGCATCTCCGAATCGCTGTGAGAGTTCAGGTAGCGTTTCCGGTTCTCCTGAACCTCCTGGCGCATCTCCTGGTAGTTCACCACGTTTCCGTTATGGGCGAAGGCGATCCCGTTGGGCACGCTCGTCCAGAGGGGCTGCACCTCATCGTTGCTGTGAGCCCCGCTGGTGGGGTAGCGGGTATGTCCAATACCGATGGTACCCTTCAGGCGCTCCATATGACGCTGTTCAAAGATATCCTGAACCAGGCCCATTCCCTTTTTCACATGAAATCTCTCGTTGCAGGTAATAATCCCCGCAGCATCCTGTCCGCGATGCTGCAACTGGATCATGCTGTCGTAAAGATCCGGCGCTACCGGGTTGTGGGCGTAGATTCCAACGATCCCGCACATGGTTTGTTCCTCCCTGCTATCTGACACGCTGCGACCGCTCCCGGGGCCGCGCTCCCGGACCGCCCCTCTGCGAGGATCATCGGATTTCCCCGTGCCCCGGGAGAGTCTCCTGCTCCGACAGCGCCCCCTGCTCCGGGAAGGAATACCCCCCGGCCCGAAGCTCCCCGGCCAGGGAACGCCCCCCCCCGGAGAGTTCCGGGAAGGCGAAGGCCTCGCCCGTAATCGCCTCGAAGAGAAGAATGTAGCGGTAGGACAGCTCCTCGATCAGCTCCCGTGGAGCCTCGGGAAGAACCGGATCCCCGTAGGGATCGCACCGGTCGGCAAACCAGGCCCGCAGAAACTCCTTGTCGATATGATCGGGCGACTCGCCCGCCTCCCGGCGCTGCCCATAGGTCCCGGCAATCCAGTACCGGCTCGAATCGGGGGTATGTATCTCGTCGATCAACCGGATCTCCCCCTCCCCGTCGCGCCCCATCTCGTACTTGGTATCCACCAGAATGAGACCGTTCTCGCGGGCCTTCTGCTGACCGAAGGCAAAAAGGTCGAGGGCGTAATCCCGGCACCGCTCCCAGTCACGGCGCGACATCAGCCCCTCACGGAGGATCTCCTCGGGAGAGACGGGCCGGTCCCGATCCCCCTTGGTGGTGGGCGTCACCACCAGACGGGGCAATTCCTGATCCTTCTCCAGCCCCTCGGGGAACTCTGTCCCGCAGTAGCGACGCTCGCCCGCCTTGTAGCGGGTCCAGAGGGATGTCTCGGTGGTCCCCGTGATGTACCCCCGCACCACAAACTCTATCGGGAAGGGAGTGCAGGGCCTGACAACGCTCACGTTGGGGTGGGGAACCGCCTCGAGGTGGTTCTCCAGGATCTGCCGGGTCTCTGCGAACCACCAGGCGCTGGTCTGGTTCAAAACCTGTCCCTTGAAGGGCACCGAGGCAAGAAGCCGGTCGAAGGCGCTCTGGCGGTCCGTGGAAACCAGAATCAGGGAGTCCCCGGCCCGGTAGCGGTCCCGCACCTTTCCGCGTTGCTTCTCCGGCAGGGGCAGATCCGTCTCGGTGAGGCACCGTCCGAGGGCCCCGGCGATTCGCTGGCGGTATTCCTCTTCCCGCTGCACCCCCGGGAGATGGCCCAGGCTATCCCTGATCATAGAGAAGTCCCACCTGACTCACGGGATTCAGCAGAATATGACTCGCCAGAATCTGCTCCAGCCACTGTTCATCGTCGATGGTCCAGAGAATTCCCCTCCGGAGGGAACGAATCTCCTGGAGGCCGAACCAGTTCTGCAGAGCCTCCAGCACCCGGCGCCCGTGGATATCGTCCCGCTCCCGCACCAGAAGAGAGACCGCCCCCTTCCCCGCCGGCGGCGGGACGAGTTCCTCCTTGTTGCTGTTGTAGAGCTCGCCGCTGGCCCGGATCGCCTCCAGAACCTCCTGAACACGGCTCTGCGGGAGCCCGGGATCCAGCGAGAGCTCCCAGTGAACCCTGCGGGTGATACCTGCGGCCACTCCCCGATGGGCCAGGGCCGTCTCCACGCTCACAGCGGCGTTATCGGTGATGATCAGCCGCACCACCAGCTCATGAGCCCCCTGGCAGGGCTCGAAGCGGGGCAGCTCATCGCGGGAAGGGCCCGTCACGGCGGGGGGCGTTTCGCTCCCGCTTCCCTTCCCGCCTCCCTTCCCGCTTCCCTTCTCGAGATACTCCCGGAGGGAGTGAAAAATCCCGTCTCCCAGGGGAGTCCGCTCGGGATGGGGCATGATCGCCATGACGTTACCCCGCCGGTTGGTGATGGCCGCGATATTTCCCTCGGAACCGTTGGGATTCACGGGGAACTCCTCCTGGACCTGGCCCGCTTCATCGGTATAGCGGAAGGCGATCATTCCCCCCTCGTCCAGTTCCCGGTATACCTGGGGAGACATGACAAAGCGGCCCTCGGCGTGGGCTGCGGGAACGTTCAGGCAGGTTCCCCGGGGGATCGCCCCGGTGAAGGCGGTCTCGTCCGTTTCGGCCCTGAGGGTCACCCAGGCGTTGTAAAAGCCCGTCCCCACCACGCGGCCCCGGGCAACACGCCGGTTGGTGGTGAGCGCCACCAGGGGAGGATCCCCCGGAGCGCCCCCCCCCGGAACCAGCCCGGCCTCCACCAGAATCTGCGCCCCGTTGCAGATCCCCAGGACCGGTTTTCCCCGATCACTCTCCTGGCGGATAACCTCCATGAGAGGATCCAGGGCAGCGATAATACCCGATCGGCTCCGGTCCTCGTAGGAGAAGCCGCCAGCCAGAAGGTACCCGTCGAGGTCCCGCAACAGCGCGGGGTCCTGGTTCCATCGGAAGAACCGCCCCTCAAGCCCGGCCCGCTCCAGGGCCAGGCGAGATTCGCGCTCGCAGTTTGTCCCGGGAAACTGGATAATCCCTATCGTCATGAAAGCCCCCTTCAGGCAATTCCCGAGATATTCACCCGTCCGGCGCCCCGGGCGACCCTTCCGATCTCCCGGGATTCGACGGGAAAGACGTCCTTCATGAGCGCCAGGGCCTCGTCCCGGGCAGAAGCCGGCAGGATAACCGCCAGCCCCACACCCATGTTAAAGACCCGGTGGAGCTCCCCGGGAGCGACCCCTCCGTGGTGCGCCAGAACGGAGAAGACCGGGGGAACCTCCCAGGCCGTCCCGTCCAGAAGCGCATCGCACCCGGGGGGCAGCACGCGGGGAATATTCTCCACAAGCCCGCCTCCCGTGATATGCGCCATCCCCCGCAGAGGGATTCCCCCATCGAGAAGAGCCAGAATACCCGGCGTGTAATTGACGTGCGCCTCCAGGAGCGCCTCCTGAAGCGAAGCAGAACTCCCCGCACCCGGCAGAAGCTGCTCCAGGGGGGCCTCCAGAGAGAGCCCCGCCACCTCGATAATCTTTCGCGCCAGGGAAAAGCCGTTCGTATGAAGGCCGCTCGAAGCGACCCCCAGGATAACATCACCGGGAGCAATCGTCGCACCGTTGATAATCCGGTCCCGCTCCACGATACCCGTCACCACGCCCACAAGATCGTGCTCGCCCGGCAGGTAAACCCCGGGCATCTCGGCCGTCTCCCCCCCGATCAGGGAGGCCCCCACGGAGCGGCAGGCCTCGGCGATACCGCAGACGATCTGGGCGACCCGCTCGGGATCGAGCACATCGTTGGCCACGTAGTCCAGAAAGGTCAGAGGCCTGGCCCCGTGAACGGCGATGTCGTTACAACAGGCGCTCACCAGGTCGGCCCCTATCCGGCTGAAGTCATCGGCCTGGCGCGCCACGACGGTCTTGGTCCCCACGCCGTCCACAGACTGGACCAGCACGGGATTTCGGAAGGAGGGCACAATCTCCGAGAGATCGTAGAACGCGCCGAAGCTTCCCACCCCGGTCAGAACCGCCGGGGTAAAGGTCGACGCCGCAGCGTCACGAATAAGATCGACCGTGCGGTTTCCCGCCTCGATATCAACACCGGAATCCTTGTAGGACAAACTCACAGTAATTTCTCCATAAGCCCCTGCTCCCAGCGGGTGCGGGCACGTTCAATCGTCATATCCCATACTCCTTCAACAATTATCCGGGGTTCCCCGATGGTCCGTCCCAGGAGCACCGGTTCTACCCCCCTTTTCCGCGCCAGGGCACAAAAGGCCTCTTCCCCGGCGGGATCGATCTCGAGAACAAACCCGGGCGATTCCTCAAAGAGGAAGGCCCCGGGATCCCCCGGTACGGGGAGGGAGACCTCGCACCCCAGAGAACGCCCGAAGGTCATCTCGCAGAGGGCAACCCCCAGCCCCCCCTCGGAGATATCGTGGCAAGCCCTGACCAGGGCCGCCCGGGACGCCTCCAGAATCAGCTCCCCGGCAGCGCGGATCTTTCCATAGTCAACACGCGGAAGCGGCCCCGCCAGGTTCCCCCGGGAGAACTCACCCGGAAGGGCATCCCCCTCGGCCAGAAGCTCCTCGAAAACACTCCCTCCCCAGCGCCCCTCCCGCTCCAGCAGAAGGTAGATCGGCGAATCGGCCCGGAGGAAGTTCTGGGTCAGGGCATCGTGATAGTCCTCGAGCTGTCCCAGACAGGCGATCATCGGACTGGGAGGGATGGACCCCGAAAGGGACTCGTTGTAGAGCGAAACGTTCCCGGCGATCACGGGGATCGAGAGCTCCCGGCAGGCCTCGGCCACCCCCCGGCACCCCGCCACGAAGAGCCCCATCTGCTGGGGTTTCTCGGGATTGCCGTAACAGAGGCAGTCCGAAATCGCCACCGGGCGGGCTCCCGATGCCACGGTGTTGGTGTAGGACTCCACCACCGCCAGAACCGCCCCCAGATGGGGGTCCCGCCGGTTCATCCGGGGATTCTGGTCCGTCGTGAGGGTGAGCCCCACCTGGCGAATCTCCTCGGGGTACTCGCCGCTGTTGAAGGGTGCGAGAATGCCCGAGTCGGAGAGCCCCGCCTCGACCATGACCCGGCCCTGCACCTGCTTGTCGTACCGGTCGTAGAGGCACTTCCGGGAGGCGATGTTTTCGTGGCCCAGCAGGGCCAGGAGAGTCTCCTCGAGCCCGCCGGTCTGCCCCCCCGGGAACGCAGGAAGGGTCCCCGGAGGAAAAGGTGACTCCTCCAGGGGGGGATCCACAAAGGGCCGATTATAGAGAAACCCCCGGGTAACCTCGCAGGCCGGAGCATCGACGATCACCTCTCCCCCGGCGATCACCCGAAACCGGGGAGAATCGGTGATCTTTCCGATCACCCGGGCCTCGGCCCCCCGCGAAACCTGGGGCAGGGCAAAATCCTGGTTGTAGTGTTCCAGAATGAGGGGAGTCAGATCGGGAGGTGAGGCGTACATGTACCGCTCCTGGGTCTCGGAACAGAGCACCACGTGGGCAGGAAGCCCCGGCGCGTCCCGGTGAACCTGGTCGATCATGACCTCGGCGCCGTAGCCGCCGGTATCGGCTATCTCCACGCTCGCGCAGGCGATCCCCCCGGCCCCCAGGTCCTTGAAGCCCACCCGGTGGTGAGCACCACGCTCGGCGAGCTTCTCCGAGAGCGCTCCCGCAGCCTGAAGCAGGTGCCGCCCCAGAAAGGCGTTGGGTTCCTGCACGGCGCCCTTGTTCTGTTCGTGCTGCTCCGCGTCGAGATCGAAACTGGCAAAACTGGCCCCGCCGAAACCACTCGAATCGGTGGGTTTCCCCACCAGGATCAGGTCGTACCCATCTGCTCCCGGGGGAGCGTAGGAATGGAGGAGGTGATCTTCCCGGAGGATTCCCAGAGAGACCACCGTGACGAGGCAGTTATCCTGATATCCCCGGTCAAACTGCAGCCCCCCCGCCAGGGAAGGCACCCCGATGGGGTTTCCGTACCCGGCGATCCCCGAGACCACCCCGTCGTAGATCCATCTGGTACGGGGACTCTCGATCGCACCAAAGCGCAGATCGTCGGCCAGAGCCACCACCTCGCCGCCCATGCAGCAGATGTCCCGGACGTTCCCCCCCACACCCGTGGCCGCCCCCTCGTAGGGAACGATCTGGCTGGGATGGTTATGCGACTCGTGGCTCATCACCACGCAGTAGCCCCGCCCCTGCCGGTCCCGGGCCACCCGGATCACACCGGCGTCCTCCTTCGCACCCAGGACGACCTCGGGCCCCTGGGTGATAAACTGGGACAGATGTTCCCGGCTGCTCTTGTACGAGCAATGCTCCGACCCCTCGATTCCGAACAGCACAAACTCCGCCACCGAAGGGGGGCGTTTGAGGATCGAAAACTGGAGTTGCTTCGCCTCCTGCAGGGTCAGTCCGATCGAAGAGCCTTCGAGAAAAGCCTCTATCTCCTGGTCCGAACGGCCCTGGAGATCAAATACATTCCTGGTAAATTGCATGTTCCCTCTCTTGCGGTGCACGTGCGGTGCAGAAAGAAAAAAGGGACCCCGGAGAGCCTCCGAAGTCCCTACGTTCAGGCGGGTGTACCAAAACCGCCGAAGCCGCACCGCTCCCCCGTAAAGGAACCGTGTGCAGATTCAACTGTATGTTCGGTCAACGCGCCAGCCATGTGTCACCCATACAACGTGTAACGAATACCCTACTTGTACCGGAAAAGGCCGGGGATTACAACTGGTTGGCGATCGGCAGAAAGCGCGCCAGGAACTCCCCTGTCCGCTGAACCGGGCCCCGGGCGGGGGGAGAGCGCCGCTCTCCCTCGAAGGAGGTCCAGATCAGCCCCCTTCCCTCGGGGTTGAGATGGACCGTCCAGGCCTGGTCTTCCCCGCACATCGGCTCCACGATGGCCCGCAGCTCCTCGTTAAAGCGCCGGGAATCGATGATCAGCCCGTTCTCGGTATTGATCCGCATCGCCCGGGGGTCGAAGTTCAGGGACCCCACGTAGGTCTTCCGCTGCCCGCTCACCACGGCCTTCAGGTGCATGCTGATAAAATCGGCCCGGAAGGGGGCGGTATCGGCGTAGAGCCGCCCCGTTCCCTCGGGAAGGTGGTGATACTCGAAGAGTTCCACCCCCTTTTCCAGAAGGGTCTCCCGGTGCGGACGGTAGTGGCTGTGAACAGCGGTGTGGTTGATCGAGGCCAGCGACGGTACCAGGAGCCGCACGTCCACCTGGTCCTGCTCGAGCTGGTGAAAGATCTCCAGCACCCCCTGGTCGGGGATGAAGTAGGGCGTAATGATCAGGATCTCCTGGACACTCCCCTCGTTTCCGTTCAGGAGATCCGTCAGGGACCGCACCACCTCGCGGTTCTGCCGCTCCACGGGATGATCTGCAACAAACCTCACCCGGCCGGGAACCAGATCCCGGGGCGCGTAATACAGGAGATGATCCCAGCTGGAAACCTCCGCCGGAAAGACCATCCTGCGCGGGTCCCGGGCGATATCGTCTTCCAGGCGCTCCCTCACCCGCTCGAGGTACTCCTCAGTCCCCCGACGGTGCAGTTTCTGCCCCGGAAAGGCGTAGGGGCTGTTCCAGTAGTCGTCAAAGGACTGGGCCATATCGTCCACCACGGGCCCCACCACCAGCACATCGAGATCCCGGAAGTTATAATCCGGGGAAACGCCAAAATAGTTATCACCGATGTTCCGCCCCCCCGTGATCGCCACGAGACCATCGGCGATGAAGAGCTTGTTATGCATTCGCCGGTTCAGCCTCCGGAACTCCAGCATGAAGCGGAAGACCGAACCGGCCCTGGTCCGACGGGAGGGGTTGGGGTTAAAGATGCGGATATCCATGTTGGGATGATTCGTGAGCGCCGCGATGGACCGGTCGGAATGGGTCAGAAAAATGTCGTCCACCAGAATTCGAACCTGAACACCCCGGTCCGCCGCCCAGAGCAGACGCTTCAGCATCAGCCGCCCCGTGTAGTCATCGTCCCACAGAAAATACTGGGCGTCGATCGACTCCCGGGCGTTGTCCACCATGGCCAGCCGCCAGTCCAGGGCATCGCGGTTCCCCGGCAGCAACAGGAGCCCCGACTCCTCCGGTTCGAGCGTTGCAGCCCCTGCCGCAGCAAACTCCTGGAGCCGGCCCGCCTCGGCCGGAAGCATCCGGAAATCGGGGGGGAGCTCCCGGGGGCGACCGATGGTAGAACAACCCGACAAACCCAAGGCAAGAAGGAGGAGCAGAGGAAAGAGAGGAGCGGAGCCCCATCGTCTGCGGCAGGGAGAAGCGGTCACCATATACACAGGCCCCATCGAAATGTGAAAGCGGGATAATACTCGTCTATGATAGCATCACTCTAGCAGATATCCCGGCCCGTCACAACGGGTTTTTCCGGACGGCCCCCTCGGACGGCCCCCTCGCACGGGTTGATTTTATCGCCCGCCGTGACGATACTCTGAAAGAGGACCTCAAGAGGCACAGGATGGGGCCCTTTGTGTGACGGCTTGCGCGGTGTCGCAGCCCGTTACGAGGTACAGCAGCCCGTCGCGCGGTACAAAAGGCCGCGCAGTACAAGGAGACGGACATGATTGATTCGATTACCACCCTCTACACAGCCATGGAACAGAGCAAGCAGCAGACCGAGGTATCAACGGCGGTCCTGGCAAAGAGCATCGACACCGTGGAGCAGGCCGGGGAAAACCTCCAGGGCCTCATCCAGACGGCGGGAGCAGCCCCGTCGCAGGCCATTACCGACCCCCTGTCGGGGCAGCACATCAACATCACCGCCTGAACCGGTCGTCCTCCCCGCCCGGGACCCCCTCCAGGCCGAAGGCCTGCAAAATCTCCCGGGCCTCGTCCCTCTGGCGGGAGAAAACCTTCACCAGGTACCGCTCGATAAACCCCACAGGGGGGTAGATTCCTCCGCCGTCATCGGACCAGACGATGCTCTCGATCTCCCGGGATCGCAGAATGTCCCGAGCCTGCTCCGCCTCGTGACGAAAACGATATTCACCGGCCACCTCGATGGTGTCGCCTTTCTCACCGGACACAGATTTCTCACCGGACATAGGCCACTCCTGAAGACAAACATCTTTTCGGCGGGATCTGCCGAAACAGCCCCCCGCTACCGCAAGGATACCGCTCACCGGGGTCCGATATCCACCGGCGGGAGAAAAAGACTTGACAACCAATTCCTGAGTGTTTATATATAGATTATCATATATTAGATTGCAGGAGGTTCCCATGCACATTCCCGAACGCTCCAGGCCGTACCTTTTTGGCGCCCTCTCGGGGTTGCTTCTGACGGCCAGCGTGGCTCTGGCCGGACAGTTCTTCGGCACGTCCACCACCTTTCCCCGCCTCTCCACGTTCATCCTCACCTCCCTGGGGATAGATCTCAGCTCCCTCGCCTTTGCCCAGGTTCGGGACGGAGCACTCACGGGGGCGGCCTTTCCCAACTGGCAGCTGCTCTTTGTCATCGGCATCGGCCTGGGCGCCTTCATCTCTGCCCGGGCCAGCGGCACCTTTCACCGGGAACACCTCCCCGAGCTCTGGGTCTCCAGCTTCGGCTCCAGCCAGAAAACGCGGCTCCTCTATTCGCTGGCCGGGGGATCGCTGGCCATGATCGGCGCACGCATGGCCGGGGGGTGTCCCAGTGGTCACGGTGTGAGCGGCGTGAGTCAGCTCGGGGTCAGCAGCCTTCTGGCGATGGCCATGTTCTTTATCGGAGGGATTACAACAGCCCGGTTCCTCTATGCATCCCCTGCAGCACCAGTCTCCGGCAACAACTCGTCAGCGCGCTCCGGGCGCTCCGACAACACACAGGGAGGTCTCTCATGATTCTCGTCTACGGTCTTGTAACAGGCATATTTTTCGGAATTTTTCTCCAGCAGGCTCAGGCTTTGCGCTTTGAACGGCAGGTAGGGGCCATGCTCCTGAAAGATATGACGGTGGTAAAGTTCATGCTCACCACCATCGTGGTGGCCTCCGTGGGGATTCACGCCCTTCAGGACGCAGGAATCATCTCCTTCGCCCCCCGCGCGCTCAGCCTGGGCTCCCAGATTCTGGGCGGACTCCTCTTCGGTGTCGGCTGGGCGATCATCGGGTACTGCCCCGGAACCAGCATCGGCGCGATCGGCGAGGGCCGATTTCACGTGATCTGGCCGATCCTGGGCATGTTGCTGGGGGGGATCATCTTTGCCCTTCTCTACCCCTTCATCCAGACCCACATCCAGCCCCTGGGATCCTTCGGAGCGATTTCGCTGCCCCAGTTGCTGGGGGTGAACCACTGGCTGGTAATAGCAGCCCTGGCAGCGGGGTCCTTCTTCCTCTTCCGATTCTTTGAACGGCGGGGACTCTAACCGCCCCCTCGTTCCGGCCCGATCGGTGCCGGAGCGAGGTGATACCAGTCCACACAAGGGGCTGCTTTCGCTATACTGGCCCCATGGAACGATGCCCCGTCTGCGATCACTCCCGGGTCTCGCCCTTCATGGAGCTCCCCCCCAGGAACTACTGGCGATGCCCGGGCTGCACCGCCACCTTCCTGGACCCGGCGCAGCACCCCTCACCCCGGGAAGAACTTCAGCGCTATGACCGCCACAATAACGACGGCGACGATCCCCGGTATCGGGCTTTCCTGCACCGTCTGGCAGATCCCCTTCTGGAGAGGCTGGACCGGAGCGCCCGGGCAGGGACCCTCCCCGCCCCGGCCCGCGGCCTGGACTACGGGTCGGGACCCGCGCCGGTTCTGGCGGAAATTATCTCCGCCGCAGGCCACAGCGTGGCCTGTTACGATCCCTTCTACGCCCCCTCTCAGGCCCCCCTGCAGGAGCGCTACCACTTTATCACCTGCTGCGAGACGGCCGAACACTTTCATGCCCCGGCGCGGGAGTTCTCCCGTCTGGCCTCGCTCCTCTTGCCGGGGGGGATTCTGGGAATCATGACAGAGTTTCAGGACGACGACAGCCGCTTCGCCCGCTGGTATTACCGGCTCGACCCAACCCACGTTGTCTTCTATCGGGAGAAGACCTTCCGGTCCCTGGCCCACCGTCACCACTGGGAGATCGAGGTGCCCCGGAAAAACCTGGTATTCTTCCGGAGGGCGGCATGAAGTTCCTCCGCACCCTGGGAGAGTCCCTGATCGCACCCCGGACAAAGCCCCTGGGCCTCGCCCTGGGAGGCGGCGCAGCCCGGGGAATCGCTCATATCGGGGCCATAAAGGTTCTCCAGGAGGAAGACATCCCCATTACCGCTGTGGCAGGGACCAGCATCGGCAGCATCATCGGGGCCTTCTACTGTGCAGGCATGTCCTGGGAGGAGATGTGGGAGCTCAGCCAGGAAATCACCTGGGGAGAACTCCTGCGACCCTCCTTCTCGGGGATGGGGCTGGTAAAAACTGAGCGGATGGAAGCGATCCTTCTGGATCGCCTGGGGGACATCACCTTCCAGGAGCTCCTGATCCCCCTCACGGCCGTGGCCGTCGACATCGTCAACGCGAGCCCCGTCCTCCTTCAGAGTGGCTCCGTGGCACGGGCCGTACGGGCCAGCTCTTCCGTGCCGGGAATCTTTGAACCCCTCTGTGAGGGCGAGCAGGTTCTGGTCGACGGGGGTGTGGTGGACAACCTCCCCGCCCGGGTTGTTCGGGAGATGGGGGCCGAGGCGGTGCTGGCCATCGACCTGAACAGGGAGTCCTCCGACGGACGCCTCCCCAAAAACCTGATCGATGTGACCTTCCAGACCTTTGCCGTGCTGATCTGGAACACCAGCCGCCTGGGACGGGAAAGCAGCGATATCCTCCTGCAGCCCGATATAGCGCACATAGGATACCACGAGCTTTCCTGCGCCCGGGAACTCTTCACCGCCGGCGAAGAGTCCATGCGCGCAGCCCTCCCGGCCTTACGCGGCCTTCTCTGAGATCACCCCGCCAGGGCTTCACGAACCACAGCCAGGGCGTCCTCACCCGAAAGGGTTTCCACGCCCTGGAGCCACTCTTCCAGGATAGCGGGATTCTCCCGCAGCCAGGACCGGGCCGCCTCGCGGGCATCGATGCCCTCATCGATTTTTGCCATGATATCGTTCTCCATCTCCACGGTGTAGTAGAGATTGTTGAAGAACCGTTCCAGGTTGGGATAGTCCGCCAGAAAACCGGCCCGGGCGTTGGTATAGACCGTGGCAGCCCCGAAATCGGGACCGAAATGGTCGTCGCCGCCGGTGAGATAGACCATGTCAATGTAGGAGTTCATGGGATGCGGAGCCCATCCAAGAAACACGATCGGCTCCTCGCGCCGGGCCCGGGCCCGGGCTTCCGAGAGCATCCCCGCCTCGCTCGACTCGGCCACGACAAAGTCATCCAGACCGAAGTCCCCGCTGTGGATCATATCCCAGATAATCTGGTTTCCGTCGTTCCCCGCTTCGATCCCGTGAATCGTGTAATCAAGGTCGTCGGCAAACTCTGCAATGTGGGAGAAGTCGGTGAGCCCCTCTTCCGCCAGGTACCGGGGTACGGCCAGGGTATACTTGGCTCCCTCCAGATTCGGCCGCACCTTTTCCACGACACCCCTCTCGAAGTAGGCGTTGGCGATCGTCCCCATGGAGGGCATCCAGTTCCCCAGGAAGATATCCACATCACCTTCGGCCATCCCCTCGTAGGCCACGGGAACGGAAACGGTGTTCGAGGTCGTCTCGTAACCGATCGCCTCCAGCACCAGTCGGGCCGCTGCGGTTGTGGCCTCGATATCCATCCAGCCCACTTCGGCAAAGCGCACCACCACCTGCTGGTGAGCTCCCTCGGCATCGGCCTGTTGCGCCGCCTCTTTCTGGCCCCCTGCAAAAACAACGGGAACGGACAGCACAATCAGGCTGAGCACCTGTAAAAAAATCTTACGCTCTTTTCCATTAATCATTCCGTGTATTTCCTCCTTGGTAATGATTTCAAGTCTAAACATTAACCAGTAATTCGCTGCACATCAAGGCGTGCTTAGATTAAATATCTAATTATAATGGTCGGGAGCTTTATAATTGTAGAAATTAGACAAACAAAGCGTGGTGCTAACTTGTTGTTATACTACCAATTAGAGCATCATTCGGGGACTTGCCACGTTTTTTATTTTCGGGTACCGTATTTTAGGTCATGTGACTAAACTTTATTGTACTATGGATTACCGCAGTGATGCGGGATGATTTTTTTACGAAACGGAGAGGAACAGTATGAGCGAACGGTATCTTGAGGGACGAGTAGCGATGGTCACCGGCGGTGCATCGGGTATGGGACGGGCCATGGCTCTTGCTTTTGCGAAGGCGGGCGCCCATGTTGGGATCGGATCCCTCCTGAGCGAGGACAGCGCCAGAAACGCCGAGGGAGAGCTGGTAAACCGGCCCGGAAAGAGCGAACTGGAGCAGACAAAAAAAGACATCGAGTCCTGTGGCGTCAAGTGTGTGGCCCTGGGCCTGGACGTATGCGACACCGCCAGCGTGAAAAACTTCCACGAGGCCGTGACGAAAGAACTGGGTCCCGTTGATATTCTGGCCAACGCAGCAGGAATAACGGCAGAGCACGGTGTGGTAAACCACGACGAGAACCTGTGGCTCAAGGTGATGGACGTCAACGCCAACGGCGTGTTCCGGGCAACCCGCGAGGTGCTTCCCGGGATGATTGAGCGCCGCTGGGGACGGATAATCAACATCGCCTCCACCGCAGCGAGCGTGGGAGCCCCCATGTCCCCCGCCTACTGCGCCAGCAAGTCTGCCGTAACGGGTTTCACCAGAGCGGTAGCCCAGGAAGGAGCCGAGGCGCTGGTCACGGCCAACAGCATCAGCCCCGGCTGGGTGGAGACCACCTTTGGCACCGAGTGGCTCAGCGATATTGCGGAAAAGCAGATGAACACCAAGGGCGACCTCTTTATCCAGGAGCAGAAAGCGGAGAACCCCCAGAAGCGCATGATCCAGCCCGTGGAGATCGGCGCCCTGGCAGCCTTCCTCTGCAAGGATGAGGCNGTGGGAATCACCGGACAGGACATCACCGTTTCGGCGGGATCGGTCTGGTAATCACCCCGTGGAGAGGGCCCTCATCACGGGGGCCCTCCCGGCATAACGNCCGTCCACACGCAGCAGTATCACGAAAACCCGAACCATACAGAAGGAGAGACCTATGGAACAGTATTTGAACCCCGATACCCTGGGGAAAATGTATATCGACGGAACCTGGTGCGAAGCAGCCTCGGGAAAGACCCGGGACATCATCTATCCCTACGATCAGCGAAGAATTGCCCGGGTCACCGAGGGCGACGCCGGGGACGCCCGCCGGGCGGTGGCGGCAGCACGGAAAGCCTTTGACGCGGGCGACTGGGCGCGGACCCCGGCCAGCGAGCGCGGAGCCCTGGTGGGCAAGCTCGCCGATCTGATCGAGCGGGACGCCGAGGAGCTGGCAGCCCTGGAGAGCTGGGACACAGCCAAGACCATGGAAGAGAGCCGTGGCGATATGCAGGACATCGCCGGTATCTTCCGCTACTACGCGGGCCTTGCCGACAAGGACGCCGGAGAGGTGATCGCCTCGCCCATTCCCAACACCACGAGCACCATCGTCCGCGAGCCCGTGGGAGTCTGTGGCCAGATATCACCCTGGAACTATCCCCTCCTGCAGGCATCGTGGAAGATGGCCCCCGCTCTGGTGGCGGGAAACACCATCGTCATGAAGCCCAGCGAGGATACGCCCCTTACCACCATCAAGGTGACCCAACTCGCCGAGGAAGCGGGCTTTCCCGCCGGAGTGGTCAACCTGGTCCTCGGTGCCGGCCCCACGGCGGGAAACGAACTCGCCGAGAACGTCGANGTGGACCTGATCAGCTTCACCGGCGGCATCGAGACGGGTCGCAAGATCATGCAGGCCGCCACAGGCAACATGAAAAAGATCGCCTTTGAGCTGGGAGGCAAGAACCCCAACGTGATCTTTGCCGATACCGATCTCGAGCTGGCCATCGACTACGTCCTGAACGGCATCTTCTTTCACGCGGGTCAGGTCTGTTCCGCCGGAGCACGCCTNATCGTNGAGGATGCGCTCCACGACAAGCTGGTGGCAGGCGTGGTAGAGCGGGCACAGAAGATCCGCCTGGGCGAAGCCTTCGACCCCAAAACAGAGATGGGCCCCTTGATCTCGGAAAAACACCGGGCCAAGGTGGAGCGCTACATCCAGATCGGCCAGGACGAGGGCGCAAAACTCGTGCTCGGCGGCGACCGCCCCAAGGACCCGGCACTCCAGAAGGGGTTTTTCGTTAATCCCACCATTTTCGTGGACTGCGACACCTCCATGCGCATCGTTCAGGAAGAGGTTTTCGGACCGGTCCTGACGGTGGAACGGTTTCACACCGAGGAAGAGGCGATCCGCCTGGCCAACGACACCACCTACGGACTCTCCGGAGCTGTCTGGAGCAAGGACCAGAACCGGGCTCACCGGGTGGCGAGCGCCATGCGGATGGGAACGGTCTGGATCAACGATTTCAACATCTATTTTGCCCAGGCTCCCTGGGGCGGGTACAAGCAGTCCGGCATCGGCCGCGAGCTTGGGGCTGCCGGTCTCGAGGAATACACCGAGATCAAGCACGTCTACCAGAACTACGCCACGGAGCCCCTGAACTGGTTCGGCGCCTCTTCCTGAGCCGCTATCTGAGAACCCGCCCTTCGGGCAGCAAAAACCCCCGGCCTCGTGCCGGGGGTTTTTCTTTCCAAACTTCGATCTGCCAGAAACATCACCCTGCCCCAGACACCGCGCGCTCTGGGCGCCCGGTCCTGTCTGGCCACGGTTTGCCCTGATCCGTGACGGGGTCACCGGATCAGATATCGTAGTAGAGGGCGAACTCGTAGGGGTGGGGCCGCAGATCCAGGGCCATCACCTCGTTCTCGAGCTTGTAGTCGATCCAGGTCTGGATCACATCCTCGGTGAAGACATCACCCCGCAGGAGGAACTCGTGGTCGGCCCGCAGCGCCTCCAGCGCCTCCCGGAGCGTTCCCGGCGTGGTCATCACCAGGGAAGCTTCCTGGGGGCTCAGATCGTAGATGTTCCGGTCCAGGGGCTCACCGGGATCGATCTTGTTCTGTATCCCGTCGATCGCTGCCATCAGGAGGGCACTGAAGGAAAGATAGGGGTTGCACGAGGGATCGGGACAGCGGAACTCGAAGCGCTTTGATTTCTCGCTGGTGGAGTACATGGGAATCCGCACGGCGGCGCTTCTGTTCCGCCTGCTGTAGGCCAGGTTCACCGGTGCCTCGTAGCCGGGCACGAGCCGCTTGTAGCTGTTCGTGGTGGGGTTGGTAAAGGCCAGAAGCGCCGGGGCGTGCTTCAGGATACCCCCGATCGCGTAGAGCGCGTTCTGCGAGAGCCCCGCGTAGCCGTCACCAAAGAAGGTATTCTTTCCGCCCTTCCAGATGGAAAGGTGGGTGTGCATGCCGCTCCCGTTATCCATAAAGAGAGGTTTGGGCATGAAGGTCACCGTTTTCCCGTGCTTCCGGGCGGTGTTCTTCACAATATACTTGTACTTGGTCATATCGTCGGCCATGTCCAGGAGCGGTGCAAAGCGAAGATCGATCTCGCACTGCCCCCCGGTGGCCACCTCGTGGTGATGAGCCTCCACAGAGAGCCCCACGTTCTGCATGTGAAGAACCATCTCGCTCCGCAGATCCTGAAGCGCATCCGAGGGCGGTACGGGAAAGTACCCCTCCTTGTAGCGGGGTTTGTACCCCAGGTTCGGCCCCTCGTCGCGACCGGAGTTCCAGCGCCCCTCGGAAGAATCGATGAAGTAATAACCGCTGTTCTCGGTCTGATCGTAGCGAATATCGTCGAGGACGAAGAACTCCGCCTCGGCTCCAATGAAGGCGGTATCGCCGATGCCGGTGCTCTTGAGGTAGTTCTCGGCCTTCCGGGCGATGTTGCGCGGGTCCCGGGTGTAATCCTCGCCGGTGATGGGATCACCGATGTTGCAGGTCATCACCAGGGTCTTGATCTCCATGAAGGGATCGATAAAAGCCGTCTGCGGCTGGGGAACCACGATCATGTCCGACTCGTTAATCGCCTGCCAGCCCCGGATGCTGGACCCGTCGAACCCGAGCCCCTCGGTGAAGGTGTCCATATCAAGAGCATCCACGGGAACGGAGAAGTGCTGCTGCATCCCCGGGAAGTCCATAAACCTGAAATCGATGATCTGGACCTCTTCCTTCTTTACCAAATCGAGCACGTCTTGCGCCGTCATTTCTGTACTCATGGCCTTCCTCCCTAACGAATCGGACTGTAAGAACAATTTTAACCCCCTTTTGGTGGGTAATGAACTTACTTACTACATTTATGTGGGTATAATAGTGAAAATACCCGTTCCTGTAAAGGGCCAGAGAGAAAAAAAGGAAAAACTTTCTCCCCTTCGCGGCTGGCCCCGCCCCGGCAGGCTCACAGCTCACAGCTCACAGCTCACAGCTCACAGCTCACAGCTCACAGCTCACAGCTCACAGCTCACACAGCGATGGTACGATCGGAAAAGAGAAAAAGCACAATACTGAACTCTGGAGGAAGCACGAAAGGGGAATCAGAAAAAGGAGGGAACCAAAGCCTGTCGGCCCACCCCGCCCGGGCAGGCCGGTGCAGGGCGATGTACCCCTGGATCAGCCAGGCCCCTGGCAGCCCTGCCCGTACCGGGCAGGCCCCGGGGCCGGCCACTCAGGCGCGGCTCTTGTAGTGGCGGTAGAGAATGATCAGGTAATCCAGGAAACTTGCCCAGGAAAGAAAGACCGACACAGCGAAGGACCCCAGCACCACCCAGGGAAGGACCCCCTCCAGGGCGGGAAAGGTTCCCAGGCGAATGTTCATGAGCAGGAAAAGCCCCAGCCCGGCGCTGACAGCGTACATGACAGCCTTGGTCTTGCCGCCCTTCCGCGCAGCTAGGGCGACACCATCGCGCATCATCATCATTCGCACAAAGATGATCCCCACCTCGCGGTACATGATGAGCAGGAACATCCAGGCGGGCATGATCTCCAGCACCACAAAGACGAGAAAGTAGGTGAGGCGACTCACCACATCGGCAAAGGGATCCAGCAGCTTCCCCAGGTCCGAGACGATTCCCAGCCCCCGGGCCACCGCACCGTCGAGCATATCCGATAGTTCAATGATGGCAAAAAGGACCCAGAGCACCACCGTGCTCAGAAGCGCAAATCGCCCGTCACCCCAGAGCGGAAGAAAGGCGAAAACAAAAAAAACAGGGCTCAACACGAGCCGGAGAGAAGTCAGAGCGTTTGCAGCGTTCACGCCACCTATACTGGCGGGTCAAGGCATCTCTGTCAAGATTGGCGGGCCGCCAGGAGCTCCGGGAGCTCTCCGTACCGGCCGGGGGCAAAGAAGCTGTAGAGAACGCTGTACCCCTTCCGCAGGCGCCGGTCGATCATCCCCCGGAGCGCGCGCTGCATCTCGGCCTCGGTGGCGTAGGTGAAGTGACGCTCCCGGGTAACCAGGAAGTCACTCCCCGTCGTGACGGTGAGCGTCTTGTACCCAAAGAGGTTCCCCTGGCGATCTGTGATGGTGACGTACCGGGCGGCGCCGTCCTTGTTCCGGGCGTAAAGGGAGATCATCATTGCCTTGTGTATCGGAGCGATCCGCCCTGCACATTACCCCCGGCCCTCTCGAGCACCAGGGCGTACCGTCCGGGTTGAAGATACCAGTCCTCGCGCCGGGGAAGAACCACCTCCAGGGCCTTCTCCTGAAAGAGCCCCCGCTCCGTGAGATACTCCAGCAGCGGGTGGGCAGGCGAGGGCCCCTCGGCCAGAGCGAAGGCCTCTCCACCACCCCGCTCTTCCAGAACCACCCGGGCCGTCCCGGGCACGGGGAGCGCTGGAACCCACCAGACCGGGGGAATCGCCTGGCGAACCCGGGCCCGGACCCGCAGCCGACTCTCCCGGGGGCCCGAAAGACGGACCTGCTCTTCCCGAAGGGTCCCCGGAAAGAGTTGCCCCGAGATCTCGATCCCCGCTTCGCCGGAATCGATGGAACACAGCAGGAGCAGAAACTCCTCCGGGAAAGCCCCCCCGGACGATCCCGGCCCGGCCTGCCACAGGAGAGCTCGCTGGTCCGGCAGAAACCAGAACCCTCCGCCGGTCAGAAAGAATCCCGCCAGGAACACCACCAGAGCCGGGAGCCAGATGAGGCAACGCCCCCTGACCGAACCTCCAAAAAAGTCATAAATTANAAAAAAGCACAAAAAAGTGAGAAGGAAGGCCGAAAAAAGCCCTCCGGTCCAGAGCGGCCATTGCGTCAGCACGTCACCACCAAACAATGCCGCCAACCCGGAGAGCACAATAGAAACGATCAGAGACAGAGGGACCAGAAGCCGCCTCCGCCGCCGGTACGAAAGGGGTCGGGACCGTCTGCCCGCCCCCCTCCACAGGGACCATACCCAGCCGAGGGCGCACCCGGCGCACCCTCCCGAGACAGACACAAGAAAAAAAGGATTACTCCCAAGTGTCTGAACAATACCGATAGATCTGGTTACCTCCCCTGATCCTCATCGTACTTCTTCCAAAGATAATCCAGAAAGACCGCAGAATCCAGTGGTCCCCCGGTAATTTCCCGAACCAGCTCTCCCGCACTCCGGCATTTGCCGTGGCGATGGATCGCCCGGCGAAGCCAGTCAAGGATCGGAGCGTACTCGCCCCGGGCGACCCCCTCCCAGAGATCGGGCAGGTCCTTCTCCAGGGCCCTCAAGAACTGCGCTGCGTAAAGATTTCCCAGGGCGTAGGTGGGGAAGTACCCGAAGGCGCCCATGGACCAGTGCACGTCCTGGAGCACTCCCGAGGAATAGTCCCGGGGCTCCACCCCCAGGAGATCCTTCATGCCCCGGTTCCAGGCATCGGGGAGGTCCTTCACCGGAAGATCCCCCGAGATCAGGGCCTGTTCCAGCTCGAACCGGAGAATCACGTGGAGACTGTAGGTAACCTCATCGGCCTCGACCCGGATCAGCGAGGGCTCTACCCGGTTGATCCCACGATAAAAATGCTCCAGCGAGACCCCCTCGAGCTGATCGGGAAAGATCTCCCTCATTCGGGGGAGCCAGTGCGACCAGAAGGCCCGGCTCCGACCGATCATGTTTTCCCACATCCGGGACTGGGATTCGTGGATTCCCAGGGAGGTTCCCTCGGCCAGGAGCGTTCCCGCCAGCTCCTCGGCCACACCCAGTTCGTAGAGGGCGTGGCCCGTCTCGTGGATCGTCGAAAACAACCCCGATTCGGGAGCTCTCTCGTCGAAGCGCGTGGTAATGCGAACGTCCCGGCTCCCCAGGGTTGTGGTGAAGGGATGGGCCGAGGAATCCAGGCGGCCCCGATCAAGATCGTAGCCCAAGGCCACCATCACCTCCCGACTCAGCTGTTTCTGGCCCTCCAGGGGAAAGGATTTCCTCAGGAAGGACTGATCGGGCACGGGCCTGGAGGCGATCCGCCGGACCAGGGGAACCAGCCCCTCCCGGAGGTCCCGGAAGACCCCGGCCACCTCTGCCGTGGAGGTGTAGGGTTCGTACTGATCCAGAAGGGCGTCGTAGGGACAATCCCGGTACCCCAGGTGTTCCGCCAGTTCCCGGTTCAGCCCGATCAGGCGCTCGAGCCAGGGCCTGAACCGTTCGTAGTCGTTTTCTGCCCGCGCCGCCACCCAGGCGTTCTGGCCCTGGCTCGCCGTTCGGGCCAGATCCCGGACAAGGCGGTCCGGCACGCGACAGCTCCGCTGGTAGGAACGGTGTTTCTCGCGGAGGAAGATCCCCTCCAGCCCCTCCGGGGCGGCCTCTTCTGCCCGGAGCTGCTCCAGCAGTTCCCCCACCCGGGGCGAACGGTCGCGCTGGTGGGCCAGGCTCTGGAGCAGGGCCAACTGGTCGGCCCGCTCGTCCAGGGCAGCGGGAGGCATATAGACCTCTTGATCCCAGCTCAGAACGGCCCCGGAATGCTCAAGAAGCCGGGCCTCCCGGTCCAGCGCCTTGAGCTCCTCCAGGGGATCGCCCGAAAGCCCCCGCTCTCCGAGGGAACCCCGCTCCTGATCGCTCACAGGAGCTCCTTCTTCCGGACCTTTTCGGCCAGGAAGGACTCGAAATCTTCCAGGGACATCGTCCCGGGCCGTTCCCCCGTACGCGTTCTGGGGCTCACGGCCCGGGCCTCTTCCTCGGCCTCGCCCACCACCAGCATGTAGGGAATCTTCTGTTGCTGGGCCGAGCGGATTTTTGCGTTCATCCGGTTGTCCGAGAGGTCGGCCTCGACCCGATAGCCCGCAGCAAAGAGGGTTTTGGCAACGGTCCTGGCGTACTCGTTAAAGGCCGGGGCAACGGGCACCACCAGGGCCTGCTGGGGCGCCAGCCAGACGGGGAAGGCTCCTCCGTAGTGCTCGATCAGAACCCCAAAAAACCGCTCCAGCGATCCCAGAAGCGCCCGGTGCACCATGTAGGGGCGTTTTTCCTGGCCATCGCGATCCACAAAGGTCATGTTGAACCGCTCGGGCAGGTTAAAGTCGAACTGGATGGTGGTCATCTGCCATTCGCGACCCAGGGCGTCCTGCACCTTGAGGTCGATCTTCGGGCCGTAGAAGGCACCGCCCCCCTGGTCCAGCTCGTAGTCCATCCCCTCCGCTTCCAGGGCTTTCCGCAGGCTCTCCGTGGCCCGGTCCCAGTCAGCGGGATCACCCACGGATTTTTCGGGGCGCGTCGAGAGGTAGGCCTTGATTTTGTGAAACCCGAAGGCCTCCCAGATGTTCATGCTGAACTGCAGGACCTCCAGGATCTCCTCCTCCACCTGATCGGGGGTACAGAAAATGTGGGCGTCGTCCTGGGTGAATCCCCGAACCCGCAGGAGCCCGTGAAGCACACCGCTGCGTTCGTAGCGATAGACCGTTCCCAGCTCGCCCCACCGGAGGGGAAGGTCGCGATAGCTGCGCTTTCCCGTCTGATAGACCATGATGTGAAAGGGACAGTTCATGGGCTTGGCAAAGTACTCGGCGTTGTCCAGCTCCATGGGGGAATACATGTTTTCCTTGTAGAAATCGAGGTGTCCCGAGGTCTCCCAGAGCCAGCTCTTTCCCACGTGGGGGGTATAGAGCATGTCGTACCCGCCCTTGCGGTGCTCTTCCCGCCAGAAGTCCTCGATCGCCCCCCGGATGCGCGCGCCCTTGGGGTGCCAGTAGACCAGACCGGAGCCGGCCTCCTCGTGGGTGCTGAAGAGATCGAGTTCCCGCCCCACCTTGCGGTGGTCCCTTTTCTCCACCTCGGCGAGCCAGTTCAGGTGTTCCCTCAACTCCTTGGGGGTCTCCCAGGCGGTTCCGTAGATGCGCTGCAGCATGGGGCGCTTCTCGTCGCCCCGCCAGTAGGCGCCGGCGATGGAGAGGAGCTTGAAAGCCTTGGGATGAATCTCGGCGGTGGACTCCACGTGGGGCCCCTTGCAGAGGTCCACAAAGGTATCGACCGTGTAGGTCGAGACTTCCACATCCTCGGGAAGGTCCTCGATGAGCTCCAGCTTGAAGGGCTGATCGCGGAATATCTCCCGGGCCCGCTCCTTGCCCACCACTTCTCTGGTGAGAGGATGCTTGCCCCCGAGAATTCCTCTCATTTCTTCCTCGATCACCTCCAGGTCTTCCGGTTTGAGGGAGCGGGGTAGCTTGAAATCGTAGTAAAAGCCGTTCTCCACGGGAGGGCCGATCGCGATCGAGGCCTCGGGAAATATCTTGAGAACGGCTTCGGCCATTACGTGGGCCGTGGTGTGCCGAATCCGGTACAGTTTTTCTTCACGCGTGAGCGCATCCGCCATGGGTGGGGTACCTCCAGCTCAAAGGGGTACCATTTCACCTCACTCCTCGTCAATATCCGGAGCGGTTCTCAATACCACCAGAGAGCGCCCCTGGAGAGATATCTCCAGCTCCGGGGGCAGCCCCTCCTCCAGACCGGGCTCACAGAAGTCTCCCGGCGGTTCCTTGCTGGTGTCGATCACCCGGACCCAGCGCAACCCCTCGGGGGGGTCGGGGACGGAAAAGGGCTCTTCCTCGCGGGATGCGTTGAACATGATGTAGAAATCATCGTCCTCGCGATTGGCGTGGCGCTCTATCTCGGTACCGTCGATATAGATGGCCAGGCAGCTGGCGTTTTTGGCCCAGTCCATGCGGCCTCCACCGCTGTCGAACCAGTCGATGTCGTTCCTGGTACTCCGGCTGTTATCGAGACCCGTGTAGAACTCGGGTCTGGTGAAGACGGGGTGCCGTTTCCGCAGGGCGATGAGCATCCGGGTGAACCGGAAGAGTTCCCCGTAGTCCACGCCCAGGCGATAGTCGTTCCAGCTGATGGCATTGTTCTGGCAGTAGGCGTTGTTGTTGCCCCCCTGGGTTCGGCCGAACTCGTCACCCGAGAGAATCATGGGCGTTCCCAGGGAGAGGAGCAGCGATCCCATGAGGTTTTTCATCTGGCGCAGCCGCAGGGCGCGGATCTCGGGGTCCTCCGTCTCTCCCTCGTGGCCGTAGTTATAGCTGAAGTTCCCGTTATGGCCGTCGCGGTTCTCTTCACCGTTCTCTTCGTTGTGCTTTCTGTTGTAACTCACCAGGTCGCGCAGGGTGAAACCGTCGTGGGAGGTGATGAAGTTGATGCTGTGGAAGGGTTTCCGGCCCCCGGCGTGGTAGAGGTCGGCGCTCCCGGCAAAGCGGGTGGCCAGGGCAGCCACGGTGTTCCTGTCGCCCCGCCAGTAGCGGCGCAGGTCGTCCCGGAACCGGTCGTTCCACTCGGCCCAGCGCCCCCGGAAGGCTCCCACCTGGTAGGCGCCCCCCGCGTCCCAGGCCTCGGCGATGATCTTGGTGTCCCGCAAGACGGGATCGTTGGCGATCCTGTCCAGGATGGGGGCGTTTTCCAGAAGGTGGCCCCGCTCGTCACGCCCCAGGATGCTTCCCAGATCGAAGCGGAAGCCGTCCACGTGCATGTCCACTACCCAGTAGTGCAGGCACTCCATGATCAGGGTTCGCATGACGGGGTTGTTGCAGTTCATGGTGTTGCCGGTACCGGAAAAGTTCCGGTAGTAGCGCCGATCATCTTCCAGCATGTAATAGGTGGGGTTGTCGATTCCCCGGAAGCTGAAGGTGGGCCCCAGCTCGCTCCCCTCGCCGCTGTGGTTAAAGACAACGTCCAGGATGACCTCGATCCCCGCCTTGTGGAGTTCCCGCACCATCTCCTTGAACTCGGCGACCTGTTCCCCCAGGGCCCCGTCGGCAGCGTACGCACCTTTGGGGGCGAAGAAGGCCACGGTGTTGTAGCCCCAGTAATTGATGAGTCGCTCCCCCGTCTCGGGGTTATAGCGCTCGAACTCGTGCTCGTCGAACTCGTGAACCGGCAGCAGTTCCAGGCTGGTGATACCCAGTTCCTTCAGGTAGGGGATCATCTCGATCACCCCCCGGTAGGTTCCGGGATGCGCCACCTCTGCCGAGGGGTGACACGAGAGACCCCGCAGGTGGGCCTCGTAGATGATACAATCCTGGAGCGGATAGTTCAGGGGCCTGTCCCCCTGCCAGTCGAAGAGGTCATCCACTACGATACACTTGGGGAACGCTCCGGCGTCGCCCGTGGTGCGAAGGGAGAGGTCCTTTCGGGGCGACTCGTGATCGTAGGCGAGGGCCTCGCGCAGGTTCCAGGTGAAGTTCCCCGTCAGGGCCTTTGCGTAGGGGTCCAGCAGGGGTCGGTAGGGATTAAAACGGAGCCCCTCCTCGGGGGAAAAGGGGCCATCTACCCGAAAGAGATACATCGCGCCGGGCCCGATCCCCTGGACCTCGATATGCCAGACATCGCCCGTCCGGTGAAGCTCGGGGAGCAGTTCAAACTCCCGCTCGGGAAATCGTGCCTGGGGGTCGCTGTAAAGCTGAAGCCATACCCGCGTAGCGTGGCGGCTTACAAGCCCGAAATGGACGCGCCCCGGCAGGGGGGTCGCACCGAGGGGGTAGGGTTTTCCGGGCTGGGTAGTAATTTCAGAATATTGCACAGAGCGCTAGTATACTACATATTGCACGGGCAAACCAGAAGAAAGCGGACTTTCCGGACCTGTCCTGCCCCCTCCGGTTCGGGCGAAGACGCCCTACACACCGGCCTCGCGGGCCACCGAAACCAGCTCATCCACCCCGGAGAGCACGTACCGGGGCTGGTAGGCAAAGCGCGAGACCTCCTCCCGCGAGGTGACCCCCGAGAGAACCAGCACCGTCTCGATCTCGGCCTCTACCCCGGCGATCACGTCGGTATCCATGCGGTCTCCCACGATGAGACTCTCCTCACGCCGGCACTCGATCCGTTTCAGGGCCTGGCGCATCATGAGCGGGTTGGGTTTTCCCACAAAGTAGGGTGTTTTTCCGGTGGCCAGTTCCACGGGCTTGATCAGGGCACCGCAGGCGGGGGCGATTCCCGATTCCACGGGCCCGGTCAAATCGGGGTTGGTTCCGATAAGTCGTGCGCCCCGATTCACCAGATTGATCGCCTTCTCGATCTTTTCGAAACTGTAGCTTCGGGTCTCACCGATCACCACGTAATCGGGGTCGACGTCGTTCATGGAGAACCCCGCATCGTAGAGGGCGCTGATCAGCCCGGCCTCACCCACGGCGTAGACGCTCCCTCCCGGCACCTGGTTCCTGAGGAACCCCGCCGTGGCCAGGGCGCTGGTGAGAAAGTTCTCTACCGGCACATCCAGACCGAGACGGCGCAGTTTTTCCTGCAGTTCCCGGGGGCTGCGTTCGCTGGAGTTGGTGAGAAAGAGGTACTGCCTGCCCGATTCCTGGAGCCACCGGACAAAATCGGGGACCCCCGGGAGCAGCCGGTTCCCGTGATAGATCACTCCGTCCATATCGGAAATAATTCCCCGCACCGAGGCGAGGCGCTCGCCCAGGGAAGTTTTGTCTGTACTCATGGTTTCTTTCCTTTTATCCGCAGATTTTGCATCGGCCCCGGAAGGCACCCGACCCCGGACCAGAATAGACGAAAACAAAAAAAACCGCCACGGACCAGCAACGATCCGGGCGGCATAAAAAAGCGCAGGGAGCGCAGGGAGCGCAGAAAAGAGAGCGCCTAGTGGCTGCCCTTTTTCTTCTGGCTGCGGCGCTTCTGAAGAATCTCCCGCTTGGCAGCTTCAGCCTCGGCGGCCTGGCGGTCCGCTGCGGCCTGGGAANCCTTGGCTCCGCTCTGNTTCGATCCCTCACCCTCGGAAGAACGGGACACGGCGCCACGGTGATAGCGTTCGGCGTCTTTCCGGCGNCGATAGGCCCCCGCCTTGGCGTGCCAGAACCAGAGAACCGGCGAAGCCACGAAGATCGACGAGTACGTCCCCACCAGAACACCCATGATCAGGGTCAGGGCAAAGAGCTGAATTTCCCCGGTGCTGAAAACATAGATCGCCCCCACAGCGAGAAGGGTCGTCACGGAGGTAATGACCGTTCTGCTCAGACTCTGGGTGATACTGGTATTGATGATCGTGGGGAACGACTTCTCCCGCAGGAGACCCTCGTTCTCGCGAATCCGGTCAAAGATNACGATCGTATCGTTCAGGGAGTACCCGATGATGGTGAGAACCGCAGCGATCGTAGCCGTGGTCACCTCCAGCTGGAGCGTCCCGATCAGACCGAGAATCACCGCCACGTCGTGAACCAGCGCCGCGATCGACGATGCGGCGTACTCCAGGCGGAAGCGGAACCAGAGATAGCCCAGAATCAGGAGCAGGGCAAAGACCGTCAGAAAGAGGGCCTGCCTGGTCAGATCCCGGGAAAAGCGGGGCCCCACATAGACNGTTTCCAGCTCCTCGATCCGGGAACCGGCGAAGGCCGTCGAAAGAGTCTCCAGAAGCTCCCGGCTGGTCCGTTCGGCAAAACCTTCCTGNCCGTCGTCGTGGGAACCCTCATCGCGAACGCGGATGACAAAGCGCTGCTCCGCCNCAGCCCCCAGGCGCTGAACCTGGGCGCCCTCGAAGGCCCCCAGGGCAGCCCGGAGATCGTCCTCGGAAACGTCGCCGGAGATCCCCACGGTCATGCTCAGGCCAGCCCGGAAATCGATCCCCAGGTTGAACCCGCCCTGCATCACCGTGCCGGCGATTCCCCCGACGATCACCACCGCCGAGAGAAGCAGCATGATCAGCCGGGATTTCATAAAATCAAACACACGTGTCATGAAAGCCTCCAGGCGATACTCAGTTTGCTTCGGCGCAGGGTGTCCGTGGCAAAGTCAAAAAAGAGCCGGGTCACCACCAGAGCGGTAAACATGGACGAGACGATCCCCACAGCCAGCGTGATGGCAAACCCCTGAATGGGACCGGAACCGAGCTGCGAGAGAAAGAGCGCAGCGATAAAGGTGGTGATGTTGGCGTCCATGACCGTCCAGAAGGCCTTGTCAAACCCGCCGCGAACCGCCGAGCGGGCACCCTTGCCCAGGCGGTACTCTTCCTTGATCCGCTCAAAGATGATCACNTTGGCGTCCACGGCCATACCCACGGTGAGGATAATACCGGCAACNCTGGTGAGGGTCAGGGTCAGGTTAAAGGCCGAGAGCACCGCCAGGATAAAAAAGAGGTTCAGCACCAGCGCCACGTCGGCGATGAGCCCCGCCCTCTTGTAATAGATAGCCATGAAAACGATGATCAGGGCGAATCCCAGGGCGATCGACTGCAGTCCCACACGGATCGCCCGCGCGCCGAGGGTAGCTCCCACCACCTGCTGGTTCACGATCTCCAGATTGACGGGGAGCGCCGCCGTGCGCAACACCAGCGCGATNTTCGCTGCCTGCTCCTGGTCAAAACCGGTGATCCGCACCTGACCCGTGGGAATCTCTTCCTGGATCCGGGCGTAGGCGCGAACCTTCTCGTCCATGACGATCGCCATGGAGTTCCCCACGTTATCCCTGGTCAGGAGNGAAAACTCCTCGGCGCCCCGCGCATCGAGCACGAAGTTNACCGTGGGGCGGTTGGTGAGAGGATCCCGAGCCACCTGGGCATCGGTAATATACTGCCCGTCGAGACCGTGCTCGACGATGTCCTCGTAGATCACGATCCAGCGAACCCGCTCATCGATACCGTAGGCGTCGCGCGTGACGTATTCCCGCACCACCGTTCCCGCCGGAACAAACTCGGGGACCCCGTCGATATCGGGCGACCATCCGGGCTGCTCGTTCTGGAGCNGGATAAGCCGGTCCGTGGCATCGCCGTGGACGATATGAAAGTTCAGGCTCCCCCGGCCCAGAAGAAAGGCACTCACCCGCTCGCGGTCATCGTCTCCGGGAATCTCGATCACGATCCGGTTGTTTTCTGCCTCGCGAATCTGCGGCTCCGTCACGCCGAACCGGTCGATCCGGTTCCGGATGATTTCCATGGCCAGCTCTACAGCCTCGGACATCTCGNCNTGNGACGGCTGACGNCCCAGACGCTCGGTCAGATTTTGCTGGTCCGCTTCCAGGGTAACGCTGATNCCACCCGAGAGGTCCAGCCCCAGCAGGATGATCCGGTCTTTCAGGTCCTTGAGCTCCAGAATCTCCTGGCGATATTTCTGCTCCAGAACCTCGAAGGCCTCGGCCTCGTCNCGGAAGGCCCGCAGAACCTCGGCGGCTCCCCATTCATCGGGGAGGGGTATCTCCATGGCCCGGAAGGCGCTCCGCGCCTGGGGAATCAGGAAAGAATATTCCCCGGGGAGCGTTGCGCCTGCTGCGGCAGCACCGCGCAGATCCTCCAGGGCCTCCCGGGCCCGACCCTGGGCCCAATCCCGAATCTCGATCCGGGAACTCTGGGCAAGCTGCTTCTGGCTTTCCGGTACAAAGAAGTACCAGCGCACCGTCGGGTAAAACGCGGCGGCTCCAAAAGCGACAAGCGCCAGAATGATTGACAGTCTCAGTCGTTTACTCATTCGTGCAACTCCGAAGGGGAGAGATTGGTGTTATTTCTCNTTGAGCGCAACTTCGTTGCTNCTCGACTCGTTACTCTTGTCAAGAACCTGGGCCACGGCGGAGCGGGCAAACTGGATCTTGCAATGGTCGTCAACTTTCAGCACCACCGTCTCCTCTTTCATGGAGAANATCGTGCCGCGAATTCCGCCGATCGTCTGAACCCGGTCGCCCTTCTTCAGGGATTTCAGCATGTCCTGGGTTTTTTTCTGACGCTTGCTCTGGGGCCGNATAATGAGAAAGTAAAANATGGCGAAGACAAGACCAAAGGTAATCATGGTCGGGGCCATGGAAGCGGCTCCGCCTGAGGCGCCTCCACCCTCGGCAACGCCTACCAAGAGGGGCAGGGAATACAGCATATTCATGTAATCACGTCCTTCGTGTTNGAGAAATTTCCGGTTACGGTATCATGGAGGGGGGGTACGGTCAAGCTTGAGCGAGCCGGGCTAGCCGATCACCGATACGGCCTGCCCCTTCCGGGGAGGTTCAAAGACCCCGAAGAGACGCTGCAGGGCTTCCCCGGAATCCACGGCAATNCCCGTGGCAGTCTGAAACCGGGGGAGAAACTCTTCAAGTTCCCCGTCGTACAGAGCNGCGCAAAANGCAGCCCGGTACTGTCCNGCNTCGAGAAGTTCCCCGGCAGAACGGTTGCGGTGCCTTTTCCGCGAGGGGCCGTCCACGAGGGCTGTTCCATCCTGATATCCGATCGTCCAGATAAAATCGTCACGCTTCATGAAACCTCCCCTGTGNTCGCCCTTCCGGGGNGNNNCCCCCGGAGAAANATCGTGCCCGCAACTGTGTGCCCGGNCCCGNTCCCGCAATGATATCCACAAAAAAGGGGGCAGGAAAAGCCCCGCCCCCCANACTCTCTGTAATTGTACGGTATCGGGAGAGCGCGGCTTACATCATGCCGCCCATGCCTCCCATACCACCCATGCCGCCCATGTCCATACCGCCACCAGCGGGAGCAGCGCCCTCTTTCTCGGGAAGGTCCGTCACNGCGCACTCCGTGGTGAGGAGCAGGCTGGCGATGGAGGCTGCGTTCTGCAGAGCCGAGCGGGTCACCTTTGCGGGGTCGATGATACCGGCCTGCATCATGTTCACCCATTCGCCCGTAGCGGCATCGTATCCCACGCCCTTCTTNTCTTTCTTGGCCTGGTCCACGATGATCGATCCGTCCACACCGGCGTTGACAGCGATCTGGCGCATGGGCTCTTCCAGGGCNCGGCGAACGATCTTGAAGCCCACCTTGGCNTCCTCGTCCTCCTTGGAGAGGTCGGCCTTCTCCAGAACCTCGATGATCTGTACCAGCGCGGTACCACCACCGGGAACGATTCCTTCCTCCACAGCGGCCCGGGTAGCCGAGAGCGCATCTTCTACGCGATGCTTCTTCTCTTTCAGCTCCACCTCGGTTGCTGCACCAACGTTGATCACCGCCACGCCTCCTGCGAGCTTGGCCAGACGCTCCTGGAGTTTCTCGCGGTCGTAATCGCTGGTGGTGTCCTCGATCTGGGCCTTGATCTGGGCCGTCCGGTCCTTGATGTCCTGGGGCTTGCCGGCACCGTTGATGATGGTGGTGTTTTCCTTGTCCACCTTCACGGACTGGGCGGTACCCAGCTG
>NZ_KB891695.1:0-21861 GCF_000373545.1 Alkalispirochaeta alkalica DSM 8900
TAATCGCCACACGCGCACTATACGCCCGTAACAAAAATCCTCCCCGTTAGATGCTCTCCGTGTCCGGTGAAGTAGCCTCAACCAGTATAGCCCTCAGGCTCAAGGACTGTCAAATATTCCGCAACATCCCAAGGCTCTCACCCCGGATATCACAGCTCCTGACACCCTCCCGGTCGCTCTCAGTCAGTGCACCGCATCACTGCCGTGCGAGCGTGAATCTATCAGCTCTCATCACTCCGCGTCAACTCCTTTTCACACTCTTTGTGAAAAAAAATTCCTGTGCTACACTCCCTGCCATGACTACATCCGATACAGTGGACTCCAGAGCCTCCCATCTTCAGGCCCTCCGAGCCTGGATGGCCCGACACGACCTCTCTGCCCTGATCGTTCCCAGCGCCGATCCCCACCAGGGAGAATATGTTCCGTCCCGATTTATGACCCGGGCCTTTGTGAGCGGCTTTGCCGGCTCTGCCGGTACGGTAGTCATAACCCCCGACGAGGCAGGCCTCTGGACAGATTCACGGTATTTTCTCGAGGCTGAAGAGGTGCTCCGGGGAACGCCCTTCAGACTCTTTCGTCTCCATAGCGGAGATACCCCCGATTATCCCCAATGGCTCGCCTCGACCCTTGGCCCCGGTTCCCGGGTTGCTGTAGACGGTCAGGTGGTTACCCTGGCCTGGCACCAGCGAACACTGCCCGTTCTGGCTCAGGCAAAGATAGATCTGGTTGCGGTGGAAGATCCTTTTGATCAGATATGGCAGGACCGGCCAGGTTTTCCTGCCGAGCCCGTGTATCCTCTCTCCGGGCAGATCACCGGAAGGTCGGCCCGGGAAAAACTTGAGAGCCTTCAGAAGGAGATGGAACACCAGGGGGCCCGCTCTCATGTTATCTCCACCCTCGACGATATCGCCTGGATACTGAATCTGCGCGGGAGCGATGTGCCCTTCAACCCCGTCTTTCTGGCCTACCTTACGCTCTCGCAGGAGGCAGCACCGACCCTCTTTACCGCCCCCGATCGCGTCACCAGCGAAGCCAGGGAGGCCCTGGCGGTAGCGGGGGTAGAGCTTCGAGCCTACGGGGATTTCGGGGACCACCTTCGGAGGCTGCCCGAACCGGTCCTTCTGGACCCGGAGCGCACCAGCTGGACTGTGGCCTCGCAGATATCACCCCGGGAGGTACGGTTGACCCAGCAACCCTCGACGGGCATGAAGGCCAGAAAGAACAGGACCGAGGCTGCCCACCTGCGGGAGGCCCACCGCAGGGACGGCCTGGCCATAGTCCGGTTTCTGGCCTGGCTGGAACGGGCTGTGGAACGGGATGAATCCCTGAACGAACTCGACCTTGCCGGGAAGCTTCAGGAGTTCCGGCGGGCCGACCCCCGCTACGTAAGCGACAGTTTTTCGGCCATTTCCGGAATAAACGGGAACGGGGCGATCGTTCACTACAGCGCAACCCCGGAACGGGCAGCATCCCTGACACCTCCGGCGATCTATCTCATCGATTCGGGCGCCCAGTATCAGGATGGAACCACCGATATCACCCGCACCGTGGCGATCACTCGTCCTGGCGAAACCGCCGACCTTGCCCGGGCCTTCCCGGGGGTTGAGCGCGATTTCACCCTGGTGCTGAAAGGGCATATCGCCCTGGCCACCCTGATTTTTCCCGAGGGAACTCCGGGGCGGGAGATCGACGCGATTGCCCGGACGCCTTTGTGGAGAGAGCTCCGAAACTACGGTCACGGCACGGGCCACGGGGTGGGGTTCTTTCTGAATGTCCACGAGGGACCCCAGCGAATCGCTCCGGGCAGCTCCGATGCCCCCCTGCAGGAGGGCATGATCTGCTCCAACGAGCCGGGGTTGTACCGTCCCGGGCTATACGGTATCCGCATCGAGAACCTGGTTCACCTCACGACGGTGCCGGAACCGTCACCGTTCGGTACGTTTCTCCGCTTTGAGACCCTCTCGCTCTGCCCGATTGACAGAAATTTGATAGACAGGGAGCTTCTGACTCCGCAGGAGCGGGAGTGGCTCGATCAATACCACCGCCGGGTCTGCGAGACCCTGGGGGGGGATCTGTCCCGGGAGGACCGCTCCTGGCTCGAGAAGGCCACGGCACCTATCTCCTGAACCGCGGGCTCCCGGGCATGGCATCCCGACCGTGCCGAAGGGCCCGCAAAGGACCGGAAGAATCTCCGGTCATTCCAGTTCCAGCACCGCCGGAAACTCGGGGTGTCGCCGGAAAAAATCCTGCTGTCTTTGGAGCGTCTGGCCCGGAGAACTGTCGAGAAAGAAGATAAAGAGCTCCAGAAAGGACCGAAGGAACTGGCAGTGCTCCGAAAACTCCCGAGGGGTCACCAGGTAGACGAGCATCCCCTGATACACACTGCGAAGAACCAGATCAGCCTGGGGAGAGTCACCCGAGCGAACCTCAGCCCCCAGGGGCGGGCACTGAAAGGGGTCCCAGGCGCTGCCGGCATCGTCGGGAGCGGGGGCTTCTCCGGGCAGGGCCGGGACCAGGTAGAGCTCCAGAAGCACGTCCCCGTACCGGTAGGAAGCTGACAGATACCGCACCGTATTGGCCGGAAGAAAGGGAAGTCCCCTGCCCTCACGGGGACGGGACTGGAGCAGGGCCACACCTTCCGGTGTATCCGCCCGAAGACCTCCTGCAGGCAACAGGGCAAGGAAGAGCGCCAGCACGAGCGCCCCCGGGAGGACCATCCCGGGTCTACTCAACGGTAACACTCTTGGCCAGATTCCGGGGCTGGTCCACGTTGCAGCCCCGCTCGAGGGCACAGTAGTACGCAAAGAGCTGGGCGGGCACAGCGAGAAGAAAGGGGTACATCAGGTGGTGCGCTTCGGGCACGTAGAGCACCTCGTCGGCCACGCGGGCCACTTCCTGGTCGCCCTCGACGGCCAGGGCGATCACGGGCCCCCGCCGGGCCTTCACTTCCTTCATGCTGGTTATGACTTTCTCCCGCAAACCGTCACGAGGCACCAGAAAGACCGAGGGTGTTTCTTCGGTGATCAGCGCCAGGGGGCCGTGTTTGATCTCGGCAGCGCTGTATCCCTCGGCGTGGATATAGCTTACCTCCTTGAGTTTCAGCGCTGCCTCCAGCGCCACGGGGTAGTTGATGCCCCGTCCCAGAAAAAAGAAGTGCTCGCACGAGGCGTAGCGCCTGGCCAGGGCTCTGATCGGCTCGGTATGGGCCAGGATCGCCTCTATCTGCCCGGGCACCGCTTCCAGGGCCTCGATAAGGCGCAGCCCCTGGTCGTGAGAGAGATGCCGCATGCGTCCCATCAGGAGGGCGAAGACGTAGAAGGCGGCCAGCTGGCTGGTAAAGGCCTTGGTCGAGGCTACAGAGATTTCGGGCCCCGAATGAATATAGACGCCTCCGTCGGATTCCCGGGCGATGGTGGAGCCCACGACGTTGCAGATGCCCAGGACCCGCCCTCCCTTACGCTGCACTTCTCTCATGGCGTAGAGGGTGTCGGCGGTCTCACCGGACTGACTCGCTGCAAAATAGAGGGCATCCCGCTCCACCAGAGGGTTTCGGTAGCGCAGCTCGCTGGCCAGCTCGGCCACGGCGGGCACTCGCACCAGTTCTTCCAGGGCGTAGGTGGCCACCATCCCGGCGTGGTAGCTCGTTCCTGCGGCCAGAAGGACGATTCTCCCCACCTCCAGGAGCTCCCGGCTGTTCAGGTTCAGCCCCCCCAGATGACCCGTGGCGTATTCACGGTCGAGACGCCCCCGCAGGGCACGACGGATAGCCTCGGGTTGTTCGTAGATCTCCTTCTCCATGAAGTGCGTGAAGCCCGTTTTTTCGATCGACTCCAGCTCCCAGCTGATGTGATCCACTTCCTTGCGGATTTCCCGGTTCATCAGATCCGAGGTNGCGTACTCATCTGCTGTGAGGGAGACCACTTCACCGTCCTCGAGGTAGATCACCTGCCGGGTATAGCCCAGGATCGCCGTGGTGTCGCTGGCCAGAAACATTTCTCCCTGACCGATACCCAGAACGAGGGGCGAGCCGTTCCGGGCCCCCACCAGCCGCCCTGGCTCGCCACGGTACATCGCCACGATGCCGTAGGTTCCCTTGAGAAGGGAAACGGTGGCCGTGAGCGCCGCCACCAGATCACCCTGATAGGCCCGCGCCAGAAGGTGGACGATCACCTCGGAATCCGTTTCGGAATGAAACTCCACGCCCTGCGCCAGCAGGTGGTCCCGGAGCTGGTGAAAGTTCTCGATAACCCCGTTATGAACGATGGCGAAATCCCCGGTACCGTCGAGATGGGGATGGGCGTTGGCGTCGGTGACCTCACCGTGGGTTGCCCAACGGGTGTGTCCGATACCGGTGGTCCCGGCGATATCGGGGGGAACCAGGGCCTTGAGATCCTTGATCTTACCCCTGGCCTTGATTACCCCCAGAGAATCGGCCCCTTCCCCGGCGGTCGTACAACCGGGCGTGGCCAGGGCGATTCCCGCCGAATCGTATCCCCGGTACTCGAGCCGTTTGAGTCCTTCCAGCAGGATGGGGGCGGCCCGACGNGGCCCGCAATACCCGATAATACCACACACAGGGCTACTCCCCCTTCCCCGGGGTCCCGGGGGACTGCTCTGCCAGATCCTGCATCTGCTGGTTGGCCCGCTGCAGGCGTCTGCACAGCGTGTCGATTACCCTCATGGCAATTTTTGTGTTCTTTGCGATCATTCCCTCGAAACCTGCCCGATCGAAGGAGAGAATTTCGGTAGTTCCCTCGGCGACTGCCGTGGCCGTGCGGGCCGTGCGGGAGACGATCGCCATTTCTCCGAAGAAATCTCCCTTTTCCAGACGAGCCAGGACGTGGTCCCTGCCGTTGATGGTCTTGACGATGCGCACCGCCCCGGACTGGATGATGTACATGGTCTCTCCCGGCTCGTCTTCGCGAAAGAGGACGGTACCGTCCTCAACTGTTTTTCCGTAGCGTTCGAACAATGGATTATCTGTCACGGAACCTCCCCTGGCGAAAAAGTATACCCGTCCGTTCCGGGCCACCGCAAGGTTTCTCATCCCCGGAAGCAGATCTTTTCCGGCAAGGCAAGCACCAGTTCCGCCGGGCTCTTCATGAAGGATAACCCGAAGTGTAAACAGGGAAAACAAATGGGGGGAATGCACATGTGGAGTACAAACATGGAATGTAAAAGAAGATCCNCCATGAAACGACAGGATCCGGAAGATCGCGCTGCGCGGAGGCTGTTCCGCCTGTGCCCCTCTGCACTGATCCTTCTTGTCCTCTTCCCTGTCCTTCCGGGGTGCAATGCCCTGCCGGATCTGCCCGACATGATCGACCAGAGCTGGGATCCTCCGATACTGCACAAAAGCCAACCCCTGGACAGACATACCGTGGGCCTCACCTTTAACAGGCCCGTTCACCTGACCCGCGCTTTCTTTGACCCTCCCCTGAAGAAGGTCCAGATTGTTCACGACGAAAACCGGCTTCTCCTGCAGGTCGAAGAGGAACTGAAACCCGGTTCGGAATACTGGATCGATGCGGTCATTCGGGACCACCAGGGAAACACCGCTTCCATTCTGGCGAGCTTTTACGGCCATAACCCCGACATTCCCCGGGTGGTAATAAACGAGATCGTGGTGAACAGCTCGACAAATAACCCCGAGTTTGTGGAACTACGCGTTTTCGAGGCGGGAAACCTGGGAGGGCTCACGCTGTATAACGGCAGCCCGCGACGCTGGACCACACGCAAGATCTTTCCCGAGATACAGGCCGAGGCTGAAGATTACGTTATCGTGCATTTTCGACCCCAGAACATACCCGAAGAAGTGGACGAGATAACCGACAAGAGCGCCAGCGGTGGCCGGCGAAGTCACCCCGAGGCCTGGGATCTGTGGGTCCGGGACGGCGAAGGGCTCTCCGGCACCAGCGGCGGCATAACCCTCACGGCCTATCCCGACGGGCCGATTCTGGACGCCTTCCTCTACAGCAACCGCACCTATGACCCCGGCTGTCCCCGGAGAGGTTTTGGAACCCAGGCCCAGTTCGAGATCTTCCGCGACGTTACCGACCGGGGGGGATGGACGATTGAGGGAGATTTTGTGGTCCCCGACGATGGTGTTGATCCATCACCGAGCACCTCCACCCGCTCGATCAATCGGGACCTGAGCGGGGTGAACACCCGGAGCAAGGCAGACTGGCATATCGTCCCCACCCGGGGCGCCACGCCGGGCACCCCCAACAGCGAGGAGGTCTATCAGCCCTGACCGGAACGGGCGCGGACGGGTTGCGAGCCCCCCGTTCCAGCTCAGCCGAAGGTCTGAAGGAGGTCCGGCGAGGGCCGGTTATCCCAGGTGTTTCTTCACAAGCTCCAGGAGAAGTTCCTTGGGGGCTGCTCCTACGTGGCGATCCACCACTTCTCCTCCCTTGAAGAGCAGAAGAGCGGGAATACTCACGATATCGTACTGACCGGGCAGATCACCGGCCGTATCGACGTTCACCCGGGCGATAACAACCTGGCCCTCCAGGTCCGAGGCCAGCTCGGCGAGGACCGGTTCGATCATCTTGCAGGGCATGCACCATTCGGCCCAGAAATCAACCAGTACGGGAAGGGCCGATTCGAGCACCGCCTCGGTGAAGTTTTCTGCTGTTACATCAATTTCCATGAAAAATATACTCCATAAACAACGCTCCGTTATTCCAGGACACTACGACAGCGGAAGGAACCGCGTCAACGCATTTCAGGCTCGCCCTTGCCAACAAGCTGCGATGCCAGGGCGCGAACCTTCTCACTGGGGGTGCCATGCCCCTGACGAAGACTTTCCTCAACAACCCGAACAAAGGCAGAGCCTACCACCGCTGCGTGGGCGTGCTCCGTCACAGCCCGGACCTGATCCGGTGTGGAGACTCCGAAGCCAGCCAGAACCTGTGCTCCCGAGCTCTGCAACTCCCGAAGGAAGGAGATGGTCTCCGGTCCGATCAGGGTTTCGCTCCCCGTGATCCCCCGACGAAGCGCCGCGTAGACAAAAGCACTGCCGCTGCGGTGGACCAGATCGATCCTTTCAGGAGCTGCTCCGAAGGCAATCACCGGGACTACCTCCACGCCGTAGCGCCTTCCTGCCTCCTGAAGCCCCTCGTCACTATCCAGAGGGAGGTCGGGCACAATGACACCGGCCACCCCGCGATCTGCGGCCTCCCTCACGAACCGGTCCACCCCCCGAGCGTAGACCAGGCCAGCGTAACTCATGACAAAGACCGGGGGCGTCTCCTCCTGGCAGGTGAGACTCTCCACGAAATCCCATCCCCTGTCGGGGGTAAATCCCTGACGCAGGGCCTCGGCCGTGGCCGCCTGAATCACGGGGCCATCGGCTGCGGGGTCGCTGTAGGGAAACTGGATCTCCAGGTATGTCACGCCCCCCGCTACAAGGGCCCGGGCGATTTCCCTGGAGGTGGCCAGATCGGGATAGCAGGGGATCATGTGCGCCATAACGGTGGGCATCACAACTCCTCCCGGGAGATCGCTGCGGCTTCGTCCAGCAGATATCGTTTCCACGGACCGGGGGTCATCGCCCGGGCCGTGATGAAGAGGTCCTTGTCTCCCCGGCCGCTCATGTTCACCACTACGACCTGATCGGGCGAGAGCTCCCGGGCGCAACACATCGCCTGATGACCGGCGTGCGCCGACTCCAGGGCGAAGACCACCCCCTCGTGACGGGCGAAGAACCGGACTGCCTCGAGAGCTTCCTCGTCGGTGGTGCTCCGGAACTCGAGCCGTCCCGTCTCCCCCAGGTGGGCCAGCTCGGGACCGATACCGGGGTAGTCGAGACCGGCAGAAATGGAATGCGTCTCCTGGACCTGCCCATGGGGGTCGAGAAGGAAATAGGACTTGTAGCCGTGGACAACCCCGGGGACCCCCTGGCCACCCATTCTGGCGGCGTGTTCTCCCGGTGCCGGCCCCCGGCCTCCGGCCTCGACCCCGATCAGGCGGGGTTCTTGCTGGCCGGAACCACCGTGCTCGCCGGAACCGTCGTGCCGGTCAAGATAGGGAGAAAAGAAACCGATCGCGTTGGAACCACCTCCGATGCACGCCACCAGGACAGAGGGTGTGACGCCCCTCGTGAGAAGCTGCTCTTTTGTCTCGGCCCCGACCACCGACTGAAACTCTCTCACCATATCGGGGTACGGAAAGGGTCCCAGGGCGGAACCGATGATATAATGGGTGTCCTCGCAGGTTGCCGCCCAGTCCCGGAGGGCTTCATTAACAGCGTCCTTCAACGTTCGGGAACCCGAGCGGACGGGCACCACCGAGGCACCGAACATCTCCATCATGAAGACNTTNGGCCGTTGCCGCGCAATATCGACCTCTCCCATGTAGATGGTGCACTCCAGCCCCATCTTTGCACAGACCGCTGCGGTGGCTAACCCGTGCTGACCAGCGCCGGTCTCGGCTATGATCCGTTTTTTCCCCATGCGCCGGGCCAGGAGGGCCTGACCAACGGCNTTGTTGATTTTATGGGCTCCCGTGTTTGCGAGTCCNTCGAGCTTGATGTAGATTTGCGCCCCCCCCAGAGCACGGGTTGCGTTCTCCGCGAAGAGGAGCGGTGTGGGGCGTCCGATNTACTGTTCCCGAAGGTCCTCCATCTCCTGCCAGAAGAGGGGATCCCTGCGGGCCGCCTCGAAGGCTTCAGCCAGCCCGTCCAGCGGACTCCTGAGAACCTCGGCGACGTACATTCCGCCAAACTGGCCAAAATACCCGGCGCGCCCTCCCCCGGACGAGGTCTGATCGACTGCTTCCATTGTTTCAATTGTTTCCATTGTTTCCGTTGTTTCCAGAGCCTTCTTCATAATCTTCCTCCTCGGTATTGTTCATTCTTCACGGCCCGTGCCTCTTCATGCCCCTGGCCTCTTCGGGTCGCAACAGCTCCACCGGCGAGCCCCTCATCGAGGAGTCTGGCCGCCCGCCTCAAGATCACCGCGTCGTGACTGCGCTCTCCTACCCTCCTCACGAGATACTCACCAGACGCCCCCTCTCTCGAGAGCGCGNAAAAATGCTTCCAGAAGAAACTGATCCTTTTTACCGGGCCGCTCTTCCAGACGGCTCGATGCATCGATCAGCTCCGGTTTCCATCGCTCCACCACAGCCGCCACAGTGTCGGGTCCCAGCCCCCCCGCCAGCCACAGGGCACCCCGGCGCTCGTCCCGAAGGAAGCGGGAGACCTCCACCATTACCTCTTCTGCCACGGCCTCGCCCGTCCCTCCCGCCAGCTGACGGTGGTGGGCGTCTACCAGAACCCTGGGGCCGGAACAACGCGACATCAGCCGATGGACCTCGCCGGGCGAGGAGGGCCGCAGGGCCTTGAAAGCGGGCCAGGCCAGGGAAGAGATCTCCCCCCCCGGGGAGTGTCCGTGAAGCTGGACCGCTGCAAGCGCCCCCGATTCCAGATCCTGCAGGGCCCGCCTGANNCCCGCCCTGTTGCCCGGGGTTGCGCCGGCCCCTCCCGGCTCGGGGCCTTCCACCACTACACCCACCAGGGGAACCCCGAGGAATCCCGCCAGCTCCCCGGCGAGTCCCTCCGGGGCCTCTCGGGGAGAGTCTGCGTAGACCAGCCCCAGAAGATCGGCTCCCAGCTCCCGGGCCAGCGCGGCGTCCTCGCGGTTGGTAATTCCGCAGATCTTTACCAGCGGCCGGGCCTGGACCGATGTGGTTTCCNCNCTCCCNTCTCNCCGNCGTTGTGCGCAATAGCGCCAGAAGGANAACCGCCCCCCCGTGCGAACCGGGAGAGGTTCTTCCATTGCCGCTGCCAGCCCGGGAATGCACCGGGGATTGCGCACCGCGGCCTCTCCCACCAGGAGGGAAGAACAGCCACTCTCCCGGGCCACCAGGGCATCCTCTCTGGTGAAGACCCCCGACTCGAAGACGATCCTGGCCGGCCAGTCCAGATGATCCACNAGCGCGGCCGGCCGAAGGAGGTCGACCTGAAAGGTCCGCAGATCGCGGCAGTTAATCCCTACCAGGGACGGCGTCAGGGGGCGGATCTTCTCCACCTCTTCCCGGGAATGGACCTCCACCAGGGCCGCCAGACCAAAACGGCGAGCCTCGTCCAGCAACCGGGCAAGATCTTCGAAGGGGAGAACTCCCGCGATGAGCAGGATCGCGTCGGCTCCCAGGTGCCAGGAGACAGCCACATCTTCTGGCTCGAGAAGAAAGTCTTTCCTGAGGATCGGCAGATCGGGAAAGGCCCGGCGTACCGATACCAGGTCCGCCAGAGATCCCCCGAAGTGATCCTGCTCCGTGAGGACGCTCACCGCCGATGCCCCCTCCCGAAGGTAGGTTCGGGCCTGGTCGAGGGGGTTCAGATTCGCCTTGATCTCCCCCCGGGAGGGGCTGCGACGCTTAACCTCGCAGATCAGCGGCCCCGGAAAGGCCCGGACCCGGTCTCCTCCCAGACGTCCCCGCCCATAGAGTTCCCGATCCAGCCCCTGAAGAGGCCCATCGCCGGGGCCTTTTCCCCGAAGCCGTTCCCGGCGTCGCTCCACGATACGGGAGAGAATGTCCCCGCCCTTCACGTGGTGGCCTCGATCACCGAGGCCAGGGTTTGTGCCACCCGGCCCTCTTTCAGAGCCTGCGAAGCCATCGCTACCCCCTCGGCGATGGTCTGAACTACACCGTAGATCGCCAGAGCGGCTCCGGCATTGAGCGCCACCGCATCGTGCAGGGCATCCAGAACCGGATCAGATTCTCCCTGGAGAAGCCGGACCGCCATCTCGGCGTTTTCCCGGGGGTCTCCCCCGACGAGCAGTTCCGGCTTGTGCGTGGAGAGGCCATAATTATCGGGCTGGATCACAAATTCCTCGAACCGTGTCCGCTCCAGAAGATCCTCGCCCGCAGTATGCTGGTCCACGGCACCGTGGTCTGCCGCGTTCTGATCCACAGAAAAGGAGACCACCCGCGTGGGGGCGCATACGCTGATCTCGTCCTGCCCGTCCAGCCCGTGGACGACCATGCCGCGACGCCCCCCCAGAAGAACCGCTGCGCGTGCAACGGGATGAAGATATTCCTCGGAGAAAACTCCGATGAGCTGGTATTCTGCTCCCCCGGGATTTGCAAGAGGTCCCAGGAGATTCATGATCGTCTTGATTCCCAGCTCCTTCCTGGCCGGTCCGGCAAAGCGCATCCCTCCGTGGTAGAGGGGCGCGTAGAGAAAGGCGAAGCCCGTCTTCTCCAGGGCCTGCCTCGCCTGATCCGGCGTTATTTCGATCCCGATCCCCAGGGCCCGATAGAAGTCGGCGCTCCCGCTGCGGGAACTCACCGCCCTGTTCCCGTGTTTTGCCACCACGGCACCGCAGGAAGCGGCGGCCAGGGCAGTGAGGGAACTGATGTTGAAGGTTCCCAGGCCGTCTCCACCGGTTCCACAGGTGTCCAGGAGGGGCCGATCTACCGGAAGGGGGACCCGTTTGCGTTGCAGCACACGGGCACACCCGGCGATCTCTTCGGGTGTTATCCCCTTGGCGTTCAGGGCAACCAGAAAACCTGCGATCTGGGCCGTTCCCAGATTGCCGTCGGTGACCTCTTCCATGAACTCTGAGGCCTCAGCGAGGGAGAGATGTTCCCCGGCGATCACCCGCTCCAGGGTTTTCCGCGGCTTGAAGGGTTCCCTGCGGTAGTTCAGAAAATTCGCCAGGACCTTGAGGCCGCTCTCGCTGCCGATCGACTCGGGGTGAAACTGCACGCCCTCCAGGACATACTCGCGGTGACGCACGCCCATGATCTCGCCATCCTCTGACCAGGCCGTGACCTCCAGCTCCGGAGGAAGCCTTTCGGGGTCGATCGCCAGAGAATGGTATCTGACAAACTCCGCCGGAGAATCGATAGACCGGAAGAGCCCCTTGCCGTCCACCACGATTCTGTCGGTCTTGCCGTGAACGACCCGGCGGGCGCTGATGGTTCGTCCCCCGAAGGCTTCGCCGATCGCCTGATGCCCCAGGCAGACCCCCAGGAGCGGAATCCTGCCTGCGTAGCGCCGTATTACTTCCACGGAGATTCCCGCCCCGGCGGGTCGCCCCGGCCCCGGCGAGATGACGATCCGCGAGGGGGCCCGCCGGGTTATCTCTTCCAGGGTAATCTCATCGTTTCGGACGACCTGAATCGGCTCTTCCGTGAGTTGAGCCAGATACTGGTAGAGATTGTGCGTAAAGGAATCGTAGTTATCGATCAAAAGAATCATAGGGTACCCTCCAGACCTACGGCTTTCATCAGGGCCGATAATTTTTCCTGGGTCTCTTCAAACTCCCGCTCCGGCCGGGAATCGTAGACGATTCCCGCACCGGCCTGCAAAACAAGCTCGTCCCGTATGCGAAGGCCGGCCCTGATCGTGATACAGCTGTCCAGGTTCCCTCCGGGCTCCAGATAGGCCACCACGCCCGCGTAGAATCCCCGGGGAACCGGTTCGGTCTGACTCACCGTCTCGATAGCCTGAATCTTGGGGGCTCCGCTCACTGTTCCTGCGGGAAAGGTTGCCCGCAGAGCGTCGATGCCGCTTTTCCCCGGGGCCAGATCGCCCTCGACCTGACTCACGATATGCATCACCCGGGAATAGCGCTCCACCCTGTGATAGGCCGTCACCGCCACGGAACCGGGCTGACAGACTCTCCCCAGGTCGTTCCGGCTCAGGTCGACCAGCATGAGGTGCTCAGCCAGCTCCTTGGGGTCCTCCAGGAGGTCCCGCTCCAGATCCAGGTCTTCCTGCTCGGAGGCCCCGCGCCTTCTGGTTCCTGCAATAGGTCGCATCAGCGCTCTTCCTCTTTTCACCCCCACGTGCGTCTCGGGAGAGGCTGCGAAGAGCTGAAACTGCTCAAAATCGAGAAAGACCAGATAGGGGGCCGGGTTGGATGAACGGAGCCTGCGATACGCTTCCAGGGCGGGCATGGCTGTGCGAACCCTGCACCGTCTGGAGAGGACTCCCTGAAGCAGATTCCCCTCTATGATTTCGCCCTGGATCTTCTCGACCCCTTGCTCGAAGCGGATACGATCCCGGGAATCGAAGACAGGTTCCGCAGCGTACTCTTCCTGCTGATCCTGAAGGTAGGTGAAGTCAAAATCCTTGATCTTCTGCTCCGTCTCCCGAAGTGCTGCCTCCAGGTTGATGCCCTTCTCGTGGTAGTTCAGACCGATCAGGTAGAGAAGATCGCTATAGTGATCAAAGATCAGAAGAACGTGGCCAAACAGAAAGGCTGCGTCGGGTATTCCCAGGGGATCGGGCACATCGGGAAAGGTGATGGAATCGCAGAAACGGGAGAACTCGTAGGAAAGATACCCGATTCCTCCCGCAGGAAAGGGGAAATCCTGCTGAGGACTCTGGTGCTGATCGGCAAAATAAGCCAGAACATCAAGAATGTCCCGGGCTTTGCTTCGTATCTGGTACCGTCGCGCCCCATCGTCAAAGTACATCCCCCGGCCCCGCTGATAGACCCGGAACGCCTCCTGCACTACCAGCAGGGAATAGCGGGCGCGTCCTCCCTCAAATGTGGCAGACTCCAGGATGACCCGGGCCTTGAGTTTGCGGGCGAGCCCCAGGGGGGTAAAACGCTCNCCCGAAAGCACCTTGATGATCTGGTTATCTCTGTAATCTTCCATCGTTCCTCCCGTCGAAAGACAAAAAAAAGCCGCGTTTNCACGCGGCTTTTCCACCGCGGACCAGAGAGCACCGGTCCGCATACTATTTCAGGAGCGGACCAGACTACACGGTCCACCACCACTGAAGAGATGTCTGAGCAAGGTATCCATCTGAAGGGTTAAGATTACTCTTCATGGGNAAACTCTACTCCCATATGAAAGGTATGGTCAAGCAAAAAGGGAAAAAAGGAGAAGGAATCCTGCCGGGAANCTCCCACAGGATCCCTGCCCCCAGAGTCTGCGCTCCTAGAGGACGCTAACCTCGGCCTCCCTCTCCCGNGAAGATATCACCTGATTGTACTCATCCTGTTCCGGGACCGGGGCCTCCTCCTCTGCACCTCCGGCTATCCCCCCGGAATCGTTCTTCCGGGGACTCGAACGGAATTCTACGTGTTCTGCCACGATTTTTATCCGCGACCGGGGCTGACCTTCGGCGTCCTTCCACCGATCCTGCTTGAGCCTCCCCACCACCCGGACACCCCTGCCCTTCTTGAGATACTCGGCGCAATTCTCTGCCAGACGGGACCAGGCTTCAATATCGAAGAAGGAGGTCTCATCCTGGGGCTCGTCGTTCTTTTTGTACCGGTAATGCGTTCCCACGGCGAAATTGCAAACCTGGACACCCGAGGGAGTGCTGCTCAGNACCGGGTCCCTGGTGAGATTTCCTTCCAGCAGAATTGAGTTAAGATCATTCATTCGATACTCCTTTGCGTTGTTTCTTCACCTACCAGGAGAGGATCCAGGGTGTTTATGCTTGAAGATATTCCAATTTTTTTTACAATTTTCTTTGTTTTTGTGTTTCGTCGTTCTCCAGAAGGCCCCTCTGCCTGGAGCCTGGCATTACCGGAAAGCGGGTGATTATCAGAAGGCAGGGTGGGGTCAAAAAGAAATACCGGTTACCGGAAGAATAACTGGAGTCTGGCCGGACCTGTGACCGGAAGACCCGTCACTTCCCGGGATTTTTTGACTATACTGGGATCATGAACAGTCTGGATCAGGTCCGTCAGGGGACATGGCGAGCTGTGCAGGAGCGCCTGCGCCGGCCNCGGGATCTGCTGACCCTCTATTTTCGCGATCCCTTCCAGGAAAGCGCCCGGCGGGAGCTTCAGGAAACGGCCCGGGAACTCCGGGATGCCGCTGAGGGGGGCGTCCTGGAGGTAAAGCGCAGGCGATTCTCCCGGCTCTACCAGGAACTCGCCGAGGCACAGTTCTCCAACACACCGCTCAGACACCTGCCGGAACTGGCCACCCGGGGGGCGTTGCTGGTGGTCGTGGGAGGAATCCAGGGGGCCCTCCTGCGGGATCAGTCAACCTGGAGAGGTCAGGCTCTCCTCACCCCCGGTGATTCCCCGGGTGCGCCCGAAGAGGAGCCGGGCGAGACCGGAACCGCCGGGGAGATCAGCCGGATCATCGCCGACGTCAAGGATATCATCGCAACCGATCCCTCTGCCCGGATGGACGGGGCGATCAAGAATATTCTGGTACAGCTCCAGAAGTACAAGACCGAGGCGGCCACCTTCCGCAAACTGCGAGAGCAGGCTACGGATTACCGCCTGGAAATGTATGCCCGGACTTTTTCTGCCACTTTCCAGGATATCTTCGCCAGCATCCGCCGGAACTACCGGGAGTACCAGGCCCGGGAGCAGGATACCCCTCCCCTGGACACAGCGGAATGGCTGCGCGTTGTGGTCGATCAGATGGAGGAGGCGCACAGGATTCACGCCACGGCGCTCTTTTTGACGACGGAGCAGAGCAATCTTCGGGAACCCCTGGTCGCTCTGGCCCGGCGCGCAGAAACGGCGGGGGCCCTTCTGGACCGGGACCAGGAGGCAGCCCGGTCCTGTGCGGGAGGCGACCAGGAAGCGTGGCGCCTGAACAGGGCTATCGCCCAGGAAGCGGCACGACGTCTCCTGGAATGGACAGACCGTTCGCGCCCGCCGGAGCCCTGAGCAGGATTCCTGACCCGGGGCTGCTCAGAAGGCAGAGATGGTGAAGGTGATAACATCCTCGAACCGGCCCGGCGTGACCTGCCCGAAGGAACCGATCGTCACCTCCAGAGGAATCGTCTCGAACTCCCGGGTTGTACCAAAGAGCAGGTTCACATCTACCAGACCTGGCCGGGAGAGGTTCACGGGGAGGCCCCGAAGACGGAGCTGATACGGAATGGGTTCTCCCCCGGGAACGGTCTGGTTTGCGAGAACCCCTCCGTGCTGACTCGAAGCCTCGATCCTGAACCCTGAGCAGGATTCCTGACCCGGGGCTGCTCAGAAGGCAGAGATGGTGAAGGTGATAACATCCTCGAACCGGCCCGGCGTNACCTGCCCGAAGGAACCGATCGTCACCTCCAGAGGGATCGTCTCGAACTCCCGGGTTGTACCAAAGAGCAGGTTCACATCTACCAGACCTGGCCGGGAGAGGTTCACGGGGAGGCCCCGGAGACGGAGCTGATACGGAATGGGTTCTCCCCCGGGAACGGTCTGGTTTGCGAGAACTCCTCCGTGCTGACTCGAGGCCTCGATCCTGAATCCCACGTTGGCACGGTACTCGAGAACCGCCGACTGCCGTTGTCCCGGGGCGAGCTGATGAAAGTTCATCTCGTAGGAATGTTGTCCCGATATCCGTATCTGGGCCACCGTGGGGGTTACGGACTGAACCGCAACNGCCCGCCGCTCCACCAGCACCAGCTCTTCCAGACGGGGGGATCGCCCCCGATAGAGGGAAAAGACCACCCTGTCGTGATACGCCCCCCGACGCACAAACTGATCGGGAGGAACCCTGACCGTCACCGTTCTGGTTTGGGTGGAGAGGCTGCTCCCCGAATTCCCGAAGTTTCCCCACAACACCTCCTGCCGGGAGAGGGACCCCGGGAAATCGCGGAGAATCTCGTTGTCGGGGGTATAGAGGTTGTAGTCCAGACCGGGGAAGAGGATCCCCAGAATACCCTGGAAGGCCATGACCCGGGGAGCAAAGGACCCGCTTCTTCCAGGCGAGGCCGTGACCACGTACCCCGCCGCTCCACCCCTGTGGCCGATGGTGATCTCCAGCGTTCCCTCGGCGGGGCTGAAAATCGGGTTATCCACCGTCACCGAGGAGGGAAGCGAGACAAACTCGAGCCGGGCTGGGCCCGGGGGTCCGGCGGGAAGATGCCGGGGCAGGAAGAGGATCAAGAGGACAACTGCGCCACGGGCTACTGCGCCCCCTCCGACTGAAAGACCCTTCATCGCGCACCTCCTTCTCCGGCAGGGGGAGCTGATCTCTCCCGGCTCTCGTGATCTAAAGTGTATCATCTCGTTTCATCCTCCAGGACCACCGGGATATCGCCCAGATCGTACCGTCCCCGGCTCTGGGGAGAGATCAGGAACGTTGCCTCCGCCTGGGGATGCCCCAGCAAAAAGAGACGATACCGCCCCGGAGCCAGGTGGGGAATCTCGAAGCGCCCCTGACGATTTGTGAAGAAGAGATGTCGATCTCCCGTGGAGGAGACGGCCTCTCCCGCCTCGAGCTCCAGGGGGAGAGCCTCCTGGCTCTCGATCAGACGGCCCACGGCGTAGACCGTGGCCTCGCTCCCCACGACGACACGGTAGCCCTGACGGTAGCCCGGAAAGAACGCCGGGTCCCGTTCGCCCACAGACAATCCCTCGGGGAGCTCTGATCCGTCTATTCGGACGGTGCTCCGCTTCCAGGAGGGCAAGTCGGGAACCACCGCTGTACGGCCCCGGAGGACAGCCGAGACAGCACCGCCCCCTGGGCGGAGGGGGACGGGATACCCGGCGATCTCATCACGCGCCTGAAAAAGAGCAAAACTCTCGCTTATGGGTCGCGTTACCGCCAGCGATGTCCCAGCCCAGGCCAGGGCGGTGGAAAACTCGCTCTGCACCGANAGCTCCTGGTCCGTCTCCTGACCTGCCCGTGCTTCGGGACGCGTCTGGAGGCTCCCCAGGAAGGTATCGTAGCGAAGGCTTCCCCCCAGAGAATGGGTTTCCCCCGGGGCATCGCCGATGCGCTCGTAGTCGACCCGCCAGTTTACCTCTCCAAAGGCCCGTTCTGGAACGTTCGCGACCTGCAGGGCCGACCTGTCCCTGGCCAGATCGTAGCTCGAAGAGATGGCCCGTCGCTGATCGGGGGATCCCAGACGCAGGAAGACGCTCCCCTGCCAGCGAACTCCCTGATCGGAAAAGGATGGAGCGATCTGGCCGTTCAGCGAATATCCGCGGGAAGAGAACTGGGAAAAGGCCAGGCGCAGCGTGGTCTCCCGGTCCCGGGGATGCTCGAAGGGATGATCGTGGATCATCCCCAAGGAGAGGTTGATCCCCCGGGAGAAACGCCGGGTCATGATAAGGCCCCCCCGCAGACGCCCCCCCGCAGCAATCTCGCTCGAGACGGGACGATATTCGGCCGACTCCAGGGAGAGCAGGACCTCTACCACGGGGCTGCGGGGGCTCCGGAGGGGCGCCATCAGATGAGAGATCTCACCCGCACCACCCCGCTCACCCCCGGTATCGGCGAAGAGGGCTCCCCCNAGGCGGGTTATTCCCAGGATCGACGCCACCAGACTCTGAAGACCCAGGGCGACGGCATCCTCCGTGGCCTGGAGTGACGCTCCAGCTGTCCAGTCCGGGGTAATCCCCCGCTGATGAAAACCGCTNGCAAAGGGTCCCTGGTGGGAAAAATCCTCCCGCATCACACCCAGTACCCAGGAGTAATGATGCCTTCCCGGGCGGAGCAGGTGCGGGGAAAAGGGGATNACCTCCTGCATGATCACCACGGGCTCCCCCGTGTCGGGGGAAGCTTCTTCGACCCGAACCTCGTTGACGCCCCGGCCCAGAGGAAGATCCGGGACCCGGTAGGGCCCCGGGGCAACCCGAACCCGGCGGTAGAGGCGGTCGTTAACGATGATATCCACAGAAGTATCGCGGCTGGCCACGAAACGCGCGTCGGCCGATCGATAGAGCGGGTCATCGGGATCGATCTCGTCGTGACGGGTGAGAGAGATCCCCGCCACCTCGGGGGATCCAAGAAGGCTCCCTGCACGGTAGCGGACGATTCCTGCCTCGGCCCGGGCCTTCCAGGGCACATAATCGCGCACGACCCGGGTGTAGCGAAGCGTCAGGGGATCGTCCTTCGCCCGATCGCCCCCGGAGTCGCTCCAGGGTTCCGACGAGAACCCCAGCGACGATTCCCAGACCCAGCCGCGGTAATTCAGGACCGGTTCGAGAGAGAGGAGGAGATCGCCGGGGTAGTCCCCGGAGGCGATGGTGTTTCGGGCGATCAGGTTTGTGTAGCCCGAGAAGGNGACCGGTTCGAGAAAGGGCCCCTCCAGGGAGCGCCTCGATTCCCCCAGGCGCTGCTCCCGCAACACCTGGGGATCCAGGGAAAGCTCCAGCAGGAGCTGCTCGGGACGGTAGGCGAGGTACAGGCCCGCCGGAGAAAACCGCTCCAGAGGGATCAGGGTTTCTCCTCCGGAGGTCTCCCTCCGAACCAGGAGCAGCAGGGCATCGTGATCCGGGGAGTTCAGAAAGGGTTCTACCATCGTAGCCAGCGACATGCCCCCCACCAGAACCCGCTCGTCCTCAAGACGCGCCTGGACCTCGCCCAGAAACTGGCCACTACGAAAAACGGGCAAGACCAGATCCTGTCGCGCCGCCCTTCCAAAGACGGTGGCAAAGAGGTCGTCTCCGGCCTGGAGGGGGATCGGGGCGAGCAGAAGGAGTACCACCAGAACCGGTCTGATCGGGCCCCAGCCTGTCCGATGGATACCGGTCCGGGAAGATTCCATGATCACTCGAAGCGAAACACCATNTGGCGGGGTTCAAAGGGAAGCTGCTCCCGGGGAACACGGATTCGCCGCGAGGCGCCAGGAAGCAGGTTGACCCCCTGGAAGGCGGGAAGATCTTCGATTCGCACGGTTTCTTCCTCCCTGTCCGGTCCGGTGAGGGTCACGGAACCACGCGAGAAGAGTTGATGGCGGGTGCCTTCGTTCTTCAGAAGCACTTCCGTTCCTTCCCCCGGTTCATGCCGTATGGTCACGACCTGCACATCGGGGGCCGTTCCGGGGGGGCGCACGTAGAGCGAGGCCCGATAACGAAGCATGAACTGCACGCCCGACCCGTCCGGGGAATCCCCCCCCAACCTGACCGGGAGCTGCTCTGCCACCAGACGAAAGGCCTGTTCTTCCCGGGGATCGCCCTCCCCGATCCAGCGAACGCGCACCGTCTGGGAGCGTCCCGGCCTGAGTATAATCTGCGATGGGAAGACCTGCAGGAGATGGGAGGCGTCGTTGTTGAACTCCGTGCCATCGGACCCGATAGAACGGGTGGTCACTCTCAACTCCACCGCTGCAGCATCGTTTCCCGGATTGGTAAGCTCAAAGGAGGTCGCCGGGGTGGCTGCGGCGAGATCGATCACCGCCGACATCGGTACCAGCTGGAAGGCCCCGGGGGAAGAAAGGACACNCACAAAAAGAAGGAACCCCAGGAACAGCGACCGTCCCTCACGATTACGCATCATCGACCTCCGGAGAAGGGTGAAAAAAACGCCCGGCCTTACCGCCGGGCGTTCGCTCTCGGTCTTCTGACCCCTCCCGCCCTTGCGGGACTGGACCGGGGTCAGTTCACCGGGGGATCAGTTCGCCTCGATGGTGAAGGTCACCGTGTCGGTGTACGTCCCCGNNTGGAGNGTNNTGGCACTGTCGTAGGTTACACCCACCGTTCGGGTNACATGGTTTGCAAAGGCNCCCGACGAGACCTGGCCTCCATCAGGAAAGGCAGTCCCCCCGTAATACAGGGTGTAGTCATGGGNGTGGTCTCCGTTGCTGAAGGAGAAGCCGTTTACCGAGGANACGCTCACGGTGTAGCTCTCATTACTTACTTCCACAACTTCCGCCACCGTTACGGGGGAAGNCTGGGGAATGTTCAGAAGGAGATTTGTGGCGTTTGCCGTGGGGGTAACCTGGATACTCACGTAGGGACCGACAACCCCNCTCANGANGAGNGNGGCGCTATCCGTTGNCTGCGCCGAAACTGCCCCCGCCGAAAGGAGAATGGCCCCNGCCAATGCGATGATTCTNTTTTTCATACTCTTTTACCTCNCTGTTTTACTTGCCCTATCGGGCTTTTTGCTATCCTGAATATACACCTTTCCTGATGAACCGTCAATAATATTCCGAAATTTCATCTGATCCCGACGAACTCGCCCCCGGCCTGCANAGGCGCCAGCCCGGGGCACCGGGCTTAGCCGATGCGGCGCAGGAACTCCCCCGCTTCGCGGGCGATCACGGGGGGGATGGTATGATCACCTGCAAAGCGTCGCCACTCCAGCGGGAACCGGGCGGCCTGGAGAACNTCCGCCAGGGCCCTGCCCTCGGGCTCGGGGAGGATCGGGTCCTGGTCTCCGTGNGACTGAAAGACCGCAGCCCGCTGCAAAGGTGCCCCGGGGGCATCCCGGGAGGGCAGGTCTTCCCACCATCTNCGGGCGAGGAGGGCACCGGAAAAGAGAACTGCCCCGGCGGGCATGGGGCCATCACCCTTCAGGGCCTGCCGCAGGAGCTCCGCCGCCACCATGGCACCTTGGCTGAACCCCACCAGGACCAGCCGGGACCAGTCGAAGCCGGCCTCATCCACGGCTGCGCGCACCACCCGGGCCGCTTCCAGGAGCCCCGGAGGCTCCATGTCCTGAAGGCGCTGGAAATAGCTCCCCGACAGCGCCTCCTGTTGCTCCCGCGTGTCCCGGGGGAACCAGGCGTGACCCCAGACGGAGCCGTGCATTTCCAGCGGAACGGGCGCCCTGGGAGCGATCCAGGCCAGGTCCGGGCCCAGCAGGGGTCGCAGGGGAAGCAAATCCTCCGGCCCGGCACCGAAACCGTGAAGCAGGCATCCGGCGATCACCGTCCGGGCCTCCGCATTCTCTCCTGCGGCGTTCCCCTGTTCTCCCGGCGCACCCTGTTGTACTGTGTTCTCTGTTGTATTTTCTCCGGTCATGATCATCCCTCCCGGGGTGTGGTATTGTACGGTATAGTTCCGGAGCGAGCCGCTCCTGAGCCCCGGCTCAACTCCCTGTAATCTCTCCGGCGTCGCCGCCCGTCCGAACCAGCCACCCCTGGTGCTGCATCCAGCGGGCGATCTCCCGGGCCTCCTCGAGAACATCTTCCCGGAGCACCCCCCGCAGGACCAGCCTCACCCGGTAGTCCTGGTCGTCGGCCACGGG
>NZ_KB891695.1:22306-94015 GCF_000373545.1 Alkalispirochaeta alkalica DSM 8900
TTCTCCCGGCGCACCCTGTTGTACTGTGTTCTCTGTTGTATTTTCTCCGGTCATGATCATCCCTCCCGGGGTGTGGTATTGTACGGTATAGTTCCGGAGCGAGCCGCTCCTGAGCCCCGGCTCAACTCCCTGTAATCTCTCCGGCGTCGCCGCCCGTCCGAACCAGCCACCCCTGGTGCTGCATCCAGCGGGCGATCTCCCGGGCCTCCTCGAGAACATCTTCCCGGAGCACCCCCCGCAGGACCAGCCTCACCCGNTAGTCCTGGTCGTCGGCCACGGGATAGCTTCCGATGGAGACGGCCGGGCAGCGGTCCTGCCTGGCAGCCAGCCACCGGGCGAAGAGGCTCTCGTCGGCCCCCAGGAAGATTTCTGCAGTCCAGAGCCGATCCCGGGGCGGAAGNAGCGCCAGCATGCGCTCGATCTTGTCTTCCAGNGCCCGGGGCAGACCGGGGAGAACAAAGAGATTCCCCCGCCGGACAAGGGGCCACCACCCCTGNTCACAGCCCAGTACTTCCGCCCCCCGGGGAAGGAGAGCCATTTTTGCCACGGCGGGAGAGAANCGGTCCCGGTAACGNTCTTTCAGAAAGGCTANCATGCGATCGTTCTGCTCCAGGGGAACCGCGAGAGCCTGCGCCAGNGCTTCCAGGGTTATGTCATCGTGGGTGGGTCCAACACCCCCCACCGTTACCAGATATTCCGAACGCTCCTGAAGATCGCGCACAGCCCCAACGATCGCGGGAATCTGGTCGGGCACGATGCGAACCTCCCCGACCTGATAACCAACCCTGCGAAACCCCGAGAGGAGCGGGTGGAGATTACGCTCCTGCACNTGGGCCGAGAGGATTTCGTCACCGATCAGGACAATCGATACCGTGGGCTCCNGTAATGCCGTGGGCGCCAGTAATGCCATGGGGGCCAGTATAGGACAGGACTGGTTCGGGGAACAAGATTGACGATCCGCTCCTTCCTTCGTACATTCACGACATGGACCTGAAAAACCTGATCGAGGAATCGGAATCACTCATCCGGTCGGGAGATTATGACGAAGCGATCACGACTCTCACGGGTGTCCTGGCCGAAGAGCCCGANAACAGGGCCGCTCTTCTGGCCCTGGGTATCGCCTACACCGAGAGTGGCTCCAGCCAGAAGGCGCTGAAGACGCTTCACTTTTATCTGACCCGCGATCAGGAGAGCGACCTTGCCTGGGAAGCNTTGGGGTGCGCCCTTCTGAGGCTGAACCGGAACGCCGAAGCCGAAGAGGCTCTCATGAAGGCACGGGNGCTGAACCCCCAGAACGCCACGGTCCTGCGAAATCTGAGCGTTCTCATGAGCAAGACCAATCGGGGCCACGAAGCCTACAAACTCCTGAAACGGTCCTACGAGATCGACAACGAAGACTATCTCACCATGTACGCCATGGCCTGCGCCTACCGGCAGCTGGGGCGTTTTGACAAGGCCCTTCCTCTTTTCGGGACGCTCCGGGCGATCCCCTCCCTTCCGGGAGAACTCCGGGAGGATTCGGCCCTGCAGCACCTGGAGCTCTCCCTGGGCTGGGGATAGGTCCCGATCTGCCCGGTTCGGGCGCCTCCCTCCCCGCAAGGGGGCCCGAAGACAACGCTCTGTATCGAGGGTTTTAAATCGGAGGGTGTAAAAAAGTGGAAAACTCGGGACCCACCGGATACATTGTAGTATGGAGGGTCGTCTCTTGAAAAAAACACGCGTTTCCAGTGGTGTCTTCTGGGTCGAGATACCGGAACATGATCTCCGCATCCTNTGTGGGTGCCCGGCAGACACAGTGAAGCACCTGATGCAGCGTGGCTTCATCAACACCCTGGAAGAGGGGGGCGTCACCTTCGAGTCAGGGCCCAACGCGATTCTCCTCTCCGATGTGAGTGTCCAGAACGGGGAGTTTGCAAACCTCTCGGAGTTTCCTGTGCTGCAGATGCTCTACCGCCAGGGAATGATCATCCAGGGGCACCCCAACAACAAGGGGCAGAAACCGCTGATCATGGGGACCGCCGAGCAGGTGGCAGCCCAGCGGGAGTATATCTACCGGGGAAACTACGGCCTTATATCGGAAGAAGAGATGATCGCCGCAGGGCTCGCCCCCGAGACCGCCGCCGAGTATATGCGGATCAAGAAGATCTTCGCCTTCGGCACGATCAGGAGCCCCGAAGAACTGATCGATTTCCGCGTGATCCCCACAGGGCCTNCGCCGATCGTGGAAGGGGTGGAAATAGAGCGGGTGAATACCAACTCCTACCGGATCTCCTGCGATGGGGAGTCCCTGGAGGTTTCCCTGAACNTGGGGAGCTCCGACCAGTACACGCCGCCCTATCTCCTGAGCCCCCACAAGATAAAGCCCGCCTATTTTTCCGTAGTCCATACCGGAGAGGGCGACGGGTGGGATCCCAGCCGTCCCTGCATGGCCAGCATCATCACTTTCCAGAGAGATATCTACCTGATCGACGCGGGCCCGGGGGTCCTGCATTCCCTGAACGCCCTGGGAATCAGCGTGAACGAGATCGCCGGTATCTTTCACACCCACGCCCACGACGATCACTTTGCGGGGCTCACCTCGCTCGTTCGGGCCGATCACCGGTTGCGCTACTACGCGACTCCCCTGGTCCGCGCCTCGGTCACAAAAAAACTGGCCGCCCTGATGTCCTTCCCCGAGGAAGATTTCAGCAATTACTTCGACCCCTGCGACCTGAAGGAGGGGGAGTGGAACTCGATCGGGGGACTCGAGGTCCGCCCTGTTTTCTCGCCCCACCCCGTGGAGACGACGGTTATGTTTTTCCGGGCGCTCTGGGANGAGGGGTACCGGAGCTACGCCCACTTTGCCGATATCTGTTCAATGAAACGCCTGGAGACTTTTCATGAGGGAGCTTCCCCCGAGGGAACGGCCCTGGCAGAGCGGGTACGGAGGGAATACCTCACCCCGGTGAACGTGAAGAAGCTCGATATCGGNGGAGGGCTCATCCATGGCGAGGCCGAAGACTTNCGGGATGATCTCTCGGAACGTCTCGTCCTGGCCCACAANACAGGCCCCCTGACGGACCGGGAGAAGGAGATAGGGACCGACACATCCTTCGGAATGCAGGATATTCTGATTCCNGCTTCGGAAAACGCCGACGAACGGCGCATCAGGAAACAGCTGCGCCATAACTTCCCCGGGGCCTGCGAGCACGACCTGGCGATGCTCGCCAACTGTCCAGCCAGAACCCTCAGCATCGGGTCCATTCTCTACCGCAAGGAGAACCATCCCGAACAGATCTACCTTCTTCTGGACGGTCTTGTGGAGATTCTTGGCCCCGAGGATCAGCCGAACAACATTCTGACGCCCGGATCCATGATCGGCGAGATCAACTGCCTCACCAACACCTGTCTGGAACAGACCTACCGCGCAGCCAGTTTTATCTACGTTCTGGAAATTCGTCCTGCCATGTACCTCCACGTGATCGAACAGAACAACCTTCGCCACTCCATACGGNATTATCTGGAGCGGAAGCAGTTCCTCATGCGGACCGATCTCCTGGGTGACCGTATATCGGGGGTGACGCTGAACGAAATAGCCCGGACCATGGAGGAGGTNCAGCTTTCACGGGGAGAAACGGCCTGTCTGGACCAGGCGATGCTTCTGGTCGCTGCGGGAGAACTGGAGGTCCGCTGCGGTGACCGCACCATCGACAGGGTCATGCCGGGCGGCCCGGCAATTTCCTTCGCCTCGCCCTTGACCGAGAAACACCCCCTGAAGTACGTTGCCGTCGGCGACGTGGTGGCCTACGGGATTCCCCGGCAGACCATCGACGCGATCCCCATTGCACGATGGAAGTTACTGGAGCGGTTTAACCGTCTCTGCAGAAACTGCTGCACCCTTTTTCAGGAGGATTCCCCGTGAGCCCCCATACCGGAACAACTATCCGTCCCTACCGGGACAAGCATCCCCGGATCGACCGAACCGCTATCGTACTGGACGGGGTGCGCATCATCGGCGATGTCACCCTCGGACCGGGATCATCGCTCTGGTACAATACCGTTGTGCGGGGCGACGTTCACTGGGTACGGATCGGCAGCGACACCAACGTCCAGGACGGATCAATCCTCCACGTGACTCGCGAAGATTTTCCTCTCTCCCTGGGCTCACGGGTCACCGTTGGCCACGGCGTGTGCCTCCACGGCTGCACCATCCACGACGAAGCACTGATTGGCATGGGGTCCACCGTTCTGGATGGGGCCGTGGTCGAATCCAGGTCCATGGTCGCTGCCGGAGCACTGGTGCCCCCCGGCATGGTAGTAAGAGAAGGAACCCTCGTGGGAGGCGTTCCCGCCAGGGTCCTCCGCCCTCTGCGGGAAGAGGAGATTCTGGATCTGCCCGAGAGCGCCCGCCGCTACTGCGGCTACGCCCGGGATCACGCAGCGGTCATGCCCTGGTAGCCACCAGGATCTGCGTTCCGCTCTCCCCGGTCAGGGGTGCACCGTCGTACCAGCCAAAGCGATCCCGAATGCAGAACCCCGCGGACTCGAGAAGTACCATCAGCTCTTCGGGGAAAAACATCCGCAGGGAAAAGTCAAAGGGCTCGAGACTGTCCTCCCCCTCGGCCCACCACCGTACCGAAAGAACCTGAGCCAGGGGATCGTAGCGGCTGCTCTCGAAAATTGGCACCTCCTGGCCGGCCATGGTCACCGGNAAAAGCCCCTCGGGGTCTCTGGCGAGCAGAGCCGGGTCGGGGACATGCACCGCCAGCGCCAGCGCCCCTCCCGGAGAGAGGGCCCCCTGGATGTTCTCCAGGCACCGGCGAACCCGGGCCGTCTCCGTGAGGTGCGAGAGGCTGTGGAGAGGAACGATCACCAGGGAGAAGGTTCCCGGCAGGGGATCGCTCATGTCACCCGTANAAAAGGAGGGGTTCCCCNGACCGAGCCCCGCCCGGGNAGCGCGGAGCCGGGCTGCCTCGATCATGGCGGGCTCCAGGTCGATCCCGGTAACGGTCACGCCCGCCTCTGCCAGGGGAACGGTGANACGGCCGCTCCCGCAGGCCAGCTCGCAGACCGGCCCCTCCGATTCCCGGGCCAGCTTCAGGTAGAAGGGAATATCCTCAGTAAAATTGTCGTATAATTCATCGTAGATGCGGGGATGGCTGTACAACATTGGTTCACCTCGTTCTGTAGCCCGTGGTATGATCGGTACTGTGAACAGACCAACCACTCCCACAAGCATTGTAATCATCGGCGCCTCGGGAGACCTGGCGCGCAAGAAGTTGATCCCCGCGCTCTTTCATCTCTTCTGCAACGGCTTTCTGCCGGAACGGTTCCGGGTGGTGGGGTTTGCCAGATCCCCCCTGGATGATGAGAGCTTCCGCCGGGAGGTGGCCGAGACACTCACGACCCGGTTCCAGCCGGAACCGGAGGAGTGCGATCTCGCCGTGGGGCACTTTCTCAAGCGCTGCCACTATCACCAGGGCCAGTATACCAGGGCCGATGATTTTCGGACACTGGGTCGACGGATCGAGGGACTCACCGGCCCCCGGTCGGGGCTTCTCCTGTATATGGCAATTCCGCCCGATGTNTTCCTCGATACGGCCCGCTCTCTCCGGGCTGCCGGGCTGGCCGATGAGGAGGANCGNCCCTGGTCCAGGGTGGTGATCGAGAAACCCTTCGGCCGTGATACCNCCAGCAGTAACGAGCTCACGGCGGCGCTGGGCAGGATTTTCTCCGAAAACCAGACCTANCGGATAGATCACTACCTGGGGAANGAGGCGATCCAGAATCTTCTGGCCCTGCGGTTCGGGAACCGCATCCTGGAGCCGGTCTGGAACCGCGAACAGATCGAATCGGTGGAGATCTGCTTTTCCGAAGATATCGGCACCCAGGGGCGGGCCGGGTATTTTGACCGCTTCGGCATTATTCGTGACGTGGTCCAGAATCACCTTCTTCAGGCCCTCGCTCTGGTAGCGATGGAGCAGCCCATTCGACTCACCCCCGGGGAGATAGCCCGGGAGAAGGACCGGGTCCTGCGGGCCACCAGGCCCATGACCGCCGAGGCAACCCAGGTGGGACAGTACGAGGGGTATCGTCAGGAACCTGGCGTTCCCCGGGATTCCATCACCGAGACCTTCGTCCGCACCACCCTCTACGTGGATACGCCTCGCTGGTACGGGGTGCCCTTCCGCATCACCGCCGGCAAGGCCCTGGCAGAGCGAAAGACCGAGATTCTCCTCCGCTTCCGGGATCTGCCGGTCAGCCTCTTCCCCGGGATGGCGGCGAACACCCTGCGAATCCGGGTGCAACCCGATGAGGCGATCGAACTGCAGCTGAACAACAAGGTTCCCGGCATGAACATGACGGTCACGCCCGTGGGCCTGAACATGCTCTATCAGCAGGAGTTCGCCACCACCCTCCCCGAGGCCTACGAGCGGCTGCTCCTGGACGTACTGAGAGGCGACAGGTCCCTCTTTATCCAGCAGCAGGAGCTGGCTGCGGCCTGGGAGGTGGTAACACCCTACCTGCGGGAGCGGGAACGGCTCCGGGAGATTCCCCCCGAGTACCCCTACGGGAGCCAGATCTCCCGGCTTGTGCTCCGCTCCGGCGGGGAGGTTCACGACGAAGATTCTTCCGGGGAGTCTGCTTCCAGGGAATCACCTTCCGGTTTCAGGAGATCACCTTCCGGGAAGCTCTCTCCCGGGGAATCCTCCTCCGGGAATCGTCCTTCGGGGCCGGGGGCTTCTCTGGAGTCTCCCCTGGGGGGGCAACGCATCCGGTCCTTCCCCACAGAGGCTGCGGCCAGGGCAGAGCTGATGGCGGAGCTCCACCGCGCTCTCGTGCAGGACAAGGAGCAGGTTCTCATGCTGGCCGGGGGTTCTACCCCCCTGGATATCTACCGGCGCCTCGCCGATGCCGCTCCAGGAGCCGATCTGGAGAAGATCCGCTTCCTCCTCTCCGATGACCGCCACGTTCCCCGTGACGACGAGCGGTCGAATCTGGGAACGATCCTCCCCCTCATCTCCCGCTGGGGTTCTCCCGACCCCCGGGTTCTTCATCCCGACCCATCGCTGACCCCGGAGAAGGCGGCCCGGGTGCTGGGGGCAGAGATCGCCCGGCTGGGTCAGAGCGGGGCGTCCTTCGAGCTGGGCATACTGGGGGTCGGCAGCGACGGTCACACGGCAAGCCTCTTTGATTCGGCTCTGGTCCCCCTCCTGCCCCCCCACGAGGTTGGCCAGGGGCAGATTCCTCCCCACGCTCGTGCCGGGGAAACCCCTCTGGCGGTACCCGCCGGGGTCAGGTTGGGGGTCGAGCGGGTCTCTCTGGCCGCACCGGTTCTCCTGGCCTTCCGGCGTCTCGTCTTTTTTGTCCTGGGCGAGAGCAAGCGGGATATCATCGAACATATCCTTCGGGAACCCCGGGAGACCCCGGCAGGGCGAATCCTGATGCAACACCCCCAGGCCCAAATCTGGACAGACATAACTCTCACCGATGGAGGACCCCATGGCTCACAGTAAGACCCCCGGAGAAGACCGGGAAGCCCAGGCAAACCGCTGGGATCGGCTCGCCGTGCCCTGGCACCGGCATTATCTGGGAAAGATGGAAACCGTACCGCGCTGCGTGGTGCGCGGCATGGATGATTTCTCCGTCTGGTACTCACCGGGCGTGGCCGAGGCCTGCCAGGCTATCGTCCGGGAACCGGGGCTGGTGGACGAACTCACCAGCCGGGGAAANACCGTGGCGGTTGTCTCCGACGGCTCCCGCGTTCTGGGCCTGGGAGATATCGGCCCCAAGGCGGGGTTTCCCGTGATGGAGGGCAAGGCCCTGCTCTACAAGTACCTGGGCGGGGTAGATAGTGTGCCGATCATGCTCAACGATCCCGACCCGGACAGTATCATCCGGACCGTGCTGAACCTCCAACCCAGCTTTGGCGGCATCAACCTGGAGGATATCGCCCAGCCCAAATGTTTCCGCATTCTCGACACCCTCCGAAAAGAGGCAGAAATTCCCGTTTGGCACGACGACCAGCAGGGCACGGCCACGGTCACCCTGGCGGGGCTTCTCAACGCCCTGGACCTGGTGGGGAAACGGATCGAGGACGTGCGAATCGCTTTCATCGGTGCGGGAGCAGCCAACGTGGCCTGTGCGCGCCTCATCTTCGGGCGCGGTGCCGACCCCGGCCTGTGCACNGTCAGCGACCGTCACGGCATTCTCACACCGGACCGNAGCGATCTGAGAGAGCGCCGCCAGGAGTACCCCGAGAAGTGGGAGCTGGCCGAGATGACCAACCGCGAGAGACGCACTGGCGGGACTCCCCAGGCTATGGAGGGGGCCGATGTGGTGATCGCCCTCTCCCAACCGGGACCGGGGGGAATCCTCCCCGAATGGGTACGGACCATGGCCGAGAAGCCCATCGTCTTTCCCGAGGCAAACCCCGTTCCCGAGATATGGCCCTGGGAGGCCCAGGAGGCGGGAGCAGCCGTGGTTGCCACAGGACGCAGCGACTTTCCCAACCAGGTGAACAACTCCCTCTGCTTTCCCGGCATCTTCCGGGGAGCCCTGGACGTGGGAGCCTCCACGATCAGCGACGGCATGTGTTTTGCTGCCGCCGAGGCCATAGCCCGGCGGGCACGGGAACACCGGGACTACGGCCCCCAGCGGATCATGCCAACCATGGAGGAATGGGATCTCTTTGGTGATATCGCTGCCGCCGTGGGACTCACGGCTCAGAAGGAGGGGATCACCAGATTGCACCGATCGGGCGAAGAGCTTCGGGAGATGGCGCTCACCCGGATCACCCGGAGTCGGCGTATCACGGAGGTGATGATGGAACAGGGACTGATTCCGCCACCCCCGGAAGGAGACTCCTGAACCGGCGTTATCCGATGGGTCCCTGACTATGCCCGGCCCTGCGGGGCCGGGCGGTCCTGCGGGGCCGGGCGGTCCTGCGGGGCCGGGAGCTCCACCGTGAAGGTGGTCCCCTGCCCCCGATCGGACTCGGCCCGGACCCGCCCCCCGTGGGCACTCACCACAGCGCGAACCAGACTGAGCCCCAGCCCCAGACCGGTCTGCTCGGGCTGAACGGGCCCCCGGTACATCCGGTCCCAGACCCGTTCGAGCTCCTCCCTGGCCAGGCCAACCCCGGTGTCGGTCACGCCCAGACGAACCGCCCCCCCCTCGGGGAGCGCTTCACCACTGATCCTGACCTCACCCCGGCGACGGCAATACTTGACGGCGTTATCCACCAGATTTGCCAGAACCTGACGCAATCGCACGGGGTCGCCCAGGACAATCAGTTCTTCGGGACACTGCGTCACCAGGGAGACCTCCCGCTCCTCGGCTGCCAGCTCGTAGAGATCTACCACATCCCGGATCAGCGAGCGGAGCGAGAGGGCCTCCTTTTTCAGGGGCATCACCCCNCTCTCGGCCTCGGTTATGTCCAGCAGGGTGTTCACAAGGCGAAGGATCTCGTCGCTTTGCTCCACCGTCTCTACCAGAGCCTGTTCGGCCTGATCCGATCCGCCCTCACGCAGGGCAAGCTCCGCCCGGGCCCGAAGCCGCGTCAGGGGCGTCCTCAGGTCGTGGGCGACGGTATCCACGGTATTCCGGAGGCCATCCACAAGCCGCGCGATACGGGTGAGCATGGCGTTGATCACCCCCACCAGCTCCTCCAGCTCCCGCCCCCGGGCCCGTTCCTCCACCCGGCCATCGAGTCTGCCGGTCTCCACAATGTGCCTCGCCACCGCCGTGACCCGATCGATCGGCCTCAGGGTACGATCGGCGATAAAGAGCCCCACCAGAAAACCCAGCCCCGCCACGGCCAGGGAGATTCCCAGAAAACTGCGTTCAAAAACCCGCAGAAGCCGCACCCGATTGCGCGAGGAGACCCCCAGCTGCAGGTGATAGTCATCGGAGAGCCAGATTCCTGCCACATCAAGCTCGTAATCGTGGTTGGGAGACTGGAGGGTATAGAGTGTACGCGCGTCCAGGGGAAGCACCTCCAGACGCCCCACTTCGAAACCGTCCCAGGTATCGGGCCAGGAGAAGAAGATCGTCTGGTTGAGCCTGTCCGCTACGCGGACCACGGCCAGGCGCTCTCCCACCAGAAAGGTCTCTCTGTTGATGTCCTCCTTGAGGGCCTCGAGACCTCCCGTCTGAAACTGGGCCCAGTAGCCGAGCATGCGGTTTTGCATGTCCCGGAGGTCGTCCTGCTGGAGCGTCCGGTAGAGGGTAAAAAAGGTGAAGCCGAAGATTCCCGCCACCCCCACCACCGTTACCAGGGTATACAGGAGCGTCACCCGAACCCGGGCAGAGAGATTTTTCATTGCCGCCCCTCCCCCCCGGAAGCGGGCCGGCAGGAATAGCCCACGCCCCGCACGGTATGGATCACCTTGGGGTCAAAATCCCGGTCCACCTTGGCCCGGAGCCGGGAAACCAGCACATCCACCACGTTGGTCTGGGGATCAAAATCATAGCTCCAGACGTGTTCCAGAATCATGGTCTTGGTGAGCACCTGACCGGGATGGCGGAGAAAGAGCTCCAGCAGCGAGAACTCCCGAGGCTGGAGATCCAGGGAGCGGCCCTGGCGCGAGACCTCCCGGGACAGAAGGTCCATGGTGATGTCTCCCTCACTCAGGGTTGTGCTCTGACCGGCACCGGCGGTCCCCGCCATGCGGGAACGCCGGATGAGCGCCTCTACCCGCACGTGAAGCTCGCTGAACGAGAAAGGTTTGGTGAGGTAATCGTCCCCGCCGGCCCGAATGCCGGCAACCCGGTCGTCCACGGTCTGGCGNGCGCTCAGAATGAGGATGGGCGTGGCCACCCCCCGCCCCCGCAGCTCGCCGATCAGCCAGAGGCCNTCCTTTCCGGGAAGCATCAGATCAACCACCAGAACATCGTACTCGTTGAGACTGGCCGCTCCCAGGGCGTGTTCTGCCGATTCCATGTGGTCCACCCGATACCCCGCCTCGCCCAGCCCCTTGCGGAGGTACCCGGCTATCTTTGCATCGTCTTCTACTACCAATATTCGCACGATCCCCAGTATAGTACAGAGATCATGATCGAAACAGGACAGACAGCACCGGATTTCACCCTTTCCGACGCGCAGGGGAATCCCGTAACACTCTCCCGATTCCGGGGAACACCCGTGGTGGTCTACTTCTATCCCAAAGACGCCACCCCGGGGTGCACCAGGGAGGCCTGCAGCTTCCGCGACAACTGGGAAGCCCTGCAAGCGGCGGGAATTCAGGTACTGGGCATCAGCGCCGACACCCGGGAAAGCCACCAGGCCTTCTCCGAGGCTCACAGCCTGCCCTTTCCCCTTCTGGCGGATCCGGAGAAGACCGTGATCGTCCCCTGGGGAGCCTGGGGCACCAAGGCGATGTTCGGGAAGAAATACCAGGGCATCCTGCGCTACACCTTCATTATCGACCGGGAAGGGGTGGTCAGAAAGATCTTCAAGAAAGTGAAAACGGCCCTCCACGCCCAGGAAGTTCTGGAGGCAGTACAGGAACTGAATCTGTAGAACAGGAGGCTCCATGCCAGGAATCAGCATCTACTCCCCCCTGGACCTTCCCCGGGGACAGACCCTGCAGAACCGGCTGGTGATGCCCCCTCTGGTGATCTGGAAGGCCGGTCAGGACGGCCTGGTCACCGAGGCCCACCTGCGCCACTACAGCCAGACCGCGCCCGGCTGTGGACTGGTGATCGTGGAGGCCACGGCCGTGAGCCCCGAGGGGCGCCTGGCCGCCACGCAGCTCGGGCTCTTCTCGGACAGCCAGATTCCGGGCATGCGCCGTCTGGCCCGAAGGATCCGCGAGGCCGGCGCGCTTCCGGGAATACAGCTCCACCACGCAGGCGCACGGACAAATCTCGAGAAAACCTGGGGAGCCACCCCCGTGAGCCCCTCGCCCGTGCCCGATCGGGACGACCTCCGGGTTCTGGAGGAGGAAGAAATTCACCGAATCCTCGATGATTTCAGGAGATCCGCCGAACGGGCGGTAGAAGCGGGGTTCGCGGTCCTGGAAGTACACGGAGCCCACGGGTTTCTGGGCTCCCAGTTCCTCTCACCCCGGACAAATCACCGCACCGATCGCTGGGGGGGCTCCCCCGGGGGACGGCTCCGCTTCCTCGGCGAGGTCCTGGCCGGACTCCGCGCCACCGTGGGGGACGCGGCCCTGGTCTCGTGCCGCCTGGGTGTCGCCGAGGCCGACCCCGGCGAGGGGCCCTTTCTGACGCAGGCCGAGGGGCTGGCTGCGGCGCAGGAACTCGCCCGGCAGGGACTGGAGATGATTCACGTCTCTCACGGCGGGAGCCTGCCCCGGGATCTGCCTCGAGACCTGCCCCCCGAAGGCAACTCCGCCCNGAAATCNNGGNCCNTGCCGGGGCCGGGTCTGGCCGNCCCCCTGCTGCAACTGGCAAAACCGGTCAAGGCAGCCCTGTCGATTCCCGTTATCGCCATCGGCGGGATCACCCTCCCCGAGGCAGCCCGGAACGCGCTGGATCAGGGCTACGGCGACCTGATCGCTGCGGGGAGGGCCCTGCTGGCCGACCCCGGCTGGGCACAAAAGAGCAGAGATGGAACAGACCGATCCATCCAGGTCTGTCGGCAGTGCCAGCCCCGCTGCTTCCACTACACCGACCCTCCCCGCTGCCCGGCCCGAAAGGCCGCAGGGATCGCCCCTCCCGGGGAGTAACCGAACCGGGAGTGCACCCCCTCATGGTTCTGCACCGGAANCAGCGCCTCCCGGGAGGCCTTCTCTCCCGGGGGCCTTCTCTCCCGGAGAGCTACCTCTCCCGGGGGGAATAGCCGAGATGGAGTTCCTGTGGTAGCTTCTGCGCCGTGGCGATACTGAGTATACATAATCTGGACCTGAGTTTTGGCGGGGAGCCCCTCCTGAAAAACGTTCATCTTCACATAAACCCCGGTGAACGAATTTGTCTCATGGGGCGAAACGGGACGGGGAAATCCACCCTCCTCAAGATAATCGCCGGGCAGGTACTCCCTGACCGGGGCGCGGTGCGTCTGGAGCANGAGGCCAGGGCCACTTTCCTGAATCAGGACCTCCCCGCAGACCTCACCGGCAGCGCCCTGGCTGTCGCCAGCCAGGGGGAACCTTCCCGGGAGCAGGAGGCCCGACAGCTTCTCACGCGTCTGGCCGTGTCTCCCGAGGCAGCCGTGGAAACCCTCTCGGGAGGAGCCCTGCGGAGGGTNCTCCTGGCCCGGACCCTGGCAACCCCGGCAGAAATTCTCCTCCTGGACGAGCCCACAAACCACCTGGACCTGGATACCGTCGTCTGGCTTGAAAACTATCTGGAACGGCTCTGCAAAAGCAGGTCCGCAGCGATCGTCTTTGTCACCCACGACCGGGCCTTCGCGCGTCGCCTGGCCCAAAACGTGGCAGAACTGGACCGGGGCACCCTCTACCACCATACCTGCGGCTACGACGAGTTCCTGGAGCGCCGCGACAAGCGCCTTGCCGACGAGGAAGCCCGGTGGGAACAGTTCGACAAGGATCTGGCCAGGGAAGAAGCCTGGCTCCGGCGAGGCGTGAAAGCCCGCCGCACCCGCGATGAGGGCCGGGTTCGCCGACTCCTNGATATGCGGGAACGCTACCGGCAGCGCCGGGAACGGGTCGGGTCGGTGGACCTCTCCCTGGAGGAGGCCCGGCGTTCGGGCGATCTGGTGATCACCACCAAAAACCTCTCCTTCGCCTACAGCCCCGAGGGCGAACCGATCATAGACAACCTCTCGACCCTGATCATGCGGGGAGACCGGGTCGGCATCGTGGGCCCCAACGGATCGGGCAAGACAACCCTGATCAAGCTCCTTCTGGGAGAACTCGCCCCCCGGGATGGCACCGTTCGTCGGGGNGCCAACCTCCACCCGATCTACTTCGACCAGCTTCGCACCTCCCTGGACCCGGAAAAAACCCTCTGGGAGAACCTGGGAGACGGCTACGATACGGTAACGATCAACGGAAGAACCCGGCATCTCCTGGCCTATATGGAGGACTTTCTCTTCTCCCGCGAGGAGGTCAACAAACCGGTACGTATCCTCTCGGGGGGAGAGCGGAACCGCCTGCTGCTGGCCAAGTTTTTTGCCCGTCCCTCGAACCTGCTTGTTCTGGACGAACCGACAAACGATCTGGACGGCGAGACCCTGGAGCTGCTGGAACAGATCCTCCTGGATTACCAGGGAACGATCCTCCTGGTCAGCCACGACAGGGCCTTCCTCGACAACGTGGTTACGGACTGCCTCGTTCTCTCCGGGGACGGCACCGTTCAGGAATACGCCGGAGGCTACGGGGACTGGCNGGACCGCCAGAACCACCGGGCAGACCAGGAGACGCAAAACCGGGACAAAACCGCCGGAAGGGGGAATCCCTCCCCTGCCGGGGAGCGGCAAAAACCACGCCGCACCGGGACACGACTACGTTACAAGGAACACCAGGAACTGGAAGCGCTCCCCGGGGCGATCGCCGCCCTGGAAGAGGAAGAAGCCGATATCCACCGGCNACTCTCGGACCCGGACCTCTACCGCACCGTGGCCCGCCAGGAGACACCGGGGGGAAGCAATCAGGACCCGGGCCAGCTCTCGCGACGGCTTGAGGAAATTGGCCAGGAACTTGCCCGGGCCTACGAGCGGTGGGAAGAACTCGAAGCGCGACGCGGGGACTCTCCCTAGCNCCCCCACGACGCCGGACTACCCCGGGCAGGAGGAATGGCTGGCGTGGGCCACGGCCTCCCTCACCAGCTGCAGCACGTGGTCGTCCTCCAGGGAATAGACCATATGACGCCCCCGNCGNCGGGCCGATACCAACCGGAGTTCCCTCAGCAGGCGGAGCTGGTGCGAGACAGCAGACTGCTCCAGGGAGAGCAGGAGACAGAGATCGCCCACGCAGGTCGGTTCCTGGGCCAGGGCCACCAGTATCCGCAACCGGGTCTGATCCGCCATNCCCCGGAAGAACCGCGCCGCCCCGGCCGTCACCTCGGGTGAAGGCAGTTGTCCCCGCCGCTCCCGCAGGGCTCGCGTCTCCCGATGTTCCCGGTTTGTCTCCCCGGCCCTCGCGATCTCTCTCATATCGGGATCAAGCCTAGCGCGAAGTCACGCCCCGGGGCAAGTTCCCCCACCCCATCCCCCATTCCGCAGCCCTAGAGATCCTCCCAGAACCGGGGATCCACGGTGATGGTCTTGCCGGACCAGCGTAGCAACCCCTGCTCCTTCAGGGAAGTCAGGGCACGGGAGAGCGTTTCGGGACGAACCGAGATCGCGGCGGCGGTTTCCTGCTTGTTCAGATCCAGGGTGATCAACGGGACCTGACCGAACCGGACCGCCAGAAACCGGGCCAGCCGCTGCCGCACGTCCATGGTGGCGAGAACGTAGAGCTGTTGAGAGAGAAAGCGCATCTTGCCAACCAGGTTCCTGATGAACTCCTCCCGCAGGGGCGCCTCGGCGAGGAGCCCCAGGAGCCGCCCCCGGGGGACCGCCCGGACCAGGGAATCCTCCACAGCCACAGCACTGGCCGGATAGGTGTCGCGCTCAAAAAGGACGATCTCGGCAAAGAGATCCCCCGCTTCCACCATATGAAGCGTCACCTCCCGACCATCGCCGGTGGAACGAAAGAGCCGGACCTGCCCCCGGAGGAGACAAAAGAAGTGGTCTCCCTCCTGGCCCTCCACGAAGAGGATCGTCCCCCGGGGAATTTCCCTCGCCGGGAGCCCCTCTCCCAGGCGCTCCAGGAAATCTTCCCCAAGATGCGTAAAAAGATCACTCATTCTTGACCTCCGTCAATTACCGCCGGCTCCAGCGAGCCTATCCTGTCATCAGGTGATGCCACAGAAGGATTCCTGCGGAAACGCACCGGATCATCGCCGGACAGATCATATCAGGAGGAGCGGTTTATGAGTATGTATTGTTTTCAGTGCCAGGAAGCAGCGGGTAACAAGGGATGCACCGTCAGGGGTGTCTGCGGAAAGACCGGGGAGACAGCCACTCTCCAGGATCTGCTGGTCTACGCAGCCCGGGGTCTTGCCACCGTGGCCGACGCCCTTCCCCCGGCCCAAACACCCGGAGACGATCGAACCCTGCTGGAGACGGGACGATTGGCGCTGGAGGCCCTCTTCACTACGGTCACCAACGTCAGTTTTGACGACGCCCGGATAACACAGACGATCTTCGAGGTCCTGCGCCACAAGGAGGAACTCCTCGCATCCGCTCTTCGGGAAGGAACGGTGAGAGAGGAGGCCCTCACCGAGGCAGCCCGGTGGAAGGCCCGAACCCCGGCAGAGCTCCACGCCCGGGCCGCCCTGGCCTCGGTCATGGCCGAGGCAGATCCCGACAAACGCGCTCTGGGAGAACTGGCCATCTACGGTCTCAAGGGAATCGCCGCCTACGCTGACCACGCCCGGGTTCTGGGATACGAGGATCAGGACCTGTACCGGGAGATCCTGCGTCTCCTGGCAGCGGTTGACCGGGGCGAGGCATCNGCAGAGATAGTAATAGCCACCGGTCACGCAGCGGTCACGGCCATGGCGCTTCTNGATCGGGCCAACACCGAGACCTACGGGAATCCCGAGATCACCCAGGTGGAGCTGGGAGTCCGGAAAAATCCCGGGATACTTATCTCCGGCCACGACCTCAAGGATCTTCACGAGCTTCTCGAACAGACCCGGGGAAGCGGTGTAGATGTCTACACCCACGGGGAGATGCTNCCTGCCCACTACTACCCGACCTTCAAGCAGTATTCCCATTTCGTGGGGAACTACGGGAGCTCCTGGTGGGCCCAGGACAGCGAGTTCGAATCCTTTCACGGCCCCATCGTGATGACCACCAACTGCCTTACTCCCCCGAAGGCGAGCTATCGGGACCGGATCTTTACCACTGGCCTCGTGGCCTTTCCCGAGGTTGCCCATATTCCCGACCGGAGCGCCGACTCCCCGGTAAAGGATTTTTCCCGGGTGATCGAACTCGCCAAAACCTGCCCGCCCCCCCGGGAACTCGAAACGGGGTCCATCACTGGAGGATTTGCCCACGCCCAGGTGACGGCCCTGGCCGACACGGTGGTGGAGGCCGTCAAGACGGGGGCTATCAGCAAGTTTATCGTTATGGGGGGCTGCGACGGACGCCAGAAGGGGCGCAGTTACTTCACGGACATGGCAAAAGCCCTTCCGCCCGATACGGTGATCCTCACGGCAGGCTGTGCAAAATACCGGTACAACAAGCTCGACCTGGGAAGCATCGGGGGAATCCCCCGGGTCCTGGACGCGGGCCAGTGCAACGACAGCTATTCCCTGGCAGTGATAGCCCTGAAGCTGAAGGAGGCCTTTGGTCTGGAGAGTCTGGAAGATCTTCCTCTGGACTTCGATATCGCCTGGTACGAGCAGAAGGCAATCACCGTGCTCCTGGCGCTTCTCGCCCTGGGCTTCAAGGGTGTCAGGATCGGCCCCACCCTGCCGGCCTTCNTGAGCCCCGCCGTGGCGGAGACCCTGGTCTCGACCTTCGGGCTGAAGGTTACCACCACGGTGGAGGCGGACCTGGCTGAAATTATGGGCGCAGCCGCCGGGGCCTGAGCTCCCTGAAGGGACCCGCGCAGGGCCCCGCAACTCGCCCTGAAGGGAGCACTCGTCCCGAAAATTCCCTTCAGGGCGAGTGCTCTCTCATCTCCGGTTCAGGCGAGCCCGGCCTTGCGCCGCGTATAGATGTCGTAGAAAACGGCAAGAAGCAGCACCAGGGCCTTCACCACGTACTGCCAGTCAGCGCCGATATTCATGAGAGACATCCCGTTATTGATCACTCCCATGACGAGCCCCCCGATGATCGCACCCACAATAGTGCCGATACCACCCGAGGCCGAGGCACCCCCGATAAAACAGGCAGCGATTGCATCGAGCTCGAAAAGTTGTCCCGCCTGGGGAAGCGCCGAGTTCATGTACCCGGCAAAAACCAGCCCCGCCAGCCCCGAGAGCATCCCCATGATAGTGTGAACCACAAAGATGACCATCTCCGAGTTTATACCCGAGAGCTTTGCTGATTTTGCGTTGCCTCCCACGGCGTAGATGTACCGGCCGATCACGGTCCGCCTGGTAATAAAGGTGAAGACCCCCACAACCACGGCCAGAACAACCACGATCACCGGAACGCCCCGAAACTCGGCGAACTTCCAGGAGAGAAGCAGGATCATTCCCACCACGAAGAAGCTCTTCATGAAGAAGATCGGCAGGGGCAAGATCTCGAAACCCTTCTTGATCTTGCCTCGGCGCTCGCCCAGGGCCATCAGAACCCACACCAGCGAGCAGATCCCCCCCAGGAGCCAGGCAAAGTAGTGAACTCTCCCTATGTGCAGCGCCTCGAGGGTGATAAACCCCGAGGTGATCTGGCGGAAGCCGTCATCGCGCAACGCGATGGGACTCACGTTGGTTATCACATAGGTAAGCCCCCGGAAAAGCAGCATCCCCGCCAGGGTCACAATAAAGGCGGGAATCTTTGCAAAGGCGATCCAGAACCCCTGGAAAAACCCGATCCCCACACCGACAGCCATGGTACCNATCACNGTGAGGGGAAGCCCCACGCCGGTATTATAAATCATGGCAGCGATCGCGCCCGTAAAGGCCGCGATGGATCCCACCGAGAGGTCGATGTTCCCCACGATGATAACAAGCACCATTCCCGCCGCGAGGATGAGAATGTAGCTATTCTGCATGAAAATATTCGAGATGTTCCGGGGCGAGAAATTAACCCCTCCCGTAAGAATCGAAAAGACAACAAAAATCAGTCCCAGCATGATAAACATGGAATAACTGCGAATGTTCTCCTTTATCAGCTGGTGCAGGGAAACTCTTGGCGATCTGTTCCTGGTATCCGACATATCTCTATCTCTCCGCTGATTCGGCCGCTGATCAGGTCAAGGCCATATGCATGATTTTTTCCTGCGTTGCTTCGTCCCGGNCGAGGCAACCCTTTATACGCCCCTCGTTCATGACGTAGATCCTGTCGGCCATCCCGATTGCCTCGGGAAGTTCCGAGGTGACCATGATGATGCTCTTTCCCGCAGCGGCCAGTTCATTGAGAATCGTATAGATCTCGAACTTTGCCCCCACATCGATTCCCCGGGTTGGTTCATCGACGATGAAGATTTCAGGCTCTGCCAGGAGACACCGGCTCAGGACCACCTTCTGCTGGTTTCCTCCGCTCAGGTTCCGCACCAGCTGGGTAATCGAGGGTGTCTTTATGTTCAGGGACCGGCGATACCCCTCGGCGGACTCCACCTCGGCATCGGCGTCGACCACTCCCCAGCGAGAGATCTTGTTGAGGCTCGAGTTTGAAATGTTGGTCTTCACATCCTGGATCAGGATAAGCCCCAGACTCTTTCTGTCCTCNGAGACGTATCCAAGACCACGGCGTATCGCCTCACGGGGAGAGGAGAAATCGACGGGCTCCCCCGAGATGAAGGCCTCGCCTCTGCAGCTGGAGCCGTAGGACTTGCCGAAGAGACTCATCATGAGTTCGGTTCGTCCGGCCCCCATGGGCCCGCAAAAGGCCAGAATTTCCCCTCGTCTGAGTTCGAACGAGGCGTCGTCCACGACCTTCATGTGGTGGTACTCCGGGTGGAAGACGGTCCAGTGCTTTACCTCGAAGACCACATCCCCCAGGCGAGCGGTCTTTTCAGGATACATGTGGGTCATGTCCCGGCCCACCATCCCCGAGATAATCATCGACTGGGTCACCCCGTCAGCCTTCGTATCGTAGGTTTTGATCGATTTTCCGTCGCGCATGACCGTGATCGAGTCGGCCACACGCAAAACCTCGTTCAGTTTGTGGGAGATGATGATACAGGTCAGCCCTTCCCGCTTGAGCTCGAGAATCAGCTCCAGGAGTTTTTCGCTTTCGTCGTCGTTCAGCGATGCCGTGGGCTCGTCGAGAATCAGAATATCCGTATTTTTCGAGAGCGCCCGGGCGATCTCCACGAGTTGCTGCTTTCCCACTCCCATCTTGCTCACCACCGTCTCGGGAGGGTCCTTCAGACCGACCCTCTCAAGAAAGGGTCGTGACCTGCTCAGCAGATCATCCCAGTCGATGACCCCCCACCTGGCCCCGGCGTGGCCAAGAAAGATGTTTTCATAAATCGACAAATAGGGGCTCAGGGCGAGTTCCTGATGCATGATGGTGAGACCGACTTTTTCGCTGTCGCGAACGCTGCGAAAGCTGGTCTCCTCACCCTTGACACGGACCGTACCCTGGTAGCTTCCCCGGGGGTGGACCCCGCTCACGACTCCCATGAGTGTAGATTTTCCCGCCCCGTTCTCACCGCAGATACCGTGGACCTCTCCCCGTTTCACGCGAAATGACACGTCGTCCAGGGCGCGCACCCCGGGGAACTCCTTGGTTACATTTTCTACTTCGAGGATATAATCGCTCTTCATCTGTACATCCTGGGCATTCCTGTGTTCGAAGGCTCCCCCGAGGGAACCCGGAGGAGAGAAACCCTCCCCTGGCTATCGCCGGGAGGCCCCCCTCCGTCGCGCCGGAGGGGGACCTCTCGGGAAGTTTCAGCGGGTTTCCCCCGGCATCACCCTCTAGCGGAGAGCACTCTCGGAGTAGTATCCGCTGTCGATCAAGACCTCCCGGTAGTTTTCGCGGGTCACGTTGATCGGCTCCAGCAGGTAGGACCGAACNACTTTCATTCCCGTGTCGTAGGTCTCGGTATCCAGGCGGGCACCGGGGATCGAGGGGGTCCGGCCCGAGAGCAACGCGTCGGCCAGCTTGATGGCACCTTCTGCGAGCTGGCGCGTATCCTTGAAGACGGTCATGTACTGCCGTCCGTCGCGGATCGACTGAACCGAGGCGATCTCGGCGTCCTGACCGGTCACTACGGGAAGCTTCGCCGTAGTATCGTACTTTGCGTCAGCTGCGAGAGCCTCGATGATGGCCCGGGCCAGGGTGTCGTTGGGAGCCAGCACGGCGTCGAGGGTAACATCGCGAGCGTCGTTGCTCAGGAGGTTTTCCATCCGCGATTTGGCAACCTCGGCGCGCCAGTTCTCCGTGGCGATCCGCGTGAAGGCTCCGTCGGAGGAGCGCAAGGGAGCGGGGCCCACCACGCTCAGGGCNCCCCGCTCGATGTGGGGCCTCAGCACGGACATGGCGCCGTCAAAGAAAAAGTTCGCGTTGTTGTCCGTGGGAGATCCGGCAAAGAGGGTAATATATTTGGGGCTGTCGGGACTCACCGCGTCCAGGTTCAGCCTGTCCACGATCGCCTGCCCCTGAAACTGCCCCACCTTGAAGTTGTCGAAAGTTATGTAGTAGTCGTAGGCGTCAGAACCGGTGATCAGCCGGTCGTAGGCGATCACGATGATGTCTTCGTAGGCGGCCTCTCTCACTACGGCGTTCACCCCCTCGTTGATGTTTCCTACAATCAGGAGGCGGGCACCCTTGGTGATAAAGTCCTGGATCTGCTGGTTCTGGCGTCCCTGATCGGCATCACCGTAGGCAACCTCGGCAGAATACCCCAGCGCCTGGGCTCCGGCGAGGAGAGCGGCTCCATCCTGCTGCCACCGTTCCACGTGAGTCTCGGGCATGGCGATCCCGATATCAAGACCCTTACCCTCTCTCTGACCTCCGGCAAAAGAAACCGACGCCACCAGGGCCAGCGTCAAAAGTACAAGACCAATCCGTTTCATACACACTCCTTTGTGTTNAGATTGATCTCATTGTGGTGGGGGAGCAGAACTTCCCGCTATCGGAAAAACACACCATGAGCCGGACAAAGAACACACCCTGCCGGAGAGCTCTCTCTGATCAGGACAGGGATGACATCATTTTTGTCCTGTTGCCGTACGATAGACCGCTTCCCTGCTGTGAAACCCGTCCCGAATGACCGTCTCGTCCATGTTGTGACGGAAAACGGCCNGGGGCATCTCCACGAAGAAGGGAATCTCCTGGCCGCTTCCGTTGTCCATATANCGGTCCGGCTCGGGGAGGACGCCCCCGGCAAGGTCCACCGCCAGGGCAGCTGCCCGCGTGGCGAGCTTCTGGATCGGTTTATAGACCGTCATGAGCTGGAGCCCTTCCACCACCCGCTGGCAGGAGAGGAGATCCGCGTCCTGACCGACCACGGCTACGCGTCCGGCCATGCGCCGTTCCGCCAGAAGCTGAATGGCAGCGTTCGCAACCTGATCGTTTCCCGCTGCTATGGCGTCGATATCGGTGGTTCGNTCCAGGACCTGGCGAATCCGTTCTGTCGCCTCGTCGGAACTCCAGGCCTGAAGCCAGATTTCGTCGACCACGGAGATCTCCCCTGCCGCACGGGGCCCTTCCAGAATCTGGAAGAGCCCTTTGTTCAGCAGATAGCTGTTATTGTCGGTCTCGGCGCCGTTCACAACCAGGTAGTTTCCCCGGGGGACGGCCTCCACCAGCGCCCTGCCGAAGAGACGCCCCACCTCCTCGTTGTCGAAGGATACGTAGGCGCTCACGGGAACCCCCTGAATCAGCCGGTCGTAGGAGATGACCGGTATCCGCCGCTCGTTGGCGATCCGCACCACCCCGGCCAGCATGGCCGTATCGTGNGGGAGNACCACCAGGACATCGATATCCTGGTCCAGGAGGTACCGGATCTGGCTGATCTGGGCCTGGGCACCACCTGCGGAGGTTTGCAGTAACACCTCCGCACCGAGACGCCCGGCGGCGCTGGAAAAGATCTTGATGTCCTTGTTCCANCGCTCGATGACAAAGGTNTCGGTGGCCACGGAAAAACCGATGGTAACACCCCCGTCGGCACGGGAAGGGTGCTTCTCCTGCGAATCACGGCACCCCCCAAGGAAGAAAACCACCAGAAAGACGAGCCCCACCGTGGGGATACCCCCGAGAAAGGCCTTGTCCACGGCCACGCGACCTGCAGCTGTGATGGTCCCGGCTGCACCGCCTGCAGTCACGCTCTTCGTGATCGCCCTGGTCGTAATCGCCCTGTTCGTGCTCATGCTGCTTGTGATCATACCATCCCCCCGGAAGATCCGTAGGCAGAGGGAGCAACGCCCTTATACCGCTTGAAGATTCGCCCGAAATAGTTTGGATCCTGATATCCCACAGTAAAGGCAATTTCCTTCACCGACAAGCGATTTTCCCGCAGCAACTCCTCGGCAGCGTTCAGACGGCAACGGTTGAGATAATCATTGAAGGTCGTTCCCAGCCAGTCCGAGAAGAGCCGGCTCAGATGGCCCGTGGAAACTCCGGCGAGTTCTGCCAGCAGGGCCAGCGAGAGCGGTCGGGCGTAGTCTGCCTCGATGTACTGAACCGCCCGTTGCAGAGGCTGGGGGAGATTCTGCAACGCCGGGTCCCGCCCCAGCCTGATAATCAACCCCAGGGCCCGGGCCGCCCAGGCGTCCCACTCCTGACGGGTCTCGATGGAGCAGATCTCTTCCGCAGGATCTCCCACCTGCCGGGAAACTTCGAGATTTCCCGTGCGCCGTTCCAGATCATCCAGCAGAAGCATAAAGAACCCCGCCAGACGAATCCGTACCTGGGGAAAGGGAAAGCGGCCGAACTGCTGATCCCAGCACCGGCTCGCCCGGGAGTGAATTTCCTCGAGCGATCGGGCCCTGCCGACTGCTCGCCTCAACTCCCGCAGTTCTTCGTCCCGGGCGGCGAGGGAATCCTCAGCCTCCCCCTCCTTCCGGGCGCACCCCCTTCTGGCCTCGTCGCAGGAGACAAAGAGCCGGTCGAAGGGCTGCANACTTCCCCGCCCAATCAGAAAGGTTGCTCCCGGAGGAAGTTCCTCCTGGAGGATCGTCCGGAGGTACCCCTCGGAAGAGTCCTGGCCGCCGCATTCCGGCACAAAGAGAAGGAACAGCCCTGTATACTCAGTCCAGAGGCACCGGCACCGGCGGGCAAACTTTTCAGCAACCCGCGCCAGCTCGTCCCGTCCCGGTCGCCAGGGCTCCCATCCCTCCAGCCCGCCCCGGCTCCCCCTGCCGAAGCGAACGGCCAGGAGGTATCCCGAGTCTGCGTGGAACCGGAAGAGTTGCCTGTAGCGGTCCCACTCGCTCCGGTCGAGGGATTTCCAGGTCAGCAGGAGCAGAAAGTTCTGCTCTTCCCGCACCAGGGCCTCGGCACCGATCTGGACCGCCTCGATGCGCTGTTCCAGAGAATGGGTGCGCGCCTCGAGATGCTGGCAGGCATCGTCCAGCGTCCGGAAAAAAGTCTGTTTTGAGACCGGTTTCACCAGATAGGCAAAGACCTGGAGGGGGATCGCCCGCCGGGCCATATCGAACCGCTCGTAGGCCGTGGAGAGGATATAGACGCTCTCGGGCAGAAGGCGCTGCATTTCCCGGATCGTATCGAGACCGTCTATACCCGGCATGGCGATGTCCATCACAACGATGTCGGGCGATCGCTTCCGTGCCAGGACCAGGGCCTCCGCCCCGGACTGCACAGCACCACAGAGCGTAAAGTCCTGGCTACGCTGGGAGATCATGTAGGAGTAACTCTCGAGGACCGGGGCCTCGTCGTCTACCACGAGGACGGAATACATGGTTCCTCCCGGGGGTCAATACGGATACGGATCGCCGTGCCCTCGCCGGGGGTACTTTCCAGAGAGATCACGTCCTGCCGGTTCGGGTAAAAGAAATAGAGCCGCTGGATCACATTCTCGAGTCCCATGACGCGGGACCGCCGATCCCGATCCTGGGGCTTTCGCTGGAGCAGCTCCTCTGCCACATCGGGGTCGATTCCCACCCCGTTATCCTCCACGGTGACCTCCAGGATCTCCCCGTCCTGACGGGCGCGTATCGCCACAAGGCCCTGTCGGGAGATCCCCTTGAAGGCGTGGATCACGGCGTTTTCAACCAGAGGCTGCAGAACCAGGGCGGGCACACGGCAGCGCTCTGCAAGATCACGGGGGATATCCACNTCGAAGGAGAGGACCGAACCAAAACGAATGCGGAGTATGTAGAGATAGGAGTCGAGCCCCGCCACCTCCTGGGAGAGGGGAATAATCAGATTGCGATCGCGCACGTTGTTTCGAAAGAACCGCGCCAGATGCTCCATGTAGTCCGCTGTCCGGTCGGCGTTCTCCGTAATGGCCAGCTGAACACCGGTGTTCAGGGTGTTGAAAAGAAAGTGGGGATTCATCTGGGCCTGCATGGTGTAGAGTTCCATCCGTTTCAGGAGCTCTTCCATCTTCATATTCCGGAGCTTTTCNGCCAGATAGCCCTGCTCGATCTGCTTCTGCTTGTTGATCTCGGCGATGTACCGGCGGATATCGTGCTTCATGGTGTTGAAGGCATCCACCACAACGGCGACCTCCCGAACGGCCGGCACGGTGATATCCTCTCCCTCGAAGTTNCCCGAGGACAATTCCCCCGCCATGCGGGCCAGGCGGTCCATGGGTTCGGTCACCCGCTGGATCACCGAGAGTATCCAGAAGAGGGAGCCCAGAAAGGCGAAGGTGATCACCAGGAGGTTCCAGAAGAAGAGCCTCCGCGATGTGGCGATCACNACCTCGTAATTGGCCAGCTCCCGCCGCAGGCCGGAGAGGCTGATCCTGTCGATCTGATCGGAGATGTGCTGGTTCAGCTCCTCCATGGTTTCGTAGAGCCGGGTATATTCCTCGATCACCCGTCCCCGCTTCAGGAAGACGATCTCCTGGATCATGTCGATATACGCAGCGAGATGGGAAAAGAGTTCTCTCATTTCCACCTCCAGGGGGTCATCGGTCGGAGGGACCTCCCGGGGGAGCAGTTCGCGAAGTCGTTGCTCCTCTACCAGCAGCGCCGCCAGGGCCTGGGAGGAGCGGCTGGACAGATAGTCCAGCAGGGGCTGACGGGAGCCGACGACCTGCTGCTGCAGCTCCTGAAACGAGAGTTCCCGCTGGAACTGCTCGTTCACGATCTGCTGAAGCCGCAGGGTGACCCCCAGGACGTAGGTCATGGAGAGAATGATAAAGGCCAGCCCCGCAAAGACGGAGACCACCAGGTGCGTCCTGAGAGAGTTCCTGATCAGACTCACGGCCGCCCCCTGATCATCTCCACACCCGTATCGACATACCCCGCGGAATAGCCCTCCCTGAGGTGCCCCAAGAGCACCCGGACGGCGTCATAGCCGATCCGGTAAGGGTTCACCACGATCACCCCTGCCAGGATACCCCGGTCGAGATAGTCCGAGATCGCCCTGTTCATACCCATTCCGATGATCTGGACGCTTCCTACCAGGTTCAGATCGATCACCACCTGCACCGCCGCCAGGGTATCGTTGGTGTCGGTAAAGACCAGGAGGTCCACCTCCGGTCCCTGGTGGAGCAGATTGTAGACCAGGTGTTCCGCATCCAGGGGGTTCAGGCCGGTGCGTTTCCTGACGATGGGCCGCGCCAGGTGATCGCCCAGAGCGGTATGTATCCCAAGCTCTACCAAATCTTTTTCCGATTCGATCCCCGGAGATTTCTCGCTGTACACCAGAGCCATCCCCAGGGCCTCCCGGGAGAGCTCCCGGGCCAGTTCCCCGATCTTCCGTCCCACATCGAAGGTGTTGGTCCCCACCAGCGACCAGGGCATATCATCGGTTACTCCGTGCTCGATGAGAACCAGGGGGATCCCCGCCCGGTTCAGCCGGTCCAGGGAGATTCGCATTTCTTCCTGATCGGGGCCGGGATAGATGATCGCCCCGTCGATACCGGAATACCTCGCCAGCCGGTAGGATCTGCTGCCGGTCCCGCCGTGATGAACCGAGAGAGCCGCGCCCAGGGTGCGGGCCGCACGGGACGCCCCGCTCAGAACTTCCTCAAAAAAACGGGAGGGCGAATCGGGAATAAAGAGCGCCAGATGATACTCCCGGGGCTCCCCGGAACTTTCGGCCCGCGAGATCGTTCCGGAGAGGGAGACCACGGTGGTCACGGAAAAATAGAGTGCCACGGAGAAGAGAACCCCGAAGAAGAGCGTCAGAAGGAGAGGATAGCGCTGCATAGGACGATTCCGCCGGGAACTGTACCACACTTTCACGCTGCTGACGACCTCTCCCCATAGCCAGAGTGGGGACATAATGCACGAGTCCGGAGCGGGGACATTTCAATCGAGTCCTGGCAGAATCTGTCTTGACCGGAGGAGGGGCGGGAGGGCCTGCGGTTGACGGAATCGCGGGGGCCTCCTATAGTGAGGCGGTAATTCCGAAGGGGTGCTGTTGCACCGGTCTCGTTGGGACGGTGCAGTGGCTGAGATCACACCCTGAAAACCTGATCCAGGTAATGCTGGCGGAGGGAACGTGTCCAGAGTATCANACCCTGTCTGTTGTACCCCCTTCACCTGTACCTTGTCAGATATGCCCTGTCGGGTGTGCTCCATCGCACGGCGCCGGCCATACCCGGCGGTGCGTCTCCACGATACCCTGCACAACACAAGGAAGGCCCCATGCACACAAAAAGACTCACCACCCGTCTGACCTCCCTGACCGTTCTGACCGCGTTGGCCCTGGCAGGTCTTGCCGTTCCCGCACCGGTTTCCGCCCGGGGAGGGCAGGAAAAATCACTGATCCCCCTGGAGGAACGACGCCAGGAGACGGACTCCCTGGTTATCTACAGCTACGATTCCCTCCCGGGGACCCTGCGGAGAGCTATCGTCACGCACTTTGCCGAAGANTACGGGGTGGAGGTCGACCTGCAACGGCTGGGCGACACCGGAGCGGTCTATACCCAGCTTTTNCTGGAACGGGATGCGCCCCGGGCTGATGCGGTGATCGGCCTCGATTCCACCTTCCTGCCCCGGTTGCACCGGGACCGCCTCCTGGAACCCTACAAACCGGAGAACCTGGAACAGATCCCCCGGGATCTGCTGATAGACCCGGAACACTACCTGATTCCCTACGATTTCGGGTATATCAGCCTGAACTACGACACCGAATCCCCCCTGGCACGGCCCGGGAGCTGGGAAGATCTCCTGGATTCGCGTTTTGCCCGGCAGATTATCATGCTCAACCCCGCCACAAGCTCGCCGGGGCGCAACTTTCTGCTCCTCACNGTGGCTGAGTTCGGCGACGACGAAGCGGGCATAGCGGGGCAGAACAGCTCCTTTCCGGGGGACTACCGCGATTTCTGGAAGGCCCTGCGGCCCAATATCCTCACCGTNACGGGGGGGTGGTCCGACGGGTACGGCCTCTACACCCAGGGGGAAGCGCCTCTGGTGGTAAGTTACGAGACCAGCCCCGCCTACCACCGTCACTTCGAGGAGACCCNCCGCTACGAGAGCNTCCTCCTCGACGGGGGGGCCTATCTCCAGATAGAGGCAGCGGGGATCGTCCGGGGAGCCCCGAACCGGCTGAACGCCGAGCGACTCCTGGAGTTCCTCCTGTCCCTGCCCTTCCAGGAGCTGATTCCCCTCTCCCAGATCATGTATCCCGTCCATCCCGAGGCAGAACTCCCCCGGGCCTTTACCGCTGGAGATCCCGTGGAACGCCCCCTCTTCCTGGAAAACCACCTCATCGAGGCCCATTTTGACCGCTGGCTTGAGACATGGGAAGACGTCCTGCGCTGACCCTCCTGGTCTTCCTGNCCCTCCTGGTTCCGCCCGTGGTGGCGGTCCTGGGGGCGGGGGTGCTCGACCGGGGGNTCTCCTCCTGGNCAACGGAGGCGCTGCGGGTCCTTTCGCGCCCCTCGACCTGGCGGAGCCTGCGCTTCGGCCTCGTCCAGGCGGCGCTCTCGGCGACGATTTCTCTGGGTCTGGCCCTTCCGGGAGCATACTTTCTGGCGAACCTTCGCTTTCCCGGCCGGAGGGTCGCCGAGAGTCTCACCCTGCTTCCTTTTGTGCTTCCCGGCCTGGTGGTCATTCTGGCGGTGATCAGCTTCTACGGGCGCCAGGGGGTGGTAAACCGCATCCTCGGNACCGATCTCACCCTGGTCTATAGCGCAGCGGGAATTATCATCGCCCACGTGATGTTCAACTACGCCGTGGCTCTGAGAACGCTCGCCGGGGGGTGGCGGAACCTGGACGAACGGCTGAGAGAGGTCTCGCTCAGTCTGGGCGAGANCTCCTTCGGCCGGGGGGTGCGCCTCTACGCACCGCTCCTGATGCCCTCGTTCCTCTCGGCCTGGGCCGTGGTTTTTCTCTACTGCTTTGTGAGTTTCGGCGTGGTTCTGGTCTTTGGAGGGGTCCGTTACGCCACACTGGAAGTGCGGATCTTTCAGGANATGTTNACCAACCTGAATCTGGGGGCCGCCGGTGTTCTGGCTTTTTTACAGCTTCTTCTCTGCGCTGCCGTGGTTCTTCTGCTCCAGCTCCTGGCCGACCGTCATGTNCGCCCTCCCCGGGAGGGCCGGACCCGGACCATCGGCCNCTGGANCGATGCATCCCGGACCCGGANGCTGGTCTGCTCGCTCTACTGGGGATTTNTGGGGTTCTTTCTTTTCGGGCCCCTGGCGGCGATTCTGGTCCGGTCTCTCCGGCCGGGAGGGATATCCCCTTCCTGGTCGCTCGAGGCGTTTCGGGCGCTCCGCACGGGGAGGATCGGCGAACGGGAGGTCTACGAGATTATCCGGGCCACCTTTNCCGAGGTGGTGGCCACCAGCCTCGCCATAGCTGCCCTCTCGGCCCTGGCCACGGTCCTGGTTTCTCTGGCGGCGGCCCGCAGTCTGCGCGGTCTCCGGGCTCCCTGGGTGGACACCATGACCAAGATGCCCCTGGCCGTATCGAGCGTTACCTTCAGCCTGGGCATGCGCCTGCTCTGGCGGGGGATGATTCCCCCGGGTCCGCTCATCGTGATCACCCAGACGGTGATGGCCTTTCCCCTGGTCTTTACAACGGTCCGGGGAGCCCTGGAAGCGATTCCCCTGCGCTATCTGGAGACCGCCCGAAGCCTGGGGGCATCCAGGTGGAGTCGCATAACCACGGTGGAGCTCCCCCTGCTGCGCCGGGGGCTGGTCAACGCCTATACCTTCGCCTTTGCCCTGAGCCTTGCCGATTTCACGGCCGTGCTCACCATCGGCCGCGGCGAGGTTGTCACCTTTCCCGTGGCTATGTACCGCCTGATCGGGTTCCAGAGCTTCGATGTGGCCCTCGCCCTGGGTGTCTGGTATATTCTCGTCGTGGCAGCGGCCTTCCTGGTGATCGACGCTACCTCGGCATCCCGGTCCAAGGAGTGGTTGTGATTCATCTGTCGGAAATCGTCCGGGAGTATCCCGGTTTTCGCCTTGCCCTGGATCTTTCGGTGGCCCGGGAAGAGCTTGTCACCCTCCTCGGACACAGCGGGAGCGGAAAGACCACGACCCTGCGAATCCTGGCGGGGTTCGAAAAGGCCCATCGGGGGGCGATCATTCTGAACGGCCGCGATGTCACGGGCCTCCCGCCGGAAGAGCGCGGCCTGGGCTACGTTTTCCAGGACTATACGCTCTTCCCTCATCTCGATGTGGGCCAGAATATNGCCTACGGCCTCAGAGTCCAGGGGCGCCCCCGGCCGGAGCGCCGTCGCCGCGTGGAGGAGCTCCTGGAACTGGTCGGGTTGGGAGGATTCGGGAAGCGCCCNGTTCACACCCTCTCGGGCGGCGAACAGCAGCGCGTGGCCGTGGCGCGAGCCCTTGCTCCGGGACCGGAGGCCCTGCTCCTGGACGAGCCCTTCTCGGCGATCGATCCGGAGCGACGNGCCTCGCTGCGGCAGCATCTCCTGCGGGTGCAGCGGGAGTTGCGCATTCCCACGGTCTTTGTCACCCACAGCAGGACCGAGGCGCTCTACCTCTCGGACCGGATTTTTCTGCTCCACCAGGGGGGTCTGGAGGACCAGGGCACGCCCCGGGAGCTCTATGAACGGCCCCGCACGGAGTACGCCGCCCGTTTTCTGGGAGAGGCCAATATTATTCCCGGATCGGCCACGGACAGGCGCCCCCACATGATCCGGCCCGAACACCTGCGACTGAACAGCGAGGGATCTCTTCCCGGCCGCGTGACCGAACAGGGCTATTTCGGGGCCTGGTGGGAATACAAGGTGGAGACATCCCTGGGGCAGCTGACCCTCACCACGCGGGAGAACCTCTCTCCGGGGGAGGCGATCAGACTCGATCTTCCCCGGGAACACCTGGTTCCCCTGGAACCGTCGCCCCGGATCTGACCTGCCGGGGAACCCCGGAAGNATCGNAGGCGACCACGGGGCTCTTCCCCTCCAGAAGGACATCTGCAGCCCACTCCCCCCGGGGAAGGGGTGCCGGGNCCTCCCGGGCGGCCTCTTCGTATCTCCCGAGGAAGNCCGACCGCTCNTGGGGGCGCGCCCCCAGCTGGTATTTATAGTCTATCGCCATGCCCAGATCCCAGAAACGGAACCCCTGGCGCTCCAGNAACCGGGCCAGGGANGCGATCTGAACCGACCCGGCTCCGGGGCGATCATGAAACCCCGAGAGGCTCGTATAGGCCGAGCCACAACGGTACCCNACCTCGCCCGCCACAANCTGGCCATCACCGGTGCGGAGGGCCACCCCGTGCAGGGAGACCCCCTTCAGGGGAGTNCGGTGCAGCTCCAGCAACGCCTCCTGAAAGACCGGGATGAGCCAGTTTTCCCGATGCTGCCGGGCGATCCCCCGGAAGATAGCGGGAAGGTCCCGATCCACCGAGAGGAAGAGCTCTTCCCGCCGTGCCCGCCGGCGGGTACTGCGCGAAANATGAAGGTCCCTGAAGTCCAGGACCATACGCTGCCGGTGGCACTTTATCAGGAGCAGCGGCCTCCCTCCCGGACGTATGGCCATGGGAAGATAGCCCCGGGAGCAGCAGGCGGCGATCATTTCGGCGTCCATGCGGGAGGAGAGACAGAACTCGCCTCCCTCCAGGTCGAGAATGCGGGGAACCTCGGGGAGGAACTCCTCCCGATNGAGGAGAAACAGCGGTGTCACGGCGATACTATAGAGACGAAGCGGGCCTGTGGCCAGCCGATGTGATATATTTGTCCCTATGAAAGATACCAGAACAGTGAAAACGCTACCGCTTCTCCTCTCGGGAGCCCTGGCCCTGGCGGCCCTCCTGGTGCTCCCCTGGCCCGCCTCGGCCGGAGGGCAGAAGGAAAACGCACCCTCCGAGNGGGTGGTCTCCACCGGCAACGACGGGGCCCGGCGCGCAGCCATTCACATTATCCGGTCCCGGGNGGATCTGGAGCAGGCCGAATTTTCCCGGGAGCTGACGCGCGAGATATCCCGTTCCNTGAGCTTNCCCGAAGAGGCGGCGATCGTCTTCTTTGCCGGGACCCGCACCTCCGGAGGGTATCGGCTCGAGCTGGCAGAGGTCTCGCGCACATCCCGGGAACTGACGATTCATATCTCCGAAAAGGCGCCCGGTCCTGACCAGGTGGTGACCCAGGCCCTCACCTTTCCCCATATCGTGATCGCCGTGAAGGACCCGCCCCCGGCCATAGCGGTTCAGGGCCCCCGGCGGTAGCCCTTCCGCGAAGCGGCGCGCCAGCAAACGCCTTCTGTTCCGGAGCTACCCGGGTTCCCCCGGCCACGACCAGAGCGGAAAGCCCCGAAAAGCCTTTTTTTCTGGCGCCAGCGCAAAAANCGGTTTATACTTTACGGTACACCCGCCATAGGGGTCCCTGATCCGCACCTGGTTCACGGGACCCCTCACCCTTCTTTCCCGGTTTTCTGTGGCGGGTTTTCTGCGCCCCGGTTTTCTGTACCCGGGCTCCTCTTTTTTTACCGCCCCTCGTGACAGACCGCAGGAGTCTGTATTATTATTTCCCCGTGATCCTGTCGTTGGCAGATTTCCACCCCGCCCCCCTGAGGAGAACCCGTGAGCGATAGCGAAGGCAGTACTAGACGCTTGCGAGCAGCAGGAGGGTTTGGAAGGGCAGAAGCCCGGCGCTGATCTCCCCCCACCTCCTGGTGCCCGCAGCATCTGTAATGGTTGCTTCTTCATNTTGGGTCCTTTTTTATTTTTCTTTCCTGGAGGTGAACCGTGACAGCAGAAGAGCTGGAAACCCTGGATATCGCTGAGCTCCTTTCAGCAGGTGACGAGACAAGCCTTCGCCTGTTCTGTGCGAGCACCCAGCCCGTGATCATCGCCGACCATATCGCGTCCCTCCCCCCGGAGGACACCCGCTTTGTCCTGCGCCACTCCTCTCCGGAAATCCGGGCCGAGGTCTTCAGCCATCTCCACCCGGAAACGCAGCTCGAACTGGTGGATATTCTCTCCCGGGACGAGATGATCAGCCTCTTTACACACCTCCCTCCCGATGACAGGGCCGATCTCTACAAGCGGCTCCCCGACGAGCGAACCGATGCGATCCTGCCCGCCCTGGCCCAGGCCGAACGGGAGGATATCCGGCGGCTCACCTCCTACGAAGAGGGCACNGCCGGGTCCGTGATGACTTCCGACTACGCATCGGTCCCTCCGGATCTCACGGCAGAGCAATCGATCGAATACTTGCGGACCATCGCACCCGACCGGGAGACGATCTACTACGCCTACGTGGTGGACCAGGAGCGGAAGCTCATGGGCTTTGTCTCGCTGAAAGACCTCATCCTGGCACCCCGGCACCGCAAGATCTCGGAGATTATGCGCCAGGATGTGATCTCCATCGCCGTTGATGCCGACCAGGAGAAGGCGGCCCGGAAGATCCAGAAATACGATCTTCTGGCGCTCCCCGTGATCGACCAGAGCGAAGCTCTGGTGGGAATCATAACCCACGACGACGCCATCGACGTTATCACCCAGGAACAGACCGAGGACATGGAAAAGCTCATGGCCATCGGCGGGAGTCACGAGGCCGGTGTCTATATGAGGACCTCCGCCTGGGGGCATTTCCGGAACCGCTCCCTCTGGGTAGCGGGTCTGGCCGTGCTGGGCCTGGCCTCGGGGTTCATTGTCCAGAACTTCGAGAGCTTTCTTCTGCAGTTTGCCATCTTTGCAGCCTTCATGCCCATGCTGGCAGACACGGGAGGAAACACCGGAAGCCAGTCGGCCTCTCTGGTGATTCGGGCCCTGGCGCTGAACGAGATAACCCCCCGGGACGCCTTTCGCGTAATCCTCAAGGAGGTTCACGTGGGGTTCTACCTGGGGATACTGCTGGCTCTTCTGGCCTTCGGCAGGGTAATGCTCATGGGAGCTGGATCGACCATCCCCGAAGATTATCTGCTCATCCAGATCGCTGTAGCGATCGCCGCTGCTTTGGGGATTCAGGTAGTCTCGGCGACCTTGATCGGGGCCATGCTTCCCCTGGTTGTGGCCCGCTTCAACAAGGACCCCGCCGTGATCGCCAGCCCCGCCCTGACAACGATCGTTGACATCACCGGTCTTTTGATATATTTCTACACAGCCCAGTTTATTCTGAGCATCTAGCCCGGGAATCGGTCCCGAAGCTCCGGGACCGGTCGGCGTGGCGGGCAGACAACAGAGCACAGCACAGGCACCGGACCTCCGGGCCCGCAGAACAATCCCCGGGAAAGACCCCTATGGAACAGACAGAAGAAATACAACGACGAAGAACCTTTGCGATCATCAGCCACCCCGATGCGGGAAAGACCACTCTCACGGAAAAGCTCCTCCTCTTCGGGGGGGGGATCCGCACGGCGGGAGCGGTCAAATCGAACAAGATCACCCAGACCGCAGCATCGGACTTTATGGAGATCGAAAAACAGCGGGGGATCTCCGTTGCCACAGCGGTGATGTCTTTCCCCTACAAGGGAAAGCTGATCAACATCCTCGATACCCCGGGCCATAAGGACTTCTCCGAAGATACCTACCGGACCCTCACCGCCGTGGACAGTGTTATCCTGGTGGTGGACAGCGTAAAAGGTGTAGAGGAGCAGACAGAACGGCTTATGCAGGTCTGCCGGATGCGGGACACGCCGGTGATGATCTTTATCAACAAGATGGACCGGGAGGGGCGCCCTCCTTTTGAACTGCTGGATGAGCTGGAGGAGAAACTCCGGATCGGTCTCCGTCCTCTCTCGTGGCCCATCAGTTCCGGCCAGGATTTTCGCGGGGTCTACAACCTCCACGAAAAAAACCTCCATCTCTTTCGCCCGGGAAAGACCGTGGTCGAGGAGGAACGCCTCCTGGTGGAAGATCTGAACGACCCCGTGCTGGATCAGCAGACGGGGAGCAACGCCCAACGGCTTCGCGATGACGTGGCCCTGATAGAGGGGGTCTACGACCCCTTCTCCCGGGAAGAGTATCTGGCAGGGCGACTCGCGCCGGTCTTCTTCGGCAGCGCCCTGAACAACTTCGGCGTCCGGGAACTTCTGGAAACCTTCGTGGAGATCGCGCCGCCGCCCCTGCACCGGGAGGCCCACGTCAGAACCGTGGACCCCCGGGAGCCGACCTTCACGGGGTTTGTCTTCAAGATCCACGCGAATCTGGACCCCCGCCATCGGGACCGGATAGCTTTTCTGCGAATTTGCTCGGGTACCTTCGAGCGGTCGAAATCGTTCCTCCACGTTCGCCAGGGCAAGCAGGTGCGGTTCACAAACCCCTACAGCTTCATGGCGGAGAAAAAGCAGGTCATCGACCAGGCCTTTCCCGGCGATGTGGTGGGTCTCTACGACCGGGGCGACCTCAAGATCGGAGACACCCTCACCGAGGGGGAGATCCTGGAGTTTCAGGGAATTCCCAGCTTCTCACCGGCCATCTTCAAGGAGGTGATCAACGCCGATCCCATGCGGTCGAAACAGTTCCACAAGGGGATCAGCCAGCTCACCGAAGAGGGGGTGGCCCAGATGTTCACCCAGGGCAAGAACAAGCTCATCGTGGGAACCGTGGGGGAACTGCAGTACGAGGTCATCTCCTACCGGCTGGAACACGAATACGGCGCGGCCTGCCGGTTCGAACCGCTCCCCTATAGCCGGGCCCGGTGGGTTACCTCCCCGGACGCCCGGGCGCTGGAGGAGTTTCTGCGCTTCCGGGACAGGAATATCGTCCACGACAAGGACGACAAACCGGTCTACCTGGCCGAATCGGAGTGGATACTGAACTCCAATATAGAGAAGTACCCCAAGGTGGTGTTTCACACCAACTCCGATTTCAAGCTGGCCCAGTAGCTCCCCGATCAGGGTTCGAGGCGGTTCAGCATATCCCGGTAGAGGGTCTGGCGCTGGTAGAGGGTATCCCAGGGGGCCTTGAAGGCCTTCTCCAGGCGCTCCCGGGTCAGCAGTTCCCGGGGATCTCCCGCTTCTACCAGACCATCGCTGTGGAAGAGGACCACGCCCTGGGCGAACTTCCGGGCCAGTTCGACATCGTGCACGCTTGCGTAGATCGATGTTCCCTGCCCGGTGCAGTACTCCCGGAGATAGGCAAAGATCCGCTCTGCCCGCTCGGGCTCCACGGCGAAGACCGGTTCATCCATCATGAGCACGGGAGCACCGTAGAGGAGCCCCATGGCGATGATCGCCCGCTGCATCTCGCCCTTGCTGAGCTCCTGCATGCGCGCTCCCAGAAAGCCCCCTGTCCCGGTTGCCTCGAGCACCTCCTGGCGATGCAACGCCGCCGAGGCGGGATCGGGACTGTTGGCCGATACCGCATCAAGAAGATCNCCCAGGGGGTTCTCCGTCTCGAACTCCATATTCTGGTAGATAAACGAAGCGAGGCGGTTTCGTCGTTCCTCGCACTCCGGGTCCGACTGGGCAGTCAGGAAGTTCTCCGTGGAGGCTCCCAGGAGGGTGATCTGGCCCTGGGAGGGGAAGAGCCGCGCCGCACCCAGGAGCATGAGGGTGCTTTTGCCGATTCCATTGGGCCCTACCAGAAAGGTGAGCCCCCGGGGCATGGTCAGGGTCAGTCCGGACAAGACCGGCTCCTGATCGGGAGCGTAGGAGAAGGAAACGGTGTCGAACGAGACGGGGCCCTGCCCGTGGGCACTGCTGAAATCGGTACTGCTGGAGTTTGAGTGATTCGCCATGGCCTAACCATACCCTGTAAAAACTCCCTCTTACCAGTCCGGGTCGTGCCGGAAAAAGAGAGAATCCTCGGAATGATTCTCGTTGACGTTGTTACCCCCGGGAACTACACTAGGTAAAGCGGTTTTCCGCATAAACGAAACGATGCGAAGGAGCAAGGGTATGGCAAATCTGAAATCTACCTACATGGGGTTACCCCTGAAGAACCCCTTTATCGCGGGTGCCTGCAGCATGACCGCACACATGGACTCAATCAAGCGAATCGCCGACGCCGGAGCGGGGGCACTGGTCATTCAGTCCCTTTTCGAGGAGCAGATCCAGCTCCAGAAGGCCCGCCTCGAGGAAGAACTGACCATAAACGACAACCTGGACGCCGAGATTCAGGATCTTTTCCCCGACATAAAGCACAGTGGCCCCGATGAACACCTCATGTGGGTCCGGAAGGCAAAAGAGGCCGTGGATATTCCCGTGATTGGAAGTCTCAACTGCGTAAATCCCGAGACCTGGGCGGAATGGGCGGTCAAACTGGCCGAGACCGGCGTGGATGCCCTGGAGCTGAACCTCTTTGCCATTCCTCTGGATCCCTCACGGAGCGCCGCTTCCATAGAAGACGAGCAACTCGATACCCTCCGCCAGGTAAAGGCGAAGGTTCAGATTCCCGTGTCGGTAAAGCTGAGCCCCTTCTACACCAGTCCCCTGGAGCTTATCCACCGCATGGACACGGCCGGTGTGGACGGCTTCGTTCTCTTTAACCGCCTCTTTCACCCCAGCTTCAATATCGAGAAAGAAACGGGGAAATATCCCTTCAACCTGAGTTCCTCCAGCGACCACCGCCTGGCCCTGCGCTTTGCCGGGCTCCTCCACGGAGAGGTCCAGGGATCTATCTGCGCCTCCAACGGCATCCATACCGGTGAAGACGCCCTGGAGGTTCTGCTCGCCGGAGCCGATGTCTTCCAGGCTGTGAGCACCCTCTACAAGAACCGCATCACCGTTATCGAGAGCGTCCTGGGAGAGATCTCCGCCTGGATGGACCGCAAGGGCTATTCCTCGATCGATGATTTCCGGGGCAAGCTCAGCGTGAAAAAGACTCCCGACCAGTGGACCTACCGGCGGGCCCAGTACGTAAAAATGCTCCTCAAGGCCGACGACTACGTGGCCCGTCCCCCCGTGTGAGGTTCTCTCGATGAATGTATCAGTCACCGAGAGTGATTTTGGCCGCCTTCCCGACGGGAGGGCGGTCTCTCTTTTTACGCTTCGCAACGACTCGGGCATGAGCGTCTCCGTCTCCTCCTGGGGCGCCCTGATAACCAGNGTGACCGCCCCCGACNGATCGGGCCGGAGCGCAGAGGTCACCCTGGCCCGCAACACCCTGGAGGAATACCTGGAGGGNCACCCCTACTACGGGGCCCTGGTCGGGCGGGTGTGCAACCGGATCTCCTCGGGAGGGTTCTCCCTGGGNGGNGTCCGCCACACCCTGGCTGCCAATCTCGGGGATATCCACCTCCACGGGGGCNTCCAGGGATTTGACAAGCACCTCTACGAGGCCGAGACGGTTCAGGAGGAGTCCCGGAGCACGGTCCGTTTTCGCCGCCTCAGCCCTTCCGGTGAGGAGGGGTACCCGGGGAACCTGGAGGTCTGCCACGCCGTGACGCTCACCGGAGACAACCGTCTTGTCCTGGACTTTGAGGCCCGGACCGACGCGCCCACGGTGGTGAACATGACAAACCACTGCTACTGGAACCTCTCCGGGGAGGCTACCATTCTGGACCAGGAGGTGCAGGTGATGGCCGATGCGGTTATGGAGGTCGACCGGGACTTCGTGCCCACGGGCAGGCTCGTGCCCGTCGAGGGGACGCCCTTCGATCTGAACAGCCCCCGGCTGATCAGGCAGGGCCTGGAAGAGCTGAGCGCCCAGGGGNTAGGGGGCTACGATCACTCCCTGGCGGTACGGGGATGGGAACCGGGAGCCCCCCTCCTGCGGAACGCGGCGGTACTGCGCGATCCTGCAACGGGCCGGGCCATGGAGGTATCCACCACCTACCCGGCGGTGCACGTCTATTCGGGGAACAACCTGACAGACGAACGGGGGAGATCCGGGGAGACCCTCTCGGGGCAGGAGGCGATCTGCTTCGAGTGTCAGTTTTTCCCCGATTCGCCCAACCGCCCCGAGTTCCCCCCGATCACCCTGGTACCGGGAGAACTCTACCGGCACCAGACGGTGCACCGGTTCTTCCTCTTTTCCTGATCACTCCGGAACGCCCGGACCCTCTGAAGGGGCCGGGCCGTCGAGGGTCCCCGGGCCGTCGAGGGTCCCCGAGCCAAGGGTGGCGGCGAGATCATCGAGCAGAGACGAACCCTCCTGCTCCACCGAAAAGACAAAGGGACGGTCCCGGCCCGTGGGGTCCGTGAGGCAGGAGGGATTCCCCCGGGAACCGAGAAGACGGGCAAGTGGCCCCGGGGTGTCCCCGCGATCCAGCACAAGCTCCTCCGAGAGAGGAACCTCGATCACCACCTCCTGCGATGAAGGGGAACCACCCCTGCCCGCCCCCCCCCCTCCGAGGGCAGAAATCCAGTTTTGCTGGGGAAAATGGTGAAAGAAAAACCGTTCTTCCGTGAGGTAGAGCAACCCCCAGAGGGGCCCGGCAACCTCCCGCCCCGAGAGATACCGACCCAAGGCAAAGGAGCGAACGGGACTCCCCAGCTCCTCCTCCCGGGCACGCCAGAAGGCGTGCCGCTCCTGATTGATATCGTCGGTACAACCGGCCATGTCACGCCTCTCGGGAGGAGACCGGTTCCCCAGCCTTCATCAGGCCCACACCGGTCTCGGTCGCTCCGTTTTCTATCGTTCTGTTCTCTTCCCCCGCACCGGGAGAATCCNCAGCGCCTTCGGATGAATCCTGGGACCCTATCTTGAAGGTCTCTACCAGCTCCGAGAGGACCTGGGTCCGGCCGCGACTCTCGTCGGACAACCGGGAGATATCCGTGAGAGCGCCCAGCACCTCCCGGGCCCCGTGGTCGATCTCCTCGAGCCCGTTGGCGATTGTCCCTGACATCGTCTCGGCCTGGTCCATGACAGCGGCGATCTCCCGGGTGTTTTGGGCGATCGTCCCGGCCGAGTCGTTCACCGTCTCGGTTATCCCGGCGATCTCCCGGGTGGTCTCCACGATGGAGGCGCTCCCCGTGCTGAGCTGCACCATGTTGGTGCTGATCTCTTCCAGGGCCGTGCGAAAGAGGTTCACGTCCTTGCTGATCACGTCGAAGGTATCGGCGCCGACCTGGCTGGCCTCCAGGGCGTTTCTGATCTTACCGGTGATCGATTTCAGCAGCGAATCGATCTGGTAGGCGTTATCGCTGGTACTCTCTGCGAGCTTGCGGATCTCCTCGGCCACCACGGCGAAACCCCGTCCGGCGTCACCGGCGTGGGCGCTCTCGATGGCGGCGTTCATGGAGAGGAGGTTGGTCTGCTCAGCCACGGCGTTGATGATCTCGATGATCTCCAGGATATCGTCGATCTCGGCCGTGACCGATCCGATAATATCCTTGGTGTTGTTTATCTTCTCCCCGCCCTGGAGGATAACCTGCACCAGTTTTTCGGCGGCCTCCTTGCGGTCCTGGGAGAGGCGCGTCACGTCCTGGATGGAACCGTTCATGACATCGATGGCGGTGCTGCTGCGCTGGACACTCTCGGCCTGGCGCTGGATGCTCTCGCGCAGAGACTGGATCCGCTGGTCTATGTCGGTAACCGCCGTGGTGCTGTTGTCGATACCCGAATCGAGGTTCCGGAACTGGGCCGTCAGGCTGGCGATGTTCTGGCTGATCTCGTGGAGCGCCGAGGCGCTCTGGGAAGACCCCGCGGCGAGCCCGTTGGTGAGTTCCTCCGTGGCGTCCACGGCATCACGAACGGAGACGATAAACTCCTCGATCACCTCCAGGGTCTGGTTCAGGTTGCCCCCCAGACGCGAGAGCTCGTCGTTCCCCGCGAGGGTCGAGCGGACCGTGACGTCCCGGGTGGCAACCCGGCTCATGGCCGTCTCCAGGGCGTAGACCCGCCGGGTGATTCCCCGGGTAAAATAATAGACTGCCACCACCGAGACGATGGTAACCACCGTGGCGAGGATCGCGATCGCCCGATGGATGATCAGCCTGATCGCGTCGGCCTGGCGCTCCACCGCTCCGGCGACGTTCAGGAGGTTGCCCTCCACCAGATCCCTCGCGGCCAGGTCGAAGGATCGGAGTTCCGAGATGAGGCGGCTCAACTGGAACTGGATAAAGGGGTAGGAGCCGTCCTCCATCAGGTACTGGTTCAGAAGAAGCAGCCCCCGCTTGCGGAACATGGGAATCGTCTCGTCGTCGAGGATCTCCTGAAGCTGATTCCGGGCCCCGGCAAAGCGCTCCCGCGAGCCCGCCCAGACAAACTGGGTCCGTTCCAGGGAGTCCGCCAGAGTCTGGGGCACATAGGCAAGCGCCGGATGATCACCCAGCTCCGCCAGGGCCTGGTCGAACTGCTGGAACCGGCTGTCCCACTGATCCACCATGCGGTCCACGGTGCGCTCCGAGACCAGCAGCTCCTTGTTGATATCGGTGAGCCGGTAGACGTGGCGGAGCACGATGTTCGTTTGGAGGTTGAAATCATCAATCTGGTTGACGATCCGGTAGGCCACCAGAATCCCCCCCGCCACCAGAGCAAAGGCGACCAGGAGAGAAATAACGATAATGTTTATTTGTGATCGAATTTTCACAGTTGCTAGTGTAGTACGACCATCTGTATCAGGCAAGAGGTTCTTTTTGAATATCCTCGGGCACCGCCGCCAGGGCGTTCCGGAGGATTTTTTCCGGAGGAAGGTCCGGCAGGGCACCACTGAGCCCCCGTTTCCAGCCCCGCGCCCCGGGGCACCCGGCAAAGAGCCCCAGCAGGGGGGTAAAGACCCAGCGGGGTGATCCTCCCCGGGAACAGAGGTTCTCCAGGTAGGGCACCATCTCTTCTATCACCCCCGCCCGGGTGAGCCCCCGGTCCTGAAGCCGTCTGTCTCCGAAGATGGCTCCGTCCAGTTGCGCCAGCACGGCAGGGGTGGCAAAGGCGGCCCGCCCGATCATGACCGCGTCCAGNTGCTGCAGGTGGTCCTGTATNTCCTGGAGCGATCGCACCTGACCGTTGAGCTCGATCTCCAGGTGGGGACGATCGTGCTTGAGGCGGTAGACATCGCTNTAGCGCAGGGGCGGCACCGAGCGGTTCTGCTTCGGCGAGAGCCCCCGGAGGATCGCGATTCTGGCGTGAACGGTAAACCGTTGAACCCCCGCCTCGGCCAGGGTGTCCACGAAGGAGAGCATNTCCTCGTACCGGGGAGATTCCTCGAGNCCGATCCGGTGCTTTACCGTCACGGGCTTCTCCGTAACCGAGCGCATCGCCTGGACAAGGCGGGCCACCAGGGGAGGGTCTGCCATGAGACAGGCGCCGAAGTTTCCCTTCTGGACGCGCTCACTGGGACAGCCCACGTTGAGGTTGTACTCGTCGTATCCAAAAGGTTCGGCCAGTTCCACCGCCCGGGCCAGTTCCCCGGGATCGTCCCCGGCCAGCTGGAGGCTCAGGGGGTGCTCGTCGGGGTGAAACGCCAGGAGCGCTTCCCGGTCCCCGTGGATCACGGCAGCCGAGGTGACCATCTCCGTATACAAGAGGGTCCGCAGGGTGAGGCGCCGGGCAAAGTACCGGTAATGGCGGGTGGTCCAGTCCAGCATGGGGGCCACACTCACGGGAATCACGGAAGGTCCTCCCGGGGCAGAATCATGGCCGAGCCGAGACACTCCGGTGGATCGTAGAACACGGCAAATTGTCCCGGCGCAACGCCCCGGTCGGCCCGGTCCATGGTAACCCTGAACCCCCGGGCCGAGGGCTCGAGCCGGCAGGGAATGAGATCGGGGCCGTGACGAAGTTTCAGTTGCAACGACCCTGACCCGACCCACCCACGGGGGGGATCGGCCAGGGCGTGCACGGCGCCCACCTCGAAGGTCTCCCGGGCCTGATGAAGGACCCGTTCGGCGTGGGAGACCCTGACCAGGTTGGTCTCGATGTTCCGGTCCGTCACGTACCAGGGACCGTTGCCGAGGCCCAGCCCCTGGCGCTGACCCACGGTAAAGAACCAGGCGCCCCGGTGGCGACCCAGTTCCCGCCCCGTCTCGTGCTCCACAATGGGGCCCTCCTGCTCACCCAGGTAGTGACGGACAAAATCGCTGTACCGTATTTTTCCAAGAAAACAGATGCCCTGGCTGTCGGGCCGGTCCCGGTTGGAGAGGTTCAGTTCTGCAGCCCGCTCGCGAACCTGGGCCTTTGTGAGCGTTCCCAGAGGGAACTCGGCCCGGGAGAGTTGTTCCTGGGAAAGATGGGAGAGAAAATAGGTCTGGTCTTTCACGGGATCCGGCGCCATGGCCAGACGGGCTGGCCCGCCTCCTTCATCGCGGGATACCCGGGCGTAGTGGCCCGTAACGATACGATCGGCCTCTCCCCGAAGGGCGTCAAAAAAGGCCCCGAACTTGATCCGCTGGTTACAGAATATGTCCGGCGAGGGGGTCCGCCCTGCCCGAAGCTCATCCAGGGTATAGCTTACCACCCGCTGGTAGTACTCCTCCTGCAAGGGTACTACCTCCAGGGGAACCCCCGCCGAGGCGCAGACCGCCCGGGCGTGGTGCAGGTCTTCTTCCCAGGGGCAGGAGCCCAGAAAGGAGAGCTCCTCCTCGAGCCAGATTTTCAGATAATAGGCCCGGACCTGCCCCGGAGCCTGACGCGCTACCTGATGAAGCGCCACGGCGCTGTCCACACCGCCCGAGACCAGCGCGGCGTACCTCACGACGCGGCCCCCGCACCGCCTGTTTCAGAAAAGAGATTCATAGCCCCTCATGGTTGCAAATTTACGGAGCCGGGGCAAGTTATTGCCGGATTATTCTCTGTGGCAGGAACCCGCAGGGCCTCTTTTTTTGTATCTTTTTTTCAGGAGATGCCGACTCCATGGTACGGTAGAGACCGNCAACCGGATAAACCGGCACCGAATGAACCGGCACAGGCATAAACTGCCAGGCTGGATACGCCNATGGCCGGANAAAAGNAAGCGAGGAGTGTTTCATGGTAGTTGCAAGTCTGATTCACCACGATTTCGAGGACCTGGAGTTCTGGTACCCCACCCTGCGCCTGCAGGAGGCGGGCCATACCGTGCATATTCTGGGAGAGCGGCCCCGCGAGACCTGGCGGGGGAAGTACGGCGTCCCCGCCGAGAGCACCCACAGTTTTGAAGAGGTCTCGGCCGACGATTACGATATGCTCCTCGTTCCCGGGGGGTGGGCACCGGACAAGCTCCGCCGGTTTCCCGCTGTACTGGATCTGGTGCGTGCCATGAATGATTCGGGAAAGATCATCGGCCAGATCTGCCACGCCGGGTGGGTTCTGGCCTCGGCGGGGATCCTTCAGGGGCGAACCGTCACGAGCACCCCCGGTATTCGCGACGATATGACCAACGCCGGGGCGATCTGGGTTGACAAACCGGTGGTGGTAGAGGGAAATCTTGTCTCCAGCCGACGCCCTCCCGATCTTCCCCACTACGGGAAGGCGCTGGTCGAGGCCCTTTCCGGCCGTTGAACCGCCAGACGGGGATCGGTATATTTGAGGAGGCCCCGCNAAGCCGGGCTGGCAGCCAAGAGGCGAACTGACCAGGAAGCAAGCGACCGAGAAAGGACATCGAATGACTGGAAAACCGGTGGGAATCAGCGATATGGCCCTCTTTGTGCCGACCCCGAAGATAGATCTCTCTACGCTCCTTACGACCCGCGCCGCTGCGGATCCCCGCTTCGAGCGGCGGTTGCGCCTGGCCATCGAATCGACAAACCAGGTATCGATGCGCTTTCCCGCTCCCTGGGAAGACCCCGTTACCCTGGCTGCCCAGGCTGCGGACGAGCTCCTGCGCCGGGGCACGACGGAACAGGACCGGGCCCGGTCGCTGCGGTTTCTCGTCACGGGAACGGAGACATCGGTGGATATGTCCAAGCCGATCTCCGCCTACGTTCAGGGCGCGCTCCAGCGAAACGGTCTGGATCTGCCCCAGACCCTCTCGACCTTNCAGGTTCAGCACGCCTGCGCCGGCGGAACCCTGGCATTGATGAGCGTGGCCTCCCTTCTCGGGACAACGGGGCGCCCGGGGGATCGGGGGCTGGTGATGTGCACCGATATTGCCCGCTANGAGACCCCTTCCACGGCAGAGATCACCCAGGGAGCGGGTGCCGTGGCCATGCTGGTGGAGGAAAACCCCCGCCTGCTGGAGCTGAATCTGGCCTCCACGGGGTTCTCCTCGAGCGATGTGGATGATTTTTTCCGTCCCCTGGGGTCCGTCACGGCCCGGGTGAAGGGGCGCTACTCCGTGGACTGCTACAACGAGGCCCTGGAAACGGCTTTTCTGGACCACTGCGCCAGAGCCGGAACCGATCCCGCCCAAACCCTGAAAGAGACGGACCTTTTTGTGGTACACGTGCCTTTCCATAAAATGGCCCTCATGGGGATGTCCCGCCTGGTGGAGCGACACCTGGGGACGAGCCCGGCCGAGACAAAAGAGTTCCTCCNGGAGCGGCACTTTCAGTCGGGGATCGAGGCGATCCGCCATATCGGCAACACCTACTCTGCCTCGGCCTTCGTCTCCCTGATGTTCACCCTCGCCGAACGTCACCGGGAAGAGGGCGATGCCCTGGTGGGCAGGAAAATTCTTCTGGCCTCCTACGGGTCGGGGAACACCATGTCGGTCTTTTCCCTCACCGTGGCCCCCGAGGCGCCCCGGGTCCTGGCCACCTGGGACATGGAGCGGGTCCTCCAGGAGGCTCGTCCCGCCAGTTTCGCCGAATACCAGTCCTTTGTGGGTGAAGTCCCCCCGGAAGAGCAGGCCCAGGCCGCCCCGATACCTCCGGGACGGTACTACCTCAAGGAGATCAGGGACGACCAGTACCGGATCTACGAATGCACAGCTCCCTGAGTTCCACCGAGGANGGCGGGCTGGCCCGGCGCAAGGCGCAGCACCTGGAGATATGCCTGGACCAGGAGCGGTTCGGCGTGGAGACCAGCAGCACCCGCCTCGACGAGGTCCGGCTGATCCACCGGGCCCTCCCCGAGGTCGATGCCTCCCGGGTCGATACGGGAATGTCCTTTTTGGGGATTCCCTGCCGACTGCCGATTTTCATCTCTTCCATGACCGGTGGCTCGCGCCAGGCCTACCAGATGAACAAGGATCTGGCCACCCTGGCATCGGAACTGGGTATTCCCGTGGGGATGGGGTCCATCCGCATCCTTCTGCGAAAGCCCCAGGTGATAGACGATTTCCGTCTGAAGCGGTTCGCCCCCTCGGTGCCGGTCTTTGCCAATATCGGGGGGGTCCAGTTGCCCCGCACATCCCACGATTCGCTGTACCGGCTCCTGGAAACGCTCCAGGCAGACGGCATCGCCATCCACCTCAACCCCGGGCAGGAGCTCTTCCAGCCCGAGGGGGANCGGGACTTCCGGGGTGTCCTGGAGGCGATCTCCCGGTTCATCGAAAGATCTCCCGTACCGGTCATGGTGAAAGAGACGGGGTTCGGTATAGCTCCCCGGGAGGTGAACCAGCTCTTTGCTGCCGGAGCCTCCTACGTGGACCTGGCCGGGGCAGGGGGCACCAACTGGGTTCGGGTGGAGTCCTTCCGCAGCGATGACCCCCTGGATCAGCCTGTGGCTGGCGAGTTCGACACCTGGGGCATTCCCACGGGACTCGCCCTGGCAGCCCTGGGCAGGAACCGGCGGGGAATCCTGGCCTCGGGAGGTATCCGCACGGGCCTGGAAGTGGTAACCTCCCTTGCCCTGGGTGCCGAGGCCGCGGGAATGGCGCTGCCCTTTGTCCGCGAGCTCTCCCGGGGAGGGATTCCCCGGGCGCTGGCCCTGGGAGAGGAGCTGGCCCGGGTNATCAGGAACGCCCTGGTGCTCACGGGATGCACCGGGGTAGCGGAGTTGCGCCGGGTTCCCCTCCTGATGGGCGAGGCGCTCCTGCGGGATGCGGCGTCGCTCCGGGCCGATTCCGGTGATAACCGATCCGATTCCGGTGATAACCGGGCCGATTCGCTGGAAAAAGACCGGCCCGACCCCCCAGAATAAAGATTAAAGAGCAGGTATCTCATGGCTGACAGAATTGACGATAGACAGGATGATTTTTTCTCCCGGACCTTTCAGACGGTCTCTCCCNCCCTGCCCCGGAACTTCCGGAAGCTGCCGGTGCGGCGAAAACGCGAGCTCCTGAGGCACCTTCTGGAACTCGACCCCGGGGAGATGGAGTCCTCGGGGGGAGACTTGCTGGACCTGGCAGACGTGATGGTGGAATCCGCCTTGGGCGTTATGCCCGTGCCCCTGGGAGTGGCCCCGGGATTTCTTGTCGACGACCATATCGTTAACATCCCCCTGGCCGTGGAGGAGCCTTCGGTGATCGCCGCGGCCTCCTTTGCGGGGCAGCTGATNGCCAGACGGGGCGGCGGGTTCACCACCACCGGAACGGGCCAGGTCATGACCGCCCAGATCGCCCTGGACCAGCCCCTGCCAGGGGCGGAGGAGGCTATCTCAGGAGCCGAGCGGGAGCTTCACAAGACCCTCCAGGGAATTCTGGCCCCCATGACGCAGCGGGGCGGGGGCTACCGGGGGATCGAGGTATCCCGTCTTCCCGAGGAAGATATGCTGGTGGTCTACCTTCACGTGGATACCTGCGACGCCATGGGAGCGAACATCATTAACACGGCCGCCGAGGCGTTGCGGGCTCCCCTGGAACGGTTGAGCGGCGGCTCGGTGCTCATGGCGATTCTCACCAACGCCGCGCCCCGGCGCCGGGCCCGGGCCTCCTTCTCGATCCCCCTGCGCCACCTGGCCCGGTCTCCCTTCGACGGCCCCCTCATGGGAGAGCGNATTGTCCGGGCAAACCAGTTTGCCCGGGCCGACCGGCTGCGAGCCGTGACCCACAACAAGGGAATCATGAACGGCATCAGCGCCCTGGCAACGGCTACAGGAAACGACACCCGGGCCGTGGAGGCTGCGGCCCACGCCTACGCGTCCCGAAGCGGCGCCTATCGGGCCCTCACGGAATACCGGATCTCCGGAGACCACCTGGAGGGAGAGCTGGAACTGCCCCTCGCCCTGGGAACAGTGGGGGGGGCCACGGGCCTGCATCCCGTGAGCAGTCTCTCGCTCAAGATCCTCTTTATGGACCCCTCGATGGAGCGCTCTGCCAGCCGTCTGGGACGAATTGCCGTTGCCCTGGGTCTTGCCCAGAACCTGGCGGCCCTGATGGCCCTGGTCAGCGAGGGGATCCAGAAGGGCCACATGCGCCAGCACGCCCGGCGTCTGGCCTGGGCAAGCGGCGCCCGTCACGAAGAGATCCCGCTCCTCGCCGAGGACCTCTGGAAACAGGGCGTGTTCAACCTCGATGCGGCCCACCGGCTCCTTCAGACCCTGCGGNCCGACNATCAGAACCGGGGCACCGCCTCGCCCGGTCCCGGCAGGACCCCGGGAGACNACCATGCGTCATGACCAGCCCCCTCACGCCCGCCCCCTTCCCGGGACGATTACCGCCACGGCGCATCCCTCCCTGGCCGTGGCAAAATANTGGGGGAAACAACCGGGGGCGATCAACACGGCGGCTACTCCCAGCGTGGCCATAACCCTGGGAGCCATCGCCGCCCGGACCACCCTCACCGTAGACTGCGGGGATGGTGGCGACCAGCCCCTCCGGGACCAGGTNATCCTCAACGGGGTGACCCAGGACCCCCGGCGGTTCAGGCCCTTCTTCGACGCGGTGCGGGAGGCAATCGCCCGGGCCCGCCCCGACGGGGTCACCGATCCCGGGCAGGGAGGCACGGGAGGCCCGAGGGCGCAGGATCTGTACTTTTCGGTCCGCTCGGACAATGATTTTCCCACCGCTGCGGGGCTTGCCAGTTCCGCTGCGGGGTTTGCAGCCCTGGCTGCCAGCGCCCTCACGGCTACCCTGGGNGCGCGCCCCTCCGAGGAGATATCCCGGCTGGCGCGGATCGGCTCCGGCTCGGCGTGCCGGAGCGTCTACGGCGGTTTTACCCAGTGGGCTGCGGGAGCCCCCGCAGCGGAGCAGCTCTACCCCGANACCTGGTGGCCCGATCTGCGGGTGGTGGTTCTGCCCGTGAGCACCGCCGAGAAGCCCCTTTCCTCGCGGGATGCCATGAACCGGACCAGGGATACCTCTCCCTTTTACGAGGCCTGGGTTGCCGACGCGCCCTCCCTGGCCCGGGAGACCCGGGAGGCGATCTCCCGACGGGATCTGGAGCGGCTGGGTGAGGCGGCCCGCCTGAGCTACCTGCGGATGTTCAGCACCATGTTCGGGGCGAACCCGCCGATCCTCTACTGGCTGCCCCAGTCCCTCGATATCATCCGGGGGCTGGAGGAACTCCGCCGCATGGGGCTCCCCGTGTGGGAAACCATGGACGCGGGNCCCCAGGTGAAGGTTATCACCGATGCCTCCCACGCCCGTCAGGTTGCNGACGAGTTCCGGGACCTCCTGGTATCCCCGGCGATCATCAGCGAGGTGGGTCCGGGCGTGACGATCGATCCCCCCCCAGACGGCACCGGAGAAGACCCGGCGTGACCTACAGTGTTCCTGCATCGCTGCTCCTGGCGGGAGAATACGCCCTGACCCGTCCCGGNGGGGAGGGAATCGCCCTGGCCGTTGCACCCCGGGCCCGTGCCTCCTTTCAGGACGATGGGGGGCCTCGGGAAACAGCTGCCTTCCGACGGGATATCCTTCGGGGGACCCCGCCCCTGCGNGTGCGTGCGCTCCAGGGTTCGGCGGGGACCGCCCTCTGGCCCCAGGACCACCTGCCCGTGGTCCAGTGCGTCCTGACCGCCCTGATGGAACTGCTTCCNCGGGAGGGACAGGCGACAGCCCCTGTCCGGGACGATTGCCCCGTCCGGGACGATTCTCCCCCCCGGACCGTCACGGTGGACACGAGTTGCTTCTTTTCTGCCCGGGGAGGGGTCAAACAGGGGCTGGGCTCCAGTGCCGCCGCAACGGTTCTGCTCGTGGCAGCCCTGCTTCACCTGATCGGCCAGGAAAAAAAATCGGACCGTCACGGTGGACACGAGTTGCTTCTTTTCTGCCCGGGGAGGGGTCAAACAGGGGCTGGGCTCCAGCGCCGCCGCAACGGTTCTGCTCGTGGCAGCCCTGCTTCACCTGATCGGCCTGAACCCGCTGAAAGAGATCCCCCTGCTCTTCCGGATCGCCCACAGGGCGCACCGGGTGCTCCAGGGGGGGCGTGGCAGCGGCTACGACCTGGCCTGCTCTATCACAGGAGGCACCATTCGCTTCAGGGGAGGCGATCCTCCCGGCTGGACCTCCCTGGATCTCCATACCCGCTGGGAAGCCGGGGGGATATCCCTCTTCTCCTCGGCTTCGGGGTCCCCCGTGAAGAGTGGCCCCGCCGTGGAGGCCTTCNCCAGGGCNTTCCCTCGGGGTTCTGTCGAGGCAGAGCGGTTTCTGGAACGGAATAACNCGATCGTGGGGAGTCTGGGCCGCGCAGAATCGCGGGAAACCCTCTTCTCTGCCCTGGCCGAGGCCAGGGAGCTCTCGCAGCAACTGGGGGAACGGATCGGGGTCCCCGCTGTGGCGCCCCTCGCCGGGGCCGACGATCTCTGGCGGGCCAAGACCAGCGGGGCCGGAGACGAGCAGATCATTCTCTTTGTCGCAGCCGCTTCGGGCGGAGATGCTTCCCCGGGAGGTCCCCGCCGGGAGGCCCTCCCCGGGGCCTGTCCCCGGGAGATGGTCCCCCTGACGGTGGAACCCCGGGGGCTGATCCGGGAGGAGGTTTCGTGCGAGAGATAACCCTGGAAACCCCGGGAAAACTCCTCCTCTTTGGGGAACACGCAGCGGTCTACGGATTTCCTGCCCTGGGGATTCCCCTGGACCGGGGAGTCCGCCTTACCTACCGCCCCGGTTCGGACTGGACCTTCCGGATCTTCACGGGCGCGCTTCCCGGGACCCCTCTCCAGACCGGGGATACCGCCCACGATACCCGAGAGATCCCCCTCCCCCCGGGTGTGGAAGGCTTTTTCCCTCATCTCCAGGAGGTCCTGTCCCGAGCGCTGCCCCGCCTGGGTGCCACGGGAGGGCTCCCGCCGGGGACGCTGGAACTCCAGGCACGGCTCCCTCTGGGGAGCGGTTTTGGCTCCAGTGCCGCCCTCTGCACAGCCCTGGCGCGCCTGGGAACGGGCTGGGCCCGGGAGGCAGAGCAGGAACCGGCACCGCCCCGCCAGGTCTGGCACATAGCCCACGAGCTGGAACGGTTCTTCCACGGCACCCCCAGCGGGATCGACACGGGCCTGAGCACCCTGGAAAGCCCCCGGGCCTTCTTCTTCTCCCCGGAAGCAGAACTGCCCCGGGCAGAACCCCTGGCAGTACCACGGCTGAACCTGGTGGCAGGCTCCATCCCCCGCCGCAGGAAGACAGCCGAGCTGATCGCCGCCGTGGCGGAGCGACGCCGGACCAGCCCCACCGAGACCGATGCACTCCTGCACAACCTGGGAGAGATCGCACAGAGGGTCCTCACCAAGGGCTCACCCCTCCCCCCCGAAGCCTGGGGACAGGCAGCAGAGGAGGCCCAGGAGGCCCTGCGGAGCCTGGATCTCTCGACACCCGAGCTGGATCACCTGCTTCGGGAGGGACGCCGGGCGGGAGCCCTGGGGGGAAAGCTCAGCGGGGCCGGTGGCGGAGGAGCCTTCTTTCTGGTATGCCCTCCGGGAGAGGGCGGGGACACCCCCGTCCTGCGCGCNCTGGCTCCCCACATCCCACCNGGAGGAACACTCTTCCCGGTCCGGACCTAGAGGTGCAGGCGCCGCCGCAGATCGACGTACCGCAAGACCGTGACGTGAAAAATCAGGAAAAAGAGCGCCGCCGGAAGCGCCGTGAGAAGGACCAGCCCGGACCACCCCGGGTACAGAGGCTGTCCCCGGTAATTTCTGATCACCAGGTCGACCCCCACGCACACCAGCCCGGACATGGCCAGGGAAACGGCGAGTCGAACACCTCCCCGGACACGGCTTGCAACCACCACCGAGGCGGCGATCACCAGGCTGCTCACGGCGAGAATGGGCAGGGCCACATCGGGATACCAGCTCCGGACCCCTCCCGTGGCGCGGGCGATCCCGTAGAGGAGCGCCGCCACGGCCGAAACATCGAGCAGATAGGCCCCCCAGGGATGAATCCCCGTAAAGGGAAGCGCCAGAAAAACCCAGGCCGTGGCCAGACTGTATACCACCAGAGGTGACCAGGAGAGGCCCGTTCCCGTAACACCGTCGATCGCCAGAACGATCACCCCCACCGTGGCCAGAAGAAGCGTGATAAACCGGAAAACGATCCTGCGATCCGAGGGAACCTCGCCGATACGGGGAGCTTCGGGGTACTCCGCCAGCTCGGGAGGCCGTTTCTGTTGCTCTCCGCCGCCGCAGAGCGGACAGATCTCCCGATGGGGTTCGAGCCTGACCCCGCAATGTGTACAGAACATTCTGCGCTACCTCCTGATTTCCTCTGCCGGAGCGGACCAGTTTGTCACGAGGTCCCCCTGAATGCCCAGAGATGCCAGAGTCTGAAAAAAGATCTTCTCCACCCGGGGATCACGGCGAAGACTCCCGAAACTCACCGAGACGGTCCCCCGAAAGGAAACCAGGGTCATGTTCGGCCCCGTCACCGCCGAGGGGGGCGCGATGAAATCCAGATCCAGCACCCGGTCCCCACCCTCCCGGGAGAGGGAAACCTCGCCCAGATTCGAGAAACTCGCCGTATTGACGGCCTCGCCCTGAAATCGATAGACCCCGCGAAGAATCAGATCTTTCAGGAACACCGGGATTGACCGGTTGAACCAGTTTCTCCGGGCCGCCACGTTCCGCGCCACCTGTTTTCGCAAACTGCGGGGATCCAGTTGTGCCCGGAGCTGGTGATGAACGTTGCGGGCGATCTCGTCGAGCTGATAGATTCCCAGCCGCTGATCGAGTTCGACCATGGCGTAGACAAAAAAGTTCCGCATGGTTTGCAGCCCCGTGCCGGGCCTCATATCCACGGGAACAAGAATCCGCAGGGGACGCCGGTGCCGGCGCGGTCGCGGTTCCTGGCGGTAACAGAGCTGGAGCGCGTAGATAAAGAGAGCCAGAAAGAGGTCGGTCATGGAAACGCCCATGGCCCGGGCCCTCTCCCGAAGCGGCTCCAGGGGATACCTTCCGGTGGTCACGTGATACCGCCCCTGCCCGAGCAGGGGGCCGGGCACGTGCCAGGCCGGAGCATAGGATGGAGGCAGGGGCTGTCCGGGCCGATAAAAGAGCCTGCTGGCGTAGCGGGTTTCCCACGATTCGGGCTCGCCGGGCCGCAGAATATCCGCAACTTCTCCGGGAGAATCACCGCGACCCAGAGCGGTATACATCTCCAGCAGGGTTCGCAGGAAGAGGAGCGCGCCCCTTCCATCGGTGAGAACGTGGGAGACCTCCAGCGCCACCCGGTTCCCCCGGGCCCGAATCACCAGAAGTGGCCGGGCACTGCCGCGACGGGGCAAGTCCATACAGGGGAAGCCGTCGTCCCGCAACACCCCCGAGGGAGGGCACTCCTCCAGATAGTACCAGAAGAACCCCTGCCGGAGGCGTACACAGAAATAGGGCGCACGACGGTAAAGCTCGGCCGTTACCCGCTCCAGCACAGGGAGATCCACGGGCTCCTTCAGGCGCGCCGAGATTCTGAATACCGTAGTAAAGCGGGCAGAGAGGGCGGGAGGAAAGATGATCGCCGTAGTATCCAGCGGATACCAGCGCAGGGAGTGTTCTCCCCGCGCTGCACCGAAAGATATCACGGGCCGACCCGATCAGCCAAGGTCGAACTGGTCGAAGGCGTTCAGGTCCCGGAAGGCCTGAACCAGGCGCTCGGCAAAGCCCTTCTCGCCCGCCACCATCCAGGCCCGGGGATCGATGTACTTCTTGTTGGGCTTGTCCTCGCCCTCGGGGTTTCCGATCTGGGCCATCAGGTAGTCGTGGTGTTCATCCATGTACTCCCTGATCGGACGCGTGAAGGCCCACTGCGTATCGGTGTCGATGTTCATCTTCACCACACCGTACTCGATCGCCTCGGTGATCTTGGCCTGTTCCGAACCGGACCCGCCGTGGAAAACCAGATCCAGGGGCTTCTCCTCGCTGCGACCCCGCTCCTGCCGGATCATGGCCTGGGAGTGCTTGAGAATCTCGGGACGGAGGACCACGTTACCCGGCTTGTATACCCCGTGGGTATTTCCAAAAGCGGCAGCCACGGTAAATTTCCCCAGGGGGTTCAGGGCATCGTAGGCCTGAAGAACCTCTTCGGGCTGGGTGTAGAGCCGGGAAGAATCGATGTGACTGTTATCCACGCCGTCCTCTTCACCACCGGTAACGCCCAGCTCGATCTCCAGGGTCATATTGATTTTTGCCATGCGCTCCAGGTACTCGGCGCAGGTCTTGATGTTCGCATCCAGATCCTCTTCCGAGAGGTCCAGCATGTGGGAGCTGTACAGGGGCTCTCCCGTGGACTTGAAGTACTCTTCGCCCGCCTCGAGCATACCGTCCACCCAGGGAAGGAGCTTCCGTGCGCAGTGATCGGTGTGGAGGATTACGGGAACCCCGTAGAGCTTGGAGAGCATCCGGATATGGTGTGCCCCCGCCACAGCTCCTGCCACAGCCGCCCGCTGGTTGGTGTTGTCCAGATATTTTCCGGCGTTAAAGACCGCACCGCCGTTGGAAAACTGGATGATGATGGGACTATTGGCCTGCTTTGCCGCGTACATGGCCGCGTTGATCGTGGAAGAACCGATTACGTTTACCGCAGGGAGGGCGCACCTGGTCTCCTTACAGTAGGCAAAGACCTCCTGCAGTTCGTTGCCCGTAAGAACTCCCGATCGTACTTTCATTTTAGACATACCGTCTCTCCTTCATGGAAACTGGAATTGTGATGATCCGAGGCGTCTGCAGGCCCCTCCGGCGAGGATCCCCGGACCGCAGGGTTTTTACAAACACCTCGCGTATTGTAGACCAATGAGGACAACCGTTCAAGAACGTCGCTTCAAGAAGACAGTTTCAGCACGATCACTTCAGGAACACCCTTTCAGGAACACCACCTCACGAACGCCGTCGCTGAAGGGCGTGCATAATCCGGCGCGCTGCCCACCGGGGCAACCGGGGCCCCGCCAGGGCCCACAGCCAGGCCCCGCCCCCCACGGGCACCACAGCACTCCCCCGTCGAACCGCCGCCATCACCCGCCCGGCCACAGCATCGGCCGTGGGCAAGCGCCCTCCCGAACCGATTCCCGCAGCAGCGTGAAACCCGCTCTGAAAGGGACCGGGACACACCGCCACAAAACGGACCCCCCTGGGGCGGTACTCCTCGGCCAGAGACTCCGACAGACTCAGGGCGTAGGCCTTGCTCGCGTAGTAGACGGCCATGAGCGGGCCCGGTGTGAAAGCAGCCACCGACGCCACGGTGCAGACCGTACTCCCCCGCTTCATCCGGGGAAGAAAACGGTGAATCGCCTGGGTGACAACGCAGACATTCAGGGCGATGGTCTGCTCAATCCGCTCGCGGGAGAGTTCGTGAAAGCACCCGTGATCACCCACACCGGCGTTATTGATGAGCAGGCCGATCTCCCCGGGATCTACCCCCTGGTCCGCCAGGCTTCGCTCCAGCACATCCACGGCGGAGGGCACCGAGAGATCCAAGCACACCAGCCGTATCCGCCGCGAGGTACAGCGCTCGACCAGCTCGCGGGTTATCTCCCGCTCCAGTTCCTGCAGCAGGGCATCACGCCGGGCCACCAGCACCAGATCCCACCCCGCCAGGGCGCATCTCCGGGCCAGGGCCCGGCCGAGACCGGAAGTGGCTCCCGTGATCAGGGCCCACCCCGGAGCGGTCACGATTCGCCGACCTCCCGGGAGCTCTCGTCCTCTCCGGCGGTGATCCGCTGGAGCCGTCGCGAGAGATCGCTCTCCATCTCGGCCAGAGCCTCCTCGGCGCGGGCCCGTTTTTCCCGCCCCTCCTGCTGAATCTGCAGGGTCTCCTCGATCGTGGCGATCAGTTCATCGTTCACCGTCTTGAGGGTCTCTATTTCTACAATAGCCCGCTCGCTCTCCCGGGCAACCCCGGCCGAGCTCTCGCGCAGCATCCGGGCGTTCTTCTCCAGAAGCTCGTTGGTGGTATCCGTGACCTGGCGCTGCAACTCCAGGGCCTTTTTCTGGCGCACCAGCCCCAGGGCGATCACCACCTGGCTCTTCCAGAGGGGAATCGTGGTGAGGATCGAGTTCTGGATCTTCTCCACCAGGGTCTCGTTGTTCCCCTGGATGAGGCGGATCTGGGGAGCCGTCTGGATCGCAACCATACGGGAGAGCTGCATATCGTGAAGTTTTTTCTCGAACCGGGAAACGAGCTGGTTCATGTCCTGGAGCTGCTGACTCCGGGACGGGTCCCCCGAAAGACGGGCCTGCTCCTGGTACTCCGGAAGTACCCTGGTACGAACCTCCTCCAGCAGCAACGCCCCCGCCGCGATATGCACATCCAGTTCCTGGAGGTACTCGGTGTTTTTGGTGTAGAGCGTATCCAGAAGCGCGATGTCCCTGAGCAACCCCATGCGGGCCTGCTCGAGCTGGCTCACGATCCCGTCGATCCGGGAGGCGATCGTCTCGTAGCGCTGGAGAAAGGCGTTAATCCGGCGTTTTGCCCCCCCGAAGAGCCTCCCCAGACCGGAGGGTTCTGCGGCGAGACTCCCCACGTCGGCAGAACGAATCGCGGAGACCAGCCCGCCCAGAACCTCTCCTGCCTCGCCGCCGTCCCGGGCCCGGACCTCGGAGAGAATCTTCTCGGCGAACTCCGAGATACGCCGCTGGGGACCCACCCCGAACTGGACAACGCTCTGGCGATCCCGAACATCCAGGCCGGCGGCGATCTGGCGCGCCCGTTCCCGGAGGTCCGGAGCGAGATCGTTCACACCGATCAGATCCTGTCCCGATGGCCCCGGTCCGTTCCCGGGCTGATCCCTTTCTGTCTCGTCTGTCATATCTTATTACCCTCCCGGCTCTATCATCTCTGCGGACCCGGCCTCCCGATGAGGCGGGGCACCACAGTGTGGCATACACACCCATGATATGCACATCCGTGACCTCCACGAGGCCGGCGCGCACAGGAACAGCCTGCACAGGTTCAGCCTGGACATCTCCCGACCTCGACAGTCCTGATCCTCAAGATACACCACTCCCCCATCACAAACCAGAAACAAGGCAGGACCGGAGAAGCGGGCAGCCACCGTCAGGACTCGCCGAGCCCCTCCATGCGGATCGTCTGCTCCAGAACTCGGACCTCCACATCCAGATTGAGCAGATCGTCCTCCACGAGCTGCAGCAGCTGTTTCTCGTAGGCCACCCGGATCGTATCGAGGCTCGCCTCGGCGCGCTGGAGGGAAGAATCCATCTCGGGGCTCCGCAGCCCCCGCTGTGCCAGCCCCCCGTAACGCTCCACCACCGTTATGGTGGCATCCAGGTAATAATCAAGGAATTTCCGGGCCTTCCGGAGGTTTTGCGGATCCTGGCGGATCTCGCTGAGGATCCGCGCCGCTGCGTCGCACACGGCCAGCGCCTTGGCGCGAACCCGCTGCTCCTCGATCACCCCCGCAGCCCGGCGCAGCTGTACCAGCTTGCGGCTCCCCAGAGCGAGCGCCTCCAGAAGCTCCGTGCCCGGCGGGGGCGCATCGGCCGAACCCTCCCGGGGGTGCTCCGGCCCGGTTCCGGTCCCGGGCCCGGAATCACGGGACGACCGCCCTCCCCCGAAGGGGAGGCGGGCTCGAAGCCGCCGGGGCCAGGACTCACCCAGGGCGGAAATTCCGGTATAGCAGAAGCCCGTCACGATCAGCGTTGAAAGAAGCCCGAAGGAGAGAACGTGGCGGGCAACGATAAAAACAACAGCCGCTCCGAAAGCAGCAAACGCCTTGGTCATGGTTTCCTTTCCGTGAATGCCACGGGGAATTCCCCCACCTGGCCCGGGGCCCGGCAATTCGGACCCCGCCGTTCGGGACCCCGTATTTCAGCCCCCGAAATTATAGTACGGTTCACGCCAGTTATGCACCACGATCTGTGCAGCCGCGCACCCGTTGCACCCGAGCCATTGTACCCGAGCCGTTGCTCCCGACCCGTGCAGCCGCGCACCCGCGCTATACGCCGAGCTCCGTCACACGGAACTCCCCCGCACCTCCCGGCAGCGTCTCGTCCCGGCGGAGCTCCTCCAGGGCAGCACCGCCACCCAAAACGGCCAGGGAAGCCCCGGAAAAGTTCTCCCGGAGCAATTCCGCCACCTGGCGAACCTCACCGGGTGTGACCGCCCGCACCTGATCGCGGATTCTCTGCCGGAGCTCGTCATCGACGCCCAGGAGAGAACGCCGGAAACTCATATACCCCGCCTCGCGGGGCGTCAGGGGCCGCAACTCGCGCCCCAAGAGGCTCACCTTGGCCAGATCGAGGACCCCGGGATCGACCTCCTGCCGGGCCAGCTCCTGAAGCGACTCCTGATAGGCCCGAATCGTCCTGGCACTGTGGGGGTCCCGATAGCTGACAAAGCTGAAGACGCCCTCGCTGGTTCTGCTCTGGGCAGAGGCCCCGTAGGCACCGCCCTGCATGCGGATCTTTTCCCAGAGGAGCCCCGTCCGCAGCAGATGGGCCACCACGTCCTGGGCCGTTGCCAGGGGCTCCCCGAAAGAGACNCCCCGCAGAGCCGCTGCCACATAGGAAACCCCCGCCGAAGCGAGCAGATACTCCCGGGCCGGCGCCTCGCCCGGTGGCAGCACAACCCCCGGAACACCCCCCGACACGCCCTCCCCGCCGGGGCCTGCCGCCCCTCCCGGGAGCACCCCCGTAGGGGAGAAGGCGGCCCTCCTCCGCGCAAGGGTCTCCAGCAACGAAGGGACCCATCGGGCCATCTCGTCGGTCATGGCCCGGGAGCCCGTGATATTCACGTTCACCCGGGAAGGATCCATCAGCCCCAGGGCGAGCCCCAGGAGCTCCTGGCCCAGGGCACGGGGGTCCTCCTCTGCCATCCGGCGCAGATGAAGAAGCTGGGAAACCCCGTTAATCTCCTCCTCCACCGCCATCAGACCGCTGAGCCCCCGCAGGGACCGCAGCCCGGCAAAATAGTTCCCCGCCGGAACCACNCCCCCCAGCATTTCCTGAAGCATCTCTTCCAGAATCTGCACCAGCCGGGCGGAATCGGAAAAATCGACCTCTNCCAGAAGACGCCGCAGGAGTTCAGCGCCCTCCTGCCAGGCCCTGTCGAGCACCTTCAGGCGCACCACAAAGAGGCGGCGCACCCGGGAGAGATCCCCCAGGTGGGTCTGATTGGAAACGTAGGCCGAAATACCCCCCGTCTTCAGGTTCACCTGGCGGTTGAACTGATCGAAGGAGAGGCCGGGCAGCCCCGACTCGGTGAAGGCACCACCCAGAAGGTTCAGAAGCGACTCCTCCCGGGGAGACAGACGCCCGAAATCGAAGGTCAGATCGAGGTAGAGAATTCCCCNGGTCATCTCGTCGTGACAATAGAGAGCCGACTCCGGCCCCAGGGGCTCCTTCCTGAAGGGAATGCGACGCACCTCCCGGGGAATATCCCGGGGGGCAAGAAAGGGAACCCTGGCCACCACATCGGGATCGTCGGGCTCGGTCTGAAGACGCTCCAGCTCGGCNGCCTCCCGGCGGATTTGCTCTTCCTCGGCCTCGCTGAGGGACTCCCGCCGCTGCGCCAGAAAGGCCCGCAGCTCCTCCTCCTCGCGCCGGGCCTGATCCGGGTCGGGACGCACAATCACCGTCGAGCGGTGGGGGTTATCCAGGAGAAGCTCCTGGATCATCCGTTCCAGCAGACGGGGCTCCCGATGAAGATCCTCGCGGAAGGCCTCCATATCCTCGCTGAAGCGCAACCCCGCTGCGGGGCTCGCTCCGTACATCCAGGACCGGAGAATCCGGTTCATTACACGCATCCCGTTGGGGCCGCTCTTCAGCTCCCGGTGATAGAACTCCACCCGCCGCAGCGCCCCCTCCACCAGCTCGGGATCGAAGCCCTTCCTGGCCAGATCCTTCAGGGTGGAGAGAATGCAATCCTCGATCGCCTGCGCCTGATCGGGTTCGGTGCCGCGAAGCCCCGCAGAGAAGACCGCCTCGCGCAGATCCGTCTCAAGGCCGAAGACGGGAGAGAGATCCTGCCCCAGCCCGCTGTCGATCAGGGCCTTCGTGAGGGGCGAACCGCTGTTGCCCAGCAGAACCTCTGTCAGAATCGAGGCAGCCAGCAGGCGACGCGTCTCCGTGACGGGGAACAGAAGCCAGTTCAGGGTGACGGAGCTGCGCCGCGAGAGGTCCTCCCGGGGCTCCACGGGGCAGGTTGCCTCAAAGACCCGGGGAGCCTCCCATCGGGGCTGCTCGTCCTGCACCAGGAAGGTTGAACTCTCCTGAAAGNCCCCAAGAAACTCGCGGTCCAGAAATTCCAGGTAATCCCCGGCAGGAATATCACCGTAGAGGATGATCCGGGCGTTCGAGGGGTGGTAGTAGCGGCGATGGAAGTCCTGGAACTCCTGAAAGGTGAGTTCCGGGATCACCGCCGGATCGCCCCCGGAGTCGTGGCGGTAGAGGGTATCGGGAAAGAGCGACTGATAGCACTTCTCGGCGGCGATCGAATCGGGACTCGAGTAGTTTCCCTTCATCTCGTTGTAGACGATCCCCGTTATTTCCAGCTCGTCCCGGGCGTTGAACTGCAGGCGATGCCCCTCCTGNCGAAAGAGGCCGGGCTTGAGCAGGGGCCTGAAGACGGCATCACCGTAGACCTTCATCATGTTGAAGAGNTCCTGCCGNACCGGGCTGGCCGCAGGGTACACGGTCCTGTCGGGATAGGTCATGGCGTTGAGAAAGGTATTGACCGACCCTTTCAGGAGCTGCAGAAAGGGATCCTTCAGGGGGAACTCCCGGGAGCCGCACAGCACGGTGTGCTCCAGGATATGAGCCACACCGGTGGAATCCTCGGGAAGGGTGGCAAAGGCGAAGGCGAACATGTTCTCGGGATCGTCGTTGGCCAGATGGAACACCTGGGCCCCGCTCTGGAGGTGCCGGTACAGGGTTCCTGTACCGTTATAATCGGGGAGATCCCAGCTCTGGAGAACCCCGTAGGCTGTAGTGGTAGACATGGTTTCTTCTGCGTTCCTTATGACTGTTTCGTATTTTGCCGGTCCCAACCGGGTTTTACCGGAGACGACCTGAAACTGGAGAGCGACCCGACCGGGCGCCGGCTAACTGGAGAGCGGCCCCGTCCAGCGGTGGAGGGCCCCGAAATCGTAGACCTGCTCGTACCCCAGCGAGCGGAGAACCCGGGCAGCCTCGGCGCTGCGCCGACCCGACCGGCAATAGAGTACCACCAGCCCTGCGGGGTTCTCCCGGGCCATCTCTTCTTCCAGAACCTGCAGATCCAGATGGAGCGCCGCGGGAATGTGGCCCGTTTCGTACTCCTCCCGGGTGCGCACATCGAGGAGCAGGAACCCCTCGGGGGGATCCTGAATCATGCGGGAAAGAACATCCACATCCCGGGGATCCCCCGGGGCCAGATCAGACTCCTGGGCAGGAAGCGCCACCGCTGCGGCAAAAGCAACCGTTACGGCGATCACCAGGGTGTTCAGAAAGATGCTTTTGGTCATACCCCGTAGAATTGCATCATTCGGCGCATTTGGGCAACCGCCCGGGGGCAGCCCGACCGGGCCGCCTCCTCGGAGGGCCTACTCGGGCCGCTCTCCGGGGGGGCTCACCTCCAGAGGTGCTCCGGGAAGAAGCTTCAGCGGGGTACCGCAGACGGTGATCTCCGCAGGCTCACCCTCGATCAGCTCGAACCGGTACCGTTCCCGTTCGAGCGTCACNTCGATCCGGCTCTGGTGGTACCGGACCCGGAAGGAGAGGTTCCCCCAGGTTGAGGGCAACCGGGGATCAAAACTCAGGGCACCGTTGTAATTGCGCATTCCCCCGAACCCGTAGGTGATCGCCATCCAGACCCCGCCGGTGGAGGCGATATGGGCGCCATCCACCACGTTGCCCGCCACGTTGGCCAGATCCATGAAGAGAGCGTACTGAAAATACTCCAGGGCCTTCTCCTCGTAGCCGATCTCGGCAGCAAGGATAGACTGCACGCAGGCCGAGAGGGAGGAATCCCCCGTCGTGAGGGGATCGTAATAGTCGAAGTTTCGCCGCTTGTCCTCCAGGGTGAACTCGTCCCCCAGCAGAACCATGGCCAGAACCACGTCGGCCTGCTTGATCACCTGGTGGCGGTAGATCACCAGGGGATGAAAGTGCAGAAGCAGGGGGTACCGGTCTATGGGCGTACCGGCAAAATCCCAGCGCTCCTTTTCCAGGAAGTTGTCGTCCTGGGGGAGAATCCCCCGCTCCATATCGAAGGGGATATACATGGCATCGGCGGCGAGATCCCACTCGGCGCATTCCGTCTCGACCAGACCCGTCTCGTGCACCAGGTGGGCGTAGGCCTCGGGACGTTCCTTCTGGAGACGCCGCACCATGGCAGCGGCAAAACGCAGGTTCCGCCGGGCCATCAGGTTGGTAAAGGTGTTGTCGTTCACCACGGTGGTATACTCGTCGGGACCAGTGACCCCGTGGATGTGGAAATCCCCCGTTTCGGGGCTGAAAAAACCCAGATCGCACCAGAGCCGCGCCGTTTCAACCAGGATCTCGGCGCCCACCTCGGCCACCAGGTCAAAATCACCCCGGGCATCGAGATAGTTCTTGATGGCGTAGGCTATATCGGCGTTGATATGGTACTGGGCCGTCCCGGCAGCGTAATAGGAGGAGGCCTCCTCGCCGTTGATCGTTCTCCAGGGGAAGAGCGCCCCCGACTCCGAGAGCTCCCGCGCCCGATCCCGGGCGTGGTGCAGCATGGAATGGCGGAAGCGCAGGAGGTTCCGCGATATCCGGGGGTCCGTATAGGTCAGGAAGGGGGTAACATAAATCTCGGTATCCCAGAAGTAGTGCCCCTCGTAGGCCTGACCGGTGAGCCCCTTGGCGGGGATTCCCGTCGTCTCGGCCCGGGCCGAGGCCTGACAGAGCTGGAAGATGTTCCAGCGGATAGCCTGCTGAACCTGGGGCTCGGCGTCCACCTGCACATCGGCGTGGCTCCAGAACTCGCCCAAGAAGGAGCGCTGCCGCTCTTCCAGGTGCTGGTAGCCGTCGCGCAGGGCCCGGTCCAGGGTTCGACAGGCCCGATCCACCACCTCAACGGCGGGAACGGTTCGCGAGGTGTGGTAGGTGAAAAACTTGGTGAGCCGCACGGGCACGCCCGGCCGGGCGTCCACGGTGAAGACCACCTTCCCCAGATCCTCGCTCCAGGAGCGCTGCATCTGCCAGGGGTTGTCGGTCTCCATGATATGATCCATGCCTGCCCCGAGCACCATGCCGGAGTTGGTGGTGCGGTAGCCCGTGCAGATCCGCAGATCCCGCTCCAGATGGTGCCGGGCGTTCAGAACCCGCTGGGTAAACCCCTTGGCCCGCCGGGGATCGGAGGAAGCCCCCCCGTTCCCCCGCTCGTCTGAAGCGAAACTGTCCTGGCGGTTCAGCAACTGCGAGGAAATCACCACGGGCGCGTCGGTATCAACCGTCACCTCGTAGGAGATCGCCCCTAGGTGGCGGTACTCCAGCGAGACCAGCCGCCGCGAGGTGATATACACCTGTTTGCCCGAGGGAGCAGCCCAGTGGATGGTACGGGAGAGCACGCCCGTGCGGAAATCGAGTTCCCGGCGGTACTCCACCATGCGGGCCGTGGGAAGAAAGAAGGGCTCGTCGTCCACATAGAGCTTGAGCAGCGTGGCATCGGGAACGTTCACCATGGTCTGGCCCGTGCGGGCGAAGCCGTAGGCCTCCTCGGCGTGAACGATGGGCCAGGTCTCGTGAAAGCCGTTACAGAACGAGGCCGACTCGATGGTGGGGCGGCCCTCCTCGGGGAGCCCCCGAACGCCGATAAAGCCGTTGGAAAGCGCAAAAATCGTCTCGGCGTTGCCCATCCAGGGCTGGGAAAAGGCGGTCTCCACAATGGCCCATTCCTGGGACGGATAGAGATGCTCGGGCAACAACTCAAACTTTCGCGGGATCATGGGCCTGCTCCTCTCGGTGGTCCGCTGGACCCGGGTTATTCAGGGGATCTATGGTAACAGGGTCAGGCCCCGCAGGGAAGTAACAATTCGGGAATCAGCCCGAGAATTTCACCGGCCCGCCGGCACGATTCGGGAAAGGAGAGCCGCCGGTCCTGCCGGGGATCGTCGGAAATGTAGCGGGCCGCCAGCCAGGGCACCCCCTCCCGATCGGCCGCCGCAGCCCAGGCAGCGCTCTCCATATCCACCGCCTGGGCCCGGGCGATCCGTTCCTGCCAGACCGGGGGCAACTCCCCCAGCAGGCGCGCATCGAGGAAGCAATCCCCCGTGAGAATCAGCCCCCTCCGGATCTGCCCCGCCATACCGAGAAAGAGATCAGCCCCGGGACGTTCCCCCGGGAGATCCCCCCCCAGGACCAGATCGGGGCTCAGGGGAGCCTCCCGCTCCGGCGCATCGTCCCGGCGGAGCGCTCCCGCAGGAGCCCCCAGGGCCGTTACATCCACCCCGTAGAACCCCAGACGGTCAGCCAGAACCAGGTCCCCCGGAGCAGCCCCGCCCCCCCCGGCGGCGGCGATCCCCCCCATAACCAGCAGGGGGGGCCGCACCCGCGCCAGGAACTGCGCCGCTCCCAGAGCCGCCGCGATCGTTCCGGGACCGGAACAGCAGGCCGCGATCTCCCCGCCCCCGGGCCCCCTGCCCCGGTAGATCTGCCCGGGCCGGGGACGCTTCACCCCCCAGGGGGCCACCAGGGGCGCCAGCTCCAGGGGCAGCGCTGTCATAACNGCCCCCCGCAGNTGACTCACCGCTCCAGACCGGCCGGGGCGCGCGCTCCGGCTTCGGAGCCACCCGTCCCGTCAAAGAGCTCCAGGGCCCGTCGCAGACGCTGGAGCCCCTCTCTCAAAATTTCCGGCGAGGTCGCCACGTTGACCCGCAGGTGACCCTCACCCTCGGGCCCGAACTGCCGCCCCGGGGAGACCCAAACCCCCTCCCGGCGCGCCACCAGACCGAACCGCTCGCTGGAACCGGGCCGCTCCCGCCACCGCACCGAGCAGTCGACCCAGGGAACGAAGGTCCCCTCGGCAGCGTAGACCGCCACCCCCGCCTCCCCGGCCAGATCCTGCCGCAGAAGCTCCCGGTTTTCCCGAACCGCCCTGCGAACCCCCTCCAGCCAGGCCGCTCCCCGGGCATAGCCCGCCTCGGCGGCGGTGATCGCCAGAATGTTGGAAAGATCCTGCTTGCGCCGGTGCAGGGCATCCAGAAAGAGCTGCCGCTCTCCCCGGTCAGGAATAATCGCCATCGCCGTGGGGAGCCCCGCAATATTGAAGGTCTTGCTGGGGGCCTGGAGCGCCACGTCCCGGGGATCGGCCCCGTCCAGAGCGTGCCACGGCACAAACCGCTCGCCGGGGAAGATCAGATCGCCGTGAATCTCGTCGGAAATGACCCGCACCCCCCGTCGCCGGGCCGCTTCGGCGATCATCTCCAGCTCCTGCCGGGACCAGACCCGCCCCCCGGGGTTATGGGGCGAGCACACCAGAAGCACCCCGGCCTCATCCAGAGCCCGATCCAGCCGATCGGGATCGATCACCTGGCGGGGCCCCTCGGGGGTNCTCTCCACGGTCAGGGGAACCGTCACAACCCTCCGCTGGAGCTGTTCCACCACCTCGAAAAAGGGAAAATACACGGGCGAGAAGATCGCCACGGCCTCGCCCGGAGCGGTCCAGGCCTCGATCAGCAGGGAGATCGAGGGCATCACCCCGGGAGCAACGGCCAGGTGTTCCGGCGAGAGNTCCCACTGATTGCGCTGGAGCTGCCAGGCACAAAAGGCCTGGTAGTACGAATCCGGCACCAGGGTATACCCGAAAACGGGGTGAGCGATCCGCCCCTCCAGGGCCTCCACAATCTCGGGAGCCACGGGATAGTCCATATCGGCCACCCAGAGGGGAATCTCCTCGGGCTTTGCCAGATCCCACTTGAACGCACCGGTACCACGCCGGTTCGGAAGGTTCGTCATTTCCATGGGGGATAGTGTCTCAGCCTTCGCCGATCTCGTCCATATCTTCCAGCTCGCCGAAGGGNCTCTCCTCCTCTTCCGGCGCTCCCTGCCCCGCCAGGGGCATCGAACCCGCCGGAGACGTTGANCCAGCCAAGGGCGTTGAGCCANCCCGAGGCGTCGGGCTCCCCGGGGGTCGGAAGAACTCCTCTTCCAGACGATCCAGATACGCCTGGTCCTCCTGCTCGCAGTAGTCCTCGAGGCTTTCCAGATCCTCCTCAAAATCATCCATCGCTTCAGCCATACCTACACCATAATGGAGCGGATTGTTTGATTCCACTCCTTTCGTGTATCTTCCCGGAATGACCGGACCCTCAGCAACAATCCCCGCCCTGCGGGCGCGAGCGGAGATCCTGCGGCGCCTCCGCGCCTTCTTTGACGCCCGGGAATACCTGGCAGTGGAGACCCCCCAGCTCACGCGGACCCCCATCCCCGAGGCCCATCTCCAGCTCTTCGCGACGACCCTGGCCCCGGCAGGAGAAGCGCTCTTCCTGCTCCCCTCGCCGGAATATCACCTGAAACAACTTCTCGCCGCAGGATCGGGCAATCTCTACGAGATCACCCACAGCTTCCGCAACGCCGAGACCCCCGGGCCCTGGCACAGCCCGGAGTTCACCATGCTCGAGTACTACACCGTCCACGCCGACGGCACCGACTCATTGCGCCTGACCAGGGAACTCCTGCGGGAACTGGGAGAACCCACCCCGCCCCTGGAGATCACCATGGAAGACGCCTGGCTCCGCTGGGCGGGAATCGATCTCACGGCGACCCTGGCAGGAACAGAGCAAGAGAACCGGGACCTCCTGGCCCGGGAGGCCCTCCAGCGAGGCCTGTGCCTGAAGATCGAGCCCGACGAGACCTGGGAAGACCTCTTCCAGCGCATCTTCCTGAGCCACGTGGAACCGGGACTGCCCCGGGACCGTCCCGTCTTCCTCACCCGCTATCCCGCAGCAGTTCCGACCCTNGCCCGGAGAATCCCCGGAACCCCCTGGGCCGACCGGTGGGAACTCTACCTGGGGGGAATCGAAATCGCCAACTGCTTTGGCGAGGAGACCGACCCCGCCGTGATACAGCGGTTTATGAACCACCAGGCACAGGAGAAACACCCCGGCCAGAGCGGGACCGACCCCGCCTGCCAGCCCCCCGAACCCTGGGACCCCTCGTTCCTGCAGCCACCGGCCCTGCTNCCCCCCTCCTCGGGCGTCGCCCTGGGGGTGGACCGCCTGGTGATGCACCTCCTGGGAGAAGATTCCCTGCAGAGGGTGATATCTTTCTCCCTTTTTGGGTAAACTGGACCACGGCCCGTCCCCGAGGGCGGGCACAATCATCCAAAGAGAGGAATCAAAGCCATGATTAAAGGCGGAGCAATCGAGAAGGGAATGTATATTCTCTTCAAAGGGGACCCGTATCTTGTAGCGGATCGGGAGTTTGTAAACCCCGGAAAGGGCGCGGCCTTCACCCGGTGCAAACTCAAGAACGCAAAAACAGGATCGGTCCTGCGGGAGACGATCAAGACCAGCGACAACGTGGAAGTGGCCGACGTCTACGACCGGGACGGCCAGTATATGTATGTGGACGGCGAATCCTACCATTTCATGGACGCCGAGAGCTACGAACAGTTCGAGATCCCCGCCGATGTTCTTGCAGAGACCGGCAAATACCTGAGAGAAGGGGATCAGTACCGGATCATCATGTGGGGAGAGAACCCCATCGACGTGATCATTCCCATGAAACTTGTCTACACCGTGACCGACGCTCCTGACGCGGTCAAGGGAGATACCGTTACGGGCGCCACCAAAACAGTTGTGGTAGAAACGGGGCTGACCGTTCAGGTGCCCATCTTCATCAAAACAGGCGATAAAATCCGCGTGAACACCGAAAGCGGCGAGTACGTCGAGCGCGTCAACGACTAGCACCAGCGTCGGGGGAATCCGGGGGCCCTCCAGGCTCCCGGGGNAATCCCCCGGAGCATTCTCCTAGAGCGTGATCTCCACCATCCTGTCCAGCCTGAGGCGGATCACCACCATGATCACCAGCATACCCAGAAGGCCCNCCAGATAGAGCGCCAGCAGCACCCGATTGGTCCAGNAGGGNACCCCCTGCCGGGCGCGGGTCTCCTGCTCCCGGGCGCGAGCCCCCTCATCNCCGGCGAGAGCCNCCCCCGTCGTCCGAACCCGACCAGAACGAAAGATCTTCATATCCCTACCCCTGTGACTCCCGGAACCGCAGCACCGCCAGCGCCCAGCATATCAACACCACCCCGATATTGAACAACCCGTAGAGNGGCTCCTCCAGCGCCAGCGCCTCGGGAACGATCCGGGACCAGATACTCCCGCTGAGAAGAGACCCCTCCATGCCGTCCAGGGCGATCCCCTCGACCCTCGGCGCGGCCACCCCGCTGTAGCGCCCCGACAGGTAGGGCAGAAAGACGATCTGCACCATAATCGCCCCCAGAAGCACGTAGCTCACAAGCCAGGCCACAGCCGTCAGCAGGGTCCGGCCCAAAGGATTGCGGCGAAAATAAACCGCCCCGANGGTAAACATCGCCTGGACCGGCANATACCCCAGAAAACTCTCGGCAGCCCGCTGAATCCACCGCCCCCGGTCCAGAAACACCAGGGCGTTNCCCTGGCCGCCCAGAAGCAGGAACCCGCCCAGNGCCAGCAGGGATGCCACAACGTAGGCCACCGTCAGAAGCGCAGCAAAGATCACCGTGGAAACCAGCACCTTGGCACCCACCTTTTCCCCGGCCGTGGCGGGCCGCAGGAGGAGCTCTTCCCTCCTGCGAGGGTCCCTCATCTCCCCGAAAACCCCCAGGGTAACCAGAATCCCCGCCAGAATCATCACCGGCCCGAGGGAGNCCCAGATGTTGAAGAGCCGGGGNCCCCGGGCCCAGCGGAGCAACTGCAGGGCCGTCACAGCCCCGGCGATCCCCCCGGCCGTCAGCAGAAGGGACCTGAACTGNAGCACCACCTCGTGGCGCAGAACGTGGAGAAACCTCACCCCTCACCTCCCCCGCAGACCGCGACCAGCGCCCCGGGGTCCGTCATGGCTGCGTGAAAGAGCAGTTCCAGATCCAGCTCATCCTCCCCGGCCGGGACCTCTCCCTCCCGGGGGACCAGCGCCACGGCGGTGCCAAAACGAACCTCCCAGGCCAGCGCCCCCGCCTGCCGGGCCTCGTCCTCCCCGGAAAACCGGCGCAACTCCAGNGCCTCCACCAGGNCCCTGCGGGAAGCCTGGAAGAGGACCCGTCCCCCCTCCAGAATAATCACGTGATCGAGCAGCCGGGCCACATCCTGAACCTGATGGGTCGAGACCACCACGGAGCACCCCTCCTGGGCAGCCCGGGAGATCAACCGGCGGAACACCCCTTTGGAAGGGATATCGAGGCCGTTGGTGGGCTCGTCCAGGATTATGAGATCGGGCCCGCAGGCCAGAGCCGTTACCAGGAGAGACTTCTTCTGCTGGCCGTAGGAAAGCGTCGGCAGGGGCTGATCCAGGGGAAGTTCGAACTNCTCGGCCCACCCCTCGGCCCGGGCCGGATCGAAGGCCGGATAATACCCCGCCTGAAGATGNAAATACTGGGCCAGGGTCACCGCCGGAGGCGCGATCTGCTCGGGGATAAAGACCAGGCGCGAGAGCACAGCGGGAATCCGCTGCCCCGCAGGATGCCCGAAGAGAGAGACCTGGCCCTCCCGGGGAAAGAGCAACCCCAGACCCAGCTTGAGCAGGGTGGTCTTGCCCGCACCGTTTCGCCCCAGAAGCCCCACCACCCCTCCCCGGGGCAGGGTGATATCGAGGTCCCCGAAGAGCGGGCGCTTTCGCGAATAGGAGAACCCCACCCCCCGCATCTCCAGGGGGGGAGCCGCTTCCGGCGCCACGGGCTGTTCCGGGGGAACCGGCTGCTCCGGGGGAACCGGCTGCTCCGGGGACACGGGCTCTCCCGGCGAGAAAATCTTCCATCGGTTCAGACCTCGCACGGGACCTCCTCAAAACAGCCCCGGCCCCGGTCCTTCCGCACCCTGCCCGCAGCGAACACCCGGCCGTGCATCACAATATAGACCCCGGGAGGGCAGGTCTGGGCGGCTACCACGGCCCCGCCCAGATTAAAGAGCGCGTCGGAACCGCTCACCGTGAAGGGCACCATCGCCCCCGTCAGGACNATCGTCTTGTCCAGNTCCTCCTGAAGGAGCCGTTCCGCCGTGAGCGTCATGGAATCTGTCCCGTGGGTGATCACNATAGCCCGCTCCCGGGCGGCCCGGCAGGCCTCNGCCACGGCCTGGCGGTCCTCGTCGCCCATGTCGAGGCTGTCCACCAGNCGGCAGATCTCCAGTTCCAGGGGAACGGTACACCCCACGGTCTCCAGAATCCCGGGGAGGTGGGTATCCCGGAAGGTGAGTTCCCCCCGGACCGCGTCGTAGTGTTTGTCAAAGGTTCCACCCGTGATAAGAAGGCGCAGCATGGGCCATTCTTGCCCGAGGAGCGGGCCCTGCGCAAGCACCGCCGCGCCCCGGGGCGCAGGAACGCAAAAGCCCCCCGGGGGAGATCCTCCGGGGGGCCNTGAATCACANCCGGCACAGGCGGGCCGGTCAGAGCTGGATACGCGCTCCCAGGGTACCACCCACGGCACCGGTGGTGAGGTTGTACATGGCGCTCAGATCAAAGCGCATGAAGGGCAGGTTCAGCGAGGCACCGCCAAAGACCCGGGTACTGAAGGGGGTCACGTCCTTGGAGATACCGATGCTGTCTTTATCGATGTCCACGCCGGAGATTGATTGCAGTTGATCAAGGTCAACACCAGCATCCTTAACGGTAATATCACCGTCAAACCCGGCGTTGGTCGAGGCCCGGCCGTAGGAGGCGCCCATCCCCAGGTGGGGCTCGATCACAAAGAACTGCTTGCTCACCTGGATCTTCACATCAAAGACGTGGGCCTCCCAGTCAAAATCGATGTTGGGGTCCTTGAGCTCCACCGTTGCAGTGCCACTACCACCAGCGCCATCATCGTAATCAACACTGCCGATCTCGACATCACCCAGCCCCAGGGGCGCCTTCACGGACCCCGAGAGGTAGTTATACCCCACCCCCACCGAGACCTTGGGCATCACCCACCCCCCGGAGAGCACGGCGTAGCGCAGATCCACCCCCACATTGGTGTACCCCACCTCGACATCCCCGATCTTGGTATCGGGAATGGTGCCGAACTTGATCCCCACGTCGAAGGGNAAGAGAATCCCCCCGATCCGGGCGTCGAAGGCGTAGCCCGGCAGGGGCACTCCCAGGGAGGGGATATCCCCCAGGGCCGAACCGGANTCGAGCNNCAGATCGTCCACCAGGTCCTCCANGACCTTCAGGGGAATGGTGGTGAACCCCGTGGTAATGCCCACGCCCACGCTGGGCAGGGGCAGGATCTGGCCGATATAGGCATCGGACCAGTTGAGCCCGATGGTACTGTTCATGGGCAGCGACTTGGCAAACTCCTTGGAGAAATCCTCAAAGGCGCCCTTGAAGNNANCAAGATCNNCAATGGTNTTGGTATTGGCCGANACCGGCATCGCTGCCAGCGCAAGGGCCCCCGCAAACAGCGCAACAATTCCTTTTCGTTTCATGGTCTTCCTCCTGCGTATTTCATAGTACAGTGTA
>NZ_KB891695.1:94360-101067 GCF_000373545.1 Alkalispirochaeta alkalica DSM 8900
CTCCAGGACCACGCCCCCGATTCCCCCGAACCGGTCCTCCCCAACCGGCCCGGTCCGATTGACAGCCCCGGCCGTGATTCGTAGACTCTGGGGGAATGNCCCAAGCGCCCCGGTAGCTCAGCAGGATAGAGCAACGGCCTCCTAAGCCGTAGGTCACCCGTTCGAATCGGGTCCGGGGTAACCCTTCTGGCACCCCTGTCGCAATGCAGCTCCCCACGGTGCAGCGCGCCACGGTGCACACAGGGGCTGGCGCAACTGGAGACTGGCGCACCAGAGACCGGTACAAAAAAGAGGACGCCCATGAGCGATCGCATCCACCTTCGCCCCGTGGAACCCCGGGACAAACCGGCCGTGAAACGCCTGGCCCGTCGCGCCTTCGGCCCCCTCCAGGGGAGCCTTGTCACCCTCACCAGCCACACCTTCCTCTGCGAGCTCTCGGGAGCACCCGCCGGAGCAGTGGTCCTCGAGACCTTTCGCTATAAAGGGGACCACCTCGGGGGGGTGATAAAATGGCTCTTCACCGACCCCGNCGCCCAGGGCCAGGGCGTCGCCGCAGCGCTGGTGGCGGAAGGGGTCGCCAGACTCCGCCAGATGGGGTGCCACGAACTCTTTACCACCGTGGAAGGCTTTAACACCCCCTCGAGCAACCGCTTCGCCGACCTGGGGTTTGTTCCGCTCAGCCCCGCGCAGCAGCTTCGCCGATACGGACTCAGCCTCCTTAAAATTGGCCCTCCCACCTTTCATACCATCGACGCGGGCCATTTCCTCTGGTCCCGGAGCGCTGCAGAACCGCCCCGGGAGCAGCAGCGCACCCTGCCGGGCGGCGGAGCCCTNCCCTGGCTGCTCAACGTCCTTCTTGTGGCCGCCCTGGTAGCGCTCCATCGGGTGCGNGTGGGCGCCGCCGGGGAGCTGCATCCTCACCTTCTCTGGCAGCTGCCCGCCGTGATCGGCCTGATCTTCGGGGTTCGCTCGGGGGCCATGAAACTCACCGCCCGTGCCCTGGGGCTCACCCTGCGGTACCGGATCTGGGAAACCGGCCTCGTCCTCTCTCTGGTGATCACCGCCCTCTTCGGTGGCCTCTTTCCCACCCCGGGGTCGCACTATCCCGTGGAAATCCGCTGGAACTACCGGACCAAACTCCCCCGGCTGGCAGCCGTGGCCTTCTCCGGNGCCCTGGCGCTCCTGGCGCTGGCCTGGCTTCTGCTGGTCTTCGAGACCCGGGGGCTCGCAGAGGGNCCGGGCCTTCCTGCCAGGCTTCTCACCCTGGCGGTGATGCCCCTGCANGCCCTGCTGGTCTTCGAAATTCTCCTGCCCTGGTTCCCCTTTGCCTCCTTCAACGGACGGCGTGTGCTGGATCATCACCGTCTGCTCTGGGCAGCTCTGGCCATCGGGACGGCAGCCCTCTTCTGGGTCCGCTACGCCGGGTAGCGGGTAGCGGCTAGCAGATAGCCCCGCCCCTTGACACTCGGCGGCATTCCGCAGTCAATGGTAGCCACCATCCAAAGACATTCGAATCGAGGAATCCATGATATCTTTTGACCAGCTGGGACTGATCCCGGCCCTGCTCGACGCAATCAGCGCCCGTGGCTTTGAAACACCAACTCCGATACAAGCCGAGATGATCCCCTTCCTGCTGACCGAGCAGCGGGATGTTACCGGACTGGCTCAGACGGGCACCGGCAAGACCGCTGCCTTCGGACTACCCCTGCTGCAAAATATCGACCTTGCGAGCCGCACAACCCAGGCACTGATCCTCACCCCCACCCGTGAGCTTGGACTGCAGGTCTCGCGCGAGATTGCAGAGTACGGGGCAAATCTCCCGGGCCTCCGGACGACCGCCGTGTATGGAGGCGCTCCATTCGGGTCCCAGATACGCGACCTGAAGGCAGGCCCTCACATCATCACGGCCACACCGGGACGGCTGAAGGANCTNCTGGATANGGGCATTGCCGACCTCTCGGCGCTCCGCTTCCTGGTNCTCGACGAGGCGGATCAGATGCTCGACATGGGGTTCAAGGACGAACTCGATGCCATCCTTGCCGCGGCAAACCCCGCGCGCCGTACGCTGCTCTTTTCNGCCACCATGCCACCCGAGGTGGCCAGAATCGCTGCGACGTACATGACCGACCCCCACGAGATCGTCTCCGGGCACAGGAACCAGAGCGCCGGTACCGTCACNCACTACTACTACCGCGTCCACGCCCACGATAAGTACGAGGCTCTCAAGCGGCTGATCGATGTGAAGACAGGCATGTACGCCATCATCTTCTGCCGCACCCGGGAGACGGTAAAGGACGTAACCGCCCGACTCTCNCGGGACGGCTACACCGCCGACGCCCTTCACGGCGAACTGGCCCAATCCCAGCGCGACACCGTAATGAGTCGNTTCCGGGAGGGGAACCCGTCGCTCCTGGTCGCCACCGACGTGGCTGCCCGGGGGCTGGACGTGGATAACCTGACTCACGTCATCCACTACGACCTTCCCGACGAGGTTTCCGCCTACACCCACCGGAGCGGACGAACCGGCCGGGCCGGCAGAAGCGGNGCATCCCTCGCGCTCGTACATATGCGCGAAGGGCACCGAATCGCGTACATCGAACGGACCATCGGCCGGAAAATGGAGGAAGCCAAGATCCCGCGCGGGCACGATATCTGCGAAGCCCGACTGATGGAGCTTCTCNCCCGGGTGAAAGAGGTAGAAGTGAACNAGGAGTCCGTTGGACCGTACCTGCAGGCCGTTCGGGACTCTCTTGCCGGAATCGACCGCGAGGAACTGCTGCAACGGTTTATCTCGGTGGAGTTCAATCGGTTTCTGGAACAGTATGCCGATGCTCCGGACCTTAATCCCACGCTCAGCAAGACCCGGCCCAAACGGATGGAGGCTCACTCCATGGTCTGCCTCCGTCTGAACATCGGCCGCCGCCAGTCGGTGCTCCCGCCCCAGATTATCGGGCTGATCAACAAGGCCACCGATTCCGGCAATATCAACATCGGACGGATCAACATCAACACCGACTCCTGCGAGGTGCAGGTCGATGGAGCCCTGGCCAGGCAGGTCGAAGACGCCCTGGCCGGGTACTCCTATCAGGGCACGAGGATACGCGTAGAACGCGTCACCAGCCACCGTCCCGCAACAGGAAAGCAGCGCGGCCCCCGCCGCCCGGGGGGGAGCGGCCCGCCTCAGGCGCGTCGACCCAAGGGACCCAAGGGCCCCAAGGGACGCACGGGAAAGAAGAACCGCCCCACGTAGCCCCCCGGGTGGGGCCTTAATCCCCTTCTATTGGGCCAGGCCAGAGTGAAGGGGAGCAGTCGCCCCCAATCGCTGGGGGCAGACCAGGCCGCACCAGACCGGGTTATCTCACCCGGTCCAGCAAATCCCGATATTCATCGTATATCCCGTGGGCGCGGGGGTATTCATCGAGCCTTTCGTCATAGGCGTGGATCATGGCACCCCAGCCCTCACGGGCCATGTGCTCGCTCGTGGCGGGAATCGTACTTCCCTCCGGACGCTCACCTNTTGGCATGCGAATGCCATAGCGTTCCCGTGTCCGGGCCTCCACCTCACGAACCAGATCCTCACCAAGATCGAGACTCTCGAGCAGCCACCTGTGAACACTACCGGTGATAACGGACTGGGCCTGCTGTTCCAGGCCAGCCTCNTATAAGGCCAGCGCCCTCTTCTCAAGCGCAGCCCACTCGGCAAACAGATCGATCTCGAAGGCCTCTATCTCCCCGGTAACGGACCTCAGGAAATCAAGGGGATGCTCCGATGTGAAATAAAGAAGTCGCTTGAATGTCCGCGTGGCGTAGCGAGTCGCCTCGAGCATACTGTAATCCGGATCAAGAAAATGCGAGGAGGCGTCCTTGGTCATGTAGCGATGCTGGCTGAACTCGGGAGGAACACTCTCTGTGGCAACGGGAATTGGCACGAAGGGAGTTGTAAGACCCGTGGTAATCGCTGTCCAGAGCGTCTGCAGTTCGCCCCGCACATCGGATCGAAGGTGTGCAACCTGTCCGTATCCCGCAAAATCGGTGGCCCAGCGAGGATCACGAACGTAGGCAATCATATCCTCAAGACTCACAGGGACCATCTCGTACAACTCCGCCTCAAGCGCGAGGGGATTTCGGGCTTCCTCATAAAAATCCGGGTAATATCCCTCGGGATCGTCGGCGGGAAAGGGACGACCAAACACGTCCTGGAGATTCATGAACTCCCCTTCTCCATCCCACCAGCCTTGGGCCCTGGCAAACTCCACAAGATTTTCGGAAGCCATATATCCGTCGTGGTCCTCGGGGTTCACGGGGAAATCGTGAATGTACCCGGGATAGAGCACACGAATCTCATCCGGACCAATCCGCTCGGCCGCCCATAACCCTTCCCCTCCGGCGTAGTTAATGAAGACCCAGCCCTCATTCCGGTCGGCAAAGATATGGGAGTTTCCTCCGTAGGTAGAAAAACCGTGTTCATCGATAAGACCACCCACGACCTCAACCGCTTCGCGGGCTGTCCTGGCCCGCTCCATGGCAGCACGGGCGAGATCGCTGTACTGCGGCCCGGTCTGGGGAGCAGACCGTTCGGACATCTCCACCAGTTCCGGACGCGACGGAGACCATATGTCACGAGCCGAAACACCGTGCTCGTTGAGACCACCGTTGGTCAACGGCGGGGGAAAACCGGCAAACTCGGAATAATGCGCGGTAATGTACTTGTAGGTCGTCTCTGCCTGGGGGATCGCGATCAACCTGCCGGGAATCGATGCATCTTCGGTGACGCCAACCTTCCAGGTAGCCCCCTGGGGATGCTCCTGCCGGGGAACAATCTCGATCCAGTGACTGGAGGGCTCGTGCCCGAAGCCACCGAGCAGAACGGAACCATCAGTGGTAAGTTCGCTTCCCACATACATCCCGATGCTCTTCTGGTTCGGGTGTCCCTGGGCAACACCCCGGGAATCTCTGGGGAGTCCCGTAACAGCTCCCGCGGTAAACAGGAACATACAAAGCATGCCCGCCACACCTGCGGCGCGCATCCACGAGTAAACAGGGTTTTTCATGAAACTTTCTCCTTGGCATGAATGACCTGACCGGGCAAATTACCAACCCGGCCAATTAAATTATTTCGTTCCCAAATTAATTTGAAGCNAAACAAAAGTCAACATCNCAGGCNTTTTCCGTGCAACTAAAAGAGAAAAATCAATTTGTTATATTATATAATATTAGAAGATCAATCTTCTGCATGAAACCATTAGCGTCGCTTTTTTCGCCTGTCAGAAGCATCGTGCCAGAAATAAAAAGCCAGAAAGATACATCACCGTACACCGCCACCGCCCCGACGTCCTTCCATCGGGCAAGAACTGTCAGGGCGCCAGGGCATCTGTCGTGACGATCAGTCTTCCACGGCAGCAGCGGCTGCAGCGATCATCCGGAGATTATTGGGCAAGGCCCCGTCAAATCCCGGCGTTGACATCGTCATGATAACCGTATCGTGAGCCGGGTTGTTCACGAACTTCGTACTCCAGAACCCCTGCCAGCTGTAGGCGCCGGGACCACCCAGGTAGTGCAGGGACCCTCCCGGTGCATTGACCCCCTCCTGGATATCGAGCTGGTATCCCCACTTGTTTCCGGTGAGCTGCCAGTTCGTGAGGTCTCCAATCTGGTTGGAAGTCATCAGCTCCACCGACGCCCGGCTCAATACCCGGACTCCCTCAAGAACCCCCTTGTTGAGCAGCATCTGCGCAAAGCGAAAGTAGTCGTAGGTTGTGCCGTGCAACCCGGCGGCGCCACTAAAGTAGGTCTTGTGCGGACTGAAGGTATAATCGGGACCCAGCATACCGAGGCCCAGGGGATGCTTCTCCACGTGCTTTTCCCCGGTCCCCGCCCAGAACGCAGCGGGCACCCTGTGAAGTTCCTCATCGGGGGGGAAGAACCAGGTCTCCCGCATCCCCAGGGGCTCGAAGATGTTCTCCTGCAGGTAGCGGTTAAAATCCACCCCTGACACCACCTCCACCAACCGGCAGAGCGTCTCGACACTGTTGTTTGAATAGTCAAACATTTCACCGGGATGGGCGATGAGCGGCATCCTGGCCAGGATCTTCACGTTCTCCTCGAGGGTAATGTTCGGAGCNTCCAGATCATCCATGAGCCCCGCCTCTTTGTACAACTTNGGAACAACCCGATAGCAGTCCGGCGTAAACAGGTTGTACCACCAGGTATTTGTCATGCCTGCCGTCATCGACAGGAGATCATGGATGGTTATCTCCCGCTTGGCTCGCTCGAGTCTCAGAGCCCCCCAGTTTTCCAGTATCGCCACCTTCGGTTCACTAAATTCGGGAAGATACTTCGAAATCGGCTCGTGAAGGCTTATTTTCCCCTGCTCAAAGAGCTGCATCACCGCCACTGCGCTCGGCACCTTTGACATTGAGGCGAGCCGGAAGACAGCATCTTTCTTCAGGGGCTTCTCCTCATCGGCCTCTCCAAAGGCCTTGAAATAACAGATCTCTCCGTGCCGCGCCACCAGAACGACCACACCACGGTAGGCCTTCTCCTCAATGAACGTGTGGGCAAGATCATCGATATTCGCCAGATTTTTCGATGCCATACCAACCGACTCCGGTCGCACGGCCTCGGGCAAGGTGATACTCATGAACATCCTCCTGAGCGTTTTGTCCAGTCTAGACCCCTTTGAGCGCGACAGCAACGTAATCTTCTCC
>NZ_KB891696.1 GCF_000373545.1 Alkalispirochaeta alkalica DSM 8900
GTGATGCTCACGGTGGGGTCCAAGCTCTTCAAGCTCTCGCCGATCACGGCCTGCGTGGTGATCGTCTCCACGGCGCTGGTGCTCTTCCTCTTTGCCTCCCAGGGGCTCAAGGAGGCTATGGAGTCCGTGGGATTGCCCTCGTTTCCGCTGGTGCCGGTCTCGCAGTCCCAGGCTGCGGTGGGCTCGATCCTCGGGGTGGGGCTGGCCAAGGGCGGGCGCAACATGAACCTGAAGCTCCTGCGTAACATCGTGCTGGGCTGGGTTGCCACCCCCGCCATGGCGGCGATCCTCTGCTACGTGGCGCTCTACGTTATGCAGAACGTCTTCATGCAGCAGGTCTTCGTCTAGAAGGCGAACTCCCTCTGGAGGCGGACTCCCTCTGGAGGCGGATCCGGAGAGACCGGGATTTACCCGAACAAAGGGGATTCTATCCGGGCAAACCGGGATTTACGTACCGAGCTGTGACAAAGTTGCAGAAATCGAGCACGGCCGGAGGCAGCTCCGACTCCTGCTGGTGAACCAGGCAGATCGTTCGGCCCATGTCCAGCGACTCGCAGGGCACCCGCCGGAGCCATCCGGCCGTCAGCTCCCGGGAAACTACCAGGTTCCCCAGGATACTCACGCCGTGGTTATGCATGACCATTCGCTTGATCGCCTCGGTGTTGATCAACTCGTAGGCCACATCGGGGTGGAGGCCCTGGCGGCGGAACCATTTTTCCACAAACCGCCGTGTCAGGGTGCTCGGCGGAGGCAGGACATACCGTTCCTGCCCCAGCTCCCTGGGAGAGGGAGACTCCCCCCTGTTTGCCCAGGGGTGGCCAGGACCCACAACAATCACCAGAGGGTCGTAGAGCAGATCGTGCTGAACAAACCGGACCTTTCCCCGGGTTCCTTCGGTCCTTCCCAGAATTCCCACATCCACATCGCCCGTAAGAATCATGTCCTCGATCTGGGCAGCGCTCCCCGTGACAAGGGAAACCATAACATCGGGATTCTCCTGCTCGAAGGAAGCGATCAGTTCAGGCACCAGATGGGTCACCGGCATGGTACTGGCCCCCAGGGTAAGGGCCTTCCGGGCCTCCTCTACCGTATCGGCCACTACCTGACGGCTCAGTTCGAAGTTTTCCAGAAGACGCAGAGCCTGGGGAAGCAGGGCCTCACCCGCAGGAGTGAGATCCAGCTGCTGCCCCGCCCGCCGGAACAGACGCGCCCCGTAGGTGTTTTCAAGCTCCCGTATCTGGGCGCTCACGGCAGGCTGGGTGTAGTAGAGCACCTCGGCAGCCTTGCTGATACTCCGCAGGGAAGCGACCGTACAAAATGCCTTGAGTTTTATCACGTCCATTGTTGCGTTACCCCTGATCCACGCCCCCGACCCGGGACAGAGAGTTCCTGGTCATTCCAGAATGAACCAGCCCTGACGAGAGTATCAGAAAAGGAGACGAAAGTGTGCGCCCGGCGATGGTTCGATACGAAAATCCCCCCGAATTTGCTCGGCCAGCATCCGGACCAGGGTGAGTCCCAGGGTATCCCCTGAGGCGACCCCCTCGGGGAGCCCCACCCCGTTATCACGAACCACCAGCTCGTATCCCGGGAATCTCTCCCGAAGGGTTACCCAGACCTGACCCGGCTCTCCCCGGGGAAAGGCGTAGGTGATGGCGTTCCCCACCAGCTCGTTCACCACGAGACCGCAGACAATCGCCTGGTCCACGCTGCAACTCAGGTCTCCGGCGTCGATGTTCAGGGTGATGCGCCCCCGAGTCTCCTGAAACTGGGGAACCTGCATCGCCACGTGGTTCAGAAAGGGGTCCATCCCGATTCTGGCCAGATCTTCGGAGGTGCAGAGTTCCTCGTGAACCAGAGCCATGGTCATGATCCGGCTCCGGCTCATCTCAAACCCGGCGACGGCCTGCTGGGGGGTCCTGATCGTCGACGCCTGGAGGTTCAGAAGCCCCGCCACGACACTCAGGTTATTGTTCACCCGGTGATGCACCTCCCGAAGCAGCACTTCCTTCTCGTCCAGACTGTGCTGAAGCGCTACCTGGGCCTGCTCCCGCTCCCGTACCTCCTCTTTCAGACCTGCCACGGTCTCCGCCAGGCGCCGGGACATCTCGTTGAAGGAATGGGTCAACTGGTGAATCTCCAGAAGGGGCGAATCTTCGGGAATCTGCTCCGCCCGTTCCCCCGAGGCGAGTTCCCCCGCAGCATCGGTGAGAGACTTGATCGGGCCGGTGATTCGCCGGGCCGTGAGAACCCCCAGGGCAGCGCAGAAAAACAGAACTGCCAGGATGATCAGCAGAAGAATGCGGTTATTCTGCTCGATCCTCCCCATGAAATCGGCCTCGGGAATCACCACCCCGATGAACCAGTCCGGACCCGACCGGTAGCGCAGGGGCGCGACGTGGATAAAATGGGCCCGCCCTCCCACAAAAAACCGTTCGTCCCGGAGGCCGGGGGAGGGAGAAAAGCGACGTTCCTCGTTCCGGAAGAGTGTTGCGGCAGCGCGGATGATATCGCTGGAGCTCTCGTCCAGGCGCCGCAGGCGATATCCTCCCTCGCCGTTCCGGAGAATCGAGGTCTCTTCGGCCAGGGACGAGGCCACGAGATACCCCCGGTTATCCACCAGAAAGGCCTTTCCCCGGGCACCGATCTCGAGGCTCTGAAGAAAATCGCCGATCTTCCCGAGAAAGAGATCCACCGAAAAGACCCCCACGAAGGTTCCCCCGGGATCGTAGGCGGGGCGGCTCGCGGCCAGGGCCATATCCTGCCCCGTGAAGAGCACGTACACGTCGGACCACACCGCCTCGTCCAGGGCCAGAGCATCGCGGTACCACCCCCTGGTACGGGCATCAAAATCGGGAACCACCGCCACGAGCTCCTGGAGGGTTCCCCGGGGATCGATGCTCCACTTCTCAAAGGGCCCTGCCCGAAAGCCCTCGGTAAAAATCACGTACCGCTCATCCGCCAGGGACTCGCGGCCGCTGTTGGCCAGCCCTCCCCGGGTGTTCCCGAAATACACGCTCGAGACCGAGGGAATCAGATCGATCTGCTGGCGAAACCGCTCCAGCAGCGCCCCCTGATCTTCCGGGTCGATCTGGCCCGCCGAGACGGCCCGGGTATTAGCTTGGTTGATCTGGAGTGCCGGCTCGAGGAAGGACTCCAGGTTTTCCTGGATCCGCAGGACTACCTCGCGCCGCAGGTGAGTTGATACGCTGTTGATCGACCAGCGGGCGTTGTGGAAGGAGATCCCCCCCACCAGGACCACCGCCACGGCGGTGATGGTAATGAACGACACCGCCAGGTCGCTCCTGAGCGTTGAATACTGTCCCGAGTCATGATGGCCCACCGTACCTCCCGTACACAGCAATGACTACGCTTCCAGTCTCGTGTCTCCAGTCTCGTGTAACGGAGAGGTTTTTTCCAGCTGATTCCCCGAGGTTATCGGCGGCGGAAGCGAAAAACGATGGTCTCGCGGTTCATCTCCCCCCAGATGGGAATGGAGTGAACCTCGCGGGTCCGGTTCATGGTGAACCGCAGGTCCTGATCCCCCGAGACGGTAGCGTAGGGCTCGGAGAACATCATGTCGGTGAAGAAGGTCTCGTCGTACATGGAGACGGCAAGTTCCACCCCCGCCGGCGGAACGGAAACGTTCAGGGGAATATCGAAGGCATAGACCAGGGACTCCTCCCCATCGAGAAAGGTGGAGAAGTTCTCTACCCGCTCCACAGCCCGTCGTTCACCGTCGACCCGCAGGACGGTGAAGAACCCGTAGTGACGCAAGTTCTCGAACGCCCCCTGACGGATATCCTCGACCTGGGCCGCCGTGAAGGCGCCCCCCTCGCCACGGGGCCGACCGTAATCAAAGAGGATCATCTCCGAGAAGAAGGGATCGAAGGTCCAGTAGGCGCGCACCGCCTCGAGAGAGGTCCCCGCCGCGCGAACCTCTACCCTGCTATCGACCCAGATATGGGGGTGCGCCACGGCAGAGGCAGCCGGAAGGATGAGGAAGAGCAGAACGAGCAGTCTTCGGGGGGAACGGAGCCACCCCCGGGAATCATCACGGAGAGGTATCACGAAACGACGCTACACCGCGACCGGCTCATTGTGCAACCGCTCTGTACCTGCTCTTTACATCTCTTCATCTCTCTTTACATACCCTAGGGGGGTATACTATATTAGAGCGTGTCAGGAGGCATTATGCACAGGAACGAGACAGAAACCGCCCCTCCCCTGGTGGAGACCATCACACTGCCCGTTAAGGGGATGAGCTGCGCCTCCTGCGCAGCCGGTGTGGAGGGAACGCTCCGGAAGAGGCCCGGCGTTCGCCAGGCAACGGTAAACTTTGCCGCCGAAAAGGCATCGTTCTCCTTCGATCCCCGGGAGGTTTCCCTGGAGGACCTCGCCCGGGAGATCCATCAGGCGGGGTTCGAACTCGTCATCGACGACGGGGANCGTTCCCCGGACCAGCCCGACCAGGCCTTGAACCAGGCCCGCCGGAGGATGCAGATTTCGTCGGTTCTGGCCGGGGCGGTCATGACCCTGATGATTCTCGCCATGGCGGGGGTGAACATACCGGCCTANCAGCTGATCATTACCCTTCTGGGGATTCCCGTNATCTTCGGGGTGGGGNTCCACGTTCACCGGGGAGCGTTCCGGGCTCTCTTCTCGGGCCGGCCCAACATGGATGTCCTGGTATCGCTGGGGTCCCTGCCGGCCTTCCTGGCGGGGGTGGCGGCCTTCTTTTTTCCCCTTCAGGCCTTCACCGAGATGGCCGTCACCATTATGACCTTCCACCTGATCGGCAAGTANCTCGAGGCCAGGGCCAAGGGACGGGCCTCGGAGGCGCTGCGCAAGCTGATTCAGCTGGGAGCAAAGACAGCCCGGGTTCTGGTGGATGGCCAGGAAAAGGANGTGGACGTGAGCTCCCTCGGCGAGGGAGATGTCATGGTTGTCCGGCCCGGGGAGAAGATCCCCACCGACGGAGAAATCCTCACCGGCACCAGCCATATCGACGAGAGCATGGCCACGGGAGAGCCCCTGCCGGTACGCAGGGAACCGGGCCAACCCGTGATAGGGGCAACCCTCAACCAGGAGGGAGCCCTCACGGTGAGGGTGACAAAAACGGGGAAGGACACCTTTCTGGCCCAGGTNATCTCCCTGGTAGAGGAGTGTCAGGGCAGCAAGGTTCCGATTCAGGATTTCGCCGACCGTGTGACGGGCTACTTTGTACCGGTCATTCTCGCTCTGACGGCCGGGACCTTTGCGTCGTACCTGCTTTTCCCCGACCTTCACAGGGCGATCATCACCTGGGGGGCGGGCTTTCTCCCCTGGGTGAACCCCGATCTGCCGCCCCTGACGCTGGCCTTTATAACGGCCACGGCGGTTCTGGTTATCGCCTGCCCCTGCGCNCTGGGGCTGGGAACGCCCACGGCCCTCATGGTGGGTAGCGGGATCGGGGCGGAGCAGGGAATCCTGATCCGGAACGGTGAGGCGGTCCAGACCCTGAAGGATGTGNCCCTGGTGGCCTTCGACAAGACGGGAACGATCACCGCCGGGAAGCCCCANCTCACCGATATCGTGCCCGCCCCGGGCTTCACGGAGCAGGAACTCCTGGAGGGGGCCGCCTCGGCAGAACAGCTCAGCGANCACCCCCTGGCCAGGGCNATCGTGGAAGCCGCCCGGGAGCGGGACCTCCCCCTGCAGGAGTGTCGCGATTTTTCCTCCACCACCGGNGCGGGCATCACCGCCCGGGCGGGAGACCAGGTGATCCGCGTGGGCAGCAGGAATCTCATGATNCAGGCGGGGATCGACCCGTCACCCCTCGAGNAAGCCCTGGAAGNGCTGGAATCCCGGGCGCGCACGGCGATTCTCGTGGCCGTCGACGATCGCCTCGCCGGGGTCCTGGCCGTGGCGGACCCCCTGAAGGAGAGCTCCCTCGAGGCGATCAGGGCGCTGGAAGAACGGGGAATCGCAACGGCCATGATTACCGGCGACAACTACGGCACGGCCCGGGCCATCGCCGAAGCGGCAGGAATCACCCGGGTGGTGGCCCAGGTGCTGCCCGACGGGAAGGTGGACGAGATCCGGCGCCTTCAGGAAAGCTACGGAGTGGTCGCCATGGTGGGTGACGGCATCAACGATGCGCCGGCTCTCAAGCANGCCAACGTGGGGATCGCCATCGGAACCGGCACGGATATCGCTATCGAGGCCGCCGANATCACCCTGGTGCGGGGNGATCTGATGGCCCTGGTAACGGCGGTGAACCTCTCCCGGGCTACCTTCCGGAAGATCAAGGAGAACTTCTTCTGGGCCTGGTTCTACAATATTCTGGCTGTACCCGTGGCGATGCTGGGGCTGCTCCACCCCATGGTAGGGGCCGCCGCCATGAGCATGAGTTCCCTGAATGTGGTGTATAACTCGCTCAGGCTGAAGCGCCTGAAGATTCGGGCCTCCTGAACGACGGCCCCCTGGCCGGNGGACGCGCCCGGCCGGGGATTATCCGTACTTGCGGAACTGTGCCAGGATCTGCATCAGCTCCTCCATCTTNTCCTGNTGCGCCTCGGCGTCGTCGCTTCTGATCGCCCGGGTTACGCAGGTTTTCAGGTGGTTCTCCATGATCAGGTCCTCCACCGCCCGCAGAGCGGCGGTAACGGATCGCGTCTGGGCNAGAATGTCCATGCAGTATCGGCCATCCTCCACCATCCGCTGNATTCCCCCCACTTGCCCGGCGATCCGGTTCAGCCGTTCACGAACCTTTTTTTTGTGATCTTCTGACATCATCNGGACCATCATAGAAGCAGAAGTCGCCCCCCGTCAATTACCCCCCGGGGGTATGCTACGCAGAGGGGGCAAGGGGGCGGTANCAAGGGGTCCGGAAATATCGTTCATTTGACCAATAAAAAAGCTCCTCCTATAATAAAANCACAGACATGCGAGGCCTTCCCCCCGGCGGGGTGGTCCTGAGTCCGGTCCTGTCATAAAGGGGTTCTTTATGCATCAAGAGACCGCCTCCATCTCGTTAGATCCCGTTCAGCAGCAGCAGCTTCANCGCATCGCAGAATCTCACCGAGACAAGAAGGGGGCGCTTATTCCCGTTCTCCAGGACGCCCAGGGGGCGTTCGGTTTTCTCTCCCGGGAGGTTCTGCAGGAGGTNTCGCGCCTGCTGGAGATTCCCTTCAGCGTAGTCTCGGGGGTCGTAACGTTCTATTCCTATTTCAGCACAACCCCCAGNGGGAAGAACACCCTCCGGGTGTGCCTGGGCACGGCCTGCTACGTACGCAACGGCAANCAGGTCCTGGCCGATCTTCAGAAGGAGCTCTCCGTTGCCGTGGGNGAGACCACCGGGGATCGCTGCTTCACCCTGGAAATAGGACGCTGCTTCGGAGCCTGCGGTCTTGCCCCGGTTGTTATGGTGAACGACGATGTCCACCAGCGGGTAAAGGCGGCACGAATCCGGGAGATGCTCGCTCCCTACCGGGCCTGCTGCACCGACGATGCAGGAGAGGAGCCCCGCGAGAAGGAGGAACCCCATGAGTGAGACCCGTCGCTCTGTCTGTGTCTGCGGAGGCGGCGGGTGCGTCGCCTCGGGCTCGAATACCCTGCTTCAGCTTCTGCAGGAGGAGATCAGCCGGGAGGGGCTGGACTGGGAGGTCCGCCTCTCCGGGTGCATGGGGCCCTGCGCCCGGGGACCGCTCCTGAAGGTCCAGCCCGAGGGCGTTATCTACCAGAATGTCTGCCCCGAAGATATCCCCGAGATCGTCTCGTCCCACCTCAAGGGGGGGAAGATCCTGGAACGGCTCTGCCACCGGCGCCCCGACACGGCGACGGCCGTGCCCAGGGAGGAGGAGATCGATTTTTTCCGTCACCAGAAAAAAATTGTNCTNGCNCGNTGCGGCACGATNGANCCCTTGAGCCTTGAGTCCTACCGTGAGGCGGGGGGGTACCAGGCCCTGGAGAAGGCCCTGACCGAACTCGGCCCCGACAGAATCATCGGGATTCTTCAGGAAGCGGGGCTTCGCGGCCGGGGAGGCGCNGGNTTCCCCACGTGGAAAAAGTGGCGTTTTACCCGGGACGTTCCGGGAGNACAGCGGTTTGTGGTCTGTAACGCCGACGAGGGAGACCCCGGGGCCTTCATGGACCGNAGTATCCTCGAGGGTGATCCCCACGGACTGATCGAGGGCATGGCCATCGCCGCCTGCGTGGTGGGGGCAACCAGAGGCTACGTCTACGTGCGCGCCGAGTACCCCGTGGCGGTGGAACGCCTCTCCCGGGCAATCGCGGCGGCCCGGGAGGCCCGTATCCTGGGTGAATCCATGATGGGGAGCGGTGTCTCCTTTGACCTGGAGATCCGCATGGGGTCGGGGGCTTTCGTCTGCGGCGAGGAAACGGCGCTCATGGCCTCCATCGAGGGCCATCGGGGAGAACCCCGACCCCGACCACCCTTCCCGGCGGAATCGGGTCTCTGGCAATCGCCCACCCTTCTGAATAACGTGGAAACCTACGCGAACGTCCCCCCCATTGTGATGAAGGGCTCGGCCTGGTACACCAAAACAGGCACTTCCGGGAGTCCCGGAACAAAGGTCTTTGCCCTGGCCGGAGCGGTGGTCAACACGGGGCTTGTGGAGGTTCCCATGGGAACAACCCTGGGAGAGATCATCTACGATATCGGCGGGGGGATCGCCGGGGGCAAGTCCTTCAAGGCTGCCCAGATCGGCGGGCCTTCGGGGGGGTGCATACCCCGGGAACACCTGAGTGTCCCCCTGGACTACGAGTCGGTGAGCAAACTGGGGGCGATCATGGGCTCCGGCGGGTTGATCGTCATGGACGACGACGCCTGTATGGTGGACGTGGCCCGGTTCTTCCTGGAATTTGTCCAGGAAGAATCCTGCGGGAAATGCGTTCCCTGCCGGGTGGGAACCAAGCGGATGCTGGAGATTCTGGACCGCATCTGCGAGGGCCACGGCATGGAGGGCGATATCGAACGGCTGGAGTTTCTGGGAAAACAGATCCGGGAGACCTCCCTCTGCGGCCTGGGGCAGAGCGCACCAAACCCCGTGCTCTCCACGATCCGCTACTTCCGGGAAGAATACGAGCAGCATATCCACCAGCGCCATTGCGAGGCCGGAGTCTGCCCCTCGCTGGTGCGGGCTCCCTGCCAGAGTGCCTGTCCCGCCGGCGTGNATGTGCCGGGCTTTGTCTCCCTCGTGGGTGAGGAACGCTACGCCGAGGCCCTGCGCCTCCACCGGGAGAGGAACCCCTTCGCGGCGGTCTGCGCCCGGGTGTGCTTTCATACCTGCGAGGAAAAATGCCGCCGTTCTGCCCTGGACTCGCCCGTGGCGATCCGGAGTATCAAGCGCTTTATGGTGGACCAGGAGGTGACCCTCCAGCATCCCCGGGTGATAGAAAACAAGGAGAACGAGGAACGGAAGATCGCCATCGTCGGGGGAGGCCCGGCGGGGCTCTCCTGCGGGTATTTTCTCGCTCGCCTGGGGTACCGGCCGGTGGTTTTTGAGGCCGAGCAGCGTCCGGGAGGGATGCTGGTTCAGACGATACCGGCCTACCGGCTNCCCCGGGAGACCCTGGCNCGGGAGATCCGCATGATCGAGCAGCTGGGAGTGACTATCGAGACCAGGAAGGCCCTGGGCAGGGATTTCTCCCTGGACGATCTGCGCCAGGAGGGGTACGAGACGGTCTTCCTCGCCCTGGGGGCCCCCGAGGGGATGAGCCTGGATATTCCCGGCGAGGATGCGCCCGGTGTGGTGGAGGCGAACGCCTTCCTGCGGGAGTACAACATCCGTGGCTCCGTTCCCGTGGGAAAGAATGTGGTTGTTGTGGGAGGTGGCAACGCCGCCGTGGACGCGGCCCGGACCGCCCTGCGCCTGGGGGCAGAGACGGTGACGATCGTCTACCGACGGAGCCAGGAGCAGATGCCTGCCTACGCCGAGGAGATCAGCGAGGCCCTCCACGAGGGAGTCCGTCTCCGGTGCCTGGCCCAGCCCGTGAGCATCGCCACGGGGAAGGACGGGAAGATCGAGTCCCTCCGCTGCTCGCCTATGGCTCTGGGGGCGTTCGACCGGAGCGGGAGGCGACGCCCCACCTCGTCGGGTAGCGAGCCCTTCACGCTGAAGACCGATCAGGTGATCGTCGCGATCGGCCAGAAGCTGAGTGTGGNNCCNCTTCTGGGAGGGCTCGAGGTGGAGCTCACCGATCAGGGGTTCCTGAAGGCCGATCCCTCCACGGGGCAGACGTCGGTTCCCTGGCTCTTTGCCGGGGGGGACGCCGCCAGCGGGCCGNCATCGGTGGTTTGGGCCATCGCTGCGGGGGAACGGGCGGCCCGGGGGATGGATATCCTTCTTACCGGTGAGGACCACGCCTTCTGGAGGGAAGAGCACGCACCGGACACGACCTTCGACCCCGATGCGGACCCCGTGGAGTATCCCCGGGAACCCGTGGCGACGATCCCCGTGGAACGGCGTCGGGGAAGCTTTGACGAGGTGGAGCTGCCCTGGAACGAGCTGGTCGCGCTTCGTCAGTGCCAGCGCTGCCTGAGGTGCGACTACGGGAAAGTAACGGTTCAGCAGGAGACTCACTATGCCTAAGATCACAATTAACGCCAAGACGCTGGAGGTTCCCCCGGGGACTACGGTGCTCGATGCGGCTATGGAAGCCGGCTACCGGATTCCGACGCTCTGTCACGTGGCGGGCCGGGCCGCTCTGGGGGCGTGTCGGGTCTGCGTGGTGGAGATCGGGGGCTACCCCCGGCTCCAGGCTGCCTGCTCCACCCCCGTGGCCGAAGGGATGGAGATACAGACCAACTCGCCCCAGGTGCGCGNGGCCCGGCGAACGGTGATGGAGCTGCTCCTGAGCGAACACCAGGGGCTCTGCACCATTTGCGACCGCGACGAGGACTGCGAACTGAGGAAGATCGCCGGAACTCTGGGTATTCAGGAAACCCCCTACGAGGGAGCCCGGGCATCGATGGTCCTGGACGAATCCACGGCGGCCCTCTACCGGAACACGGGGAAGTGCATCAAGTGCCGCCGGTGCGTATCGGTCTGCCACGAGATGCAGGGCGTGGGGGCCCTCTTTCCCCAGGGCCGGGGGTTCGATACCCTGATCGGACCGGCCTTCTCGAGCCCCCTGGCCGAGGTGGTCTGCGTCCAGTGCGGTCAGTGCGCGGCGGCCTGCCCCGTGGGGGCCATCGGGGAACGCCAGCAGGTCGATGCCGTGTGGAGGGCGCTCTCGGATCCCTCAACGCACGTGGTGGTCCAGACCGCCCCGGCGATCCGGGCCGCCCTGGGCGAGTGTTTTGGCTATCCCCCGGGGACGGTGGTAACAGGGAAAATGGTTGCAGCCTTGAGGCGGCTCGGCTTCGACGCGATCTTCGACACCAACTTCACCGCCGATCTCACCATCATGGAGGAGGGGTCGGAGTTGCTCTCGCGGCTCAGGACGGTTCTGGCCGACCACCAGGAGGCGGCCCTGCCTCTCTTCACAAGTTGTTCCCCGGGGTGGATCAATTATGCCGAGACCTTCTTTCCCGAAATTCTGCCGAACATCTCTTCCTGCAAATCGCCTCAGCAAATGTTCGGTGCCCTGGCAAAGACCTACTACGCCGACAAGATCGGGGTGGATCCCGCCAAGATGGTGGTGGTCTCGGTGATGCCCTGCACCGCAAAAAAGGCCGAGGCAGAACGTCCCGAGATGCGCTCTTCGGGGTACCAGGACGTGGACCACGTCCTGACGACGAGGGAGCTGGCCCTGATGATCAAGACGATCGGACTCGATTTCAGGGGGCTCCCCGATGAAGCCATGGATGCTCCCTTTGGAATCTCCACCGGTGCTGCCGATATCTTTGCCAACTCCGGGGGGGTCATGGAGGCGGCCCTCCGCACGGCCTGGGAGCTTGTCACGGGGAGAGAGCTCCCGGGAGAGAATCTTCACGTGACCCAGGTGGCGGGACTGACGGGGGTGAAGGAGGCCTCCCTCGTTCTGACCGGTCTTCTGCCCGACTGGAGTTTTCTTGAAGGGGTGGAACTGAGCGTGGCCGTGGCCCATGGGCTGGGGAACGCCAGAAATCTGGTAGAGGCTATTCAGAGGGGCGAGCGCAGATACCACTTTGTGGAGATCATGACCTGTCCCGGAGGCTGCATCGGGGGCGGGGGACAGCCACGAGTCACTACCGACGACGTTCGCCGGGCGCGCATGGAGGCTATCTTTCGGGAGGATGAGGGAAAGGAGCACCGCAAGTCCCACGAGAATCCCTATGTCCAGGCTCTGTACAAGGAGTTTCTGGGGGAACCCCTGGGGCACAAATCCCATCAGTTGCTCCACACCACCTACGGTCTTTCAGCCGCGAGGGTTTGATGGAAGGCCTTCCCCGGGATAGGATGGGGCATGAAGTATCTTGTATTATCTACGCTGGCGGCGGTCCTGNTGGCCGTCGCCCCGGCCTCTCTCCAGGCGGACCGCGCCCGGGAGACGAGCCAGGTTGTCCGGATCGGTTCCCTGAAGGGCCCCACATCGGTGGGCATGGCCCCTCTCTTCCACGAACCTCACCGCCTTGCACCCTACATCGAGGGTGATTTCAGGCTCTTCGGCACCCCCGANNTACTCATCTCCCAGATTCTGGCAGGNGAGATCGATATCGCGGCGATCCCCACAAATCTGGCGGCGAATCTCCACAACCGGGGGGCNGGGGTCAGGCTCCTGGCTGTAAACGGGGGCGGGGTGCTCTACGTGGTGGCAGACCGGGATATTTCCTGGGAGGACCTGCGGGGCGAGACGGTCTTTACCCTGGCCCGGGGGGCCACTCCGGATATTCTCTTCCAGGCGATGCTGCGTCAGCGGGGTNTGGAGCCGGGACGGGACCTGCAGGTGCGCTACGCACCGGACCAGACGGAGCTGGCCCAACGGCTGATCGCGGGGAACATCTCCCGGGCTGTCCTTCCCGAGCCTTTTGTCACGCGGGTTACCACCGCCCGGCCGGATCTTCGCGTGGCCCTGGATCTGGGAGCGCACCACCCCATGACCGCCCTGGTGGTGACGGACCGCTTTGCCACGGAGCACCCCCGCGCCCTGGCACACTTCGGGGAGGTCTACCAGGAGGGACTCCGGTGGCTCGATCAGAACAGGACCGAGGGGGCTGCTGCTGCGGCGGAGCGGCTTCAGATGCCCGCGCCGGTGATCGAGGCGGCCTTCGACCGTCTGAACCTGGTCTATACCCCTGCCGAGGAGGCTCGGGAGGCGGTGCTGGATTTTCTGGGTATCTTTCTTGATCATGCACCGGCTTCGGTGGGAGGGNCCCTGCCGGGAGATTCCTTCTTCCACCGCGCCGGGAATTAGGAGCGCCACACCCCTCCCCCGCCCGGGGNTTGCCCGGTTCCGGGGAGGGGAATCCCCCCGGCTCGAGCGGCTTGTTGAGTTTTATATCTCGCTGTCGGAGATAGCCCGAACGGAGGGGTTTCTCGCTCTTGAGGATCAGAAACGGTTTCTTGAACTGGTTCACCTGGAGGACCCGTCGATACAACAGGTGCTTCGGGAGTTCGATACCCGGGAAAGCCGGTTTCTGCCTGCCCGTTCCTTCCTGACAGTTCTTTCTTGTATTTCCAGACAGAAAAGCCGGCCCTTTCGGGCCGGCTCACCATTCCACGCGCAGGGCTTCTACTTTTTGTAGATCGGTCGCGGCGTATAATGGGTATGGAGCAGCTCGTGGGCTTTCTTGCCGTTGGGCTCTCCCAGAAAGTCGTCGTAGACCTTCTTGATATACGGGTTGTGGTGAGAGCAACGGTGCTCGCTCTTCTCGTCGTCCTTGTAGATCCCGGCAATACGCTGGGCCCGGGTCTCGTCGCTGCTCGTGGCGTAGGGCTGTCCACCGCCGGAGATACATCCTCCGCGACAGGCCATCACCTCGATGAAGTGGAAGGGGGGCTCCTGGCCTGTAGCCTTGGCCTCCCGCAACTGCTCCATCAGGTCCCTCACGTTGGCGATTCCGTGAGCGATCGCTACGCGCAGGGTCGTCTCCCCGACCTTCACCTCGGCNGAGCGGACCCCGTCCATTCCCCGGACGTCCTCGAANGTNATCCCCTTGTGCTCGTTCCCGGTCACCAGGTAGTGAGCGGTCCGCAGGGCCGCCTCCATGACACCCCCGGTAGCACCNAAGATCGTACCTGCCCCGGTGTACGCTCCGATGGGAGCATCGGCTTCCTCGTCGGCGAGACTATGGAAATCGATCCCGCTGGATTTGATCAGTCGCGCCAGCTCCCGCGTGGTGAGGGAAACATCCACGTCCTGCTCGCCCGAGGCGAACATGTTCACGTCGCGGCTGCACTCAAATTTTTTGGCTGTACAGGGCATGATCGCCGCGGAGAAAATCTCCTTCGAGGAAAGCCCCTTGCTCTCGGCGTAGTAGGTNTTGGTCAGAACACCCTGCATCATCATGGGGGACTTGGCCGTGGAGAAGTGGGGGATCATGTCATCGTAGTACTTCTCCATGTAGTCNACCCAGCTGGGACAGCAGGAAGTGATCAGGGGGATCTCGCCGTTACCCTTGGTCAGGCGCTCCACCAGCTCGCTCCCCTCCTCCATGATGGTGAGGTCGGCGGCGAAGTTGGTGTCGAAGACNGCATCCACACCNAGGCGCCGGAGCGCTGCGTAGATCTTGCCCGTGGTGATCTCACCNGCNGGAAGATCGAAGGCCTCGCCCAGGGCCACGCGCACGGCCGGTGCGATCTGGACAGCCACGTGCTTTTTGGGGTCCCTGATCGCGTTGAGAAGCTTCTTTGTCTCGTCCTTCTCGTAGATCGCACCCACGGGACAGTGGGCGGAACACTGACCACACTTGATACAGGGGCTCTCATTGAGCATGGCCCCGCCGGCGGGCATCATGCGAGTCTCATCACCGCGGTTCAGAAACTCCAGGGCCCAGACGTCCTGCATCTGCTGACAGACCAGAACACAACGCCCACAGTTGATACACTTTCGGGGATCCAGGACCAGGGAGGGCGTGGACTCATCCCGGGGAAGCTCGGGGATCCGCGATTCAAAGGGGATCTCCCGGATACCGAAGTTTGCGGCCATGGTCTGGAGCTCGCAGGTACCGCTTCTGCCGCAGGTGAGACACTCGTTGGGATGGTCGGCGAGCATCATCTCCACGGTGGTGCGTCGCACCTCGTTGAGTTCCGGATCGTGGGTAATATACTTTGCCCCGTCCACAACCTCGGTGGCGCAGGCCCGGGGAAGCTTGGGCGANCCCTCGACCTTCACGATGCAGAGACCACAGGCAGCCCAGGGCTCGACATCGGGGTGGACACAGAGGGCGGGAATGTTGATTCCCACCTGNTTTGCCGCGTCGAGGATACGAGTACCCTTCGGGACCTCGACTGCAGTGCCGTTTATTTCTACTTTCACTGTACTCACAACTGTCTCCTCTTCACCCGGTTATGCGATTGTTACAGCGCCGAACTTGCACACTTCGTAGCACTGACCGCACTTGACACAATTCTCCTGATCAATGACGTGAACCGCTTTCCGTTCACCGGCGATACAGTTGACGGGGCACTTCCGTGCACAGACGGTACACCCGATACACTTCTCGGCGTCGATGTCGTACCGGACCAGATCCTTACAGACACCGGAAGGACAACGCTTGTCATTGATGTGAGCGAGATATTCGTCGCGGAAATAGTTCAGCGTTGACATAACAGGGTTGGCCGCTGTCTGACCAAGACCGCAGAGAGAGGCCTTCTGCATGGATATGGCGATCGCCTCGAGCCGGTCGATGTCTTCCATTTCACCCTTGCCGCTGGTGATCTTCTCCAGAATATCGAACATCTTGCGACTTCCGATCCGGCAGGGAGCACACTTCCCGCAGGATTCTTCCACGGAGAACTCCAGGTAGAATTTGGTCACGTCGATGATACAGTCGTCTTCGTCCATGACGATCATACCACCGGACCCCATCATGGATCCCAGAGCGGTGAGGTTATCGAAGTCGATCTCCGTGTCCAGGTGCTCGGCGGTGATCACACCCCCCGAGGGACCTCCGGTCTGGACCGCCTTGAAGGCCTTGCCACCGGGGATTCCTCCACCGATATCGTAGATGATCTCCCGCAGGGTGGTTCCCATGGGAACCTCGATGAGACCGGAGTTGTTGATCTTGCCGGTCAGGGCAAAGACCTTGGTACCGGGCGAGGCCTTGGTACCGATCCGGGCGAACCAGTCGCCGCCACGGAGAATAATCATGGGAATGTTTGCCCAGGTCTCGACGTTGTTGATCACCGTGGGCTTGCCCCAGAGGCCCTTTACCGCCGGAAAGGGCGGACGCGGCCGGGGTGTTCCCCGTTCTCCCTCGATGGATGCGAGGAGAGCTGTCTCTTCACCACAGACGAAGGCCCCGGCGCCGAGCCGGATCTCGATGTCAAAATCGAAACCACTGCCCAGGATGTTTTTTCCCAGGAGCCCGTATTCCCGGGCCTGACCCATGGCGTGCTGAAGCCGCTTGATCGCCAGGGGATACTCGGCACGAATGTAGACGTACCCCGTTTTGGCACCACAGGCGTACCCGGCGATCATCATGGCTTCCATCACCGAATGGGGGTCACCCTCGATGGTGGAGCGGTCCATGTACGCGCCGGGGTCGCCCTCGTCGGCGTTACAGACCACAAAGACCTCGTCGGCCTCGTGCTTGATCGACTTGGTGAAGTTCCACTTCATCCAGGTGGGGAATCCCGCACCGCCCCGGCCCCGCAGNCCGGACTTCTTGAGCTCGGCGATCACGTCGTCGTCGCTCATCTCGAAGAGAGCCTTCTCCAGGGCAACGTAGCCCTCGCGGGCGATGTATTCGGTAATATCCTCGGGGTTGATAACACCACAGTTGCGCAGAACAATNCGCATCTGCTTCTGATAGAAGGTGATATCGTCCTCGGTCTCCAGGTGCTGCTTCCGNTCGGAGTCCTTCAGCATGAGCCGGGGAACGGTCCGCCCCTTGACGATATGCTCATCGATGATCTCGGCGGCGTCATCGGCCGTTACGTCGACGTAGAAGGATTCATCGGGAAGGATCTTTACGATGGGTCCTTTTTCACAAAATCCGAAACAACCGGTCTTGATGATCTGCACGTCATCCTGTACGCCCCGCTCCTCGGCGATGCGCTGCAGGTTATGAAAGATCTGNTCCGACTTGCTCGACTCACAGGCGGTTCCCCCGCAGACAAGACAATAGCTGGAATAGGCCATCGATATTACTCCTTTATCATATCCGGGGCCGGTCTGTCGAAGACGTGCTTGTTGACCAGCTCCTTCTTGAGAATGTGCTTCTCAACGATCTCCTCGGCCACCTCGGGAGTTACCGAACCGTAGATGGTATCGGGCATGCCCTGCATGTGGACCTCAACGGTGGGTTCGGCGTGATCGAGCCCCAGAGAGCCGGTCTGGCGAATAACAACGTTCTTCAGGTCATGGTGCTCCAGGGCCGTGATGAACGCCTGGAGGGTGTGCTTGGCACCGGCAGCGATACCGCTCGTCCCCATGCCGACGATAACCTCAACGGTCTTCTCGTCTACCTTGCGCCGATTGATCTCTTTTCGTTTGGAGTCACGAAGATTCCGCAGCTCCTCGAGTGTCATTTTTGCCATTTTCCTACTCTCCCTTTTCGCCACGATACTCGGCGAGTACCGCCGGAAGCCCGTCGGTCCCCAGCTTTCCGTAAACCTCGTCACCCACCATTACCACCGGCGCCAGACCACAGCAGCCTACACAGCGAACCGACTCCAGTGTGAAGAGCCCGTCCCCGGTGGTCTCGTTTACCTTGATATCCAGGAGGTTGCCGAACTCGGTGATGAGGTCCCCTGCTCCCTTGAGGTAGCAGGCCGTACCCATACACACGGCGAGCTTGTGCTTTCCCGGTTTCTCGAGCTTGAAATAGTGATAAAACGTTGCCACGCCGTAAATCTTGGCGAGGGGAGTATTGATCATCTCGCTCACCTGCCGCATCGCGTCCCACGGCAAAAAGGTGAACTCCTGCTGAATGCGGTGCAGGATCATGATCAGGTTTCCCCGCTTGTCCTTCCACTGCTCGATAAACGCAACGAGCTCGTCCGAAAACGATACCTTCTGAACTTCAACTGTCTCTTGTGTGCCCACGGCTCCCCCCAACTGGTGAGATTGATTTCTGTTATGTGTCAAGGGATAATACCATTCATTTATTGTTACATCAAGCACAATAACTTCTTTTATTTCACGTATCTTGCAGAAGCTTGCTGATCTGTTGCACCACTTTCCCGCGTTGATCGGCTGTTATATCCTTTATATAAAAATCACCGATTATTCTTGTGGGATGCCGGTCGGCCAGGACGATAATCCGGTCAGCCAGGTCCAGAGCCTCCTGGCGGCTGTGCGTAACCATCACCATGGTGGGTCTGGTGATCCTCCAGAGCTCCCTGATCAGGGATCGAAGTTCATCCCTGGTGGCGGCGTCCTGGTTTGCCAAAGGTTCATCGAGACAGATCAGGGGTGCCCCGTGCAGGAAGGCCCGGGTAAGGTTTACCCGCTGTTTCATCCCCCCACTGAGCGATCCCGGATAGGCCCCCGACCGGGGAAGACGGAGCGTTCCCAGAAACGCCGTGACCTGCCTGCGGAGCTCGCCCGGTGAGCCGCGCCCCCGGTATCGGGGAATTACCAGAAGAAGGTTGTCCAGAACGGAACGCCAGGGGAGCAGGCGGGGTTCCTGGAAGACAAAGCCCGCCCGGGGACGCCAGGGAGCCCCGGGGCAGCTCCCCCCGACGGTGATAGCCCCCCCCGANACGGGGAGGTCTCCGGCCACAAGACGGAGCAACGTGGTCTTTCCCGACCCCGACCGCCCCAGAATCGCCGTGATGCTCCCCTGCCCGATCTCCAGATCGAAGTTCTCGAAGATCGGGACCCCGGGAAACGAGAAGGAGACCGACCTGAGGGCGATCCCCGCAGGGGCCTCCCCTTCCCCGGTTATCCCGCCTTGCCCGACTGCCCCGTCGGGATATTCACCGGGGGGCGCTGTGGCCTGACCGGGGGAGGAAAAAAGCAGGGGAAACTGTTCTTCCAGTTTTCCCACCGCGAGCGGTTCCTGCCGGGCTGCGTCCTGTCGCGTGGCGTCCTGCCGGGTTGCCTCCGGCGCAGGGCCCTTCAGGGGGGCACCGGCCCCGCGGCCGTGCGAACCGTCCCGCCACGCCGTGAGATGCCGCTCCAGAAGGGCCAGCGCCCCGTCAACCAGAGCTGCCGTGATCACCGCGATAATCGTCCAGGCGATCACCCTGGGGGTCTCCAGATAGAGCTTGGCCACGTGCATGGATGTTCCCAGGGCCAGCCGGGGCTGACTCAGCACCTCGGCGGCGATAACGGCCTTCCAGCTCATTCCGGCGGCACTGATCGCTGCCGAGAGAATCACCGGTGATGCACCGGGAAGATGGATATGCCGGATTCTTCCCGGCAGGGAAACCCTGAAGAGCCGGCCCATGTCNAGAAGGTCGCGATCCACCGAACGGAGACCGTCGAGAACTCCCTGATAAAGCAGAGGAAGCGACACCAGGAGGGAAACAAAGACCGGCACACCGTCAAGGGGGAGCCAGATCAGAGCCAGCAGAATCACCGAAACCACCGGCACGGATCTGACGGTCACCATGCCNGGACGGAGGAATCGGGCCAGCCCCGGCCTCGGCGAGGCCAGGGAGCCCAGACATACCGCCCCCGCCAGGGAGATGACCCACCCCAGAAGCCAGCGGAAGATCGAGGCCGCCAGGGTCGGGAGAAAGGAGGAATCGGCCAGAATCTCCCGCAGCACCTGAAAGACCAGNGGTGGTGAGGGGAGAAGAATCTCCCTGCCTACCAGCGCCGACCCGACCCACCAGAGGCCGACCAGGACGCCCACGCCGGCCAGGCCCGCCCGGGAGGGGGTCATTTCCCGGGGCTCCCTTCCCGGTACATCTCGTAGTGCATCCCCTTGTAGAGGCTCGCCGCCATAAAGAGCATCACCACCGTAAAGGGTAAGGCTGCCACGATGGCCATTCTCTGAAGCGCGTCGAGCCCCCCCGAGAGCAGGAGCACCGCAGCGGCGGTCGACTGAACCGCCCCCCAGAGAAGTTTTTTTCCTGCCGGAGGTGAGAGACTTCCCCGGGAGGTCATCATGGCCAACACAAAGGTGGCCGAGTCGGCGGAGGTGACAAAAAACACCGTCAGAAGCACCAGCGCCAGCACGGTCAGAACCGGAGAGAGGGGCAGGTACTCAAAGAGGACAAAGAGGGCCGACGAGACCTCCTCCACCGCCCGGGTGGCAAAACCGGGATCGTCGTAGCGCGCCACGGCAAAGGCCGTTCCCCCGAAGGTGGCGAACCAGAGAAAGGTCAGGAGCGTGGGCACCAGGATCGCCCCCAGAACAAACTCCCTGATCGTGCGCCCCCGGGAGATACTCGCCACAAAGAGCCCCACGAAGGGAGACCAGGATATCCACCAGGCCCAGTAGAACAGCGTCCAGGATCTGGTCCAGCCGTACCCCTCGAAGGGGTTGGTGCTGAGGCTCATCTCGAGGAGTCCCGAGAGATACCCCCCCAGGGTGGTGGTAAAAATATTCAGGATGTACGACGAGGGGCCCACCACCAGCACAAAGAGCAGGAGCGCCACCGCCAGAAAGACGTTGGTCCGGCTCAGGAGCTGGATCCCCTTGTCCAGGCCGGTCATGCTGGAAATCATGTAGAGCACCGTCACCACGGCGATAATCACCAGGGTGGTCCCCAGCCCCGGGGGAAGGGGCAGAATGCTCCCCACCCCGTCGGTGATCTGCAATGCCCCCAGACCGAGACTGGTGACGATCCCGAAGACCGTGGCGATGACGGCCAGCGTATCGATCGCCTGCCCCCAGAGGCCCTGGATCCGGTCTCCCAGGAGCGGGTAGAAACAGCTCGATATCAGGGGAGGCATCCCCCGGCGGAAGGAGAAGTAGGCGATCGAGAGGCTCATGACGATATAAATCGCCCAGGGGTGTACTCCCCAGTGAAAGAAGCTGTAGCGCATGGCGAAGGCCGCAGCCTCGGCCGATGATCCCGCGATATGTTCAGGAGGGTTCAGATAGTGGCTCATGGGCTCTGCCACACCCCAGAAGATCAGGCCGATCCCCATTCCCGCCGCAAACAGCATGCTGAACCAGCCAAAATAGCTGTACTGGGGCTTCTCGGTGTCGGCACCCAGACGGATCGAGCCGAACGGGCTGAGGGCCAGGCCCAGGGAAAAGACCAGAAAGAGAAAGGCCGAGAGAAGGTAGGCCCACCCCACATGCTCGATGATCCAGCCGTGAACCGCCGCCGAGAAGAGGTCCATCTCACCGGGCAGGAAGATACCGGCCGCCACAAAGAGCAGTACCAGCACCAGGCTGGTGACAAAAACACCGTTACGCACGATCGGTCTCCTTTCTCGGGGATGCGGAATCTCCCGGGGATGAAGGATCTGCCGGGGATGCGGAATCTGCCGGGAATGCAGAGCCCCCCGAAGACACAGGATCTGCCGGAGCGGCAAAACCACGGGGTGCACCGACGATGAGCACCGACTGGCGGGCGTCGTAGGCGACCGATTCAGCCACAGACCCCACCATACCGGCAAGGCCGCGCCGTTTCTCCGATTTTCCGACCACCAGCATGCGCGCGCCCTCCTGACGGGCGATACGCAGGATCTCCCGCCGGGCCTTGCCGGTGACGCTGCGGGTATCCACAAGACGCCCCGGGACCTCGCAGTTCCGCGCCAGCGAGACGAGTCTNCGGGAGACCTCCTGATCCCGNCGATGCTCTGCGACCGGGTCCGGCGCCCTGGGTCCGGCGTGGACCAGGACCAGGCGGTCCACCTGCAGGCGGGGCCAGGAGAGGAGGGGCAGAACGTGCTCGTCCTGAATCTGCAGNGCCGTGGCGTAGAGCACAACNAAGGCCTCCCGGGGAGACTCNCCCCAGGAGCCGTAGCCACCTCCCTTATACAAAAAGAGGGGAAGATCGCTGAGGCGGATCAGGTCCCTGGAGAAGCTCCCCGCCAGGGTCCGCTGGAGCCAGTTCTTCCGTCTCCAGGGGAGCGCGATATAGTCGGCCTCTGCTTCCCGGGCGACCCGGCAGACCTCGGAGGGGGGCGAGCCCGAGGAGAGANGGATCTCACACTCCAGGTGCGAAGCCTCCAGGGTCTCCCGAAGCTGCTCCCGGAGCTCCTCGAGTCGCCTCTCCAGGCGGTCGCGCTGCTGCCCCGAGGTAACGTGGAGCAGGATGAGCCGACCCGTTCCGAATTTCCCGAGGAAGGAAACAAGGCCCCGCAACCGGGNANGGGATTCACGAAAATTGATTGGAACAAGGGCTGTACCGAACATAACGCCCCGACCCTACCAGAATTATTATCCTCTGCACAGTTCTTCCGGCCCCGCCTGNTATGTCCCGAACGGAACAGCTCGTGGTACAATCGGCCCATGACCTCAGATGATTACCTGGTAGCCTTCGATTCCGATGGCTGCGTTTTTGACAACATGGAGTTCAAGCACAAGGCCTGCTTTGTTCCCTCCTTCATCGATTTTTTTGGACTCCAGGATCTTCCCCTCCAGGCTCGCGAGATCTGGGAGTTTGTGAATCTCTACAGCACAACCCGNGGGATCAACCGTTTCAGGGGGCTCAAGCTCTCCCTGGATCTGGCCCGGGCCAGGTTCGCCGGCGAAGGAGTCGGGGCAGAACGGACCGGCACCATCCCTCCCTCACCGGACCTGGACAGCTGGATCNCCGGAGCCCGTCACCTGAGCAACGCCTCCCTGGAGGAGGAGATCGGGCGATCCGGTAGCGAAGAACTGAAAAACGTCCTGGCCTGGTCCCTGGACGTGAACCGCCGGCTTCTGGAGGGATCGCCCCAACCCTTCCCCCTNGCAGCCCGGGCCGTTGCCAGGGCAAGAGAGGGAGCCCGGGTCCGGGTGGTCTCCCAGGCTCCCGGGAACGCCCTCCGCCGGGACTGGGGTGCCCACGGTCTCCTGGACCTGACCGAGGGGATCTTCTCCCAGGAGGACGGCACCAAGGAAGACCATCTTCGGTGTCTTCTGCAGCAGACCTCCCTGCCGGGGGATCGAGTTCTCCTGACGGGCGATGCCCCCGGCGACCTCGCCGCTGCCACGGCCACGGGGGTTCTCTTTTTCCCCGTCATACCGGGGGCGGAGGAGGATTCGTGGGAGGAGTTTCTTCACGAGGGGCTGCCCCGGTTCTTTCGGGGGGCCTTCGCGGGGGGCTACGCCCGGGAGCTCCACCGGCGCTTTGAGGAGGCCCTNCCCGCCACTCCCCCCTGGGAGGGCTGATCAGAAGTAGCGGCTCTGCTCCCGGAGATCCTCGATCTCCTTGATCCAGAACGCCTCGTTGCCCCAGTCGGGGAAGTTCCCCCGGAACCAGTAGTCGTGGCGTTGCCGGGCCCGCCAGGCCAGGAAGTGGATCATCCGCATGAACCGCAGGGGCTCCACCAGCTCGATCTGCTCCCGCCGGAAGGGGCGGAACTGCTCGTACCCCTCCAGGAGCAGCTCCAGTTCGCGCCGCGCCTCCTGAACGTGATCGGGCAGGAGCAGCCAGAGGTCCTGTACGGCGGGGCCGGTCATCATATCGTCGAAATCGATCAGCAGAAGCCCTTCACCGGGCCGATCCAGAATATTGCCGCGATGACAGTCGCCGTGGAGACGGTGGAGAGGGACTCCCTCAAAGAGAGGCTGAATCCGTTCCAGTGCCGACTGAACCACCTCGTCGAACTCGGCGGCACACCCTCCGTGGACAACCCCTTCCCGCAGGAGTTCCCCGGCGTAGGCCCCTGTCCACTTTCGGGGGTCCAGGAGGACACGCTGCGGCGCCTCTTCACCGGCGGCTACGGCGTGCATCCGCCCCACGATGGACCCCAGACGGAACCAGTCCTGGTCNGCCTCGGCGTCGAAACTGCGTCCGCCCCGCCGGGGAAAGAGCGCGAAGAGGAACGTTCTGGTCCCCCGAGGGGCAGCCTCTTCACCGGCCGNTTCGTCGCAGCTCCCCCTCTGGCCGGGCTCGGGCTCGACCTCGATCTCGATCTCGATCTCGAAAAGCGTGTCCCCCTCGGAGTCGGCCCGGGGAGCCACCACGGGCACATCCCGGAGGGCCAGATCAGCGAGAAANCGGTGTTCCTCCAGGATCGCCTCCCGGCTCCACCGTCCGGGCCGGTAGAACTTCGCCACCAGGGGCTCCCCCTCGTCGGAACGGAGTCCGTAGACGCGGTTTACGTAACTGGCGTAGGGCTCCACCGTTCCATCCAGGGAGAACGGGAAGAAGGCCTCCACGGCCATGGTTACCACGTGCGGTGTGAGCTCATCGAAGCTTCCGGGTGCGGCTGCGCTCATGGGGTCTCCTTTCGGCTCCCGCCGGGGGATTGCCGNTTCAGTTCGATCCTCTGGCGCTGCCTGTCCACGGCCAGAACCTCCACCTCCAGAACCTGCCCCACCCTGACCACATCGCGGGGGTCCCGGACGTAATGGTCTGCCAGGTGGCGCAGGTGAATGAGCCCGTCCCGATGCACGCCGATATCGACGAAGGCGCCAAAGCGGGTGACGTTGGTTACCACCCCCGGGAGGACCATCCCCGGCGAGAGGTCAGCCACCTCCCGCACATCCTCCCGGAAGGGGACCNCTTCGAAGGTCTCGCGCGGATCACGTCCNGGCACGGCGAGCTCGGCCAGGATATCGGCTACGGTATAGGCGCCTGCCTCNCGGGCGTATTCCCCGGGGTTCAGTCCCTCGCGCAGGGAGGGGTCGCCACAGAAGTCGTCCAGACTGCACCCCCTCTCGCGAGCCATCCGCTCCACCAGGGGATAACGCTCGGGGTGTATCCCCGTTCGATCCAGGGGATTGGACGAGGTGCGACAGCGCAGGAACCCCACGGCCTGCTCCCACGTCCGGGGACCGATACCGGGAACATCGCGGATCGTGGATCTTCCGGGAAACGGCCCCTTTTCCGTTCTGTGTCTGACGATCGCCCTGGCCAGGGTTGGCCCGAGCCCGGATACCCGGGCCAGCAGGGCCGGCCCGGCGGTGTTGATTTCCACTCCCACGGCGTTCACACAGGACTCGAGGGTTCTCCCCAGGGCCTCCTGCAGCCGGCCCGGGTCGATGTCGTGCTGGTACTGCCCCACCCCCACGGCGGCGGGGTCGATCTTGACCAGTTCCGAGAGGGGATCCTGAAGTCTTCTCCCGATCGAGACGGCACCCCGGATCGTCACGTCCAGGTCGGGCATCTCCTCCCTGGCCTGGGGCGAGGCAGAATAGACCGATGCTCCGGCCTCGTTCACCCGGACCAGCGGCAGGAGTTCTCCCCTGAGGTCTCGCAGGTCCAGGGAGCGAAGAAACTGTTCCATCTCCCGGCCGCCCGTGCCGTTCCCGATCGCCACAGCCTGTGCTCCGTGACGGTGCACCAGACCTCGCAGGGTGGCCGCAGCATCGCTGACCCGCTCCTGGGGCGGCAGGGGATAGACCGTGGTGTATTCCAGGACCGTGCCCGTTCCGTCCAGGGCAACAACCTTGCTCCCCGTGCGAAACCCCGGGTCCACGGCCAGAACGGGGCGCTCTCCCAGGGGAGGCGCCAGGAGCATGTCCCGGAGATTCGCCGCAAACACCGCTGTCGATTCTTCCTCGGCCCGCTCGCGCAGCGCCTTCCTGGCCTCCTTCTCCAGCGAGGGGCCCAGAAGCCTTCGGTAGGCATCGCGGGCCACGCGCTGGAAGAGTTCCTGCCGTTCCCGCGCTGCTACGGAGGCCCGGGCCGTGAGGNCCCGTTCCACCTCTCTCAGCGCGGCGTCCTCGGGGGGGCGCACCGAAACTTTGAGAGCTCCCTCGGCTTCGCCCCGGAAGATCGCCAGAACGCGGTGGGCGGGGCACGCCCGGGCCGGCTCGCGCCAGGAGTAATAGTCGCGATACTGCTCCTCCCGGGAATCGGCCGATTTTTTGGTAGATTTGGGGGTGGATTGTGCCGGAGATTTGGGGGTGGCCCGACANCTTTCGAGCGCCGCCTGGCGGACAAAGAGCCGCCGCAGCCGGGCCCGGAGTTCGGGGTCCGCCGAACAGCCCTCGGCGAGAAGGTCCTCCGCACCGGCCAGGCGATCCCGGGGATCCTCCAGCGAGCTCCCCCGGAAGGAGGCCGCCAGCTCACTGGCCGGAGCCGACCCATCGCGCAGGAGCGCCTCGGCCAGGGGCTCCAGCCCCGCCTGACGGGCCTGGTCGGCCCGGGTTTTCCGGCGCGGGCGATAGGGCAGNTAGAGGTCCTCCAGGGTCGCCAGGTCTCCAGCCTCCCTGACCGCCNGTTCCAGAAGCGGGTCGAGCGGTCTCTGCTCCCGCTGTGCCTGTTCCCGGATTGTGGCGAGGATCGTCTCGCGGCGTTTCTCCAGAGCCTCCCGTCGTTCAGCGCAATCGGCCAGCGCCCGAAGCTGGACCTCGTCCAGACCCCGGGTCCGTTCCTTGCGGTACCGCGCGATAAAGGGGATGGTAGCACCCTCGGCGATCAGCGCCAGCGCCCCCGCCACCGCCGAGGGGTCAAGGCCCAGCTCCTGCGCCACCGCCCCCGCCAGAGGATTCCTCTTTTCTTCCGTGGTCCTGTCTTCCATGGTCCTAGTTGTACCGCGACTGCCCCGGCAAGACAAGTCGCCCCCGGTAAAACACCACACCCCGACGAGCCACCGTGCTTCGGCAGACCGAGAGCCCCCGGCACACCGGTACAGAAGATCGGTGCAGAGGACCAGCCCAGAAGACCAGTCCAGAAGATCGGGAAGGCCAAATCGGGGTCCTCCCGCTGAAAGGCGAAGACAGAACAGGCTTTTTTTGCTATGCTTTCAGCATAATGCAGGAGATGCTCAAGCGCTGGTCGATTGCCGATGCAGCAAATACCTACGGGATCAAGGAATGGGGAGCGGGCTATTTCGACCTCTCCTCCAGCGGCGAGGTAGTGGTCCGGACCTCCACGGGGACGGAGCAGGCAGAAACAAGCCTTCTCGATATCATCCGGGGCGTGGAGGCCCGCGGGCTGGGGATGCCCCTGCTNCTGCGAATAGANAACCTTCTGGACCAGCAGATAACCCGTCTGAACGAGAGTTTCTCCCAGGCCATGAAAGATTCGGGCTACACCGGTTCCTACCAGGGGGTCTTTCCCATCAAGGTAAACCAGCAGGCCCAGATCATCGAGGAGATCACCCGCTTCGGGAGCCGCTTTAACCACGGCCTGGAAGCAGGAAGCAAGGGTGAACTCATGATTGCCCTCTCCATGATCCAGTCCACGGACAGTCTCATCGTCTGCAACGGCTACAAGGACCCGGAGTTCATCGACCTGGGGCTCCAGACAACCCGCATGGGCTACAAGGTCTTCTTCGTGATCGAGACGCCCACGGAGCTGCCCATCATCCTCGAACGGAGCGAGGCCCTGGGGATAGAGCCTCTCATCGGGGTGAGGATCAAGCTCTCGAGCCGGGGAGGTGGCCACTGGCAGGATTCGGGCGGGGACAATTCGATCTTCGGCCTCACCACCAGCCAGGTGGTGGATGTCATGGACCGGCTGAAGCAGCACGATATGCTGCACTGCCTGCAATTGCTCCACTACCACCTGGGCAGCCAGATTCCCAATATCCGCGATATCAGAACCGCCGTCCGCGAGACCGCCCGGTACTACGCCGATATGGTCCGGGAAGGGGCCCCCATGGGATACCTCGACCTGGGGGGCGGGCTGGCCGTGGACTACGATGGCAGCAAGACCAACTTTGTTCACAGCAAGAACTACAGCCTCGACGAATATACCGCCGACGTGGTGGAAGTCCTGATGAGCGTTCTCGACGAACGGAACGTATCCCACCCCACGGTGATCACCGAGAGCGGCCGGGCAACCGTCTCCTATTGCTCGATCCTTCTCTTCAATATTCTGGACGTCACCCAGTACACCCCGGGGCGCTTTCCGGAAACCGAGCCCGACGACGCCCCCGAGAGCATCCGCAATATGTACGAGGTGCGCCGGACGCTCTCGGTGCGGAACCTCCAGGAATGCTATAACGACGCGATCTACTACCGCGAGGAGATCCGGGAGGAGTTCGAGTACGGCAAGATCACCCTGCGCCAGCGCGCCCTGGCGGACAACCTCTTCATGGATATCATTCACCAGATCGCCGAACTTCTGAAAAAGGTCAAACGCGTACCCCGCGCCCTGGAGGGGCTCCAGGAGGGGCTCTACGACATCTACTACGGCAACTTCTCGGTCTTCCAGAGCCTGCCCGACGTGTGGGCAATCGATCAGATCTTTCCGGTGATGCCCATCCACCGGCTCAACGAACAGCCCCGCCGGAAGGCGATTCTGGCTGACATTACCTGCGACTCCGACGGCAAGATCGATACCTTCGGCGCGGTCCACGATATCCAGAAATCGATCCTCCTCCACGAACCCCGGGACGACGAGGAATACTACCTGGGAGTCTTTCTCGTTGGCGCCTACCAGGAGACCCTGGGGGATCTCCACAACCTCCTGGGGGATCCCCACGTGGTGAGCGTCCGGATCAACTCCGACGGAGGGTTCGAGTTTGTCCGGGAGATCGAGGGGGATTCCATCGCCGACGTCTTGAGTTACGTGGAATACCAGCCCAAGGATCTGGTAGAAAATTTCCGCCGGAAACTTGAACAGGCCGTTCGCGACGGGCGCCTCTCCGTAGCCCAGCGTCGGGCGCTCCTCCAGGCCTACGAGACGGGAATGAGAGGCTATACCTACTACGAGCGGTAGGAGCGGAACAGAACCGGAACAGAACCGGAACAGGACCGGGAAAAGGAAGGAAGAGATGGCAAAAGTAGTAATTATCGGTGCGGGTGGTGTCGGTCAGGTGGTTGCCCACAAGTGCGCCCAGGTGCCCGAGGTATTCCAGGAGATCACCCTGGCGAGCCGGACCCTCTCAAAGTGCGAGGCTATCGCCGAAGACGTCGGCAGACGCCAGGGGCGGTCCCTGAAGACTGCGGCGGTCGATGCCGATCAGGTGCCGCAGCTGGTGGCCCTGCTGGAGCGGGAAAAACCGGACCTGGTAATTAACGTGGCCCTGCCCTACCAGGACCTGACCATCATGGAGGCCTGCCTGAAAACGGGGGTCCACTATCTGGATACCGCCAACTACGAGCCCCGCGAGACGGCGCGGTTCGAGTATTCCTGGCAGTGGGAATACCGCCAGCGCTTTCGCGAGGCTGGCCTCATGGCGCTCCTGGGGAGCGGNTTCGACCCGGGCGTGACCAACGTCTTTACCTCCTGGATCGCCCGCCACGCCCTGGACGAACTCCACAACCTGGACATCGTCGATGTCAACGGCGGTGACCACGGCAAGGCCTTTGCCACGAATTTCAACCCCGAGATCAACATCCGCGAGGTCACCGCTCCCTGCAGACACTGGGAGGACGGCGCCTTCCGCGAGACTCCGGCCATGAGCAGCTCCACCCGTTTCGCCTGCCCCGAAGGGGTGGGAATCTACCAGATCTACCGCATGTATCACGAGGAGCTGGAGAGCCTTGCCCTGAACTTCCCGACCCTCAAAAAGGCCCAGTTCTGGATGAGCTTCTCCGAGAACTATCTTACCCACCTGCAGGTTCTGCAAAACGTGGGCATGACCCGGATCGACCCCGTGGAGTACCAGGGCCAGGAGATCGTACCGTTGCAGTTCCTCAAGGCCGTTCTGCCCGAGCCCTCCTCCCTGGGCGAGGACACCCGGGGAAAAACCTGCATNGGCGTGATCGCCCAGGGGCTGCGCCAGGGCGCCCCCCACTGCGTCTACGTCTACAACATCTGCGATCACCAGGAGGCGTTCCGCGAGGTGGGCAGCCAGGCCATCAGCTATACCACGGGGGTCCCCGCCATGATCGGTGCCAAGATGATGCTCCAGGGCCACTGGATGAAACCGGGCGTGTGGAACATGGAGGAATTCAACCCCGATCCCTTCATGGATGACCTGAATCGCTACGGTCTCCCCTGGACCGTCCAGGACCCCGCCCAGGTGACGATCCCCTACGGGGACACCGACCAGGGGCCGTCCTCACCGTGACCCCCGGGAGCGATCGTTCTGCCCGCAGGGACCCCCGCCCCTACACCGTCGAGGGGCGACCCTACTTTCAGGGGTTCGACCCCGCAGCGGTTCCATCGCCCTGCTANGTGGTGGACCGGGCGGCNCTGCGGTGGAACCTCCAGGTCCTGCGGGATCTCGGTGANCGAAGCGGCGCATCGNTCCTCCTGGCCCTGAAAGCCTTCGCCCTGCCCCAGGTTTTTCCCCTCTTCCGGCGATACCTGGACGGGGCCTGCGCCAGTGGCATCTACGAGGCACGCCTGGCCCGGGAAGATTTTGCAGCGCTCCCCGCGGGAGATGCCCTCCCGGGGGAACTTCCCCTGCGGCCCTGCACGGTTCATACCTTCAATCCGGCCTATCGCAGCGAGGACCTGGAAGAGCTCCTGGAAACCTCGGACCACCTCATCTTCAACTCTCTTGACCAGTGGGTTGCCAGCCGCGACCGGTGCCGTACCGCTGCGGAAAAACGCCCCCTCGTCTTCGGGTTGCGGGTGAACCCCGAATGCTCCCTGGGGAAAGTCGCGATCTATGACCCCTGCGCCCCGGGCTCGCGCCTGGGCATAACGGCCCGGGAGCTGGAACGACAGCGAAGAAACCACGAGGCGCGCGGGGTCGATCCTCTCGAAGGAATCTCGGAAATTCATTTCCACACCCTCTGCGAAGACTCGGCCGAAGCCCTGGAAGAAACCCTGCAGGCCCTGGAAGCACGCTTCGGGGAGCTCCTGAAAAGCCCCGCCATACGGTCCCTGAACATGGGAGGGGGCCACCATATCACCAAACCCGACTACAACAGGGCTTTACTGGAGAACCTCATCACCGGCCTCGGTCACCGCTACAACCTGGATGTCCTGCTGGAACCGGGAGAGGCCGCGGTAATTCACACGGGAATCCTGGTCACCACCGTCCTGGATCTGCCCCGGAACGGCCTGCCCCTGGCAATTCTGGACACCTCGGCCACGGCGCATATGCCGGACACCCTGGAAATGCCCTACCGGGCCGAGGTCTGGGGAAGCACCTCCGGGGGGCCCCACCACTACCGCCTGGGGGGGCAAACCTGTCTGGCCGGGGATGTGATCGGCGATTACGCCTTCGCAGAGCCGCTGCAGAGGGGGGACAGGCTCGTCTTTGACGACATGTCTCACTACACCATGGTAAAAACAACGAGCTTTAATGGAATGCCCCTGCCGGCGATCGCGCTTTGGGATTCATCGGACCAGACCCTGGAGGTGGTGCGCCTCCCCCGATATGAAGATTTTCGCGCCCGCCTGGGCTAACCCGGCGGGCGCCTGAAGGAGTCACGCATGTCACAGGATCACCTTCCCCCGGTACGCCCCTTTCTGGGGAGCGAGTACCCCCAGACCCCTCCGGAACAGGCCCTCTTCCAGATCATTCCCGCCCCCTTCGAAGCCACCGTTTCCTACGGCGGAGGCACCGCAGCGGGTCCCGAGGCGATCCTCGCCGCCAGCGACCAGCTGGAACGCTACGACGGCACGAGCTGTCCCGGCGATGGGGGGATCCACACCTGGCCCGAGGTGGACTGCCGCGGTACACCCCGGGAGGTGCTCCCCCGCATCGGCCAGGCCATCGGCGAAGCCCTGGGCGCCCACGGAGATCGCCCCGTGCCGGTGCTCCTGGGAGGAGAGCACTCGATCACCGCCCCGGCCGTGGCGGCCGTTGCGGACCACCTGCGACACACCACGGGGGAGGAGTTCCCCCTGGGAGTTATTCAGATAGACGCCCACGCGGACCTTCGCCAGGAATACGAGGGGTCGACCCTGAGCCACGCCTCGGTGATGCGAAGAATCCACCAGGATCTTGGCATCCCCGTGATTCAGCTGGGGGTCCGGGCGCTCTGCACCGAAGAGGCCGATTACCGAAAGATGAAGGCCGGACCATCCCTGACCTGGTACGACGGTGCCGACCTGGTCCCGCCGGGAGCGAGTCCGTTCCCCTTTCCCCGGTTTCCCTTCCCCGAAAACTTCCCGCACCGGGTCTACCTCACCCTGGACGTGGACGGGCTGGATCCCTCGCTCTGCCCCGCCACGGGCACACCCGTTCCCGGCGGGCTGGGGTGGTACCAGACCCTGGATCTTCTCGGGTGGATCTGCGCCCAGCGGGAACTGATCGCCTTCGACCTTGTGGAACTCGCGCCGATTCCGGGATTTCACGCCGCAGACTACGCCGCAGCAGAACTGGTCTACCGTATCATGGGGATGATCAGCCGGAGTCGCACAACCTGAACGGGAAGGCGCCCTGACCACGTCGGTCCCCACCGGGGGCATCCCGTCAGGCCTCAGCCTGTGAACGCGCCACCCCCTGTCAGGGGCGTCAGCCTGTCAGGGCGTCAGCCTGTCAAGGCGTCTCCCTCTCAGGACGTCTCCCTCTCAGGGCAGGATGAGCGGTTTCCAGGGCTCCACGTGGGTAATCACCCGGGTGTCCGGGCCAAACCGCTCCTTGATCCGGGCCTCCACGGTGGTGGCGATCAGGTGCCCCGCATCGACGGTAATTGAGCCATCCACGCGAAAGTGAACCTCCACAGCCACGGTGGTACCCAATCTGCGGGTCTTGAGGTTGTGGGGGTCGCTCACCCCCGGAACGGCCGCCACATCNTCGAGAATGCGCTGGCACTCNTCGGGCGGAAGGGCCAGGTCGGTCATCTCCCGGAGTGCCACCACGACGGTCTTTACCCCCACACCGANGATCAGAACTGCCACCAGGGCCGCCGCCAGGGAGTCCATCACCCGCCAGGAAGGTCCCAGCAGAACGGCCGCGACGATCCCCGCGAAGGCTGCCAGCGACGAGAGCGCATCCGAGCGGTGGTGCCAGGCGTTGGCCGTCACGGCAGGGCTGCCCGAAGCGATCCCGGCCCGGCGCGTTACCTGATACAGCCCCTCCTTCACGAGGATGGAAAAGAGGGCCGCCCCCGCAGCGTAGAGGCGCGGGGGAGGAGGAATAGTCCCCCNCAAGCTCTCCAGAGTGGTCTGCAANGCGTCCCANCCNATCCCTGCCCCCGCCCCGGCCAGAAGCACACCCACAAAAAGGGCACTCACCGTCTCGTACCGGCCGTGGCCGAAGGCGTGATTATCGTCGGGAGGACGGCTCGCTGCCTGCAGCCCCAGGAGGACCGCGCCATCGGTGATCAGATCGGAAAGAGAGTGGATACCGTCTGCCACGAGNGCCCGGCTTCCCGCAAGAATTCCCAGGGTAATCTTGGCACCGCCAAGCAGACAGTTTATCACCGCCCCGGCGAGGGTAATATGCATTACGTTCACAGGCGTTACTCCTAAAAACATGAATCCCGACGCGCTCACCTCTGTCCTTTACCCCTTCCCTGCCGATCGGGCCCCTCACTGCCACGTTGGACAGGCCCGGGAACAAGAGGGGGAGAGGAAGCGCGCCCCGGAAGCCCGAAGAGCGAGAATTTTCTCGACCCGAAGGCGCCGGGACGATATTTTATACACCAGGAACCACTGCGGGGAACACCCCTGACCGGATCGAATCGGCCCGGGCCCCAACGGAGGAAGCCCGATGGAGAAATCCAGACAGAGAAATCCCGACAGAGAAAGAAGGAGACCATGGATTACGAAACCCCAAGGGACGAACCCCGGGAAACAACCCGGACCACCGACACGGCGATTCTTGGAGGAGGCTGTTTCTGGTGCCTCGAGGCGATCTTCCAGCGCCTTCCGGGAGTTCTCCGGGCAGAACCGGGTTACGCGGGAGGAACACATCCGGACCCCACCTATCAGGAAGTCTGCCGTGGCGATACCGGCCACGCCGAAGTGGTGCGAATCACCTTCGACCCCCAGGTAATCAGCTACACCGGACTGCTGGAAACATTCTGGAAGGCCCATGATCCGACCACCCTGAATCGCCAGGGAGAGGACAGGGGCCCCCAGTACAGATCGATCATTCTCTATACCAGCCAGGACCAGCGGCACCAGGCCGAGGCCTCGCTGAAACGGTGGAACACAGCGAATTCCTCCCGGGGTCCCGGGGTAACCCAGATCGTGGCACTGGAACAGTTTTTCCCGGCCGAAGATTATCATCACGATTATTACCGGAAAAACCCCCGCGCCAGCTATTGCCGGCTGGTTATCCAGCCCAAGGTGGAGGCTCTGGCCCCCCGGGATACCCGGCCCTGCCGGAATCAGTAGATTCCCCGGGGCTACCGGGCAGAGCGCGGCGCCCCGGACCCGCCGGGCCCCCGGAGCGCCGCCAGGGTGAGCATCCTCCCCGTCCCGGCCCCCTCGCGGCGAACCGAAAAGAACCGGGGGTCGCAGGCGTTGCAGATGCCCGTCTCCAGAATCTCCCCCGGGAACCCCGCCTCCAGGAGATTCTTCCGGGAAGCCTCCTTCAAATCGATCCCGTAGCAGCCATCGCGTCGAAGGATCACCGCCGAGGGACAGCCCAGATCATCCCGAAAGACCCGCTTCAGAAGAGGATCTTTCTGGACGTAGCAATCGGGACAAATACCCGGCCCGTAGACCGCTCTAATATCCCGGGGCTGCGCGCCCAGGGAGAGCATTTTCCGGAAAAGCAGAGCCTCCAGGCGAAGCGCGATCCCCCTCCATCCGCAGTGAGCGAGCCCCACCAGCCCCCTCTGGCGGTCCGCCAGAATCACCGGGAAGCAATCGGCCGTGGTGATCCCCAGATACAGGTTTCGCTCCCCGGTGACCAGTGCGTCGAAGCCCCCCAGATTCTGGCGATCGGAAGAGACCCCCTCCCCCCCAGCCGAACGGTCTGCCTCGAAGATGGCACATCCATGGTCCAGAACCACGCGAACCATCCTTTCCCGGGGAATCCCCAGGGTCTCTCCCAGACGCCGGTAGTTTTCGTCGACCACGGTATCGTCAANGGCAGCACCGCCAGCTGTGGCATGGTCCACACCGGCCTGGCCTGCACGGTAGAGCAGGGTCCCCGCTTCCCGGGTGGTGGTGATAATCTCCAGATCGTCCTGGCGGAAACGCAGGTACCCTCTGTTCTCTTCCCCGATCATTTCTCTTCCTCCCGGCAGTTCGGAGCGTATTGCAGGATCACCGTCCCTCAGGATACCCTGATAGACGCGGACAGAAGAGCCCGAAAGTGAGGATAAGCAGAGAACCATGAAATACCAGGCGATCACAACCCCGAAGGCCCCCGCTGCCATAGGCCCCTACTCGCANGCCCTGCGAGCGGGTGATTTCTTGTATACCTCGGGCCAGCTTCCCCTGGACCCCGCCACCATGACGATCACCTCCCCCGATATCCAGGACCAGACCCGGCAGGCTCTGGAGAACCTGAAAGCGGTCCTGGAGGCAGGCGGCGCATCGCTGGAACAGACCGTCAAGGTCACGGTGTTCCTGAAAGATCTGGAGCAGTTCGGGGCGATGAACCAGATCTACCAGGAATATTTCGGGGCTACCCCCCCGGCCCGATCCTGCGTTGAGGTGGCCCGCCTCCCAAAGGATGCGGCGATCGAGATCGAGGCGGTGGCGCTCCTGGTCTAGTCGGCAGCGTCCAGAAACGCCGCGATCTTGTCCAGATCGAAATCGAGAACCTCGGTGAACTCGATTCCCACGTCGTAGCCCCCCGCCTCGCGGGGGTTACAGCGCAGGACCACTCCCTCGCCCTGAATCGGCGGAGTGGAATCGTCATCGCCCAACTGAAGCATCAGGTANACCCGGCTGTAGAGATCGAGGGGCTCATCGACCTGGCAGCCGATTCCGGCGGTACTGATGTCTGTTCCCCGGGACGGGATAAAGGTCTCCTTGCCAAAACCAAGCCGTATCAGTTGCCGAAGCCGGTAGCGGGGGCTCTTGCGTCGCTCGCGTTCCATCCAGACAGTATACGCCCTTTTTTGCGGAAAACCGTCTTTACACGCCACACTCCGGAAATTTTTCCCCGGCGCAGTTTCTCCGGGATTACTCCCCAGGGAAATCCCCCTGCAAAAAAACACTTCTGCAGGAAAAATCATCAGCCCTGTGTTACCCTGAAAAGGAAGGGATGGGGAAGAGACGGCACACCGGGAGTAGCGCCCCCCATCGCCAGACAGTCCGCACTCCGACAATCGCGCAAGGAGGATCACCTTGAAGCGTCGTACCAGCATGACCGTTCGAATCGTCTCCCTGGCGGGGGGAATCTTTCTCGCCATGACCATTCTGCTCCTGGCAGGAATCTTCCCCGACCACTACCGGCAAAGCCTCAGGACAATCCGGTCCAGCCTCTTTCACGAGATCCAGAAAGAGGCCTACAACGTCTACGGGACGATCTTTGCCCCCGTGGAGACGCTCACCGAGCAATACGCTGCGATCATCAACGAGCTGGGCTTCGAAGACCTCGGGACACTGGAGACGATCAGCAGGACCCAGATCGCCGCACGGAATCTGATCGTCGGGGGCGGATACTGGCTCGAATATTACACGATCCCGGGAGAGAAATTTTTCGGCCCCTTCTGGTACAGGGAGGGGGATGAGATCCTCCTCACCTGGGATTACAGCAACGAAGAAAACGACCACACCCGGTTCGACTGGTACCGGAACGACGGGATTGCCACCGGGCAGGCCGTCGTCTGGAGCGATCTCTACGAGGATGCCCTTACGGGAGTCCCCATGATCACCGCCACATCGGCCCTGATGCAGGGGCAGCAGAAAACCGGCGTTGTCACCATCGATATCGGGCTGGAAGAACTGACCGATTATTTTTCCCGGATAGAGATAGACCTCATCTCGGAATATACCCTTACCCTGCTCTCCCGGGAAGGCCAGGCCATCGCGAGCAGCGACGGGAGCCGTGTCGACACGCAGCCCTTCTCCCGTAGCCCCGGGGAACAGGAGGAGGCCCTCTTCGAAGAAGGAAACGCCCTGGTGGTCTACGCCCCCATCGCCTCGACAGGGCTGGTCATCGCCCTGGATACACCCCTGGCGCATCTCACCGCTCCGGTGACCCGGAGTCTGGCCCGGGGGATCCTCCTCGCCCTGGCTGTCCTGGCGGGCTCAATCCCCCTCCTGGGCTTCGTCATGAACCGGCGCATAGCCTCACCCATCAAGAAGACGGTCCTCCTGCTCCAGGAAATATCCCGGGGGGCGGGGGATCTCACCCAGCGCATAGAGGTCAACAGCAACGATGAGCTATCGGAGATGGCCACTCACTTCAACGAGACCCTGAAAAAGGTGCAGAGTCTGATCGTGGGAATCAAATCCCAGTCCCGGGTGCTGCAAACCGCCGGCGATGATCTTGCCGCAAACATGGAGGAGTCTTCAGCCGCAGCCCGGGCAGCCAGTACGACCCTGCAGGAGATCAGGACCAGGACCCACGACCAGGCATCGAACGTCGAGGAAACCACCTCCACCATGGAACAGATCACCAGGACAATCACGACCCTGAAGGAGCGCATCGACGAGCAGGCCGCCAGCGTGACCCAGTCCTCTTCAGCCGTGGAAGAGATGCTGGCAAATATATCGTCGGTCACCACCAACCTCGGGAAGAACGCCGAGAACGTGAATCTCCTCATCGGGGCCTCGGAAAAAGGGCGCCAGGATCTCACCTCCGTGGCGGAGCAGATACGCAAGGTCTCGCAGGACTCGGAGAGCCTGATCAAGATAAGCTCCGTCATCGGCGATATCGCGCGCCAGACGAACCTCCTCTCCATGAACGCGGCGATCGAGGCGGCCCACGCCGGCGAATCGGGGGCGGGTTTTGCCGTGGTGGCCCAGGAGATCCGGAACCTGGCCGAGTCTTCGGCAAAGCAGGCAAAAATGATCTCCAGCGAGTTAAAAAAAATCAAGGAATCGGTGGCTCTCAGCGCAGGCGCCACCGAGGCGGTGCTCCTGCAGTTTTCCGACATCGACCAGCGGATACAGAAAGTGTCGGAACGGGANGCAGGTATACGCAACGCCATGGACGAGCAGAGCGCAGGAAGCCAGGAAATACTTCGCGCCATCGGACTTCTCAACGAGATCACCTCCCAGGTCCAGTCCGGAGCCGAGGAAATCACGAAGGGGAGCAACGAGGTGATCAGCGAGAGCAGGCATCTGGGCACGGTCACCCGGGAAGTTACCCGGGGAATCGAGACCGTCGCCCAGGGGGCCGAGGAGATCGCCCGGGCCGTACAGACAGCCCGGGAACTGAGCAGCACCACCAGGGAGAGCATCCTGGCCCTGAACCAGGAGCTGGAGAAGTTCAGGGTGGAATAAACACCAGCTCTCCCTGAGTCCGAATCCGGCGTGAGTTCGAATCCGGCGGTGGTGCGTCCGCCCCACCTCTCAGAAGGCCCGCAGGGCCCGCACCCGCCGGAGCTGGCTCTTGCCGAGGATCTCCCGGGAGCCATCGCCAAAACTCTGGCGCCAGGCGTCGATACTGCCCTCCTCGGAGGAACTCCAGTAGATCACATCGCCAAACCCTCCCAGCCCCCGGGAATGAAGATTCCTGTACATCAGATCCAGCTCATCCCGGGAAGGCAGAAACCAGTCGCTGAAGCTGTCGCCGTGGCGCTCTACAACCAGGTCATCGGCAATTCTTGCAGCGTAATCGGCCCTGTCATTGCGCGGCTCTGAATCCCCAAAGGCTTCCCTGATCGCGGCGGTGTTAGCCGCCCCCGTCCCAACCGACGTACCTCGGGCACAGGAGCCCACCTCCGTCCCATGACCTCCCCAGGGTTTTCCCGACCACTCCGTCCGGACCGGGGCAACCTCGAGATAGGTCCAGCTGAAATCATCATTCTCATCGACGTAGACGATCCATCCACCGGCGGGGCCAAAATCACCCACACCGTAGACGGTCTCCACCGTTCGGGCTGGCCGAAGCCCGTAGTCTCCGGCCTCCCAGGGNGCATCGTCGTACCGGCGGGACACCGTGACGGGGGCCTCATCGTTCCAGCCGCCTCCGCGCAAGACACGATAGTCCGCCTCTGCCACCCCGGTGTAGTCGTGTCTGTCCTCGCCGGGGTACGCCCCACTCCAGTCCCAAAGCCACTCGCGGGCGTTCCCGTTCATATCATGAATACCCAGATCGTTTGCCCTCTTCTTTCCCACACGCTGGGTTCCGGGCCCCTCTCCGGTATCGCTGTTCGGTCCGTACCAGGCGACCTCACCTGTCGCAGCTTCATCGGTATAGTCGGCCGTCGCGCCCGAGGCGTAATCAGGGGGAGTCCAGTCCGTTCCGTCGCGATAGCTCGCCGCGTACTGCCACTCGCCCTCGGTGGGCAACCGGTACCCCCTGGCTGATCGNTCCAGGAAGGGATTATCGATCGATCCCGGCTTTGTCTTGAGGGACTCCTGGGCTTGGGAGGTCCTGATCGGAACCCGGCGTTCCCGATCGGTATAGTACACGGGACTCAACCCGGAACTCTCGCTGTAGGCGTTCATCCAGACCAGNGCGTCGCGCCAGCTGATGCCGGTTACCGGTTCGTGCCGTCCCGCCGCTGTGGGAGAGCCCCCGACACGNCCCCGGCTCCCCTCCCGNCCGGGGCTGACAAAGTGGTATCCGTTCTGCTCTCCCCAGCGCCTGACGGTGTACCAGAGCTCGTAGGTTACCTGGTAGCGGGCTATCTNGTAGCTCGAGAGGGTGTGTTCGAACCCANCCTGGCCGCGGCCNGCCTCCTGAAAGAAGGNTCCCGGGGGAACAGCCACCATCTCCCGAAACTCCACTTCATCAAGGACGGGAGGGGGTCCGGCAGGCCTGATCTCGAACCGCTCCCGCCGGGAGGCGAGCATCGTGCCCCGACTGGCGGCAACGGAGATCCAGTGCCTTCCGGGGGACTCATCTATTCCCCCTGGTCCGATCCTGAGGGTCCGCCCCGACTCTCCCGGTATGACATGGCCGTTGAGGTACCACCGTATCTCGTCGGGTTCTGAATCGGGATTGAGAGTCATCTCCAGAACCATCTCCTCGCCCTGATCGATAGCCGGCCACAGACCGGAGAGATCTATCGAATAGGGGTTGTTCAGATCCGAGCCGATCTCTACCATCACCGCCCCGGAGGGAAGGGTTCCCGATCCGGTTTCAACAAAATCATCCTCCGTCAGGGGGAAGTCGGCCGACGAGACGCCTTTCTCGATGATACGCACGCCCACATTCAGNGGCCAGACCAGTACATCGCCGTCCCGCAGGGAAAAGTTCAGCCAGTAGTATCCAGCCCTCCAGTGGCCACTATAGGATACCCCGGAATCATCTTCATTCATCACGAAGAAATCGGAGATATCCTCTTCCTCCCCACCCTGCGGAGCAAGAAAGGCCTCGATACGCGGGTCATCCAGAGTCGCTCCCGGCCAGCTCACGGAGAGGGTCAGCGTTCCCTCTCCATCCAGGGGGACCACCGTCACATCGGCCCGGGCGGTCTTTCCCGATTCAACCACCACCTCTTTTGAACCGGAGGCGATAATCGTCCCGTCGGGGTTCNAGGCCTGAACCGTGACCAGCCACTGNCCCGGCNGCANGTCCTGGAAGGTTACCGATTCCCGGGATGCGTCAACAGTCGCTTCCCGGGCAGAACCNGGCCCGTTCACGNGAACACGATAGANCTCGATCTCCATATCCGTTCCGGGGAGAATCGTGCTGCCCCGGACGGGGGAGACCACCGAGACCGTCACGGCCCCNCCCGGGGGCGCTGGTGACGGAGTNCNCCCGGAACCACCCGATTCAAAGGGTGTGGGACACCCCGCCAAAAGAAGACCACCTGCGATCAGGATCGCAAAAAAAATACTTCCTCGAGAGACGCGATTCATTGTTCCTCCTGCCTTCCGGTTTACAGGACGGTACGCCTCGATCGGTCTTTTTGCTTTGTCTGCCCGGAAAATATCCCGTTCCAGGCCCTGGTGCAGGAAGATTCACCGATCATCGTCCGGGCAGGAGGGCCTCTCCGCATAGCCAAAAAAAGGGGGCATTTTACATGAGTTCAGAGCGGGGACATTTCAATCGAGTCTTGACAGGAAGCCTCCCCTGGTGGTTGCCGAAGGATTGCTTTATCTGCCCGGAAAATATCCCGTTCCAGGCCCTGGCGCAGAAAGATTCACCGATCATCGTCCGGGCAGGAGGGCCTCTCCGCATAGCCAAAAAAAAGGGGCATTTTACATGAGTTCAGAGCGGGGACATTTCAATCGAGTCTTGACAGGAAGCCTCCCCTGGTGGTTGCCGAAGGATTGCTTTATCTGCCCGGAAAATATCCCGTTCCAGGCCCTGGCGCAGAAAGATTCACCGATCATCGTCCGGGCAGGAGGGCCTCTCCGCATAGCCAAAAAAAAGGGGCATTTTACATGAGTTCAGAGCGGGGACATTTCAATCGAGTCTTGACAGGAAGCCTCCCCTGGTGGTTGCCGAAGGATGGGGGATAGGGAATACTGGGGCCGTGACGAAGAAAACCAGCCTGGACATGGCCCGGATCACCGGCGAAACCGCCTGGATACCGGGCATGATCGACAGCCANTTCCACAGCCAGGCCCTGGCAGACCAGGGNATCGATCCCCGAAAACTCCTGGAGGAGCTGGCCCGCCACGGGATGGGGCCNCTGGTGGATGTGGCGATCACTCCCGAAGATACCGCCAAAACCGGTGATCTGCCAGCGCATTACCCCGGCCTCTACCGCTCCTGCGGCCTCCATCCGGTCGCATCGGGACGACAGGACTGGCGCGATGCCCTGGATCTGATCGGGCGCAACCTCTCGGAAGGCACCTTCTCCGCCCTGGGAGAGACCGGCCTGGACTGGTACCGCGCCTACGCACCCCGGGAACGGCAGCAGGAGATCTTCCAGGCCCAGCTCTCCCTGGCGTCGAGTCATAANCTGCCGGTGATCGTACACAATCGGGAAGCTGACCAGGACTGCCTGGAGGCTCTCAGGAAAGCAGATCTTCCCCGGGGAGGGATCATGCACTGCTTCAGTTCACCCCCCGACCGGGTAGCGGCCTTCCTCGATGAGGGTATGTATATCAGCTTTGCCGGGAACATCACCTTCCCTTCNGCCCGGGAGCTCCGCGAGGCCCTGCTGCGCGTCCCCGCAGACCGGCTACTCCTCGAAACGGACGCCCCCTTTCTCTCCCCCCACCCCCATCGGGGNCGGCTCAACCACCCCGCCATGGTGGCCTTCACCTACGCCACCGTGGCAGACCTCCGGGGCCAGCACCTGCAGGACCTGGTTCGCCAGNTCGCGGNGAATCTGGAANCTCTCCTGGGCGAAGCGCCTCTCAATACGTCCCGGGGAGGGTGATCGTGACGCAGGATCCTTCCTGCTCTCTCGACCGAATCTGAAGGATCCCTCCGTGGGCTTCGACAACATTCTTTACCACCACCATCCCCAGNCCCGTTCCCCCTGCAGAGCGGGTAAAAAAGGGTTCGAAGACCCGGTCCAGAACATCGGGAGCCATTCCNACGCCGTTGTCTTCCACCTCGAAGGTCACGGACCGCTGCTCCCGGCGCAGGACCCGGATCTCTATCGCTCCGCCCGATCTGCAGGCCTTCCTGGCGTTATCCAGAAGATTCAGGAGGGCCCGCACCATTCTGTGGAAATCTACCACGATGGGGGCATCCTCCTCGATGAAGGTTTTCACGGTAACACCGGAGGTCCGGAAATATTCTTCCCCGCAGGAAAGCGCCTCGGAAACCACCTGCGAGGGAGCAACCACCGACATATCCAGACGCACCTCGCCCCGGGTGTAGTCCAGGAGCTCTCCTGCCATATGCGAAAGCCGTTCTGCCTCCCGGGATACACGGTGTGCAAAATCACGGACCCTGTCGGGATCGTCGGCCACGTGTTCCAGCATGGAGGCGTAGCCCTTCAGAACCGCCACGGGGTTGCGGATATCGTGCAGGATCATGTCGGACATCTTGCCCAGGTTGGAGAGCCGTTCGTGATGGAGAATCTCCTGCTGCGCCCGCTCGAGCTGTGCGTAGGCCCGGGAGAGCTCCTGGTTGCGGCGATTCAGATCCGCCACAAAGCTNTCGTTGCTCTCGCGAACGATCGCCGAGAGGGAGCGCATCACCGCCAGGGCCAGCCGGGGAAAGCGCTCCACCAGCCCCTGAAAGATCCCCCGGGAAAGGGAAAGCAACTCTGCAGGCCCCGTGGTGACCGCCGTGGCACTGCGGGGGAGGCTGTCCACAAGGGCCATCTCCCCGAAAAACCGGCCCGGGCCGTACTCGGCCAGAAGATTTGCCCCCGGTAAGCCGTGGTGCTTCCAGACCTCTACGGAACCAGCCATGACGATGAAAAGACAGTCCCCCTGCTCACCCTCACGAAAGACCGTTGTTCCACCGGCAAACTGCTCCTTCTCGCAGGCCGAGAGGATCTCTCCCAGCAACTCATCGGAGAGATTCCGGAAAAAATAGGCCTCCCGCAAAAACCGGAAGGCGCTGTCGGAAGAATCATACCGGTGCTTCACAACTCCCTCCTCTGGCCCCCCTCGGGGCGATACATCCCGGTGGCACGGGCCTGCCTCCTGGCGGCAATACATCCCGACGGCACGGGCCTGCCTCCTGGCGGCAATACATCCCGACGGCACGGGCCTGCCTCCTGAATCAGAAAGGAGACCAAAAAAAAGAGCCCCCGGAGAGGCTCTTCTGTACCGCGTGGCTCACCGAAGATCACCAGTTATCCACCATGTCGTCGGGATCACGGCTCTCTTCACCAAAGAGATCGGTTACGGCCCGGAGATCGTCAAAGTAGACGTAGTAGGTGCCGTAGGTCTCGGGGATGAAGGTGTTGATCACAAAGCCCCGAATCCTGATCCCCGTCTCGGTGTTGTAATGGGGGTTCCGCTGCACAACCGAGGGGGGTACCGCCACGGTCAGCTGCTTCCAGCCACTAAAATTCAGCCGCCCCATGGGAAGGACGTTCACGTTTCCGAAATAATCCTCGATAACGATGCTCAACTCGTGGTTGAAATTACGACCCACCACCCAAACCGAAAGGGTCTTGACGATTCCGGGAACCGCCAGGGGGCGTACGGGACGCAAGGAAATGGTAGCCGATCCCCGACGGTAGAAATCGGTACGGACACCGATCACGTAGTCGTCGACGACCTCGATCCCCGCCTCCACCTCAGCGGGGATGGGCTCCTTGTCAGCGGGACCACCCGCGACACGGCGATGCATGATGACGCCCACATCGGCCGCCACCGAGGGAATCCAGAAGCCGGGGTCCTCGAAGCGGTCGATCGAGATCTCCTGGAGATTCTGCTGTGCAGCATCGACACCGATCCCGGCGGGGTCAGGAAGGGTTTCCTGGGCAACCGCCCCCCACACCAGGCTACAGAACAGTACACCAACAAGCAGTTTTGTCTTATTCATCGCTTACATCCCCTCGCCTTCAGCCCACATGTCCCGAACAAAATCGGGATCGCGGAGATCTTCTCCGTCAAAGGGATCGCGATACAGATCGGTCTCCACCTTGATCTCGTCCAGGTACACAAAGAAGCCGTTTACCCGCTCCCGGGGACGGGTCCAGAGCACGATCTTGACGAGTTCGAGCCCCCGCAGGTCCGAGACGATATCTCCGCCACGGATCTCTACCATGTACCGTGAATCCTGGGGGATCCAGGTGGGAATCTCTACGCGGAGGTTTCTCCAGCCCCGGTAGTTGATATCACCCAGCTTGAGCACGTGAACCATTCCCCGGTAGTCCCGGAGATGGATATCCATGTAGTAATCGAAGTTCGAGCCCCAGACCCACATATCGAGAAAGCGGACNCTCCCGGGAATGGGAATCCCCCGGGGCTCGGGCTCCCCCTCATCACCGGGCGCAACGGGGATAAACTCCAGAAAGTTGTACCCCTGACGATCAAAAGCCGCCTGGACACCCAGGGCGCGCAGTTCCCGTCCTTCGGGCTCGCGCCGATAGAGCGCTTCGGGAAAGGTCCGGACAAAGGACACCCGAGGGAAGCCCTCGGAGATGAACTTTCCTGCCCGTACGATCCAGGGGCTCTCCCCGGGAGTGTCGAAGTCCTCTATCACGATTGTCTGAAAGTTGGTCGTTGCCTGCTGTTGCGCAAACGATAGTGTGGGCACCAGCAGCGCAACGACAAGGCTAAAACCGAGCAGGCGACCTGTACTCATGTATCTACTCCTTACCGCATTATCTTGTATCTCACCAGAGGGAAGAGATTTTCACCACCCTAGGGCATTATAGGAATGCCCTCCCTGCTTTGTCAAACAGTCTTGCTCCCTCGAGACAAGCCCGTCTGGCCAAAACAGCCCCTTACAGTCAACATATGACCCCTCTGGTCAGTACTTTTGACCCTTACGGTCAGTATCGGACGAAGACCGAGGGGACGTAAATCATTTTGACGCTTTTTTCGGAGGTAATTCTTTCGGGAGTGCTGCCTCCAGGGGCGGGACTCTCAGAGACGCTGCTTCCGGCGGCAGTCTCTTCGGGAGTTCCCGATTTCAGAGCTCCCGCCAGATCCAGCACCACCGCCCCGTCCAGGGCAACCCCCGCCTGCCGCAGCCGCGCACCGGTAGCGCGAAAGACGCTCTCTGCCACCACCAGGGGTCGCGCGCCCTCCACCCCGGAAAGACCCCGGGAGAGGTGATCCAGAACCCCGGGAGATTCCGCGCCGCCCAGTAGCAAGATTCCCCGCGTGGAGGCNATCCCGGAACGAGCCGTCTCGGGCAGTGCCCTTCCCAGAATTTCCCTGGCGGCACGGGCCGGGTCGTAATCCTNCTCCAGAACGAAGACCACCTCACGGGAATCGGCCTCTCCTGCGTCATGGTTATCTTCTGCGTCATGGTCATCTCCTCCGTCACGGGTCTCGCTGCCGGAAACGTTCCCGAAGACCGACCCGAAGGTCAGGAAGAGCTCCTTCTTCCGCCGGGAGAGCTCTTTCCTGTTCCGCACCACCACCAGAGGAGGCGCCTGATGCTCCCTCTGCAACCACATAAGGGCCTTCCCCANGGCCTCCAGGCGGTCGGGATCGGGAACGAGCAGAACTCTCCCGGCGCGATCTCCCGCTTTTTCTGCTTCTCCTGCTTTACTCCCCGATGCTTCACTGTCGGAGCCGCCCCGGAAAAAGAGCGTCCCCNGGACCAGCTCTCGGCGAAGCTCCGGGGAGGCGATATCAGGGACGGGGAGGAACGAGAAGGGAAGGAAAAAGAGACGCGGACCCGGCGGGAAGAACCGGCCCCGAAGAGACGCCCCCTGGCCGGATTCCTCACTCCAGCCGGAATGAACCCGCAGGGCCCGCCCGCTGCGGCGGAGTTCCCGGGCGAGGTCCTCCCCGAGGGGAGAATCCTGAAAGGCCCGAGGCACATGGAGATCGGCCCTGGTGCATCCCGCAAAAAGAAGAACCAGGAGGAGCAGAACCACCCCTCCCGGACCGGAGCGCCTAGCCTCTCCTGAAGGCGTCGCGGAAGAAGAGTCCATACAGCACTCCTCCCGTAAGGGCCAGCACAAGAAAGACCACCACCAGGGCCAGAAGCGGCCGCAGCCACTCGAAGAGGACCGCCGCCAGCGTCACCGCAGGAAGATAGACCAGCGGAACCGCCCAGAGCCGGAGATCACCCTCCCGGCCCAGCCCCAACGCGAGAACCAGAGGCATCACCAGAACGATCCCCAGCCTGAAAAGGGGGAGGACCACCAGGGGATACACGGTCCAGAACCCGTCGTGGAGAATCACCTCGGTCGCACCGGCAAGAAAGAAGACCGTTGCAAAAAAACCAAGATACAGCAGGTATCTGTCGCGACAGGCCGTATCGGGGACACGACGAACGACAACCCAGGCCCCTGCCGTGGCCAGAACGGTCCACAGGGCATAGTCCATTANCAGGTGATAAAGAAAGAGCCCCGCCGGGGTATAGTGGTAGGAGATCCCCCACTGCACCGCCATGCGAACCAGGAACATCGCCACGAACAGAAAAATTCCCGGCAGGAGCGCGTAGCGGACCAGGAGATATCGCAGATCGGCCGAAGGGGGATCACCGGGCGAGACCCGATCAGCCAAAAGCAGCCCCGCTGCAACGGCCCCCAAAGGCACCGATAGAAGAAGAAAGATCACCATAACGGTCACTACGGTATCATTCCTCTTGCACAGAAGACAAGCAAGGAAGTAGGTTCTTGGCACGAGAATGCAAGGAGGCGATGTGGCGCAATCACCCAACGGTCTGGTTTCTCCCCGGACCATTCAGCTCGACCTTCCTCCCGGCGGATTCCCCCTGGAGGGGGGGAAGACCCTGCCCGAGGTGGTGGTTCAGTACGAGACCTACGGGACCCTGAACTCCGAACGCAGCAACGCGATCCTCCTCCTCCACGCCTTCAGTGGCGACGCCCACGCGGCGGGCCTCCACACCCCCCGGGACCGCCACCCCGGCTGGTGGGACGACATGGTCCGTCCCGGAGGGGCCTTCGACACGAACAGGTTTTTCGTGATCTGCTCCAACGTCCTGGGAGGGTGCCGGGGAACAACCGGCCCCGGCTCGATCAACCCGNCCACGGGAACGCCCTGGGCCATGACCTTCCCCGTTGTCACCATCGGTGACATGGTGGCGGTTCAGCACCAGCTCCTGCAGCAGATGGGAATACAACAGCTCCACGCCACGGCGGGGGGGTCCATGGGAGGCATGCAAGCCCTGGAATGGGCCATACGGTATCCCGGGATGTCACGCCAGACCATTCTTCTGGCCTCTACCCACCGTCTGGGAGCGCAGGGGATCGCCTTTAACGCCGTGGGCCGGAACGCCATCACCTCGGACCCCAACTGGAACGAGGGGAACTACTACGACGGCCCCCAGCCCTCGCGGGGCCTCGCTATCGCCCGCATGGTGGGGCACATCACCTATCTCTCGTCGGAATCGATGCGCCGGAAGTTCGGCCGACGGCTGCAGGAGCCGGACCAGCAGGAACCGGACCAACGGGAACCGGGTCAGCAGGAACGGCGGCTCGATTTTCAGGACCAGTTTGCCGTGGAGAGCTACCTCGAACACCAGGGGGAAAAATTCGTGGACCGCTTTGACGCGAACAGCTACATCTATCTCTCCAAGGCCCTGGACTACTACGACGCCGGTGCGTCCCGGGGCGGCCTGGAGGCGGCCCTGGGCCNCACCAACAGCCGCTTTCTGGTCCTCTCCTACTCCTCGGACTGGCTCTTTCCCACGGAGCAGTCCAAGGAGATCGTCTACGCCCTGGCCCGGGCCGGCAAGGATGTCTCCTTCAACGAGATCAACAGCCCCTACGGCCACGACTCGTTTCTCCTGGAATCGCAACTGCAACGCGACCTGATCAGCGCCTTTCTCGAAGGAGGAGCACCGTGAGCGTCTTTGACCATATCATCGGCATGGTAGAGCCGGGGTCGACCGTACTGGACNTGGGCTGCGACGACGGGACCCTCCTGAAACGGCTGGCCCTGGAGAAACAGGTGATCGGTCGCGGTGTCGATATCGACGACCGCTCNATCCAGGAGTGCATCAGGAAGGGAATCAGCGTCTTTCACGGCGATCTCGACGAGGGCCTGAAGGACCACCCTTCGGGGAGNTACGATTACGTTATCCTCAGCCGGACCCTCCAGCAGGTCCGCGACCCGGCCCATCTTCTGGAGGANATGATCCGCGTGGGCCGCCAGGGNATCGTGAANTANCCCAATTTCGCCTACCTCCTGAACCGNCTCCAGCTCGGCCTGGGNGGGAGGATGCCCGTGAACCGCAACATTCCCTACAGCTGGTACAACACGCCCAACATCCACTTCTTTACCCACCGGGACTTCCGCGAGCTCTGCCGGGAAAAACAGATCCGTATCATCAGGGAGCTCTTTCTCCACCGGGGGAAACCGGTACCGCCGGTTCTTCCAAACCTCCTCGCCACGGACGTCTGCTGCCTTATTGCCGGCACAGACCGATCCGGCACGGAGTGATNCAGCCGGGTCGCAAAATCGNCCTGGTTCGGGGCTGGNCGGGGCAGATCGCAGTGGATTCAGCCGCCTTCCCGGGCAGGCGCTCCCCGGGGCCGCCGAAACACGTGAAATATTTACCTCACTTCTCTCCAAGGATTTGACTCTTTTCCCGGGCAATGCTATGGTTTCTGACCAGTAATCAAGCATTCACATTGCGGGAGGTATATTGGCCAAACAAGATTTACGCACCAACGAAGCGATCAAGGTGCGAGAGGTTCGACTGGTAGGAAGCGACGGACAACAGTTGGGAATTGTCCCTACCATTGAGGCGCTGAAAATGGCGCGAGACCAGGGGATTGACCTGGTCGAGGTTGCGCCCCAGGCAAAACCTCCGGTTTGTAAAATACTTGATTATGGAAAGTTCAAGTTTGAACAGGAGAAAAACGCCCGGGATTCCCGAAAGAAACAGAAGCTCCTGAAGCTGAAAGAGGTCAGAATGCAGCCCAAGATCGAAATTCACGATCTTGAGTTCAAGACCCGCCAGATCAAGGAGTTTCTGGAGCACGGCTCCAAGGTCAAGGTGACGATCCGCTTCCGGGGAAGAGAGCTCGCTCATACCGATCGGGGAAAACTCGTCCTCGACCGGATTCTCGAGTTGCTCGACACACCTCACGTGGTTGACCGAAGACCCATGATGGAGGGGCGGTTCATGTCGATGATTCTTTCACCGGGATCCAGGGCAAAATAAACGATCAGGAGCATGAGATGCCAAAAATGAAGACCCGTCGCGCCGCGGCGAAACGCTTCTCCCTGACGGGGAGCGGTAAGGTAAAGTACAAAAAGCAGGGGTTGCGCCACATCCTGACCAAGAAGTCGACAAAGCGCAAGCGCCATCTGCGAAAGGGCGGGATCCTGAGTCCGGCCGAAGAAAAACGGGCCCGGGCCCTTCTGGGCAAGGGCTGAGCCCGGTCAAACCCGAGAGACCTGAGAGAAAAGAGGAAGAAATACCATGCCACGAGCAGTAGACGGAACGCGACGAAAGGATCGTCGCAAGAAGATTACATCCCAGACGAAAGGCTACTGGGGCCGCAGAAAGAACGCTTTCCGCACCGCCAAGGACGCCCTCTCCAAATCACTGGCCTACGCCTACCGGGACAGAAAGGCCCGCAAGAGGGATTTCCGCCGGCTCTGGATCACCCGGATCAGCGCAGCCTGTCGCGCCGAGGGCATGAGCTACTCCCGTTTTATGGAGGGGCTCCGCAAGGCCGACATCCAGATGGACCGCAAGGCTCTCTCGAACCTGGCTATCGAGGACCGCGACGCTTTCAACCAGCTCGTATCTGCATCTCGCGCTCAGCTCGACGGCTGAGCGCGGCCCCCGCAGGATAACCGGAAAGGATCCCATGATAAAAATTGAACAGGTTCGTCTCTTGGAACAGCGTGTACAAAAGGTAATTGCCCGAGTAGGCGAGTTGCAGGAGGAAAACACGATCCTCCATGAAGAACTCCAGACGTATCAGGACCGGGTATCCGACCTTGAGGCTCGCCTTGAAGGTTACGCCTCCAGCCAGGAAGAGATCGAGGCGGGAATCCTCAGCGCGCTTCAGCGCCTGGACGAGGTAGAAGACACGCTGGGAGAGGAAGGAACCGAGGCCCGCCAGGTCGAAGTAGATCTTCCTTCGGACCAGGACGCTTCGAACCAGCCCCCTTCAAACCCGGAGCCCCGGGAGGAAGCACAGGAAGAATCAGCCCCGACCGATTCAGCCGACTTCCCCTCCGGTGACGACGGCCCCTCCGGTGACAACGGCGAGACTCCCTCCGGGGAAGAAGCCCCGGAACCCTTGGGGACCCCCGAGGCCGGGCAGGATCATTCCTGGGGCGCCCGCGAAGAAGCGGATTCCACCGATGAACCCCGCCAGGAGGAAGCCTCCTTCGCGGCAGAATCCGGTGAAGACGAAGCCGCACACCAGCCGGGACCCGAGCTGGATATTTTCTGATTCCGTGTCTGCGATGATGAGGATCGACTTGCTGGGGACTTCCTTTCAGATCCAGTCTGACGAGGAGCCCGAATACCTCGAGACGATCCTCGATTACTACCGGGAACGCCTCCGGGAGATCGAGGAAACGGTTGCCACCCGGGACCCCCTGAAGCAATCGATCCTCGCCGCCCTGGTGGTCACGGATGAACTCTTCCGGAGCCGTTCCCGGGGAGCGCCCCCCGAAGAGGCCGGCGAAATCGCGGAGATCACCCACCGCCTGCTTCAGTCGATCGACCACGTCCTGCCCGACCCGGAGTCCTGAACCCCCTTCCCGAGCCGGCACCGCCGCGCACGGAACCCTCATTCCAGTTGACAACCCACCATGAATAGCGTACCGTTGTAGCCACCCATGGCGCTCACTACCAGTCAACAGATTACGCGGTACTACCAGGAGTTCGAGCACACGGAGGTGACGTTCACCCAGGAGATCGTCAAAGCCCTTTTTCTCAACACAAAGCAGATCTTCATCAAGTGCCTGGGTTACCAGTGGCCCTGTATCGTCTATTCCAGCTCCATGACCAGGGCCAAGGTCATCACAACCCTCCAGCCCTCGCTGAAGGCGGCCCTGAGCAAATCCAAGAACATGGTCTCCCTCAGGTTCAGCTTTATCCAGCGGGAAAAGACCGACCCCCTGGCTTTCTTTGTCACGGCGCGAATCACCGGATTTTCCCCCTACGGAGACCCCTCCAAGGGCCTGAGCTTCATCTCCCTTCAGTATACCCAGCGCCCCCCCGACGATCTGATCGAACGCCTGGGGAACCTTCTCTCGGCTACCATTTCATCCCAGCGGCGACGGGAGGAGCGGATTATTATCTCCCCCGACGTCCAGAAAAAACTGGGGCTCAGNAGCAAGGGCGCCCAGATCGAGGTGGACAAGGTCCCCAGGAAGGGCCTGATCCGGGATATATCCTTCGGCGGAGCCAAGGTGATCATGCAGGGCGTCCCCCAGTTTCTGGTAAATCGCCAGGCCCTGGTCAGGATGGATTTCGAGGACCCCGAAGAACAGGTGGTGATCCCCGGCACGATCGTCCGCTTTGAGCCCGTGGANGGGAGAACCGATCTGGCGGCCTTTGCGATCCATTACGATGACAAAAAGATCCCCATGACCTACAAACTCAGGCTCAACGATTACCTGCGCTTCATAAAAAGCCCCGTATCCAAGACCTCCCCTGCCCCGGCAGCGACTCCTGGCCCGGAAGAATCAAAACAATAACACCCCTGGAGCAGACCCGATGGAACATCGCCACACTGACCCGTCCGAAACAGACCCCCTGAAAAACGTTATCTTCATCTCCCTGCCGGAAGAGATCGCCCGGACCTTTGCCGAGACCACAGGCCCCGCAGGGAAAGCCCTGCTGGACCCGGCGGCACTGCTCCCGGTGGAGACCGCAGGGACCCCCGACACNTGGAATCCCGACGAGCTGTCCTGGGAGATGATCATGGCGGGAATGCTCAAGGTTCTGGCCTACCAGCCCGACCACGAGGACACCCCNCTCTATCGGGACTTCCTGGGGGAGGTCCGACCCCGCCTGGTGGAGGAGCTGGCAGANACGGGCATAATCAACGCCCGAAACGAGAACTTCGCCCTGGCCGAGGAGATCTTCCGCGCCCTCTCGGGACTCGNCCCCGACGGAATCGAGGGCCCCGTGAACCTGGCCCTCACCCTGGAACAGCGGGCCGAGGCGCTTCAGAAGATCGGCAAGAATAACGACGCCGAGAGCTGCCGAAGCCGGGCCTGCGCCATCTATCAGGACCTGCTCTCCCGGGACACCGAGCTCCCTCCCTCGGTNCATCTCAACGCGGGACTTTTCTTTCTCCGCCTCTATCGCATGGAGGAGGCAAAACGCCGTCTGGAGTATTTTCTGGAGTACAGTCAGGCCAAGGATGATGACGAGGAGGGAGGCCAGGAGGAGGAGACGATCGCCCGGGTCCGCAAGATTCTTGCCGAGATCGATTCCCAGAGCACCACGGACCACCACTTCAGGGAAGCCTTCGAGTGCATAAAATCAGGGCGGGAAGAAAAGGGNCTTCATCACGTCACGGAGTTTCTCAAGGCCCATCCCCANGCCTGGAACGGCTGGTTCCTGCTGGGTTGGGGCAGGCGCCGCCTGAGCCGTTTTGCCGAGGCTGCCGAAGCCTTCGAGCAGGCCCGTTCCCTGGGGGGGGACACGGCGGACACCCTGAACGAACTCGCCATCTGCCGGATGGAGCTGGGCGATTTCGCCGAAAGCAGGCGCCTCCTGATCGAAGCACTGACCCGGGAACCGGACAACACCAAGATCATGTCGAACCTGGGCGTCCTGGCCCTGAAGGAAGAAAACATCCCCGAAGCGCGCCGCTACTTTGCAACGGTTCTGGAGCTGGAACCGGAGGACCCCGTGGCGCTTCAGTACCAGGCCCTCCTGGGATAGTCCTCCCGGGATAACCCTTGCGGCCCCCCTTCGGGGTGACTCCCCCGAGAGCCCCCGGAAGAGATCAGAAAATCCGGAAAAAAACCGGGTTCCCCCCTCAAGTTTATCCCCCTCCCCGCCGACATAACGGAACAGGGGAGTCTCTGTCGTTTTTCGCTGGCCCCGAAGAGCCAGGCCTCCCCTAATCTAGATTATCGGCGTCGAAGGAGCGGCCTTGAGCCCGATTGATCAAAAAATCGGTACCGTCGGGAAAAAGGCCGTTCCCCGACGCCCGGGCAAGGAAGCCCGAAAAAACAACGTTCAGGGAGGACGTACANATGATTATCAATCACAACATGAGCGCCATGTTCGCCCAGCGCCGCCAGGGTATCACTACCCAGGACGTGCAGGGGAACATCGAGAAACTGAGCTCGGGACTCCGGATCAATCGCGCCGGCGACGATGCCAGTGGCCTCGCTGTCAGCGAGAAGATGCGGAGCCAGATTCGCGGTCTTAACCAGGCCTCGCGGAACGCCGCCGACGGGATCTCGCTGATCCAGACCACGGAGGGGCACCTGCAGGCATCGCAGGACGTGCTCCAGCGCCTGCGGGAACTGGCTGTTCAGTCCGCCAACGGTATCTACACCGCCGAGGACCGGATGCAGATCCAGGTCGAGGTATCCCAACTGATCGACGAGATCGACCGGGTCGCCTCCCACGCCCAGTTCAACGGCATGAACCTCCTCACGGGACGTTTTGCCAGGGACACGGGAAACAACGTGGTCACCGCCTCGATGTACTTCCAGATCGGCGCGAACATGGACCAGCGCGAACGGGTCTACATCGGTACCATGACCGCCGCAGCCCTGGGCCTGCGTCAGGACCAGGAGATGATGTCCCTCTCCAGCCCCGATTCGGCCAACGCCTCGATCGGCCTTCTGGATACGGCCCTGCGGAACGTCAACAAGCAACGGGCAGATCTGGGAGCGTACCAGAATCGGCTGGAAATGGCTGTCCAGGGTATCGATATCGCTGCGGAGAACCTCCAGGCGGCAGAATCGCGGATACGGGACGTGGATATGGCTTCGGAAGTTGTAGACTTCACCAAAAACCAGATCCTGGCCCAGTCCAGCACGGCCATGCTCGCCCAGGCGAACACCCAGGGACAATCCGTGTTGCAATTGTTGGGGTAGCGTAGTATTTTNTAAGTGGGCCTTTTTCGGGCCGTGATCTTTGAAAAACTGATCCTGCTTGATCGGTGAGCGGGAAGGGGCAGATTGGCTCAAGGATGAGTCAACCTGGCCCCTTCCTCGTGCGAGGAGAACGGTTCGGAGAAAGCGCGCATCTCGACTTCTCCGACCTCCTTCACCGGGAAGGTTCCGGCAATGAATGCCGGCAAACCTGTATCAAGGAGGATCACATGATTATCAATCACAACGCGAGCGCGGCGTTTGCAAGCAGGAACTTGGGTTCCCGGGGAACCGAGATGAACCGCTCCATAGAGCAACTGAGCTCGGGGCAGCGAATCAACCGGGCCGGGGACGATGCCAGCGGGCTGGCGGTGAGCGAAAAGCTCCGCAGCCAGATCCGGGGGCTCAACCAGGCCGAGCGGAATATCCAGAACGCGGTGTCTTTTATTCAGACATCCGAGGGGTACCTTCAGTCATCGCAGGATATTCTTCAGCGCCTTCGGGAGCTCTCGGTGCAGTCTGCCAACGGTATCTACACCGCCGAGGATCGTATGCAGATCCAGGTGGAGGTTTCCCAGCTGGTGGACGAGATCAACCGCATTGCATCGCACGCCCAGTTCAACGGGATGAACATCCTTACGGGGTCGTTCGCCCGGGACAGCGCCACAGGTAGCGTCATGCAGTTCCACATCGGGGCTAACATGGACCAGAGCGAGCAGGTTTTTATCGGAACCATGACCGCTCAAGCCCTGGGGCTGCAGAACGTTCAGGGGGAAGACGGAATCATCAGCATTTCCACCCCCGATGCGGCGAACCAGGCAATTGGTGTAATCGACGCAGCGCTTCGCCAGGTTTCCAGTCAGCGAGCAGACTTGGGAGCCTATCAGAACCGGTTTGAGACGGCCCAGCAGGGTGTTGCCATTGCGGCAGAGAACCTGGCGGCCTCGGAATCGCAGATCCGCGACNTGGATATGGCCAGCGGAGTTGTCGATTTCGTGCGTAACCAGATCCTGACCCAGTCCAACACGGCCATGCTGGCTCAGGCCAACACGCAGTCCCAGTCGGTGCTGCAGCTGCTCGGGTAATCCGTTCAATTTTGGTGAGAGGGATCTGGACGTCTCCTTTCACCCAGCCACAGGGGGGGGTCGCGCGCTCCCCCCTCCTGGCGGGCTGTTTTGTACATGGAGGTACCCATGGCTATGGAAATCACTCCGGTGCTCCACCAGCACCAGGGAACACACAGCTCCGAGCCCCGCATAAGTCCTGCCGAGGCTCAGGAGAGAGCAAAAAAAGTTGCCGCTGAACTTCGGGAACGTCATCCCTCNCCGGAAGAGGTTCGCAAGAGCATCGCCGAATTACGTCGCGTCACGCGCAACTTCAACAAACAGCTGAACTTCTCCTACAACGAGGATCTGGGGCAACTGATCGTCAAGGTGATCGACCGGAACACCGATACAGTAATCAGAGAGTTGCCGCCGGCTGAGCTTCAGCGCGTTCACATCCGGATTCGGGAGGCGATCGGATTACTCTTTGACGAGACGATCTAGCNCCGAAAAGGGAGAATCCGGTCCTGGAGGGGGCGGTNCCAGGNGCAGGCGGCACAGTTCGGTGCTCGGCAGAGCACGGGAGGGGACGTGTCAAACATAACCATTCCAGGCATCTCGAACAGACAGGGCATGGACACCTCCCAGATGGTGGAAGACCTGATGAAGCTCGAGCGGCGCCCCGTGGAGCGCCTGGAGCGGGAGGTNAAGACCTACGAACTTCAGCGCCAGACCTGGAGAGAGCTGGGACGCAACCTCTCCGATCTGCGTGACGCGGCGCGGACCCTCTACGGCTTCGAGAACCCCTTCCGCAACCGCCTGGGCGAGGCCAGCGATCCCTCGGTTCTCTCCGTTACCGCNAGTCGCCAGGCCCGGGAGGGCCGGGAGGAGATCACGATCCTCCAGACGGCGGGGCGCGACCGCTTCGCCTCGGCCTCGATCGACCGGAACTATCGCGTCCCCCCCGGGACCTACCGTTTCTCTCTGGGCGAGACCACCCGGTCCTTCCGTTTTGGCGGNGGATCCCTGGATGACTTTGCCGATCAGGTGAACCGGCGGGTCTCCGATGTGGTGCGGATCAGCATCGTNCCCGAAACCCGCTCGACCCGAATCCTGGTCTTTGAGGGCCAGGGAGAGGGAGCCGAGGCGCGCCTCTCCTTCGGCGAAGCAGCGGAGGAACTGGTCCACGATATCGGACTCTTTGCCCCTCCCCGCTCCGAGGGATCGCTCTTCCTTCTGGAAGGTCAGCCCCTGCGNCTGGAACCGGGTGGCCAGGAGACGATCCGCCTGGAAGAGCGGTTCAGCCTGAAACCGGGAATGGTCCTGCAGTACGATGTCCGCACGGAGGATCTCCCCCGCGAAGAATGGACCCCTCCCCCGACCCCTCCGGGAGCGGAGTTCCCCTCCCCGGGANGCATAACCCTGGAGGGTATTACCATCCGGAACGAATCGGACCGCATCGCCCTGCCCCGGCCGGAACCTCCCGAACCACCCCGGGAAGTGCGGGACAACCGGGCCCTGACAATCATCGGCGACGGAACCGAGAGGGAGCTCCCCCCCCTTCCGGAGGCCCCTCAGTATCAGACGGTGACCATTCCAGCGGAAGATCTCCCCCCGACGGCCCGGGAGTTCCACCTGGCCAACAGAAACACNCATCGGGCTCTNGAGATCAAAAACCTGCGCATCCACGATCCGGACCTCCGCGATGGAGCCGTTGCGGCGAACGCGATCGAGACGGCCCGGGATGCCCGCATCCGCTACAGCGGCGTGGAGATCACCCGTCCTTCCAACGAGATCGACGACCTGATTCCCGGAGTGACCCTCTCGCTCCGCCGCCCCTCGCCGGAACCGGTGGAAATCACCGTCAGCCCCGACAGGGAATCAGCAAAGGACGCGATCATCAACTTCGTGGGATACTACAACCAGGTGATCCGCGATATTAACATCTACACCCGCAGCGATCCCTCGATCATCGACCAGATAGACTACTTTACCCCCGACGAACGGGAGCAGATGCAGGAACGCCTGGGCCTCTTCCAGGGNGACAGCGCCCTTAACCAGCTNCGAACCCGGCTTCAGACGATCATGATGGACGCCTACGGCGGGACCGATGACGCCCTGCGCCTCCTGGCNGAGATCGGCATCTCCTCCAACGCCTCGGGTCGCGGAGGGGTCGACACCTCCCGCATGCGGGGCTATCTGGAGATAAACGAGGCGACCCTGGACCAGGCTCTGGAACNNAACTNCNTTNCNGTGGGGAGGCTCTTTGGCCGCGATACCTCGGGAGACCTCTCGGCCGATACGGGCGTGGCGGTCTCGCTGGAACGGTTTGTTACCCCCTATGTGCGCATNGGNGGCGTAGTGGCGGGCCGGTCGAGCAGCCTGGACACGCGAATATCCCAGGCCGAATCGCGCATAGACCGCTACAACACCCGCCTGGAGGACACGGAGCAACGCCTGCGCCGGGAGTTCGGNCGCATGGANGGGGCCCTGNAACAGCTTGAAGAACAGTCGCGATCTCTGGATAATCTACCCGGTATTGGCGGCAACCAGGGTAACCGGTGATGCCCNGAAACAACCCGTTCCGACGGCGCCGGGATCCGGACAGCGGCAACGATAGCGCGGCCCCGACAATCGCACAAGAGACCCACACCCCATAAGGAGAGCCGGTACCGTGAAGATCTTCATAAACGACGTACCCCTGGAGTTTCAGCTGGAAGAAGAGGAATCACTCGGTTCCGTGGTGGACGAGATAACCCGATGGCTCGCAGCGAACAGCCACAACCTGGACCGCCTCCTGGTGGACGGCTCACCCTGGGATAATGACAGCCCGGCCTGGAGGGAACAACCCGTCGCCTCGGTGGACCGGGTGGATATCTCCGCCAGCAGCCGCCACGAAGAACAGATCACCCGGCTCGAGACCCTCGGTTCCTACGCATCGCTCCTGCGNCGCGTCCTGACGGAGGGCTCCGATGATCAGCTGNGGGCCGTTCTGGAGGAACTCCCNTTCGTGGTGGAGGGGATCGCCCGGATCACCCCCGACCTGGCGGGCCTCCTGGAAGAGCCCCTGGGGGGAATCCCCCAGGACCTTCCCGACGCGGAAACNCGCGCCCGCGCGGCTGCCCGGGCAGGGGAGATGGCAAACCTCTTTGAACACCGCCAGCGGGAGCTCATCGATCCGGAACACGAGATGGGCGGCACCCTGGCGGTGCTGGACGCCCTGTTGCCCCGCTTTGAGGAGATACCCGGAGAGCTCCAGACAGGCCAGGAAAAACAGGCTCTGGACACCATCGCCCGCTTCACCGAGGTTGCGAGCCGCCTCCTGCGGCTCATCCCCCGTATCATCGATACCCATCCGGCCCTGCGGGAGGAACTGATCGAGGGGGAAGCCCTGACGGAGTCCCTGGGAACGATCCAAAACTTTCTGGCGGAACTGGAAAAGGCCTTCCGAAACACCGATTATATACTGGTGGGAGACCTCCTGGAGTACGAGATGCTTCCTCGCTTCTCGGCGATCTCCTCGGCGGTGGCAAAACACATGGACAACACCCGATAATGTTAGGAACGGCATGGAAGTAAAAGAGATCGACAACATCGAACGGATTCCCCTGGCTATTGACTATCGCCGCATGTATCGCGCCCGCGTTACCATCGCAATTGGCGAGACAGCATCATCGCCCTGCCCGGTGGANTTTGCCCTGGAACTCTCTCCCTTTGGATCCCAGCAGGTATCGGTGACCTTTCTGGGTAANACCGACTATCCCCTGATCCCGGCGGTGCGGCTCCTCAAGCAGTACCTGGTCGATCTGGACCGCGCCGGAGGGCTTCCCTGAGAATGAGGGAAACGCACATCAGCCGCTCCGAGGAAGAGACGGCNCTGATAGCACGAAATCTGGCAGCCCGGGTACAACCGGGCATGATCATCACCCTCCAGGGTGACCTGGGGGCGGGCAAGAGCGTCTTTGCCCGCGCCNTGGGGCGTGCNCTGGGGATCGAGGAGCCNATGCCCAGCCCCACCTTCTCCCTGGTTCACGAGTACCAGGGGCGCCTTCCCCTCCTCCACATCGACCTGTACCGTCTCTCGGGGGAGGAGGAGTTCGAAATGCTCGGCCTGGATGAGGTCATGGAGCAGTCGGTGACGCTGGTGGAGTGGCCCGAGCGAGCCCCCTCGCTGGTGAAGGAGGCCGCGCTGCGCGTGACGATCGCCCTGCCCCCCCCGGCCGACCCCTGCCGGGATCGTTCAGTTCCCGACCCGCCCCCCCATGACCAGACACGAACAATCACGGTAGAATAGGCCATGCGAAGGATTGCTCTTGATACGAGAGGCCCCGTCCTGGGGATTGCCGCTGCCCGGGGGGACGAAATTCTGCGGTTTCGGGAACTTCCGCCGGGGTTTCGCCACATAGAAAACCTCACNCCCGCTCTGGAGGAGCTCCTCTGTGAGCTGGAGTGGACCGCCCCGTCCCTGGATGCCCTGGTGGTGGCCGCCGGACCGGGGAGCTTCACCGGGCTCCGGGTGGGAATGGCCGCNGCCAAGGGGCTCTCNCTCGCTTCAGGGGCCCCCCTGGTCTCGGTGGATTCGCTGGAGGCCCTGGCAACCAGCGAGGCCCTGGCGGACCCCTCCTTCCGGGGGCTGGTGGTACCGGTGATAGACGCCCGCAAGGCCCGGCTCTACGGAGCCATCTTTGAGCAACAGGGCCCGGGCGTGCTTCGCCGCGTCCTGGATAACAGCGATCTCCCGGCGCCCGACCTGGCCCGGNCTGTGGCCGCCAGGGANCCCGAAACCTGGAAACTCNCCGGGGCTTTGGCCCCGGAAACCCTNGCGGGGGATCTCTCNCCGGAGCTCCTGGCCCGGCAACGCCCTGCCCGNCACCCCCGGGGNGCANCGGCTCTGCCCGGCCTGGTCCGCTGCGGCGCAGCCCGACTCAGGGAGGGGCTGATCGACGANCCCTACGCCGGACCGGCCTATCTCCGCGCGGGCGATGTGGGNGAAGCAAAGAACTATCCCCGTTTTTCAGGCTGAGTCCCGGCCGAACCGGAGAGCTTCCCCGGACGTTCAGGGGGAAATGAGATCGGAGAGCCCCGAGAGGTCGTCGGGAGCCGAACGGGCCGCCGCTTCGTTTTCTGCCTGGATCGCATCGAAGACCTCCCTGCGGTAGACCTTCACCGACTCGGGGGCGATGATTCCCAGCTTCACCTGATCACCCCGGATCTCCACCACCGATATCTCGATGTCCGAACCGATCATGATCCGTTCTTTCGTCTTGCGGGCAAGAATCAGCACAACTCTACCCCTTTCCCAGGAGCGAGTGCTGAAGCCCCCATCGCGAGTCCAGGGAGATGGCCTGCCGCCCGAGCCGATCCCGGCGATTCACGATGAGGGGCCCCTGGAGGTTGCAGGTCACACGTCGGTCCGCGCCCTCCCGGGCGATGGTGACGATCGAGAAGACCAGAAGGTCCTCGCAATCGGGGCTTCCGATGGCGGCAAGATCCTCGGGATCGATGTCGAGTTCGTAGCCCGACTCCACCAGGTAGGGATTCACCAGGATAAAGGCGAGCCCCGGATCCTCCAGACTCTGGAGCCAGAGAAAGGGTTTGTGAACGGCGTCGAGCAGGGCATACCGCCGGAACCGCTCGAACCCGAAGAGCCCTGCCGGGAAATGGAGAAGCTGTTTTTCCTGGACCGTCACCGTCCCGTAGGGTTTACTCTCGATCGTTACATCGGTCATCGCTATCGAACCTCTCTCACCGGCACGGGAGCCTACCGGAGAAAATCAAGCAGCGTGGGCTGGATCACCCGGGCGGAGACCCCCAGGGCCGCGCGATGGGTCATCTCCAGCATCTTCAGGTCGGTAATCGCCTCGGCAAAATCCACATCGGTGAGACGGGAATCCTGGCCCTTCACATCGAGGATTTCCATGTCGTTGCGCTTGTAGCTACCCTCGAGGCGGGCGTTTACGGCACCGATCCTGCCCAGGGTGCCGAACATCGAGTCCAGGGCACTATCGATCCCCCGCAACCCCCGGGATCCGAGAGCGTCCTGATCCCCGTTCATCATCTGATCCCGAAGCGCGATGAGGGAATCAAAGACCGATCCNCCCGAGACCCGCGCCGAGGGAGCGATGTTCCCCGGGGGTCGATCATCGCCGGAACCGACGAGTCCCAGGTCCTGCAGAACCTGCGACCCCGGCCCGTCCTGGAGCCATATCTGCCGGGGACTGGTTCCNTCGATCACCAGGCTCGAGTGGACGGGGTCAAGGCGCGCCCGGACTCCGGCACCGGCGTCGTTGATCTTCTGGATTACCGAGAAGGCCGTATCACCCTCGCGAAGGGTAATCTCCACGCCGTTCACGGAGAAGGTTCCGTCNTGATCGACCTGGTACTGGCGCGCGTCCAGACGGGACTGAATTTGCTGCGCCTCGGCCCAGAAGACCCGATTTCCCGGAAAATTGCTCTCCAGGAAAACGTTTTCGCTTATCTCGGCCGACTGGGGCGTGATCGTTCCCTGGTAGTGNACCTCGGTGATCATCCGCTGGTTGTCACCGGTGACCATGCCCGTCAGGGCCTGAAAGGGCTGCTGCTTTGTGCGATCCCCCGAGAAGATCATCGTTCCGTCGGAGCCCCGGGCGTTTCCCAACTCCACCATCTCCTGGAGGATCTCGTTNATCTCGGCCCCCATGTGGCGGAGATCTTCCGGTGCGTAGGTGCCGTGGGCGCCCTGAACGGCCAGTTCCCGGGCCCGCTGCAGAAGATCGACCGAGCGCTGGACGTAGCCCTCGGCGATCTGGTTTCTGTCCTTGATGGTGCCGATGTTCTCGCCGAACCGCTCCAGCCGCACCGTGTAGGAGCGATAGCGCGTGGCGTGGGCTGCCGCCAGGGGCGCGTCCCGCAGGTTGGTGATTCGCGATTGCGTGGCAACCTGATTCTGAAGCTGCTGCATTGCCCTGGTCCGTTCCCGCAGGTAAAACTGCATGGAATCATTCGGCAAATTGGTGCTGATCCGTTGCATGGTTCTGCTCCTACGATCCGAGTCGGTTAATGATGGTGTCGAGCATGCGATCCACCGTGGTTATAAACCGCGCCGCCGCCTGATAGCCGTGCTGGAACTTGATCATCTGGGCCAGCTCCTCGTCCAGATTCACCCCGCTGATGGACTGTCTCAGGTCGGTCAGGTCCTTGCGTATTCGCTCGCTGGTCCGCAGGGAGANTTCGGCCCGCTCCCCCTTGAGCCCTACCCGGGCCACGGAATCGGCGAAGTAGTCGTCCAGCGTCTCCTCCCGGCCGATGCCAACGGGGGTGTTCCGTATTTGGGCGATCGCCTGGGCGGCCCGACCGTCACCGATCTCGCCGGGTTCTCCCGCTACGGAGAGGGAGCTGGCGATGCTCAGGGGTTCCCGCTGGATTTCGGGGTTCACCGCGATCCAGCCCGAGGGGTTCTGCAGGGGGGCTACAGAGTAGGAGGGACTCGCTCCCAGGGANTTTTCCCCCCGGAGTCCCAGGACGGCGTCGGCCTGGTTCCAGACGAAGGCTCCGGCAGGGCCACTCTCGCTCAGGAGGCCCGAGTAGCCCGTCAGAAACTGCCCGCTGTCCTCGAGGTGACGCAGGACAAAATCGGGGGTGTCCCGGTCAGCCGCTGCGGTTCCCTTCAGTTCAAGCTGTCCCTGGCGGTTGAGCCGGGCCGTCACCTCGGCGCCGGAATTATTGATCCGGGCGATCACATCTTCCACGGTGTCCCGGGCACGATAGGGAACCTCGACAATTCCCCCGGGGCCGGCGGCTGAGGAGGCCGAGAGACGAAGCGTTCCGGCCAGGCCGATCTGGGACTTCAGATCCAGCGAGTTGGCTCCGCTCACGCGGAAAATGTAGCTGTGATCGAGCTGCCCGTCCTGGTTGATATCAATATTCCCCTGGGCATCCAGAACAGCGGGGTGTTCTACAAAGAAATCCACCCCGCTCCGGCCGTTCACCCCGTAGCCCTCGCGGTGAATCTCNTTCACCAGATCNGCCACNTTAACCACCAGTGTATCCAGGGCCTGAATTTCTTCCCGCAGATCCCCGTCGCGCAGTTCCTGGAGCGCCCCCAGGGACCCTCCCCGAAAACGGATCGCCTCGCCGCTATGGGACCAGACAACCTCGCTGTAGCCGCTGTTCTGCCGGTTCGGTTCCAGGCCAAAGGGTCGGGCGATCCNGCCCTGAACGATGTGGTACCCNGCGGTGTAGACGCTGAATTCGTCGGGGTTTCGTTCGTCCACGGTTATGTCCAGGTGTTCGCTCAGCCGGTCCACCAGGAGATCTCTCCGGTCCAGGAGATCGTTCGGATTATCGCCTGCTGCCCGGACTTTGACAATTTCCCTGTTCAGATCGGAGATATCGGAGATCAGGGTATTGATCTGCTTCACCCCTCCCCGTATCTCCTCCTCTACCATCGTTCTGATCCGGTCCAGATTCTGATACCGGTTGCGAACGCCCTCTACCAGGGCTTCGCCTCGCTGGAGCACGGCTTCGCGGGAGGCTCGTTGATCGGGATAGAGGGAGAGTTCCTGCCACCCGTCCCAGAACCGGTCCATAAGGCTGCGAACCGAGGAGTCGCCCGGTTCGTTATAGACCTGTTCCAGCTGCAGAACGTAGCGCTCGCGCGTGGTCCAGTAGGACTCGTTACCCAGAGCGGTGATGATCCGCCGGTCCAGGAGTTCATCGCGCACCCGTTCCACCCGGGCGATGTCCACGCCCTGACCGATCTGGCCCGGTGTTTCTGCGCGGTTAAGACCGGGTCTGTAGAGGGGGTGAGTAGGCGTAAATTCCACCCGCTGGCGGCTGTAGCCCTCGGTGGAGGCGTTGGTCAGGTTGTGACCCACGGTCTGGAGCGCCCTCTGGTGGGCCATAATGCCCCGTTTGGCCAGCTCCAGCCCGGAAAAGGTAGACTGCATTACTTCCCTCCTCTGTCCCTCACTGGTGGTGGTTCACCATCAGGGCCGTGCCCGCCGCTTCGGGCCCCATGTTCCCCTGGCCGGTACGGGAATAGCCCGGGGCGGCCCATTCGGGGAAGAGTTCTCTCAGGACCTCCCGGTTCGTGGCCATGGAGGAGCGCACGTAGGTGTCCATCGATGCGGTATGACTCTGCAAACGGAGTACCGCCACTTTCAGGGCCCGGTAGGCTTGGCTCACCTCGGCCCGGGTCTCCCGGGGGAGTTCGGCCAGGATCGCCGACAGGGANCGCCTGCATCCCAAGGCCTGGGCCAGATCGTGGAACGCCTGGTCCCGCTCGTTCTCTTTCCCGGCGAGNGCCTCGCCCAGGAGGTTCATCTCCTCCAGAACCGACTCCAGACGCTCCCAGTCTCTCAGGACAACCGCCTGCTGCAGGTGCTGCTGACCGGTGGCGAGGCGGTCCATCAACAGGGCCTGTTCCCGGAGGCATTCCAGCACGCGATCGGTCCGGGTCGAAATGTTTTCCTGATCTGCAGAACTCTTCACCTGTTCCTCCACTCTTCCCTTATCGACGGATCGGGGAGGTTCGTTTAATCCATCTCCCCCATAAGTGCGCCTTCGGGGCAAATCTCTTCCCGGGAATTTCCTTTCCGCGATTGTCTGTTAATTCCAGAGGTGGCATACTGTTGGGGAGTGGTCGCTGCGACGGCCCCCGGGGACGTCGCGCCAGCCCGAACCTAGTCAGAAGGAGCACCCATGAATATTACCGAACTGATCCCCCATAGAGATCCGTTCCTCTTTGTAGACACCCTCGAGGAGGTCTCGGAGAAAGAGACGGTCGGAACCGTTACCTTCGATCCCGAAAGGCCCTTTTTTGCCGGTCACTTTCCCGAGTACCCCGTGGTCCCGGGGGTTGTGCTGGTGGAGAGCATGGCCCAGTGCGGCGGCGCAGGGGTGCGTCAGCTGGGGGTTCTGGGGGAGAAACTCTTTTTTCTTGCCTCGATTCAGAGCGTCAAGTTCCGCCGCCAGGTCCGGCCCGGCGAGACCGTTCGCATGACCGTTACCAACCAGCGGATCAGCCCGCGAATGCTCCGCCAGTCCGGCGTGGCCACCGTGGGGGGCGAGGTGGCCTGTGAGGCCGAGTGGATGTGCCTGGTAGGGGATGCGCCGTCGTCATGAAACCCAACGAAACAATTCCGAAACGCCTGCGCGAGCGGTCGCAGCAACACGCCCAGCGCCCCTTCAGCTGGACAAAGGACAGCGAGAACGTTTTTCATCCCACCTCCTTCGGCGAGATGTGGCGACTGGTCACGGCTCTGGCCTGGGGCTTCCGCGATCTGGGGGTCTCCCGGGGCGACCACGTGGGGATCATCAGCCACAACCGCCGGGAATGGCTCTTTACGGACNTGGCGATCCTCTCCCTGGGGGCTGCCGATGTGCCCCGGGGTTCCGACTCCACGGCCGACGAGGTCGGCTACATTCTGCACCACGCCGACTGCAAGATAGCGGTCGCCGAGGACCCGGCCCAGTGCGAGAAAATTCTCTCCCGCCAGGCCGATCTTCCCCTGCTGAAGACGATCGTTCTCTTTGACGACTACCAGANCCCCGGGGACCGTCCCTCGCCCCCGGGAATCACGATCATCGCCTGGCAGGACGTTCTTGANCGGGGGGAGGCGGCGGGCCCGGAAGGTCGCCAGGAGATCGAGGCCGAGGTCGATGCGGGNGATTCCGATGACCTTGCCACCCTTCTGTACACCTCGGGCACCACGGGNGAACCCAAGGGAGTGATGCTCACCCACCGGTCCTTCCTCTTCCAGATGGACCGGATCGTGGATATTCTTTTCCTGAAGCCCCACGATATTTTTATGACCGTTCTGCCTATCTGGCATTCCTTCGAGCGGGCAATCGAATATATCTGTCTGAACTACGGTGCGAGTCTGGCCTATTCCAAGCCGATCGGAAAGATCATGCTGGCCGATATGGCGCGCCTCCGTCCGGCCTGGATGACCTCGGTTCCCAGGATCTGGGAGGGGATCCGCTCGGCGGTGCTCCGGAATGTGAGTACCCAGAGCCCGCTCCGGCAGGCGATGTTCCATTTCTTTCTGGGGGTGAGCGAGATGCACTCCGGCGCCTACAACGCCGTCCGGGGGCGGTTGCCCCAGTTCCAGCGGCGTTCGCGGATCGTGGACTCCCTGGTCGCCCTGGTTCCNCTGGTCGTTCTTACCCCCTTCTGGTTTCTGGGTGATCTTCTGGTTTTTCGCAAGATCCGCCAGCGCCTGGGGGGCCGCTTTGTGGCCGGTGTCGCCGGAGGGGGGGCGCTGCCACCTCACGTGGATCAGTTTTTCCGGGCCGTGGGGATCACCGTTCTCGAGGGCTACGGCCTTACCGAAACGGGGCCTGTTCTCTCGGTNCGCCTCCAGAAAAACCCCGTCCCCGGGACGGTGGGGCCCCTGCTTCCCGATATCGAGTATCGCGTGATCGACGAGAAGGGCCACGAGGTTGGCCCGGGATCCAAGGGAGAGCTCCATGTGAAGAGTCCCCAGGTGATGCTGGGCTACTACAAGAAACCCGAGCTCACCGCCGAGGTGCTCCAGGATGGCTGGCTGAACACGGGGGACCTGGTGATCTTCACCCATACCGGGGATTTCAGGATTGTGGGGCGCTCCAAGGAGACGATCGTCCTCTTGGGGGGCGAGAACGTGGAGCCCCAGCCAATAGAAGAGGCGATTCTCCAGTCGGAATACATCGATCAGGTGATGGTGGTGGGACAGGACCAGAAGTTTCTGGGGGCACTGGTTGTCCCAAACGAGGANNTGTTGCAACAGCTCGCCCGGGATCTGGGGATCGCCCACGTGGAGCAGGAGGAACTTCTGGAAAACGAGGCGATCCGNGCCTATCTGAGCCAGCAGGTGCAGGAGCGGGTCAACAGCAAGACCGGGTTCAAGAGCTTTGAGCAGGTCTTCCGCATCCATCTNCTGGCCCGGCCTTTTGAGGTGGGCACCGAACTGACCCAGACCCTGAAGATGCGTCGGAACGTGATCACCGAAAAATACCGCAGGCAGATCGCGGCGCTCTTCTAGAAACGGCAGATCGCCTCCAGCCCCGGGGCGTGTTCCCCAGGGCTGGCCAGGTTTTCTATACTGCGTCCCTCGATGGGGAGCGGAACTCGGAGCCCGCCGTCTGGTTGGGCGGGGCTGCGCTGTGAGGTCTAGGGTTGCGCTGTGGTGTGCCGCAGGAAGGCATCGCGGAACCCCTGCCCCCGAACCTGCTGAAGCACCGTTCCCCGCTCATCCACCGAGAGAGGCCCCACAAAAANCCGATAGACCCCCGGGCGCGCGCCGTTATCCTGGAAGGTGACCGCCAGGGGCAGTTCCTCTCCGGGAATNNGGAGNATTCGCACGGCCCGGAGGGCGCTCTCGGCCTCTTTCATGGCAGCCACCTGGACGTAGTGGGCGCCGCTCTGAAGACGATCGACCAGGGGCAGCTCACCGGGAGCCGCTTCAGGCTCTGCTTCGGGAAAGATCTCTGCCTTCGGGAACTCCTGATCCAGGGCCGCCACAAGACCCGGAGGAATCGGATCTTGTTCCGGCTCGGACTCGGGCACGTAGTCGGGGCTCCGGAACTCGGCCGGTTCCAGGGTTATCACCGCGTCGGGCGAAAGGGGAAGCCCTTCCTCCTCCCGGGGCTGAACCAGCTCGGGCAACTCCGGTTCTTCGGGGGGGAGTTCTTCCACGGCGGCGATCTCCGGCACATCCTCGGGGTCAGGTTCCCCGGCATCCTCGGGCTCTGCCACCAGGACGGGGTCTTCGCTCTCCCCAGGGGGCTCTGCCAGGGGCAAGGCGACCGCCACCGCCGGGGAGGGGAGATCGCGGGGAGGTATCAGCAGATCGGGTGTGGCCACCTCTTCCCGGGGCTCGGCGGGGAGCTCCTTGTGGGGGCGCTCCTTCTCGGGAAGGGCCACCATCAGGGGCATGTCATCCCCCAGGGCCCGGTCTATTTCCAGAATTCGCGCTCTCAGCGGATCTTCACCATCCAGGGAATCGGCAACCTCGACCCGAAGGGGTTGGGTCTCCGGGGAAGGTTCCTCCCGGGGAATTTCGGGGAGGGCCAGAACCACGCCCAAGGGAGCCCGTCGGGGAGGACGCCCCGGAATCAGGGGCCTATCCAGCACGGGCGGGTCCGAAACCTCTTCCGGGGGCAGAACAATCTCGGGAAGGACGCTGTATATCTCGGGTCCCGGGGGGGCCCCGGGGGGCGTGCCGGGAATATCCCGGGGAGGAAGGTCCACCTGAGGAGGCTCCTGCGGGGGCTCTTCCCGGGGCTCCGGTGCGGGATCTGCCGTGANGGGATCGTCGGCCCGAGGCTCTTCCGGGGACACCAGGGCGATCTCGGGCCGGGGATCGGGGTCGTCCCTGCGGGGAAGGTCGCCCCGAAGGGCTCTATTGGGGTCGCCCAGCCCGGCCGCCGGGTTGATGTCGGGATCGGGGTGGAAGGGAAGATCCAGGTTGGGGTCCACGGCGGTCAACCCGGGAAGCCTCACGGGCCGGGCCGAGACGGAGGTGCTCTCGCCACGCCGGATTCCCAGAGCCCGGGCGGCATCGTCCGAGAGGAGCATGAAGATTCCCGGCTCGTCCACGCGGGATACCACCACGACCCGCACGGATTCACCCGTTATCTCGTTGGTGACGTCCACCATGGANTTGAGAGGATAGGCGTTGGCCCCTGCAAAGAGTCCTTCCGGCGGAAACTCACCGTATCTTCCGACTACCGCCAGCCCGTCCCGACCACTCTGGGCGACCACGGGCAAGGCCAGTATGGCGGCAGTTATCGAGAGAAAGAAAATCCGTCGCGTACTCATCTCCACATCACCTCTGTAAGGAATCATCGGCACCTGCGGGGAGGGCTTTAGAGACGGGCGACTCCAGTTGCGAATTCCCCCTGGACCGTGCTATTTTCTCAGACACCGTGACATCTGAATTATATTATGCCATCCAGGTACTGACCGGGGAAGAACAACGATTCATCCAGCGCGTAGAAAAGCAGGTTCCCCTGGCCGGCAGGGGAGGTCCGGAGATTCCCCCCTTCCACCTCCGGTGGCCCCGGCGCAAGCTCGTCATTCGCCGCAAGGGAAAGAGGATATCCACAATTCGGCCGATCTTTCCGGGGTATCTCTTTCTCGAGGCTCCCGAGGTGACTCCCNCGCTCTACCATCTTCTGCGCAGGTCCACGGGATTTATCCGGTTTCTTCCGGAAAATCACGCCCTCACCCCCCTGGGAGAGCAGGAACTCCGGCTCGTACGACATCTTCTCTCCTTTGGNGAGGTTCTGAAGGAGTCCACGGTACGTTTCGACGAGAACAGCCGGATCGTCGTGAAGGAGGGGCCGCTCCAGGGGCTGGAGGGGCAGATCGTCAAGGTTGACAGGCGAAAGGGCAGGGCCAAGGTCCAGCTCGATCTCTACGAGACGGCCTTTCTTATCGATCTGGCCTTCCAGGTCATGGAAAAATCCCCCAATCCTCCACCGCATACCTCTGATTTGTCCAGGACCCCCGACCCGGAGCAGGGGCGGTCCTCTTCTACCAGGGAGTCTGCCACGAGGGAGTCTGCCACGAGGGAGCCTGCCACGAGGGAGTCGTTATGAGCACTACCAGAATGAGCACCACCAGAATCTGTGTGATCGGAGCCGGCTTTGCGGGCCAGCAAATTGCCCGGGAGATCGCCCGAAAAGAGATCTTCGGCCGCGTTGTGGCCTTCCTCGACGACGATCCGGAAAAGATCGGCACCTCCATCGCCGGGGTTCCCGTACTGGGTCCCATCGCCCAGGCGGCCCCGCTCATCGAGAAGACCCCCGCCGACGAGGCTCTGATCGCGATTCCCAGCGCCTCCCGGGAGACCCTGCGGGGGCTCTACCAGACCCTCCGGGACGCCCGGTTTCTCCGCATCCGGATACTGCCCACGGTCTCCCAGATCACGGGGGACGAGGCGCACGTGATCCAGACCCGCGAGATCGATCCCCAGGATCTGCTCGGACGAACCCCGGTGAATATCAACCTCCGCGAGGCCCTCTCCTACCTTCGGGGCCGCCGGGTCCTGATCACCGGGGCGGGAGGGAGTATCGGCAGCGAACTGGCGCGACAGCTCCTCTTCGGTGGCGCCGAGCGGCTCTACCTGCTGGGCCACGGTGAGAACAGCATTTACGAGATCGACGCCGAGCTGCGTCTGCTCCAGAGCGAGGGCGTGGGAGAGAGCGCCACCATCGTTCCCGTCATCGGCGAACTCACGGACCAGACCTATCTGAACTTTCTTCTGGGCCGCCTCAAGGCCGATGTGATCTTCCACGCAGCGGCCTACAAACACGTGCCTCTCATGGAGGCCAACCCCGTAGCGGCGATCCAGAACAACGTCTTTGGCACCCGAAATCTCCTGGAGGCGGCCCACCGCAACGGTGTCAGCCGGGTGGTGTTGATCTCCACGGACAAGGCCGTGAACCCCACCTGTGTCTACGGGGCCAGCAAGAGTCTGGCCGAGGAGATCATGCTCTCCGGGAGCGGCCCCTCTTCGTCCCTGGTGGTTCGCTTTGGCAACGTTCTGGCTTCCCGGGGAAGCATCCTGCCCCTCTTCCGGCGACAGATCGAGACGGGCGGGCCCGTGACAATAACCGATCCCCGGGCAACCCGGTTCTTCATGACGATCCCCGAAGCGGTCTCGCTGGTTCTCAAGACGGGAGGGGTTGGCACGCCGGGGGCTCTTCACGTGCTCGACATGGGGGATCCCATAAATATCCGCGATCTGGCAGAGCAGCTCATCCGCTTTTACGGCTACGAACCCGGCAGGGATATCCCGATTCGGGAGATCGGACTACGGCCAGGGGAGAAGCTCGAGGAATCGCTCTTTGCTCCCCACGAGGTTCCCCGGGGGGAACCCCGGGAGCGGATTCACCGGGTTGAGGGACGANTTTCCCTGGTACCGGATCTGGAGGAACTCCTGGCGGCGCTGAAACCGGTGTGCTTCTTTGACCAAAGCCGGCCTTCCGAGTATCGTAACCGCTGGAGGCTTCGCAGTATACTCAGGGAGGTCTTCCCTGAGCTGCGTCAGGCTCCCGAGGAGCCCCAATACTGATCACACCGGTCTGGGGCCAGACAGTGGTCATGCCAGCCCGGGGACAGGCGGTAACCCCGCCAGTTGGTGATCACAGGAGCTGACCGCCACCCGTGTCCGGGCGAGTACGCTGCGATCACACTGCGAGTACACTGAGTGACAAACTGACTACCAAGGAGAAAAACCGGTGCGGGACGTTCCCTTTTCGAGACCCTCGATTGGCCAGGAAGAGATAGACGCGGTCACGCGGGTTCTGCAGAGCGGCTGGCTCACCACGGGGGCGGAGGCGCTGGCCTTTGAGAAGGAGTTCGCCCTCCGGACCGGCGCCCCCCGGGCCCTGGCGGTGAACAGCGCCACGGCGGGGCTGCACCTGGCCCTGGAAGCCTGGGGGGTCTCCCCCGGCACAGTGGTGATCGTCCCGAGCCTTACCTTCACCGCCACCGCCGAGGTGGCTCACTATCTGGGAGCTGCCGTGGCCTTTGCGGACATCGACCCCGAGACCCTGCTCCTGGATCCCCTGAAAACAGACCAGCTGGCCGAAGCCCTCCGGCGCCGGGGGCAACGGGTGAGTGCCATCGTCCCCGTTCATCTGGCCGGTGCCGTCTGCGACATGGACGCCCTGACCGAGGTGGCCCGGAAACACGGAGCTGCCCTGATCGAGGACGCTGCCCACGCCTTTCCCTCCCTCACCCCCCGGGGCTACGCAGGAACCCTGGGGGACGCCGGGGTTTTCTCTTTTTACGCCAACAAGACAATCACCACCGGCGAGGGAGGGATGGTCTGCACCGGCGATGAGGAGCGGGCGACCCGCATGAGCATCATGCGGACCCACGGAATCGACCGGCCCTCCTGGGACCGCTACCGGAACAGCCGGGGCACCTGGTACTANCAGGTGGTCGCGCCGGGGTTCAAGTATAATATGCCCGACACAGCTGCTGCGATCGGCAGGGTTCAGCTCGGCCGGGCCGACGAACTTCACCGGGCCCGCGCCGCCGCAGCGTCCCGGTACTACCCGCTCCTGGAGCCACTGGCCAGGGCAGGAGCACTCACGGTACCTCCCGACGCGCCCGGTCACGCCTGGCATCTCTTTGTGGTGCAGCTTGCTCCCGGTCGCGATCGGGACGCTCTCATAGAAGATCTTGCCCGGGCGGGAATAGGCTCCTCGGTCCACTACATACCGCTCCACCATATGCCCTTCTGGAAAGAGGCAGCCCTCTGCCCCCCCGAGGGTGCCGGTTTCGAACTGCCCTGCACCGAGGCGGTGGCAGGGCGCATTCTCAGTCTGCCCCTCTATCCGGATATCACCGGGGAGGAGCAGCGCCGCGTTTGCGCCGTTCTGGAGGAGGTTCTCCTGTGACAACCCCGCGTCATTACCTTTGCGCCCGCCCGATTATCGCCAACCGGGCGGGTAACCGGATCGTCCCTCCCGAGGGGTTTGCCCGGGAACACCCGGACTGCCTTATCCTGGAGAGCAGCAGCTCCTCTCCCGAAAACAGCTCTCCCCGGGAGTTTCTGCCTCCCCCCTTCGACGCGATCCCGCTCCTGCCCCCGGCGGCTGCGCATCCGGGCCAGATCATCGCCGTTGCGATCGGCCCTTCCTGGAAGTCCGCAGACAGGGCTGCCCGATCGATTCCCCAGAAGCAGGACCGGTCCATCTCCACCGAGAGCCGCCTGGTCTGGAGCAGCGGCGAGCCTGTAGCTGAGACTGTGGCCGAGGCTGTGACCGAAAGGCTCGCCGAAGAAGCACCCCGGGAGACCCACCTGGTTCAGGGCCTCTACGAAACGGGTGAACAACAACACCGTCTTGACGCCCCCCTCTGGGCAGAAGCTCGCACCAAAAAGAACCAGCTCTACCTGCGCATACCCACGCAGTGGCCCGAACACGTTCGACAGTCCCTTGCGCAGGCCCTGAAGATCCCCCTCTCCCGGATCAGCCTCGAGGTCGTGCCTGTTGAGGGGGGCCGGGACGGAGCGCTCTTTTTTCCCAGCCTTCTGGCCTGCCTGGCGGTCCAGGCCCACCGCCTCGCCGGAGCGCCCATCTGCCTCGCCCTGCGCAACGACCAGATCGCTCTCACGGGGGGGCGCAGCCCCTCGAGGATCCGCTATCTGAGCCGCGTGAACAGCACCGGCGAGATCCTGGGAAACGAGATCGACATCCAGCTCGATTGTGGCGCCTATCCGACCCTGACCGATGAGACCCGGAACCGCCTGGACCTGGCGACCCGGGCGCTCTATTCGACCCCCCTTCCGCGCGTGAGCACCCGGGCGATCAGGACCGCCTACCCTCCCCTGGGAGCCTTCGAGGGGGTGGGCACGGCCCAGGCAAGTTTCGCCCGGGAAATGCACTACAACCGTCTGGCCGGGATCGCCCAGGAGGACCCTATCGTCTGGAGGAAAAAACTCTTTCGCCCCGAATGGCCCCTCCTGCAGGAGCTGGCCGAGACCGTGGCGGAACAGTCCGATTTCTACCGACGCTACGCCTCCTGCGAGCTGGTGCGGAAACGACGATCCCAGCTCCACCGGAACAGCTCCTCCCTCAAGGGAATCGGCTGCGCCTTCGGTGAACAGATCAGCGGCATGACCACGGGGCGCGAGCGCGGTGCCGTAGCCCTTCAACTGGAGCAGGACGGATCGGCCCGGATCTTCTGCTCCCTCCCCACCCCAACACCACGGCTGCGCCAGGCCTGGAGGGCCATCGTGGCAAAGGAACTGCAGATTCCCCTGGAAGCGGTTACCCTGGAAACACACCCCGACGAAGAGCAGGACGAATCGGGTCCCAGAATCTTCTCCCGGGGAACCTCGGTCATACCCCGTACCCTCCTGTCGGCCTGCGAAGCGGTACAGAAGCAGCGCTTTCGGGAGCCCCTGCCCATTCTGGTACGTCGAACCATCAAGCCCTCCCGGTCAAAACGCTATCCCGGCGATGCCCTGCGTTCCCTGGGAGGAGCCGCCGTGGAGGCCACCCTCGTGCCGGCCACGATGGAGATCGACGTACGTTCCGTCACCATGGCCGTCTACGGGGGAACGATCCTGGACCGCCAGGCCGCCGAGGCCGAGATCCGCCGGGGCATATACCAGGCCCTGAGCTGGGCCCTGAAGGAGCCCCTGGACCGGGGCTCCCGACAGACCAACAAGGAAGCAGAAATTCTGGGAGATCCCGAGGTCCAGCGACAGTACACACCGGGGTTTCTCGGTGCCCCCCCGCGGATCAAGGTGATCTTTGTACCCGGGGGAAAGAGAGACAGCCCCGTCGGGGTGGGAGAACTGCCCTTTCTCACCGTCCCGGCAGCGCTGGTGAGCGCCCTCTCCCAGGCCAGTGGCCTCTACCTCGACGGCATACCCGCCCGACCCCGGGAAATTCTGCGCATGCTCCAGCAGGAGGAGTAAGACCATGAAGATAACCTTTACCCTGAACGGCCAGAAAAAGACTCTGGACTGCGCGCCCACCGACTCGGCCTGGGCCCTGATATCAGAAACGGGTGCCCGCGAGGGCCGGTGCCACAACGGCAGCTGCCTCCGGTGCGCCGTACTCCTGGGTGAGCGGCCTGTCCTCTCCTGCATCCTCCCCGCCTACCGGCTTCACCACGCCGAGGTGACCACCCTGGAAGGAATCGCCGGAAAGCCCCTCTTCCGCGACATCCAGCGCGCCTTCGACAAGGTGGGGATCTCCCGNTGCGAGGATGCCCTGCCCGGCCTGATCATGCTGGCCTATCAAATTATCTCCGAGAAGGGCACCCCCTCGGATCTGGATATCCAGGCCTACAGCAGATACCTGGTGACCCGCTGCGCAGGACGGGACGAGTTCGAGCGGGCCGTCCGGCTGGCAGGACGGCTCCACGGAAGAAAACGCACCGATCGCCCATCGGCCTCCTCCCGCACAGCGGACCCGGCCCGGGGTACGGGCAGGAGGAGCGGGACCGCAGACGCCGCCCGGAGCAGGTCAGACAAGGGGGTGTCACCATGAGCGGCCGAACGGGCAAAACCGCCCCCCCTTCCCTGCCCGGGGTCCATGTACCAACCTCCCTGAGCGAAGCCCTGCAGATTCTCCGCAAGGAACCGACCCTCCCCGTCTGGGCGGGAGCGACCTGGTGGATGGACAAGGGGCTCGAGGCCACATCGCTTCTCTCGCTTCAGGCTCTGCCGGAACTGAAACGGGTTGTACGGAGCGATCTCCGCGTCGATATCGGGGCAGCTGTCCCCGTGGCACGCCTGCGCGAAGCGGGACACCGCTATCTGCCGGAGCTGCTCATAGCGGCCCTGGACCGTCAGGGCCCCCCGCCGGTGCGAAACATGGCGACCCTGGGGGGAGCCCTCTCGCTGCCCGAGGGGATCCTGCCCGTTGCCCTGGTCCTGCTGCTCCTGGACGCCCGGGCAGAACTCCGCAGGGCCGGAGCGTCCCGGTGGAGCCCGATCAACGCGATTCACCGCGTCCCCGGCGAGATACTCACGCGCATACGCATCCCCCTGAAACAGCGCACCCACTGGATGCTCCACCAGTTCGGCAACGCCTACCCCCTGAACGGCCCCTCCATGACCGTGGCCGCCACAGCCCGGACAGACAAGAAGAGCCTGGCCGGGATCCACTGCGGGCTTCTGCTCCGGGGAACCCGCATGATCAGGCTGCGTGAGGCCGAGGCCGAGCTCGTGGGACGCCAGCTCCCCCTGACCGAGCGGGACCAGCGCATCCTTCTGGGCGCTCTCAAGGATCACCCCTCCTACGCCCGCGAGATGGACGACCTGGAACGGTGGCGTGCGGCCAGCACCATGAAGCAGTTCCTCCGCCGCCTGGGATAATCCCGGGGGAAATCTGCGGGCCCGGCACGGGCAGGTTGAGCGAGACCTCACCTTCGGGCTATCATGACGCCGTGTCAGGCTTTGTACATCTCCATAACCACTCCGACTTCTCTCTCCTCAAGGGAGCATCGAGCATCCCCGGAATGGTAGCCCGGGCCAAAGAGCTGGGCATGTCAGCCCTGGCCCTGACCGACGACGGCAACCTCTTTGGAGCGCTCTCGTTTTATCAGGAATGCCGCGCTGCCGGAATAAAACCCCTCATCGGTTGCGATTTCTACGTAGCCCCCAGCTCGCGACACCGGAAAACGGGTCTGGACGGAGCCAACCGGAACGGCCGGATCGTCCTGCTGGCCCGGGACCAGGAAGGGTACAGCAACCTGCGCCACCTCTCCTCCATCGGCTATCTGGAGGGGTTCTACTACCGCCCCCGGATCGATCACGAGGTGATGGAACGTCACAGCGCGGGGCTGATCGCCCTCACGGGAGCCCTGGGCGGCGAAGTCCCGCGACTTCTTCTGGGAAACCGCCCCGACGAGGCAGAGAAACTGCTGGAGTGGTACTGCACGGTATACGGGAGAGAAAACGTCTATCTGGAGCTGACAGACAACAAGATCCCGGAGCAGAAGGTCCTGACCCGAATGCTTGCGCAGCTTTCGGAAAAACTCGACCTCCCCCTGGTGGCAGCCAACGACACCCACTACCTCACCAGGGAAGACGCCAACGCCCAGGACGTCCTCCTCTGCATCGGCAGCAACCGCAAAAAGGCCGAGACGAACCGCTTCAGCTTCTCCACCCAGGAGTTCTACCTCAAATCGGGCCCGGAAATGGAAGAACTCTTCCGGGACTATCCCCAGGCGATCGCCAACACCGACCTGATCGCCAGGCGGTGCAACCTGGAAATAGAGCTCCCGGGGCCGCGCTTCCCCTCCTACGATATCCCCGAAGAGTTCGCCTCCCGCGACGATTATCTGCGCCACATCACCTGGGAGGGGGTCCGTCAGCGCTACCCCTCCATAACCGACGAGATCACTCGGCGCACGGACTACGAGCTGGAAACGATCATCTCCATGGGCTTCACGGGGTACTTCCTCATCGTCTGGGACTTCATCGCCTTCGCCCGGAATAACGCCATTCCCGTGGGTCCCGGCCGGGGGTCCGGCGCGGGTTCGATCGTAGCCTACGCCCTGCAGATCACCGACGTGGATCCCCTGAAGTACAACCTCCTCTTCGAGCGCTTCCTCAACCCCGAGCGCGTCTCCATGCCCGACTTCGATATCGACTTCTGCTTCGAGCGGCGCGGCGAGGTGATCGACTACGTCACGCGCAAGTACGGCCGAGAGAAGGTGGGCCAGATCATCACCTTCGGGACGCTCAAGACAAAATCGGTGATCCGCGACGTGGCCCGCGTNCTGGGGCTGCCCTACGACGAGGCCGACGGAATCGCCAAACTCGTACCCCAGGACCTCAAGATGACCCTGAGCAAGGCCCTGGAACAGGAGCCGGAACTGGCCGCGCTCCCGCAGCGCGGCCCCGTCTACGCCGAACTCCTCGACGTTAGCCGCCGCCTGGAGGGGTTGCACCGTCACGCCTCGACCCACGCAGCGGGGATCGTTATCGGCGAGAAGGACCTGGTGGAATACGTTCCGCTCTACCGGGACCCCCGTACCGGCTCGATCTCCACCCAGTTCACCATGGACCAGCTGGAAGAATGCGGCCTGGTAAAGATGGACTTCCTGGGGCTCAAGACCCTGACNCTCATCAAGAACACCGAGGCCCTGGCCAAGCTCCGGAACCCCGACTTCTCGGTGGCGGAGATCCCCGAGGACGACCAGCCCACCTTCGCGCTTCTGGGCAAGGGGCTGAGCAAGGCGGTCTTCCAGTTCGAAAGCTCGGGGATGCAGGATATCCTCCGCCGGGCACGACCCAACCGGATAGAGGACCTGATCGCCCTGAACGCCCTCTACCGGCCCGGCCCCATGCAGTACATCGACCAGTTTGTAGACTCCAAGAACGGCCGCAGCGCCATCACCTACCCGCTGCCGATCCTTGAGAAGGTACTGAAAGAGACCTACGGCGTTATCGTGTACCAGGAGCAGGTCATGGAGATCGCCCAGCTCGTGGGCGGNTTCAGCCTGGGCAAGGCCGATATCCTCCGGCGCGCCATGGGAAAAAAGAAAGAATCCGAGATGGCCCTCATGGAAAAGGAGTTCCTCCAGGGCGCCCAGGAAAAGGGCTACACCCGCGAGCAGGGCTCGCTGATCTTCGAACTCCTGAAACCCTTTGCCGGTTACGGCTTCAACAAGTCCCACGCTGCGGCCTATTCCCTCCTGGCCTACCAGACGGCGTACCTGAAAGCCAACTTCCCCGTGGAGTTCCTGGCGGCAAACCTCACCAACGAGATCAACGACACCGACAAATTCGCCGACTATCTCCAGGAGGCGCGTACCCTGGGAATCGTGGTGCGCCCGCCCAACGTCAATACCAGCGAAAAATATTTCGGCGTACTCCAGGATCAGGTCGTCTTCGGCCTGGTGGGGATAAAGAACGTGGGATCCGGCGCCGTCGATGCGATTCTGGAGGCCCGCACCGGGGGCGGTGCCTTTCAGAGTTTCCTGGACTTTCTGGAGCGCATCGATACCCGCACGGTGAACCGGAAGGTGATCGAAACCCTGATAAAGGCCGGCGCCTTCGACGATCTGGGCCACAACCGCCCCACTCTGCTCCACAACCTGGATATCTTCCTGGAGGCGGCCTCCCACACCCGGGAAAACCGCCTGGCGGGACAGGTCTCGCTCTTCGATGACACCGGAGAGACCGGCGAGGACCGGCTCCTGATCGAGGAACAGCCCCCCTGGAGCGCCGCCGAACGCCTGGAATACGAACGGGAGCTTCTGGGCTTCTACTTCTCCGGTCATCCCCTGGACGACTACCGGGAACGGTGGAAAGAGACCACGGGGGTTCACCTGGGACGGCTTAAATCTGCTACACTGGGGGAGAACCTCCAGATCACGGGGTTCCTCCGGGAACTCCGCGTTGTGGTAACGCGCAAGGGCTCCCGTATGGCCATGGGCGTCCTGGAAGACTACAATGGCGAGGTAGAAGTGGTGGTCTTCCCCGATGTCTACGCCGAGATCGGCGAGGAACTGGTACCGCGCCGCGTCGTGGGGTGCCGGGGAAGCCTGGAACGGCGCAAGGACTCGGTCCAGCTCGTACTGGAATCGCTGATCCCCCTGGAAGACCTGGAAGAGAAGGACGCCTCAACGGTGCATCTTCGGCTTCTGCCCGAAGACCTTACCGAGGAGGCCCTGTACAATCTGCGGGGCGATCTGCAGGACCTGGGAGGCAACTCCGAGATCCTGCTCCATCTGGGCCCCCCTGAATCGGAATCGGTGGTCCGGGTAAACACCCAGCTGCGGGTATCGTCGCGCAAGGATGTCCTGGACCAGTTGGCACAACACCCCCTGGTAAGAGAGGTATGGAAAGTATGATACAGCCCATCGCCCGTGCGGCAAGCAGCCTGATCTCCCTGTACATGATGGCTATCTTTGTGCGCATCATCATGACCTGGTTTCGCGGTGTTCACTATGGACGAGCCTACCTCTTCCTCACCTCCATCACCGACCCCTATCTGGACTGGTTCCGCCGGAACACACCCCTCCGGTTCGGCATGATCGATTTCTCCCCCGTGGTGGGAATTCTGGCCCTGGGATTCGTCCAGAATATCCTCACCGAGATCGCCCGTACCGGGGCGGTGAGAGTCAGCTTTCTCCTGGTTGTCATGATCTCCTCGGTCTGGTCGGTGGTCTCCTTCTTCTTCACGATCTTTCTCATCCTGGGCCTGATTCGCCTGGCCGGCATCATGGCGGGCCTCGATGCGGGNGGNGGNCGCTTCTGGCTCGTGATCGAGCAACTCCTGAACCCGGTCCTGCAGGTTGTGGTCCGCCCCTTCCTGCGGGGGCGCTTCACCAACTACCGCGACTCCCTGCTGATCTACTGCGGTGTCCTCCTGGCGGTTCTTGTGGGAGGACGGTTCGGCATCAGGCTCATCCTGGCCCTGGTCGGACGAATCCCCTTCTAACCAGGTGTATTCCCTCCCCCTGGGAGACTCCCTGCGAAACCGGGCGCTCACGACCCTCCCCGGGATCGGTCGCTCCCGGGCAGAGCGTCTGCAGCGCCTGGGCATCACCACCCTGGAGGATCTGCTCCTGCACCTGCCCCGATCCTACCAGGACCGGTCCCGCTTCAGCCCCCTCACGGAGGCGCTCCGGAAAGGCGAGGGTCTCGTCCTGGTGCGGGTTCTCAAACACGAGTACTTCCCCTTCCGCCGCGAGCGGGTCCTGAAAATCATCGTCCACGACGAGACCTCTGNCGCTGCCCTGGTCTGCTTCGGNCGNAACTTTCTGGCCGATCTGGCCCCGCCCGGCGCCGAGGTGCGCCTCTGGGGGAACTTTGCCCTCCGCCGGGGAGAGATCCAGAGCAGCTCCTTCGAGATCGAACCCCACCATCACGACAGGCCCCTGGCGGGGATCATCCCCGTCTACCCCCTCACCGAAGGAATATCCCAGACGGTACTCCGCAGGGCCCTGGCCGGGGCCCTGGCCCAGACCCTTCCCGAGCTGGGAGAGGACCTGCCCGATCGTGTCCGGCAGCGAGCCCGGGGGATGACCTGCGCCGCAGCGCTCCAGGCGGTACACCGGCCCCGTACCCTCGAAGAGGCCCGGCAGGGCCAGGACCGTCTGATCTTCGGCGAACTCTTCCTTTTCCAGAAGGAACTCGCCCTGGAAACACTGGCCCGGCGACGCGCCCGGCAGGTTCGCCGGGGAACCCCCGAACGAACCCTGACAGAACCCGTCCTGGAGGGCCTCCCCTACCGGCTCACCCCCGATCAGGCCCGGGTCNTGGAGGAGATCAGGCAGGACCTGCGCCGCCCCTGGCCCATGGCGCGGCTCCTCCAGGGGGACGTGGGGTGCGGCAAAACCCTGGTGGCGCTCCTGGCCGCCTGCGCCGCCCTGGAGCAGGGACGCCAGGTGGCCCTCATGGTTCCCACGGAGCTTCTGGCCCGGCAGCACGAAAAAACCGCCCGGNCCCTCCTTGCCCCGGCGGGGATCACGGTCCGGCTGGTCCTGGGAGGACTCGCGAAGGCCGAAAAGGAGGCCCTGACGGAGGATCTTGCCCGGGGAGAGGTAGATCTGGCCGTGGGGACGCACGCGCTCCTGAGCGAAACCTGTACCTTTTCCTCCCTGGGGCTGGTCATCATCGACGAGCAACACCGCTTCGGCGTGCGCCAGCGGGAGCTCCTGGCCCGGCGTGGTGACCACCCGGACCTGCTCATGATGAGCGCCACCCCCATTCCCAGATCCCTGGCCCTGACCGCCTTCGGCGACATGGAGATCAGCACGATCCACCACCTGCCCCCGGGGAGGAGTCCCGTGGTGACCCACCTTGCCCGGATAGGCAACGAGGAGCGGGTCTACCGTTTTCTCAGGCGCCAGCTCGACGCGGGCCACCAGGCCTACCTGGTCTACCCCGCCATCGGCGAGGGTGAGGGCGAACCGGGGACCCTGCGAAACGCCACGGCCATGGAAGCGCGCCTGGCCCGGGAGCTGGCACCTCACCGGGTAGGTCTGGTACACTCCCGGCTCAGCGAGGAAGAGCGCACCACCCGGATGGAGCGCTTTGCCTCGGGGGAGCTGGCAGCCCTGGTAGCTACCAGCGTGGTAGAGGTGGGCGTGGACGTCCCCAACGCCACGGTCATGGTGATCGAGCAGGCCGAACGGTTCGGGCTGGCCTCGCTTCACCAGCTGCGGGGGCGGGTCGGGCGGGGTCCGGCCCGGTCCTACTGCATCCTGGTCTATCAGGAACCCCTGACCGAGGAGGCCCGGCAGCGCCTGAAAGTGCTCTACACCAGCACCGACGGCTTCGTCATCGCCGAGGAAGACCTGCGCATCCGGGGCCCCGGGGACCTGCCCGGTGAGTCGCCAGGGCTTCATCAATCGGGTTTTCTCGCCTTCCGCCTGGCCGATATCCGCAGGGACATGGCGATCATGACCCGGGCCCGCCAGGCCGTTCGGGAAGAGCTGGAAAAGCTGCAAGAGCTGGAAGAGCTGGAAGAGCTGGAAGAGAAACTTCCCCCTGCGGGAGAGACCCGCCACAAAAAGGAGACCCCATGAGAATCAGCGGAGGAACCCTGCGGGGACGAACGGTCCTGTGCCCCCCCGGCATCATTCGCCCGGCCATGGACCGCATGAGGGAATCCCTCTTTTCCATTCTGGGGCCCCTCCAGGACACGAGCTTCCTGGACCTCTTTTCCGGCTCGGGCCTGGTGGGGCTCGAGGCCTATTCCCGGGGGGCTCGCCCCGTGGTGCTGGTGGAGAAGGACCGGGGCAAGCGGAAGATCATCCTGAAAAACCTGGCCGACCTGCCCTCGCCNCCCCGGCTCTGCCTGGAGCCGGTGGAACGCTACGTGGCGCGCACCTCCCACTCCTTCGATATCATCTATCTGGATCCCCCCTTCTCCTATCCCTACAAGGAGGACCTGCTCCTGCGGATCGCCCGGTCGCGTCTGGTCCGGGAGGNTACCCGCATCCTGATCCATCTTCCCACGGAGGAGTCCCTCTCGGGGAGCCCGGGAGGTCTGGAACGGCAGGATATCCGGGAATACGGGGGCTCCTCGGTCCATTTCTTTTCACCTTCCTCACCGGGAAACGCTGACACGTAGAGCCGTTCCTGCTACCATTCNGACCATTATGAGTGAGTGGAGCAACCGACGCGGGCGTCACCATTCCCTGGGCCTCCCCACGGGAACGGAGACGCTGCAGCTGCAAGAGGCGGCGCGACACCGCCGCATTACCCGGGTTCTGGAGGACCAGTTCGAGCTCTGGGGCTATACCCCGGCAGAGACCCCCCTNGTGGACTATTTCGACGTCTACCAGCCCCTGCTCACCCCCGAAGGGGTGCGCAGCACCTATCGTGCCATGGACCGGCAGGGGGAAATCCTCTCGGTGCGGGCCGATACAACCCTGTTTCTGGCAAAACAGCTGGGTCTGCATCTCTCGGCGGAGGAACTCCCCGTGCGGGTCTGGTATAACGACCAGATCGTGCGCGCCGAGGAAGAACACGATATCGCCAGCAACGACTATCAGCAGGCCGGGCTGGAGCTGGTGGGCGCCTCGGGGATCGAGGCCGATGCCGAGGTCCTGACGATCCTCCGGGAATCCCTGCGGGCACTCTCCCTGGAAGATGCGGCGATTCACCTGGGACACCACCGGATCCTCGAGGCTATCACCCCCGACGGGGTCGCCCCGGCGGCACTGCGGAGTCTGGTGCGGCGGCGCAACCCCGTGCCCGCCGACTGGGGTCTCACGGCGGACCTGCAGGAACTTCTTCTCTTTATCGGCTGCCGGAAAAGCTTTTCCACGCACCTTTTGAGGTGGACCCTCCCCGCAGAGGTCCGCTCCGCCGCCGAGGAGCTGCTGGCCCTGGCAGATCTGCTGCCCGCCACCTCGTCGGGAGGAAGCACCCTCCCGGCGATACGGATCGACCTGAGCGAGCTGGCCGCGCACGACTACTACAGCGGCATCGCCTTCAGCGCCTACCACCCCGGCAGCACGGCAGCGATCGCCCGGGGAGGNCGCTACGACCACCTCCTGGGGCACTTCGGCTACGACGCCCCCTCGGTCGGCTTTTCTGTCTTCACCCGCAAGCTCCCCGCGGAGACACTCCGGGAGGAGCACCGCCCCTCGCCCCCCGCCCCGGGCCAGACCTTTGCAGAACGGGTTGCCCGGGCGCAGGATGCCCACGAGCGGGGAGAAAGGATGCACCTGTGATCACCATCGCCCTGCCCAAGGGACGGCTCTTCGAGAAAACCAGCAAAATCCTGGCCCGCTGCGGCTACCATCTCACCCTGGGGGACCGCCAGCTCGTGGCAGAAGAACCCCGGGGGGAGATCAGGGCAATTCTGGTAAAGAACTCCGATCTCCCCACCTATGTGCACCACGGCATCGCAGGCCTGGGCGTCTGCGGCAGCGACGTCATCTACGAAAGCGGCCACGAGTTCTTTGAACTCCTTACCCTGCCCTTCGGAGGAACCCGCATCTGCCTGGCCGGGAGAAAGGAAGACCCCGGTCAGCCCCGGGACGCCACGGTGCTCCGGGTGGCCACCAAGTTCACCCGTTTCACCCGCGACGCCTTCCACCAGCGGGGCATCCCCGTGGATGTGATCCGGCTGGACGGGTCGGTGGAACTGGCTCCCGTGCTGGGCCTCGCCCCCTACATCGTCGATCTCGTGGAAACGGGGAGCACCCTGGTGGCCCACAATCTGGAAGTAAAGGAGACCCTGGGAAACACCGAGGTTCGTTTGATTGCCAATCCAGCCTTTTACAAGTATCATTTTGACAGGGTCAACACCTTTGTCACAACCTTGCAGGAGGCCCTGAAGGCTGGGCAGGGTGAAGGGTAGATCCAACCCCGAATCCCGGGAAGGGCCCGTCCCTACCTCATCCCGGGGGTTTCTGAAAGTCTCGGGGGACGAGGCCCAAAGCATCACCCCCTCCCAGCGGGTGGCTCTGATCCGCCGGGGGAACGAGTTCTTTAACAAGGGCGACTACGCAACGGCCAAACGGATCTTCATGACCGTGGGCTACTCCGACGGTCTGATACGACTGGGAAATCGATTTTCCAAAGAGGGAAACCCCCTTGAAGCGTTTCGGATGTTCTGGCTCGCCGGCGATACCCGCCGCGTGGCGGAACTGAGCGAAAATATGGCACAGGTGATCAGGAAGTGGCTCCGGGAAGACGAGCCCCTCCCTCACCGGGAAAAGAGAGAATGACTTGTGGATACAAAGAACCCCGACTTCGGGAAGAACCCCGGAATGGAACCGGGGAGCAACCAGGACCAGGAACGGCTCGCCCACCTTTCCCAGCAGGGCTACCAGTACCTGCGAGAGAATATGACCCGCGAAGCACGCGCGCGCTTTGAAGAAGTGCTCGCGGCAGAACCGCAGAACAACTACGCCCTGGTGGGAATGGGTGATCTCTGCCGGAAGGAGCGCCGCTTCAAGGAGGCCGTGGCTCACTACCAGCGGTGCCTGACGCACCACCCCGAGAACAACTACGCCCTCTTCGGCCTGGCCGAGAGCTACCGCTCCATGAAGCAGTTCAACCGGGCCACCGAGGTCTGGGAGCGCTACCTCAAGCACGACAACGAGAACGTCACGGTTCTCACCCGCGTGGCCGACGCCTACCGGAAAACCCGTTCCTTCGACCGTTCCCGGGAGCTCTACCTGCGGGTTCTGGAACTCGAGCCCGACAACAGCTACGCCCTGATCGGTCTGGGTCACCTGCACTACGATTTTTCCGATTACGAGAAAGCCCTGGGATTCTGGGAACGGATGTACCAGAAGAGCGGTGATGCCGTGGATATCCGCGTCCTCACCTCTCTGGGGAACTGCCACCGGAAGATGAAGACCTTCGAATCGGGGGTCCTCTACTTTGAGAAAGCGCTGGACCGCGAGCCCCACAACTTTTTTGCCCTCTACGGGCTGGCTGACTGTTTCCGGGGCATGCACAGACACGACAAGTCNCTGATCTACTGGAANCGGATTCTGGAGATGGATCCCGAAAACAAGGTAATCCTGACCCGCGTGGGCGATGCCTACCGAACCCAGGACGATCTTGACCAGGCCGAGCGGTTCTATCGCCAGGCCCTGAACGTTCAGTACGATAGCTACGCTGTTCTGGGACTCGCCATCATCCACCGGAAACGGAAAGAATACGCCGAGGCNATCCGGGGGCTCGAGCAGCTTCTGGAGTCGGAACCCGAGGGGCATCGGGCCGTGCTGGAACTGGCTGCCTGCTACGAGGAACAGGGGAAGATCCCCGAGGCCCTGGCGGTGCTCTCACGGTTCGTCCAGCGGACCCACAGCACCTCCCGGAGCGTGCAGACCCGCATCACCGAACTCAAGAACCGGCTCTGACCGCCCCCAGGAGCGTTCCTGCCCCTGGGAGCGTTCCTGCTCCGGAAGCCTTNCCGCTNCTGGGAGCGTTCCAGCTCTAGGAGCGTTCCAGCACCGCCTTGATTCTGCGAACCCCCTGGGAGGAGGACTGCTCCTTCCTGATCCTGAACCGCCCCATGCCGCCCGTCCGGGCCACGTGGGGGCCTCCGCACACCTCGCGGGAGTAATCACCGATACTGTAGACCTTCACCTTCTCATCGTAGCGGTCGCCAAAAAACGCCAGAGCCCCGGCATCGCGAGCCTCCTGGAGCGTCATGGTCTCCACCACCACAGGAAGGTCGGCATCGATTTTCTCGTTCACCAGCTCCTCAACCCGCCTGATCTCGTCGGGAGTCATCTTTTCCGGGTGGGCAAAGTCAAAACGCAGCCTGTCGGCGGTAATGTTGCTCCCCTTCTGGGAGACGTGCTCACCCAGGACATCCCGCAACGCCTGGTGCATCAGGTGCGTGGCGGTGTGCAGCGCCGTGGTATACTCCGACTGATCGGCCAGCCCGCCCTTGAAGGTCTGGTTGCTGTCNAGCTTTGACTTCTCGCGGTGCTTCACAAAGGCCTCTTCGAAACCTTCGCAGTCCACAGTGAACCCGTGCTCCGCCGCGAGCTCCCGGGTAATCTCCAGGGGGAAGCCGTAGGTATCGTAGAGCTTGAACGCCAGACGACCGGGAATCTCCCGCTTCTTGCCCTTCATGAGGTTGGGGATCATCTTCTCGAACTCCCGCTCCCCGTTCTGGAGGGTCTTCAGAAAACGGTCCTCCTCGGCGTGGAGCTCCTGAAGAATCGTCTCCCGGTTTTGTTCCAGCAGCGGATAAAACCCGGCGTAGGTCTCGATCACCCTCCGGACGGGCTCGGCAAGGAAGGGCCCCTCGAGCCCCAGCTTGCGGCCGTGCCGCATGGCACGCCGGATGAGCCTGCGCAAAACATAGCCCTGAGCCATATTCGAGGGGACCGTGGGGTTCTCGTCACCCATGACAAAGGTGGCGGTCCGGGCGTGGTCGGCGATGATGCGCAACGACCGGTCCGTCTCCTGGTCCGCTCCGTAGCGGTGCCCCGTGAGCTCCTCCAGGCACGCCAGGATCGGCTGGAACACCTCGGTATCGTAGACCGAACGCTTGCCCTGCAGGATCGCGATGGTGCGCTCCACCCCCATACCGGTATCAACGCAGGTCCGCTCCAGGGGCAGAAAGGACCCGTCGGCCTGCTTGTTGTACTGCATGAAGACATCGTTCCAGATCTCCAGGTATTTCCCGTCGGACACACCGGGCCGGCTCCCGGGGGTTCCCTCGATCCCCGTATCGATGAACATCTCCGAGTCGGGGCCGCAGGGCCCGGTCTGGCCGGCAGGCCCCCACCAGTTGTCCTTGCGACCCAGATAATGGATTCTCTCGGCGGGCACCCCCACATCCCGCCAGACGGCGGCGCTCTCCTCGTCCCGGGGAACATCGTCATCGCCCCCGAAGACGGTCACGGAGATCCGCTGGGGGTCTATTCCAAGCCATTCCGGCGAGGTGAGAAACTCCCAGCTCATGCGGATCGCCTCTTCCTTGAAATAATCACCCAGGGACCAGTTCCCCAGCATCTCGAAGAAGGTGAGGTGACTCTCGTCGCCCACCTCGTCGATATCGCCGGTGCGAATGCACTTCTGGACATCCACGAGGCGCGTTCCTGCGGGGTGGGGCTCGCCCAAAAGATAAGGCACCAGAGGGTGCATCCCGGCGGTGGTGAAGAGAACGGTGGGATCGTTCTCCGGAATCAGGGATTTTCCCGAGATCTCGGCGTGACCGCGGGCCTTGAAAAAATCGATATATTTCCGACGTAGTTCCTGTGCTGTCATAAGGGGTCCATGATAGGAAAAGCGGGGGCCGAGGTCAATCACGGGGCTCCGACCGAAGCGTTCCGGATCGGAATATATATTATGAAATAATGCCTTTAAAAATGGAAATATCCTGCTCCAGGGAGTAGACTTGTACGTGTGAAGACGCTAACTCATAAAGTTCTGGCTCTTGTGATGGCCCCGGTCTTTTTTCTGACCCTGGCCCCGCCGCTTCAGGGACAATCCAACGAGGTCCTGGACGCAATTCTCCAGGAAGAACCCCTCACCTACGGGAGCGCTGCCTACGTGTTGCTCCTGGCTCTGGGTGAGCTGGAGGAGGGGGCATCCCTCACCAACGCCGTGGCAGCCCTGGACCGGCTCGGCCACGGCCTTGCAGACCGTCCCGGCCACGACCCCCTCACCCTGGGCGAATTTTCCCACCTGGCCATGGGCCTCTTCGGGATCTCCGGCGGGGTCTGGTACCGGTTCCTGCCGGGCCCCCGCTACGCCACGCGGGAACTGGTCTACCGGGGTGCCCTGCAGGGGCGGGCCTATCCGTCCATGCATCTTTCGGGAGAGCGGGCCCTGCGCATCATCGGCAGGATCCTGACCCTCCGGGAGCGAGGTCTGCTATGATGATCCGGAACGTTCACACCGCCCCCCGGCGCCCGGGGCTGCTACTCGGAACAGGAGTTCTTTTTTTTATTCTCTTCGTCGCACCCGGGGCCTCGTCGGCTCCCCGGGAGACACAGCCTCCTGAACTGGAACGGACCTGGGGGATCAACCTGGACAGCAGCTCCTCCTTCTCCCNNNNAGACCACGCCGACGACGATCCGCAATACACCGTCACGGCGGCGCTCTGGCTCCGNAGCCTGCTGGTCCTCAGCGGNGGCCGGTCCGTAGAGATGATCGCTCAGGGAAGCTATACCTGGAGCGACGACCGGGAGTACCTCTTTAACCTGGATATTCTCCGCGCCACGGGGCGCTTCCCCGGGCTCCTGGGGGAGACCTCCATGGTACGGGCAACGGCGGGGCGCTTTCACCTGCGGGACACCACGGGGGTCGTCCTGAGCCANACNGTGGACGGTCTGCAGCTCCGGGTGAGCTATCCCCTGGCGCGGCTGCGCCTGGCCGCTGGCCACACGGGGCTCCTCCTGAACCCCGTCTCGGACATCCGCATGACCGCCACGGATCTCGACGAAAGTGATGACGACGACACCTTCTTTGGCCCGGCCCGCCTTCTGGGGCTGGCNGANGTNNTCTTTCCCGAGCTTCCCCANCGACAGAGCCTGAGTGTCGCCCTGACCGCCCAGAAGGATCTCCGCGATGCCGACGACAACGAGACCACCTTCGACAGCCTCTACGCCACGGTCGCCCTCTCCGGTCCCGTGGCGGGCAACCTCTACCACTCCCTCGCGGGAACGNTTATGGCNGGATCCGCCGAGACCGGGTCCGAGAGCACCTCTTCCACGGGGTTTCTGGCGGAGGCGCGNCTGCGCTACTACCGGGANGCTCTGGCCGGGTCACGCCTGGGCGCCAATTTCACCTGGGCCTCGGGCGACGAGGGCGGTGCAGACCGGTTTGTTCCCATCAGCCGGGGCACAGCCGGGACGATCCTGGACCTCCCCCTGGAGGACATTCTGCGCGGCGAGATCTTCTACAGCTTCCAGCCCCTCCCCGGAATTCAACCCAGCCTCACCGTGGGGTGGTTTTTCCTGGCCTCCGACGANCGCCCCCAGACCCCCGAGGTTGACCCCGCTTCGGATGGCCGTTTTCTGGGAACCGAGGTGGTGGGCCGACTGGTTGTACGNCCAGTCAGCGATCTGGGATTNCGCCTCACCGGGGGGGCCTTCTTTCCCGCCTCGGGGAGTTCCGGAGTCTTTACCAGCGACCGGAAGACGGAATATCTCCTGAAAATAGAGATATCCACGAGCCTGTGATATTCTTTCAGAAGAGCCGGTGATATTTTTTTGAAGAGGGAATAACAATGAAAAGAGCAATGACGAGAACAGGTCTTCTGGGAGCCCTTCTGATCGCGACGGCCCTCCCCGTCCTGGCCCTGGAAGCACGCGTCTCATCGGTTCAGGGGAAGGTAGAGATCCGCACAGACAGCACAGCCCCCTGGATCGCCGCTGCAGAGGGGATGCGCCTCCCCCTGGGCGCAACCATCTCCACGGGCTTTAATTCCCAGGCAGAGCTCGTCGTGGGGCCTGCCACGCTCCAGGTACGGGCCCTCTCGCGCATGCGCCTGGATGAGCTCATGGAGCGGGAGGGGGTAGTTCAGAGCGACCTTCACCTGCAGGTGGGCAGGGTCCGCGCCGATGTTCGCTCCGCCGAGGGGCTACGCAGCGAGTTCCGCCTGAGCAGCCCCATCGCAACCGCCGCCGTGCGGGGGACCAGTTTCGAGTTCGATGGAACCACCGTCCAGGTCGACCAGGGTTCGGTACGCCTCGCCAACCAGTACAACGAGGGCGTCCCCGTGGGGGCGGGAGAATCCTCGGGCAGCACCGGTGACGAACCCCCGCCCCCGCCCTCGGAAAGTCGCGAAGCTGCTGCTATAGTCGTGGCCTTCACTCCCGGCGCGGAGGAGTCGGGAGACCGCCAGGAGGGCGTCCTGGAATCGTCGGCCCCCACAACCGGGGGAATCCGCGTGAACTGGTCTTTCGAGGGGCACTAACCCCCGTTCCCGCCGTCGGGGCTGTAGCCGGNTTGTTCAGAGAGAACAACCCGGTTGCGGCCCCGCTCTTTTGCCTGNTACAACGCCCGGTCGGCCCATTCAATCACCTCCAGAGGGGAGCCCCTCTCTCCGCTCCAGGCTACACAGACTCCGGCGCTGATCGTCACGACCCCGGCCTCGCCACCATCGCTGTGGGTGATCGCCAGATCCTGAACTTCCCGGAGCATTCTCTCCGCAATGGCGAGAGCTTCCTCCACCGACGTGTCGGGGAGCACCACCACGAACTCCTCGCCCCCGAAACGCGCCACCAGGTCGCCCTGGTGACGCAGGGTAGCCCGAAGAGCCCCGGCGATACGCTTGAGACAGGTATCCCCCAGGAGATGGCCGTAGCGATCNTTGTAGAGCTTGAAGCGATCCACGTCGATCACCACGATCGCCACGGGCCAGGAAGCAGAAGCGTTCCAGAGCTCCTCAAGGTGCGCCATAAGGCCCCGCCGGTTGGCGATCCCCGTCATGGGATCCAGACAGGAGAGCTCGGCCAGGCGGGTATTGGCCTCCACCAGGGCGTCTCCCCGGAGTCGCTCCCGAAGGCCCACCAGATACGAATAGCGTTGCCCCTGCTCGAGACCGTAATTTGCAAAGAGTGTTATCCCCGCCGTGGCAACCAGGGAGAGGGTGTAATGAGCAGCCACGGTAACCGGCAGAGGAAGGGCAAAGAAGGGAATCGCCCCGATATAGCACGCCGAGAGCAAAACCGAGACCGCCAGGGCAGCACGGAATCGCAGGACCACCACGTTATTGGCGTAGGCCAGCACCAGGATAAGCCCGTGGTGATAATAGATCGCCTGGGGGTGAGCACTGCGGAGCACCAGATAGAGGAGCCCCAGACCCGTCACAACCGTGACAAGCGCCATCAGAAATTCCCGGAAAGCGGGGGCAATNCCGCGCCGGATCATCAGGGCCACNGCAATACCCACGGGNGTGATGATACCCANCCGCACGATCCGGGCCTGGGTCATGATATCGGGAGTCATGAATCGGTCGGAGACAAGAAAGAAATTGACCAGNATCAGNGCCACAAGNGNNCGGAGCACCAGATGTCGGCTTCGCTCGCTCCCCGTCTCCTGCTCAAACCGNTGCTCCAGCGCCGCAGGCAGCCGCACCGCCCGGGGCCGCTGTGCCAGAAGANCGGCAATATCTCTCCGCAACAGGAGTCGTTCCTCGGCAGNATCGTCGGAAGCGTTCTGTGTAACATCGTCGGGAACGAACAAAATACCTCCCTGGCCTCCCGGATCNGTCCCGTGCCAGCATAAAACACGGCGGTCACTTCCCAGTATCTGGAATTCTCCGGGTGAAAACAATAGTATTTGATATAGTATACCGAAGGAATCGTCTCGCAAGGGAGTTATCATGGCCAAAGCTCAATCGGTGCTGGAACGGTACTATCTCATTCCCTTTGTCGCCACAGCCCTGGTTGCGGCCCTCTCGCTGCTTCCCCAATACCANGCCCTGGATCGGGGNAGCTACGACGTACTCCTGGGAATACGCCCCCCCGTGGAAGAGCGGTCGGAGTTCCTCCTCCTCAACGCCGATGACCTGGCCGTAGCCCAGGTAGGCATGTGGCCCTGGAGTCGCCACATCATGGCCGACGGGCTGATCCTGATGGGCGAGTTCGACCTGAACTACGCCGTCTTCGATATCGAGTACGTGGACCGCAGTCCCCAGGGGGTGGACTCGCTCTTCCTGAACCAGGAGATACCCCACAGCTTTGCCCGGGAGTTCGAATCCCTGGAAGGTAATATCAGCGCCCTCTTTGGAGCGCTGTACCAGGGAACGATCCCCCTGGAGGAGGCCGAGGAGTACATCCTTCAACTGGTAGATCTCTCCCGGGCCGCCCGGGAACGCCTCCTGGAAGAGGTTCGCTCCATCGCCCGGGACAACGACGACTACCTGGGGCGGGCGGCCCGCTTCTTCGGACGGGCCTTCTTCACCACCACCATGCTCCCCGATGACGTGGGGCTGGTGACGGTGAGCGACGAACATCGCCGGTTCATCCTGGATGAGATCGCCCTGGAAAACGTCACGGGCGATCTGGAACTCCTGCCCGAGGCACGGGACATCCAGCCCGCCATTCCTCCCGTACTCCGCCGCGCCGCCGGGGCGGGGTTTCCCAACGTTCTGGTTGACCCCGACGGGGTCCGACGCCGGGTAGATCTCCTCTCGCGCTACCAGGATCGGGTCTTCGGCCAGCTCGCCTTCCGTCCCCTCCTGCACTGGCTGGGGAGCCCCGAGATCGAGGTGAAACCGGGAAGCATCACCCTCCGCGATGCCCGCCACCCCGACGGGGACATCCGGGACATCACGATCCCCCTGAGCCACGACGGCAAGATGCTCGTGACCTGGCCCCAGAAACGGTACGATCAGAGCTTCCGCCACCTCTCGTTCAACGACCTCTACGTCCACGGCCTTCTGGAACAGGACCTGATAGCCAACCTGGACGCCATGGACGGGGCAGGCTTTCTCCAGTTCGGAGAACCGGGCCCGGACCTCCTGCCGGCCTACCGCTACGCCGAGGATCTGCGCGAGGAGGGCCTCGCCACGGGAGACTCCGAGGTGATCGAGGAATATTACCAGGTGAGGGCCTTTTTCTTTGATGCCCTGAAGACCTTCCTGGCAGGAGACGCCGATGAGGCACTCCAGGCCGAACTGCACCGGATCATCGCCCACCCCGAAACGCCCGAGACAATCCGGGAAACCTACCGGGAGGTTCAGGAAGATGTGGAGGCCTTCTTTGCCGCCTCCCGCGATATCTGGCGCCGGCTTCATGAGGTCCGGGAACGGCTGGGGCGGGAACTGCCCGGCTCCTTCGCCGTTCTGGGCCATACCAGCATCTCCACCACCGATATCGGGGTAAACCCCTTCGACGGTCAGTACATCAACGTCGGGCTTCACCCCTCGGTGGCGAACACCATTCTCACCGGAGACTTCCTGCGGGAGTTCCCCCCCTGGTACGGCCTGGTGGCGGCGATCCTCCTCAGCATGGTGGCAGCGCGCCTGATCAGGGATGTAAAACCTCTCCCGGCCGCAGGGATCGGCCTGGGGCTGCTGGCCGCCACGATCGCCCTGGCTGCGGGTCTCTTCATCGGCCTCGGCTGGTACCTGCCNNTNCTCGNTCCCCTGCTGGCGGTCTTTCTTACCTCCGTGGCCATCTCCCTGGCAAAATTCCTGAAAGCCGAGGGCGACAAGAGCTTCTACCTCTCGGCCTTTTCNCGTTACCTCTCGGCCGACGTAATCGGCCAGATCATCGAGGATCCGGAACGGCTCAAGCTGGGCGGGGACAGCAAGGAACTGACGGCGATCTTCACCGATGTGAAGGGCTTCTCCACCATCGCCGAGCAGATGACCCCGGCCGATCTGGTGCGGCTCCTGAACGAATACCTCACCGCCATGAGCGATATCATCCTGGAACTCTACGGGACGATCGACAAGTACGAGGGCGACGCGATCATCGCCTTCTTCGGGGCTCCCCTGGACCTGGAGGACCACAGCTGGCGCGCCTGCGCTGCGGCNGTCCGCATGAAGGCGATCGAGCGGGAGTTGAACCCCCGCTTCCTCGAGTCGGGGCTGGCCCCGGGCGAGCTTCTCACCCGGGTGGGGATCAATACCGGCGAGATGGTGGTAGGGAATATGGGAACCCCCAAAAAGATGGACTACACCATCATGGGCCACGCCGTGAANCTGGCNGCCCGGCTCGAGGGGGTCAACAAGCAGTACGGCACCTGGACGCTCACCACGGAGCAGACGATCGGCGCGGCCGGCCTCGATTCCTTCCTCACACGCCGCCTGGACCGCGTCAGGGTGGTGGGAGTCAAGGAGCCGGTGCGACTCTACGAGATCATCGCCGAGAGCACCTCCGCCCGGGAAGAAGACCGGGAACTGGCAGAGATATTCCTCCAGGGGCTCACCCTCTTTGAGGAGCGGGACTACACGGGGGCGAAGAAGTATTTCCAGGAGGCAAAAAAGCGGTCTCCCCAGGACGGCCCGGCCACGGTCTACCTGGAACGATGCGTGAAATACGGGAACGCTCCGCCCGCAGAAACCTGGGACGGCGTCTACAACCTCACCAGCAAGTGACCCGGGGGCTCCCCTGCTGGGGGGGCTGGGGAGCCCCTCCGGGGGGAGATCACTTACCGGGAGGAGAGCTCCTCGCCAGGCAGTCGCAGCACCACCTCGCCCCGGGCAGCCATGGTCCGCACAAGCCGCACAAAATCGCCAGTGACGCGGTCCACATCGCGGCGGCGCATGGGGCCCAAAGACTCCCGNTGGAGCTCCACCATCTCGCGGCGGCGATCGCTCATNTTTGCCAGAAGCCGCTCTGTCACGTGGGAGCTCTTCCCCTTCAGGATCACGGCGATATCCTGATCGTCCACGGTCTGCAGAATCTTCTGCAGATCCCGGTCCTCGAGATAGACGATGTCCTCCAGGCTGGTCATGTGGGTTCTCACCTTTTCGGCCAGGTCCTGATCGGCATCGTCCAGGGAAGCCAGAATACGGTCCCCCGAGGANAGATCCATNTACCGGAGAATCTCGGCGAGCCGCTCCTCCCCGGCGATCTCCTCGCCCTCNGGCGTTCCCAGCGATTCCAGACGCGTCCGCAGACGCTCCTCCACGGTTGTCAGGATCGCCCCCTCCACCCGCCCCAGGGAGGAAACACGGCGCACCACCTCGATCTTCAGACCGGGATCGAGGGCCTCCAGAAGGCGGGCTGCGGCCCCTTCGGGCATGTGNGCCACCAGGATTGCCACCACCGCCGGAGACTCCCGCCGCAGCAACGCGGCCAGGTGCCTGCCCTCCACGTCCTTCAGGAAGNCGAACCGGTGCGGCCGCTCCCCCGGCAGGAGTTCGTAAAACCGGCGGTCCCCCTCGTCCTGGCCGAAGGCCCGGACCAGAATTTCCCGGGCCGTCTCGGGACCGGACCGGGCCTCCCGGCGCGGAGCCTCGGCCTTCGATCCAAAGCGCGCCAGCACCTGCCTGGCCTCACGGGGAGAGATCGGCCCCAGAGAGGCCATGGCTTCCAGAATTTCNTCCGCCTCGGCGGGCGTCATGGTCCGCAGAACCCGGGCAGCCTCCTCGCGGCCGATCAGGGCAAGAAAGACTGCGGCCTGGCGCAGCCGCGACGNNCCNCCCTTCAGGGCAGGTTCCCCGGCAGGGCCAGGCGAAGCCGGAGGATTTCCCCCNTGCGGACGGTTCCGTGGTGGTTCCTGAAGGGGAGCTGTCTCTTTCAGCAGCCCCTGAATCTTCTGGTACGCACCGGCAGCGCGGCGCCGTTCTTCCATCGGCAATACCCCTCCATANCACACTGTACCGCGACATACTGTGCCGTGACACCATGATGCGGTCACAGGGGGGATGAGGTCAACTGCTCTTGAGAGCTGCCGGAACACCTGCCNGGAATGCCCCGAGGCGGTCCCCNGAACCAGAANGAGCCCCCCAAAAAGAGACTTAAAGGGGTCCGAAGCAGTTGACACCCCAAGGCTGCTCTGGTATAAATACACCCGTTACGAGCGTGCCGCTGTAGCTCAGTCGGTAGAGCAGTGGACTGAAAATCCACGTGTCGACGGTTCAATTCCGTCCGGCGGCACCTTCAANGCCTCCCTTCGGGGAGGCCTTTTTTGTATGTGCGCCCTTCCCCCTGTTCCCCGCAATCGGGCATCCCTACTCCCTGCGCTCCAGCCTGAACCGTCCCACCAGAGTTCTGACCTGATCAATGCGATCGCTGGTCTTTCCGCTCAGACCCTCCACGGCCGTGACAGCCCCCTGAATCTCACCGGCACCGGTCTGCATCTCCTCCATGCCCTGCCGGAGATGCCGCGTGATCCCATCGATCCGGACAACCTCGTCCAGCATGGTGGCGCTGGCGGTGCGGATCTCGCCGGATCCTGAACGGACAGCATCGGTAACCTGTGAAATCTCTCCCAGAGCCTGCAGAATCTGGGTGCTTCCCGCGCTCTGTTCCTCCATGGCGTTCCTGATCTGCCGCTCATTCTGACCCACCAGATCGATAAGCTCCTGAACCGTGACAAAGGCCTGCGAGACCTCCTCGGCCGACCCCGCTGCCCGGGCAATGGTAGAAGATATATCCGAAAGCTCCCGGCCGATCGACTTCGACTGCTTTCCGGCNTCCTCCGAGAGGGATCGTATCTCCGAGGCCACCACAGCGAAGCCCCGGCCGAACTCCCCGGCGTGGGCGGCCTCGATAGCAGCGTTCATGGAAAGGAGGTTTGTCTGACGCGCGATAGCCTGAATCACGGCGCTGGTTTTTTGCAGTCCTTCGCTGCGATCGGCGATCTGCCGGTTCAGGGCGATCATCTCGTCCAGTCTGGTCCGCCCCTCCCGAGCCGCAGCGGTAAGTTCNTCGAAGGAGGCCACGTTCTTCTCCAGGGTCGCCGCCACGGAACGAACGCTGGCCATCATCTCCTCGATGGAGGCGCTGCTCTGGGCAACCACCGAGGACTGGTTCTGTACCAGGCCGTCCAGCCCCTCGATATTTCTGCTTATTTCCTCGATGGTGGAAGTCACCTCGGAGACGCTCCCCGCCTGGACCCCCGCCTGGTCTGCCAGAGAATGAATATTGGCGGTGATCTCCGTCACAGCCGCTGTNGTCTCCTGCATGTTTCCCGAGAGTTCCTGCCCCAGCTCGGCCAGGGCATCGGTGGCGCTCCGGATGGTGGACATGATCTCTCGAAGCCCCCCCAGAAAGGCATTAAAACTCCCCGAGATTTGCCCCACCTCGTCGCGGCTTGTAACGGCCAGGGTGGCTGTGAGGTCGGCCTCACCCCGGGCCACGCCATCGAGCCCGGCCGAAACGCGGCGCAGGGGCAGGAGGGCCCGCCGAACAAACCACCAGAGCAGAAGGGCAGCAGATCCCGCCAGAATCAGGGCGATGCCACCCAGCCGGATCACGCTGCGCCGGACACCCAGGGAGATCATTTCCTGTATATTGGCAATACTTATTCCCAGGAACCATATTCCAATGACGTCCCCGCTGCCGTCGCGAACCACAATGGGGTCGTAGATCGTCACGTAGTCCTCACCAAGGATTTGGGCAGTCCCTACCATGGTCTCGCCGGCAACAACGGGTCCGTAGGCGGCGCTATCCCGCCCCAGAAAGGTCCCGTCGGCCCGGGAGCCATCGGAGGTACGGATCGAAGTAGCTATTCTGCGGAAATCATCGCCATCGCGGACAAAGAGGGTGGCCACCACACCCAGGGATTCCGATATCTCGTCAATCAACTCGTAGTGACCCGAGAGGGATCTCCCCGTGCCGTCCAGCAGGTCTCCCGCCACCAGCCGCACCTGGCCGTGGCGGGTTCGCGCTTGCTCCAGCAGCATGGCCAGGTCACCCCGGAGCTTGGTCTCGAAGACGTCCCGGGCAACGGCCAGGGAGTTGTTGGAGATAGCCACCGCGCTGGCCGCGATGAGAAACCCTCCCAGCCCCAGGAGCGCCACGATACCGACGGCAGCAACCTTGAACAAAAGGCTCGACGCAGACCANCGAGCTGTAAAAAAATGTGAAAAAAGACGCAATCCATACCTCCCCGTGTTTATTACTTGTGATTTAAAACACAAAATATCACGGGGAAAAATTATTCCAACCTCTCGAGGCTTTTCGTTGCTATTTTGTTACTGTCTCGGCTGTCTTTCGCCCCTGTCCCCGAACTACTCCACAATAAACCGGTCTACAATGCCCTTGACCCGGGCAATACCCTCGCCGTTCTTGCCGCTCATTTCTTCCACGGCGGTCACGGCCTGCCGGATCTCGTCGGAACCGGACTTCATCTCCTGCATGCCGTTACTCAGCTGCTGGGTTATATCCTGCAGGCGCACCATCTCTTCCAGCATCACCCGGCTGGCCTGGACGATCTCGCCCGACCCCTCGTGAACGGAATCGGT
>NZ_KB891697.1 GCF_000373545.1 Alkalispirochaeta alkalica DSM 8900
GTCGTCGCCAGACGTTTTTTATTGCCCACATGGAAATGGGGCAATAAAAAACGTCTGGGTACCCCGGTGTGTACCGCAGGGGCGGAGCCCCGAGGAACGCACCGAGCCGGAGCCGCGGGCAGCGGCGGAGGAGACGTTTTTTTTGTATCCCCAGGAGACCCGCAAGGGGCCTGGGGATAAAAAAGAACTCTCTGGAAGGCGACGACCGTGCCAGGCGCGTACCGCAGGGGCAACGTCCCGAGGAACGCGCCGAGCCGGAGCCGCGGGCAGCGGTTGGCAGAGACGCGCACCAGAGACCGTCTGCCTTCGTCAGAAAGAACGCTCCGGGGCCAAAAACCTCTCCGGGAGACCTCCGGAGCGAAGAGTTCCCGGAAATCGTAGTGTAGCGACTTGCCAACCATCGGCTGGGGCGCTATGCTGGGTATGGAAGGATTTCATGAGCGATCATAACAGCGAACTACAGTTGGTAACGTTTCAGCTCGGTGCTGAGTACTATGGGATCGACATTATGCAGGTGAAGAGTATTGAGGAGACCAAAGAGGTCCGCCCCATACCGAACTCACCAGCCTACGTGGAGGGTATCTTTAATCTCCGCGGTGAGATCATCCCGGTCATAAACCTGCACAAGCGGTTTCATCTCGCCCGCGTCGTCGCCGATGAGGACGATGAACTCCTGCGGGGCTTTTTGATCATCCGGGTAGCGGGAATGCACGTGGCCATTATCATCGATAAGGTCTCTCGCGTTCTGACGGTGAACACCGGGGAGGTTCAGCAACCGCCTCAAATGATTTCGGGAATCGGCGCAGAGTATATCGAGGGCGTTGTTGCTCGCGAGGAAGGGTACCTGATCATCCTTGATATCGATCGCCTTTTCAACATGCGGGAACTGGCTCAGCTGGAAACAATAGCCCGGTAACAAGAGATCGGTCCTCATGATTCCCACATTTCGACCAACTATCAGACGGGCTGATATGGATGCGGTCCTGACCCGCCTTGCCGAAGACTCTATCGGCTCGGGGGTTTTGGCCGGTGAGTTCTCGCAGAAGCTCGCGAAGCATCTGAACCGGCGTAGCGGGATCTCGTTCCGCAGCTGGGGCATGGCTTTCCGGGCGGCCCTGACGGCACTGGATCTGCCCGAGGGGGCCCGCATTGGTTGTTCCGTTCTCGCTCCGGAAGCTGTTCGGCGCCAGATCGACGCCAGGGGCTACGAAACTGTTCTGATCGACACGCAGAAAGACGTGCCCCTTCTTCCTTCTCCCCTGAACGTGGATTACGAGGCCTTTCGGCTGGACGCGCTCTATGTAGATACCCGGCTTGGCTTTGTGCCCGATCTGGATACCTTCGCCCAGCTCGGGATTCCGCTCCTGGAGGACATCTCCGAGGGGCTGGGAGGCAACACAGGGTCTGTCATGGCGGGGAGTGTGGGCGAACTCACAATAATCGGGCTCGAGCCGGAACACATTATCACCGCAGGCGGGGGCGCTGTGGTCGCAACAAGCAACACGCGTCGGGTCGCTGCCCTGAACAGTGCCGTGAACGGAGAGTCCGGTGATTTGCCCATGCCCGATATGAACTCTGCCCTGGGGCTCACGCAAATGAAGCAGCTCGAAGCCTTTATCGAGCGTCGCAGGGATCTCGCCCGGCGGTTTGTGCGAACCCTGCAGCGGACGCGTCATTCCCTGCCCGTGCAACCCGGAGATGGGGAAAACGTCTATTGCGCGCTTCCCGTGCTGGTGGAAAGCTCCCCCCGTGACGTGGAACATTACGCGCGAACCCACGGGGTGACCGTGATCAGGGCCTTTCAGACAACCATTCTGAATGCTCTCTCCGATACAGACCCTTCCTCCTCCGACGCAGATCAATCCCCGGAGTCACCTTCCGGAACCGATACAACCGCCATGACCGAGACGGTGCTCAAGCGCTTTCCCCAGGCGCTCTCCCTGGCCGGTCGGATGGTGCTCTTTCCGCTCTTCCCTGCCTTGAGCAAGGCCGACCAGGAGCGAATCGAACGCGTCCTCGCCACGCTTCCCTGACGGTCGGCCTATCCCGGGCGTTGCATTGTGTGCGAAAATGAGCGGCACGGGACAAGCTTCGCACCTGGGTGCGCCCGTACTGAAGAGCAGGGGAGTATGCCAGTGAAAGACCAGATCAGATCGGTGCTGGTGATTGCCAATACCGTCAAACCCGGGGCCCGTGAGCTTGCCGGCGAGATCGAGAGCTATTGCATTCGTCGAGGCTTGCAGGCCCAGGTCGTCCTCTACGATGGTGAAGCCTCGTCGCTTCCGGAAAAAGACGGTTTCGATCTGGCTGTGACCCTGGGGGGGGACGGGACTGTCCTCTTCGCAAGCCGGGTCCTGGCAGGTCACAATGTGCCGATCCTGCCGGTGAACCTGGGAGATTTCGGCTTTATCAGTGAGGTCGGCCACGACGAGTGGCAGCAAGCTCTTGAACGATATCTCGCCGGAGGGATCGATATCGGAGACCGGCTGGTACTGGATGTGGAGGTGCTGCGGGAGGGCGGGCGTCTCTGCGCTTTCCGGGGGCTCAACGACGCCGTTGTCTCTTCCGAGGGGATATCTCGCATGGTGCGGCTCACGGTGCGCCTGAGCGATCAGTATCTGGGTGTTTACCGGGCTGACGGCGTGATGGTGGCTACTCCCACAGGGTCAACAGCCTACTCTGCCGCTGCGGGAGGTCCCATCCTCCACCCTGAGATGGAGGCGATGATCCTTAACCCGATCTGTCCCTTTACCCTCTCGCACCGGCCGATCGTTATTCCTCCCGACGAAGTTGTGGAGATTCAGATAGCGCAGGAACAGCGGACACAGGTCGCTCTTACCGTGGACGGCCAGACCATGACTCCTCTGGTTCAGGGCGATACGGTCATCGTTCGTGCGAGTCCCAAGAAGGCACGGATTGTTCGCTCCGATCGGAGAACCTTCTACGAGGTTCTCCGAAGCAAACTCAATTGGGCGGGTGGTTTGGATGATTGAGCGCATCACGGTTCGCAACTTTATACTGGTGGAACACCTTGAGCTGGACTTTACCCCGGGATTTACCGTCCTCACGGGGGAGACGGGGGCGGGTAAGAGTATCCTCGTGGGCGCGCTCTCGCTTCTTTTCGGCGGAAAAGGGGGGGCTGATCTGGTCCGGGCCGGGGCCCAGGAAGCCCTGGTGGCGGGAGAGTTTAATGTAAGGGANCACGCCGGATGCGCCTCCTGGCTCTCCTCCCGGGCTATCGAACCCGACGAGGGGGTCATTCTGATCCGCCGTACCGTAAANACNTCCGGNCGCGGNACTATTTACATGCAGGACCTTCCCGTGACCAGGGGNGATCTGGAAGAGTTCGCAGGATTCCTGCTGGATCTGCACAGCCAGCACGAACATCAGTCTCTCTTTCATGAGGTCTCGCACCGGCGTCTGGTGGATCGCTACGCCGGGATCGAGGCGGACGTAGCCCGCTATGGTGAGGATTTTTCCCGTCTGGGAGAGTTGCAGCAACGCCTTCAGAGTCTGAAAGAACGGGAGAGCGATCGCCATCGGCAGACGGAAATGCTCGAGTTCTCGCTCCGGGAGATCGAGTCCGCCGGGATTCGACCTGGCGAATGGGATGATCTGGAGGCGGAGAGGGTAAAACTGGTCCAGTACGAAAANCTGGCGACCCAGATCGAGGGCGTCTGTCGTCTGGCCGAGCCGTCTCCTGCCGGGGATCTCTCTGTGCTGGACCAGATGAAGAGTGCCAGACAGGAGCTCTCGGGCGCAGCCCGAATAGACCAGTCCCTGGAAGGCGAGGCGGAACGGCTCGAGAACCTCTATTACGAGATGGAGGATCTTCTCCACTCCGTGGCAGNGTATCGCGACGGGATGATCTACGATCCTGCCCGGCTCGATGCCATCGAAGAGCGGCTGGCCACCCTGCGAGGGCTCTTCCGGAAATACGGGGACGACGAGGAAGCAGTGCTGCAGTACGCCCGGGAGGCCAGAACATCGCTGGATGAGATGGGCCAGACCGAAGAAAACCGTGAAAATCTGACCCGGGAGATAGCCCGGATGGAACAGCGAATCGGTCAGGAGGCGCGCCGACTTCATTCCCTGCGCACCGAGGCTGCCGGGGGGCTCGAGGAGCGAATCCGGGCGGTTCTCTCGGAGCTTGCCATGGGACGGGCCGAGTTCATCGTATCGGTCCAGATGAAGACGGGGGAATCGGGGCGTCTGATCTGCGGTCCCCAGGGGGCTGACCGGATTCGTTTTCTGATCTCCACCAATACCGGCGAGGAACCGCGACCGCTCTCCCAGGTTGCCTCGGGAGGGGAGCTGTCCCGGGTCATGCTGGCGATCAAAACCGTTCTGGCCGGGAGCGATGATCTGCGGACCCTGGTTTTTGACGAGATCGACACGGGTATCGGTGGACAGGTAGCGTTGGCTCTGGCCGCTCACCTGCGCAGTCTGGCTGACCACACACAGGTGATTTGTATTACCCACCTTGCGACGATCGCCGTTCGTGCCGATAATCATATAGCGGTGGAGAAAAGCGTCGAGGGAAACCGTACGATTATTTCCGCACGAAAGCTCTCCGATCAGGATTGTGTGCAGGAGATCGCCCGGATGCTCTCCGGCGACGGCCAGGAGGCGCATAGTCTGGATCACGCTCGCGCCCTGCTCGACCGCTATCGGGGAGATGCTCATGGGGAAGATTAGTAACGAGGCTCGGCAACAGTACTTCGAGCGGATCAAGGAATACAAGCACACTGCCGAGGCGATTTTACAGCGTGAAAAGAGCCTCCTGAAGGTGATCGCTGGAGATCAGAGCGGTGCCAGCTATAAGTATCTGGCTCTGGCAGAGGAGCGTCTGAATATGGCCTCCTATTTTCTGTTGCAGAACGCGCTCTCGGTAACGCTTCTGGGGGTGAAGAACGAGGCCTTTCTGAACGATGCGCGGAAAAGTTGCTACCAGTCGGTGATTTATCTGGAAGAAGTCGTTTCGAGCCACATCGATCTGCCCTTTTCGGAGTATTCCGACTTTCTGGAATCCATAGAAGGCGTTTCCGATGAAAACCGCTATCGTCTGGCACGCAAACTGGGGTTTACGATCCAGTCGGTGGTAGACGCCTTCGGGCGCAACTCAAAGTGGCGGTGGTCCTTTGTGGAGCTCGAGGGCCGTTACGCTGCGGTGGCAAAGAATCTGGTGAACTTCAAGACCTTTATCGCCGGTCTCGATCCCCAGGTAGAAGGGTATCAGGCCCGAATGGGCATGCTGGAACTGATCATCTATCTGTTGAGCCAGTCGGCCGACCGCTATCGGGAGAAGTACGAGCTCTCCACCCTGCGTATCGACGATTTCAAGCGGGCCATTTCCTTTCTGGCCGCTCTGCGCCGAATCTACGTTGTGTTGGGTGAAGCGGAAAAATCGGAGGAAGTGAAAAAGAAGATGGAAGTCTGGAAGGCAAAGATGGATGCCGACGAGAAGAATCAGGCGCAACAGCGAAAACGCAAAGGGTAGCCCCGGTGGGAGCGATTTTACGGATACTCCTTCTCGGTCTTGGCGCGATCGCCCTGGCCCTCGTTGTGCCCCGCGCGGCGGGAGAAGAACTACGGGTGCGCCTGCTCTGGGATCAGGACCTCTCCCAGGAGATGGTGATCCTCTCCGATTCCGGAGGCTGGGCCTCGGGGAACGCTGTTTTTGCCGTGGGAGCAAATACCCTGGGGAGTTTTGCCAGAGAGGATGGATCAATTCTCTCGGGAGCGATCCGGCATCGCTCTTTCTCGCAATCCGGCAACTACTACATCAACCAGGCTGGCACCATCGCCGATCGGTGGGCTGTCATGGACGGGAGGACAGGATCCGTCTCCTTTCACGAACGACAGGGACTGCCCCGGTTATACGGGCCGGTTCTGGCGCAGTTCGGGGCGCGGGAGATCCTTCTCCGGGACAGCCGTTTCGGTGGAACGGTCTCTCTCCCCCGACGGGAGGCGCTCTCCACGTTTGACGCGCTTCCCGGTGGAGACGATGGGGAGCGTCCAGCCTTCGCGGTGATGGGCGATATCTTTGGTGAGGTCTCTCTGCACCGGATCGATCTTTCCAGGGCCGCAGAGGATGAAGCCGAGGAGAGATACCGTTTGCCCTCCGCCGAAGGTCCCGTCTTTGGAGTGAAGCTGCTCCCCGGGGAGCCCCCTTTTGTGGTGGTCGTGCGGGGGCTGGACCCCCAGGTGGTGGAGCTGTTCCGCTACGGCACGACGGTTCCGCTTTTGCGCGAGGAAGTTCATTCCGACAACGCCGTGGAGGAGCCCCTGGTTTTCCACGAGCTGGATCAGTCTCAGGTGATGGTCGCCCTGAGGGATTCCGTTCTTCTCGTCGATGTTCACGAAAAGACCCTCCGCTATAGCACTGTTTCTGCCACGGGCGCCGTTGCTGCAACGGTACCGGGGGAGCGGGGTGATCTTCTGGTTGCCACCGCCCGGGATCAGGGTCTCTCCCTGGCCTTGTGGACCCTGGCGGGCTTTGACCGTCCCCGGGAGGACCGGCGGGGACCGCTGACATGGTCTTTGCCGGGGGCCCGTCTCGCTGCTTCCACTGAGAATCTTCTGGTGCTCGAACGGAAAGATCGCTTCTTTGCTTTCGAGGTAGCGCCATGATCATTATCACGGGGATCCTCTTTTTTGGGCTTTCCCTTTTCTCTCCCGGGTTGCTCTTTGGAGAGGATCTTGGCGAAGGCGGGCCGGGGGAGGGATGGACCTGGCCCATGGAGGGATCGTTTGATGTGAGTCAGGGTGATTCGGCCTCGGGTTTCGTGTACCGTCTCGTTCCGCGTTCCCGGGACAGTCTCCTCCGGGCTGTGGCACCGGGAGAGGTCATTTTCCGCTCCCGCTCTGCGCGAAATGAAATTCTCCGCAGTTCCGCCGTACCCCGGGAAAGAGAGTTTGTCGCCATCAGGCATCACGAAGGTTTTGTTGCGGGCTATTTCAGTGAGGGGGCGCTCCAGGGTTTTCCTGGCCCTCCCGGGAAGGATGCCCAGGCACACGCCTGGATAGATGTGGTGCTCTGGGATGAGCTCCTTCAGGAACAGGTGAATCCCCGTCTCCTCTGGTCCGATCCAGAACAATTTGCCCGAACCGCCATTCCTCCCCTCGAGTTCTTTCAGGAGGGTTCTCCCTCGGTCCCCTCGTCCCTTCAGGAGGGAGAGGTGGTCCTGCGCATCCCTTCGGGAAGACTCGATGTGACCCGCTTGCCCTGGGAAATCCGGATTCTCGAGAGAGGAGAACTGAGGGAGGAAGCCCGGTTCGTCTTCCCCCGCGATCTGGAACGCCTTGCAACTCCCTCGGGAGATATCGAACTCTTACGGTTCGAGGCGCGTCCCGGCCGGGGAAGTCTGGTGGTGGAGGCGGTTCGTTTTGACAGGACGATCCAGCGAAGAACCCTGCCTTTTACCGTCCGGGAGCGGCCCGCTGATCAGTCCGGCTCTTGACACTTCTCCCGGCTTTTTCCATGATGACCCAATGTCTTTGGAGATGATTGCGTGATTAGACGTCGCCTGGAAGAACTGTCCCTGCAGGCCCTCTTTGCCCTGGCTGAGCAGAATGGGCTCGATCTCGGGCCGGACACAGATCGTGGGTCGGTTATCGAGGAGCTGGAAGACCTGATCGCCGAGAATCAGGAAGACCGGGAACAGAACAATAGTGTTACCGTCCGGATACAGCAGAAAAAGTTTACCCTGATCAACGATGACGATACGCCCCTGACGGGGGAACAGTTGGATGGCTTCGAGCTTCCCGATGATTACGAGATAAACAAGATCACCCTGATGCTGCGGGACCCCCGCTGGGCCTTCGCCTACTGGGATCTGAGCTCGGCCAAAAAGCGGGAGTATAGCGAATCTTCCCGATTCGATGGAATTTCCCTGAGGGTTATCGAGGTGGAACGGGAAAAACAGGAGATCGTCATTCGCGATTCCTTTGAAATTCCGGTGCAACTGAGCGATTCCAGCTGGTACATACATATTCCCCGGCAGAAGACCTCGTACCGGATTCAGCTGATAGGGCTGATTCAGCATCGCCGGGAGCTGCTCGCTGTCTCCAACAGGATTTACGTTCCGGCCGCCCACCTGCCGGTGACACCCGAGGCAATGACGCCCCGGCAGATGGCGCTCTTTGAGCTCTGCGGTATGGAGTACCTGGAAGTCAGCCCCTTCGGCAGCGATGCTGCACAGTCGACGCAGGAGTAACATTATCGTGGGAAAATCTGTCCTCATCCTTCATTCGCATTTGCCCTTGGTGCGCCACCCCGAGTACGAGACTTTTCTGGAAGAGCGATGGCTCTTTGAGGCGATCAGCGAAACCTATCTTCCCTTGCTACGCATGCTGCATCGACTTGATACGGAGGGCATCCCCTCTCCCATGGCGATGTGTTTCTCTCCCACCCTGAGTTTCATGCTCCAGGATCCCCTGCTCATGGAGCGGTACGGCCAGTTCCTGGACAAAACGATCGAGCTTGCAGAGCAGGAGCTGGAGAGAACTGCCGGAGATCCTCAGCTTTCCCCCCTGGCGCAGATGTATCACGCGCGCTACACCACGGACCGGGAGGAGCTGCACTCCCTCTACGGGGGAAACATTCTCCAGGGGTTTGAGCGGTTTTCCCGAAAGGGAACGATCGAACTCATTGCCACCGCTGCCACCCACGCCTTTCTGCCGAATTACCGCAACTACTCCGAGGTTGTGCGGTGTCAGGTGGAGCTGGGGATCGAAAGCCACGTGAAGCACTTCGGTCGTCCGCCGAGGGGGTTCTGGTTGCCCGAATGCGGGTATTACGAGGGCCTCGACAGGATTCTCGCCGACGCAGGGGTAGAGTATTTTGTGGGGGCTGCTCACGGCGTCCTCTTTGGAGAGCCCTCGCCTGCCACGGGAACGTATGCACCTCTTGCCACGAAGGCGGGCGTGGCCGTCTTCCCCCGCGATGTCTATACCGCGACCTGGGTCTGGTCCTCTGACCAGGGATATCCCAGCCACCCTTCGTATCGGGATTTCTATCGAGATATCGGCTATGATCTTCCGCTGGAGCAGGTGGGCCCCTTTATCCACGACGGGAACGTTCGGATCGATACCGGTTTCAAGTATCATGCGATTACCGGCCCTACCGATGACAAGGTCCTCTACGACCAGGAGGCGGGGCGCAGACAGGCGAGGGAACACGCCCTGGATTTCTATACCCGNCAGAAGGAGCACAGCGCCCGGCTCAGCGAGATCTTTCCCGTAGAACCCGTCATGACCAGCCCCTTTGATACGGAGCTCTTTGGACACTGGTGGTTCGAGGGCCCNCTGTGGCTGGAGGAGCTCTTTCGTGTTGCTCACGAGGATCAGCAGAAANCCCTGGGGGCAAACGGTGCNGAGGGGGTGTCCTTTTCCATGACCACTCCTTCGGCCTACCTGGACGACTGCGGCACTGCAGGACAGGTCTGTCCCACTTTTTCCAGCTGGGGAAGCGGGGGGTACGCCCAGGTCTGGATGGATGGAAGCAACGACTGGATCTACCGCCATACCCATCAGGCCGTGGAACGTATGGCCGAGCTCGTGGCCCGCTTCCCCGACGAATCGGGGTTGAAGGAGCGGGCCCTGAACCAGGCGGCCCGGGAGGTGTTGCTCTCCATGGGGTCCGACTGGCCCTTTATCATGAATGCCCGCACCGTTGTGACCTATGCGGANCGGCGGCTCAAGGAGCACCTTTACAACTTCACCCGGGTCTATGATGCCCTCTCCCAGCGAAACATGGGAACAGAATGGCTCACNCGGCTTGAGAAAAAGCATCCTCTCTTCCCTGATCTGGACTACCGGCGGATGAAACGGGCCACCACCGAGGCGTTGCGGGACCTGACCTGATTCCCTTCCTTCCGNTGAACCGTTGAAATATCGCTCCGGCAGGGCTCTCGGGCCCTGCCGGGTCTTCTGANCATCGCTCATCCCGTTATCTATCGTTCCTGTTTTTCCGTTTTCCCGTTCTCTCGTGATAACTCCTTCCTCCGATCAGCGCAGATCCTCGGACCTCTCCTGATTGAGAGGGGGAGTCCCCTCATGACGGAGTCCGGCGTGGCCTGGAATGAAATCGGNGAAGGGGAAACATTTGTGTAGTTCTTTGGGTGAATTTTTTTCGGGGATTTCCGGAATTCTGTCTACAAACATTGACAGCTTTGTTTGGTGCGCTAGTATATAATGGATGTGGTAAAGAGTGGGAAATACTAGGATTTTGTGGTGAAAAAGGGATGATTACTGGCCAATACCGGAGCGCGCTCGACGACAAAGGCAGGATACTCGTGCCCAGTCGTTTGCGCGGTGAAATTCCGGGGGCGTCCCTGGTTGTCACTGCGGGGATCGATCGGTGTTTGTGGCTCTTCCCTCCCGACGAGTGGAAACAGTTGTCGGACCAGCTTATGGAGGCGGCCTCTCCCTTTTCCCGGAGGGCCCGGCTTCTGCAGCGGCGGATTATCGCACCGGCTCAGGAGATCGAGCTGGACAAGGCTGGGCGGATTCTCATCCCACCCAGCCTGAAGGAGACCGTGGGGCTCAGGAAAGACTGTGTCCTCCACGGAATCAAAAAGTACATCGAGATATGGGATGTGNATGAATACTCCGCATATCTCCAGGAACACGAGGATGAGTTTCAGGAGGCGGCCGAAGAACTGGGAGGGGCCGTCTCCTTCTTCTAGAACTTCTGGAAGATCCGGTTTCGCCTGAGACCGGTTTTTTCTGAAGATTCTGTGCAGAAAGGCTTTAATCACGGAGACGCTTTGAAATGACCGATCTTGTACATGAGCCAGTGCTATTGCAATCCGTGGAAGAGCTCTTTTTTCCGCTGGAACCGGGAGCGGTGATCTGTGACGCCACCCTGGGGGGAGGGGGGCATACCGCCCGCTTTCTCGAGCGCTCCGGGACCTGCCGGGTTGTCGGGATCGATGTGGATAGCCAGATGCTGGAGAGGGCACGAAAACGGCTCGGAGCGGATCCCCGGGTGGAGTTTGTCTGCGGGTGGTTCGACGAGGTCNTGGAAGAACGAAGGGGTTTTGACAGAATCCTGATCGATCTGGGGATCTCCATGATTCATATGAAAAGCCCCGATCGGGGTTTCTCCCTTCGGGAAGAGGGGCCCCTTGATATGCGGCTGAACGCTACCGGTCAGGACTTTTCGGCGAAGGAATTTATCCTGCAGAGCAGCGAGCAGGAACTGGCCGATGTTATTTTCCGTTACGGTGAAGAACGCTATTCCCGGCGTATCGCCGCCGCCATTGTAGAGGCTCGCCACGGGGGAATCGGTACCACGGCGGACCTGGCCGAGGTGGTGCGTCGGGCCGTGCCTCCGGCCTACCGGCGGGGCAGGGTGCATCCGGCGACAAAGACCTTCCAGGCTCTGAGAATTCTGGTAAANGACGAGCTCCAGCGNCTGGAGCGGGTCATCCCCCGGGCTGCGGAAGCTCTGAANCCCCGGGGACGGTTGGGTATCATAACCTTCCACTCCCTGGAAGACCGGATCGTGAAACATCGTTTTCGGGACCTGGCCCGGGATACATCGCAGGATGCGTCCCGGCAGGAGTACCGGCAAAGGGACTCTTCAGGTTCCCTGAATCTGCCGATGGTAACGAAAGAGGAGAGGTTTCGGGTGATCACCAAAAAACCCATCGCTCCCTCGGAAGAGGAGAGAGCTGCCAATCCCGCTTCCCGCAGTGCCAAACTCCGGGTTCTGGAGCGGGAATTCCCGGGAGAGAACCAGGGGAGCGAATCATGACGAAGATTGTGATGATCGGAACGGCCATAACGCTGATCTCGACGCTCTTTTTTGCAAACGTCTGGCAGTCCTACCGGTTTGTGCAACTGGAGCGGGAAGTTGTCGCGACCCAGAGGAGGCATCAGTCTCTTCTCGAAGAGAACAAGCGGCTTGTGGTGGGGATTGCGAGCCTTCGTTCTCCCCNGAGGATCCGGGCTCTGGCCGAGACTACCCTTGCNCTGGAACCTCTTTCTTCGGATCGTATTCAGCGCGTTGATCTTTCGGGGGGGGCTCGTGGAACCCCGTGAACTATTTCGGCTTGGAGANCTCCCNCTGGCGGTTCACGGGGAGGTCCTCTTTTCCGCGGCTGCGGTGGCGCACGAGGAGACGNCCCTGGTCTCGGTTTGTATCGATTCCCGCCAGTGTCGTGAGGGTTCTCTCTTTGTTGCCCTTCCCGGAGCGTGCACCGACGGGCATCGCCACGTCGGGGATGCGCTCAGTCGGGGGGCTGTGGCTGCGGTGGTGAGTACCCGGGAAGATCCCCTGAGCGGTCAGGAGTGGTCGCTGCCCGTGGTGTGCGTCCAGGACACGCTCGTGGCGCTCCACCAGCTGGCCGGGTGGTACTGCCGGACGCATCTGGCAGGAATCTTCCGGATCGGCGTTACAGGAAGCAACGGCAAGACCACCACAAAAGAGATGATCGCCGCGATTCTACGTTGCGCCGGGCCCACCAGTGCAAGTTTCGGAAACCTGAACTCCGAGACCGGAGTCCCCCTTGCCCTGTTTCAGACCGACCGGGAGGCTCGCTACGCCGTCTATGAGATGGCCATGAGCAACCCCGGCGAGATGGTTGCGCTGGCAGATATGGTGCGGCCCGACCTGGCGGTGATAACCAATATCGGCGTAGCCCANATCGGGAATCTTGGGAGTCAGGAAGCGATCGCCCGGGAAAAAAAGGCGATCGCCTCGTGCTTCGACGGTTCCCAGAGTCTTCTTGTCCCCGAGGATGATCCCTTCTGTACCTTCCTGCAGGAAGGGGTCTCCGGTCAGGTCCTGACCTTCGGGGTAGAAAGCCAGAAGGCGAGTTTCGAAGCGGGGGATGAGCCGGGTGAACAGCGAATCTGCGTGGAGGGAGAATGGTATACCCTTCCTCTGGAGGGTGCTCATAACGGCCGGAACGCTCTGGCCGCTGTGGCTGTGGCCCGAGTTCTGGAAATCGGGGCCGATTGCCTGCATCAGGGGTTCCGGACGCTGCGGCTGCCCTCGGGCAGAAGCGAGGTGCTTCAGGGTCGGGAAGGGATCCTGATTCTGAACGACTCCTATAACGCGAATCCCGAATCGTGCCACGCGGCGCTGGAAACGGTGGCTTCCCTTCATGCCCAGCGGTTGCACCGTGGTGATGCCGGGGCCGGGAGTCACCTGGTTNTGATTCTGGGTGAGATGGCGGAGTTGGGATCGGCGACGGTTTCCGGCCACAGGAGCGTTCTGGAACAGGCAATTTCCCTGGGACCTGCTCTGGTTCTGCTGGTGGGTGCCCTGGACCGCGAGGGTTCGGGTGCAGAGGAATCGGCCTGGGACAGGCTGGAGCAGGACCAGGCGGAATTGTTTCACCGGGAATGCCGAGTCCTGCGGTTCGCTTCGGTGNAGGACGTACTGGCACAGGGTGTTCTGCTTCCTCAGGGAGCGCTCCTTGCCGGTGGCGAGACCCTTCTCCTGAAGGGGAGCCGCTCAGCCGGGCTGGAGCTGCTTTTGCCCTCGCTGGTCGATCCCGATCCTGCCGGGGCAGGACCGGTCACGGCTTCGAACCCGGAAGCGCCGGAGACAGCCCCTTCGTTCCATCATCCGCTCAAACCGGAGGCCTCCGACGATGCTTAAAGAACTTCTTTTTCCCCTGAGCNGGCATTTCACGCCCTTCAACGTGTTTCAGTACATCACCTTTCGTGCTGCCTACGCTGCTGTAACGGCCTTGCTCATAACCTTTCTCTGCGGTCCCTGGGTCATCCAGTATTTACGGAAACTTCGTTTTGGCGAAGAGATCCGGGCCGATGGACCGGAAACGCATCAGCAAAAATCAGGAACACCCACCATGGGTGGTGTCCTGATCATTTTCTCCATCGTGGTATCGGGGGNGCTCTGGCTNGATATCTCGGTGGTCTATAGTCTCATCGGCCTTCTGGCCGTGGTGGGATTTGGTGCAATCGGGATGGTGGATGATCTCCAGAAGATCCTGCTGAAGAACAAGGATGGCCTTCACGGGTGGGGAAAGATCCTTGGACAGGTTACNGTGGCCCTGGTGATCGCGCTCCTGCTCTACCACTTTGGCGGCGAACACACCACCGAACTCTATGTGCCTTTTTTCAAGCGCCCCCTCCTGGATCTGGGGGTCTGGTACGTTCCTTTCGCGGTTCTTCTTCTGGTGGGAACCTCGAATGCTGTAAACCTTACGGACGGTCTGGATGGTCTGGCCACGGGGCTTGTTCTTATGGTAAGTCTCACCTTCGGGGTCATCACCTACGTGAGTGGCCGTGTTGATTATGCGTATTATCTCCAGATACCCTATATTCCCGGAGGCGGGGAGCTCGCCGTACTGAGCCTCGCCGTGGCGGGAGCCTGCGTGGGGTTTCTCTGGTTTAACAGCCATCCTGCAGAAATCATGATGGGCGATACGGGGAGCCTCTCTCTGGGCGGAGTTATTGGTGTTCTGGCTTTGATGATCAAGAAAGAGATCCTCCTGGTCATTGTGGGAGGGGTCTTTGTGATGGAGGCGGTGTCTGTGATCGTCCAGGTTCTCTCTTATAAATTGCGGGGAAAACGGGTCTTTCGCATGGCGCCGGTGCACCACCATTTCGAACTCCTGGGGTGGTCGGAAACAAAGGTGGTGCTTCGCTTATGGATACTGGGGGGGCTCTTTGCGATTCTGAGTCTCTCCACGCTGAAGATTCGGTGACGGTGGTGATAGGGCGTAACAGTTTTTTTGTGGAACAGAGCAATGACGAGGTCTCCCGGTTCGACCCGATTCTCCTGGGGCTGGTAATTCTGCTCCTGGTGGTCGGGCTGGGTATGCTTCTCTCCGCCTCCTGGTTCCGCGCAGAACAGCTCTATCGTCAACCTCTCCGCTTCGTCCTCCGCCAGGCTCTCTGGGCGGTGGCAGGTTGCGGGTTATGTGCTGCTGCCGCCCTGGTTCCGCTGGACCTCATCCGTCGTCATCTGAAGTATCTCGTTCTGGGTGTGGCGGTCCTGATGGGGATGACCTTCCTTCCCGGTGTCAGTGCCCGCTACATGGGTGCGAGCCGGTGGATCATTCTCTGGGGTTTCTCCTTTCAGCCCTCGGAGTTGGTCAAGGTTCTTCTGGTGATCCATCTGGCTCACCTTCTTTCCAAGCGGGAAGGGGAGTTTCCCCGGGACCGGCTCTACATCGTCCCGCCCCTGGTGGTGGCGGTCCTCTCATCCATAATTGTTCTCCTCCAGAATGATTATTCCACGGCGATTTTTCTGCTGATTCTCACGTTCCTGCTCTTTTTTGCAGCCGGTGTGCCGACCCGGTATTTTGTGCGCTTCACGGCGCTCATCGTTCCCCTGGGTATGATCGCTCTCTTCAGCCGGGAGCACCGGGTCCGGCGAATTACGGCATTTCTGAATCCCTCCTACGATCCTGCCGGGAGCGGGTTCCAGGTCCTGGCAGCGCGCAGGGCGCTGGCAGAGGGCGGGCCCTGGGGTGCGGGAATCGGCCGGGGAGTCCGGAAGATGGGTGGAATCCCCGAGGTCCAGTCGGACTTCATCTTTGCTGTTCTGGGGGAAGAGCTGGGGTTTTTCGGCGTCTTTCTCGTGCTCCTGGCGTTTCTGCTTTTTTCCCTGAGGGGGATCGCTCTGGCGCGGCGGCAGGAGGACTGGTTCCGGTACCTTCTGATATACGGCCTCACCATGAGTATCACGATTCAGGCCATGATAAACGTGGCTGTCGTGGCGGGGCTCCTGCCAGCCACGGGAATTCCCCTGCCCTTCTTTTCGTCCGGAGGGTCTTCGCTGGTGGTGACCATGATCATGTGCGGTCTGATCATGAACGCCGCGACTCAGCCTGCTTCCAGGGGCCCCAGGTTGTGGGAGGGCTCTCGTGTCTGAGGCAGCTTCGTTCCGCCGGAACCGGGCCTTCTCTTCACAGCCGTCCCGGCAGGCCGTCACCGCCAGGCGCAGGCGAGTGATGCTGTGGGGGCTGGTTTCTGCTGCTCTTCTCATTCCGGGAATCCTGATACTCATGGAGGGCCCCTGGATGCGGATAACCCGCGTTCACGTCCACGCCGATTTTGGTATGTCCCGGGAAGAAATTCTGCGGCAGGCTGGTATTACCGGAGGGATCAGCTATTTCCTTCTCCGGCCCGGCGAGGTTGCTGCCCGGCTCAAGAGAAATCCCCTAATCCGGGAGGCCCAGGTCGAGAAGGTCTTTCCCAACGCGCTTCGCCTGGATCTTGTTCGCCGTCGCCCTCTGGCGCTCACGATCTTCTCCCGCGAGGGGAGAGATGTTCTGGCTGCTGTGGATAAAGAGGGTATCATCTTTGATGCCGGAGGACATCTGGCCACGGTGGATCTCCCCGTGTTCTCGGGGATAACCTTTCAGGGGGGNCCCGTGGGATCCCGCATGCCCGGGACGCTCCAGCATCTGCTCGATGATCTGCACCGGCTCCATCTGGAGGAGCCAAAGCTCTTTGACCGGATTTCCGAACTTCGTGTTGTCCCCCGGACCAAGGGGGGTGTGGACATTCTGCTCTTTACCGCAGATTATCGGATACCTGTACGGATTGGCGACAGGATATCGCCGGAGCTGTGCCGATGGATTCTGGTTGTTCTGGATATCCTCTCCCAGCAGGAACGGGCAGACCAGGTGGCAGAGGTCGATTTCCGGTCAGGAGAGGTGGTGTACCGCATGAAGGAGGGGGCCCGTGGCAGGTGAAAATATGATCGTGGGGCTCGATATCGGAACGAGCAAGGTCACTGTAGTGATCGCCGAGGCCCGGCCAGGAGAACCCCTGGAGATCATCGGCGTCGGGACCGCGCCCTCGTCGGGCCTCCGGCGCGGGGTAGTGATAAATATCGAGGCCACGCTTCGCAGTGTGGTAGACGCGATCGAATCGGCTGAACAAATGGCTGGGCGCGAGGTGAAGCGTGTTGTCAGCGGCATAGCGGGGAGCCACATCAGCGGGTTGAACTCAAGCGGTGTCGTGGCCGTCACCGGCCGGGGGCGCGAGATAACTTCGGCGGATATCGCCCGGGTTATCGAAAATGCCCGGGCCGTTTCGATTCCCATGGATCGGGAAATTCTTCACGTGATACCCCGGAACTACGTAATCGACGAGCAGGGGGGAATAAAGGACCCCCTCGATATGATTGGTGTTCGTCTGGAGGTGGAGGTTCATCTCATCACCGGTTCTGTGACGGCAGCGCAGAATCTGGTGAAGTGCGTGAACCGCGCCGGTTTCGAGATAGCGCAGGTGGTGTTCAACTCCATCGCTGCGGCCGAGGCGGTGCTCTCCCAGGACGAGAAAGACCTGGGGGTTCTCCTGATCGATATCGGGGGGGGGACCACGAACGTCATGGTTTACCAGGACGGGGCTCCCTTCAGCAGTTTTGTTCTTCCCATGGGCGGGAGCCAGGTCACGGGTGATCTCTCGATCATGCTCCGTACGTCCATGGAGTCGGCCGAGAAGATCAAGCGTGAAGACGGGTGCGCCTACATGGCTCTGGTAGAGGAGGGTGAGCCCGTTCTCGTGCCAGGGGTTGGTGGCCGGGCTCCCATCCAGTGTACGCGCGAGCAGATCTGCGAGATCGTTCAGCCCCGAATGGGCGAGATCTTCCGGCTGGTCCGGGAGCGCCTCGACCGTCAGCGCATGCTGGACCGGGTGGCCGGGGGGCTCGTTCTCACGGGTGGGGGGGCTCTGTTGCCGGGTGTGGTAGAGCTTGCCCAGGATGTGTTCGATCTGGGTGGGCGAATCGGGCAACCGAGTCGTCACGGCGGACTGGCCGATCGGTACCAGAGTCCGGAGTTTTCCACCGCCGCAGGGCTGGTGCTCCACGCCTGGCAGAGCGGCTCGGGCGATGTGCCGGGCGGAACGGAACGCAGGAAAGCGGGGTTAAAGCGTGTAACCCGGTGGATGAAGCACTTTTTTTGATGGAATTTTGATGGAATCGCGCGCTTGAAAAAGCGGGAGATGTTTTTATCCTGTGCACAAGGGGAGGGTAGTGCATGAATTTTCAGGTTTATGAGGACGATCTTTCGATCGCCTCGAGCGGGACAAGTCCCACGGTAATCAAGGTTATCGGTGTTGGTGGCGGCGGGAGCAACGCCGTGAATCGGATGATTCAGTCGGGGCTGACGAACGTCGAGTTCATCGCGGTCAATACCGATCTGCAGGCGCTTCAGGGGTCCCAGGCCGAGGTCCGGATTCCCCTGGGAACCAAGATCACGGGTGGCCTCGGTGCGGGTGGTAAACCCGAGATCGGCGAGAAGGCTGCCCAGGAGGACAAGGATCAGGTCCGGTCGGTCCTGGAGGGCGCCGACATGGTGTTTGTCACGGCCGGCATGGGGGGCGGTACGGGAACGGGGGCGGCCCCGGTGATCGCCGATATCGCCCGGAGCCTCGGTATCCTCACGGTGGCGGTGGTAACGAAACCCTTCGATTTTGAGGGGAGGCGGAAGAAGCAGCTCGCCGAGGAGGGGATCGCCCGGTTGCGCGATGCCGTGGATACGCTTATTACCATCCCGAATCAGCACCTGCTGAAAATTGTTCCCAAGGATACGCCCATAACCGATGCATTTCTGGTGGCCGACGATGTTCTCCGCCAGGGGGTCCAGGGGATCAGCGATCTCATCACCAAAGAGGGGATGATCAATATCGACTTCGCCGATGTCCGGACGGTCATGGCCGGTCAGGGTGATGCTCTTATGGGGGTTGGCTCCGGGGACGGGGACAATCGGGCTGTCGATGCGGCAACGAACGCGATCAATAATCCGCTTCTCGAGGATGCCCGGATAGAGGGCGCCGACAAGATCCTGGTGAGTGTCACCGGTGGTACCAGTTTCTCCCTCTCGGAATACGAGGAGATCATGAAGATCATCACGGCTAACGCCGATGCCGAGGTTCTGGTGATCGCCGGGACAACCGTGGACCAGACCCTGGACGAGCAGGTGCGGGTGACGGTGATCGCCACGGGCTTCGGAGAGTCCGATCGGTCGGGTGTCTGTCGCGAGGAAGAGCTGGCGGCTGCCTCGGTGGATCCCGGAAAGGCGGAGCCCAAGGAGGCTGAACCGGAGTTCATCTCCCTCGATTCGTGGAATACCTATACCAGGTCGCAGCCGCACCAGGATGATCTCTTTGCTGAGGACAGCGACGACGAGATCAGGCTCGGGGTTCCGGCAATTCTGCGTAACCGGCGCCTTTCGGGGAGTCGCTGAGAAGAGCCAGGGAGGCGGCGATGGTTTCCACCACGGTCCTGGACCGATTTACCGATTACCTGCAGGTCGAGTTGCGTCTCTCGCAGCAGACCGTTGAGACCTATCTGCGGGAGTGTGTCGCGGCGCAGGGGTACGCAGCGGAGCGGGGGCTGGAGGTGTCTCTCCTCACCACGGCCGACGTGATCGATTATCTCCTCCATCGACAACATGCCGATGCGCCTCTGGACCACCGGACTGTGGCAAAGGGGCTCTCGGCGTTGCGGTCGTTTTTTCAGTTCTGCGTTCTCGAGGGGTTACGGCCCGATAATCCTGCCACGACGATCAGTTCTCCCCGGGGCGAGCATCGCCTGCCGGGAGTGCTTTCGGTGGAAGAGGTGGACCGTCTGCTTGAGCAGATAGATCTGGGGTCTCCCGGGGGGGTCCGCGACCGCGCTCTTTTTGAGTTGATATATTCCTGCGGTTTGAGGATTTCCGAGGCGGTGGATCTGGAGCTCTATAATTTGTATCTCGACGAGGGGCTGGTGCTGGTTCGCGGGAAGGGCGACAGGGAGCGGCTGGTTCCGTTGGGGGAGGAGGCTTCCCGCTGGGTTCAACGGTACCTTTCCGAGGCCCGGCCCCGGCTTGTGAAGGTTGCCTCGGAGCGTGCGGTTTTTGTAAACCGCCTGGGAGGAAGGCTCTCCCGCAAGGGGATGTGGAAACGCTTTCACGAGCTCACCCGGGCTGTGGGGATCGACGCAAAGGTGCATACCCTGCGTCATAGTTTTGCCACGCACCTCCTCGAGGGCGGGGCAGATCTGCGGGCCGTCCAGGAGCTTCTGGGGCACGCCGATATCGGGACTACCCAGATATACACCCACATCGATACCGAGGATCTGCGGGCCTATCACCGGCAGTATCATCCCCGGGGAGGGACTCCCGACGGGGAGGATACGCTGGCATGAGAACCTTCGCCCGATCAGGAGGGACGAAATGATCAAGCTCCGGTTCTGCCGTCCCGGGGAAGCGCAGCCGTTGCGGAGAAGGGTCAGGTCGATCGTTCTCTTCGTGGTGGCGACGGTTGCGCTGGGAGGGGTGACGTTGCTCCTCTCGGGTTGCCCCGGGGAGAAGGAACCGGAGCTCGATTTTTTGCGTGCCACCGAGGGGGTCGAGTATCAGGGGGTGGAGGTCCCGACCGAGCGGATCGCCGAGTTGCGCCGGGAAGTGGGGCGGTACCGGTCAAAGGTGGAGGAGGTAACGGAGGCGCTGGCCCGGGAAGCGTCTTTCCAGAAACTCCTGGCCAACGAGCTTATGCAGCAGGGGATGCACGGACCAGCTCTGGAGGCCTTGCAGCGGGCTCTGGCGATTCAGACGGACAACCCCGTCTTGTACTATCTGGCAGCCGTGGCCTCGGCCCGAACGGCCCGGGCTCACCGGATTGACGGGCAGCGCAGGGAGTTTCTGGAGCTTTCCGAGGCTCTCTATCGTGATGCGATCGCCCTGAACCCCCGGTACCGGGCTGCCCTGTTCGGGCTGGCGGTGTTGCTTTCCTTTGAGCTGGATCGTCCAGCCGATGCTCTTGAATACGCCCGGCGCACGGCGGAGCTCGAGACGAAGGACCCGGCTGTCCGCTTTCTTCTGGCCCACGTGCTGGTCCGTACGGGGAACGTCGACGAAGCCAGCCGGATCTACGACGACCTCGCCCGGACCGCTCCTGCTACGGAGCAGCGCCAGCGGGCAGCGGCGAATCGGGATGAGTTAAGGAGAGACTGGCAGTGAGGGATCAGGCCTGTACGCGCGATGATCTGCTTCGGCGAGCTCTGGAAGGACCCTTTCCCGAGCGGGATGCCCTGCTCATGGTGGGGCGGTTCTCTCCCCTGCGGCCCCTGGAACGGATCAGGTTGCTGGTGACTGCTCCACAGCCGGAGCAGCTTCTGGGTCTGGATCATTACCAGGTAGAGCGGATTATCGGGCGGCCCCTGCGGAGGACAGCCTGGAACCCCCGGCAGCTTCTGGCAGATACGGAGCTTGATCGTCGGTGGCTTTCCCTCGATGAGAGGTGGGTCCTCTGGTTTGGCGACGATCGCTACCCCTCTCACTTGCGGGAGATCTACGATCCCCCGGCGCTTCTCTACGGCTGGGGGCAGCTTCGGGAAGCGGGACGCCGGGGGGTGGCCCTGGTGGGGACGCGCCAGCCCGACCAGGAGGGGGAGGAAGCCGCCTTCGCCACGGGCTATGACCTGGCCCGGCACGGGGTGGTTTGTGTGAGCGGCCTGGCCCGGGGAATAGACGCTGCTGCCCATCGGGGTACGACAGGGGCCGGAGGAACGGCTCTGGCCGTTCTGGGAAGCGGTATCGACGCGGTATATCCTGCGAGCAATCGCCCTTTGGGAGCGGATATTCTCGATCAGGGTGGGGCGATCCTGAGCGAGTATCCCCCGGGCGTTCCCCCGCAGCGTCATCAGTTTCCCGCCCGAAACAGGATTGTTGTGGGGCTTTCGGCGGGTGTGGTGGTCTTTCAGGCTCCCGAACCGTCGGGGGCGCTCATCTCGGCAGAGTTCGGGCTTCAGCTTGGGGTGGATGTAATGGTTCATGCAGCGGGGGCCAGCTGGACCGGATGCCGCCGATTGCTTCAGGCCGGGGCCTCTCTGGTGGAGGGTGCCCGGGATATACTGGATCTGATCGGGCCCGGGGTCCTGGGGGAAGAAGCGGCCCCGGCCGGAGAGCTCCTGTCTCCGGGGGCCGCTGCAGAACAGACAAAGCTTGCACTCTTCGATTCGCCCGGAGAGATTCCTTCAAGGGAGGTGCATCGGTGACAATACCGGAAGAGGCCCTCCGCTATCTGGAGTATCTGCGGAACGTTCGTCGTCTGGCTCCGGCGAGTCTGGAGGCGTATCAGAGGGATCTGCGCATATTTTGCGCTTTTCTGGCGGAACAGGAATGCGATTCCCTGGCCACCCTGGATTCCCGGCTGGTCCGCCATTGGGTTCGGGCCATGGGATCCCAGGGGATCGCAGCGACCAGTGTGAACAGGCGACTCTCGGCGGTGAAGGGGTTTTTCTCCTTCCTCCAGGAGGAAGAAAAGATCCGTTTTAACCCCGCCGAGGCGGTGCGCAGTGTAAAAACTCCCCGGCGTCTGCCGCCCACGATGTTCGAGAAGGAGATGGCCCAGCTTCTGGAGATCGACCGCCATGACCTGGCAGGGTTGCGTACGCGGGCGCTTCTGGAGATCCTCTATTCCACGGGTGCGCGGATCAGCGAGATCTGCGGTGCCAACGTGGACGATCTGGTCTTCCGGAAGCAGGCGCTCCTGGTCCACGGGAAGGGGGGGAAGGACCGGTTTGTCTTTCTGGGGGATGCGGCCTTCGACGTTTTGCGGGAGTATCTGCCGCACCGTCACGAGTTTCTGGTGCAGCGGGGGCTGGTGCAGACCAAGGCGCTCTTTATAAATCTTCGGGGGGGCAGGCTTACCCCTCGGGGAGCCGCGGGTATCATCACCAGGCGAATTGCCGATTCGGGACTGGGGAAGTACCTGACACCCCACGGGTTCCGGCATTCCTTTGCCACCCATCTCCTGAACCACGGTGCGGATATCAGGGTGGTGCAGGAGCTTCTGGGGCATTGTCGTTTGTCCACGACTCAGGTATACACCCAGGTGGGGATGGACCGGCTTCGGCAGGTCTATCGTGACGCTCACCCCCACGCCCGGTTGCGACGGGACAGCCTGAAGAGCCGGGACGCACAGCAAGAGGGAGAGCGATGAATTATACGATAAAGGATGAAGCGATGAGTACTACCAGGGGAACTCCCCGGATTCGAAGCACCACGATCGTGGCGGTCCAGCGAGGTGATGCTGTTGCAGTGGCCGGTGACGGTCAGGTTTCCATGGGGGAAGCCGTTGTAAAGGGGAACGCCCGAAAGGTCCGAACGATCTACGAGGGCCGCATCGCTGTGGGGTTTGCCGGTGCCACGGCTGACGCCTTTACACTTTTCGAGCGTTTCGAGGCCCGGATCAAGGAGTACAGCGGCGATCTGATGCGTAGTGCCGTGGAACTCGCCAAGGACTGGAGAACAGACAGGACCCTGCGTCGCCTTGAGGCAATGCTCCTGGTGGCGGACAAGCACAAGATTTTGCTTATTTCCGGTACCGGCGATGTGCTCGAGCCGGAGCACGGGGTGCTGGCGATCGGATCAGGCGGAAACTACGCCTTCGCTGCTGCCCGGGCGCTTCTGGACAATACGGATCTCCCGGCCAGGGAGATCGCCGAGCGGTCGCTGAAGATCGCCGGAGAAATCTGTGTGTACACCAACGGCCACATTACGGTGGAGGAGCTCTCGTGAAACTGGAAGATCTGACCCCGGCAGAAATTGTTGCAGAGCTGGACAAGCATATCATCGGCCAGACCAAGGCAAAAAAGGCCGTGGCCATCGCCCTCAGAAACCGGATGCGACGTCAGAAGCTCCCCGAAGAGCTGCAGAATGAGGTGGCCCCCAAAAACATTATCATGATCGGACCCACGGGTGTGGGGAAAACCGAGATAGCCCGGCGGCTCGCCCGCCTTACGGGGGCCCCCTTCGTGAAGGTGGAAGCTACCAAGTATACCGAGGTGGGCTACGTGGGCCGCGACGTGGAGTCCATGGTGCGGGACCTCATGTCGGTGGCCATCACCATGGTGAAGGAGGAACTGCGCGAGGAGGTTCGCGAAAAAGCCCAGCAGCGTACGGAAGAGCTCCTGCTGGATCTCCTGTTGCCTGGTGGCGGTCGAAGCGGTGGCGATGAGGGGCTCGAGGCCCTGGTGCCTGCCGGCGATGCCGAGGGTGATCTTGCTGCCGGTGGCGTCTCTACTCATACCCGCGAGCGCTTCCGTGCCCTGCTGCGCCAGGGAAAACTCGACGAAAAAGAGGTAGAGGTCACGCTGAGCAAGCAGGCCATGCCGGCGATCGAGATCTTCTCGGGCAGTAACGTGGAAGAGCTGGATCTTAATCTGGGAAATCTGGGCGGGCTCTTCGGTGGAAAAAAGCGAAAGCGTCGCATGACGATCAACCAGGCCCGGGATTATCTCCTGCAGGAGGAGATGGATAAGCTTGTTGACACGGAACGGGCCGCCGAGCTGGCCCGTGACAGGATCGAGAACACGGGAATCATCTTTATCGATGAGATCGACAAGATCGCCACCCGCGAGGGCCGTTCTTCCACCGACATCAGCCGCGAGGGGGTCCAGCGGGACATCCTGCCCATCGTCGAGGGCTGCCAGGTCAATACAAAGCACGGGGTGGTGGACACCTCGCACATCCTTTTTATTGCCGCTGGAGCCTTCCACATGAGTAAACCCAGCGACCTGATCCCCGAGTTGCAGGGCCGGTTTCCCCTGAGGGTAGAGCTGGAGGCGCTGGAGGCGGAAGAGTTCTACCGGATTCTTACCCAGCCCAAGAACGCCCTGATCCGGCAATACCGGGAACTTCTGCTCACCGAAGGGGTGAATCTGGAGTTCGAGGACGAGGCGATCCGGGATCTCTCCCGTATTGCCGCCGATGTGAACAGCCGGACCGAAAACATCGGGGCCCGTCGGCTCCAGACGATAATGGAGCTTTTGCTGGAGGAGGTCTCCTTCAATGCTCCCGACCTTGCAGGACAGACGATTCCTGTGACCCGGCAGTACGTGCAGGACCGCCTGGCCGACGTGGTGGAAGATCAGGATTTGAGCCGTTACATCCTGTAACGGGGTGCCGGCGGGGCGAATAAGTTCCGGCGGGGGTAATCAACCCGGCGGGAACGGCCGATGATAGGAAAGAGGAATCTGAAGATGTGGAGAAGGAGTTGGTTATGATCGAAGGGACGAGCCTGGGCAGGCAACTTGATATCCTGCACCGGTCCATGGATGCGAGTTTACTGCGCCAGAACGTGATAGCGAACAATATCGCCAACGCAAATACACCCAACTTCAAGCGGAGTGACCTGAACTTTGAATCCCGCCTGGCCTATGCGCTGGAGAGCTCTGCCCGCAAACCCCGTTTTCAGGAGCGGATCACCCACGATCGGCACATCCCCTTCCACAAGCCCCTGGACTATCGTGATGTGCGTCCGCGGCGTGTTCTGGATTTTGCCACAACGGCCAAAAATAACGGCAATAATGTGGATATCGACGTAGAGTCCATGGACCTGATGAATAATCAGCTCGCCTACCAGATGATGACCCGTTCCGTGGCAGATTCTTTTGCCCGGATCAATCTGATTCTGCGGTAAGGNTTTTCAGGAGTGATGTATGGGACTTTTTTCCAGTATTAACACAGCGGCTTCGGGGTTGACGGCCCAGCGTCTTCGCCAGGATGTAATCGCCGACAACATCGCCAACGCCAACACGACTCGTACCACCGAGGGCGGACCCTACCGGCGTTCCCGGGTCGTGCTGAGGCCCCGAACCGAGGGGGTCTCCTGGCGAAGCCCCTTTGTTCCCCGTCCTCTGGACGAAGGTGTGGGGAAGGGGGTTCGTGTTACGAGCGTGGAAAAGGACATGGACGCCGAGTTGCGTCTCGTCTACGATCCTACCCATCCCGATGCGATCCAGAGCGGACCTCGTGAAGGCTACGTGGAGTACCCCAACGTGACGATCGTGAGCGAGATGGTGGATCTGATCGACGCCTCACGGGCCTACGAGGCCAACGTTGCGGTGGTGAACGGTGCCCGAACCATGTTTCAGCGGGCGCTGGAGATCGGGCGCTAGCCCCGGAAGGATAGGCCATGAGTATCATGAATCCGGCGGGAATGAACCGCCAGGCCCTGCAGGTTGCCCGGACTCACCAAAATCATCTGCCGGGGCGCACCGAGCCACTTCAGTCCCGGGGAGAACCGGCTGATTTCAGGGACGCGCTCCTGCGAGGTCTGGAAGATGTGAATGCCCACCAGAAGGCTCACGAGGAGCTTTCGGTGCAGGCTATTGTGCGTCCCGAAAGCGTCGATGCCCACGATCTTACCATCGCGGCAGCNAAGGCCAACACGTCCTTGAGTATTGCAAAAAACGTGGTAGACCGGGTTATCCAGGCCTACCGGGACATAACCAGTTTGCGCTAGCCTCCTGTTCGGAGTGCCCGGAAAGGATGTCCGGGGAGAAGGATGTCCGGGATGAAGGATGTCCGGAGAGAAGACGTAACAGGGTGTGGCGGGTTTGCTGATCGGCAGCGGCAACCTCGCCGGGGAGCACCGTAAGGGGAGGGGAAGATGAAAGAAATGTTTGCACGTCTGAAAGAACGGGTTCAGACTCTCTGGGGGCAGTGGAAGACACCGCAAAAGCTCATGTTCGGCGGAATCGTGGCGGTAACGCTGGTTGCGCTGGTGATGCTGGCGGTCTTCAGCGCCTCCCCCACCCAGGTTCCACTCCTGCGGCGACCCGTGACGGACCCGCAGCAGCTCAACGATATTGCGAACCGCCTGGATCAGGAAAACGTCTCCTACACCATTACTCCCGATAACCGGATCATGCTCGACGACGAACAGACGGCGCAGCGCATGCGGGCGATCCTGACGAGGGAGGATCTGATCCCTTCGGGAACAGACCCCTGGGAACTCTTCGATGTGGAGCGCTGGACCCTGACCGATTTCGAGCGGAACGTGAACCTGCGCAGAAGTATCACCCGGCAGATGGAGCGGCACATNACCGCCCTGAGCGATGTTGATGCGGCCAGCGTCTCCATCGTCCTGCCCGAGCGCCAGCTCTTTACCTCGGAACAGAATCCCGTGACCGCCTCGGTGATCATAACCCCCAGGCCGGGAAGCGATATCAGGGAGAATCGGAAGAAAATTCAGGGTATTGAAAAACTGATTCAGTTCGGTGTCGAGGGGTTGCGGGCAGAGCACATCACCATTACCGATCCCTCGGGTGTGGTACTCAACGATTTTCAGAGCCTCCAGGAGTTTGATCGTCTTGAGTTGACCCGGCGCGAGCTGGCGATCATCCGGGAGCAGGAGACGCTCTACCGTCAGGCGATTGTGAACGCCCTGGCGGAGATCTTCGGTCGCCATCGCGTGCAGGTGGTGAATATCAACGTCGACATGGACATGGGAAAGCGCACGGAGGAGACCGAGGAATTCTTCCCGATCATCACCGTCCCCAATAATCCGAATACTCCCTTTGACGAGACGGAGTTCGTTCTCTCGATCCCCCGTTCGCGTGAACGGGTCGACGAGAAGTACGAGGGAACCGGCTTTAATCCCCAGGGCCCTCCCGGAATGGAGGGGCAGACACCCCCGGCCTACCGGGATCTGGAGGGCCTGGTGGGGCGATGGTCCAACGAAGAGGACCGGACAAATTACGAGATCAATACGCGCCGGACCATGGAAGAAAAAAGCCCCTCCATCGAACGAATCACCGCCAGTGTGGCCATCGATGGAACCTGGCGATGGGTCTACGACGATCGGGGGAACGTGAAGACCAACCCCGACGGAAGCATCCAGCGGGAATATACCCCCGTTGGATCGGAAGAGCTGCAGGCTGCCCGGGAACTGGTGGAACACGCCGTGGGTTTCAGCGACCGGCGCCGTGACGCTGTGAGCGTGCGGCATCTTCAGTTTGACCGGAGCGCCCAGTTCCAGGAAGAGGACGAGCGGTTCCGGCGGCAGCGTCAGGTCCAGATGATCGTCCTCTATGTTCTGGTGAGTATCGCGGTTATTCTGGTCTCCTTTATCGTGTTTCGTCTGGTTTCCCGCGAGATCGAGCGGCGGCGCCGCCTCCGGGAGGAGGAACTCGCACGGCAGCATCAGGCCATGCGGGAAGCTGCCCTGCGGAGCGCCGAGGAAGAGAGCGCCGAAGTGGAGATGTCCGTGGAAGAACGGACACGGATGGAGCTGGAAGAGATGGCTATCAATATGGCCCGGGAGCATCCCGAGGACGTGGCTCAGCTCGTCCGGACCTGGCTCGCGGAGGAGTAGAAGGATATGGCGAAACAGCAGGCAGCGCAGGGATCCGCAGCAGCCGGGGGAGGCCTTGTTGGTGGCGGGGCCGCAACGGGGGGCGGAAAGCGCAAGAAAGATCTCTCGGGGCGGCAGAAAGCTGCAGTTTTTCTGGTAACCCTGGGGAGCGAGATCTCCAGCGAGATTTTCAAGCACCTCCGGGAGGACGAGATCGAGACCCTGACCTTCGAGATCGCCCGAATGGAGAATTTCGGCAACGAGGAGAAGGAATCAGTCCTGCAGGAGTTCCAGGAACTCATGATGGCCCAGGACTTTATCAACTCCGGGGGTATCGAGTACGCTCGGGAGCTTCTGGAGAAATCCCTGGGTTCCCAGAAGGCCGTGGACATCATAAACCGGCTTACCACGAGTTTGCAGGTGCGGCCCTTTGATTTTATCCGCCGGACAGACCCCACCCATCTGCTGAACTTCATTCAGCAGGAGCATCCCCAGACGATAGCCCTGATTCTGGCTTATCTGGAGCCCCAGAAGGCCAGTGTTATCCTGGGAAGCCTTCCCAACGAGATCCAGTCGGACGTGGCAAAGAGGATCGCCACCATGGACCGGACCTCCCCCGAGACGCTCCGGGAGGTTGAGCGGGTTCTCGAAAAGAAGCTCGCCTCGATCTCCAGCGAGGATTATTCCGTCGCCGGTGGTGTAGAGAGCATCGTGGAGATCCTCAACCTGGTGGACCGCTCCACGGAGAAAGTCATCATCGAGAGTCTGGAAGAGGAAGATCCCGAACTGGCCGAGGAAATCAAGAAGCGGATGTTCGTCTTCGAGGACATCGTTATGCTCGACGACCGGGCGATCCAGAAAGTTATGCGGGAAGTCGATACAGCCGAGCTCGGCAAGGCCCTGAAGGCAGTGGACTCCGAGGTACAGGACAAGATATTCCGTAACATGTCGAAGCGCGCTGCGGCGCTCCTGAAGGACGACATGGAGTACATGGGGCCCATCCGGATGAAGGACGTGGAAGAGAGCCAGCAGAAAATCGTCTCGATCATTCGAAAGCTCGAAGAGCAGGGCGAAATCGTCGTTGCCCGGGCCGGGGAAGACGAGCTGGTTGTCTAGGTTTCCTGAGGGGTGCCCCTGCGTTCCTTCCGGGGAAGGGGGGAAGGCAGGTTCCTGAGGGAGAGAGGTGTGCTGGAGCACGCGCGGCACGGCCCGCTGAATTCGGCCCCCGGGGAGAGGAAAAAGAAAGATGGGAAAGAACGTTTTCAGATCGGGTGAGGTTCAGTACAAGCCCCACAAGGTATTTCTCCAGCCCCCGAGGCCGGTTATCCCCCATCACAGGACCCCTCTTCCTGTGGAGACCCTCGATGAGGTCGATGAAGTTGAGAGCGTTGAGGACTACACGGGCCCCTCGGCTGATGACTTGCGGCGCGAGGCCGAGGCCTTCAAGGAGCAGTGGGAGCAGGAACGGGAGGAGATGATCAGCAGCGCCCGGGCCGAGGCGGAAGAAATTCTTCACAAGGCGGAGGAGGAGGCCTTCCGGCAGATCCGGGACAAGACCGAGCAGGCCGCAGAGGAACGCCGACGGGCCAGCGAGGAGGCCGATGCTACCCGTGCTGCGGCCCAGGCCGAGGCCGAGCGAATCATCGCCGAAGCCGAGTCCAGGAGCCAGACCATCGAGGCCGAAGCGGCCCGCAGGGGCCACCAGGAGGGTCGGGAAGCGGGAATCCAGGAAGGCCTCGGGGAACTCCAGCGCGTGATCGACCGTTTCCATCTGGTTCTCTCCAAGGCTATCGAGCGCCGGAACGAGATCATCCAGGAGAGCGAGTCCCAGGTGGTTGCCCTGGTGTTGAGCATCGCCAAGAAGGTGATCAAGGTGATCAGTGAACACCAGAAGAACGTGGTGATCAACAATATTTCCCAGTCCCTTCAAAAACTTCAGCAAAAAAGCGATATCCTGGTCCGGGTCAACCTGGCCGATCTGCCGCTGGTTACCAGTCACCGCGAAGAGATCCTTCGCATGGCTGAACGGGTGAAACACGTCACCATCGCCGAGGATACCTCGGTTGATCCGGGAGGGTGCATCATCGAAACCGATTTCGGCGAGATCGACGCGCGCATCAGTTCGCAACTTCGGGAGATCGAGGACCGCATCCTCGAGATGGTCCCGATCAAAAATCGTCCCAAACGCCCGGGAGGATCGGGGTGAGAGGAGCTGAGCGGTCATGTCGATAGAGTTTCTGGAAAAGTATCAGGCTCTCGTTGACCAGACCGAAACGATCCGGCAGATCGGTCGTGTCCAGGCCGTGGAAGGNCTCCGGATCGAAAGCCTTGGACCCCANGCCCGGGTGGGTGAGCTCTGTCAGATACACATCTCGGGCACAGGCCAGACTGTCCTGTCCGAGGTGGTGGGAGCCCGGGAGGGGATCATCCAGCTGGCCCCCTACGCGGAAATCGAGGGGATCGAGGTGGGGAACCCCGTGGTCGGCCTGGGCGAGACCCTGAGCGTATCCGTGGGAGATCAGCTTCTGGGGAGAGTCCTGGACGGTCTGGGGAATCCCCTGGACGGTCTGGGTGATATAGCCGGTGTCCGCCGTTATCCGGCGATCCGGCGTCCCCCGGACGTGCTGAGCCGGCGTCCCATTCAGGAGCAGATCGAGACGGGCATTCGGGCGATCGACGGTCTCATCCCCACGGGCAAGGGACAGCGCCTGGGTATCTTCAGCGGAAGCGGTGTGGGGAAATCCACCCTGATCGGGATGATCGCCCGGAACACCTCGGCCGATGTGAACGTGATAGCCCTGATCGGCGAGCGGGGCAGAGAGGTCCGGGAGTTCATCGAGAACGATCTGGGCGAGGAAGGGCTTGCCCGGAGCGTTGTGGTGGTCTCTACCTCGGATACCCCCGCCCTGGCCCGTCTCAGGGCCGCCTACGTGGCCACGGCGGTGGCCGAGTTTTTCCGGGACCAGGGACGGGATGTGATGCTCATGTTCGACTCGGTTACACGCTTCGCCCGGGCCCAGCGCGAGATCGGCCTGGCCCGGGGCGAGGGCCCTGCCTCGCGGGGGTACCCGGCGTCGGTGGATGCCGTCCTGCCCCAGCTCCTGGAACGGTGTGGAACCAGTGAAAAGGGGACGATCACCGGGTTCTACACGATTCTGGTTGAGGGCGATGANATGGACGAACCCGTTTCTGACGCCGTCCGGGGTATCCTCGATGGTCACCTCGTATTGAGTCGCGAACTGGCCCAGCGCTACCACTATCCGGCGATCGATGTTCTGGCCAGCGTGAGCCGACTGGTAAACAAGATCACCACCCCCGATCACCGCAATGCCGCAGGTGCCCTGCGGCGGCTGCTGGCAGACTACAAGGAATCGGAGGACCTGATTAATGCCGGGGTCTACGTTGCCGGGAGCAATCCCGCCATCGACGAGGCGATCCGGAAACGGCCGGTGATNCTGAAGCTGTTGCAGCAGGGGACGGACGAACGGAGTTCGATAGAGGAGACCTGTGCAGCCCTTCGGGAGATCGCAGAGATGGAGAGGGGCGATGCGTAAGTTTGCCTTTCGGCTTCAGGCGATTCTCGATATTCGCCGTCACCAGGAGGACCAGCGGCGGCTGGAGCTCGGAGCGGCCACGGCGGAGTGTTCCCGGATCACGGGAGAAATCGGGAAGCGCCGCGACCTGTGTCGGCGAACCCTTACCCTGGCTGAACCCGGAGCCCGTCTTGAGGATACGGGCTACCGCATGGCGCAGGCCNCCTACGCCCTGCGCCTGCGCCGGGAGGAAGNGATCCTCCTGAAAGAGCTGGAACGCGCCGAGGCAGCGCGCCAGGAGGCTGCCCTGCGCTATCAGGAGGCCCGCCGCGCTGCCGACGTCCTGGACCGGTTGCGGGAGCGCCGTGCCGATGTCTATCGNCGGGANCAGCTTCGGGAAGAACAGAACAGGCTCGACGAGATCGTNATGAGCCGGAGGATGGGTCATGGCAGCACGCTATAGCAGAATGGGAGCGCTTCCACAGATCCTGCTCCTTATGCTTCTTGTACTGGGGCTTACCGTGGGAGGGCTGCTCTGGTTCGATTATCTCGGGTTGATCGACACCCGTGACTCCTTTGCTCCCNTGCTGCGTCTGGTGGGNCGGGAGACGCGCCAGGTCTTCGACGAGCCCGATGACATTATGCTCATGGACCGGTTGCGCCTCGAGGCTTTTCAGGAGGCCCTCCGNCTGCAGGCCGAAGAGCTGTCGCTCCANCGGGACCGGCTCGCCTCGTATGAGCAGGATCTGGAAAAACGGGAGCANGAACTGGCTGCTGCAGAAAAAGAAATGGAAGAACGCGAAGTTTCGCTCAATGAACGGCTCCGGGCGTACGAAAATAGAAGAGCAGTGCTTGAGCAGAACTCGCGGTATCTCACGAGTATGCGGCCCGCCGAGGCGGTGGAGATCCTGAAGGGCTACGACGATCANTTAATGATCGAGACCTTCCGGGTAACGGAAGAGCTTGCAGCCCAGGCCGGCCAGATGTCGCTGGTCTCGGTGTGGCTCTCGAGTTTGCCCCCCGAGCGGGCTGCCGATATACAGCGGAAGATGACGCTTCGGCCTGACGAATAATACGGAGGAGGTGCCCAGGACGTGCACATCATTGCACCGATGGCAACGCCAGGTGGTATCGCTTCAGGAGGATCTCCCGGGGATTATCTGCGGGGGCACCAGGAGCAGGAAACCTCTTTTGCAGAGTACTTGCAAACCATTTCCCGTCGTCCCGATGCCAGTCATTCCGATGCCCGGTCTGAAGCGGCCGGGAGCACCGATTCTTCCAGAGCCGATATCGAGAGCCCCGTTGCCACTGAACGGAACGAGCCCCCGGCAGAAGATCAAGAAGAATACAAAACAGCTCGTGAAAGCGGGAGCCTGTCCCGACAAAGCAGAACCGGTGACTCCGGCCCTTCCGGAAAAGAGAGAAGCCAGGTCTCCTCTCGGGACGCGAAGGGGCCGGAAGAATCGGGGCGCCCCGCCCCTGGAAGGGAGAGCGGGGTCGTTTCCCTGGAAGGGCTCCCCGAGGAGGGGCTCCGCTCCTTCGGAAAGAGCCGGGAAGAGGGGGATGCCCGAGAGGGCGAGCGCGATCCCTCCCGGGAGGATCTCCTGTCGGCCCTGGCCGGTCTGCAANACCCCGTTGATCCCGACCAGTCCGAATCGAGGGGGGCAGCAAAGACCCAGGCCGGGGAGACCGATCGGGCCGTATCCCGTCGTGGCGAGGGCTCGGGCCGTGAAGGTAGAGGAGCTGCCCCTCGGGATGGAGTTTCCCGGAACGGTCTTGCCCGGGGTGGAGCTGATACCTCCGATGGGGAAGGAACATCTGCAGGCGAAAAGATCCATCCCGGCGAGGATGCCGATGCCGATGCCGGTGATCGTGTCGGTCGGGATCACCCCGGAGACAAGGCTCTTCGGGCCGGGGCGGCCCAGGAAGGAATGGCCGGAGAGAACAGGCTGGCCCGGGGTGAGTCTTCGGCCCGGGGAGCGGTAGAGCCCCTTTCCGGTGCGGTGACGGAGCGTAGCCGTAACTCTTCCGGGCCCAGGGACGGACGGGTACAACTGCCTTCCGGAGAGCAACTCGCCACCGGCAACGAGCGGGCGCGAAGTCGACGCAGCGGCGAGTCACGGGATCAGCAGGGAGGACACCAGGACCGGGATGCCCTGGTTCGTGAGATGGTGGTGAATCTCTCGGAGGAATCAGCGGGAGAAGACTCCTCCCCATCCCCGGAGGGGCGGGATTTTTCCGTTCGCCTCGATACCGCCGTATCCACCCAGGATCGGGGAGCTCCCTCGATTCAGGAGGCCACGGCGACCCTCGCCAGGCGCCTGAACGGTTCCCTGGGCGATTCGATCGTCCGGCAGGCCGAAGTAATGATGAAAGATGCCGACCGGGCAGAGATTCGCCTGGTGATTCGCCCCCCCGAGCTCGGGAGAGTACGAATCCAGTTACAGATGGAACAGGGGCATATAGCCGGGCGAATTCTTGTCGATAATCAAAGCGTGCGTCAGGTGGTGGAGCAAAATCTGGCAGCCCTGGAACGGGCCTTCGCCGAGGCGGGGCTGGAGATGGGATCCCTGGAGGTCAGCAGTGGCGATGCCCGGCAGCAGGGTGATCAGACTGCCCGGGGCAAGGAAGACCGGGAAACCGGTTCTACNNANNNNGCAGAGATTCGCCTGGTGATTCGCCCCCCCGAGCTCGGGAGAGTACGAATCCAGTTACAGATGGAACAGGGTCATATAGCCGGGCGGATTCTTGTCGATAATCAAAGCGTGCGCCAGGTGGTGGAGCAGAATCTGGCAGCCCTGGAACGGGCCTTTGCCGAGGCGGGGCTGGAGATGGGATCCCTGGAGGTCAGCAGCGGCGATGCCCGGCAGCAGGGTGATCAGACTGCCCGGGGCAAGGAAAACCGGGAAACCGGTTCCTCCCGCAGGGAGGTGGCGGAGGCTCTGGGCAAGAGTGTTCAGGACGCTGGCAGCTACGATTACGGCCTTCGCCGGATAAACCTGGTTGCCTGAGGCCGCTCGCCGGGCCCCTGATCCAGGAAGGAGCAGAGTATGGATATTTCGATGACGATGAATGCAACAGACACCTCCCGGGTTCGATCCCAGGCCGATGCCTTTAACCGGGCCCTGTCCGGAGCACAGGGATCGGGTCAGGAGCTTGGGCGAGACGATTTTCTCAAGATTCTTCTCACCCAGCTTCAGAACCAGGACCCCACGAACCCCATGGAGGACAAGGAGTTCATTGCCCAGATGGCGCAATTTTCCGCCCTGGAGCAGATGACCAACGTGGCCTCGGGGTTTCGCGAGCTGAACGAGAGCCTCGTGGCCGACCGGGCCGTACAGGTTCTGGGAAGGACCGTGGAGATAGCCCAGGGGAGCCAGACCACGAGGGGAACCGTCTCGGCGGTCACCCAGGGAAGTGTCCCCCAGATCACGGTGAATGATCAGACCTACGATTATTCCGAGATCCAGAGGATCCTGAATTGATAATGATGACACCGGCGCCGATGAAGGCAATGCCGGCAAAGGTAATACTGGTGAAGGTAATACCAGTGAAGATGACGCCANTGNANGTGATACCAGTGAAGAAGTCGACCGAGAGGAGAGCACCCCTATGATGCGTTCATTGTATTCAGGCGTTTCGGGCCTGCAAAATCATCAGACACGAATGGATGTGATTGGAAACAACATATCCAACGTCAACACCACGGGGTTCAAGCGCGGCAGGGTCAACTTCCAGGACATGATCTCCCAGATGATGCAGGGCCCGGCCCGGCCGGGNGAGCGTGTCGGAGGAGTCAACCCCCAGCAGGTGGGGCTTGGTATGCAGGTGGCTACCATCGATACCCTCCATACCCAGGGATCGCTCCAGACCACGGGGGTCAAGAGCGACCTGGCGATCCAGGGCGAGGGCTTCTTTGTGCTTCGTGCCGGTGAAGAGAACTACTACACCCGGGCCGGAGCCTTCGGGCTCGATGCCCAGGGGAACCTGGTGAACCCCGCCAGCGGAATGCGGGTCCAGGGCTGGCAGGCCCAGACCGTAGACGGTCAGACCATGGTGAACACCTCGGCCCGTGTGGAGGACCTGGTCATCCCCGTGGGGAGCAAGGATCCGGCCCAGGCGACCTCCGAGGTCTTTCTGGCCTCGAACCTGAACAAGAATACCCCGCTGATCCCGGAGGACGCCACGGACGCCCAGATTATGGAAGGGACCTGGACAGCCGAGTACGACATTTACGACTCCTTCGGAAATACCCACACCCTGCGGATCGATTTTACCCGCAACCCCGACGCCGAGAACCAGTGGATCGCCACCACCACCCTGGCCCCCGAGGGCGACGAGGTGATCCCCCAGCAGCTCTCTGTGGGCGGTGTGGACAGCCTTGACGGANGCACCTTCATTATCGAGTTTGCGAACGACGGAACCCTGCAGTCGGTGCAGAACGCCGAGGGCGGCCTCGTGAACGACGATGATCTGGGGGTCCAGGTGACCTTCGAGGTTCCCCGTAGCAGTATCCCTCTGGACCCCGAGACGGGACTCCCCCTGGATGAGGTGGAAGTTCAGACCTTCAACCTGAATCTGGGCAGGGCCGGAGCCTTTGTGGACAGCATGACCCAGTACGCCTCGGAGAGCTCCACCAAGGTCTTCAACCAGAACGGTTTCACCATGGGCTATCTGGAAGATTACCGGATCGATCAGAGCGGAATCATCACGGGAATCTATTCCAACGGAAACAACCGGACCCTGGGGCAGGTTGCCCTGGCCTCCTTTACCAACCCCGGAGGGCTGGAAAAAACGGGGGAGACCAACTTTCAGGTTTCCATAAACAGCGGTCTTCCCGATATCGCTCCCGTGGGAGTTGCGGGNAAAGGAACGGTCATCGCCGGGGCACTGGAGATGAGCAACGTGGACCTCTCGGAGCAGTTCACCGACATGATCGTCACCCAGCGCGGATTTCAGGCGAACAGCAAGACTATCCAGACAGCAGACCAGTTGTTGCAGGAAGTCTTAACACTGAAGCGCTAAAGGGAGTACCTTGATCAGCGATGATTGAACTGACACGATTGGACGGGCGGGTGTTTCACGTGAACCCTCATCATATTGAGTACGTGGAACTGAATCCCGATACCACCCTGGTCATGCTCTCCGGCAAGCGTCTGGTGGTCAGCGAGGACTACCAGACGCTCTTCCGGCGCATCGTCGAGTATCGGCGCATGATCGGTCTGTTCAAGAACGAGGAGTAGGGCTGATGGATCTGGGAACAATAATCGGAATTACTACCGGGATAGTAATGGTTTCTGTGGGAATCATTCTCGGTGGTGTGGGGATCGGTCCCTACATAAGCATAGACTCTGTCCTCATTACTCTCCTGGGATCCTTCGGAGCCATGATGGTGGCAAACCCCTTGAGCCGCATGCTGGGGATCACCGGGTATCTCCGCCACGTCTTTACCGTGACAACCTGGAACGAGGAAGAGCTGATCAGTCAGCTGGTCTCCTTCTCCGACCGGGCGCGCAAGGAGGGCCTGCTGGCCCTGGAAGACAACCTGGACGCCGTGGAAGACGAGTTCATGCGCAAGGGCATCCAGCTCGTGGTGGACGGAACGGACCCGGATATCATCAAGCGCATTCTCTACGCTGATCTGGACCAGCTTCAGGAGCGGCACGCCACGGGTATCAAGGTCTTCGACGACTGGTCCAAGATCGCTCCCGCCTTCGGCATGATCGGAACCCTGGTAGGGCTCATCGCGATGCTCGGGAATATCGGTGGTGACGCAACGGCCATCGGTCGGGGTATGCAGACGGCGCTTATCACCACGCTCTACGGGTCGTTTTTTGCAAACCTCTTTCTCATTCCCATGAAGAGCAAGCTGGAAGACCGGGACAAGGAGGAAAGCCGGGTAAAGGAGATCGTTATCGAGGGGGTTCTCTCGATCCAGAGCGGTGACAACCCCAGGATTCTCCTGGAAAAACTTGTTTCCTTTCTTCCTCCGGGGCAGCGTCAGGCTGTGCGGAGCGAGAGCGGTGCCGACTAGGGGAGGCAGTGAAGAAGGTGATGCACACCGCAGGACGCGAAGAGACCGATAAGCAACAGGCCGGGGGTGCTCGCCGTGGCAGGTGATCGGAAAAAGTGCAAAAAATGTCCTCCCGAAGGTGCTCCTGACTATATGCTTACCTACGGAGACATGGTGACGCTCCTGCTCACCTTCTTCGTAATGCTTCTGACCACGGCCACCATTGACGGGCACCAGTTGCGGCTGATCCTGGCGGCCTTTCCCGGCCTGGGGAGTCTCGAGGGGGGCAATACCCTCGAAGCGGGGCCGCTGGCGGAGTTGGGCAACACCATAGAGTCGCTACCCTCCATGGAACGGGGCAGGGCCCTGAGCGAGGCCCGCCGCGAGGCGATCAGCATCTTTCAGCCCGAGATACAGTCCGAGATGGTGCGCATTCAGGAGGACGAGCGGGGGCTCGTGATATCGCTGGCGGGGGATTCCTTCTTCGAGACGGCCAGCGCCCGGGTCAGGATCGAACAAACCCGGGGCATCCTGCAGCGCCTCTCGAGGTTGCTCTCTCTGGAAATACTCTCCGAGAGGACCTTCCGGATCGAGGGCCATACCGATAATATTGCTACAGANCCGAACGGTCCCTGGCCGTCGAACTGGGAACTTTCCACGGAGCGCGCCCTGGCGGTGTTGCGCTATCTGGCGGAGTTCGGTGTGGAGGAATCCCAGTTCCAGGTGATGGGGCTCGGTGAACACCGTCCCCTCTACGACAATACAACCGCCGAGGGACGGGCGTACAATCGCCGGGTTGATGTTATAATACTTACCGACGGTCACTTGTGACCGTCTGGAGCGGAGGCGTTCCGTTCCGGGAGGATAGGCGATGTCTGATGATTTGTTTGATCCGGAAGATGAATCGGGTGGTGAGGAGAAGCCTGCGGCGGGGAAAAAGAAGATAGGCTTTCTCCCTGCCATCGTGATTGATATTCTCAAGTGGAGCGCGATCGTCATCGGCGCCATCGTCTTTATCGTGGTGGTGGTGGTGATCACCGTCAGAGCCATGGGCGGGGGGGCGCGGGCAGATACCTCTCGCCTGCCCCTGCACAGCGAGTACGAGCAGGGCGGGGCCGAGATGCTGGACTGGTTCAGCCAGATCGGTGATGTCCGGGGAACCACCCGGGACGAGGTGCGCCGGACCTTTATCGTCACCCCCCACATCGGATACCGTCCCGAATCGGATGCCACCCTGCAGGAGCTGATCCGGCGGGAGATCCAGATCCGTGAGGCGATCGCCATCTATTTTTCTTCCCGCTCCATCCGGGAGCTCGAGGGAGTGGAGAACCGGTTGCGGGTCAAGCAGGATCTTCGGGAAGAGATCAACCGGATTATGGTGAACCGTGTTCGCGATGTAGCTTTTAGTCGCTACGAATTTATCGAGTTCTAGGGCCGGACGGTGCAGGGAACCGGGCCCGACAGGGAACGGGCTTCNTTTGGGCAGAAAGAGGCCTCTTTTTTGTGGGAAGGCACCTTTTGTGCGGAGGATTGCGGAAAAACGCGGAAATCTGCGTGAAACTGCGGGGATCCGGGGGAATAGAGAAGGCCGTGCCTTGCAAAGCCTTGCAAAAGGCGAGGGGTTATGCAAAAAATGGTATGAAGGGGGCTTGAACCGGTATGAACGAAGTTCTGTCTCAGGACGAGATAGACCAACTCCTCACAGCGATCTCGTCGGGGGATGTGGATACTGATGATTTTTCTCAGCCCACGGAATCGCGGAAGATCAAGATNTATGACTTCAAGCGACCCGACAAGTTTTCCAAGGAGCAGATCCGCACCGTCTCGATCATGCACGAGACCTTTGCACGCCTCACCACCACCGCCCTGAGTGCCCAGTTGCGGAGCCTCGTGCAGGTCCACGTGGCGAGTGTGGATCAGCTTACCTACGAGGAGTTCATTCGTTCAATTCCGAACCCCACAACCCTGGGTGTGATCAACATGGATCCGCTCAAGGGGTCGGCAATTCTGGAGATTGACCCGGCGATCACCTTCTCTATTATCGACCGCCTCTTTGGAGGGCAGGGCGAAGGAACCAAGGTTACCCGGGATCTTACCGATATCGAAACCTCCGTCATGGAGGGTATCATCGTGCGGATCCTGGGGAACATGCGGGAGGCCTGGTCCCAGGTGATNGATCTGCGCCCCCGGCTCGGGCAAATCGAGACGAACCCCCAGTTCGCCCAGATCGTTCCGCCCACGGAGATGGTCGTTCTGGTGACACTCGAGACAAAAGTCGGTGAGATCGAGGGAATGATGAACTTTTGCATTCCCTACCTTACCATTGAGCCGATCATTTCCAAACTTTCGGCCCAGTACTGGTACTCCTCGGTACGGCGCGGGGCCACAACGGAAAACCTGAACATCCTGAGAGAGCGGCTCTCCACCATCGCCGTTCCCCTGGTGGTGGAGATCGGCTCCATGGATCTCACCGTCCGGGATGTTCTCTCACTGGCCGTGGGTGACGTTATCCGGCTTCAGGATTCGCATATCTACGACCATATGGCGCTCCGCGTGGGAGACCGGAAGAAGTTCTGGTGCAAGCCGGGGCAGATCGCCAACAAGCTTGCCGTTCAGGTGACGGGGCGGATCGAGGCGATCGAGACGGAAGAGTTTGAAGAACTCGTGGCGGAAGAAGGAGAGTAGGGAATGAGTGATGGATCCCTGTCCCAGGACGAAATAGATGCTCTGTTGGCCGGCACGGGCAACATAGACCTCGGTGAGAGCTCCTCCGGCGGGTCTTCCTCTTCGGGAGGGTCGCTGGAAGGGCTGAAAGCGGCTCTCTCCGAGACGGTGCAACAGCAACAGTCCAATATGGCGATGATAACCAGCCAGGACGTTCGCATGAACGCTCCCACGGTAAATTCCGGGGTTCCCAGCGGCTTCAGCGGTCAGGTGGTCCGCATCAGCTACCGCTTTGGCGACGCCGGGGATCACGCCTATCTTCTCTCGTCGGAAGATGCCGTGAAGATCGCCGCCGCCTCCATGGGGCTCGACGGGGTGGAACTCGACGATGCCTCGCTGAACGCTGTTCAGGAGGTCTTCGCCCAGGTCTCCGGTCCGGTGATCAACACCCTGAGCGAGAAGACGGGGGCCACCATCATGCCCGAACCCCCCAAGGCAGAAATGGTGACAGCCGATTCTCTCGGCCTTCCCGGAGATCCCGTGTATGCCCGCTACGCCGTGACCCTGGGCGAGAGCGACTCCGTGGTGATCTACGAGATCTTCGAGAGCTCCTTCGCTGCCCGTCTCGAGGGCGGAGGTAGCGCTTCCAATATGATGGGCGGTATGGGGATGGACGCTGGTGGCATGGCCGCCTCAGGAGCCCAGATGGGGCAGATGGGACAGATGGGTGGTGGCCCCATGGGGGGTGGTTTTCCCGGCGGAGGCTCCATGGGCGGAGCCCCCATGGGAGGGGGTATGCAGCAACAGTCGGGTGGAGGAATGTTCGGAGCTGGGGCAAACGTCCAGTCCGTCCAGTTTCCCAACCTCCAGCAGAGCACGGGCATGTCCGAGCACGGCAATATCGGCCTGCTCATGGACGTCTACATGGAGATGACCGTCGAGCTGGGGCGAACGAAGAAGCTGATCCGGGAGATCCTTGGCATGGGAGAGGGTACGATCATCGAGCTGGACAAACTGGCGGGAGAACCCGTGGATATCCTGGTTAACCATAAACTGATCGCCAAGGGCGAGGTTGTGGTCATCGATGAGAACTTCGGTGTCCGTGTGACGGAGATCGTCTCGCCCATGGAGCGGGTTAGCGATATGACCTGAGAAGGTTCTTTCCGGCCGGGGCGGCAGACCGGGCCGGAGAGCGAAAGGGGAGGGGAATCTTGTTTCAACCACGTCGTGCGCCGACCGTCCGTGCGGTCGCGCTTGTCTGTATAGTCGTGACGTTTCTTTCGGTACAGCCTGTTTTCGCCCGGAATCCTTCTCCCGGGGAGGTCTCTCCTGAGGCACCCTCCGGAGAGGCCCCCGGGGACGATCAGGGGATCCCTGCCGGGGAGGGCCCCGCCGGAGACGGCCAGGAGGGCCTCGCCGGGGAGGCCCGCGACGAGCGGGCGTTTCGGTTTCAGCCCTCCCCGGCCGGCCAGGCCGACGATGTGCCCGGCCAGGGGAACGGGACCAGAGCGTTCGGGATCGGTGACCTTCTGCGAATGGTCCTGGTCCTGCTGCTGGTTGTGGGGGCTGTCTACGGTGTCATCGCTTTTTTGCGCCGCCGCGCCCCTCGCGTCGGGAGCGACGATGATTCTCCCCTGAAAATTCTGGCCTCGCGCGATCTGGGTGCCAATACCCGGCTCTATGCGGTCATGGTGGGCAGGGAAGTTCTGTTACTGGGTGGCGGCGAAGGGTCTCTTCAGCTGATCTCGCGCGTGGAGGATCAGGAGACCATAGACGAGCTGGTTCTCGCGGCCTCCCGGGAAAGTGCTGCCGCTCAGGGAGGCGGGTCCTTTGGAGCGCTTCTGGGCAGGATCGCGGGGAACGCCATTGTTCCCGGTACTCCCGCCCCCGGAGGGGTTCCCCGCTCGTTTCTGGGGGCTCAGCAGGAGCGGCTGAGGAAGATGCGACGATGAAGCGTCCCCCCCTGTTCGCTCTTGCGGGATTCGTTCTCTTTCTTCTGGCGCCTCTCTCGCCGGCGCCCGAGGCCCAGTCTGTGCGCGATCGCGATGTAAATACCCTGGGGGATCCNCTCCTTGCGCCCGCCCCGGGCGAGACGGGGCTGCAAATCCCCTTTCTGGATATGCAGCTTCGCGGACCCGACGGGGGGGCCGAGGTGGCGTTCTCGCTCCAGCTCCTGCTGATGCTGGCTGTGCTGAGCCTGGCTCCGTCGATCATAATTATCATGACCTGCTTTCTCCGCATCGCCATTGTTCTTGATTTTGTCAAGCGCGCGCTCTCGCTCCAGCAGGTCCCGCCGACCCAGGTCCTGATGGGGATAGCCCTGTTTATGACGGTCTTTATCATGATGCCCACTTTGCAGGAGATCTACGATACCGCCTACGTTCCCCTGCGGGAGGGCGAGATCGGCCTGGATACGGCCTATAGCCGCTTTGAGGGGCCCTTGCGGATCTTCATGTTTCGCCAGATGGAACGCGACACCCGCAGTGTGGAACTCTTTATGCGCATGGCCGATCTCGACCGACCCGAGACGCTCGCCGATGTACCCACCCATGTGCTGATCCCGGCCTTTGTGCTGAACGAACTCACGGTGGCGTTCAAGATAGGAATTCTTCTTTTTATTCCCTTTATCGTGGTCGATATGGTGGTGGCCTCGGTGCTCATGTCCATGGGTATGATCATGCTTCCTCCGGTCATGATCTCCATGCCCTTCAAGCTGATTCTCTTTGTTCTGGTTGACGGGTGGAATTTGATCATCCAGCAGCTCGTGGCCGGTTTCGGAGGCTTTCTATGAGTCTCGGTCAGGCCGTTACCATCTTCCGGAGCGGAATCTTCCAACTCCTCATCGTATCATCGCCCATTCTCCTGATCGCCATGGTGACGGGTCTGATCATCAGTATCCTCCAGGCAACCACCAGTATTCAGGAGCAGACCCTCACCTTTGTGCCCAAGATCGCGGCGATTCTCCTGGCCCTGATCTATTTTGGCCCCTGGATCATGCAGATGCTGATGCAGTACACCCTGATGCTGCTGAACCAGATCGGGAGCATGTAATCGTTATGGTACTGGACGGGATCGTTCGGAACGCACCGCTCTTCCTCCTCGTCTTTGTCCGGGTCTACGCGTTGCTGAAGGTCTCTCCCATCACCTCCTCCGAGGCGATCCCCGGTCTGGCCCGGTCGGCCGTGGCCTTCTTTACGGCCTTCGCCGTGCTTCCCTCGGTGATCGCCGGCGGCTATCCCCTGCCCGAAAGGGGGCTGGATTTCATCCTCCTCGGGGTGGGGGAGATGCTTATCGGCATTCTCACGGGGATGTTCCTGGTGCTGCTCTTCTCGGTGTTCCAGCTGGCGGGGCAGTTCTTCTCGCTCCAGATGGGGTTCGGTGCCTCCCAGGTCTTTGATCCCCTNGCGCAGATCGAGATCCCCCTGGTAGGGCAGTTTCTCAACATGATCGCCATGATGATCTTTATCATCTCCGGGGGGATGCAGCGAATCTTCCTTCAGGGGGTCCTGGGTACCTTCGGGGCCATGACGGCCCCCGATCTCGCCACGGCGGGAGCCGATGTTCTGCCCCTNGTCACGGGAAGCCTGGGGAGGCTCTTCGAGCAGAGCCTGGTCCTCTCCTTTCCGATCCTGGGGACCCTCTTTCTGTTGCAGGTTACCATGGGGCTCTTCGGGAAGGCCGCGCCCCAGATGAACCTCCTCATGCTGGGCTTTCCCATGGCGATCGCGCTGGCCTTTCTGCTTATTTTTCTTACCATGCCCTTTCTTGTGGAGGCCTTCGAGATCGTGATCGACGGCGCCTTCGATCAGATCGATATGCTCTTCAGCGGTTCCCCGGGAGGGGGCGCTGCCCCGGAGGTAACGCCGTGAGAGCCCTGATCGGGGAGACCCCGNAAGCGATGCCCGACGAGCGGGACCGGTGCCCGCCGGGAATGGGCGCCCAGGGGGATCGCGCTCTTCTTCGGGAGTGNCCCCTTCTTCCCGAGGCGGTCCTGCGGGATCAGCTNGCGACGATGCACCTCCAGTGGTTCGCCGCCGAGGACGAGGGTCGGACGGAAGACCCCACGGAACAGAAAATCCGCAAGTCCCGGGAAGAGGGAAAGGTCGCAAAAAGCCCCGACGTGAGTTCCGCCGTGGTGATGCTTTTTTCCGTGGTGGCCCTGGGGCTTCTGGGGCGCTACATGATGGATCTTATTCTGGAGATGACCCTCTTCTACCTTGCCCGGGCCGGGGAGCTGGATCCGGGAGAATCGGGGGTGCTCATGCGGGCCTTCTACGGGTTTTTCCCGCGCATTATTCTGCCCCTGGTGATGGTCTCCTTTGTGGCGGCTATTTTCGGGAATGTAGTCCAGTTCGGCTTTCTCTTCACCACAAAGCCGATCAGCCCCGATTTGAACCGTGTGGCTCCCAACGTGGGNAAATGGGCAAAACGGTCCTTTCTTTCTGTGGAAGCGCTGTATAATTTTATGCGGAATATTGGTAAGGTGATCCTTATCGGCACGGTCTCCTACGTGCTGGTGCGGAGCCGTTTCGATACGCTGGTCAGCATGATCCGTCTGCCCTACGANCGNTCCTTTGCCTACGTGGCGCAGACGGTCTTCATACTGCTCCTCACGGCATCGCTGCTTTTGCTGTTTATCAGTCTCTTTGACTACGCCTTTCAGCGGCAGCAGCACCGGGAACAGCTGAAGATGACCAAGCAGGAAGTAAAAGAAGAGCGCAAGCAGTTTGAGGGTGATCCGCAGGTGAAAAACCGCATGCGTCAGCGAATGCAGGATCTGCTCTCGCGGAACATGGTTCAGAACGTGCAGACCGCCGACGTGGTGGTGACGAACCCCACTCACTTTGCCGTGGCCCTGCGGTACGACCCGGCGACGATGAACGCTCCCACCGTTACGGCCAAGGGCCAGGACGAGGCGGCCTTCAGGATTCGCCGTATTGCCGAAGAGGCGGGGGTCCCGCTGATCGAGAACAAGCCCCTGGCCAGGGCTGTCTACGCCGAGGTTGAGATAGGGGACGAGATCCCGGAGAAATATTTTGAAGCGATGGTTATTGTGTTGCGCGAGGTCTACCGAATGACGGGGAAAAAGGTGATGTATGGCTGATTCTCCCCGAACGGAACAGGCGGGATTTCTCTCGGGTATGGGTCGCACGAGCGATCTGATCGTGGCGATCGGCGTGGTGGTGATCGTCATGATGCTGATCATTCCCCTGCCTACGGTGCTTCTGGACACGCTGATGGTGGCCAACCTCCTGCTGGGGCTTCTGACGATTCTGATCGTTCTCTACACCCGGGATGCCCTGGATTTCTCCGTTTTCCCCACGCTTCTTCTGGTGACCACCGTCTACGGTCTGGCTCTGAACGTCTCCTCCACACGGCTCATTCTGAGTCAGGGTGAGCTCTTCTCCGGTCAGATCGTTCGGGCCTTTGCCGCCTTCGTGGTGGGTACCGAGGGGTCCGAGGGGCTGGTGATCGGATTGATTATCTTCATCATCCTGGTGGCGGTTCAGTTCGTGGTGATCACCAAGGGTGCTACCCGGGTCGCCGAGGTGGCCGCGCGGTTCACCCTGGACGCCTTACCGGGAAAACAGATGGCCATCGAGGCGGAGTACAATAACGGCTCTCTCTCGGAAGAGGAGATGACCCGGAAGAAACTCGCCCTGGAGCGGGAAGTCGATTTCTACGGGGCCATGGACGGAGCGAGCAAGTTCGTCTCGGGTAACGTAAAGGTGGGGATCCTGATCACCGTGGTGAACATCATCGGTGGANTCATTGTGGGAACCACCATTCACGGAGAAACCATCAATAGTGCCCTCTATACCTACGTATCGCTCACCATCGGTGATGGTCTGGTCTCGCAGTTTCCGGCGCTCCTGATCAGCACCGCCACGGGTCTGATCGTGACCCGGGCCATCTCGGACGGCACGTTCGGCGANGACGTGGCGACCCAGTTCGGCAACCAGTCCCGGGTCTANTGGATCGCCTCGGCCTTCCTCCTGGTTCTGGCTGTTCTGCCGGGGTTCCCCTGGTACGTGCTGGTTCCGCTTGCGGGATTAACGGCTTTTACNGCGTACCGCCTCCAGAACAGGGACCGGGCTGCCGCTGAGGCCGAGGCAGCCCTGTCAGAGGCCGCACCCAAGGCACCTCCCCAGCCCGAGCCGACCCACGTGGCTCCCCTGGATCCCCTGTCCATGGAGCTGGGGTACGGCCTGATTCCCCTGGTGGACAAGGAGAAGGGGGCCGAGCTTCTGGATCGTATTACCAGTATCCGCCGGGAGATGGCCCTGGAATTGGGTCTTGTGGTCCCCAGGATCAGGATAATAGACAATATGAGACTCGGGCCCAACGACTACAGTCTCAAGATCCGGGGGGTCGAGGTAGGGCGCGGTACGATCCGCATGGGACGCTACCTGAGCATCAACCCCGGTGGAGTTCGGGAGGAGGTCGAGGGNGAGGCTACCCGGGACCCTGCCTTCGGTTTGCCTGCTCTGTGGATTACCGAGTCAAACCGGGAACGGGCCGAGCGGGCGGGGTATACTGTGGTTGATCCTCCCTCGATCGCGGCCACCCATCTGACGGAGGTGATCAAGCGCCACGCCTCGGACCTGCTGGGTCGTCAGGAGGTTCGCCAGATGCTGGATCAGCTGAAGCAGGATTATCCTGCCGTGGTGGAAGAGGTGCATAATGCCCTCGGGTTGGGGGATATCCAGAAGGTGCTCCAGGGGCTTCTGCGGGAACACGTCTCGATCCGCAATCAGGTTGTCATTCTGGAGGCCCTGGCCGATTACGCCCCCGTGAGCAAGGAGATCAGCTTTTTGATCGAGAAGACCCGTCAGGCCCTGGGGAGGCAGATATGTCTGCAGTACGCCGACGAAGATCACCTTCTTCGGGTTGTTACCATTGAACCGGCCCTGGAGCAGGAGATTGTGGACAGCCGGGTAGACACCTCGAGTGGCCCCGTGAGCGCGCTCCCTCCTGCCCGGCACCGGGAATGGCTGAATGCGGCGGCGGGGGCGCTCCGCGGGATGCAGGAACAGGGGGCCTTGCCGGTGATCCTTTGTTCCGAGGCGGCCCGGAGGCTCGTGAAGCAGAGCCTCCTCCGGGATATTCCCGACACGGCGGTTCTCTCGATTCCCGAGATTTCTCCCGATATCTCGGTGGAGTCGCTGGGACACATCGAGATTCAGTCACAGAGCGAGGACGGATAGATGGATTATTTTGTGGAACAGGCGCCTACCGATCAGGAGGTTCACGCGATCATCCGCCGGAAGTACGGTGACCGGGCGCGGATTCTCGCCCGCAAGGAGGTTCGCGTCGGTGGTGTTCTTGGCCTGTTCCGGCGTACGGCCGTGGAGGTCACGGGCTATTGCAGCCACGCCCCGCAGCAAAAACAGAAGGTTGTAACGCGAGGAACCGTGGCGGAAGAGCGAAGCAAAATTCTCGAGCAGGTTCTGAATCGCGAGGGGGCGGGGACAGCNCCCCGGACAGCCTCCGGCGAGAAATCACCGGCCGTGGCACCGGCGGCGAATGGGGCTATGGAGTCGGTCCTCTCCGAGATCAGGGCTTTGCGGGACACCCTGGCCCATCGGGGAGAGGNGGGGGGGGGGAGCGACCCTCCGGCCCTGCAGACGGTTCGGGCTGTGCTGGAGGACAACGATTTTTCTCCTGCCTATATCAGGGATGTAACGGACTCCCTGCGTCGGGACTGCACCCTGGACCAGCTCTCCGACGCGGACTGCCTCGGGCAGGAGGTGGTGGCTCGTATCAGGGATTCGATNTCGATCTACCCCTGGCAGGAACGCCGCCGGGTTCCCCATGTTTTTGTCCTGGTGGGGCCTACGGGAGTGGGCAAGACCACGACNATCGCAAAACTGGCCGCTATGTACGGTGCTGTGGCTGATCCTGCCTTCGATGTGCGGATCCTGACCATCGACACCTACCGGATCGGCGCGCTNCAGCAGATCCAGAAATACGGCGAGATCATGAACATACCCGTCCATGCCGTGGAGAGCGTGGGAGACATGAAGAACCAGTTGGCCCTTCACCAGGATGCCGATTTTATCTTCGTGGATACCATCGGAAAGAGTCCCAACGATTTTGGCAGNCTCGCCGAGGTGAACCAGCTCGTGAGGGCCTCGGGTGGGGAGGTTCACCTGGCGGTGAGCGCCACCACCAAACGGGCCGATCTGGGGGAAATCCTTCGTCAGTTCGAGCCCTTCAACTACCAGGCTGTGGTGGTCACCAAGATCGATGAGACGGCCTGCGTTGGTGGTATCATCAGCGCGCTCAAGGAGAAACAGAAATCGGTGAGCTTTCTCACCGATGGGCAGAGCGTTCCCCAGGATATAGAGCGGGCGCGGCTGGAGACCTTTCTCCGGCGTCTGAAGGATCTTCCCGGGAATTCCCCCGAGCTCCGGGAGTCCGGGCATGAAGACTACCGGCTTCCGGGAGCCAAGGAAAGGCAGGAATAGGCATGACAGATCAGGCAGAAACCCTTCGGGCGATCATGCGGCAGCGCGGNAGCCAGACGGGAGAAGAGACAAAACGGACGCGCATTATCACCGTNGCAAGCGGGAAGGGCGGTGTGGGAAAGACCAACGTCTCCACGAACCTGGCCCTCAGTTACGCNGCCCTGGGGAAAAAGGTGATCCTCATGGACGCTGACCTGGGTCTCGCCAACGTGAACGTCGTTCTGGGGATCATNCCCAAGTACAATCTGTACCACGTAATCCGGAAACANAAGCGAATGAGCGATATCCTTATGGATACCGACTACGGAATACAGATTGTGGCAGGGGCTTCGGGATTTGCGAAAATNGCCAATTTNAGCGAAGATGAACGACAGGGATTTATCGAGGAACTCTATCATCTGTCCCATGCGGATATTATCATTATCGATGCCGGGGCTGGCGTCAGCAACAACGTGCTGGCCTTTGTAGGGGCCGCCGACGAGGCGCTGATCGTGACGACTCCGGAGCCTACGGCGATAACCGANGCCTACGGGATCATCAAGATTATCGCCACGGAGATTGATAATCTNAATCTGGGGCTCAAGCTGATTGTGAATCGGGTTAAATCGGTGACGGAGGGGAAAAAGGTGGCCGAGCGAGTGATCAATATCGCCGGGCAGTTTCTGAATCTCAAGGTGGATTACCTGGGGTACCTCTACGACGATCCCACGGTGCAGGAGGCGATTCTCAAGCAGAAGCCCTTTCTTGCCCTGGACCCCAAATGCAAGGCATCGATTTGTATAAATCAGATTGCAGGTCGGCTCGAACGGGTGGAATATCGNGAAGGAGGGGGAGTTGGCCAGTTCCTCAAGAAACTTTTCGGCCGTCTGGAGTAGCCCCGGGAGCAACTTGACGGCAATTTTCGATTTGCCGTACTCTGGGGGTAGGTGATGGAACGGTATCTCAAGGTTGCCGGAGCGGGGGCCGGAGTCGCTGTGGTTGTCGCTCTGTTCGCNGGCCTCCTGGGAGGGGTTGGTTTGGGAGCGGTGATGGTGCGTTCCCTGNTGGCCGCTCTTGTCTTTGCTCCGGGGGCTCTGGGGATAACGATTTTTGNGGAACGGTTTCTTCCGGAGCTGATGGATCCCCTGGATTCGACGGCTGGTTCCCGCCCCGAGGAAGGGCGGGAACACCCCTCGGGGGAACGCGATGAATCGCCTTCCCCGGGAAGCACCCTGAACATCGTCGTGGAGGATGAAGNCGGTTCTTCCGACGGGGAGACAGACCGGGAAGAGAGAGAGGCTTTCTCGTCTGATNCNTCNGCGANGGAGGGGNCCTCTGCGGNCGANACCCGGCCTTCCGGGGGNGACGATCTGGTGGAAGAGGTGGAGGAACAGGGGGATTCNGGCGAGCACGNCCTTCCCGGCTCCTCCGGGGACGGTGTCGACGGAGATGATCAGANCGACCGTAGCAGTCGNATCGATAATTCCGATCTCGACGAGATGCCCGATATCGGCAGTTTCGCCGGTTCTTTCGTCTCCCCCGGCGATGACGGGGAAGAGCAGGGGGAAGAAGGGTTCTCCGACGGCCCTTCGCCTGCCAGGGGTGAAGGATCATCCTCCAGGGGGAGTGATGGCCACGATGCAGCGCAGATCGCAAAGGCGTTGCGGACGATGATAGCTCGTGATGAGTGAGGAAACGATCCCGTGAGCGGGCACTGGGGAGGGGAATGAACGACCGCGTTCTGACGGAAAAAACCGAAGAAGATCTCTGGAAAGCGTACCGCAAGACCAAGGACGATGCGATCCGCAACCGCCTGGTGAAGCAGTACCTGCCGCTGGTGAAGTACGTGGCAGGGAAGCTCGCCGTGGGGATGCCNCAAAACGTGGAGTTCGACGACCTGGTGAGCTATGGCGTGATCGGACTCTTCGATGCGATCAGCAAATTCGATCCGGGGAAGCACGTCAAGTTCAAAACCTACGCAGTTACCCGCGTGAGGGGTGCGATCTTCGATCAGTTGCGGCAGCTCGACTGGGTTCCCCGGTCGGTGCGCCAGAAGACACGGGAGCTGGAAGAGACGATCCGCCGCCTCGAGTCCCAGCTGGGACGCGCCGCTACGGACCAGGAGATATCCCGGGAACTGGGGATCACTCCCAAAGAGTTCGAGAAGATCATGCTGAAGATTAGCGGCACCACGGTGTTATCCCTGAATGATGTCTGGTACGCCGGCGATGACCACGATCGCATGACTATCGGTGACAGTATCGAGAGCCCCCAGGGCAGAAATCCCGATGCGGTGGTCGAAAAGATGGAAATCAAGCGGGTCATCGTTGAGGCGATCCAGGAGTTGCCCGATAAAGAGAAGAAGGTGCTTGTCCTGTATTACTACGAGGATCTCACGCTGAAGGAGATCGGAGCTGTCCTGGGAGTGACGGAGTCCCGCATATCCCAGTTGCATACGAAGGCGATTTTGCGCCTTCGCGGGCGCCTGACAAATGTAAAGCGGGGAATTATGTAGATGGTAACCATGGAGCAGCTTCAGGAGTATATGCGGACGCGAGCTCGCGAGGACAGCGAGCGGAAGTACGTCAACGTCAGCGCCGCAACCCTGGAAGAAGCGCTCCGGGAAGCCTCGGTTGAGCTCAGCCTCCCCCTGAAAAAGATCGAGTACGAAATTCTCGAACGGGGGACTCGGGGTGTTCTGGGAATGGGCAAGAAGCCCGTCCTTCTCGTTGCCTACCCCGCCAGGGAAGAGGGCGCCGACGCAGACGATGCCGGTTCCATGGATATGGATTTTGGCTTTGAGGAGGAGGCCCCCTCGGACGTGGATGGTGAGGCCCTGGTGAGGATGGCCCCCGAGGGAATCATGCTCAAGGTTCTTCCGCCCCAGGGTAAGGGTGAAGCAGTCTCTGAACGCCAGGCCATAGCAGCCATCGAGAGCCGTACCCCCTCCGGGAAGATCGATGCCACGCTGGTTTCGCGGGTTGTCAAACGGGCCGATGCAGAGTGGATTCCCGTGGGTACCTTCACCTACACTCCCGTAGAGGATTCCTACATCAACTGCGATGTCACCGAGGGGGAGATGAAGGCCCTGATCACCATGAGCCCGCCCGGTGATGGTGGGGCTGACCCCAGTGCGGAGACGATCCTCCGCGCCCTGGAAAACCAGGGGGTGGTGCACGGCATAAACGAGGATCTTCTTCGAGCCCTGGAGGAGCGGCCGCGCTACCGCGAGCCCATACTGGTTGCCGAGGGGTCACGGCCCGTGAATGGGGCCGATGGCCGCGCATCGTTCAACTTCCGCACGGATAACCGCGAAATTCACCTCCGGGAGAGCAAGGACGGCCGGGTCGACTTCAAGGAACTCAACCGTATCGAGAATGTGGTGGAGGGCCAGGTGCTGGCCCGTATGGTCCCTGCCGAGGCGGGACAACCCGGGCAGACCGTCACGGGCCGCATGATTCCTGCCAAGGATGGAAAGGATGTGGAGCCTCCCATCGGTGAGAACACGCGCCTCTCCGATGACGGGAAGATGATCATCGCCGGTATCAACGGCATGGTAAAACTTGTGAACGGCCGGGTAACGGTGGAGCCCATTTACGTGGTGAACGGCGATGTCAACGTGAAAGAGGGTAATATCCGCTTCCTGGGGACGATCATCGTCAAGGGGAATGTGGACGACGGATTCAGCATCAACGCCGCCGGGGATATCGAGGTTATGGGGAGCGTCGGCCGGAGTACGCTCGAGGCCGAGGGCGATGTGATCGTCCATCAGGGTGTCGCCGGAAAGGGAAGCGGTGGTGTTACCGCCGGGGGAACGGTCTGGTCCAAGTTTATCGAGAACGCCCACGTCGAGACGGGGGAGATGGTGGTCGTCTCGGACGGTATCATCAATAGCGTGGTTTACTCCGACAAGCGGATCATCTGCCGGGGAAAACGCGCGAGCATCGTGGGTGGCCATATTCGTGCCGCCGAAGAGGTCGATGCCAAGACGCTGGGCTCCGTCGCCGGTGTGGAGACCCTGGTCGAGGTAGGCTACGACCCCAAGAGCCGGGCCCGCCTGCTGGANCTCGAGGCGGAAGACGAGGAACTCTCGAAGGAACTCGAGGAACTTACTCTGAACATGTCCACCATCGAGGGCATGCGCAAGAAAAAGAAGCCTGTTACGCCGGACAAGATCAAGCACTACGGAGAGATGAAGACCCGCAGGGAAAAGATCCAGAAACAGCGACAGAAGCTCGGAAAGGATATCGCCGCGATCCACGCCTATCTGGAGGAGCTGAAGACCACCGGACGGGTCAGTGCTTCGGGAACGGTTTTCCCGGGTGTGAAGATCATGATCAAGGATGCCCAGCTCACGGTGCGGCGCGAAACCCGGGCGGTGACCTATATCGCCGAGGCGGGGATGGTCAAGGTGACAAAGTACGAGGAGAGCCGGGCCGATATCTCCGTTCGTGGCAAGGGGGGCGCAGATGGCGATACAACCCATTGATCTGCAGACACTCTTTGTACGGCTGAGTACCGTGGGGCGCGAGCAGGCGGCTCTGAAACAGGCCGTGGCCCAGAACCAGATCGTCACAGGGGAGGAGATCGCCCGCCGCTCCCAGGATTCGGGGCACACCGTAGGGGAATCCAGCGATGTCTCGCCCGGCCCCGAGACGGTGGACGATCAGGAGACAAGNGGCAATCGGCGCCCGCCGCTGGAAAAAAAGGACGACCANCAGGAGGAATCCGGAGCAGACCGTGAGGGCGAGGACCGGACCTTTCGTGACCCAGANCTCGGCCAGCATATCGATCTTTCCGGCTAGCTATGACCTTTGGAATGTATCTTCTCACAACGACGATCCTCTTCANCGGGTTTGCCCTCTGGCTCCGGGGTGTGGTAATCGCCAGGGTCAGGCCCGAGCGGATACTGGAAGATCTGAGCCGGGAGGTTCAGGCTCTGGTGGCCGATCTGGACCGAACCAGCGATCACCACATTTCCCTGCTGGAGGACAGGATCTCCACCCTCTCGGGCCTTCTGGACCGGGCGGATCGGCAGATCGACGACGCCCGGATGNTNCTGGAGCACCTCCAGGCCCGCCCGCCGTCAGAGACCTGGGGGGGAGCGGTGGATGTTTCTTCGCCCACGGCGGGTTCCCCGGGGGGGGCACGGGCTATCCCGGAACGGGGTCCGGACCGCCCCGGCCTTCCGCACGGGGCCTCCCCTGCANGGGANGGGGCTGGCGCGCGGGGTATCACCACCGGGCGTGCAGGGCATTACGAAGATGTCCCGCCTGGGGAGAATCTGTCGGAACATATCTCGGGCGATGCGTCGGAGGGCGAATTGTTGCGGGAGAGGAATTCTTTCGCCGAGGGTGAGATCCGGGCAGATTCGGGTGAGCCCGACCAGCGGGCCCGGGTGATNGAACTNTATAACCAGGGGCTCTCCAGCGACCTGATCGCTGCCAGAACGGGGATCGCCATTGGAGAGGTGGAGCTGATTATTTCCTTGAGGGAGAAGCGTCTATGGCGCTGAGTCTGGGAATAGATCTGGGAACTACCAATTCCTCGGTGGGATTTTTTGAGGGGGGACAGGTCCATCTGGTCCCCAACGGGNGGGGGAAGACCCTTACTCCCTCGGTGATCGGTCTGGACAGCCGGGGAACGCTCATCGCCGGTGAGGCCGCGNGGAACCAGATCGTGAGCGCTCCCGGTCGAACGCTTCAGCAGGTGAAACGTTCCATGGGTGAGCGCGTGACCCTGCCTCTGGGGGAACAGCGGATCAGCCCCGAGGAGGCAGGAGCGGCTCTCCTGAGNTCCCTCAGGGATGACTACGCCCGGTACAGCGGTGAAGAGGCTCCCCTCCAGGGGGTGATCACCGTGCCNGCCCATTTCGACGANCGCCAGCGTCTGGCCACGGTGGAGGCGGGGCTTCTGGCGGGGTTCAGGGAGGTGCGCCTGCTGAATGAGCCCACCGCAGCGGCTTTACCCTACGCTTCGCGGGATATCCCCCGGGAGAAGATCGTGGTNTTTGATTTCGGCGGAGGAACGCTGGATATCACCTGCCTCGAGCGGGAGGGCCGGGAGTTCTCGGTTATCGCCACCGTGGGAGACGGGGAGCTGGGCGGNATCGATATCGACCGCATTGTTTTTGACCGGCTTGCCCGGGAGGTCCAGGCCCAGACGGGGTTTGACCCGCTCAGGGATCGTTCCTTCGCTCACATGCTGGAGGGGATGGCCGAGCGCGCCAAGATCGAGCTCTCCGAGCTCTCGCAAACCACCGTNTCCATTCCTTTCATGACGGGGCCCGCAGGGTTGGTTCATGTGGCGCTGGAACTGACCAGGCAGGAGCTGGAGGAGCTGACNGCACCTGTGATCGACCGGGCTCTGGCCATGCTCGACCGTGCCGTGAAAGACGCATCCTTTGACACCCAGGGGTTCGATACCCTGGTCTTTTCCGGNGGGAGCAGCCGTCTTCCCGTGATTCGACGCAAGATCGCCGACCGCTACCCCGAAGTTGCGGCGGCATCCAGGATAAACCCCGATGAGGTGGTGGCTGTAGGAGCGGCCCTGCAGGCCGATTCCCGCAGCTCCGGAGCCTTTACCCTCCACGACGTGGTGACGGGAACGNTGGCGCTGGAACTCTCCGACGGGAGCTGCGTGCCGATCGTCAGAAAGAACCAGACGATTCCCACCCGAAGGACTCGCCTGTTTACAACGGTTTCGGACTGGCAGGAACAGGCCGAGATCCATCTGCTTCAGGGAGATCGCCCCGAAGCGTGTCATAACCGGTCGTTGGGTAAGTTCATTCTCTCGGGGCTTTCGGCGGCTCAGCAGGGCGAACCCCGAATCGCCGTAACCGTCGATGTAAACGCCGACGGGGTAGTCTCGGTCCGGGCCGACGATCAGCAATCGGGTTCGTCCCGAGAGATGGTGGCCTGGACGCGTCCCCAGGGCAGGAAAGATCCCGTTCAGGGTGATCCCGGAGCCTGGAGGGAGAGCCTGCTTCGCCGGGCGCGACGTCTCTACGACGCTGCNCCGGCAGGGCTGGCGGCGGAACTGGCCGAGGTGGTCTCCCTGGTGCAGGGTGCGCCCGGTGATCCCGATGCATCGGGGGAGGAGTTGCTCCGTGAGGGACTTCGTGCCCTGGAGACACTGGTCTTCGAGATTGTCGCCAGAACGATGGCGCGTGGTGAGGCTGGAGGAGTGCATGCGGACAGATGAGGCGTTTCGTGAATTGGGGATCTCCCCCGATACTCCCGTGGCGGAGGTTCGTCGGCGCTATCGCCGTCTGGTAAAGGAACTTCATCCCGATACGGCCGGGGGAGTGCCCCTCACCGAGGCGCGGAGAACNGCCCGGGTGGCCCGGGTGGTTCAGGCCTACCGGAGAATTTGCGGTGACGAGCGGAGTACCGCCTCCGCCCCGGGNTCTNCTCCCGAGGGGTCGCAGCGCATTTTTGCCCTGGGACGGATCGTNNTGNAATCGGCCGATTCTGCCCGGCGTCTGGAGGCGGTCCGGGAGCTGGCGGCCTCGGAGAAGCGAACGGCGGCGCTCTACTTGCAGCAGGCAATCGCCGACAGGGACCCTCANGTGGCTGCGCAGGCTGCCCGGGGNTTTCTGCGGTGCGCGGGAGTTCGTGTAGAGGAGGATGCTCTGGACCTCTTCGACCAGCTCCCGGCCACGCGGCGGGTAGTGCTTNTCCAGGCCGTTCTCTCCTCGGGCAGGGATCTGCCCAGGCTTCTGGCCTGCGCCCGGGCTGATTCCGACGAGACGGTCCGCAGTGCGGCCTCCCGTTTTCCGGTTGGGCGGGGGCGGTGGTCGGCATGAGGAAGGAAGGGGCGATCGCAGCGCTGGTGGAGCCTGTTCTGGAAGAGCTCCAGGGCCTTCTCCTCGCCGGGACCGATCAGCGAGCTGGCGATACAGCCGGTGACAAGGCCGGTGACACGGGTGATAACGGACAGAACGGGCGAGGGCTCGCCGGGATGATCGCCCAGGCGATCGACGAGGCGCGGTTTCTTCAGGAGGATGCTGTCCTGGACGCGCTGGAAGAGGTCGATCGCTTTCTTCGCGATGCGGGTGCCTTTTCCGGGGAGCCCCCGGGTGTNNCTATCCCGGCCGAGGAGCTTCTCCCGAAAATCTTTGCGCTCCAGGAGACGATCCAGTCTGTGGAGGTGCACCTTCCCCGGCGTAGCGAGGCCGACAGCTCTGGTACAGCTTCCCTCATCGATTGGGATGCCCAGCTCGACCTGCACGAGGTGAGTCGCCTCGATGAACAGGCCCGGTTTCTTCTCGATGGGGCGCTCAGTCGGGGCCAGGACCCCTACCTGGTGCGGATGGTCCTGACCGATACGGACCTGGTTCCTTCGGGAGTTGTGCAGGTTCTGGAGGACCATTTTTCCGTTCTGAAGGGGGTTGTGACCGAGGCACGCGCGCGGGTTACCGCTCTGGTGGTGCACGCCGGAGAGCCTCCCCTGGAAGCCGTTCTGCACGAGGTCTTCCACGATCAGGCGGAGCAGATCGAGTGCGAGCTTCGTCGGGTTTCCCCGCAGTGGTTTTCCGGTTCCCGGGAAGGGGTGAAACCCTGGGTGCAGACCGGGCCGGTTTTTCCGCTCTCGCTCTCTCCCTCGCTTCTGGACCGGTTGCGCTTTCTTCTTGATTGTCGGCCCCGGGAGCAGGCAGAGGGGGCGGTATCTCCCGACGCAGAGTGGCTTCCCGGGGATCTTCGGGACGCTCTGGAAGAGCTCCTCTCGGTCTCTCTGGTGGAGATTACCGATCGGGTGCGGGCTGCCCTCGATCGGGTAGCTTCGGACCAGGAGAAACCGCTGGACGTCTCCTTCGGAGGAGGTGTCGAGAGGGTTCCTCTGGAAACGGGAGCCCTTCTGGAGAATGTCCTGGAGGAGTTGCTCTCACAGGCCGTGATCCACGGGATCGAGTCGCCCCAGGAGCGCGAGGCGGCGCAAAAACCGNCCCGGGGCCAGATCCGTATTTTCGTCAGTCTTGAAGGCGGGAATCTCCTGGTGAGGGTCTCCGACGACGGACGGGGTCTGGAACTGGAAGGGGAGCCCTGTGGTCAGGACGCCGATTCTCCCGGGCAGCCCCTTCAGTCGAGTCAGTTAATTCAGTCCAGGCAGTCCGGATTGCTTCGCGTGCGCGACGCCCTGGAGAGCGGTCCGGGGGGAAGTGTCTCCGTGAAGGGAGGGCCCCGGGGTACCACGGTGACTCTGACGATTCCCTGGGGTTCCCGACCCTGGCGGGGGCTTCTGGGAGGGCGAGGTGATTTTCGCTTTGTTGTCCCTTCTTCGCTGGTGGAAGATCTGGTGCCTCTGCACTCGTCGGGCCCCTCGTCGGAGGTGGTGCGTGATTCTTCCGGGGGACGTTTTGTTCGTTACCGGGAGCAGCTGGTTCCTCTGGATGATCCCGGTCCGGACGATCCGCCGCTTGTTCTGATCCTTCCTGTGGCCGCGCCGGAGGCGGAGTCGGGTGTGCTCTCGCGGGACAGGTTTCTCGCCTGTGGTCTGGACTACGCCCCCCGGGAGGTGCTGGTCTTTTCTGACGGACCCGGTACGGTGTCGATTCCCTCGATCGATGCCCGGGATATTCCGGTGATCTTTCCTGAAAGAGGCTGAATCCCCGGAATGTTCCCCGGAAGAGATCGTCCGGGAGATTCACCGGGGCATCGCAGAATCTCATGACGGCGGGAGTGTCCTTGACCGTATCCTGATCGGAAGATAAAACCCCGGGGAAGAAAAAGAAGGCGATAAAAAAAGGGGTGGCGTGTCTGGACGTCGGAAACACACACCACCCCGGAATCATGCTTTGTGATTCTCCCCTCAGTATCGGATGGGCCTCGGGGCGACTTGAGTGCCAAAATCATGAAGGATGGGTTTTTTTCGAAACTTTCGCGAGCGGGGGAGCCCGGGAGCGCCGGGCCAGCCGGGAGCCGGCTCAGCCCGAGGCGGAGTCTGATGAGGGGTGTTCCCTCGGGCTATAGCGGGCCAGAAGGTCCTGATGATAGGCACAGGCCCCGGCGATGGCCTGGTAGATCTCTTCTGCCTGGGCTACCGCTTCCCGGGGCGACGAGGGGGTGCGCGCTGCGGCCTCTTCCAGCCCCCGGGCGGCCAGAAATCCCGCCAGCTCCCGATCGCTGCAGGAGGCAAGAAGCTGATCGACCTCGTCGAGCCGGGCGAGCTCTCCGGGGTCGAGTTCCTCCAGGCCCTTGAGGGTTCTGCACAGAGCCTCGCCCTCCCGGGCGATCCGGTGTATGCGGGTGAGGCTTTCCTCAAGATTCCGAAGGATCTCCCGGGGAGCCTCCCGGCGGGGCAGGTTGCGGGAGGGGGGCAGAGTCCGCAAGGCCCGGGCCGGATCTTTCCAGAGCGGTGCTTTTTCGGGGGGAAGGGTCAGAGAGAGCCCTGCTGCCAGTTCCGTCGGGCAGGCCAGACCCGTGCCCTCGATGGCCGATGACTCGGGGGTAAGAAGGCGGGTAGTGATCTCGGGGTAACGCTGGTTCTGTTCTGAAAACCAGTTGCGGTAGACCTCCATGCGGGCATCGCTGGGGATTGTCCCCCCCCGGGCAGCGGGGACCGGTGCAGCCTGGGCCCCGTGAAGGTACCGGTAGAGACCCTGTTCGGCCGGTTCGAGCCGGGAGCCCCTCAGAATGAGTCGTTCCTCGAAGAAGGAGCCCCTGCAGTGAGTTCGGGACCCGGGAAACCCCAGATCGATCCCTGCCAGGTAGATCTCCCGGGCACCCATGAACCGGGCCAGATCCCAAGCCGAGGTGGCCACAGACCCTCCCGCTCCCAGCTTCCGGGTTCGCCCCAGGCGGTGGTCGATGAAGGCTCCCAGCGGGAAGAGCGACGCCGCCAGAGCACCCGGGCCGTCCCAGAGGCGAAATACCCGGGGGTGCGTAGCCGGTTCTGCCACGACCAGGGTCCGTTCCCGGGAAGGAAGGTTGTCCAGGTGCCGGGTATTCCAGTACTGGGGATCGGCCACGACAGCGCAGTGGGGGTGAATCCCTTCGCGCTGGAGCACCTTCAGGGCGGTATCGACGGCGATGATCAGGCACTGTTCCTGAAGGACCGCCAGATCGGAAAGTATTGTGTCGAGGGAGGGGCCCGCGCCGCAGACGATGGCCGGAACACCCGAGGCTATTCCAGCGAGGCCGTCGATGCCGGGCCAGGTCCCTCCGGCCCCGGCGGAGCAGGCCAGGTTCCGCAGGGTGTTTCGGACCCAGAGTCGGCCAAAGCGGCGCAGGGTATTGCGGTTTACCTCGCGGCGTTTCCGGTACCGCAGGAGCGTCTCCTTCAGGTGCTGCTCTTCCCGGGGGCAGTGCCGGGCAACGCCCTGGAGGACCACCAGAGCGGGGTTGTAGGCCCCCCAGCGGTTCAGGTGGAGGGTGATGTCCTCCAGCGCATCGGGCGTTGTCACCAGATCCGGGCCGTAGCGGTCCCACCAGGTCTGGCCGGTATGGCTGATCGCCAGGTCCAGGAGCTCCTGCGAGGGCTCCACCAGCGCGACCGGCAGCGAGGGTGCCTGAAGGCGTAGTTCTTCCAGATGGTAGCCCAGCCCGATTCCGAGGATAACCAGGGCATCGGGGGCGTCCTGGAGTATCCGCTCTGCCAGGCGCCGGGCCTCCCGGCGGGGTGCCACGGAGCTATGCAGGAGCCGTCCCTGCCAGCGGAGGGTCATCTCTCCGCTGCGGGTCGGTTCCAGGAGGATCTGGTCCCCCTCGCGGGAGGTCCCTGCGGTGGCTCGGCCCGTGGTGTTGTCGCTCCTGGTTTTATTGTCGCGATTGATGTTATTGCTGCTATTTCCGTTTTCGCCGGTCATTCGAGCTCCAGGGTGATCTCTGCTCCCTCCCCAAGGGGAGCCCCGGGAGGAGGTCGCTGACCCACCACGTAGCCGCTCCCGTCGATGGTGACGACCAGATCGTCTCGCCCCAGGAGGGGAAGGACCGAACGCAGGGGCAACCCCGAGAGATCGGGCATGGTGTCCCGCACCTCGGGGAGGGGATTCGGACGGATCACGATTCGCCCCGAGTGGTCCAGGGGAGTGTCGTTCTCCCGGGGGATGCCGTAGTAGGGCGCGAGAAAATTCAGAAGCTCCCCCACGGCGGGGGCCGCGATTCTGCCTCCCAGGTATTCTCCCCGGGGATGGTCGATCACAAGGTACACGATGAGCTGCGGATCCCGGGCTGGTACCAGCGCCAGGGTAGAAGCGAGAAAATGGGTGTCCGAGTAGCCCCCCTGGCGAGGATCGAAGACCTCGGCCGTTCCCGTTTTTGCCGCCACCGAGACGCCCTCCAGGCGAATTCGCCGCGCCGTTCCCCCGGGGGAGGTGGCGCTCTCCATGTAGGAGAGCATGAGGTCCACCGTGGCGGGAGAGAGAACCTGCCTGATCGGATCCCGGCTGAAGCGCTGGATCACCTCCCCCGAGGGCGAGACGATGCGGTCCACGATGCGGGGCCTCAGGAGGATGCCCTCGTTCGCCAGGGGAGTTGCTGCCGTCACCATCTGAAGCGCCGTGACCCCCACCTCCTGGCCGATCGCCAGGGTCGGTTTCGTTCTTCCCGACCAGCGGTCAGGAGGAGCCAGGAGCCCCCGTTCCTCGCCGTTGAGCTCGATCCTGGTGGGGGATCCAAAGCCGAAGGCCGAGAGCATGGTATAGAAGGGCCCTTCTTCCACCGCCTCCGAAGCAAAGGCTGCCCCCACGTTGCTGGAATACTGAATGACCTCTCGGGGGCCGATCATCCCGTAGGAAGCGATGTCGGTGATCCTGAACCCTCCGTCGCGGGTGCTGTAGGCTCTGGATGCGTCGAAGCGGCTTTCCGGGGTGATGCCCCCCAGCTCCAGAAAGGATGCCATGGAATAGACCTTGAAGACGCTTCCCGGTTCGTAGATACGGGAGATCGCCGGATTTTTTCGGGCTTCCCGGGAATAGGAATGAAAGGTGTTGGGGTTGAACGAGGGCTGGCTGGACATGGCCAGGAGCGCTCCCGTTTTGGCCTCGGCCACGAGGATCATGACCGCATCGGCCTGGTGGTCGCTCAGAAGACGTTTTCCCAGGTCATCGGCGGCTGTCTGGATCGCCAGATCCAGGGTGAGGAAGACCTGGTTTCCCATGGACGATCCCTGCTGGTCCGCGGCGAGCCCCGGGGGAAGAAGGTGCTCCGAGAACATGTACTCGATCCCCGCGAGACCCACGTTATCTACCCCGGAGTAGCCGATCACGGCAGCGGCGGTCTCCCCTTCGGGGTAGCTTCGGCCCAGGTCGGGCTGGAGGTGGATTCCCCGGAGGTTCCCCTGCTTCAGTTCGGCCCTGATCCGCCTGCTCTGGCTGGGGGTGATGGTGCGCTCGATGGTGACGAACCCCGGTGATGCCACGAGACGCTCGGCGATACGGCGGTGATCCTGATCGAGGATATCCCCCAGGATGCGCGCTGTCTCGTTGAGATCCCGCACGTGGGGTCTCCAGGCGGTGATGGTGTCCAGGTTGGTCTGGATTGCCAGGATGCGGCCCCGGCGATCCAGGATGGGCCCGCGCTCGAAGAGGGGAGCGGAACTGCGGGCCGCCGCCGGGGTTCCGGGGATCATAATGTTGCCGTACTGAACGATCAGAACGAGCCAGATCAGGATAACCGCAAGGGTTGTGATTTTTGTCCGGCTGTTCCGGTTCTCCCGGGCTCTTTTCGGGTTGCTACGGTGAAATTCGACGGCCAAGGGGTTCGACCCTCCCAATGATTTCGTCCCGGGAGACCCACCCGAAGTGCCGGGAGTCCAGAGAATCCCGGCAATTGTCGCCCAGGAGGTGGTAGCGCGGGCCGGGAGCCACGGCGGATACCCGTTTCATTGCAAGTTCTCCTGAATCGGGGGTGCGAAAGGCCACAACATCNCCTGCATCGGGGGCCGAAAAGCGATAAATATACCTGTTTACCAGAACGATCTGGCCAGATTTCGCAAAAGGGTACATACTATTGCCCGATACAACGAGAAACGCCGCCGGAAGCTCCTGGATCGACCAGGCCAGGGCGGTGGCGAGCAGGGCTGTGACGATGATAATTCGCACGGTTTGACTATAATATGCTCCCTTTTTCTTGTCGATACTGCTATGGTATGCCGAACGTGATAGAACATCAGAAAGTTGCACGTCGCAGGCGGCGTGCCCGACGAGGTGCATCCCCAGAGGGGAGTTCCTTCACGGGAACTTCCACGGTTCTCCGGTTTCGGCCGCCCCGTCGGCGCAGGGGCAGAGGAGGCTTCGGGCCTGTCCTGTTTCTTTCGGGACTGGCTCGGCGGGTTCTGAAGCTGCGGCGGTCCGGGCTCTCGCGGGGAGCGTCGCCGAGACGGAAGATCTCTCCGGGGGGGCTTCCTGCAACGGGTCTCCTCAAGAAGGCACTTCTCACGGTGGACGGGCCGCAGGCAGGGATCGCTGCTCCTGCGGGGTCGCCGTCCCCTCCGGCCTGGGCGTCGTCCCTTCCTTCGGGGAGGGCGGGGTTTCTTACCCTGGACGAACGGGATATCCCCCTCCACGCAGCGGCGATATTGTGCGCGGTTCTGGTAAACATGCTCCTCCTCTCGGTGTCGGTGGACAAGATTATTCTCTCCCGGGTCATTCCCTCGATCACGTTGCCCGAGGTTTCGGGCGTGATCGTCCGATCCCCCCTGAGTCGCGAAGAGAGCGATTTCTCGGTGATCGGAGAGGTCCTGGGGGTGGATACCGACGAGTTCTCGCAACTTCAGGTGGAAACCTACCGGTTGCAGCGGGGTGATACCCTGGGGGAGATCGCGCTCCGCCATAACCTGTCCATGGATACGCTGATCAGTTTCAACCGGATCGAGGANGTGCGCAGGATCCAGGCGGGAGCAACCTTCCAGATTCCCGACCGGGACGGGCTNCTCTACACGGTNCGCCGGGGAGATACCCTGGCCAGGATCGCCGATCGCCAGGGGTCGTCGGTGAACGCGATTCTCGATGCCAACGATCTCCGTAGCGAGGTGTTACAGGAGGGGCAGGTTCTGTTTGTCCCGGGGGCACGCCTGAATGAGACGGAGCGCCGAATTATTCTGGGCGAGCTCTTTGCCTGGCCCATGCGGGGGCGGATCAGCAGCGGTTTCGGGATGAGGCCCGATCCCTTTACGGGGCAGCGTCGCTTTCATAACGGGGTGGATATCGTAAATGCCATGCGGACTCCCGTCCGGGCCGCTGCTTCGGGCAGAGTGGTGCACGTGGAGAGCCAGATCGGAAACTACGGGCGCTTTGTCATTCTGCGTCATGCCGACGGCTTCCAGACACTCTACGCCCATCTGGACAGTTACTCCGTTCGGGTGGGACAGAATGTGTCCCGGGGACAGCAGATAGGAGCCATGGGGAACACCGGGCGCAGCACCGGGCCCCACCTCCACTTCTCCGTCATCCATAACGGGCGTTTCGTGAACCCCCTGAGGTACCTGCACTAAGGCCCGGTTCCCCGCTGGGGGACTGAAGGGCCTGCAGCGGGGCCAGAGAGAAAAGAGATCCGGAACAAGCGTGGGGAGAACNACGCTGAGAGAACCATACGGAAAAAGAACCGAAAGAACGATANGGGAAAAGAGAGGTGCAGGACATGAGAAAGACGGTGATCGCTGTGACGCTACTGCTCGCGTTGTTCTCGTTTATTAATGCCTACTCNATGATATAGGGTCGGTACAGGCGGTATAGGGTCGGAGCCTCCCCAAGTGGCGGGGGAGGCTCCTCGGGTGTCGCTGCCAGCCCGGTTCCGCTACTTGCCGTGGCAGTGCTTGTACTTCTTGCCGCTTCCGCAGGGACAGGGGTCGTTTCTGCCTACCTTGGGAACGGTCCTGCGGACCTGGCTCTGGCGGGGAAGGCTTCCCTCCTGCGGGGCCGGACCACGCCCCCCCGCTGCTGCCGGGCCGGACCCCAGAAGGCTGGTGCTGCTATGCTGTGCCGTACCTTGGGTAGCGCCTGCGGGGCGTCGCTCTTCCATGCCCGTGGCCCTGATAGCAAACATGAGCCGGGCAATCTTTATCCTGATATCGGCCAGGAACTCGTCGAAGATCCGGAACCCCTCGAGCTTGTACTCCAGAAGGGGGTTCTTCTGGGCGTAGCCCCGCAGGTACACCGCCTCGCGAAGCTCCTCCAGATTTTCCAGGTGTTCCTGCCAGCGCTGGTCAATCGTGCGGATGTACTCGATGCGGATGATGTAGTTGAGCCGTTCGGCGCCGACGACCCCGGCCTTCTGGGAGAGTTCCTGACGCATCTCCGTGAGGATAGTCTTGCGGAACGCCTCCTGGTCCATCCCCGCGTACTCTGCCGGTTCCCGGGGTGCAAAGAAGAGGAGCTGCTCCTGAAGGAGCCCCAGGAGGTGGTGAGCCTGAGCCTCCTGGAGGGGGCCGCTCACGGGGTGCTCCTCCAGAAGTTCCTCCAGAACATCCTCGGCGGTGTTCATGATGCGTTCCGTCAGGGCCGCGTCTTCCATGATCGCATCGCGCTGGCTGTAGACAACCTTGCGCTGCTCGTTTACCACGTCGTCGTATTCCAGGAGGTGCTTTCTGATGTCGAAGTTGCGCTCCTCCACCTTGTTCTGGGCCCGTTCGATACTCTTGTTGATCATGGAGTGATTCAGGGGCTCTCCCGGTTCGAGGCCCCGCTCCATGATGGCCTTCAGGTTGAACCGCCCCCCTCCGAAGAGCCGCATCAGGTCGTCGTCCATGGAGAGGAAAAAGCGCGATTCGCCGGGGTCCCCCTGGCGCCCGCTTCGCCCCCGGAGCTGGTTGTCGATCCGCCGTGATTCGTGGCGTTCCGTTCCCAGCACGAAGAGTCCCCCCAGAGAACGTACTTCCTGGTAGTCCTGGCGCCACTTCTCCCGTTCCCGGGCGATCGCTTTCTGGATATCCTCGGGGGAGGCGTCTTCGGGCATGGACCGGCGGGCCCGGAACTCGGGGTTTCCACCCAGTTTGATATCCGTTCCCCGCCCCGCCATGTTGGTGGCGATGGTGATGGACCCTTTCGCTCCGGCTTCGGCCACGATCAGGGCCTCCCGGGCGTGGTTCTTGGCGTTCAGNACCTCGTGGCGGACGCCCCTCTTTTTGAGCATCTGCGAGAGTTCTTCCGATTTCTCGATGGATATGGTCCCCACCAGAACGGGCTGGCCCTTCTTGTGGAGCCGTTCCAGCTCGTCGCAGATCGCGTTGTACTTGTCCTGGGAGGAGACGTAGATGACGTCGTCCTGGTCGATCCGCGCCACGGGGCGGTTTGTGGGGATCACCACCACATCGAGGCCGTAGATGTTTCCGAACTCCTTGGCCTCGGTCTCGGCGGTACCGGTCATACCGGAGATCTTGTTATACATCCGGAAGAAGTTCTGGAAGGTTATTGTCGCCAGGGTGCGGTTGCGGGCAGCCACGCGGATTCGTTCCTTGGCCTCGATCGCCTGGTGGAGTCCCTCGCTGTAGCGGCGTCCGTGGAGAATACGCCCCGTGAACTCGTCCACGATCTCCACCTTGCCGTCCTTCACCACGTACTGCTGATCCTTGTGAAAGAGGCGGTGTGCCCGCAGGGCCTGGGTGGCGTAGTGGATATATTCGAAATTTTCCTGGTCGAAGATACTGCCGCTGATGATCTTTCGTCGTGCCAGGAGCTCTTCCAGGTGGTTGAGCCCCTGATCGGTGAAGCTGATCTTTCGGGTTTTTTCCTCTACCTTGTAATCGCCCTGGGGCTCTTCGGGGTAATCTCCCGTCTCGGGATCCTTGGCCGCCTCCTGGAGGTCCAGCACAACCTGGTTGACCTGGCGGAACTTACTGGTATCGTCGTTGGTCTGGCCCGAGATGATCAGGGGCGTTCGGGCCTCGTCGATCAGGATGGAGTCGATCTCGTCGATGATGCAGTACGTATGGCCCCGCTGGACCTTGCCGCTCTGGTCGTAGCGCATGTTGTCCCGCAGGTAGTCGAAGCCGAACTCGTTGTTTGTCCCGTAGGTTATATCCTTGCGGTAGGCCACGTGGCGTGCATCGTTGTCCATATCGGAGACGATGTACCCCACGGAGACTCCCAGGTACTCGAAGACGGGACCCATCCAGGAGGCGTCGCGCTCTGCCAGATAGTCGTTCACGGTGATCACGTGGACGCCCCTGCCGGTGAGGCTGTTCAGGTAGGCCGCAGCTACCGACGAGAGCGTCTTCCCTTCACCGGTTTTCATCTCCATGATCTTTCCCTGGTGAAGGACGATCGCTCCCAGGAGCTGGACGTCGTAGGGGCGCTCGCCCAGGACCCTGCGTGCGGCCTCGCGGGCCACGGCAAAGGCCCGGGGGAGGAGGTCGTCCAGGGAACGGCCCTCGCGGACCTCCTGGCGCCACTGATCGGTACAGGCGAGGATCTCTTCCCGGGAGAGGTCCCGAGCCCACGATTCCTGGGTATTCACGTTCCGCAGGATAGGCAGAAGCTTCTTGAGGTCCGCTTCCGATTTGGACCCGAATAGTATCTGGATGACTGTGTCGAGCATATCGTTTTAGACTATACCGCAGGTACCAGCGCGGTCAAGGACAGCGTTGACAGGTACGCAGGCCGGTCTGTACTATTCCCCCCACCATGGCTGATCCAACACGCCGCGCTTCCGGTCTCTCCCCGGCGCTTTTTTTTCTTTTGTTGCTCTCTGGTCTCTTCCCGGGGTTCCTTTTGTCCGGCTGCGGTGAGCCCCCCGGGGCTGTGCTGGAACGGGAGGAGCGGTTTCGCCTGGGCCTGGGATTCCTGGAAGACGAGCTGGGGCTCTTTGCAGGGGACGATTCCCTGCCCCGGCAACCCAACTCGGTGGTCATGCGCGACGGCCTGGTCTTTGTGGGGAACGGCAGCGCCAACAAGATCATGGGGTTTACCTCCTACGGTGATCTGGTGCGGTTGATTTACCAGCCTAGGGACAACCCCCGGCCGGTGACCCTGGCCGAGGCGGGGTTCAGCGAGGCCTCGGGGACCCGGCGGGCCGTACCCTTTTCCTTTGAGAACCTGGGGCGGATCGCCGTGGATTCACGTCGCTTTCTCTACGCCGAGGATCGGCTCCCCCGGACCAGGGCCGTCTGGGACGATGATCTGGGGGTCTATCTGAACCGCCAGATTTTCCGTTTCGACAATAACGGACAGATCGTGGATTATCTGGGGCAGGAGGGGACAGGGGGGACTCCCTTCCCCTTTGTTCACAGCATGAACGTGACCAGACGGGACGAGCTGGCCGTCATCACCCGGACCAGGGAGGGCTTTATCGCCTTTTTCTATTCTCCCGAGGGTGATTTTCTTACGGCCCTGGAGATCGACCGGGACAGGTTGCCCCTGCCCTCGGAGGACGACGGGTACATCCCCGTGCTGAACGAGGTGGTAGCCGGGGTGGACGAGCCGCGACTGTACGTGAAGATATCCTATTACCGGGCACAAAAGGACCCTGCTGCAGGGAAGGATCACGGTATCGCCCTGGATCACGCCCGGGTCTACTGGATCGATCTGGTGGAGGGACGCTACGAGGGATTTGTGGAGCTGCCCCGGGGCAACGGTGAGGAGCATTTCGAACTGGTGGGTGCAGCCCGGGGAGAGCATCTCTTTCTGCTCTCCCGGGAGAGCTCTTCCCGGATTCAGCTTGTGATCATGAACGATCAGGGGCGGGTCCTGCGGCGCCGGTCCCTGGAGGTCTCGGAAGAGGATATGACGGTGCGGAGTTTTCATTTGTGTTACGATGGGGTTCTGACCGCGTTGCTGGGGTATCACGATGAGGCCCGGGTCGTGTGGTGGCGGAGCGATCGGCTCCTGCCCCAGCTCTGACGGTCCAGGCCCGGAGGCTGGCAAGCCAGAGGCCAGTCAGCCAGAGGCAGGATCAGCGGGAGCGGAGAGGGAAAAGGCAAGGAGCTGTGCCCATGAACGAGCAGGATCTTCTTCTTTCCTCGGCCCTTATGGCCGACATAGACCGGGCTGCCCGGGAAGAGCTGGGAATCCCCGGCGTGGTGCTCATGGAAAACGCCGGGCGGGGAGCCTGGGAGGTGCTCCGGCGGGTTCTCCAGGAGGAGGGTACAACCCCGGCGGAGAGAAAAACATCTCCCGAAGGGCCGCTCGTTTTTTGCGCGGGTCCCGGCAACAACGGTGGTGATGCCCTGGTGATGGCGCGCTGGGCCTTTCTGGAAGAGCAGTTCCCCTTGGCGGTGGTCACGTCCCGCGCCGGGCTGGGTGCTGCCGCGGAGGCGCAGTGGGAGATCCTGCGGCGTCTGGGGCTCTCCCGCCTGGTATGGGAGGAGGAACCCGGCGCGGTGAGAGAGCTTCTGGGCGGGGCCCGAATGATTGTGGATGGCTTGAGCGGAACGGGTCTCTCGGGAGCACTCCGGGGGAGCGCTGCCGGCCTGGTGGGAGCCATGAACGCCTCGGGGGCCCCGATCGCTTCGGTTGACCTGCCTTCGGGGTTTCGTGATGACCCCGATCCCGGGGACCCCCGGGTCCGGGCTGACCTTACCATCGTGACGGGCTATCTCAAGCTTTCCCTTTTTACTGCCCTGGGCAGGCCCGGGGCGGGCAGAATTTTCCAGGTAGATCCGGGTTTTCCTCCCTCTCTGGTGAGAGCTGCTGTGGGCTCCGGCGGCTCCTCCCCGTCTCAGGTGCGACTCCGAAATCCCCGGGATCTCACACCCCGGCCCGTTCCCGCTGATGCCCACAAGGGTGTGCGTGGCAGGGTAGGGGTGGTCGGTGGTGCTCCCGGCACGGGGGGGGCTCCCCTCCTGGCCGGTCTGGGAGCGCTCTACGGCGGGGCCGGAATGGTTCGGGTCTGCACCGGAGCTGCCCCCGGCGAGGGGTGGTGCGACCCCTCCCTCATGGTGAAGGCCGATACCAGGGAGAATCGCACGGGGATCCTCGACTGGGCATCGGCCCTCGTGATTGGTCCCGGCTGGACCGATGCCGGGAGGGATGATCTGCGGGATCTCCTGGGGGAGGCCCGCCAGCGGTCCCTGCCGGTCGTCCTCGACGCCCAGGCCCTCCGTCTCCTCGAGCCGGCCCTGGTTGTCGAATCACCCCAGGTGTCGGGCGCGGAAAAATCCGGCGGGGAGGCTTCCCTTATCCTGACGCCGCATCCGGGAGAACTCGCCGCGATGCTGGGGTGTACCCCCCGGGACCTGGCCTGCAACCCCTGGGAGGCGCTCCGGAAAACTGCAGAGATCTACGCCGCTGTGGTCGTTCTGAAAGGGTCCGTCACCTGCGTGGCCGATCCCGACGGCAGTATCAGCGTCTTTGACGGGGGATGCCCCGCCCTGGCCACGGCCGGAACGGGGGATGTTCTGGCGGGGCTCGCCGGAGCGCTCTGCGCCGCCGGGACAGAGGCCGCCGAGGCAGCCCGGACCGCCGTAGCACTCCATCTCAGGGCTGGTCAGAGGCTGGCCTCGCGGGCGGGATGGTTCACGGCCCGTGATCTGGCCCGTTCTCTCGGAGAGATCTCGGGAGGAGCTCCGTGAACGACGACGAACGGCCTCTCTCGCCTGCCCCCTGGAGAAAAGAAGGGTCGGGGGAGCTTCACTTCCACTCCCGCAGGACCGAGGAGGAAGCTGCGCGGTGTCGCCGCTGGGAGCCTCCCCAGGGAAGTTTCTTCCGGCGTAATCGGGGTCTCGCCATCGCCCTGATCGACGTAGTGGTGGTGGTGATCCTCTTCTTCATCTATCTTTTTGTTCTGCGCCCCCTGGCAGGCCAGGTCCGGCTGGGAGAGTACCGCCTCTCGGGTGAGATATATCACCTGGGCCAGGAGGTCCTTGCCGTTGTAACGGTTCGCAAGGGAGCCACGTCCGCCGATGCTCCCTCCGGGGCCGCTCCACAGTCCGGACCCCACCTCCAGCCCCTGGTGACCGTCTCCGCCGCGGGTCAGGAGATCGTGGATCTGGCACCGGGGCCTGGTCAGGAGCGGAGTATCCCCCTTCGCCTCGAGAAGAATCTCCTGAAAGGGGAGGAACTGCTGGAGATTCTGGTCGTCATCGGGGGAGATGAAGCGGTGCTTTCCCTGAAGATACCCGCCGACTGATCGATTCGATTGACCGGTGTCAAGACTCGATTGACCGGGAGCCAGGAACAGGGTACTTTTATACCATGTACCAGATTTACTTCCTCTCAATTCTCGCCAATGTCATAGCCGGAATCGCCCTTGCCTTTGACCGCATGGACGAGCGCATGCGCCTCCACGCAGTGTTCAATCCGGAAATGTTCAAGCACACCGGGTTCCGCCTTGCCATGGGGGTCATCGCCTTCGTAGTGGGGTTCCTGAAACTGCTCTCGGTGACCCCCGGCACGCCCCCTGTGGTGGGTGATCTCTTCCCCGCCGTGGCAGGCATGCTCATGGGCTTCGCTCTCTGCTTCCAGTACTATCAGGAACGGACCGAGGTCACCAGTGCTGCCGTGGAGTCTCTGGACAGGGTCTTTGGACGCCACAGCGCAAACCTGGGAATGATCGGTGTCTTTTCCGGGGTTCTGCACTTTTTTCTCCATCGCGTTCTTTTTCTGTGAGTGCCGGTTCGGTGAGTACCGATTCTGCGGGTCCCGGGGGCTGCTGTTGCGGGCCTTCGGGGGGGAAACTCTTCCGTCAGGGGCGTCTGGTGACCACCGCAGCCGTGGCGTACCAGGAGGGCCGTTTTTTTGCGGCCCAGCGCAAGAAGACGGGCGCCCAGCCGCTGCGCTGGGAGTTTCCCGGGGGGAAGTGCGACGAGGGTGATCCCGACGAGCGGTCCTGTCTCGAGCGGGAGTTCCGGGAAGAGTTCGGGGTCTCCGTCACCGTGGGTGACGAGGCGGGGAGCATCCCCTTCGATCACAAGGGCGTCTCCTACGTCCTGGTGGGCTACTGGGTGCAGATTCCCCCGGAGCCGCTGGTTTTGAGAGAGCATGTCCAGGCGGGGTGGTATACTCCCAAGGAGCTGCTCGAGCTGGATCTCTCCGATTCCGATCGTTCGCTGGTGAAAGAAATTCTCCCGTTGGTTGAATCCTCAAGGAGGTAGAGATATGGCGGAGATCGTACCGGAAATCATGAATCGCCGCGCGCGTCGGGCCTACGGGCCCCGTGGGTTGGACCAGCCCCTTCTGGAACGGGTGCTGGAGGCGGCTGTGCTTGCCCCCAGTTGCAACAACAAGCAGCCCTGGCGTTTCCTGGTATGTCAGGACGAGACCTCTCTGGGGATTGTCCGGGGAGCGCTTCCGGAGGGGAACTACTGGGCCCGGGAGGCCCCGGTCCTGCTGGTGGTAACGACCCGGGATGACCTGGACTGCCGCCTGAATGACAACAGGGAGTATGCCCTCTTTGATACCGGTCTGGCCGTGATGAACCTGATGCTCCAGGCCACGAGGGAAGGGCTCTACGCTCATCCCATGGCCGGCTTCGACCCCCTGGCGGTGCGGCAGGGCTTTGGAATCGAAGACGAAACGCGGATCATCACCGTGGTTGCTCTGGGGTTTCCCGGAGACGGAACGTCCCTGAACGAGAAGCATCGCGCCGCCGAGCACGCACCCCGGGAGCGGAAGCCCCTGGCTGAGGTGGTGCAGTGGAACCGGTGGCAGGCGCTCGCCTAGCGGGCGCGTCCAGCACGATACCGAGGTTGCCTGTGGTACCGCAAATAATAGGAACAAAAAAATCTGCCGGTTTCAGGCGGTGTGTCCGGTTCTGCAAGGAACGGGGTATTGCCTTTCAGGAACGTGATATCCGCGTGAACCCCCTGAAGCCGGGTGAGCTCGACACGATCGCTGCGGGGTGCGGGGGCATGAATGCCCTGGTGGATACAGAGAGCAAGCTCTACGGCCAGCGTGGTCTGGCCTGGATGGACTTCGATCCCCGGGAGGAGCTTCTGGAAACCCCCGAACTCCTTCGCCAGCCTCTGGTGCGCAGCGACAAGGGCGTGGCCCTCGATCCCGGGGAGAAGGAACTGGGGAACCTGCTACTGTGAAACTCACCGGTACTCCCCGATCCTCCCCCGGCCTTTGAGCCCCGGCGAGGCCCGGTGATTCCCGCCATCTTTCACCACATCACCAGTCCTGCTATGATAGCGGGGTGAGTGAGAGAGATATCCATCCCGACGATGTACTCCGGGAGCTCGGTGAGTACCGGGCCTCCATCGACAACCTCGACGCTGCCATGATCCGCCTTCTGGCCGAACGGTTTCGCGTGACCCTCAGGGTGGGGGAGCTGAAGCACCAGCACAAGCTCCCTCCGGCCGATCCCGCCAGGGAGGAGCACCAGATGCGTCGCCTGAAGGAGATCGCCCGCGACGCCGGTCTGGATCCGGAGGTAGTGGAGCTCGTCCTTCCGCCGCTCATGGCGGAGGTCCGGCGCAGACACCGGGAGCTGGGCAAGAGCGCCTCGGGAACCTCCTGAGAGGGTAACCTCCCGAGAGACTCCCCGGACCGTAGCTCTCACCTGGCAGGCAGGACCGGAGAGTCTCTGTTGTGTCAGGCCAGTTTTCCCGCGATCCGGGCCACGTGGTCTCCCTGGAAACGGGCTCCCGCCAGTTCAACCTCGCTGGGCATGCGGCTGCCGTCAGCTCCGGTGATGGTAGATGCTCCGTAGGGCGACCCTCCGTTCATGGCGTCGATCTTCATCTGCTCCTGAAACGTATAGGGCAACCCCACCAGCACCATGCCGTGGTGGAGAAGGGTGATGTGGGTCGAGAGAATCGTCGACTCTGCTCCGCCGTGTTGGGAGCCCGTGGAGGTAATCACGCTTCCCACCTTTCCCACAAGAGATCCCTTGACCCAGAGTGGACCCGTGGAGTCCAGGAACATCCGCATCTGTCCGGGCATATTCCCGAAGCGGGTGGGTACACCGAAGATAATGCCGTCGGCTTCGGTCAGATCCTGGTGGGTCACTTCCTGGATATGGGAGAAAGCCTTTTGTGCCTCCAGAGCCCCCATGGCGCCCAGAATATCCTCCCCCAGCAGTTCCGGTACGCGCCGGATCTGCACCTCGGCCCCCGCCGCTTTCGCTCCCTCTGCTGCTGCCGTGGCCATGGCGTACATGTGACCGTAGGTCGAGTAAAAAACAACCAGAATTTTCATGATTTTGCTCCTTGCACCATCAAGTTATACGATCAAGATAGGACTGATGGGGGGGCGGGTCAAGAAAAACCGACAAAAAAAATAATGTATTACCCCGGGGATCGGGGACCGTTCCTGCTCCCCCGACGGGCCGGAACAGGTCTGCCGGGGGTTGTTTTTCTTTTCCCGTGGTCATACCCTGAGGGGCGCATGAAAGATCCCGATATACTCCACGATCCCCCGGCGTCGGTTCTGGTCAGACTTCTCCTCCCCATGCTCGCCGGAGCGTTGGGGATCGTCCTCTTCAATATGGTGGACACCTTCTTTGTGGGGCGTCTGGGAGCGCTGGAACTGGCCGCCATGAGCTATACCTTCCCTGTGGTGATCGTGGCGGGGAGTATCGCCTCGGGGCTCGGCGTGGGTGCCTCGGCCTGTGTCTCCCGGGCCGCAGGTGCCGGTGATCTCTCCCTGGCCCGGCGACTCACGTATCACGCCCACCTTCTCGCCCTGGCGGTGGTGGTTGTCCTGGCAGGAGCGGGGCTCCTCACCATAGATCCTTTTTTCGCCCTTCTCGGTGCCGAGGAACATCTGATCGGCTATATCAGGGATTATATCTCAGTCTGGTATCTGGGAATGCCCTTCATGATGCTCCCCATGGTGGGCCAGAACATCCTTCAGGCTCTGGGCGACAGTAAAACTCCCGGGGCGGTGATCGTCTTCTCGGTGGTGCTGAATATGTTTCTGGATCCCCTGCTGATTTTCGGAGCGGGGCCGGTTCCCGGTTTGGGAATTGGGGGAGCCGCCATCGCCACGGTGATCTCCCGGGGAAGTACCATGGTGATCGTGCTCTGGGTTCTGGCGCGATCCAGAAAGATGGTTCCCCATCGAAACGAACTGTCGGGGGTTCTGGTGAGTTCCCGGAGCATTCTCTTTGTGGGCATTCCGGCAGCGCTCACAAACCTGGCCCTGCCAATCTCCATGGGAGTGGTGACCCGCCTGGTCTCGCGTTTTGGTGCCGAGGCGATCGCCGGGTTCGGGGTGGCCACGCGGCTGGAGTCCTTCTCTCTGGTCTTCACCATGGCCCTGGCCATGGTCTTTACCCCCTTTGTGGGTCAGAATCTGGGAGCCGGCAAGGTTCATCGGGCCAGGGAGGGCTACAGGGTGGCGGTTGTGATCTCCCTGCTCTGGGGAGTGGTGGTTGCCCTGGTCTTTGGGGGGGGCGGACGGCCTGTGGCGGAGGTCTTCAACAGCACCGAGGCCGTTGTGGCCGCCACCACGGCGTACCTGCAAATCCTGGCTCCCTCCTTCGGTCTTCTGGGTGTTGTCATGGTCACATCGGCGGCTTTTAACGGGTTGCAGCGCCCCTTTGCTGCTGCAGCGGTGGCTTTCATGAGGCTTGTCGGGCTCTATCTGCCGCTGGCGCTTGTCGGGCGCAGTCTGGGGGGGCTTCAGGGCCTCTTCCTGGGGCTGGCCTGGGCGAACGGAATCGCCGGGGTGCTGGCGATCCTGATCTTCCGGCGGGCATCGCGGGGGTTCGTGGCCACGGAAGAAGACACAAAAGAAAACACCGAAGAGGATACGCAGGGAAACGCGCAAAACGGCACAGGAGCAGAAGGGCCGTCGGGGGAAAAAATTTTCTGCTCCACCTGAAAGAAATCCGGAAAAAATCTTGTTTTCCCCCAGAGGGTGTGGCACATTATAACAACTGCTGACGGGGTGGTGTTTCCTGCCCGGTTGCTCTGTCCAGTTATCCTGGCCAGTTACAAAAAGTGTGGAGCCCGATGCATCAAAGGTTATCTCGACCGAAAAAACGGAAGGCTTTCCCCGGACCGGGCAGGCTCGTTTCTCTCCTTGTCTTTCTTCTTGGTGCGTGGTTTTCGGTGTATCCCCTCCTGGCCCGGGAAGGTGCCCATTCGGCGCTGATCGTCTCGCTGGACAGCAACTGGCCCCCCTTCTCCTTTCTCGATTCCCGGGGAACCCCCCAGGGAGTGCTGGTAGACCTCTGGAAAGCCCTGGAGGGGCCTCTGGGTCAGCCCGTGGAGTTTCATTTTGGTTCCTGGCCCGAGAGCCTCGCCTGGGTTCTGGAAGGGAGCGCCCACGCTCAGGGGGGCCTTCTTCGTTCGCCGGGGCGGGAGACGTTCTTCGAGTTTTCCTCGCCTCTTTTGCCCCTCAAGGGGTACCTCTTTGTGGCGGCCGGAGCGATGCCCCTGACGGTTCACGACCTGGAGGGGCGGCTTGTGGGGGTGACGCGGGGTTCCTACGAGGAATACTACATGGAGCGCTCCTATCCCCGGGTGGTTCTGCGGCGCTTCGATAACAACGATTGCATGGTGCAGGCAGCGCTTCAGGGGGAGCTCGTGGCCTTCGTCTCTGATCTGCCCGTGGCGCAGTACCTTCTGGACCGGTATAACGCGGTTACGGCCTTCTATCCCGTCCAGGGGCTCTACTCCCGCTCCCTGCGGGCGGGGGTCCGTAGGGGCGAGCCGGAGTTGCGGGCGCGGATCGATGCAGCCCTGGCTGCGCTGGGGGAGGAGGAACTGCGGAGGCTTACCCAGCGATGGCTTCGCAGCGAGACCCGGGAGGTCCTGCCCCGCTGGTTCTGGCCGGTTCTGGGAGCCTCGGGTCTGGCCTTCCTTCTGGGAGCGCTGGCGCTGTATAATGCGGTGCTTCGCCGCCAGCGGAGGCAGTTGCTTCAGGAGGTCCAGCGGAGGACCGAATCTGTCCGGGAGAGCGAGGAACTCTTCAGGACCCTCTCTGACCATGCCGCAGCAGGAATCTTTATCCTGCGCGGGGCCAGGCTCGTGGTGGTCAACCCCGCCATGGTGCGTATCTTCGGCTACTCCCGGGACGACCTGCTCTCCATGAACGCCCTGGATCTGGTTCACCCCGATCAGCGGGAGCAGGTGAACCACCGCGTGCGTTCCCGCCACGACCGAAAACTTGTGGCTTTCCGGTACGAGATAAAGGGACGGACCCGGTCGGGGGAAACGGTTTGGGTTGAACTCACCGCCGGAAAAACCCTCTATCGGGGAGACGTGTGCAGCATCGGCACGCTCTTTGATATCACCGCCCGAAAGAGGGCCGAGGAACGAATCCAGGAGGACGAGTACCGGCTCCGCTCCATCCTGGAAAACCTGCCAGGCTTTGTCTACCAGCTCCTGCGCAACCCCGACGGGTCCATCGAGTATCCCTTCGCCAGCGATGGTCTGCGCTCCTTCGGGGTGACGCCCGAGGAACTTCAGCGGGATCCCCAGGTGCTCCGTCGCATGATCCACCGCGATGACTACCAGCGGCTACTCCGCGAGAGCGAGCGCGCCGCCAGAACTATGGGGCAGTTTCAGTGCCAGTACCGCCTGATTCTGCCCGATGGAAGGGAACGGTGGGTGGAGGCCCAGGATTCCCCCCGCCAGATGCCCGACGGGAGCGTCCTCTGGACCGGCCTGGCCGTGGATATCACGCGCAGGAAGCGGCTGGAGCAGCTCTTGCAGGAGAGCGAAGAGAAGTTCCGCACCATCGTGGAGAACGCCAACGATATCATCTACAGCGTCACGGCCAAGGGAATCTTCACCTACGTCTCTCCCAACTTGGCAGAGCTTCTGGGCCACGATGCGGAGGATGTCCTGGGAAGGTCCCTGACAGAGTTTTTTCACCCCCAGGATTTTGAACGGTTCTGGGACTTCCTGGACCGGGTCTTCCACACCCGGCAGAAGCAGAGCGGGGTAGAGTACCGGGTCCGTCACCGTGACGGTTCCTGGCGCTGGCATACTTCCAACGCCTCGCCCTGTTTTGATGGGGCCGGCCGGGTTGTGGAGCTCCACGGGATCGCCCGGGACATCACCGACGCCAGGGAAGCCCAGAGGGCTCGGGAAGAAGCGGTAGCGCTCCTCCATCGGGTCTCCCAGAACGTGCCGGGAGTCATCTTCAAGCTCCGTCAGGAGCCGGAGGGGGGGCGTTCCTTCCCCTACGTGAGCTGGCGCGTGGAGAACGTCTTTGGCTTTTCTCCCGAGGAACTCCGATGTGACGCAGGCCTCTTTTTCCGGGCCGTGCACCCCGAGGATCTCCCCCTGGTCGAGGAGGGGCTCAGGGCATCCTTTGATCGGGGAACGCCCTGGCTTCAGGAGTTCCGGATCAGAACTGCCTCGGGGAGTTACCGCTGGCACCAGGGCCAGGCCTCGTGCGAGAAAGACACCGACGGAGGGGCTGGCTGGTACGGGTATATCGGTGATGTCCAGGAGCGTCGCGAGGCCCAGGAACGAATTTCCCATCTGGCGCTGCACGACGCGCTCACCGGTCTGGCGAACCGCATTCTCTTTTCCGACCGGGTAGACACCGCCCTGGCCGTGGCCCGCCGGGAGGGAGAGTCCCTGGCGCTGCTCTTTCTGGATATGGATTCTTTCAAGCCCGTGAACGATACCCTGGGACACGCCGTGGGTGATGCCCTCCTTCAGGAAGTGGCTCGCCGGATCGAACGGACCCTGCGGGAATCAGACACGGCGGCCCGCATTGGGGGGGACGAGTTTCTTCTTCTCGTGAGGAACGTCGATCGCCGGGGGGCGTTCCGGGTGGCCGAGAAGGTTCGCCAGGCCCTGCAGGAGCCCTGCACGATCGGTGAACACCTGGTGACTGTGTCTTCCAGTATCGGGATCGCCCTCTTTCCCGATCACGGCGATTCCCTGACAGAACTCTCGGCCAGCGCCGACAGGGCGATGTACCGCTCCAAGGAGGAGGGCAGGGATACCGTTACCCTGTACGATCCCGACCTGGATTCGGCCAAGGCGGATTAGCGAGGGCGCCCGTTGGGTGTGTTATCAGGAAATCGACGGTGAATCAGCACGATGAGCCGAAAAAGGGGGGGCGGCTCGTACAGGATACAGACAGGGTCTGAGCCTCCCCCCGCGGGCCATCCATCGCAGTTGTTACTGCGAAATAATAGAATCGCTGTAGTGGCTCCAGCCTGGGGCACCTTTATAGGCATCAACCGATTCAGAAGGAACACGGATCAGCGGTGTGGCACTGCCGAAGATGTCCTCCGCAGCGGCTGGGGGATCGACAGCGTCAACACGCACAGTCCCTGCGTTTCCTCCCCCTTCTTCCCAGATCCAGCCAGCAAAAGCCTCCGACCCGATCTCTTCGACCGTAGCAGGAATGACGAACTCCTCCCCTGCGAAATTGAAGGGAACGTTTCTGAACGCTCTCACGCCGATGGTCCGGACCAGGTCACCCAGAAACAGGTGCCCGGTAAAGGCTGTTTCCTCGAAGGCTCCCTCTCCTATGGTATTAACCTCACCAGGGATAGACAGGTCTGGCATCGTTCCCTGGTCGGTGCTGTTAAACCCGGTGTGCCTGAAAGCGCCGGCCCCGATTATCTCCAGTTCATAGGGTAGTTGCAACGATGCCTCGTGGAATGATCGGGGATTGGGGGGAGTCTCTCCCTCTGAACCGAAGGCATAGGCGCCAAGGGTTGTGACGGAATGAGGAATAGACAGGTCATCGGTGGTAAACCGGTTCTCCGAGAAGGCTCTATCGCCGATGTGCACAAGGCTGCTGTGGCCGCCCATGAAGGTCAAAAAAGAGACATTCCCGGCATCTTCTCCCCAGGCTGCACGAAAGGCCCCATCGCCAATCGATGCCACCGAACCAGGGATCGTCACATCCGGATCAAAGGAGTTTTCCGAGAAAGCCTCTCTGCCGATGGATTCGATGCCTTCGGATATTTCTGGGAGAGGCCCCGTCAAGGCGAGTCCGGAAAAGACCCCCTCGGCAATGTGCCGAAGGTATTTCCCTTCGTGCTCCTCGGGAATGCTTCCCAGGGTCTCCCCCGAGTTACCGGCATAACCGGCAAGAACAAGATTTTCGTCGGTCTCGATGAACAGAAAAGATCCAAGGTCGTGGACCCTGAGAGCCTCTACGTCCTGGGTGGACGGGGTTTCTCCGTAGCTGTTCCAGGCAGCCACGCGGTACTGGTAGGCATAATCTCCTGTTCCAAGGGGGGCAGGATTTGCAGCCTGATCGGTAAAGTTGGCAGTGGTTCGGGACAGGGAATCAGCTCCTTCGAGTGGTTGGGTATCGAACTCTTCGGGCTGAATTGCGCGATATAGCCGGTATCCCGCAGCGGTATTGATGCCGGAGATGTCCCAGGAGAGGGTAATATCCCAGGGATGTTCGGCTCTCTCATAGTGAAAGGAAGTCTGGGAGACCTGAAAGGTGCCCGGTGCCTGGGGAGGCGTTCCTATCAGCTGGGTTATATCCAGTTGCTGCTTCGAGCGGCGGCCGTCGTAGATGTGGATCACGTCGCGGTAAGCTCCTGCAGCGTAGGTCTGATCGGTCCCTGCGTCGTAGCGTTCCAGGGGGATCACGATGCGGTAGAATCCGCTCTCGAGAAGGTCGCCGGAATCGACCCGGTGGTAACGCAGAGTCCCTTCCTGGGGGTCAAAATCAATGTTCGCTTCGGGAATGTTGATCGGGTCGTCGTGAACCTGGCCCGGTCTGAGTCGCTGCAGCGATGGGTTGCCGTAACCCGTAACGCGCTCTTTTCCGGAGGAGAGCTCCGGAATCCAGGAGAGTTCGATCTCCACGGAACCCGTTCCTTCGCGAAGGGCCCGGAGTTCAGCATTCCAGCTGACAATTTGCCCCGCCAGAATCTCCAGCGGCTCTTGGGAGGACGCGCCGAAGGCCTCTATTCCGGGGGTTGCTCCCTCTACGGTGGTGCCTTCGGGAAAGCTCCCTTTCAAGGAGATGTTCCAGAGTCCCGGGGGAATGCCAGTCAGGGAAAGGTGTGAGGGAAGGAGTTCTGGTATCTCGATCGGATCCAGGCCTGCTTCCCCGGGACTGAGAGTGAGGTAAAACAGGAGATCCTCAGGGGATATCGGCGAGGGGAGGACGGTTAATATTTGTGTCTGATTGAAAGTGATAACGAGGGTTCCCGTGGCAGAACCGTCGAAAGCCGATGCAGGAGTGTGATCTCCTCTGGTCTTCTCGAAGGGCGAGAGAGCTCCATCGCAGGCAATGGTGAAAAGGAGCATGACCAGTACCGGCCCTGCAAGACGCATCCTGGCGATTTTGCTATGGAAGGGTGTTCCGGTGGCTCTATTCAGCCGTCCCTGGAAACTTGCTTTTTCTACGACTCCTTCGCACATCGCGTTATTCGTGATCATAGTATAGAGAAGTCTATCGCTTTTGTGGTGGAGATTCCAGAATTCTTGATATCATTATATAAAACTCTTTCTGAGAGAGGCTGCACCCTGGCGGTCTCGTCCACCAGGGTGTGAGGTCAGGGCGGTCAATCAATCGCTCCATTTTGCGTAGAGCGTTCCCGAGGTTTCCACGTTCTGTGGCACGGAACTGGTGAGCTCGGGATCGGTGAACCACCCGTCAAAGCTGTATCCTGCCTTGGAGGGGGATGGTGCCGCGTATTGTTGTCCGGCCAGGCGGAAGAGGGGATTAAGATCACCGCCTCCGTTTGTATCGAAGGTGATCTTCCTCACGGTCACGGAGCGCTCCACTGGCTCCAGCCCGTCGGCAGAGACCCGGGCCCGGATAATCTGATCCTCTGCTACGGTAAAGGGCCCTGTGTATTCGGGGCTGTCCTCGCCGGGATCCTCGCCATCCGTGGTATAGCGGATCAGGGCGCTTTCGGAGGATGTCTCGATGGTCAGTTCTCCCCCATCGCTGACACGGAAATAGGGAGGAAAGACCTGTCCTGCTCCTGTGATCTGGTAGGCTCCAGCCCAGGATCCGAAGGAGAGGGTGGTAACCCCGTTTCGCGTGGACGTCAGATAGCGGTGATCGGTTGTCTGGAATCGCCTGACCTTGACAACTCCCGATTCTCCGTTCTCCAAAAGGCCGGCGTGCAATACTGCTGCCGGCAGTGATGAATCGTGAGTATAGAGGTTCGTTCCGTAGAGAATACCTGTTCCGGCGGTAACCCGGAAATACCATTCGGGATTATCGGGGTCGGGATCGAACTCATCTCCGTCCAGCCTCGTGTTCACCGTCCTGGTCATGGCGTAGAGAGTCATTTCACCCATCACGGTGATAGTTGCCGGCGGTTCGGCTGTATAGACGTAGTTGGTCCCGCTGCCATCGGGTTCGGTGTTCCAGCCCTCATAGAAGAATCCTTCCCTCTCAAGATTCGAGGGGTCCGGCAGGGGAATAGTTCCGCCGTGGGGTCCTGTTACGGGGTCTGGCTGGTCTCCCTCAGCACCGTTGGCGAGGAACGTCACGGTGAAGGAGGGCAGATCAACGGTAACGGGCATCGGGGTTTCTGCTCCCGGGGACTCGCCGTAGGTGTTGTAGGCGACGACGCGGTAGTCCCAGGAGGAATCGGGCGGGACCCGGTCGGTGAAGAGCGAGCTGTTGGCGGATAAAGCCCCCGCCCCGGGGAGGAAGGTGCCGAACTCGTCCGCACCGGACTCCCTGCGGTAGATCCGGTATCCCAGGGCGGTATCGGCCGTCCTGGTCCAGGAAAGATGGACAGCCCAGGTTGCCTCATCGGGGTCAAAAGCTCCCTGGGTTACCTGAAGATCTTCCGGTGCCGAGGGGGGAAGCCCGATCCGCCCGGTAATGTCCAGCGTCTTCTCCGAGCGTCGTCCGTCGTAGATATGGATCACGTCGCGGTAGGTGGCCACGGGAATACCCTGTCTTCGCAGGGGGATCACGATGCGGTAGAAGCCGCTCTGGAGCAGGTCGCCCTCGACCCGGTGGTAACGCAGGGTCCCCTCCAGGGGGTCAAAATCAATGTTTGCGGTGGGAATATGGACCGGTTCGTCGTGAGTCTGGCCCGGTCTGAGCCGCTGTAGCGAGGGTGCGGGGATTCCTGCCTCGTTGTGGTATCCGGTGATCAGCGCGGGTGGGTTCCAGGAAAGGTTGATTTCTACGGAGCCGGTTCCCCCCTCTGACTGAATAGCCAGAAGCTGGGCCTCCCACGTGGTGGGAAGGCCTGCGGCGATTTCTATCGGGTCCTGGGAGGATGCACCGAAGGCGTAGACCCCGTGGACGACCCCTTCCAGGGGTGTTCCCTCGGGGAAGTATCCCCGAAGCGAGATGGTCCAGGTCCCCTCGGGGATGCCCGGCAGCGAGATATTCCCGGCGGAGAGCTCCTGTGCCTCGATGGGTTCCTGGTCGGGGTCTGTGGAGGTGAGGGTGAGGTCGAACTCCAGGTCATCCAGGGATACCTCGGGGGGGAGGACCGTGGAAACCCTGGTCTGATTAAAGCTGATCTCCAGGGTGCCCGTTCTGTTTGCCCCCGGGCGAGATGGCACGGCCTTGTCTTGTTCTGATTTCTCGAAGGGGGAAAGAATTGCGCTG